>JAYSGD010000015.1:0-120378 GCA_041913065.1 Microvirga sp. | reverse complement strand
TGTCGTCGGCGAGCGAGATCACCCGCGACGACTTCGTCCCAGGCGCAGGCTCAAGCTCATACAGCGTCACGACCGGGCCGGGATTGACCTTGGTGATGGCGCCGCGCACGCCGAAATCCTCCAGCGTGCCTTCGAGCAGATTGGCGTTCTGCTCCAGCGCCTCCGCCGAGATGACGGGGCCGGACGACCTTTTCGGTTCTGCCAGCAGGGTGAGCTGCGGCAGCTGGTAATTAGCCTCGTCGAGCAGGGAGGGCTGGGCCTCGCGCGCCATGCGCTTGCCGGGCTTGGGCGCCGTATGAGCGGGCGCGACGCGGGTCGGCGCGGGCTCCGGGCGCACGGCGCGCGGCACGGCCTCCGCCATGGGCTCGTCGTCCCACGGCGCGTCGTCTTCGTCCTCGTAGGCCGGGACGGTGATGGGCGCGGTGCGCGCGGCACGAGGCGGTGCGTCGAGGGTGGGCTCGCGGCGCATCTGCGTGCCGTTGCGGCCCTGGCGGCGGGGCGGCGCGACCTCCTCGTATTCCTCGTCCTCCATGGGAGCATGGCGGTTCTCGCGCCAGCGGCGGGCGCTGGCGCGCAGGCTCATGAAGCCGTGGGCAAGCGCCCCGAGCGACACGATTCCCCAGCCGGGCTCGTCGTGACCGGTGTCCTCCGCCTCGTCCTGATCGGCGATCCTGCGGCGCTTGACGGGGAGGGGGACTTCTTCCTCCGGCTCTTCCTCATGACGCCCATCCACCGGGCTGAGGCTGCAGGCGGCTGTGAGGCTTAAAATGGCGATGGTGGCGAAGACGATGCCGAGAATCGCATGGGCCGGGCCGTTGGACAGGCCGGTGATCGCCTTCGCGCCGGTGAGGATCGCATCGCCGACCACGCCGCCGAGGCCGGTAGGCAGGGGCCAGCGGTCGGTGGCGGGCAAGGCGCTGGCGAGCGCGGTAGCGGCGCTCGCGCCCAGCACCCAGAGTGCGAATCGCAGCTGGCCGCGGCCCAGCTCGCCGGATTTCATGAGCCGCCAACCCCAGAGCGCCATGGGCAGGAGGGCGGCGATGGCGCCGAGGCCCAAAAGCTGCATCAGCAAGTCGGCCACGATGGCGCCGGGCCAGCCCAGCATGTTGCGCACGGGCATGTCGGTGGCGTTGTTGAGGCTCGGATCGTCCACCGACCAGGTGGCGAGCGCCACCGCGACGGCGCCCGCGAGGGCGACGAAGCACAGGCCGGTCAGCTCCTGCGCCCTGCGGGCCAGCATGGCTCTCAGGGCAGAGAAGAGGCCGTCATAGGCGGAAGAAGAACGGCGGGCCGTACGCATCAAACCACTCTGAAAAACCAAGAATGAGACAATCCTGACAGGAAGCTACGTGGTACGGGTTAAGGGCCTATTAACCCTAAGCGCCCGGTGGCGAAAAAATGGCGAGCGGGTTTCAAGTGCTCCGCACGCGTTCCCTCCTCGCAAGGGGGAGGGAACAGCGCCGTGCTCATAAGCTCTCCGAGCTGTTGACGGGAGCCGTCGAAAGGACCAGTGTCCCGGCCATGACGAAACGGCCCCTCACCACCGGCTGGAAGCGCGTCGCATTCGCGGCGATGCTCGCCTATGCGCTGGTGCTGCAGACGGTGCTCGTCTCGCTCGCGGGCGCGTCGCATGCGGTGGCTGCCGTCGGGCCCGAGGGCGTGCTCTGCCTCCGGGACGGCCAGGCCGCGCCGGATCATTCGCCCGCCGCGTCCCATGACGGCCTGTGCTGTCTCGTCGGCTGCCACGGATCGGGGCCTGCCGGCCCTGCGCCGGTTGCCGCTTCGCTCCTTCGTTTCGAGCCGGTGCGGGCCGGGGCCGTTCAGCCTGCGGCATCGCTCGCTTCTCTCCCGACCCCGAACATCCTGCCCCTGGGTTCGCGCGCGCCGCCGCGCCTCGGCTGATTGCACTTCACCCGATCAACCGAACTCTCGCAGGATACACATTCCATGCTGATTTCCCGTACCGGCGGCGCGCTTCTGGCGGCTGCCTTCATCGCCGTTTCCGTTCCCGCCTTCGCCCATGTCACGTTCGAGAACGCGCAGGCGAAGCCCAATTCCACCTTCAAGGCCGTCATGCGCATCGGCCATGGCTGCGACGGCGAGCCCACCACCAAGGTGCGCGTGCGAATCCCCGAGGGCATCATCGCCGTGAAGCCGATGCCGAAGGCCGGCTGGACGCTCGATACCGCCAAGGGATCCTATGTGAAGGCCTATCAGCTCCATGGCGAGGCGGTGTCGGAAGGCGTGACCGATATCGTCTGGACCGGCTCCCTCGACGACGGCCATTACGACGAGTTCGTCTTCCAGGCGCGTTTCACCGATTCCTACCAGCCCGGCGCTACGGTGTATTTCCCCGTGGTGCAGGAATGCGCCAAGGGCGCGCATGAATGGGTGGAGGTGCCCACCGAGGGCCAGGACGCGCACAGCCTCGCATCGCCCGCGCCGGGCGTGCGCATCGTCGCTGCCGAGAATGCCGCCGCGCAGCAGGCCGGCATTCCTGCGCAGAAGAAGGCCGGTTCGCTGACCATCGAGCAGGCATGGTCGCGTGCCACGCCCGGCGGCGCGAAGGTCGGCGGCGGCTATCTGCGCATCACCAATACCGGCTCGACGCCGGACCGTCTCACCGGCGGCTCGTTCGCGAATGCTTCACGAGTCGAGGTGCATGAGATGTCGCTCGAGAACGACGTCATGCGCATGAAGCAGGTTCAGGGCGGGCTCGAGATCAAGCCCGGCGCCACCGTCGAATTGAAGCCCGGCGCGCACCATCTCATGTTCATGGATCTCAAGGAGCCGCTGAAGGAAGGCCAGACGATCAAGGGCACGCTCGTGTTCGAGAAGGCCGGTGCGGTGGATGTGGAATTCAGCGTGCGCGGCATGGGCGGAGCACCCGCCGCCGAGCACAAGCATCACTGACAGGAGGCCGAGCATGGCTTTCAAGCGCTCATATATTCTCCCGCTCGCGGTGTTTCTCGCGGGCCTCTCCGTGCTGATCGTGACGATGGTCCTTCTGCTGCAGCCGCAACAGCAGCAGAATGCCGGTCGCGTGCCGATCGGCGGGCCGTTCAAGCTCACGTCGCACGAAGGCAAGCCGTTCACCGATGCCGACCTGAAGGGCAAGCCCTTCGCGGTGTTCTTCGGCTTCACCCATTGTCCGGAAGTGTGCCCGACGACGCTCTACGATCTCACGCAGGATCTGGAATCGTTAGGGGAGGATTCGGACAAGATGCGGGTCGCCTTCATCACCGTCGATCCCGCGCAGGACACGCCGGAATTGATGAAGACCTATCTCTCGTCCTTCGATCCGCGCATCGTCGGGTTGACCGGAACGGACGAGGAGATCGCCGCCGTGGCGAAGGAATACAAGATCTATTACCGCAAGGTGCCCACCGATTCCGGCTACACCATGGATCACTCGGCCACGATCTTCCTGATGGACAGCAAGGGCGATTTCTACGGCACGTCCAACTTCCAGGAGAATGCGGAAATCCGGCGCAAGAAGCTGCAGCAGCTGATCAAGAACGGGTGATGTTTACAAGCGTCATCCCGGATCGGCTTGGCGGTCCGGGATGACATAAGTTGAATAGTCATAAGAAAAGCCCCGGCCTTGCGGTCGGGGCTTTTCCTTTGAGCCTCTGGAAGGCTTCGTTGCCGCATCGCGCGAGCACACCCACTCGCGCGATGCGGATGATTCATGTGAGATCCAAGCATCGGATGGATCCCGAAACCGGGATCCACTTTCGGGTCCGATGCTCAGTAGCTGTAGGCGCGCTCGCCGTGATCGGCGAGGTCGAGGCCCTCGCGCTCCTGGTCCGGCGTGACGCGCAGGCCGGTGACGAGGTCGGTGATCTTGAAGAGCACCACGGAGCCGATGCCGGTCCACACGAGGGTGATCACCACGGCGATGATCTGCGTCCACACCTGGCCGCCGATCGAGTACTCGCCGACGCCGTAGCCGCCGAGCGAGGGAGCCGCCACGATGCCCGTGCCGATGGCGCCGATGATGCCGCCGACGCCGTGGATGCCGAACACGTCGAGCGCGTCGTCATAGCCGAGAGCGTTCTTCAGCGAGGTCACGGCGAAGTAGCAGGCCGCGCCGGCGACGAGGCCGAGCACGATGGAGCCCATCGGTCCGGAGAGACCCGCGGCAGGCGTGATGGCGACGAGGCCGGCAACCGCGCCCGAGGCGATGCCGAGCAGCGAGGCCTTGCCCTTGCCGAGCGCTTCGACGGTCATCCAGGCGAGGCCTGCGGCGGCTGGAGCCAGGATCGTGTTGAGGAGCGCGAGGGCAGCGCCGCCCGTGGCTTCCAGGTTCGAGCCGGCATTGAAGCCGAACCAGCCGACCCACAGAAGGCAGGCGCCCACGAAGGTCAGGGTCAGGGAGTGCGGAGCGAGCAGGTCACGGCCATAGCCGATGCGCTTGCCGATCAGGATCGCGCCGACGAGGCCGGCCACGCCCGAGTTGATATGCACCACGGTGCCGCCCGCGAAATCGAGGGCGCCGAGACCGAAGAGATAGCCTTCCGAGAACCACACCATGTGGGCGATCGGCAGGTAGACGAAAGTGAACCACAGGCCCGTGAAGAGCAGCACGGCCGAGAACTTGATGCGCTCGGCGAAGGCGCCGACGATGAGCGCTGGCGTGATGCACGCGAAGGTGAGCTGGAAGGCGATGAAGCTGAATTCCGGAATCGCCACGCCCTTGGTGAAGGTGTCGGCGGTGGAGTCCGTCGTCACGCCGGCGAGGAAGGCTTTCGAGAAGCCGCCGATGATGGCGCCGAGCGCGCCTTCGCCGCCCGAGGTGAAGGCCAGCGAGTAGCCGTAGAAGACCCACAGGATCGACACGAGGCTGAACACCGCGAAGACCTGCATGAGCACGGACAGCATGTTCTTGGTTCGCACGAGGCCGCCGTAGAACAGCGCGAGGCCCGGGATCGTCATGAGGATCACGAGAAGCGCGGAGACGAGCATCCACGCGGTGTCGCCCTTGTCGACTGTGGGTGCGGCGGCGGCAGCTTCAGGCGCGGCGGGAACGGCGGGGGCCTGAGCAAGCGAGGGTTCGACGGCCATCAGGCCGAGGGCCAGCGCACCGAGCGCGGGCAGAATGAGGTGACGGAACTTCATCGGATTCAAATCTCCGGACAACTTTGATTTCGGGGGATTACAGGGCGTCGACATCGGTCTCGCCCGTGCGGATGCGAACCGCTTTCTCGAGCGACGTGACGAAGATCTTGCCGTCGCCGATCTGGCCCGTGCGCGCCGCCGCCGTGATCGCGTCGATCACCTGGTTGACGAGGTCGCTCGCCACGGCCACTTCGATCTTGATCTTCGGCAGGAAACTCACGGCGTATTCGGCGCCGCGATAGATCTCGGTGTGACCCTTCTGCCGTCCGTATCCCTTCACCTCGGTCACGGTGAGGCCGTGCACGCCGAGAGCGGTGAGCGCGTCGCGCACCTCTTCCAGCTTGAACGGCTTGATGACCGCCATCACGATTTTCATGGGCTTGCCCCCTTTGAGACGTTGGCCCGGATGCCCGGGCAACGGTTTCCACATGAACCCGCCGTGCGGCAGGTGTCGGGAGGGGATATGCAATAACTATGCCAACGCTTGCGGGCCAAAGGAGAAGGGGTCTGCCTCTTTCCTAGGCAAGCGAAAACGGGCCATGAATCGGCCTGTTTGCTTAAAAATTAATCAGATGCCTCAGGCCGAGCGGTCGCGGATGAGGCCTTCCTGCGCGACGGAGGCGACGAGAGTGCCGTCCTGCTTAAAAATGAGTCCGCGCGAGAAGCCGCGAGCGCTCGACGCATTGGGGGTGTCCTGCGCGTAGAGCAGCCATTCATCGGCCCTGAACGGGCGGTGGAACCACATGGAATGATCGAGGCTCGCCGCCTGGATCGTCGGATCGAAGACGGTGTGGCCATGGGGGATGAGGGACGTGTCGAGAAGCGTCATGTCCGAAGCATAGGCCAGCACGCATTGGTGGATGGCCGGATCGTCCGGCAGCCGTCCGGTAGTCTTGATCCACACATGGAAGCGCGGCTCGCCCGGCTCGCGGGAGGTGTAGCGCTCGATCTCCACCGGGCGGATTTCGAGAGGACGCTCGCGCTCGTAATAGGTGCGCATGGGCTCGGGCATCTTGAGGATGAGGCCTCCCTTGACCTCCTCCTCGCTCGGCAGCTCGTCGGGACCCGGCACCTTCGGCATCTCGGCCTGGTGCTCGAAGCCGCCTTCATCGATCTGGAAGGAGGCCGACATGGCGAAGATCGCCTGGCCGTGCTGCGTCGCCACCACGCGACGGGTGGTGAAGCTCTTGCCGTCGCGGATGCGGTCCACCTCGTAGATGATCGGCACCTTGGGGTCGCCCGGCAGCATGAAATAGCAATGGAGCGAATGGGGATGGCGCCCGTCCACCGTGCGGGTCGCGGCCACGAGCGACTGGCCGATCACCTGCCCGCCGAACACCCGCTGCCACCCGCTCTTGGGACTCTGCCCGCGAAACAGGTTCACTTCCAACGGCTCGAGATCGAGAATGGAGAGAAGGTCGGTGACGGCGCGGGACATGGGCTTTTTTCGTTCCTCGGATCGGAATGGGCCATCCATCCGTGAGCGGCTCGCGAAGGTCAAGCTTGACGCTGGCACGGCGATGGCTGACACCCACATATAACGTGTGAAGAGGAGAGAGCCATGACCGCAGATGTCTCGCGCATTGTCATTGCAGGCGGCGGCTTGGCGGGCTTGACGCTCTCGCTCGCCCTCAAGCGCGCTCTCGACGGCGGCGTCGATGTGGTCATGTGCGATCCAGCCCTCAAGCGCGACCCGCATGGCGACAAGCGCTCCTACGCGATTGCCGCGGCCGCGAGGCGGATGATGGAAGCGCTTGGCGTCTGGGGCGAGGTGGCCGAGAAGGCTCAGCCGATCCTCGACATGGTGATCACGGATTCGAGCCTTCAGGACCCGGTGCGCCCCACCTTCCTCACCTTCGAGGGCACGGTGGATGGGGCTGAGCCCTTCGCCCACATGATCACCTCCGGCGACCTGACGGCCCTGCTGCTCGAGGCTTGCCGAGAGGCCGGTGTTGATCTGCGTGCCGAAGGCGTCGCTGGGTTCTCCGTGCAGGGCGCGCGCAATGAAGTGGCCTTGAGCGGCGGCGAAAAGCTGTCCGCATCCCTTCTCGTGGCTGCCGATGGCGGGCGTTCGCGCCTGCGCGAGCAGGCCGGCATCGGCTGGATCTCCTGGCCCTATCGCCAGTCGGGCATCGTCGCCACCATCTCCCACGAGCGCGATCACGAGGGCAGGGCGGTGGAGCATTTCCTGCCCTCAGGCCCCTTCGCCATCCTGCCCCTGAAGGACGCGACCCGTGCCGACGGCTCCGTCATGCACCGCTCTTCAATCGTGTGGAGCGAGCGCAGCGAGAACGTGCCGGCCCTGCTCGACGGCCATCCTGAGGATCTGTTGGCCGAACTCGAAAAGCGCTTCGGGTTGCAGCTCGGCAAGATCGCCTTCGAGACCAAGCCGCAGGCTTTCCCCCTGTCCTTCGGCGTCGCCCGCTCCTTCGTGGCGGAGAGGCTGGCGCTTCTCGGCGACGCGGCCCATGTGATCCATCCCATCGCCGGCCAGGGCCTCAATCTCGGCCTGCACGATGCGGCGGTGCTCGCCGAGATCATCACCGATGCCATGCGCCTCGGGATGGACCCGGGTGCCGCCGATGTGCTCGCTCAATACGAGCGCGCGCGGCGCGCCGACATCACCGCCATGGGCGTGGTGACGGACGGCCTGAACCGTCTCTTCTCCAACGACATGCTGCCCGTGCGCCTCGTCCGCGACCTCGGCCTCGGCCTAGTGGACCGGATGCCCGGCCTCAAGCGCTTCTTCATCCGCGAGGCGGCGGGCTTGCGGGAAGGCGAGACTCCGCGACTGCTTAAGGGCGAGATGCTTTAACCATCTCTCCTTTCATCCGTGCCGTCATGTTCGGATGATGATCCTGTGGCAAGAGAGGCCCTTTACGTTTGGTTATAAAATAACGTAAGTGTCATGCCATCTGCCTGTGCACGATGGATCTGTCATGACCAATAGGATTTACGACGCCGCCAACCCCCTCCCCGCAGCCGGAACCGACGCGCGCCTTCACCTAGCCGACGAAGGCACCACGTATATCGGCCTGGAAGTGAGAAGCGACGACAAGACGGGCATTCTGGCCTATCAGAAGCAAGGCATTCTTGTCGGCTTGGGCGGCAGCGTGATTGGAGCCTTGTCGGCAATCGACCTCAAGGGAGCCGACAGCCACGTTCATAACGAGGGCGCGATCACCTCGGCGACCGGGAACGGGATCGTCTTCTCGGGCAGCGGGGTGAACAGGGTCACCAACCTGGGACAGATCACGGGCAACAGAGGCGTCTTCCTCAATACTGCGACGTCGACGGCCAAGCTGGAAGTCTATAATTCCGGAACCATCTCCGCCATCGGCACAGCCGTGACCGGCAACTCCGGCGCGGACACCGTCTTCAATGCCGGCGAGATCAAGACGACCGGGACCGGAGACATCGCCATCAACCTGGGCGCCGGCGACGACCTTTACGACGGCAAGAGAGGAGCGGTGACCGGCCGAATCCTTCTGGGCGAAGGCCATGACACGGCCTATGGCGGCGCAGGCAACGAGACGTTCGCTGGCGGGGTCGGCAACGACTACATCGATGCCGGAGCCGGCACCGGCGACACGATCGATTTCAAGGACGCGACGGGCGGCGTTAATGTCAAGCTTGCCAGCACCACAGCGGAATCCATCGGGGGTGGACAGGGCCAGGATACCCTTCTCAACTTCGAGATTGCCATCGGCAGCGATCACAACGACACGCTGACCGGCAGCTCCTACGACAACACCCTAATCGGCGGCGAAGGCAACGACATCCTCGACGGCGGGGTCGGCGACGATCGCATCGACGGTGGCGCCGGCAACGATACGGTCAAATATACAGGCAGCGCGGCTATTGAAGTCGACTTACGCATCACCGTGGAACAGAACACCAAGGGGTACGGAAAGGACACGCTCGTCGACATCGAGAACGTGATAGGCGGAAACGGTGCCGACAAGCTGATTGGCAACGATGGAGCCAACAGTCTTTCGGGCGGCTCCGGCAACGATACGCTCACGGGCGGCGGGGGGAACGATACCCTCATCGGCGGCGGCGGCCGTGACACGGCCGTATTCTCCGGCTCCCGATCGCAATACACGATCAGTGCCGCGACGAATGGCAAGTACACCGTGAAGCATAATGTCGCTGGCGACGGCACAGACACGCTGGAGAATGTGCGCTTCCTTCAGTTTTCAGACCAAAAGATTGCCGCCATCAACAGGGATCCGTCGAATATCACCCTGTCCCGCAGCTCACTTTCGGAAGGTGCCGCGGCCGGGACTGCCGTGATGACAATCTACGGTTCGGATGCGGATGACGATGATCTGACCTTCGTCCCGGTCGACATGGCGGGCGGATTGTTCTCGATCAGCGGCAACAAGCTGGTGCTGAACCGGGCGCTCGATTATGAAACCGCAACTTCGCACTCCATCACGATCCAGGCTCATGATGGTTGGGGCGGCGTTTTCACCAAGACCTTCACCATCAATGTTCAGAACGTGACCGAAACCACGCCGTTGAACCGGGTAGGCACGGCGGCGAACAACTCCCTTTCCGGAGAGAAAGGCAACGACACGCTCTTCGGCATGGGCGGCAACGACACGCTGTATGGCGGCGAAGGCGACGACAAGCTCTACGGTGGGGCTGGCAACGACATCCTGTTCGGTGAAGAGGGGCGGGATATCTTCGTCTTCGATCAGAGGCCGAACGTCAGAACCAACCGGGACACCATCTACGACTTCAACCCCGCGGAAGACACGATCCATCTGGCGAAAGGCGCCTTCAGTAAACTCTCCAAGGGCACTCTCAAGAAGAGCGCCTTCGTGGTGGGCAATAGCTTCAAGGACAAATACGACAAGATTCTCTACCAAAAGAATACGGGTGCGATCTTCTACGACAAGGACGGAAGCGGACCGGCCAAAGCCGTCCAGATTGCCACCATCTCCAAGAATCTGGCCCTGACGCACAAGGACTTCTTCATCTTCTGACGAAGGCGCATCGAAACGAAAAAGCCCGGCTCGCTCGAGCCGGGCTTTTTCGTTTCGGAGCGTTCGATCGCTCGTCGCGCGTGCGGATTACTTCTTCGCCCGCTCGATCGCCTCGACGATCAGGCGGCGGGCCTCCGCGGCATCGCCCCAGCGGATGATCTTGGCCCATTTGCCGGGCTCGAGATCCTTGTAGTGCTCGAAGAAGTGCTCGATCTGCTTGAGGGTGATCTCGGGCAGGTCCGTGTGGTTTTGCACGCGGTCATAGCGCTGGGTGAGCTTGCTCGACGGCACGGCGATGATCTTCTCGTCCTGTCCGCCGTCATCCTCCATCACCAGCACGCCGACGGGGCGCACGTTCATGACGGCGCCGGGCGCGATGGCGCGGGTATTGGCGACCAGCACGTCACAGGGGTCGCCGTCGCCGGAGAGCGTGTGCGGGATGAAACCGTAATTCCCCGGATAGCGCATGGCCGTATAGAGGAAGCGGTCGACGAAGAGGGCGCCCGATTCCTTGTCCATCTCGTATTTGATGGGCTCGCCGCCGAGCGGCACTTCGATGACGACGTTCACGTCGTCCGGCGGGTTCTTTCCGATCGGGATCGCATCAAGGCGCATAGAGCTGTTCTCCAGAACAAGGCTTTTGACATTTTCCCGATGAAAGGGGCGCTTCATCATCGGCGAAAATGCGACGAAAGGGGGCTTTCGGAAGTGTTGCGGCCCAAGGGTTTCGCACCGGCGTTCCGAAAGGATGGGCGCTTCTAGCCGGAAGGAGTTCCGGCAACAAGAAGCAAAAAGCGGTTTTCAGCGAAAGAGATAGGCGACCTTGGCGAGCGGCGTGCCGCCGATGCGTTCCTCGACGGTGGCGATGCTGCGCCCGCCGAGCGCTTGGTAGAAGCCGCAGGCGCGCTCGTTTTCGGCCAGTGCCCACACAACAACCCGGCTCATCTCGTTGTGCCGCAGGTCGTTGAGAACAGCCTTGAAGAGACGCTTACCCAGCCCGATCCCCTGATATTCCGGCGCCAGATAAAGCTCGTCGACCTCCCCTTCCGCCGGCAGGGAGCGGTCGCGGCAACGTCCATAAGAGGCATAACCCGCAATGCCTTGGCCGATATCCAGAACGACCAGGGGACGCCCCCGCGTGACCGTGGAGCGCCACCAGCGCTCGCCGCGCCGGGCGAACATCTTGTCGAGCGTCACGCCCGGGATGATGCCGAGATAAGCCTCCCGCCAGGCTGCATCGAAAACCCTCGACAGGCCCGTCGCATCATCGGGCTTGGCGTGGCGGATACTGACGAGAAGGTCGCTCATGGCCTGGTAACCGACCTGGCAAAAGGTTGAGAAAGCAATGCATTCAGCTTCCGCCGAACAGGGTTAACGCGGTCTTAACAAACCTTAAGCCGCCACTCCGTGAAAGCGCGGCATTTTAAGCAGATGCAACAGAGTGAGGGGACGGGCCAAAACGCCGCAAGAGCTCAGAGACGCGACCTGCATCACCTTCCTGGCTGGCGAGCCGCCAAAAGATACTGCCTTGGGCTATCATCAAGCTCGACAGTGCGCGGATAATGTAACTATATATAATGTTACATTCATCAGCGGGCGTCACATGTCAAAAGCTCTCCGGACTGGCATCACTTCATCCTCGGCTTCCCTGGCCACCCCAGGTAACGACACCATTACCGTGACAGCAGACAGCCTGATCGGCGCCACGCTGGATGGTGGGGCGGGTACGGATACCCTTCAGCTGAACGGCGGCGGAGCGTTTGACCTATACCGTGTGAGTCAGTTCGACTCGATCGAGATCCTCAAGGGATCAACAGAGGATGACATCATCGAGATCTGGGACGGTTTCGGGAGTGCCAACCCTCTCGAAAGCCTTCAGACCATCGACGGCGGCGGCGGCGAGGATACTTTGGTCCTTTATTGCTATGACCTCGACCTCCGCGACAAGACGATCACCGGTTTCAAAGAGATCCGGCTGGAGGATCCCTGGGGCTCGACAGTCACGCTGAACGATAAGGCGTTGGCTCTTCAGATCACCGGCTATTGGGGCTATGAGGACCACATCGTCCTGGAAGGCGACATCGCCTTGACGGATGACGAGATCAAGGCCCTGTTCGATCAGGGAATCGAAATGATTACCGACAAGAACGGCGATCATTACGCAGCGCGCCCGGATGTCATGGGCCTGGATGGAGACATCCACATGATTGCCGGCCGGGACATGGGCGTTATGCTCGATGTGGGCGGCGATGCCGTCGTGTCCGACGACGATGATGCGGTTCTTTCCTATCTATGGGTATCGCATGATGAGCTGACCTCCACCGAGGCCGTCCGCATCAGAGAGAGTGAGGACGTCATCCTGTCGGAAGGTATGACGGCGGGCAGCACGATCACCTTGAAAGAGGGCGCGGATCTCATCGTCATCGGCACCATCAACGACATGTCGGGCAACGGCTTCAGCGTTACCTTCAACGGCAACGCCACGCACGCGCGTGTTCAGGAGCTGCTGCATGCCCTGGAATATAGAAACGCCTCCGGCGATACGTCATCGACTCTTGTCCGCAATATCTCCATCTCCGTTGCGGACAAAGGCGAGCGTTACTCCTTGTCCAATATCAGCATCGCCATCACGCCTGACGGCTACAAGGTTCTCACATCCGGTGAGGACAATCTGACGGGGACCGCGGACGGCGACGTATTCGTTGCTTTAAGCAACACCTTTAATATCGGCGACAAGATTGTCGGTGGCGATGGCACTGTCATCGACACTCTCCAAGCCCTGAACGGCCTGCCTTACGGAACGACCTTCGACCTTACCGGGCTTGCCACCTTCAGTGGCATCGAGGCCGTTCGAATGACGGATTCCCACAACGACGTCATCAAGACCAATGCCGAGCGTATGGCCGGTGTGAGGATCTTCGACGGCGGTGGAGGTGACGAGGACAAGCTTCAGCTTGTTGGCACTGCGCTCGATCTGCGCGGCAAGCTGATCGAGAACATGGAGGTTGTCGAACTCGTCGACCGGGATGCGTCCATCATCGTCGATAGCAAGGAAGTCGCTTCGATCATCCTGGCGGATTTCTATGGCGATGCAAGCTTGGAGCTCTCAGGCGGCGGGACGTTTTCGAAGGAAGAGCTGAAGGCGCTGTTCGAGCGAAATATCAAGACCGTCAAGGATGCCAATGGGACGCATACCAACAATGCGCCCGTCATCAATGGACTGAATGGCGACCGCTTGAAAGTCACGCCGGGCGGCACGGTTTTCGTGGATGCCGACCGCAACGCCACTGTGTCCGATGACTATGACGGATTCGGAATGGTGGAAATCGGCGTCTCGGCCGCTGCAGGTGGCGGAGGCACCGCGAACGACCTTCTCGGCATCGATACAAACGGGGCCGTCAAACTGTCCAAAGGGCTCGTATACGGCAGCAATGTTCTCATTGGCGACAAGGAAATCGGCTCCATCGGCAGCGTTTTCTCCGACTTCATTCAGGTACACTTCAATGCCAATGTGACGGCCACGCAGGTGCAGCAGGTTCTGGCCGCCTTCACCTACAAGAACACACGCCCGGCCGGAACGCCTCTCGGCGGCATCGAGATCAGTATCCTTCTTTGGGACACCGGCGGTAAAACGACGAAATCGACAATCACTGTCGAAGAGGGAAGTGCTGCCCCAGGAAACACGGCTCCGTCCAATCTCGGTCTGAGCACCAGCGTCGTGAAGGAAAACACCGCGACCGGAACCGTTGTCGGCTCCTTTGAAGTCACCGACCCGAATGCCGGCGACAGCTTTACATTCACTCTGCTCGACGATGCCGGCGGGCGCTTTGCGATCCGCGACGGCCAACTGATCGTGGCCGATGGCGCCAAGCTCGATTTCGAGCAGCTTCAGTCCCACACCGTCCGGGTCAGGGTCACCGATCGGGGTAGGCTGTCCTATGAAAAGGATTTCGCCGTCAGCGTCACGGACATTTCCGAAACCGTGGCTGGCGCAACCAGGGGCAAGAACGTGCTGACCGGCGGCATCGGCGCTGATCGCCTGAACGGCGGGTACGGCAACGATGTGCTCACCGGCGGCGCCGGCGCGGACCGGTTCGTGTTCGACGCGAGGCCCGGCACCTGGAAGACGGACCGCAAGGTGAACTTCGACACGATCACCGATTTCACGCGCGGCGAGGACAAGATCCTGCTCGACAACAAGATCTTCAAGAAGCTCGGCAAGGGCACGATGGAGGCGCCAGGAACCCTGAACAAGAAGTTCTTCAAGAAGACCAAGGCGACGGACAAGAACGACTACCTGATCTACAAGAGCGGCGTGGTCTCCTACGATGCCGACGGCAACGGCGCGAAATACAAGCCGGTCGAGATCATGAAGATCGCCAACAAGGCCGCGCTCTCGGCGGCGGATTTCCTCATCGTCTGATTCAAAACAAAAGGCGGCCCGCAAGAGCCGCCCTCTATAAAGATCGCCCGCTCCTCAACCGAAGAGCGGGCGCTTTTATTGATCCGCTTTCGCAGCCTTTAAGCCGCGAGCTGGCGCAGCACGTAGTGCAGGATGCCGCCGTTGCGGAAGTATTCGACTTCCTCGAGCGTATCGATGCGGCAGAGCACGGGCACGCGCTTCACCGAACCATCGGCGTAGGTGATTTCCATGTCCGTGATCTGACGTGGCTTCAGGTCGCCGGAGAGGCCCTTGAGGGTGATGGTTTCATCGCCCTTCAAGCCGAGCGATGCCCAGGAGGTGTCGCCCTGGAACACGTAAGGTGCCACGCCCATGCCGACGAGGTTCGAGCGGTGGATGCGCTCGAAGCTCTCGGCGATCACGGCACGCACGCCGAGAAGGTTGGTGCCCTTGGCCGCCCAGTCGCGGGACGAGCCGGTGCCGTATTCCTTGCCTGCGAGGATGACGAGCGGAACGCCCTCGTCCTTGTAGCGCATGGCGGCGTCGTAGATGAACATCCGCTCGCCGGACGGCTGGTGGATGGTGTAGCCGCCTTCCACCACGTTGCCGGCATCGTCCCTCACCATCTGGTTCTTGATGCGGATGTTGGCGAAGGTGCCGCGCATCATGACCTCGTGGTTGCCGCGACGGGTGCCGTACTGGTTGAAGTCGGCAACGCGCACCTGATGCGACTGCAGGTATTCACCGGCCGGCGATGCGGCGCGGATGTTGCCCGCGGGCGAGATGTGGTCGGTGGTGATCGAGTCCTGGAAGAGACCGAGAATGCGCGCGTTCACGATGTCCGTGACCGGCTTCGGCTCCTTCGTCATGCCCTCGAAGTAAGGCGGGTTCTGCACATAGGTCGAACCCATGTCCCACTCGTAGGTGAGGCCCGGCTCGAAGGTCACCTTCTTCCAGTTGGCGTCGCCGGCGAACACGTCGGAATAGCGGGTCTTGAACAGCTCGCTCGTGATCGTGCGGTCGATGAACTCCTGCACTTCCGCCGAGGACGGCCAGATGTCCTTCAGGTACACCGGCTTGCCGTCCGAGCCCGTGCCGAGCGGATCCTTCGTCAGGTCCACCAGCATGGAGCCGGCGAGCGCGTAGGCCACCACCAGCGGAGGCGAGGCGAGGTAGTTCGCGCGCACGTCCGGGTTCACGCGGCCTTCGAAGTTGCGGTTGCCGGAAAGCACCGACACGGCCACGAGGTCGTTGTCGTTGATCGCCTTCGAGACGTTCTCCGGAAGCGGGCCCGAGTTGCCGATGCAAGTGGTGCAGCCGAAGCCGACGAGGTTGAAGCCGAGCGCGTCCAGATCGCCCTGGAGGCCGGCCTTCTTGAAGTATTCCTCGACGATCTGCGATCCGGGCGCGAGCGAGGTCTTCACCCACGGCTTGGACTTCAGGCCCTTGGCGACGGCGTTGCGGGCGAGAAGGCCTGCGCCGATCATCACGCTCGGGTTCGAGGTGTTGGTGCAGGAGGTGATCGCCGCGATCACCACGTCGCCGTGGCCGAGATCGAAATTGGCGTTCTCCACCTTCACACGCTGGCTGATGTCGCCGGCCTTGCGGAACTCCTTCTCCATCGCGCCCTCGAAGGAGGTCTTGGAGGTGTCGAGAGTCACGCGGTCCTGCGGACGCTTGGGGCCTGCGAGCGAGGGAACCACGTCGCCGAGGTCGAGCTCGAGAGTGTCGGTAAAGACCGGGTCGGCCATGTCGGGGGTGAGCCACATGCCCTGCGCCTTGGCATAGGCCTCGACGAGAGCCACGCGGTCGTCCGTGCGGCTGGTGGTGCGAAGATAATCGATGGTCTTCTGGTCGACCGGGAAGAAGCCGCAGGTGGCGCCGTATTCGGGAGCCATGTTGCCGATGGTCGAACGGTCGGCCACCGACATGTCGGTGAGACCGGGGCCGTAGAATTCCACGAACTTGCCGACCACGCCCTTCTTGCGCAGCATCTGGGTGACGGTGAGCACGAGGTCGGTCGCGGTCACGCCTTCCTTCAGCTTGCCGGTGAGCTTGAAGCCGATGACTTCGGGGATGAGCATGGAAACCGGCTGGCCGAGCATGGCGGCCTCGGCCTCGATGCCGCCCACGCCCCAGCCGAGAACGGCAAGGCCGTTGACCATGGTGGTATGCGAATCGGTGCCGACGAGGGTGTCGGGATAGGCCACTTCCTCGCCCGTGGCGGTATCCTTGCGGGTCCACACGGTCTGGGAGAGGAATTCCAGGTTCACCTGATGGCAGATGCCGGTGCCGGGGGGAACGACCGAGAAGTTTTCGAACGCGGTCTGGCCCCACTTGAGGAAGCGGTAGCGCTCGCCGTTGCGCTGGTATTCCAGCTCGACGTTGCGGTCGAAGGCCTTCGGGGTGCCGAACTCGTCCACGATCACCGAATGGTCGATCACGAGATCGACGGGCACGAGCGGGTTGATCTTGCGCGGGTCGCCGCCGAGAGTCTTCATGGCGTCGCGCATGGCGGCAAGATCCACCACGGCGGGAACGCCGGTGAAGTCCTGCATCAGCACGCGGGCGGGGCGATAGGCGATTTCCTTCTCGTCCTTGCCCTTGTTGTTCAGCCAGTCGGCCACGGCCTGGATGTCGGCCTTGGTGACCGTGCGGCCGTCCTCGTAGCGGAGCAGGTTCTCGAGCAGCACCTTCATGGAGAAGGGCAGCTTCGAGGCGCCTTTCAGGCCGTTCTTCTCGGCCTCGACGAGGGAGTAGTAGGTATAAGACTTGTCGCCGACCTTGAGAGTCTGGCGGGCATTGAAGCTGTTGTTATTGAGCGTCACGGCGAATCCTCGCGTGCATTGGGTTACGAACGAACAGTTTGTTCGGCCGAAAGCGCGAAATGCGCGCGCCGCTCCGGGGGCGCCCGGACAGGGGAGAAGCGCGCGAGGCGGATTGGACGCCTTGGCGCGCGGCGCAGCCATGGGTGCTATAGATCATTTCAAACCGTCCGGCTACACGGTTTAGAACCATTCTGGGGTGCAATCAGGGCAGGGGTCTTAAGAGTTTGCGTCTGAGCGTTAACAATCTGGCCTGCGAGAGGGGGGAGAGGCGTATCTTCGAGGATGTGTCGTTTACCCTGGAACCCGGCGAAGCCCTTGTCATCACAGGAAGAAACGGGGCGGGAAAGTCCTCCCTCCTCGAAATCCTCGCAGGCAGGCTTCGCCCGGCTGGCGGGACGATTCTGCTGGAAGGCGCCGGCGAGCGGACCCTGCCCGAATGCCTGCATTACGTGGGACACCGAGATGCGCTGAAAGCGGCTCTGACGGCCGAGGAGAACCTGCGATTCGCCCGCGATTTTTTAGGGAATCCCGATCTGTCGCCCCGTGACGCGCTTGAAGCCGTGGGCCTCAGCCATGCCGCCCGGCTGCCGGTCGCCTATCTCTCCGCCGGCCAGCGCCACCGCGTTGCGCTCGCCCGCCTGCTGGTGGCGCATCGTCCCCTCTGGCTCCTCGACGAGCCGACCTCGGCCCTCGACACCGCCTCGCAGGAAACGCTCCGTCGCCTGCTGGAAGCGCACCGCGAAAAGGGCGGCATGATCGCGGCCACGACCCATTCGCCGCTGTTCCTGTCCGAGCATAAGGAAATCAGGATCGAACGTGCCGTTTTCTCTCTCCCCACGGCGGGAGAGGGATCATGGTGAAGTCGTTCCGCGCCCTCCTGATCCGCGACCTGAAGCTCGCCGCCCGCGTCGGCGGCTCGGGCGTGATGGGTCTCATCTTCTTCCTGATGATCGTGACCCTCATTCCCTTCGCGCTCGGGCCCGATCTCAACCTGCTGTCCCGCATCGGCCCGGCGATCCTGTGGATTGCGGCCCTGCTCGCCACGCTGATCGGCCTCGACCGGCTGTTCCAGGCGGATCAGGACGATGGGTCGCTCGACCTGCTGCGCCTCTCGCCAGCCCCCATGGAGGTCATCGTCCTGGCGAAGGTGCTGGCCTATTGGCTGGTCACAGGCCTGCCGCTCGCCATCGCAGCGCCGCTGCTCGGCCTCCTCGTGGCGCTTTCGCCCGAGGCGATGCTCGCCATGGTGGCGACGCTTTTGGTCGGCACGCCTGCGCTCACCTTCATCGGCGCGGTCGGGGCGGCGCTCACGGCATCCTTGCGCCGGGGCGGGCTCATCCTGGCGATCCTGGTGCTGCCCTTCATGATCCCGACGCTCATCTTCGGCGTCTCGGCGGCCAACGCGGCGGTGGGCGGGACGATCCCCTTCGCGACGCCCTTCCTCATCCTCGTCGCCCTGTCGCTGATCGCGGCGGTGGTCGGAACGGTGGGCGCGGCAGCGGCCTTGCGTTCGGGGGAGTAGTGCGGTGAGCGGACGCCTCGTTCTGCGCATGCGCCGGTCCTTGGCTGAGCCCGTGCCGCAGCCGGTTTGGCCGAAAGGCACTCGGGTTGTGCCCTTCGAGCCGGAGCGGCATGCGCCCGAAATCCATGCGCTGCTCGTCGAGGCCTATGCGAAGGGCGGCGGCTATGTGGAGCCGTTCGGCATCTGGTGGCCGAGCCTCAAGGGCGATGCGGAGTACGACCCCGCTCTCTGCTTCATCGCAATCGATGAAAGGGGCGGCATCGCCGGCGTGGCGCAATGCTGGACAAGCGCCTTCATCAAGGATCTCGCGGTGCAGCCCGACAGGCGAGGGCAGGGCATCGGCTCCGCCCTCATCCTTCACGCCTTGCGCGCATTCCGGCGACGCGGCGCAACGCATGTCGATCTGAAGGTCGATGCGGATAATCCGTCAGGAGCGTTGCGCCTCTATCGCGCTCACGGATTCCAGGAGGTCGAATCCTACAGGCTGGTCTAGGGCTTCAAACTGATCCCGAAAGCCTGTTCGATGGCAGGCTTGCCGTCGCGCTCCACGCGATAGATGGCGCGGTAGAGGCCGGGCCTGAAACCGCCTTCGGGCTGCTTCACGCCGGAAAACATCAGCCATTGCGCCTTGTCGCGGTCGAGCGGCTGGGCCTTGTTCTGGGCGAGCGGCTTACCGTCCGGGTCGAACAGGGTCAGCATCTGCACGTCGCCGCCTTTCAGGCCAATGCTGCGCACATAGGCCACGAGGGCGGGGGAGCCTGTCACGGGCACAGCATGCTCGGCCGCGCCGGACTCGACGGCTTCCATGGTGACGGGACCGGGCGCGAAGCCTTTGTTGAGGACGCTGCCGGCCTGATAAGCGAGGGCCTGCTGGGTTGCCGGCTCCCACAATGTGCTTTTTCCTCGGTCGTCGCAGGATTTGGTGGGAACACCGGCCACAAAAGGATCGACCACCTTGCCGTCCTTGCGCACCGTAAAATGCAGATGGGGAAACTCGGTCAGGCCCGAGAGGCCGATTCGGCCCAGCCGCTCGCCGGCTTCCACCGGATCGCCCGGCTTCACGGACAAACTTCCCTTGGCCATGTGGCAATACTGAGTTTCCCAGCCGTTGCCGTGATCCACCACCACGCCGTTTCCGCATTCGGTGTTGGCGACGTTCTGGCGTCCGCGCTCATTGACCGAAATATCCTCTACGCCGTCGCGCAGGCGCAGAACCTTGCCGTCGGCGGCCGCCACCACATCGACGGTTTTGGCCGCAGCCAGCGTCGGTACGCGGATGTCAGTGCCGTTATGCTTGTCATAGGTAAGCGTCCCGCAACGATAATCGCTCGCGGCATCGGTGGCGTTATGGTCCACGTAATGCTGGACGAAGCATGTGCGCCCGATCTCGCAGGCCACCGGCAGGCGCAAAGAGATGTCTTGTGCCGAGGCGAGGGTGGGCCAGGCAAGGGCCAAGGCAAGGAGGCTTGAGATTCGAAGGCGCATGGAGGCTCCGTAACAGAGATGCAGGAGCATAGACCGCCAGCGGTGCCATTTGGAAGGCATCGATCCCAGAACGGCTCACACCGTCTGGATGACAGCGAGACACCCTGTCATACGCAGATTTCCTGACTGCCTTTCGCCTCAGGAAACGCTAAAGAAGCCCGACACTGCCGAAATCGTTATTCCTGCGGCGCCCGTCCGCGTTGCAGGCGCCGTTCAAGGCCGCTACATCGTGAATATGATCCGTGAGCTTGCCAATCCGACCCGTTTCATGAGCCTCAGCGGCGCGCTCCTGCCGTGGGTGGGGGGCTTGGGCGTCGTTCTGCTCGGAATCGGCCTCTACATGGTCTGGTTCGTGGCGCCCGCCGACTACCAGCAGGGCGAGACGGTCAAGATCATGTATATCCACGTGCCGGCGGCCTGGCTGTCCCTGTTCTTCTATATGATCATGGCAAGCTCTGCGCTAGGCACGCTCGTCTGGCGTCATCCCCTGGCCGACGTGTCGCAGAAGGCGGCCGCGCCCATCGGGGCGGCATTCACGCTCATCTGCCTCGTCACCGGCTCGCTCTGGGGCAAGCCCATGTGGGGCACCTATTGGCAATGGGATGCGCGGCTCACCTCCATGCTCGTGATGCTGCTCATCTATCTCGGCATTCTGGCGCTCTGGCGCGCCATCGAGGAGCCGAACCGCGCCGCCCGCGCCGTGTCGATCCTGACCCTTGTCGGCGCCGTGAACGTGCCCATCGTCAAGTTCTCCGTCGATTGGTGGAACACGCTGCACCAGCCGGCTTCCGTTTTCCGCATCGACGGCCCGACGATTCATGCCTCCATGCTCGTGCCGCTTCTCGTGACGGCTTTGGCTTTCACCTTCATCGGCGTGGCGTTGCATCTGTCCGGCATGCGAACCGAAATCCTGCGCCGCCGGGTGCGGACGCTCACCATCCTCGAGGCCGAGCGCCTCGACGCACAGGCCGCGTGATGACGCATAGCTTCTTCATCGTCTTGTCCTATCTCGTCACCGCCCTGGTAATCCTGGGCCTGATCCTTCGCGCCGTCATCGACCACCGCATCCAGACCCGTTCGCTCGCGGAGCTCGAATCCCGTGGCGTGAGCCGGAGGTCGCGCCGTGGCTGAGGCGACCGCATCGCCGCGCTTCCGGCTGATCTACGGCGTGCCGGTTCTCGTCTTCGTCGTGCTGGCGATCCTGTTCTTCGTGCAGCTGACCTCGGGCCGGAACCCGGCGGTGATTCCTTCCGTCCTCCTCAACAAGCCGGTGCCGGTCTTCAACCTCGCGCCGCTCGAAGGTTTGACCGCCAATGGCAGCCCCGTGCCGGGCTTCTCCAACGAGGATCTGAAGGGCCGCGTCACCATCGTGAATGTCTGGGCCTCCTGGTGCGCGCCGTGCCGGCAGGAGCATCCGCTGCTGGTCGATCTCGCGAAGGACCCTTCCGTGCGCGTGGTCGGCATCAACCAGAAGGACAACCCCGACAACGCCCGCCGCTTCCTCGGCGCGCTCGGCAACCCTTACGCCGCCGTCGGCGTCGATCCCAACGGCCGCGCCTCCATCGACTGGGGCGTCTACGGCGTACCGGAAACCTTCATCGTCGGCCCCGACGGCATGATCCGCTACAAGCATATCGGCCCACTGACGCCGGAGGCCCTGCCGGCGTTCAGGGAGCGCTTACGCCAAATCCCGACCGCTTCAGCCGGTTGATCGCCACGTCGAGCGCCGAGAGAAAAGCCGAGCGGTCCTTCTGAGAAAACGGCTTCGGCCCGCCGGTGACGTCGCCCATGGCGCGCAGGTCCTCCATCAGGTTGCGGGTGGCGAGCGCCATGCCGATGGAGGCCTCCGAGAACGGCTTGCCTGTCGGGCCGATCACATCCGCGCCGGCCTTCACGCAGCGGCTCGCCAGCGGAATATCGGCGGTGACCACGACCGAGCCCCGTCTTGCCCGCTCGGCGATCCAGTCATCCGCCGCATCGAAGCCCGTACTGACGATCACCCGCTCGATCAAGGGGCTCTGCGGCACCATCAGGAACGCGTTCGCCACCACGAAAACCTTCACGCCGTGGCGCTCCGCGACCTTGTAGATTTCGGGCTTCACCGGGCAGGCATCCGCATCGACAAGGATCTCGATCGGCTGGGCGGTTTGGCTCATGGACCTATATTCCTGAAAAGTGAGACCTTTTGAACGTGACCGTTCGGTAAGCGTTGCTTCATTGATCAGTAATGGGCGCTCGGGCACCTGTCGCTATGGAAAACATCAAGAGCAGGAACGTCGAGACAAAAGTGGCCCCTTCATCCCGCATCCGATCCGCCTGGATTTCCCTCCGCAGAGTCCGCATCGGGCGGGAGCTGAGCGACGCCACGCAAAGGCTGATCCGCGAGGCGGATACGGGCGCGCTCCAGCGCGCGGGCCATGCGCGAATCGTGGTGGCGGGTCTTCTGCTCATCACGGTTCTCGTCACGACGGGCAGCATCGACATCACCAATCCCGTGGCGCTCGAGCAGATCTGGGCGGCCGAGTTTACGCTTGCCCTGTTCGGCGCTCTGGGCTGGGTCGGCGCATGGCTCGCCTCGAAACGCATCGCGGTGAGCCGGCTGCCGACGATCACGGCCGTGATCGATGCGCTGCTGATCCTCGGCAATCTCGGCTACAGCCATTGGGGACTGGGCGTTCCGGGCGGTTTCTTCACCATCTTTCCCGTCGTCTGGGTGGTGCCCATCACCATGGCCGCGGCGGCGATCCATTACCAGCCGCGCCTCCAGGCCTTCGTCGCCGCCATCTATGTGGCAGGCCTCCTTCTTCTGAGCTTCGGCGGTGATTCCACGACCCCGGTGGAGCGCAGCGAGGATCTCGCCCGGCTCTCAGGCCTCTTCTCCGACCAGGCCAATCTGGTGCGTCTCGTGATGATCCTGGCGGCCGCCCTGATCCTGATCCTCGTGGCGCGCCAGGGCCGGATTCTGCTGGAACGGGCGGTGCGCGAAACCACCTTGCGGGTTTCCCTGACCCGCTACCTGCCGACCGAGCTGGCGCCGATCCTCACCGAACAGGCTTTTTCATCCCTGCGGCAGGGACGGCGCATCCGCGTCACTGTGCTCTTCGTGGACATGCGTGCCTCGACCTCCTTTGGCGAGACCATGGACCCGTCGCAGCTCGCCGTCTTCATCACCTCGTTCCGGCGGCGCGTGCTGCGGGCCGCGGCCCGGCACGGCGGCGTGATCGACAAGTTCACGGGCGACGGGGCGCTGATCCTGTTCGGCGTGCCGAATGGGGGAGAGGATGATGCGCACCGCGCGCTCGATTGCGGGCGCACCCTTTTGCGGCTCATCGAACGCTGGAACGAGAAGCGCCGTTTCGACCCGCCGGTGCGCGTCGGCATCGGCATCCATACAGGCGACGTGTTCTGCGGCGTTGTGGGCGACGAGAGCAGGCTCGAATTCACGGTCGTGGGCGAGACCGTCAACATCGCCGCCCGCATCGAGCAGGCCACGAAAGGCACGGATTGCGAGCTGCTGGCCTCCGTGGAAACCGTCCAGGACGCGGGCGAGGATGCGTCCTGGACGGCGGTCGAGCACGAGCCGCTGCCGGGCGTGACGCGCAACGTGGTGCTGATGAAGCCGGTTCAAACTTCACAAACCTCATCCTGAGGAGCCGCTGCAAGCGGCGTCTCGAAGGAGGCTCCAGAGATTACTGGACGATCCTTCGAGACGCAGCCTAAGGCTGCTCCTCAGGATGAGGGCGGTAGGGTGGAAATGGAGTTTGGATCACCGGCACAAGTCCGGTGATGACGTGGGAGAATGTCAGACTTCATCCGCCTTCTTCGCCTCATGCCGCAGGATCAGCGGCATCTGCGAGAGCGCGAAGGCGATGGTGAGCGGCATGATGCCGAAGACCTTGAAGCTCACCCAGAAATCCGTGGTCTGCGTGCGCCACACGATCTCGTTGATGGCGGCCAGCGCCAGGAAGAACAGAGCCCAGCGAAGCGTCAGCTTGCGCCAGCCCTCGTCGGTGAGTTCGAACACGCTGTCGAGCACGATCTGGAGCAGGGGCTTGCGGAAATAGAGCCCGCCGAGCAAGGCGATGCCGAAAAGGGCGTTCACGATGGTGGGTTTCAGCTTCAGGAACGTATCGTCCTTCAACAGCAGCGTGAGCCCGCCGAAGGCCACCACGAAGACCGCCGAAACCAGCGGCATGATCGGCAGCTTGCGCACCAGCATGTAATTGACGGCGAGCGCGATCAGCGTGGCCGGAATGAACAGGCCCGTCGCCACGAAGAAGCGCTGATCCTGCCCGATGCCGAAGCGGTCCGCATAAGCGTTGGCCACGAAGAACAGGACCAGCGGCCCGAGTTCGAGGGCGATCTTGAGGAAAGGAGGGAGGTGCTTTTCGTCCGTCATGAATTTGCTTCTAACCCGGCAATGGCTTTCGCGAAATCCCCTGCGGTAAAGGGCTCCAGATCCTCCACGCCTTCGCCGACGCCGATGAAGTGCACCGGCAGGCCGAATTTGGCCGCAAGCGCCACCAGGATGCCGCCGCGCGCCGTGCCGTCGAGCTTCGTCATGACGAGGCCCGTCACGCCCGCCGTCTTCTGGAACAGCTCGACCTGGCTCACCGCGTTCTGGCCGACCGTGGCATCGAGCACGAGGAGGGTGGCATGAGGCGCGCTCTCGTCGAATTTCCTGATCACGCGCACGATCTTTTCGAGCTCGGCCATGAGCCCGGCCTTGTTCTGGAGGCGGCCGGCGGTGTCGATGAGAAGCACATCGGTGCCGTTGGCTTTCGCTTCCTGGAGGGCGTCGAAGGCCAGTCCCGCCGCATCCGCGCCCTGCTCGCGGGCGAGAACCGGAGCGCCGACCCGCTCGCCCCACACTTTCAGCTGCTCGATGGCCGCCGCGCGGAAGGTGTCGCCCGCCGCCAGCATGACCTTCAGGCCTTGGCTGCGGAACTTCTGGGAGAGCTTGCCGATGGTGGTGGTTTTGCCTGCGCCGTTCACGCCGACCATGAGGATCACGAAGGGCTTTTTCGCGCGGTCGATATGCAGCGCCTGCGCCACCGGCTGCAGGGTCTTCTCCACCTCGCTCGCCAGGATCGTGCGCACCTCCTGCGGGGAGATTTCCTTGTTGTAGCGCCCTGCCGAAATTGCCTCCGTGATGCGCATGGCGGTGGGCACGCCGAGATCCGCCTGGATCAGCGCGTCTTCCAGATCCTGCAAGGTCGCATCGTCGAGCTTGCGCTTGGTGAAGAGGCCCGTGACGCTGTCCGACAGGGAGGATGACGTGCGGCGCATGCCTTCCGTCAGGCGCTGCCACCAGCCCCGAGCCGGGGCTAGCGTCTGTTCGGGTGTCGGAGCCGTCACCTCGAAGGGGACAGGCTGTTCGACCGCCGGGGCCTCGACCGCCTCGGCAACCTCCAGGCGAGGCTCAGGGCCTTCTTCCGGGGCGATCTGCGGAACCGGTTCCAGCGGAGCGAGGCCCTCCGGCTCCACGCCTTCCACGGGTTGGAGATCGGCTCCGGCCAACTCGGCGGGCAGCTTCTCCTCCGTATCGGGCGAAGCCGTCGTGACGGTGGGCGGCACAGCCGTCAGGTCGTCCGCGGCGTTAGCGGGCGGGGAGGGCATCGCCTCCGGCTCGCCCCCGGCCTTCGGAGTTTCCGGTGCCGGTTCGGCCTTGCGCCCGAAGAGACGGGAGAAAAATCCGGGCTTGTCAGGCGATGTCTCGGCCATGCTTTGCTTTGCCTCTAAAATTCTTGTGCTTGGATTTAGCGCGTGTGTCTCGATAGCGCATCGCGCGGAAAAGTGGACCCGGTTTTCACGACGTGGCCCTTCGGGTCGCTTGCGCGGCCCGCTGGGTCTGCAGGAACGATGCGTCATCCTCATGCTTAAGCATCGGATGAGTCCCAAAAGTGGCTTCCACTTTTGGGTCCGATGCTCTAGCCGAGGCATCATGAATGCGGAAGAGATAGTAAGTCGTTTGCTGTATCGCGATGCCCTGATGCTCGTGATCGACAAGCCTGCCGGCCTGCCGGTCCATCCCGGCCCCAAGGGCGGCGAGACTCTGTTTCACCATCTCGATTCCTTACGCTTCGGCCTGCCGCGCCGTCCCGAGGCGGCTCATCGCCTCGACAAGGACACTTCAGGCTGCCTGATCCTCGGCCGTCACCCCAAGGCCATCGCCCGGCTCAACGAGCTTTTCCGCAAGAACGAGGTCGACAAGGTCTACTGGGCCGTGGTCGAGGGTGGACCCCATGCGGACGAGGGCGAGATCGATTTAGCCCTTGCGCCGAAATCACCCGATCGCGGCTGGTGGATGAAGGTGGACCCCAAGGGCCGGCCCTCGCTGACAAAGTGGCGCGTGCTCGGGCGTTCCACCTCCCCCTTGAGGGGGGAGGTCGCGCCGCAGGCGCGGGAGGGGGTGGGAAACGCCACATCTGCCGGCGTCGCGCTGCCACCCCACCCCGGATCGCTGACGCGCTCCGACCCTCCCCCTCAAGGGGAGGGTAAAGGGTCGCTCACCCTTCTCGAACTCCGCCCCATTACAGGCCGCACCCATCAACTGCGCGTCCATTGCGCGGCGATGAATTTTCCGATCCTGGGCGATCCGATCTACGGCACCGCTCCACGTTTCCATGGCCCGGGCCTGCATCTCCATGCCCGCAGCGTGAGCGTGCCGCTCTATCCGAAGAAGCCGCCGATCCTCGTGGAGGCGCCGGTGCCTGAGCATATGCGGGAGAGGGTGCGGCTGTGTGGTGTCATCCCGGACGGCGCAGCCGAGCCGGGATCGTCGGCAGAATAAAGCGCCAATCTCGTCGTGCGATCCCGGATATTCGCTGTGCTACGTCCGGGATGACGAGTATCAAATCACACCGCCAGCAAATCCTTGCCGTCGTGCCCGGCAATCACTGTCGGCACGATCGTTCCGGGGGTCACCTCGCCCGCGAAGCGCACGAGAGTGAAGCCTTCCGTGCGACCGAGCCGGTTATTCTCGATCAGCACGTTGCGCTTGGCGCCGACTTCCTCGCCGAGATGCTTCAGCAACGCGGCCTCGCCCTTTTCGCGAAGTCTCTTCGCGCGGTCCTTCACGATGTCGCGCGCGACCTGCGGCATGCGCGCGGCGGGCGTGCCGGGGCGCGGCGAGAAGGGGAAGACGTGGAGATGCGTGAGGCTGCACTCGTCGACGATGTCGAGGGAGCGTGAGAACATCTCTTCCGTTTCCGTCGGAAAGCCCGCGATGATGTCGGCGCCGAAGACCATGTCGGGGCGAAGGCGCTTCACCTGTTCGCAGAAGGCGATGGCGTCGTCGCGCAGGTGACGGCGCTTCATGCGCTTGAGGATCATGTCGTCGCCCGCCTGCAACGAGAGATGCAGATGCGGCATGAGGCGGCTCTCGTTGGCGATGGCGTCGAGCAGGTCGTCGTCGGCCTCCACGGAATCGATGGAGGAAATGCGAAGCCGCTCCAACTCCGGCACGTGGCGCAGCAGGCTCTTCACGAGCGAGCCAAGCTTCGGCTCTCCCGGCAAATCCTTGCCGTAGCTCGTGATGTCGACGCCGGTAAGCACGACCTCGCGCGAGCCGTGCTCGACGAGGGTGCGGACCTGATCCACCACCGCGCCCATGGGCACGGAGCGGGAATTGCCGCGGCCATAGGGGATGATGCAGAAGGTGCAGCGATGGTCGCAGCCGTTCTGCACCTGCACGAAGGCGCGGGTGCGTCCGCGCATGCCGTCGATGAGATGCACGGCGGTTTCCTTCACCGCCATGATGTCGTTGACGAGAACCTTTTCGGTCGCGCCGACCCCGAAGTCGCGCATGCCTGTCCAGGTTTCGGCCTTCATCTTCTCGTGGTTGCCGATGACCTGCGATACCTCCGGCATGGAGGCGAAGGTCTCGGGCTCCACCTGTGCGGCGCAGCCCGTCACGATGATGCGGGCATCGGGCTTATCGCGGGCAAGCTTGCGAATGGATTGCCGCGCCTGGCGCGTCGCCTCGGAGGTGACGGCACAGGTATTGACGATGACGACCTCGCCGAGCCCCGCATCCTCCGCGTGGCGCTGCATGGCTTCCGACTCGTAGGTGTTGAGCCGGCAGCCGAAGGTGACCACTTCGACGCCGGGACGCGTCGAAGTGGTCATCCCCGGCGAGCGCAGCGAGGGAAGGGGATCGCGATCCGTCATGATCTCACCTGGATTCCCTTCCGCTCCGGCGGCTTCGCCGCTTCCGGCCGGGAATGACGCATCACGATCCATCAGGCCACCTCCGCGAAGAGAGCCGGCGAGAAGGTGCCCTCGTGCTCCAGTTCGGTCTCGCCGGTCATGAGCACGTGGCCGTCGCTTTCGCGCCATTCGATAGTGAGATCGCCGCCGGGAAGCGTCACTCGCGCCTTACGGCCCGTCAGGCCTTTGCGCACGCCAGCGACAACGGTGGCACAGGCGGCGGAACCGCAGGCGCGGGTGGCGCCGGCGCCGCGCTCCCAGACGCGAAGAATGACGTGGTCGGGGCTCACGACTTGAGCGAACGAGATGTTGGCGCGCTCCGGGAAGACAGGGTCGTGCTCGAATTTCGGGCCGATGGCGGCGAGGTCATAGGCCATCGCATCCGCGACCCAGAAGATCGCGTGCGGGTTGCCCATGCTCACCGCCGAGGGGCCTGCGAGTTCGGGAGCCTCGGGAAGCTTGGTATCGACAACAATCGCGCTTGTGTCGGCCGCAGGATCACGCAGGGGAATGTCGCTCCAGGCGAGTCCCGGCTGACCCATATCCACGGTGAACACGGTGTCGGAGACGCGCTCCACCGGCAGAAGCCCCGCCTTGGTCTCCAGCACGAGGCTGCCCTGGCCAGGACGGCCGATCACCGGGTCGGAGAGCATGGCCCAGGCCACGCAGCGGGTGCCGTTGCCGCAGGCGCCGGATTCCGAGCCGTCCGTGTTGTAGATGCGCATAAAGGCATCCGTGCCGGGGGTCATGGCATCGTGCAGCACCATCAACTGGTCGAAGCGCGAGCGCGGATCGGCCGCGATGGCCCGGGCTTCCGCCGCGCTCACGCGCAGGGCGGTGCCGCGCAGGTCCAGCACGGTGATCTCGTTGCCGAGACCGTTCATCTTGAGAAAACGGAAGTTTGCCAAGGGGCTCGTTGTCGCGCTCATAGGCCGTATATGGCCGAAAATTCGGAAAACCGCGAGAGGGTGCTTTAACCCTGCTTCCATCCGTCCTCCACAGTGACGCTTGGACCATCTCGCGGCGGCGCACAAACCCCCTTATGCTCCCGCCCATCACCGTCTCGTGATTCGAGGTTAAGCTTCCCATGCGGCTGCGTTCCACCACTATCTGTCTCGTGCTTGCTCTTTGCTCAAGCGTGGCCCTGGCGCAGACCCCACCGGCCGCAACCCCGGCTCCCGCCGCGCCGACGGCTTCCGAGCCCGCACCGGCAAGTCCCGCACCGGCAACTCCCGCGCCTCAGCCTGCCCCGAGCTCGGCGGAGAGCACGCCCGCTCCCTCGACATCCGCCCCCGCGACCCCGGCGCCGCCTGCGGCGGCAGAGGCCGCCCCTGCTCCCGCCGCGCCTGCTGAGACACCGGCAACGCCCGCGCCGTCGCAGGCCCAGCCCGCGCCCGCGCCGCCTCCGGCGACACCGGCCACGCCCGCACCAGTTCAGCAGGCAGACCGCACGACCCTGTTTCCCAACCCGAGCGATCCGACCGGCGTGGAGGAGGGCGTTCTCGTCTCCAAGACGACCGCGGTGTTCGCCGGCACGAGCACCTGGGACGAGGCCTTCACCAACCTGAAGAACACCTTCGCGAAGATCGAGGACGAGCTGAAGAAGGCGAACGTCACGCCGACCGGCCGCCCGCTCACGATCTTCGTCCATACGGACGACAACGGCTTCAGATACGAGGCGATGATCCCGATCGCGCAGATCCCCGAGGGCAAAACCGAGCTGACCCCCGAGATCAAGTTCGGCAAGACGCCGGAGGGCAAGTCGTTCCGCTTCGTGCACAAGGACGCCTATGACGAGATCGACGGCACCTACGAGACGATCACGGCCTATCTCGACATCAAGGAAATCACCGCCAAGGACGCCTTCATCGAGGAATACGTGAGCGCCTTCACGGATTCCCAGGACACCAATTTCGAGGTGAATATCTACGTTCAGCCGAAGGAGTGATGGCTGTCAGGCGGCTCCGTGGACTCGATATAGAGTTGCGAATAAAGTCGTCCGCGATTGTGAAGGATCGCGGACACCATGACGATCAAAGCGCTGAGGCTTGCTGCCCTTCTTGCCTTCGCATCCGCATGGCCTGTTTCCGCTCAGACGGAAGATGCGGAATGCCACGAAAGCTCGAAATATCTTGTCGTTGAACGTTATCGGGATGATGGGTTTTCCGATTTCCTTGCGAAGAAAAAGCCCTCACCTTCAGCCAAGATCGCCTGCGTCTTTTCCGCGAGGCCGAAAGATTTCAGACCTCATGAGCGTGATCCCTATGCTTTCTCGTTCATCGCTCTAAGCCGGCATTATCTGGCGGTTGAGATCAACGATACCAACGGAATGCAAACCCCTCGCGCTAGAATCTACGATCTCGACAAGCAGGCGATTCTTCAGGACATCGATGATGTCTTCGAGGTCGGAGACGTCTTCAAAGCGAGCGAAGGTGCGCCCTCGGATGGCTTCGAACTCTGGCTCGGCACACAGATTGAGCCGACCAAGGAGAATTGTGCCGACTATGCCGATGACATCGACAACGATTCCTCCGAGAGTCGGCTCTTCATTCTGCGCAAGGCGACGTTCGATTTTGCTTCTCTGAAGATTGCCGAAAGCTCCGAGACGAAATGCGTGAGCCTGGCGGATTGATGAAGCTCAGGCCTGCCACACCTCGCCCGGCCTGAGAGGCTTGAATAGCCCTGGCGGAATTTCCAACTGCTCGAGCGCCGTCGCCAGTTCCTGCGGCGGCTCGTCGACCGCTTCGTTGGTGAGGCGGAACGTGCCCCAGTGGTGACCCAGCGCCTGCTGCGGTTCGATGATGTTGAATACCTTCACCGCATCGTCCGGGTTCATGTGCTGCGGCTCCATGAACCAGCGCGGCTCGTAGGCGCCGATGGGGATATGCGCGAGGCGGATCGGGCCGAAGCGCTCGCGCACGCCATGGAAAATCTTGCCGTCGCCGAAGCCCGTATCGCCGATATGGTAGATCGTGCCGACGGGCGTCGTGAGCAGATAAGCACACCAAAGCGCCATCCGCCGGTCGTTGATGCCGCGCGCGGACCAATGATAGGCGGGTTCCAGGTGGACGGTGACGCCCTGGCCGAGATCGACATTCTCGCCCCAATCGCGGGTATCGACCGCGATGTCGGAATGCTCTGCGTTGATGATGGTGTCGTTGCCGAGAGGCGCCACGACACGCGGGCGGTGGCTCTGCCAGAGACGGCCCAGGGTCTCGATGTCGAGATGGTCGTAATGGTTGTGCGTGATCAGCACCGCATGGATCGGCGGCAGATCCTCGAAGGCGATGCCGGGCGGGTTCACCCGCTTGGGGCCTGAGAAGGAAACCGGGCTTGCCCGCTCCGAGAAGACCGGATCGGTGAGGATGTTGAGGCCTGCCACCTGGATCAGGAAGGAAGCGTGGCCGATCAGCGTCACCCGCAGGTCATCGACCTTGGCGGGCGGCTTGTCCTGGAACGGGCTCGGAAAGCTCTCAGGCCAGTCCTTGCGCCCGCCGCCGAGCTGCCAACGCAGCAATTCGCCAAAACCCTTGTCCTGCGGCTGGCCCGGCGAGAAGAACCGCACTCCGTCGAAATGGTCGCTCACCGGCCCCTGGTAATAACGGTTCGAGGCGCGGGCGGCCGTCATCCAGCCGACGACGCCGCTAGCGGCAACGGCAGGGAGGCCCAGGGCTTTGAGGAGGATACGACGGTTCATGAGAGTCCTGAGGGCGAGAAGAACCTAAAGCGTGGGGGCTCGTAGAGCCTTCGGCAAGGCGTCCGAGCGGCCAAGCTGTTCGATCTCCTCCCTTTTCCGCCTTTTCCTTGACTCTGCGCCTCCATTCCTCTATCGCCTGACCGCAAATCTGTAGAGCGAGCCCTTATGAGCCGCCGACCAGCCCGAGAGGCTGGAGGTCAACGTCCGACAGCGCGATGCGCCCTCGGGCGCGCTTTCATTTGGTCTTTCTCCACTACACCGACCCTCATCCTGAGGAGCCGCATCAGCGGCGTCTCGAAGGAGGGTCCAGCGGGCACTGGAGACGCCTCGTCCTTCGAGACGGCCTAATGGCCTCCTCAGGATGAGGCTGCAAAGGCGCCAAGGGACGAACGGATGTCGAAGGACACATTGCGCATCGAGGACGCGGTCAACGAGACCTGCCCGTGGTCGGGAAAGCCGATCGCGGCGGATTCGCTCACCCTCTATCGCGGCGAGGTGGTCGGCTTCTGCAATCCCGGCTGCCGCGACAAGTTCGAAACCGCGGTCAATCAGTTTGAAAAGGCCATCGCGGATCGCGATGTACCACTCATTGCAAAAGGAATTGAGTGAACATGTTCGAAGGCCTTTCCGATAAGCTCTCCACTATCCTGAATTCCCTCACGCGCCGCGGCGCGCTGACGGAAGAGGATGTGAACGCCGCGCTTCGCGAAGTCCGCCGCGCCCTGCTCGAAGCCGACGTTGCGCTCGAAGTCGTGCGCTCCTTCACGGACAAGGTGCGCGCCCGCGCGGTCGGTGCCGAGGTCATCAAGTCGGTTTCGCCTGGCCAGCAGGTGGTAAAGATCGTCCACGACCAGCTCGTGGAGATGCTGGGCTCGAATGCTGAGGTGATCAGCCTCAACGCGGTTCCTCCCGTCGGCATTCTCATGGTCGGCTTGCAGGGTTCGGGTAAGACGACGACGACCGCCAAGATCGCCAAGCGCCTGACGGATCGCGAGAACCGCAAGGTTCTCATGGCCTCGCTCGACACGCGCCGTCCGGCCGCGATGGAGCAGCTCGCCGTGCTCGGCAAGCAGGTGGGCGTGGATACGCTGCCCATCGTGGCGGGCCAGTCGGCGGTGCAGATTGCCCGTCGTGCCATGGAGGCCGCGCGTCTCGGCGGCTACGACGTGGTGATGCTCGACACCGCAGGCCGCGTGACCGTGGACGAGGCGTTGATGGTGGAAGCCGCCGACGTGCGCGCCGCCACCAACCCGCACGAGGTTCTGCTCGTCGCCGACGCGCTCACCGGTCAGGACGCCGTCAACACCGCGCGCGCCTTCGACGAGCGTCTCGGCGTCACCGGCATCGTGCTCACCCGTATGGACGGTGACGCACGCGGCGGTGCCTCGCTGTCGATGCGCGCCGTCACGGGCAAGCCGATCAAGCTCATCGGCACGGGCGAAAAGGTCGATGCGCTGGAGGAATTTCACCCGTCCCGCGTCGCCAACCGCATTCTCGGCATGGGCGACATCGTCTCGCTGGTCGAGAAGGCCGCCGAGAACTTCGACGCCGCGCAGGCCCAGCGCATGGCCGAGAAGATGCGCAAGGGCAAGTTCGACCTGGAAGACCTGCGCGATCAGCTCTCCCAGATGGAAAAGCTCGGCGGTCTTGGCGGCCTCATGGGCATGCTGCCCGGCGTCGCCAAGATGAAGTCGCAGCTCGAAAATGCGAACATCGACGACAAGGTCATCAAGCGCCAGCGCGCCATCATCGACTCGATGACGCCCGCCGAGCGCCGCAACCCGGATATCCTGAAAGCATCGCGCAAGAAGCGCATCGCGGCAGGCTCCGGCACGAAGCCCGAGGACATCAACAAGCTGCTCAAGATGCACCGCCAGATGGCCGACGTCATGAAGATGATGGGCGGCGGCAAGGGCAAGGGCATGGCCGGCCAGCTCGGCAAGATGTTTGGGCTAGGCGGTGGCGGCATGCCCCAGCCGACGCCCGAGCAGATCGAGGCGTTGCAGAAGCAGATGGGCGGCAAGCTCCCCGATTTCTCCGGCGGCGCGGGAGGGGCCCTGCCTCCCATGCCGAAGGGTCTCGGTGCGCCGGGCCTGCCGGGTCTTGGGCCGAAGATGCCAGGGTTTCCCGGCATCGGCGGTTTCCCGTTCGGGAAGAAGAAATGAGTTTTCGCCGCGTTGGCAGAACCGATGCGGCACAGGTTTGATCACAGGACACTAGAAGGAGTTACCCATGTCCCTGAAGATCCGTCTCACCCGTGGTGGTGCGAAGAAGCGTCCCTACTACCGCATCGTCGTGGCCGACTCGCGCTCCCCGCGCGATGGCCGCTTCATCGAGAAGGTCGGCACCTACGACCCGATGAAGCCGAAGGATGACGCCACCCGCGTCACCCTCGACGTCGAGAAGATCAAGTCCTGGCTCGCCAAGGGCGCCCAGCCGACCGACCGCGTCCTGCGCTTCCTCGATGTCGCCGGCCTCCTGAAGCGTCCGGCCCGCAGCAACCCGCAGAAGGCCGTTCCGGGCAAGAAGGCCCAGGAGCGCGCCGAGGCCAAGGCCGCTGCCGCCGCTGCTCCGGCCGGCGAAGGCGAGGCTGCGTAAGCATGTCGAAGAAGGAGCGCTTCAACCAGCGCTCCGCCTCACCCCTCCCCCAAGATCCGTCAATGGATACGCAAACCGGGAACACCCGGCTTGCGTCGGAGAGGGGCAGGGGTGGGGGTGCCGGCGCAAACCGACCTAAGGGTGCGCTGACACCCCCACCTCCAACTCCTCCCCACAAGGGGGAGGAGGGCACGGTAGTGTCTGCCAGAGCCGACCTCGTCCTTGTCGGCGAGTTCGGTCGCTCGCACGGCCTCAAAGGCGAAGTGCGGCTGAAATCCCATACCGGCGATCCTCGGGCGATTGCCGCGTACAAGCCGCTCGTTGCCACGAACGGCAAAACCTATTCCCTCAAAAATGTCCGCCAGGCTCCCGGCGGCGCGCCGGATATCCTGATCGCGGTCGTCGACGGCGTCACCACGCGCGAGGCCTCCGAGGCGCTGAACCGCGTGCAGCTCTATCTGGAGCGCGACAAGCTTCCGCCGCCTGACGAAGAAGACGAATTCCTGCTCGCCGATCTCATCGGCCTCACCGTTCAGAACGAAGCGAATGAGACCATCGGCACCATCGTCGCCGTGCCCAATTACGGCGGCGGCGATCTTCTCGAAATCGCGCCCGCCCTCAAAGGCCCGACGGCGCTTCTGCCGTTCACGAAAGCGTTCGTTCCCACCGTCGATATCGCGGGAAAGCGCGTGATCGCGGCAGTGCCGGAGAATTTCTTCGAGACGGCCAAACCCGAACCCGGCGAGGACGGCGCGTGAGCTTCTCCGCCACCATCCTCACGCTGTATCCCGAAATGTTTCCAGGCCCGCTCGGCATATCGCTCGCGGGCGATGCGCTCTCACGCGGCGTGTGGTCGTTGGAAGCGAGGAATATCCGCGATCACGGCCTTGGCCGTCATCGCACCGTGGACGATACGCCCGCAGGTGGCGGCCCCGGCATGGTGCTGCGCTGCGACGTGCTGGGCGCCGCCATCGATGCCGCCGCGATGCCTGACGATCCGCGCCCGAAACTGCTCATGAGCCCGCGCGGCAAGCCGCTGACGCAAGCCTATGCGCGTGAACTCGCGGCTGGCCCCGGCGTCATCATCGTCTGCGGACGGTTCGAGGGCGTGGACGAGCGCGTGATCGAAGCGCGTGGACTGCAGGAAGTGTCCATCGGCGATTACGTGCTCTCCGGCGGCGAGATGGCGGCGATGATCGTGCTCGATGCCTGCGTGCGCCTGCTTCCCGGCGTCATGGGCAAGGAGGCCTCAGGCACCGAGGAAAGCTTCGAGACGAACCGCCTCGAATACCCGCATTACACGCGGCCCCGCGAATGGGAGGGGAGGGCGATCCCCGACGTGCTGCTCAACGGCAACCACGCTCATATCGAACGCTGGCGGCGCGAGGAATCGGAGCGGATCACGCGGGAGAGACGGCCGGATTTGCTGGATCGCTAAGTAAAGCATTATCCCGGACGGCAAAGTCGATCCGGTACCGTAAGCCGAACAATGGCACGCCCCTCTGTCATTCCGGGGCGAGCGTGAGCGAGAGCCCGGAACCCATAACCGCCAACATCGAAGAATAAAGCGGAAAGGTTCTCGCTCTATCGCAAACTGTCGCGGTTATGGGTTTCCACGCCTACGGCGCGGCCCCTCGGGTCGGGCTCGCCTGCGGCGCCCCGGAATGACAAGGAGTGTGCTTTGAGGCTTATGATCCGGATCAGCTACGCATTCCGGGATGACACCAAAGCCGACCCCCCTTTCCAATTCTCCGAAACTCCTGTATAGGCGCGTCCTTAACTTAAAACAGGACGCCGAAATCCAGCTGGCTTGGGGATACCCAAGACCATGCAACGGCAGGAGTAAGACATGAACCTCATTCAGCAGCTCGAGCAGGAGCAGATTGCCAAGCTCGGCAAGACCATTCCCGATTTCCAGCCCGGCGATACCCTCATCGTCAACGTGAAGGTGAAGGAAGGCGAGCGCTCCCGCGTGCAGGCCTATGAAGGCGTCTGCATCGCCCGTTCCGGTGGCGGCCTCCAGGAGAGCTTCACGGTCCGCAAGATTTCCTACGGCGAAGGCGTGGAGCGCGTGTTCCCGGTCTACTCGCCGAACGTCGAGTCCATCAAGGTCGTGCGCCGCGGCGCCGTCCGTCGCGCCAAGCTGTACTACCTGCGCGACCGTCGCGGTAAGTCGGCCCGTATCGCCGAGCGCGCCGACCGCCAGGACAAGAACAAGACCCCGGCTGCCGCCGAGTAAGGCTGGCTTCAGTTTTCGGATTTCGAAAAGCGCGGTCTCGGCCGCGCTTTTTGCTTATGGGCACAAGCCTGACCGATGGGCTGACGCAGAAAAATTTAATTGCGCGTTCAGCACATTCAGCTATGCGATACTTTCAAGGCGCTGCGCCTTTGGGACACCTTTTCCTGAAGAGCGGGAGGCGCTAAAGACGACTTTCCTTGACTATCGATGGAAGAGAAAAATGGCTAACCCGCGCACGCTCTATGACAAGATCTGGGACGACCACGTCGTCGATCAGCAGGCTGACGGGACGTGCCTTCTCTACATCGACCGCCACCTCGTCCACGAAGTCACCAGCCCCCAGGCCTTCGAGGGCCTGCGCATGACGGGCCGCAAGGTGCGCCAGCCGGGCAAGACCCTGGCCGTGGTGGACCACAACGTGCCGACTTCGGACCGCACGCAGGGCATCGAAGACCCTGAATCGGCGCTCCAAGTCGCGACCTTGGCCGAGAACGCCAAGGAATTCGGCGTCGAGTATTACAACGAGCTCGATACCCGCCAGGGTATCGTGCACGTGGTAGGCCCCGAGCAGGGCTTCACGCTGCCGGGCATGACCATCGTCTGCGGCGACAGCCACACCTCGACCCATGGCGCCTTCGGCGCGCTGGCCCACGGTATCGGCACGTCGGAAGTCGAGCACGTTCTCGCCACGCAGACGCTGATCCAGAAGAAGGCCAAGAACATGCGCGTGACCGTGGACGGGCAGCTGCCCGCCGGCGTCACCGCCAAGGACATCACGCTTGCCATCATCGGCGAGATCGGCACCGCCGGCGGCACCGGCCACGTGATCGAATATGCCGGCGAGGCGATCCGCTCGCTCTCGATGGAAGGCCGCATGACGGTCTGCAACATGTCCATCGAGGGCGGCGCCCGCGCGGGTATGGTCGCTCCCGACGAGAAGACTTATGCCTACCTGAAGGACCGCCCCAAGGCGCCGAAGGGCGAGGCCTGGGAAGCGGCGCTTCGCTACTGGGACACCCTGTACACGGAGCAGGGCGCGTATTTCGACACCGAAGTGCGCTTGGATGCCGCCAACCTGCCGCCCATCGTCACCTGGGGCACGAGCCCTGAGGACGTGATCTCGGTGGCGGGCACGGTGCCGAATCCGGATGAGATCCAGGACGAGAACAAGCGTCTCTCCAAGTGGCGCGCGCTCGAATATATGGGCCTGAAGCCTGGCACGAAGATCACCGACATCACGCTCGACCGTGTCTTCATCGGGTCCTGCACGAATGGCCGCATCGAGGATCTTCGCGCCGTCGCCAAAGTCGTCGAGGGCAAGCGCGTGCACGAGGCCGTCAATGCCATGATCGTGCCCGGCTCGGGTATCGTGAAGATGCAGGCCGAGGCGGAAGGTCTCGACAAGATCTTCCGTGCCGCCGGCTTCGACTGGCGCGAGCCCGGCTGCTCCATGTGCCTGGCCATGAACGCAGACCGCCTCGCCCCCGGCGAGCGCTGCGCCTCCACCTCGAACCGCAATTTCGAAGGCCGCCAGGGCTTCAAGGGCCGCACCCACCTCGTCTCCCCCGCCATGGCGGCGGCGGCGGCGATCGCGGGTCGGTTCGTGGATATCCGCACCTTCGGCTGATCGAAGCTTCCGGACAAACAAAAAGGCTGCGGTTGAACCCAACCGCAGCCTTTTTGATTTCAGGTGTCGGTCCGCCTAGTCCACGTAGACCCGGCGACCGCCCGCCACGACCTGGCGGCAGACTTCGACCGGACGGCGCACGACGACGCCATTGCCGCGAACCCGCTCACGATATTCCGTGCGGCAGACGGTGCGGGTGCGGGCGGGTCGAACATGGCGGCGCTCGATCACACGCTCGCGATAAGCCGGACGGCTCTGTTCCACGCTCACGCCACCGGGGCCGATCCGCACATCCACGCCCTGGGCCGACGCAGCGCCGGCGCCGAGGGCCGTCAGTCCGGCCACGGCCAGAACTCCAAGAATCTTACGCATTGTAGCCTCACAAAAGGATTGCCTATTCGGGGGTGTTAACGGCAAAGGGCGCAAGGCGTTCCGTTTGAAAACGCGCGACCGGTCCTTATGGTTGAGGAAAGCTTACGATGTGCGGGAGGGAGCCATGAACGAGGAAGAACGCCGGCGCGAAGCCCGCGAGGCCCTGGAACGGGTGAGCCGCGACTCGGAAACGGCCTGGACATCGTCGCTCGCCCGCATGAGCCGGCGCGCGCAGGACCACTTTTCCGCCCGCGATGCCGAGGGCGCCTCGGAGGGCGGCGGCACGGACCCCATCGAGCTGTGGGGACGGCGCATCGGGCGCGGCCTGTCCGTGATCGGCTTCGTCGTTCTCGTCTTGTGGCTGCTCGCTCAGCTTGGCATTGTCTGATCCATGACCGATTGGGCCAGTCTTCACGCGCCGTCCCTGGCGGATTTCGAAATCCTCGCGCATGACGCCTATGAGCGGCTGCCGCAGGAATTCCGGCAGCTCTGCGAGGGCGTCGTGATCCGCGTCGTGGATTTTCCCGACGACGAGACCATGACCGAAATGGAATGCGAAACGCCTTTCGATCTCCTCGGCCTTTTTCGCGGCATCGGCCTCGCGCAAGGGGGCGGCATGATGCAGACGGGCCAGTTTCCCAACATGGTCTGGCTCTATCGCCGCCCGATCCTCGATTACTGGGCCGAGCACGAGGAGAGCCTGGGAAGCCTCGTCACCCACGTGCTGGTGCACGAGATCGGCCACCATTTCGGCCTGTCGGACGAGGACATGGAAGCCATCGAGGCGGCGGCTGGATAGGTCATCACTGACCTAATCGCTAGGCAAGACGGTCGAAATGATATAGCGAGCTTAGTCTCTTCCAATGTTCTCAAGTTTGGCCTGAGAAGAGACGCGCGGCTGACGCAACCCCACACCGGCATAAAGCCATTCCATGCGACGAATCCTCAATAGCAATTCTGAAACCGTCATTGCTGTCCTGCTCGCGTTTATGGCTGTCCTCATAGTTGCCACCGGACGCGTAAAATATACCGGTAGCGACCCTCGGGGTTCCTTGCTCGTCGCGGAATCGATCGTGCAACACGGCACGATCAAGCTCGACCATTACGACGCGAATGATCTCAAGAGTCTCGGTTACCGAATCTACCAGAATAAAGGTCACTCCTATTATCTCTTTCCTTTAGGAACGCCCGTTCTCAGTGTTCCAGTCGTTGCGGCGGCCAATGCCGTCGGAATGGAAATGATGCAGTCCGAGCGTCAGGTTCAAAGAATCCTGATCATTCTGACCGCGATATCGACCATCGTGTTGCTGTATCGTCTGGCGCGGCATTTTCTGGAACCCGGCAATGCTGCGCTCGCGGCGGGATTGTTCTGGGCGGGTACTTCATTCGCTTCCGCCGGCGGGACCGCGCTGTGGTCTCACAATTTCGCCACCCTCTTTGCCCTCATAGCCATCGATCTGGCCATTCGCGATACCAGGGCCGAGCACAGCCGCTACTGGGGGTGGATCGGCCTATGCCTGTTCCTGGCTTATTTCTGCCGGCCGACCATGTCCCTGCTCAGCCCGTTCGTGCTGCTGTTCCTGTTCGCCCGCCACCGGCTTGCCGCCGTCAAAGCCGGTCTCGTGCTCGCCGCCCTGCTCGGCGGCTTCGTGGCCTTCAGCTATCACGAGTTCGGTCAGGCGCTGCCGAACTACTATCTGCCCAAGCGCGTGAGTCGTAGCTCGCATTTCACCACTGCCCTGTACGGCAATCTCGTCAGTCCGGCCCGGGGGCTGCTGGTGTTCTCGCCCTTTCTCGTCGCTGTCTGGCTATGCGCGAAGCGTGCGCCAGAGACGTTCCGGCTCAGCCCGTTCTGGTGGGGCATCGGTCTCGTCTGGCCGGTGCTGCACCTGGTTGTGATCTCGCGCTTCCCGCACTGGTGGGCGGGCTATTCCTACGGCCCACGCTTCATGATGGATGTGCTGCCGGGCCTGTTCCTGCTCACCTTGCGCGCCTGGCCGACGGAACTCGATACGCGGCGTCTGCGCATCGGGGCGGCGGTTCTTTCCGTGACGGCCGCATGGGCGATCTTCGTGCACAGCTACCAGGGGCTTTACAACCGGTATACGCTGCTCTGGAGCGCAAAGCCGTCCATCGACCGGAACCCGCGCTATCTGTTCGACTGGAAGTATCCGCAGTTCCTGCATAATCAGACAAGACATGAGGCAAGGCTTCGGGAGTTCGAAGCAACGCCGAGAGTCCCCGCCAGGTGAGCGGGATCGCGGCTTGAGCTGGTCTTTTGATCGTCCGCCGCGACCATCATGGGCCTAGCCGCCGTGCCGAGCCTTTGATATGACGCACCCATTGCTGCCTGAAGGAAGTTTGACCATGGACAAGTTCACTGTGCTGGAGAGCGTCGCGGCGCCGCTGCGGATCATTAATATCGACACCGATATGATCATCCCCAAGCAGTACCTGAAGACCATCAAGCGCACGGGGCTTGGCACGGGTCTCTTCTCCGAGATGCGCTACCGCGAGGACGGCTCCGAGAATCCGGATTTCGTGCTCAACCAGCCGGCCTACCGCAATGCGCAGATCCTGGTGGCGGGCGACAATTTCGGCTGCGGCTCTTCGCGCGAGCATGCTCCCTGGGCGCTGCTCGATTTCGGCATCCGCTGCGTGATCTCCACGAGCTTCGCCGACATCTTCTACAACAACTGCTTCCAGAACGGCATTCTGCCGATCAAGGTGAGCCCGGAAGACCTGGAAAAGCTCTTCGACGACGCGAGCCGCGGCGCCAACGCTACGCTCACCGTGGATCTCGAAGCACAGGAAATCCGCGGTCCCGATGGCGGCTCGATCAAGTTCGATCTCGACCCGTTCAAGAAGCATTGCATGCTCAACGGCCTCGACGGCATCGGCCTGACCATGGAAAAGGCCCCCGCCATCGACAGCTTCGAGAAGAAACTTTCCGAGCGCGCCTGGGCCTGAAGGTTCCGCATCGATGTCGTCATGGCCGGGCCCCTCCCGGCCATTGCTGTTTCACGACTGCATTTCCAGGTGAACCATGACAGACAAGAAGCCTCGGGTTCTGAACCGCGCCGATTGGGCCTCTCATCCCGCGCTCTGGAAGGGCCGGGTCGAGGGCCACACGCTCGGCACCGGCGTCACGGTGCTCTTCTACGCCACCGAGGAGGTCGGCGTCGGGCCGAAATGGCATGTGCATCCCTATGACGAGATTTTCATCGTCCGTCAGGGGCGGGCGCTGTTCACGGTCGGCGACGAGAAGTTCGAATGCGAGGCGGGTCAGGTCGTCTTCGGGCCGGCCAACGTGCCGCACAAGTTCAAGAATCTCGGGCCGGGCGTTCTCGAAACCACCGATATCCACGTGAGCGACCGTTGGATTCAGACGGATCTGCCCGATCCTGAACTCGGCTGAAGGCGCAGCAATTCGCTCAACCTAGTCATTGGCGCCGTCCTATAGTGTCATTCCCGGCCGGAGCGCAGCGCGGGGGAAGGGAATCCGCCTACAGGCGCGGCGTTATGGATCCCCTTCCCTCGCTCCGCTGGCCGGGGATGACACTGCTGGTTCAATCTCTCGCCCAGCCAGGCCGGTACGATCCTGACAAATCCGTGAGCCACTGCCGCGTTTCCATAAGATTAACCAAATTGCCTGCAAGGTCGCGGGCATGAAACGCATCATTGTTCCCGCGCTCCTCAGCCTCGTTGCCATCGCGGCGGCCGCTCCCGCCTCCGCTCAGGCCGATTTCCGCTCGTGCCTTACGTCCCTGCGCGGCCAGGCGGCCGCCAAGGGCATCTCGGGCCAAGCTTTCGATGTCGCGACGCGCGGCGTCGAGCCGGATCTGACGATCCTCGATCTCATGAAGAACCAGCCCGAGTTCAAGACGCCGATCTGGGATTATCTCGCGGCCCTGGTGGACGAGGAGCGGGTGCAGGATGGCCGGGCCGCCATGGGCCAGTGGGGCCGGGCGCTTGCAGCGGCGGAAGCGCGCTTCGGCGTCGACCGTCACGCGATTGCGGGCGTCTGGGGCGTGGAATCCAATTTCGGCAAGGATATTGGCGGGCGCCCCCTGGTGCAGTCGCTCACGACGCTCGTCTGCTATGCCCCGCGCCGCAACGAGTACTTCAAGGGCGAGCTGATGGCGACGCTCAAGATCGTGCAGGACGGGGATATCAATCCGGCGAATCTGCGCGGCTCCTGGGCCGGCGCTTTCGGCCATACCCAGTTCATGCCCTCCACCTTCCAGCGCCTTGCCGTCGATGGCGATGGCGACGGGCGCCGGGACATCATGAACTCCGTGCCGGATGCTCTCCATTCCACCGCGAACTTCCTCAAGAGAGCCGGATGGGTGAACGGCCTTCCCTGGGGCTACGAGGTGCGCCTGCCGGAAAACTTCAAGGCGGGTCTTGCCGGACGCAAGAACAAGAAGCCGCTCGCCCAATGGGCCGCCATGGGCGTGACCCGCATCGACGGGCGTCCGCTTCAGGGCAATTATGCCGCCGGCATCCTCATTCCGGCGGGGATCAACGGCCCGGCCTTCATCGTCACGAAGAACTTCGATGCGGTCTATTCCTATAACGCCGCCGAATCCTACGGCCTCGCCATCGCGCTGCTCGGCGACCGCCTGAAAGGCCAGCCCGGCATCCGCACCGCATGGCCGACCGACGATCCGCCGCTGTCGCGCGCCGAGCGCCGTGAGCTGCAGCGTCTCCTCACCGCTCGCGGCTACGACGTGGGCGAGCCCGATGGCCGTGTCGGCTCCAAGACCCGCGAGGCGATCAAGGACGTGGAACGCCGCATCGGCCTCGAACCGCGCGGACGACCCGGCGGCAAGGTGCTCGAGGCCCTGCGCGGGTAACTCATGACCTGGAGCACGCTTCTACTCTTCGTACCGGCGTGCTTCGCCCTGAACCTGGCGTTCGGGCCCAACAACCTGCTGTCCCTTACCTATGGATTGCAGGAGGGGGTCCGAACCGCCGTTCTTGCCTCAAGCGGTCGGCTGGCGGCTTTCGCCGTCATGATCGCGCTCACGGCGCTCGGCGTCGGCGCGGTACTGGCCGCGTCCGAGGTGGCTTTCACCGTCCTCAAATGGGCGGGCGCCGCCTATCTCGTCTGGCTCGGCATCAAGATCCTGAAGGCAGGGGGCTCGGCTGTTCCCGCCGGCGATGCCGCGCCCCGGCGCCCTTTGAAGGTGCTGGTGCTGCAGGAATTCTGGACCGCCAGCGGCAATCCGAAGGCCATTCTCATCTTCACGGCCTTCTTCCCGCAATTCATCGAACCAGGTTCCTACTGGGCGAGCTTCGGCGCCATGGGCGTGGTGTTTCTCGTCCTCGAAGTGATCGCCGTATTCTTCTATGCGCAACTCGGCCGGCACCTGAATGCCTTGAGCCGCAACCGGCCCGTCTTCGGCTGGCTCAACCGGATCTCGGGCAGCACCATGATCGCTTTCGGCATCGCTCTGCTGCTCGCGCGCCGCCCCGCCTGACATCCATCCCCATTCTTTGCCAAGGAAGTGGTTGCGATAGGGATCGGTTTAGGAGTGTAGTGCGCGCATGCTCATTGCGCTGCTCACCGATATTCACGGCAACCGCGAGGCCTTTTCGGCCTGTCTCGACCACGCGCGCCTTCTCGGCGTGGACCGGTTCATCCTTCTCGGCGATTACGTGGGCTACGGCGCCGACCCCGCCTGGGTGGTGGATACGGTCAGAGCCCTCGTGGACGAGGGGGCGATCGCGCTGCTCGGCAATCACGATGCGGCCATCGACGGGTCGGACGCGGGCATGAACCCCATCGCCCAAGAGGCGATCCGCTGGACGCGGGGGCAGCTCGGGCTGGGCCAGCGCGATTTTCTGGCGAACCTCCCCCTCACCCATGAAGAGGGAAGCGTTCTCTACACGCACGCCAACGGATATGCCCCGAGGGATTGGGATTACATTTCAGGCCTGGGCGAGGCCGTGCGCCATTTCAATCTTGTCGATGCCCACATCACCTTCTGCGGCCATGTGCATGTGCCCATGCTCTATCACATGAGCACGACCGCGAAGGTCGGCATGTTCTCGCCCGTGGTCAACACCGAGATTCCCCTGCTGGCGACCCGCACGTGGCTTGCGGTGATCGGCGCGGTGGGCCAGCCGCGAGACGGCGTTCCGGCGGCGAATTACGCGGTGTTCGACGATGCGCGCCAGGAGCTGCGTTATCTGCGCGTGCCCTACGATACGACGACGGCGGCGCGGAAGGTGCGCGAGGCGGGACTGCCCGAAAAGCTCGCGCTTCGCCTGGAGCAGGGGGCCTGATGCGGCTGCGCCTTTCGCCCGGCATGGTGATTGACGGTTTCACGCTCGAAGAGCATCTGGCGACCGGCGGCATGGCGCAGATCTGGGCCGTGAGCCGCGCGGACAGCCCGGCGCTTCCCGAAGGGAGCATCGGATCGATCCCAAAAGTGCCTTCCACTTTTGGGTCCGATGCTCTCATCATGAAGTTCCCCATGCTGATCGACAGCGACGATCCGCTGCCCATCGTCTGCTTCGAGACCGAACAGATGATCATGCCGCGCCTCACCGGCCCGCATGTGCCGCGCTTCGTCGCCACCGGGCCGCTGGAGCCGCAGGCCTATATCGTCATGGAGCGTGTTCCCGGCGCGTCCCTCAAGGAACGCCTGAAGGACGTGCCGCTGCCGTGGCAGGAAGTGGTGCAGATCGGCGCCAAGGTGGCGCATGCGCTGCACGACCTGCACCGCCAGCGCGTTATCCATCTCGACGTGAAGCCGAGCAACATCATGTTCCGCGAGACCGGCGAGGCGGTGCTCATCGATTACGGCTTCGCGCGCCACGAGCAATTGCCGGATCTTTTGGCGGAAGAATTCCGCGAGCCTTTCGGCACCACACCCTACATGGCGCCCGAGCAGGTGCTGGAGGACCGCTGCGATCCGCGCAGCGATCTTTTCGCACTCGGTGTCATGCTCTATTTTTTCGTCACCGGCGAGCGGCCCTTCGGCACGCCGAAAGGCGGCCAGATCCGCCGCCGCCTGTGGCAGAGGCCGGTGCCGCCGCGGGCCAGAAATCCGGATTGCCCGCCCTGGCTGCAGGAGGTGATCCTGCGCTGCCTGGAGGTGAATCCCGAGGATCGCTACGCCACCGCAGCCCAGCTCGCGCTCGATCTGGAACATCCCGACCACGTCGTGTTGACGGAGCGCGCCGAGCGAATGGAGCGCAGCGGCGGCGTGGAAACCTTCCGCCGCTGGCTGAAGGCGCGTAAGGCGCAGCCTCTCGAAAACCCCAACATCGCGGGCCATCTCGCCCGCGCGCCGATCCTCCTCGTCGCCATCGATCTCTCGCCCGGCGCCGAGGATCTGGCCGAGGCGATCAAGGCCATGGTCCAGCGCATCCTCGCGTTGGAGAACGGCGCCCGCGTCGCCTGTCTCAACGTTCTGAAAACCTCGCGCATCGCCGTCGATATTCTGGAGGACGCGGAGGGACGGAGCCTGCATGTTCAGCGCCTGATTCAGCTCCGCCACTGGGGTTCGACCCTCGACATTCCGGCCGAGCGGATCACCTACAGCGTGCTCGAAGCACCGGACCCGGCCGATGCGCTCGTGGATTACGCCCGCCACAACAACGTGGACCACATCGTCATCGGCGCCCGCGCCTCCTCGGCGCTCCGGCGCTATCTCGGCAGCGTGTCGTCGCAGGTGGTGGCGCAGGCGCCGTGCTCTGTCACGGTAGTGAGAACGTCGAAGGACCGGCGATAACGGCAGGCGCTTGCGGTGCCTAATGATCCAGCGTTACATCGGACTCAATGAACAGGTCTCGGGAACATTGCTCTCGGGCCAGAGGGTGTCATGTTGTCCCGATTCCTCACCGCATTGCTTTGGTCGATCTGGCTTCTGCCGCCCTTCATGGGGGCGTTGCTCGCTAGGACCCTGTCCCCGAAGCTGATCGTCTTCGGGTTCTATGGGCTGATCGTCGCGAGCATCCTCGCCTATATTCTGAAGAAACCCCGCTCGGAATCGGAAAAACCTCCCGAGCCGCTCGCCTATCTTCGCCGCTGGTTGAAAAGGCTTTCGTGGATGTGGGGATTGGTTCTGTTGTGCGGACAGGTTGCCGTTCTCGCCCGCATCCTCGACGAACAGGATCCTGCGTCATCACTGCACGATTACGCACACATCCTGTTCGAGATCTTGTCCCCCTGGATTCCGGCCTTGCGCGATCTTCCGTCGGACATGGCTCTGCATGGCTTCGGCGAAAGAGCTGCTATCGTCACCGACAGTTACGCCTTTGGTTATGCGGCGGCGATGATCAATATCGGCGTCGGTGTCGTCGTCATGACCATATTGATCCTGCGCTTCTCGCTGCGCGGCGGACTCGATGCCATCCCTCACGGCTTCGGCAATTTGACGGAATACAAGCAACTCGCTCCGTTTCTCGCCTGGCCTTTCCTGCTCATTGCCTACGTCTACTTCATCCTCATCGACGCGGGCGTGAAAGTAGAGGTCGGTCGTAAGGAGGCTCTCCCTTATTTCGAGACCGATGACTACGACCTCTATTTCAGAATCCTGTTCGGCCCGGGCTACATGACGGTGTGGGCCTGGGCCCTGATAGGAATATGCAGTTTCTTCGTCGGCGAGATGATGATGCGCAAACGCGGGCGGGTGCCGAAAAGGGCCTAATCAATTTGGCCAGCCCCTAGCTGTCCCCCCTTGCCAATTGGAACTTTCGGTCTTTTAAGAGCAGCACTCTGGCACGAAAGAACAAAGGGCCTTCCCATGGCAACGCACAAGCTTCTCCTTCTCCCCGGCGACGGCATCGGTCCGGAGGTCATGCGCGAGGTCGAGAAGATCGTGGGCTGGTTCCGCAAGCGCGGCGTCGGCTTTGAGACCGAGACGGATCTCGTCGGCGGCTCGGCCTATGACGCCCACGGCAAGTCCATTTCCGAAGAGGCCATGGGCCTCGCGCAGGCGGCCGATGCGGTGCTCTTCGGCGCGGTCGGCGGCGCGAAGTGGGACAGCGTTCCTTACGCGGTGCGCCCGGAAGCCGGCCTGCTGCGCCTGCGCAAGGATCTCGGCCTGTTCGCCAATCTCCGCCCGGCGATCTGCTATCCGGCGCTGGCCGATGCCTCCTCGCTCAAGCGCGAGGTGGTGGAAGGCCTCGACATCATGATCGTGCGCGAGCTCACCGGGGGCGTCTATTTCGGCGAGCCGAAGGAGATCGTGACGCTGGAGGATGGCTCCCAGCGCGCCGTCGACACCCAGATCTACCACACGCACGAGGTCGAGCGGATCGCCCGCGTCGCCTTCGACCTCGCAAGGAAGCGCCGCAACAAGGTCTCCTCGGCCGAAAAGTTCAACGTCATGAAGACCGGCGTGTTCTGGCGTCAGGTCGTCACCCGCATCCACAAGGGCGAGTTCTCGGATGTGGAGCTGGAGCACGTGCTCGCCGACAACTGCGCCATGCAGCTCGTGCGCTGGCCGAAGCAGTTCGACGTGATCGTCACCGACAACCTGTTCGGCGACATTCTCTCCGACATCGCCGCCATGCTCACCGGCTCGCTCGGAATGCTGCCCTCCGCCTCGCTCGGCGCGGAAGATCCGACGACCGGCAAGCGCAAGGCGCTCTACGAGCCGGTGCACGGCTCGGCCCCCGACATCGCGGGCAAGGGGCTTGCGAACCCCATCGCCATGATCGGCTCCTTCGGCATGGCTTTGCGCTATTCCTTCGGCCTTCTCGACGAGGCGGATCGCCTGGACCGCGCCATCGCCAACGTGCTCGCCTCCGGCACCCGCACGAAGGACATCGCAGCCCCCGGCGCAAATGCCGTCGGCACGCAGGATGTGGGCGACGCCATCGTGAAGGAGCTCGAGGCTCAGTCTTAAGGTTTCCGGCATCTGCGCCCTAAGCCCTCATCCTGAGGGGTCACGCAGTGACCGTCTCGAAGGACGAGGGCGCCTCCAGTAATCTCTGGACGATCCTTCGAGACGCCTGCTCTGCAGGCTCCTCAGGATGAGGGCGGTGGGTATTGAAAGAGATAGAAGAACACAGCAAAAGCCCCGGACATGTGCCGGGGCTTTTTTGTTTCCAGCCGATCAGCGGATCGAACCGGTGGATTCCACTTCCGGAACGCCAAAGGGCGGGAAGGGATTGCGGGCACCGACGAAGGGGCCGTTGGTGATCGGATCGGGCAGCAGCCCCACGCCGAAGCGTTCGCCGTTCGATGCATAGGGCGGGCTGGCCAGATAGGATTGCATCTGTCCGTAACCTGAAACGCCCCGATTGAGCGAACCGGGTGCCACGACATTGCCGGGGTCCAGGAAGCTGCGGGGCTGAACGCGGAAGGTGAGAGGCCGGTCTTGGGCCTGCGCCTCGGCCACCACGCCAAAAGCGGCGACCGAAGCCAGCGAAGCCAAGCCGACGAAAGCGAAGCGGCGCATGGGTAAATCTCCAGAAGCGGCGGCGCCTTTCGGCGGAGCGCCGTTGCGAAACTCAAATACCATTAGAACAAGCGGAGCTGCTTGAATTGGTTCCTTTCAAACGTAGAGTGCTCCCAAAGGGTGATGGGGATCGGAAAGGGAAAACGACCATGCAGGAAAGTGCGAAGCAGCCTTTCGATCTCTTCGGCAAGGAAGGGTTGACCCTTCTGGGCGACAAGCCGCTCGTGGCCGAGACTCCGGAATCCCTCCTCGACGACGAGACGACGCCGATCTCGCGCTTCTTCATCCGCAACAACGGCCTCCTGCCCGAGCCGATCGATAAGCCGGAGGAGTGGCGGTTCACCGTCGATGGTGAAGTGGAACGTGCGCTCGATCTGTCCCTTGCGGACCTGAAGAACGGCTTCCGGCCGAAAAACTTTCGCATGGTGCTCGAATGCGGCGGCAACGGGCGTTCGTTCTTCGAGCCCAAGGCCGAGGGTAACCCTTGGACGAATGGCGGCGTCGGCTGCGCGGAATGGACGGGCGTATCCCTGAAAGATGTGCTGGCGGAAGCCGGCCTCAAACCGAGCGCCCTCTTCACCGGCCATTTCGGCGCGGACCCCGACAAGACCGGAAGCCGCGAGCATCAGGCCATGTCCCGCGGCGTGCCCATCGCCAAGGCGCTCGAAGAGCACACGCTGCTCGCCTGGGCCATGAACGGCGAGCGGCTGCCTTTCATCCATGGCGGGCCCTTGCGTCTCGTGGTGCCGGGCTGGCCCGGTTCGCTCAGCCAGAAATGGCTTAAGCGGATCTGGGTTCGCGACCGGGAGCATGACGGCCCCGGCATGACGGGCCTGTCCTATCGGATGCCCGTTCGCCCCTTGCCGCCCGGTTCGGATGGGGCCGGCGTGGAGCTGCGCGTGCTGGAATCGATGCCGGTGCGCAGCATCATCACGGCGCCTGCCGACGGCACCGGATTGGCGGCCGGCACGGCGAGCATCGAGGTGCGCGGCGCGGCCTGGGCGGGCGACGAAGAGGTGGTGCGGGTGGATTGCACCATCGATGGCGGCGCCACGTGGCTTGCCGCCACCATGACGTCACCGCGCAACCGCTACGACTGGGTACGCTGGTGCGTGGAGATCCCGCTCAAGGGCGAGGGCTATTACGAGATCTTCGCCCGCGCCATCGACTCGAAGGGCAGGGCGCAGCCGTTCCATGCCGCCAACTGGAATCCCAACGGCTATGGCTGCAACGTGATGCACAAGGTGGCGGTTACGGTCGTGGCTGAGGCCTAGAGCCGCTTCCATGACTGTGGAATCGGCTCTAGTCGTTGCTTTGCCGCATTTTCTGGCGGCGAACCGGATCCCCTTCGCCTGAAACTGTTTTGGTGCCGATCGACGCCGTGCGTGAAGCCGATCCGCAGGCTTCGATGCGGCTGCCCTCGGCGCGGGCGAAGACAGCCTTTACGGAAGGGCTTGCCGCGCCTGACACGCCAAGACCGTCGATGAAGCAGGCGAGCTGCGCCTCGTCCACGGGCGTCGTGCCGCAGAGCCAGCCCTCGAAACCGAAGCCCGCCTCGTTCTGGGGAAAGCGGAAGGCCTGACAATCCTGCTCGCGCGGGCCGGTCAGCGTGATGGCCGCGGCTTCCATGGAGCCGAACTTGGTGGTGACCATGCGGCTCTGGGCATTGCGCGAGACCGCGAGGCCCGCCTGCGCCGCCCGGCGCACGATGTCGATGAAGAAGCTTCTGGCAGGCTCCGTCGAACCCTGGAGCAGAGTGATCCGCGCGTGCCTCGCCTCGCCGAAGCGCCCGAGGATCAGGGTGTCTTCCCGCGCGCCGTTGGTGTGCTGGCGCGCCTCGACGGTCACGGGGAGGGTGCTCTTCTCGAAGCCGTAGAGCGCCGCTGCTTGAGGCAGCGGGTTCCACATGGGAGCCGGCGCGATCAGCACCGAGACCGGAACGCCTTGTTGCTGGCGTGCAGGCTTCTCTTCCAGACCTTTGCGCGGGGCGAAATAGGCGAGCGCCGCCACGATCAGCGACGACATCAGCGTCACGCGGAACCAGGGCAGGCGCCGCTTGCGCGCATGACGGGACGGGCGTTCGTCGTCGAACGCCTCCTCGTCCCATTCTGCCATGCCGGCTCTCGCCATCGCGCCGCTCGCATCCGTTTTCCAGAATACCAAGCATGTTCTAGCGTAGCAGAAGCGGCTCTTCGAAAGTTTTTGCTAAGCGAGGTAAACGAAAGGTTATTGCTCAGCTTGTCCGTTAATCGTCGCAATCTTGCAGAGAGCGCTTGACGGCGGCGCGGCTTTGGTGTGTTGGATGAAAGCATCGAAGCCCACGAAGGGCTTGCGAACTGGACGAAGGCAATGGCGCTGCTCACCTGCACGACGAGCAAAACGAAAACCGCCACGACGGCTGCGAAAACAGCCGAATAAGCCTCGTCGTCCCCGGTTCTCTCTCCCCACGGGGCGAGAGGCGACACCCGAACAGGGTCCTTTCATCTCCCGGGGAGAATGACAACAGGAGAAGTCCAATGGGTTACAAGATCGCCGTCGTGGGTGCGACCGGCAATGTGGGCCGCGAGATGCTGAGCATCCTGGCCGAGCGCGCTTTCCCGGCTGACGAGGTGGTGGCTTTGGCCTCCCGCCGCAGCCAGGGCACGGAAGTGTCCTACGGCGACAAGACCCTGAAGACGAAGACCCTCGATACCTACGATTTCTCCGATGTCGATCTCTGCCTCATGTCGGCGGGCGGCGAGGTCTCGAAGGAATGGTCGCCCAAGATCGCGGCGCAGGGCGCGGTGGTGATCGATAATTCCTCGGCCTGGCGCTACGACCCGGAGGTGCCGCTGGTGGTGCCCGAGGTGAATGCCGAGGCGCTCCGCGAGATCAAGAAGGGCATCGTCGCCAACCCGAACTGCTCCACGGCGCAGCTCGTGGTGGCCCTGAAGCCGCTTCATGACGCCGCCACCATCAAGCGCGTGGTCGTCGCCACCTACCAGTCGGTCTCCGGCGCGGGCAAGGACGGCATGGACGAGCTCGACCGCCAGACCAAGGCGCTCTATTCGCTTCAGGACGTGCAGGAGAAGAAGTTCCCCAAGCGCATCGCCTTCAACCTGATCCCGCACATCGACGTGTTCATGGAGGACGGGTACACGAAGGAAGAGTGGAAGATGATGGCCGAGACGAAGAAGATTCTCGACCCGAAGATCAAGCTCACCGCCACCTGCGTGCGCGTGCCGGTCTTCATCAGCCACTCGGAGGCGGTGAACGTGGAGTTCGAGAAGGCGATCACGGCGGACGAGGCGCGCGACATCCTGCGTTCGTCGCCCGGCATCATGGTCGTCGATAAGCGCGAGCCCGGCGGCTACATCACGCCCCACGAGGCCGCCGGCGAAGACGCCACCTACATCTCCCGCATCCGCGAGGACATCACGGTCGAGAACGGCCTGTCCTTCTGGTGCGTCTCCGACAACCTGCGCAAGGGCGCGGCGCTCAACGCGATCCAGATCGCCGAAGCCATGGCCAATCGCGGCCTGCTCAAGTCGAAGAAGCAGGCGGCTTAAAAGCTTCCGTTTTCGAAATGCAAAAGGCCGCCTTCGGGCGGCCTTTTTTGTTTGGCGGGTGGTTATCCACTCCCCGCAAGGGGGATGGAACATGCGCTGCACTTTGTGAGCGAACCTGAAGTGCCTGCTCTACGCCTGCTCTTCATGCGCCTCTTTCAGCGGCGCATCGATGGTGCACACGACACCGCTTGCCGCGAAATCGATCCTTGCGGCTCCACCAAGATGCCCCTGGGCCAGACTGCGCTCGACGAGCCGGGTGCCGAAGCCCCGGCGGGAGGGCGGAACGACGGGCGGTCCATCCTTCTCTTCCCATTTCAGCAGGAGATGCGGCACATCCCGCGTATGGTCGACGCGCCACGCGATCTCCACCGTACCCGCCTCGTTCGACAAGGCGCCGTACTTGACCGCGTTGGTGGCGAGTTCCTGAAGCGCCATGGCGAGGGCGAGGGTCGTGTTGGGCGGCAGCCTGACCTCGTCGCCATGACAATGGATGCGATTTTGCGCCACGTTCTGGAAGGGCTGCATCGCGTGGCCGACGACCTCCCTGATCCAGGCGCCTTCCCAATTCTCGCGGGTCAGCACGTCATGGGCGCGCGAAAGGGCGAACAGGCGCGACTCGATCGCCTCCTGCGCCGCACGCGTCGACGATGCCGTGCGCAGGGTTTGGGACGCGATGGACTGCACGGTCGCAAGAGTATTCTTCACCCGGTGGTTCAGCTCGTTGAGCAGCAGCAATTGGTGATCTTCCGAGCGCACGCGCTCGGTGACGTCGCTGCCCTCGGCGAAAATGCCTGTGACCTGGCCGTTTGCATCGCGGATCGGCTGAAAGACAAAGTCGAGGAAGCGTTGCTCGGGCTCCTTGGCCGGGTCCCGCTGCAGATAAACCGAGATGCCGCGGCCGACATAAGTCTCCTGCGTCCGGTAAACATGCTCGAGCAGCTTGTCGAAGCCCTGATAGCCGATCTCGGGCAGAGCCTCCAGGAGCGGCTTGCCGATGATCTCGCGCCGGCCGACCAACTGGTAATAGGCCTCGTTGACGAGCTCGAACACATGGTCGGGCCCGTTCCAGATCACCATGAAGCCCGGTGCTTGGTGAAAGAGTTCCTGCAAGCGGTCCTTCTCGGCCGCAATCCGCCGTTCGGCGAGAACCCGCTCCGTCGTCTCCACCACGATGGCGAGGACGCCGCCGGGCTTGCCGGTCTCGTCGATGACGGGGCTGTAATCCAGGTTCATCCAGACCCGTTCGGGAACGTTGTTGCGGTGAAGGGTGAGTTCCTGGTCCTGGTAGGAAAGCGTGCCGCCCGCCATGCCGACCCGCATCACGTTGGCGTTGAAGTCCGCAACCTCAGCCCAGCCCTCGAGAACCTTGGAGCCCAAGAGGCGCGGATGCCGCTTGCCGGCGAAGATCGTATAGGCATCGTTGTAGATCATGATGCCGTCCGGTCCCCACAGAAGGACCATGGGAATCGGCGAGCGCAGCATGATGCTGATGGTGGTCCGCAGGCTCTGCGGCCATATCTCCATCGGCCCGATGGACGTCGCCGCCCAATCGAATTTCTCCATGAGGCCGGACATCTCCCCGCCGCCTGCGAGGAAGTCGGCGGGTGCCGTTCTCAGATTACCGTGCACGTGGGCCTTTCCAGGAAGTCGGAAGAAGGTTCTGCCGAGAAACCAGAATGCCTGGGCAGCGGCGTCCGGAGAACCATCGGGTGATCGCGCGAGAGTAACGGCGACGATCCAGGATAGTTCTCAAGCCAGCCTTTCTGCCGGGCACGGCATGGGAATATAGAGGCGGACTTCGGCGCGGCAATCAGGTCGCCCCGGACGAAATTCCGCCCAGGGGCGAAGGTTCAGTCCTGAACGGATCGCGCGGAGAACATCGAAACGCGCTCGGGCATGTTCTCCACCGCCGGCTTGAACTCGCCCGTCTCGGGATCGCGCACCAGCAGCACGCCGGTGGCGACGCCGAAATAGGCGCCGTGAAGCTGCAGCTTGCCGCGCTCCACCAGAATGCGCACGCAGGGGAACGTCATCAGGTTCTTGAGGCTGTTCTCGATGGCGGCGAGTTCGAGGCGCGGCAGGTACTCTTCCAGGTTGCCGTTATGCGGGCCGAGGCGCTCGCCGGCGGGCTTGATCAGGGTCATCCAGCGGCCGATGAAATCGCCCGGCGAGAGCGGGGCCGTCTCATCGGCAAAGGCGCGCACGCCGCCGCAGCGGGCATGGCCCAGCACCACGATATGCTTCACGCGAAGCGCCTGGACGGCGAATTCGAGGGCTGCCGAGGTGCCGTGATAGTCGCCCCCGGTCTCGAAGGGCGGCACGAGGTTCGCCACGTTGCGCACCACGAACAGCTCGCCCGGGCTCGCGTCGAAGATGACTTCCGGCGAGACGCGGCTGTCGCAGCAGCCGATCACCATCACCTCCGGCGACTGGCCCTTCTCGGCCAGGGCCTCGAAGCGGCCCTTTTCGCGCGGGAAGCGGTCATCCAGAAAGGCCTGGTAGCCTTCGGTCAGGCGCTGCGGAAACATGTGTTACTCCTTCGTCATGGATGAACGATGTCGGCCAGCTTGCCGAGTTCGACATTGGCTCCGCACAGGAGCACGCCGACCCGCTCACTTGCACGGGGTTTATAAGCGCCCGAGACGAGCGCCGCCAGTGCCGCGGCACCCCCGGGCTCGGAGGCGATGCGGTAATCGCGCCAGAGCAGGGCTTGGGCATCGCGGATCGCGGCGTCGGTGACGAGCGCCACATGATCGACCGCATCCTTGCAGATGGCGTGGACGAGGTCGCCGGCGGCGCGGGCGCCGAGCGAATCGGCCGCCACCGAATCCACATCCACATCGACGGGCCGCCCGGCCTGAAGCGCGGCATGGAGCGCCCGCGAGCCCTCCGGCTCCACGCCCACCACCTTCACCTGGCCTGCCCACCAGCTCGCCACGCCGCTGATGAGACCGCCGCCGCCCACCGCCACGAGGACCGTGTCGAGGTCAGGCGCATCCCGCTCCCATTCGAGCGCCGTCGTGCCCTGGCCCGCGATGGTGGCGTCCGCATCGAAGGGGTGGATGCGCAAGGCACCGCTCTCGGCTATGTGCCGGTCGCAAGCCTCCTGGGCATCCGCATAGCGCGCGCCGCCGATCACCACCTCCGCCCCATGGGAGCGGATGACCGCGATCTTCGCGGGGCTGGAGATCTCGGGCACGAAGATGCGCGCCTTCACGCCGAGCTGCTTCGCCGCATAGGCCACCGCAGCCCCGTGATTGCCGCCTGACGCGGCCGCCACGCCCGCCTCAGGCACCGGTTTCGACAGCAGGGTGTTGAACGCGCCGCGTGTCTTGAACGAGCCCGCATGCTGCAGAAATTCGAGCTTCAGGCTGACCGGTCCGTCATGACCGAAGGCGCGCTCCAGGTTCCAGACCGGCGTGCGGCGCACATGCGGGGCGATGCGGGCATGGGCCTCTTCGATATCGGCGCGGGAGATGGTCATGGCAGTCCTCTGAGCGTCCAGATGGCGACCGGCAGGCCGTGGGCATCGCGGCCGGGCGGGTCGGGAAAGCATTGGCCTCCACCTCTCGCGATATCGAGTGCCACGGTCAACCCCGCCAGAGCATCGAGCAGGTCGTCGCAGGCCGCGCCCCTCGGCGCGGGCCGGTGCACCAGCTCCTCGGGAAGTCCGGCTGCCATGAGAAGCTTTCGGCGCAGCTCCATGCCGGGCGGATAGGGCGTGCCCTTCACCTTCTTGGGTTCATGCAGCGCCCGCTCGCCGTTGAGCGCCCAGAAGGCGAGTTCGGGATGGACCTCGTAAACGCGGTTCCTGAGATCGGGCCTTGCGCGCAGGAGCGCATCCACCTCGCGGATCTTGGGGAAAATTGCAAAGCCTTGCCGCGACACCTTGCGCGGCGGGTTGGAAGTAGCGAGCGCAAGCTGGCAGGCCTCGCCGTAATCGAGGGCATGGACCGCCTGCCGCGAGGGAATGGCGAAGACCGAGGATTGACGCTGGCCGAGCAACGGGCGGATCAGCTTTTCCGGCGCACGACCGGAGCCTTCGGTCGATTCAGGCAGGCCGATCGGCATGTCGACGGCGATGATCGCAGGCGTTTCCGGCGCATCCGCGACCGGATCGAGCGTGGGCGCGACCACGATGCGGGCGGAAGCAGCATTGCCCACCTCCATGAGCACTGCGATCCAGCCGGCCCGGCAACCATCCACGCCTGCAACCCACATCTTTCCTCCAGTGTCATCCTCAGGCCGAGCGTCAGCGAGGGAAGGGGATCCATAGCGCTGCGCTCGTGGGTGGATTCCCTTCCCCTCCGCTGCGCTCCGGCCGGGAATGACATTTCCTAACCTGCCCATTACAACGAATTGCATTCGAGGAACCAACATGCCCGCCATTCGCCCGCGTCGTTCCGCTCTGTACATGCCCGGCTCCAACGCCCGTGCGGTGGAGAAGGCAAAGACGTTGCCTGCCGATGTCGTGATCTTCGATCTGGAGGATGCGGTCGCGCCCGAATCCAAGGCGCAGGCGCGGCATGATTTGTGCGCGGCGGTGAAGGCAGGCGGCTATGGCTCGCGGGAACTGGTGATCCGCATCAACGGTCTTGCGACGTCCTGGGCGGAAGACGATCTCGCGGCTGCCGCCGCTGCATCTCCCGATGCGATCCTGGTCCCGAAAGTGTCGACGCCGGACGATCTCATGACGGTCGGTGCGCGTCTGCGGGCGCTCGGCGCACCTGAGACCGTGCGTGTCTGGGCGATGATCGAGACGCCGCTTGCGATTCTCGATGCCAGGGCCATCGCGGCCATGTCGCAGAACGAAACCCCGCGCCTGTCCTGCTTCGTCATGGGCACGAACGATCTAGCCAAGGAAACACGCGCCCGTTTGAGCGCGGGGCGCAAAGCCATGATGCCGTGGCTGCTGACGGCGCTCGCCGCAGCTCGCGCCTATGGCATCGACATTCTCGACGGGGTTTACAACGATCTTTCCGATATGGAAGGCTTCCGCGCCGAGTGCATCGAGGGCCGCGATTGCGGCTTCGACGGCAAGACGGTGATCCATCCCAACCAGATCGCCGCCGCCAACGACATCTTCGCGCCGTCGGCACAGGAAATCGAGAGCGCCCGCGCCATCGTCGCCGCGTTCGAGGAACCGCAGAATGCGGGCAAGGGTGCGATCAACCTCAACGGTCGCATGGTCGAGCGGCTGCATGCGGACATGGCGCAGCGGACGCTGGATCTGGCGGAGGCAATTGGCGCCAGAGCCTCAGGCTGATGCTGGCCCGATGACGGCCTTTGCGTAAGTCTCCTGCTCGATCTCAATAATCTCGACGCAGAGCTGAACATGATGGGCCGACGCATACGGAAACATGCGATGCAGTTCCTGCAAGAGCGTCTTCGATACCATGCTTCTCACCTCGGCCGACCTCGTGTTCATGATCGCCAGCTTCGCATGGATGAAGGCCCGATTCTCGGGTGAGACGCCGATGACGAAACAATCATGAGGCACGGCCCGGCTCTTGATGTCGATTTCGTCGAAATGACCCGTCTCGGCCAGAACCGCGTTGAGGCGCCGCAAGGCGCTGCCGGCATCGAAATCCGTCAGGTTCCTTGTGTAGTCCAGCGTCAGGTGAGGCATAGCGAAGTCTGCCTCAATCCGTCAGCGGCCGCGCCTCTTCCGGCAGCATGATCGGAATGCCGTCGCGGATCGGATAGGCGAGCTTCGCGCGGCGGCTGATGAGTTCCTGGCGCGCTGAATCGTATTCCAGCGTCTCCTTGGTGAGCGGGCACACGAGGAGTTCGAGAAGCTTGGGATCGATGCGCGTGGCCTCGACGGGCACGGGCGCATCCGGCGTGACGTCCGGAACCATGGGTCTTCCTATTGCAGCGTCGAGTCGGAGCCTGCGGCGCCGCGGGCGAGTTCGATTTCGGTGAGCGCGATCAGCACTTCCGCGCGGGTCTTGAGGTTCGGCGCTTCGAGAAGCGCCTGCTTCTCGCGCACGCCGAAGGGGCTCATCATGCAAAGCGCGTTCACCAGGGCTTCGTTGGGCGCTTCCTCGATGCCGCGCCAATCCACCTTCACATGGGCCGCATCGACGAAATCGCGCAGCGCCTTCACGACCCCGGCGCGATCCACTTCGTTCTCGCCGTAGCGCGCGGTGAGATCGCTGGCGAATGGCTCGAAATTCACGCGGCAACGGCGGAACAGGTCGATGGGCGGCAGCTCCTCTTCCACGCGAAAGCGCGAGATGCCGATGAGCGTGATCAGATAGCGGCCATCGCCGGTTTCCGCCAACTGCGTGATGCGCCCGGCGCAGCCCACCGAGTAGAGCTTCGGGATCGTGGAGGACGGGTTGCTGTCCGCATCGGGCTGGATCATGCCGATCACCCGGTCGGTCTTCAGCGCCTCGTCCACCATGGCGAGGTAGCGCGGCTCGAAGATGTTGAGCGGCATCTGCCCGCGCGGCAGAAGCAGCGCGCCGGGAAGGGGAAAAACGGGAATCACCGACGGGCAATCTTCAGGCCCCCGGTATGCCACGTTCATTCCCATGCCGATCTCCTCGTTGGCGGTCAGGCCATCACGCAAACAGGAGCGAAGAAAGCTTCCGCCGCCCTGCGATGGTCATTTCGTCCATCGGGCCCCAGGCCTCGAAGAACTGGACGAGCTGCTTGCGCGCGCCGTCGTCGTTCCAATTGCGGTCGCGACGGACAATTTCAAGGAGGTGATCGACAGCTTCTCCGCGCCGGCCGCGCCCGTTGAGCGCAACGGCGAGGTCGAATCGCGCCTGATGGTCTAGTGGATCGGCCTCGACCTTGCGCTGAAGCTCCGCCGTGTCGCCGAGCGAGCCCGCCTGCTCGGCGAGTTCCACGGCAGCGCGCGCGCCCGCGATGGCAGGATCGTTTTCCTTCGCCGGCGGCGCCATGGCGAGGAAGCGCTTCGCGCCTTCGATGTCGCCCACATCCACATGCAGCTTCACGAGGGCCGCGAGCGCCAGTGCGTTCTCCGGGTCTTGCGACAGAACGGCGGCGTAAAGCTCGGCAGCGCCCGCAAGATCGCCGGCGGCTGCAACCTGTTCGGCTTCCGCCAGAATCTCCTCCACCGCGCTCGGGCCGAGCGGGCCGACGAGGCGTTCGATGAAGGCCTTGATCTGGCTCTCGGGCAGGGCGCCCATGAAGCCATCCACCGGCTGGCCGCGCTGGAAGGCGAAGACGGCGGGAATCGACTGCACGCCGAGCTGGCCCGCGATCTGCGGATGCTCGTCGATGTTCATCTTCACGAGCTTCACCTTGCCGCCGGCCGCGCGCACGGCCTTCTCGATCACGGGCGTCAGCTGCTTGCAGGGGCCGCACCAGGGCGCCCAGAAATCCACGAGAACCGGCTGGTTCATGGACTCGTTCAGAACATCCTGGCGGAAATCGGCGGTGGTGGTGTCCTTCACGAGGTCGTCGGAGGGCGTGCCGGGGGAGGGGTTATCGGTCAACATGCGATCCTCGAAGGGTGATCGTGAAAGGAGGCTTTTGAGCTAGATGGGAGCTTAACCGTTGTCTGGCAATTCCGCAGGCGGCTCTGGAAGCTTCATAACCAGCGGATCGTGGCCCGTGGAGCGCAGGAATTTCACCAGATCCTCCCGTGACACGCCCGTGGTCATGGAATTGATGAGAGGATGAAAGTTCACCCGCTCGTGCTCCATGAGGTTGGCATCGAGCACCATGGTGACCTTCCCTTGCGTGTCGTTCACCACCGCGAAGGCGGTGACGGAGCCGGGCTCCACGCCCAGAAGCTCCTTGAGCTGCTCGGCCGAGCCGAAGGACACGCGGCCCGAGGCGCCCAGCGTCTCGTGGATGCGCTTCAGGTCGATCATGGTGTCGTGCTTGGCCGAGATGAGGAAGAAGCGCCCCTTCTTGTCCTTCACGAACAGGTTCTTGGAATGGGCGCCCGGGATGATCTCCTTGACCGATTTCGATTCGGCGACCGTGAAGACCGGCTCGTGCTCCACCGTCTCGGAGGGGATGCCGAGCGCGGCAAGGCGGTCCAGGAACTCCTGCGGGGACAGATGGGCCAAGGCTCGAACTCCAGGCTTTTCGGAAAGGGACTGATCCGGCTTGCGGGAAACCGGCTTCTACCGGGATGCCCCGGGCCGCTCAAGCCTGCGCCAAAAAGTTCTTCGCGAAAGCACTTGCAATGTGAATCGTTTTGGGGCAAATCAGCGGCCTCGCAACGATGCCTCGGCATCGCGGAGCGCGGGTGTAGCTCAGGGGTAGAGCACAACCTTGCCAAGGTTGGGGTCGAGGGTTCGAATCCCTTCGCCCGCTCCAATTTCAAAAGGCCGCCTTCGGGCGGCTTTTTTGTTTTCTGACTTCTTTTCAGCATCTCCCGTCATCACCGGCCTTATGCCGGTGATCCCGATGGCTTGAAGCGCCGCGCTCTTCCAAACGGGATGGCCGGGCCAGGCCCGGCCATGACGTAGCAGGTGTCATGGATGTGGGTGTATCCTCTCCGACTAATAGATGATCCACCCCGCCGGATGAGACATTGGTGCGCCTGTGCTACGAGCTACAATCGCGCGAAACGGGGAGGATGCCATGACCGACGCAAAGCACCTTGAGATGTTGCGGGAACTCGAGCGCAAGGTGCTCTGGCTGTCCACGTGGACGATCCACAATGCCAACCACCTGCGTCCCAACGACGACGGTTTGAAGATCGGCGGCCATCAGGCGTCCTCGGCGTCGCTCGCGACCATCCTGACGGCCCTGTATTTCTCGGTGCTGCGCCCGGAGGACCGGGTGGCGGTGAAGCCGCATGCGAGCCCGATCTATCACGCGATCCAGTATCTCTTCGGCCGCCAGACCCGCGAAAAGCTGGAAAATTTCCGCGGCTATAAGGGTGCGCAGTCCTATCCCTCCCGCACCAAGGACATCGACGACGTGGATTTCTCCACGGGCTCTGTTGGTCTCGGCGTCGCGCAGACGCTCTTTGCCAGCCTCGTGCAGGATTACGTGAAGGCCCATGGCTGGGCGAAGGATCTGCCCGAAGGCCGCATGATCTCGCTGGTGGGCGATGCGGAGATGGACGAGGGCAACATCTTCGAGGCGCTGCTGGAGGGCTGGAAGCACGGCATCCGCAACACGTGGTGGATCGTCGACTACAACCGCCAGAGCCTGGACGCGGTGATTCGCGAAGGCCTGTGGCAACGCTTCGAGGCACTGTTCCGCAATTTCGGCTGGGAGGTGGTGATCCTCAAGCACGGCTCCCTGATGCAGGAAGCCTTCAAGGAGCCCGGCGGCGACAAGCTTCGCGACTGGATCGATACCTGCCCCAACCAGCTCTATTCCGCGCTCACCTATCAGGGCGGAGCCGCGTGGCGGAAGCGCCTGCTCGACGATCTCGGCGATCAGGGCCCGGTCACGGCCCTCATCGAGCGGCGCTCCGACGAGGAGCTGGCGCGGCTCATGAGCAATCTCGGCGGGCACGACCTGCCGAACCTGCTCGACGCCTTCGAGAAGGCGCGCCAGCATGACCGCCCCGTCTGCTTCATCGCCTACACGATCAAGGGCTGCGGCCTGCCGCTCGCCGGCCACAAGGACAACCATTCAGGCCTGCTGACGCCGACGCAGATGGAAGCCTGGCAGAAGACGCAAGGCGTGCGCCCCGGTCACGAATGGGACAAGTTCGAGGGGGTGAAATTCCCGCAAGGAGAGGTCGAGCGGTTCCTGGCCGAGGTGCCCTTCATCCAGAAGGGCACGCGCCGCTACAGCGCCCCCGCGGTGCCGGTGCCGGAAAAGCTCGCCTTCCCGGCCAATCCCGCCATGTCCACGCAGCAGGGCTTCGGCTTCATCCTCAACGAGCTGGCGCGTTCCGATCAGAAGCTCGCGGATCGCATCGTCACCACCGCGCCGGACGTAACGGTCTCGACCAATCTCGGCGCCTGGGTGAACCGGCGCGGGCTTTATGCGCGCGAGAGCCTTGTCGATACGTTCAAGAAGGAGCGGATTCCCTCGACCTACAACTGGGAATTCTCTCCGTCAGGCCAGCATATCGAGCTCGGCATCGCGGAGATGAACCTGTTCATCGTGCTCTCCGCTTTGGGCCTGTCGCATTCGCTTTTCGGCGAGCGCATTCTGCCCATCGGCACACTCTACGATCCGTTCATCTATCGCGGCGCGGATGCGCTCAACTACGCCTGCTACCAGGATGCGCGCTTCATGATCGTGGCGACGCCCTCAGGCGTGACGCTGGCGCCGGAAGGCGGCGCGCATCAATCCATCGGCACGCCGCTCGTGGGCATGGCGCAGGACGGGCTGGCCTCCTTCGAGCCCGCCTTCGTCGATGAGCTTGCCGTCATCATGCGCTGGGCCTTCGACTACATGCAGCGGGAAGGCGAGGGCGAGCCCAACGACACGACTTGGCTGCGCGACGAGACCGGCGGCTCGGTTTACCTACGTCTCTCCACCCGCAGCCTGGAGCAGCCCCAGCGCGAGATGACGCCGCAACTCGCTGACGACATCATGGCCGGTGCCTACTGGCTGCGGAAGCCAGGCCCCAACGCGCAGGTTGTGGTGGCCTATACCGGCGCGGTCGCGCCCGAGGCCATCGAGGCGGTGGGGCTCATGGCCGAGGACCGGCGCGATATCGGCCTCCTCGCCATCACTTCGGCCGACCGGCTCAACGCGGGCTGGACGGCCTCGCAGCGCGCCCGCGAACGCGGCCTCGTCCATGCACGCTCGCATGTGGAGCGCCTGCTTGCCGATGTGCCGGCCCATTGCGGGCTGATCACGGTGATCGACGGCCATCCGGCGACGCTTGCCTGGATGGGCTCGGTCATGGGCCACCGCACCCGCTCGCTCGGCGTGGAGCATTTCGGCCAGACCGGCACCATCAAGGACCTCTACCGCCATTTCGGCATCGACGCCCAGGGCATCATCGCCGCCGCCGAAATGATCGCTCCCGGCAAGCCCATCCGCCACCTCAAGGCGGTGTGAAGCTTCAGGATCTCAATTGTTATGGATGCCGCAAATCCGCCTGACGGGCCTGCCCGCGTCGGTGCGGCATTTGCGGCTGAAGGGCACGCATGCTAACCCGCAAGCCCACATGAAGAGTTTCGAAAAGCATCATGGCCCGTAAAAGCCTCGTTCGGGGCGATACCATCCCACTGATCAGCCGCCTGTGGCGAGACTGGATGCGTCCGCATCTGAAGACGCTCGTCATCGTGCTGGTGCTGATCATGCTGGTGGCGGGTACGTCGTCGCTTTACACCTTCTTCATCAAGCTGGCCTTCGACGCTTTCGCGGCCAAAGACGCCCCCGTGCTGGAATATGGGTCCATCATCGTGGCCGCGGAGAGCGTGTTGCAATATGGGCCCTTCGTGGTTGTGGCGGTCACCTGCCTGAGAGGCTTCTCCCTGCTCGCTCTGACCATCCTCACCAACAAGGTGGTCACGCAGATCGAGGCGGATATGCAGACCGCCCTCTATGGCCGCATGATCGAGGCAGATCTCGCCCAGATCGGGCGCGAGAGCCCGGCCGCGCTCACCCAGCGCTTCACCACCGATTTCCTGTTCATTCGCGAGGCGCTGACACGCCTCTCCACCGTCTTCCTGCGCGAGATCGCCACCATCGTCGCCCTGGTCGCGGCCATGCTCTGGATCGATCCCGTCCTGACCCTGGTGGCTGGGGTCACGGCGCCGATCATCGCCTATCCCATCAACCGGATCGGCAAGAGCCTGCGCCACGTCGCCATCTCCACCCAGGAGCAGGCGGGCCAGATGGCGAGCCTCATCACCGAGAGCCTTGCCGGCACGCGCATCGCCAAGACCTACCAGCTCGAGGGCTATCTCAAGGAAAAGGCAGCCCAGACCTTCGACGAGGTGCGCCGCCTCAAGATGAAGGCGGCCAATGCCCGTGGCCGCCTCGATCCGCTGCTCGAGGCTGGCGGCGGCATCGCGGTCGCCCTGGTGCTGCTCCTCATCGGCCAGCGCATCCTCTCCGGCGAGAGCACGGTGGGCGATTTCATCGCCTTCGTAACCGCGCTCATCATGGCAGCCCAGCCGATTCGCGCTCTCGGCAACTTCAACGCCATCGTGCAGGAGGCGGCCGCCGCCCTGCAGCGCACCTTCGACGTGATGGACGAGGCTCCCCGCATCCAGGACAAGGCGGATGCCAAGTCGCTCACGTTGAAAGGCGGCGAGATCCGGTTCTCGAACCTGGCCTTCGCCTATACGGACGAGGCCTCGGCGATCCAGCATGTGGATCTCGTGGCCGAGGCGGGCCAGACCACGGCCCTCGTCGGACGGTCCGGCTCCGGCAAATCGACTCTTCTGGCGCTCGTTCCGCGCCTCTACGACGTCACCGGAGGCGCCGTCCTCATCGACGGGCAGGACGTCCGTGACGTGACTCTCGAATCCTTGCGTCACGCCATCGCCGTGGTGACGCAGGACGTGGTGCTCTTCGACGATACGGTGCGCGCCAACATCAGTTTCGGGCGTCCTGGCGCATCCGAGGCCGATATCGTGAAAGCAGCCAAGGCCGCAGCGGCGCACGACTTCATCATGAAGATGCCCGAAGGCTACGACACCGTGGTCGGTCCCGGCGGCGGGCGCCTTTCAGGCGGAGAGCGCCAGCGCGTGTCGCTCGCCCGCGCCTTCCTGAAAGATGCGCCGATCCTGCTTCTCGACGAGGCGACCTCGGCGCTCGATTCCGAATCCGAGCGTCTGGTGCAGGATGCGATCCGCGAACTCATGCGCGGCCGCACGACGCTCGTCATCGCCCATCGCCTCTCGACGGTGCGCGATGCGGAAAAGATCGTGGTCCTGGACCAGGGTCGCGTAGTCGAAACCGGCCCTCACGATGCGCTCATCGCCAAAGGCGGCGCCTATGCCCGCCTGCACCGCCTCCAGCTGTCCGACGACAGCGAGCCGCGTCTGGCGGTGACGTCGTAAACTTCCCCATCATGGCCGGGCTTGTGTCGGTAATCCACGTCTTCGTTTCCAACCCACGAACCTCATCCTGAGGAGCAGCAAAGCTGCGTCTCGAAGGATCGTCCAGAGAGCACTGGAGACGCCCTCGTCCTTCGAGACGATCGCTCCGCGATCCCTCAGGATGAGGGCTAGGGGGTTGAGAAGACGTGGATGCCCGCAACAAGTGCGGGCATGACGGTCGTGAGTTGGAAATTGCGCCTCTACTCGCGCCGCATGATGCGGTCGACGAGGACGCTGGACCAGAAGCTGGGGCGGAAGTTCTTTTCCAGGGCCTCGGAATCGTAGTGATTCTCGAGCCAAGTGAGGAAGGGGATGCCCTTGGCCTCGCCTTCCTGCCGGTACGCCTCGAAGAAGGCGTCGAGGATGCCGGTCTTCGAGAAGCGGAAATGGCCGAAGCGCACGGAGAGCTGGCGCTGCGCCTCGTCGATGGGCTTGCCCTCCTGCAGGATCAGGAAGAGGGCGGCCACGAAACCCGCCCGGTCGGCGCCCGACTTGCAGTGCAGGACGGCCGGGTATTCCACCTTGTCGAAGAAATCCTTGGCCTGGAGCAGGGTCTCCCGGTCCGGCGCGCCGCGCGAGCGCACGATGAATTCAACCAAGTTGATGCCGAGCCGCTCGCAGGTGTCCTTCTGGAGCTGCCAGGAGCCGTGCTCGCGCCCGCCGCGCAGGTTGATGATGGTCCGCACGCCCTCCGCCTTCAACGCCGCGATCTGGTGCGGCGCGGGCTGGGCGGAGCGCCACAGGCGGTCCGAGACCCGGTGCTTGTTGAGATAGAGGAGGCGGAACACCCCGTGATCGACGAGCAGCATGTTCGCCCAGGCGCGCACGCGCCCGGCATGCCCCTCGATGGGCTTGTCCCATCGGGCGATCCGGGCCATGCGGCGCGCATAGCGGACTTCAGGTTTGAGGAACCTGTTGAGCACGTCGATCCCGTCGTCGGTTGTCGTATAAAAAGGATAGCCGGGTCCTGAGGCCGCAGGCCGGCTCCTTATCCCCGAAGGAGGCGGATTAATCAACTCCTTGAACCCGAAGGCCTTTGACGTAAGGGCGATGGACTCACAAGAGCCCTGGAAATGCAACCAATCGGTTGCCGCTGAGCTGCCTCTCGTGTAAGGGGTGCGCTCCAAGACAACCCTCCTTGACGACGAGAGAGGCTTGCGGGCCGCCCACGGCCCGGAACGGCGCTGCATCGTCAAGCCACAGCATTTCAGGAGAGCGGCGTCATGTCGTCCACCTTCGAGACCGTCGCCGGCATCATTTCCGAGACCGCCGACATCCCGCGCGAGCAGATCACCCCCGAGAGCCACGCCATCGAGGACCTGGGCATCGACTCGCTCGCCTTCCTCGACATCGCGTTCGCCATCGACAAGGCCTTCGGCATCAAGCTGCCGCTCGAGCAGTGGACCCAGGAAGTCAACGAGGGCAAGGCTCCGGCCGAAGAGTACTTCGTGCTCAAGAACCTCGTGGCGCGCATCGACGCGCTCGTGGCCGCCAAGCAGGCTTAAAAAAAGCCCAGGCCTAAGAAAACTCAACAACACCATCCCGGCGGGCCGGCTTTTCGAGCCGGCTCGAAGAGGCGATCCATCAAGCGGCTCTGCCTCATGGATTCCTTTCCTGTTTCACCCGCCGGGAGCGACATGGTACGGGATCGGGATGCGCCTCGAATATTTTGAAATGATCGACCGGGTGACGGGCCTCGACCGCGAGAACAAGCGGATCGAGGTGACCTCCACGGTCCCCATGGAAAGCCCCGTCTTCGAGGGGCATTTCCCCGGCCATCCCCTCGTGCCCGGCGTGCTGCTGACCGAGACCATGGCCCAGGCCTCCGGCTATCTCGTTCTCGGCCTCATGGGCTTTTCCCACATGCCGTTCCTCATGGCGGTCGACAAGGCGCGCTTTCGCACCTTCGTCGGACCGGGTACGGTGCTAACCGTCCAGGCCCAGCTGGAGCATGAGGGTTCGGGCTATGCCGTGACCAAGGCCAAGATCCTGGCCGAGGGCAAGCCGATCTGCGATGCGGAGCTGCGGTTCAGGATCATGCCCTTCCCCGAGGGCATGGACGGCCAGATGCGCGCCCAGGCGCGGCGCATCGGCCTCACGGAGGAGACGCTCTGATGCGCGATGTGGTGATTACCGGAATTGGCCTCGTTTCCGGCGCGGGCGAGGGGCTCGAGGCGCATCTTGCCGCCCTGTCGCAAACTCCGAAGACGGATGCCGAGACCTTCGCGCCTTTCCCGGTCCACCCGGTCGTCCCGCTCGAATGGGATCGGCAGATCCCGAAGAAATCCGACCAGCGCCAGATGGAAGCCTGGCAGAAGCTCGGCTGCTATGCGGCGGGCCTCGCCCTCGATTCTGCCGGCGTGAAGGAGGATGCGGAGCTCAAGGCCCGCATGCAGCTCATCGTCTCCGCCGGCGGCGGCGAGCGCGATTATGCGGTCGACGGGCAGATCCTCACGGGCTTGGCGAAAGCCGACAATCCCGGCGTGTTCCTCAACGAACGCCTGATGGGCGACCTGCGCCCCACCCTGTTCCTGGCCCAGCTCTCGAACCTGCTCGCCGGCAACATCTCCATCGTGCACGGCGTGACTGGTGCCTCCCGCACCTTCATGGGCGAGGAATCGAGCGGCGTGGATGCGATCCGCATCGCCAAGGAGCGCATCGCGTCGGGCCAGGACGATATCTTCCTGGTGGGCGGCGCCTATAACGCCGAGCGCCCTGACGTGCTGCTGATCTACGAAATGGGCGGCTTCCTCTGGAAGCATCCCTACGCCCCGGTCTGGGAGCGCCCCAAGGACGGCGGCGGCATGATCCTCGGCTCCGGCGCCTGCTTCCTGGTGCTGGAATCGCGCGAGCATGCGGAGAAGCGCGGCGCGAAGCCGCTCGCGGTGCTGGCCGGCGTCGCCTCCGACCGTTCCCGCCGCAAGCCGGGCAGCGTCGAGCAGGCGCTTCATGCAATTGCCAAGACGCTGGAGGCCAAGCCCGATGTGGTGATCTCCGGCGCGACCGGCGTGAAGGGCATCACGGAAGAAGAGCAGGTGGCCCTGACGGATATCGCCCCGACCGCTGCCGTTCATGCCACCGGCGATCTCGTCGGTCACACCATGGAGGCGCAGGCGCCCACGGGCGTGGCGCTCGCCGCCGGTCTGATCGCGCAGGGTACGGCCCGTGAAGCGCTCGTCACCTCCGTCGGCCATTGGCGCGGCGAGGGTGGCCTGCGGGTCATCAAGGCTTGAGGGAGACGATCATGGCGCTTCGCGACAAACAGGGCCGTCCGCTCGTTGCCGTCACCGGCATGGGCGTGGTCACATCCCTCGGCCAGGGCAAGGATGCGACCTGGGCCGCATTGACGGCGGGCAAGTCCGGCATTCACCGGATCAACCGCTTTCCCACGGAGGGCCTGCGCACCACGATTGCGGGCACCATCGATTCCGTCGACGTGGATCCTTTCTGCGCGCCCATGCTTTCCGAGCGCCTCGCCATGCTGGCAGGCGAGGAAGCCGTCGGCCAGTCGGGTCTGGCGCAAGAGGATTTCCCGGGCGCGCTCTTCATCGCCGTGCCGCCTGTCGAGATGGAATGGCCGCAGCGCGAGGCGCTCGCCAAGGCATCCGGCCAGGATGGCGACGTGACCTACAAGGACCTGCTGAAGGCGGCGGCCACGGGCAAGTTCAAGAAGTGGCACGACCTCTTCATTTTCGGCACGGTGGCCGACCGCGTCGCCGACCGGTTCGGCACCAAGGGCTCGCCGATTTCGCTCTCCACCGCCTGCTCGTCGGGCGCCACCGCCATCCAGCTCGGCGTCGAGGCGATCCGCCGGGGCGAGACGCAGGCCGCGCTCTGCATCGGCACGGACGGTTCCGTGAATCCGGAATCGCTCATCCGCTTCTCGCTGCTCTCCGCGCTCTCGACGCAGAACGAGAATCCGGAAGGCGCATCGAAGCCCTTCTCGAAAAACCGCGACGGCTTCGTCATGGGCGAGGGCGGTGCGGCCCTCGTGCTGGAGAACGCCGAGAGCGCGAAGGCGCGCGGCGCCAAGATTCTCGGCTACGTGCTCGGCTGCGGCGAGAAGGGCGACGGCTTTCACCGCACGCGCTCCTCGCCGGACGGGATGCCCGCGATCACGGCGATCCGCCAGGCGCTGGAAGACGCGAATGTTGCGCCCGACGAGATCGACTACATCAACGCGCACGGCACCTCGACGCCGGAAAACGACAAGATGGAAGCCATGAGCTGCACCGCCGTGTTCGGCGAGCGCATGGCGAATCTTCCGATCTCTTCCAACAAGTCGATGATCGGTCATACGCTGACCGCCGCCGGAGCGGTCGAGGCCGTGATGTCGCTTTTGACCATCGGCACGGGCCGCATTCCGCCGACGATCAATTATCAGGTGCCCGATCCGGCGATTCCGCTCGACGTGGTGCCGAACGTCGCCCGTGATGCCAAGGTCAATTACGTGCTCTCGAATTCCTTCGGCTTCGGCGGCCAGAACACCTGCCTCGTCTTCGGCGCAGAGCCGAAGTAAATTGCTGAAGTGCGCGACGGAGCTCTCCTCCCCCTTGTGGGGAGGAGTTGGAGGTGGGGGTGGCGGCGCCAGACCTTCATAGGCTATCGCTCACACCCCCACCCCTAGCCCCTCCCCACAAGGGGGAGGGGGATTATCGGAGTTCAATCCATGACCCGCATTCTCGTTACAGGCGGCGGCAAAGGCGTCGGCGCCGCCATCGTGCGGGCGCTTGTTGCCGCCGGTCACGGTGTGGACTTTACCTATCGCTCCTCGGGCGATGCCGCGAAGGCTTTGGCCGACGAATTGATGGCGGCCAATCCCGGCCGCTCCATCAAGGCGCACGAGGTCGATCTCGCCGACAAGGCGGCGCTGGAATCCTTCTGCGAGATGCTGGAAGGCGAGAGCTTCTTCGGCCTCATCCACAATGCGGGCCAGCCCTACGACGCGCTCGCCGCCATGATGCAGCAGGACAAGGCCGAAGCCGCCATGCAGGTGAACTTCTGGTCGCTGACCCGCATCGCCAAGTCGGTGATGCGCGGCATGATCCGCGCGAAGGCCGGGCGCATCGTCGCCATCGGCTCCGTGGCGGCGCTCCAGGGCAATCCCGGCAACGCGGCCTATGCGGCGTCCAAGGGCGCGCTCATCTCCTATTGCCGCACGCTCTCCGTCGAGACCGCCAAGCGCGGCGTCACCGTCAACGTGATCGCGCCGGGCTTCATCGACACGGACATGATGGCGCCCTACGCGGCCTATCGCGAAAGCATGGAAAAGCAGATTCCCGCCGGGCGCTTCGCGAAGCCGGAGGAGATCGCAGGCCTCGCCGCCTTCCTCATAAGCGAGCCCGCCGCCTACATTACCGGCACGGTGCTGCCCATCGACGGTGGCCTGACCTCGATGCTCGGCGTGCATCGCTGACAAGCGCTTATTGACACCAAAGCTTTGGCGCCCCTATCGCTACAATGTAGCATAGGGAGCCCGCCATGTCCTTCTTCCGCCGCATGAAAGTCCTGTGGTTCACGCTCCGGCAGGCGCGCGCACTTCATCGCGAGGGAATCACAGATCCGGTGGAACTGCGGCTGCGCCTCTACGAGAGGGTGGCCCGGTATACATCCGGCGGAACCGTCGATCTCAGCCGCGACGACGAGACGACGACCACCACCAAGATGGTTCTGCAAAGGGCGACGAACGGCGCCGTCCATTTCGGCGTCTCGGACGACGATTCCGTGCCGAACGAGGCACGCGCGTTCTGGGAGGAATACGAGCCCGAGGATGCGCCGGCCGCGATCACGCAGCAGCACCTCGCCCTGATCCGCCGCATGCGCTTTGCCTGGAACAACGCCGAGGTCGGCGCGCCCCGCCTCGACACCGAGCAGCCCTATGGATCGCCGGACCCGCTCAAGGATATCGCGGACGTTTTCGGCGAAGCCTCCGTCGAGGAGCTTGCCCGACGCCATGCCGACATGACGCCCGTGCTCAACAGCTTCCTGCAGCAGGCGAAACTCGATCCTGGCGCTTACGAGGTGGACGGGCGCACGATCCAGATCGGCCCGAACCATCTGACCCTCGTGAAAACTCTGTACTTCTCCTGGGACACCGACCCTCTCGATGGCTTCGAGGAAGGCCTATGGCCCGGCCCCTCCGCGGACCCGAAGCGCCCCTATGGCAATTTCACGTTCTTCCAGCGGGAAATGGCCGTCCATCTCGGTTGGATCGACGAGAACAGCGAAAGCAATCCGAGCGATGACGAAATCGCACGCCTGACGGCCATGCATCGCGAGATGCTGGATGCGGTCAGGGTGATGGCGGCTCATGGGGAGATCGATATCGGCAAAGCGGATGTGCAGTAAGAACAGGTATGCTGTGCTGTGGGCAATACACGCGACTATACCGATGTAACCAATCCTCGGATGCGTTCCGTCTTTCCCGAAACGCTTCAATACGCTCTGTTGCGGCTTCGCGGCAGGTTTAAGGAACGCCGCATCGATCAGTCGGAACTGAAGCTGATCGTCTCCGGCTTGTCGCAACTTCCTGCCGGGGTTTATCGCAGGGCTGCGCGCGAGATCGTGGCTAAGGCAGATCTCTATTGGTGGTACGAGCCGAAGCGATCGCTGAGGAGTCGTGTCCTCGATCTGATATGGACATCCAGGACCGATAAAGATTTTCTCTCCGAAATACCGGGTCTCGAGTATCTCTACCTCTTTCATGGCGATGGTCACCTTCGCGAGGCGGCGCTTGGAAAAATCGACAGGCCTTTGGAAAGTGCATTCTTCTTCAATACCATTGCCTATCGCTTGAACGACTGGGTCGAACCTGTCCGTCATGCGGCGCAGGCCTGTGCCGCCAAAGTCTTCCAGCAAACGTCTGCGGTGGTCATTGCGGAGGCGGCCTTCGTCCTGCTGGAGCGGATGCGCCATTGGAAGCGATGGGACAGAGGGCTCGCGATCCTCGAGCAGTCATTTGCGCGTCCCGATGTGACGGATCGCCTTGCGACATTGATAGAAACAGCAGCCGTCGGCTCGCCCAGCCGTGTTCTCACATATATCCTGCGCGACGATAAGATGGATGGGTATCTGCTCCATCTATCCCAGAAAGCATTGCAGCCGGTCGTGCGTGCCGTTGCTCTCAAAACTCTGATCAACGGCTATGCGTCGTGGCCCGATGGCTTCAAGTACGAGTGGATCAACAAGGCGCTGGGGCAGAGAAAACGCGTCGTCGAATTCGGGGCCAGGGAAATAACTCGGCCGGTTTCACTTGAACTTCTGATCGCCCAAGGGGCTGCCGACAAAGCAGCCATGGTGCGGAGAGTGGCCGCCGATGGTTTGGTTCGGTATCGGAAGACGTTGAGCAACTTGGACGAATTGGTCAGCATCTTTGCTCAAGATAAAACCTCGGCGGTCAGAGAACGGGCCAAATTTATTATTCACGAGAGGGCAGGAGAGCTGTCCTAAGTGGCTCCCAGAGCCGCCCAGACCTTGCCATTCCCCGGCTTGCCCTTTAAGCCGCCGGGAACAGATTTCTCCGTCGCTGCCGCGCTTTAAGCCGTGGCTGCGGCGCCATCAGGATTGTTGTCCATGCGCTCCCTCCAGCTTTTCGGCGACCGTGACATTCGCATCACCGAGATGGACGCCCCGCCGCTACCGGCTGCGGGCGAGGTGCAGGTTCGCGTCAAGGCGCTGGGGCTGAACTATCTCGATGTCTGGGGTTTTCGCGGCATGGCGTTCGCTAAGCGCAAGATGCCGCAGGCGGTGGGCGTGGAAGCTGCGGGCGAGATTGCGGCCGTGGGCGAGGGCGTCACGCGCTTCAAGGTGGGCGACCCGGTCACCATGTACGGCGCCGAGACCTGCGGTCACTGCAAGGCCTGCCGTGAAGGCCGCGACAATCTCTGTGAGAACGTCAAGGGCATCATGGGCTTCCATATCGATGGGTTTGCCCGCGAACTCATCAACCGGCCCGAGCGCCTCGTGATCCCGGTGCCGAAGGGCGTGTCCTTCGAGCAGGCGGCCTGCGCGCCCATCGGCTTCGGCACGGTGCAGCACATGCTGTTCGACAACGCCAAGCTTGAACCCGGCGAGTCGATCCTCGTGCATGCGGGCGGCTCGGGCATCGGCACGGCGGCGATCAAGATGGCCAAGGCCATCGGCTGCACGGTCTATACGACGGTCGGCGACGACGAGAAGGGCGAGAAGGCGAAGGCTCTCGGCGCCGACTACGTCGTCAACTATCGCAAGGAACGCTTCGAGGGCGAGGTTCGCCTGCTCACCAAGCGCAAGGGCGTGGACGTGGTGTTCGAGCATGTGGGCGCGGAGACCTGGAACGGTTCGCTCCTCTGCCTCAAGCGCGGCGGACGCCTCGTCACCTGCGGCTCGACCTCGGGCGTGTCCACCACCATGAACCTGATGCAGCTCTTCCAGCAGCAATACCGGATCTTCGGTTCCTTCGGTTGCCGCATCGAGAACATCAGCCAGTCCCTGGAAAAGATGGCGGCCGGCATGAGCCCGGTCATCGATTCGGTCTTCCCGCTCGACGATTTCCAGAAGGGCCTGGAGCGCCTGGAAGGCCGCAAGGTCTTCGGCAAGGTCATCGTGACATTCTGACCCTTGCTGACCCCTGGCATAAGTCACCCTTCAACCACAGATCTTGACGAAACGGGCTCCTCGCGAAAAACACGCGGAGCCTTTTTCCTTTCATGAACGGACGAACCCCTCGTGCATCAGACCCACCGTCCCCGCAGCCTCCTCTCGCGTCTCACGGAGACCGTGATGGTCGGCGTCGTGCGCGGCGTGTTTGCCTTCTCCCGCGCCATCGGCCCCGAGCGCTCCGGCGCCATCGGCGCGGCGCTCGCCCGCTGGATCGGGCCTCTGCTCAAGGCGCACCGGACCGCGCTCGCCAACATCCGCGCGGCCTATCCTGAGAAGTCGGACGCCGAGGTGAAGGCCATCGCGCGCGGGGCCTGGGACAATCTCGGCCGCACGGGCGGGGAATATCCGCATCTCGGCCGCCTGTTCGATTTCGACCCCGACAGCGCCGTCCCCGGTCGCACGGAGGTGGACGGCATCGACCACTTCCTGGCCCTTCGCGACGACGGCAAGCCCGGCATCGTCTTCTCCGCCCATCTCGCCAATTGGGAACTGCCGGCGATCTGCGCCGCCCGGTTCGGGCTCGACACCACGGCGGTGTTCCGCGCGCCCAACGACCCGGCCATCGCCCGCGTGCTGCACGAAATCCGCAGCGAGACCATGGGGAACCTGGAAGCGGCCCGCCAGGGCGCGGCCTTCTCCATGCAGTCGGCGCTCGAGAAGGGTGGCCATCTGGGCATGCTCATCGACCAGCATTTCACCCGCGGCGTGCTGGTGGATTTCATGGGCCGCAAGGCGCTGGTGAACCCGATTCTCGGCAAGTTCGTGCGCCGCTTCGATTGCCCGGTCCACGGGGTGCGGGTGATCCGTTTAGCCAACCACCGCTTCCGTTTGCAGTTGACCCCGGCGCTCGATCTCCCGCGCGATCCCGATGGGCAGATCAACGTGCAGGGCGCCATGCAGGCCATGACCTCCGTGGTCGAGGAATGGGTGCGCGAGCACCCTGACCAGTGGCTGTGGATGCACCGCCGCTGGCGCGTCCCGGCCGTTGCGGCGCAAGCTTCAGAGCCCGCAGGCGCTCAAGCTAAAGTGAGTTCCCATTGAGGCGGGCTTGGTGTTTCATGGCGGGCATCATGGCGTCCCGATTGAAATGGTCCCTGGCGGCTCTCGGCCTTGCTGCCCTCCTCCAGCCTGCGTTCGCGGAACCACCGCGCGCGGTGCTCGAACTCTTCACGAGCCAGGGCTGCTCCTCCTGCCCGCCCGCCGATGAGATTTTAGCCGATCTCGCCCGCAAGCCGGATATCGTGGCGCTCTCCTTTCCGGTGAGCTACTGGGATTATCTCGGCTGGAAGGACACGCTTGCCCACAAGTCCTTCACGATGCGCCAGAAGGCCTATGCCCATGCGCGCAACGACCGGCAGGTCTTCACGCCGCAGATGATCGTGAACGGCAAGAAATCCTGCGTCGGCTCCGACCGGAAGCAGGTGGACAAGGCCATCCGCTACGCCACCGACGGCCATGCGCTTCTTCCCGTCGATGTCGATCTGAAAGAGGAGAACGGCACGCTCACTGTGTCCGTTGCCGAGACCGAGCGCACCGTGCAGCGCGTGGCCGATGTCTGGGTGCTGCCCGTGCTGCGCGAGCAGTCCGTGCCGATCGCCCACGGCGAGAACCAGGGCAAGACCATCACCTATGTCAATGTGGTGCGCGGCCTGACGAAGCTCGGCGAGTGGGCCGGCGGGCAGGGCCGCTTCCAGGTGTCCCTCGATACCGCCCGTCGCGGCGGCGACGGCTACGTGGTGCTGCTCCAGACCTCCGACGCCGACCGCCCGGGCACGATCCTCGGCGCGGCCAAGAGCCCGGGTCTCTGAAGATTCTTCTCTGAAAACCTGATTTCAGAGCAAAATAATCCTGTTCGGCAGCTCGTCCTCGTCCTCGAAGCGCGGCGGCGCATGCTCGGCGAGAATTGCGCCGGCTCGCTTGATCGCGCCGACCAGCCCATCCGCCATGGACCCGGCCTTGATGGCCCCGGTCAGCTCCTCGATGATATCGGCCCACACCTCGGGCCCGACCCGGTCCGCGATGCCGGTATCCGCCAGGATTTCCGCGTGGTGCTCGGCGAGCGCCACATAGATCAGCACGCCGGTCTTGTCCCGGGTTCGGGTAAGGCCCCGGCGGATGAACTCGCGGGAGGCCGCCTCGTGGGACTGCGCCCGTTTGATCGAGCGCGGCACCAATTGGTATCGCAGCTGCGGCAGGGAGAGGACGAGGCTCAGGATCAGCGCCACGCCGAGCTGCAGCATGAAGATGCGGCTCGTGCTCAGATCCGTGAACTCGATCAACGGCCAGGGCAGGGCGAACGCTGCCAGAAACGCCCACAGGATCGGAATGGAACGGTAGGCGTCGGCCTGCTCGGCCACCACCACGACGATCTCGCCGGATGTGTCGTCCTCCACATCGCGGATGGCGTTCGCGAGCCGCGTCTGATCGTCCATCGACAGCATGCTACCAGCTCCCCGAGGCACCGCCGCCTCCCGATGATCCGCCGCCCCCCGAGAAGCCGCCGCTTCCGCCGGGCCATCCTCCTCCGCGGCTTCCGGACCATCCGCTGCCGGCTCCTCCCGTCGTGACGATCCACGGGCTGCCGCCGCGCCGCCGCCCGATGCCACGGCCCGATTGCTTGCCGCGCATCATGCGGGAGATCATGAAGAAGATGAACAGGAGGATGATGAAGGAAACCACGGAATCGTAGCCGGAGCTTTTGTCCTCGCGCACCTCGGCGCGCCGCTGCCACTCCTCCGCGTCGCCGGTGAGAATCGACAGGATGGCGTCCACGCCCGCATCGATGCCGCCCGCGAAATTGCCCTTCTGGAATTGCGGCGCAATCGTCGTGCTGATGATGACCTTCGACAGCGCATCGGTGAGCGCGCCTTCGAGACCGTAGCCCACCTCGATGCGCAGCTTGCGGTCGTTTGGCGCGATCAAAAGCAGCACGCCGTTGTTGTTCTTCTTTTGCCCGAGCTGCCAATGCCGGAAGAGGCGGTTGGCGTAATCCTCCACGCTGGTCCCGTCGAGCGAGGGCACCGTCGCGACGACAACCTGATCGGAGGTCTTGTCTTCATAGGCCTTGAGTTTTGCTTCCAGCGCGGTGCGTTCTTCAGGCTTCAGGATGTTGGCCGCATCCACCACGCGGCCGGTGAGCGCCGGGAAGGTTTGCGCGAGAGCGGTGAGGGGGAAGAGAAAAATGAGAAGCGCAATGAAGAGCGCCGCCCATATTCCCTCCCCCTTGCGAGGAGGGCTAGGGTGGGGGTGGTTCGACGGGGTGAGAGAGTGAACTGGTTCCCTCACCGTCATCCCCGGACTTGGTCCGGGGATCCACGCCTTGCGCGGTTGAAGACGTGGATGGCCGCAACAAGTGCGGCCATGACGCGGTAGGGCTGTCGTGCCAACTGGATGGAGCGTCGCGCTCCGACCTTCCGACCCCCATCCTCGATCCCTCCCCGTCGCAAATCGGGTGTTCCCGATTTGCGCATCAAAAAACGGATCTCGGGAACACCCGAGATCCGTGGGGAGGGAAGAAACCGGCGTGTTCGCCATATGCTTAGAACTTCACCTCGGGCGGCCGGTCGGAGCCGGCGGTGGCGGTGAAGGTCTCCATGGGCTTGGCGTCGGGATAAACCACCGCGGCGATCCAGCGGCCCGGGATCGTGCGCAGCTCCGTGTTGTAGGCGCGAACCGACTCGATGTAGTCGCGCCGGGCGACCGCGATGCGGTTTTCGGTGCCCTCCAGCTGCGATTGCAGGGCCAGGAAGTTGGCGTTGGACTTCAGGTCCGGATAGCGCTCGACGGTGGCGAGCAGGCGGCCCAGCGCTCCGGACAGCTGGTTCTGCGCTTCCTGAAACTGGCGGAACTGCTCGGGATTCGTGACGGTCGAGGCATCCACCTGCACCTGCGAGGCCTTGGCGCGGGCTTCCGTCACCTGGGTCAGCACCTCGCGCTCCTGCTGGGCGAAGCCCTTCACGGTCTCGACGAGATTGGGGATCAGGTCGGCCCGGCGCTGATACTGGTTCTGCACCTCGCTCCAGGCGGACTTGGCCTGTTCTTCCAGGGTAGGCACGTTGTTGATCCCGCAGGCGGAGAGGGTGACAGCCAGGACGATGCCGGTGAGGGCGGCGCGAATCCGGTGCGGCAGGTGGAGGGCCTTCATGTCTGTCCTTCTCGCGAATCGGTCAGGGAACCTTTGCGGGAACAACAGATGGGGCAATCCTGCGGCTTCAACAAGGCGTGAGGCATCCGGTTCGGCATTTCTCCTCTGCCAATCCCAGCATCCCGTTACGGCAGCATGTCCCGGAAGTCAGGGCGTTTTTCGCTGGAAGCCTTGCATGGCTTGAGGCATGATCCCGCTGCTTTTCCACCAGGATCACGCCCATGACCTTCCTGCCCGACCTCAGCACTATGCTGACCTATTCGCTGGCCTGCTTCGTGCTGTTCATCACGCCGGGGCCGGACATGAGCCTGTTTCTGGCGAAGACCATGGCGGGCGGCCGCAAGGCCGGGATGGCTTCGATGTCGGGCGCCATGGCGGGAAGCGTCGTCCATACGCTGCTCGCGGCTTTGGGCCTGTCGGCTCTGTTGGCGGCCTCCGTCACCGCCTTCACGATCCTGAAAGTCGTCGGCGCCCTTTACCTGCTTTGGATGGCTTTCGATGCCGTGCGTCACGGCTCGGCGCTCTCCTTGAAGGATGAAGGCCGCGTCGAGGTTTCGTTCTGGAAGACCTTTCTGATGGGCGTCGGCATCAATCTCACGAACCCGAAGATCGTCCTGTTCTTCGTAACCTTCCTGCCGCAATTCGTGGATGCGAGCGATCCGCATGCCGCCGACAAGCTCTTGTTCCTCGGCCTCTATTTCATCGCCTTCACGGGACCCTTGGGCGCCATCATGATTCTTGGGGCCGAGAAGATGATTGCGCTCCTGCGCAACCATCCCAAGGTGATGCGCGGAATCGATTATTCCTTCGCCGGCCTGTTCTCGGCCTTCGCGGTCAAGATCCTGACGGCGTCGGCGCGGTAGCATCGGACCCAAAAGTGGATTGCACTTTTGGGATCAATCCGATGCTGATGTTTCATCAATGCATCGTCTACTTCGGAAAAGTGGTGTCCACTTTTTCGGACGATGCGGTAGGTGGAGGGGTAGCTGCGGCGCGTCCGCCCGAATCGCGGCCAGCGATGGCCCAATAGACGAAGCCCGCCATGGCGCCCGTGAGGCCGAGGACCACGCTCACATGCAGTTCGGCGGGGTTGGCGACGCGCGCCGATCCACGCAGGATCCACGGCACCGCCGCCGTCAGCACGCCGGTGGCGAACACATGCCAGAGCAGGCTGCGCATTCTCAAAACCTCGCTGATCACGGCAACCATCAGCGGCGGCAGAACGAGCAGCGTGAACACGATGCGGCCCACGGTCAGCATGGCTTCTTCGATGATGGGACCGGGGTCGTCGCTCGAGAACACCGCGTCGATGAGGTTCCAGAACCCGACGAACAACGTCTCTCCCGTCAGCGTCGCCATGAGCGGGTCGACAGCGGAAGCGATGAGAAAGAAGAAGCCGCTCGCGCCAATGGCGATGAGCAGCGCGAAGGGAATGAGCAGAAGCCAGCGGATCATGGATTGGTTATAGGGCGGGCGCTCTCAGGTGTCTGCCGGGTGGCGACGCGCCAGTAGATCCAGCCGCAGATGGCGCCTGAAATAAAGCAGCCCATCAGGAGCAGCCATCCTTCCTGAAGAGTGGATTCCATGAGAAAGCCTGCGAAGCTCAAGCCTGCAAGCGAGCCCAAGCCAATGGGAAGGGCAGGCTTTTCTGCCTTGAGGACATGTAAGATCGCGGCAGCGATGGAGGACGCGAGGATAAGCGGCAGCCCATAGATCAGCAGGCCGAGCGTACCGAAAGTCAGTACCAAGACCAAACCCTCGCTGACCTCTCCCGCGTATAATAAATGCGAGGAATGTGAAGGCCCGAACACGCCATCGATCAGGAAAGAGAGCGTTCCCAAGTAAGGCGCTGCCGCAGATGCGGCGAGAATGCCGGTGACCTGGCGTTTCATCGGCGCCTTCGTCAGTTGGCCAGGTTGTTGGCGGTGCCGACCAGCGCGTTATAGGCGTTGACGACGGCCTGGAATTTCTGGCTCCCGCCCTTTCGGACATCGCCCTTCACGGGCTTGATCGCGTCGCGGAATTCGCGGGACGCCGCCAGGAAGGATTGCACCGGACCCTCGAGGCTCTTGAGGGCTTCAGGATCGGACTTCCTGTAATCGTCGAAATCCTTGGAGGCGGTGGCGAACAGGCTCACATCCGCCTCAAAAACCGCGACATCGACGACGGGCGACGCATTGCTCGGCATGCGATCGATGATGCGCTGGGCCGCCAGCATCAGATTGGTGCGGTGCCAGTTGGCTTTGCGGCCTTCCTGCTGTTCGATGGCGGCGAGTTCCTTTTGAGCGAGCCTCAATTGCTCGATCTGGAAGTCCTGCTCCACTTTCTCGCGGGCCGCCAGAAAGGCCTCTGCTGCCGGCACGAGCCGCGTGTGGATCTGCTTTCCACGTGCCAGATTGTCGTCGAGATAATCCTTGCGCTCATAATAGGTGTTGGCTTCGTCGATGATCGGCGCAAGCTGCGAATAGGCCTCGATATAGGCCTTCATGCTGGCATCGAGAGCTGCGAGCTTCGGCTCGGCGCTGAGAGCCTTCGATGCGTCCGCGATCAGCTTCGTCACATCGTAGAGCTGATAGACGCCGAAGGCGCGATCCTTGTTCACGGGACCTTTCTCCATGTCGACCCAGCTCTTGTAGCGCGCGATGGATTCGCTCGCCCGCATCGTCCGGTTCATCAGCGCCACATAGGCGTTCATCTTGCCGGTGACGGCTTGAAGCGCGGCCTCGTCCGCCTGCTGCGCTGCGTTCGGGGCTTGGGCATGGGCCAGGGCCGATGCGCTCAGGAGGGCGACAGCGAGAAGAAGAGTGCGGATCATGGGTTCTTGTCCCTCAAGGCTGAACAACTGGTCGAGGTAACTCAGTTACATGACGCGCTCGGGCGTGACAATCGCCGCCTGCTGGAATGGGACAGGATCTCAGGTCAATGATTCGACAGCTGAACTCTTGTCGTGAATGGCGATGCGCCAATAGATCCAGCCGCAGATGGCGCCTGAGATGAGACAACCTGGGATGAGCGGCCAGTTATCATCATTCTGCAAGATAAGAAGCAGCCCGAAACACAAGCCTATGATTGAGCCAACCGTTGCGACGACGGTGATGGATCGTATGTCGAATGCATAAAATATGAGTGCTGCGAAGATGCCAAAGGCAAGAACCGGGAGCCCATAGATGAGCAATCCGAATGTTCCAAACAACACCGTACCGATCAGAAGATCGACGATATTTTCAAACGCCGACGGTTTTGGAGATTCCAGAGATACGGTGATGCCGAGGCCTGCTGCTACGAGATAGGGCGCAGCTGTAGCCGATGCGATGACGCCGAGGATGTGGCGGCGCATGGTTTTCAGGCCTTTCGGCCTTCGGCCAAAGCCTCTCGCGCCATGAGCCAATAGAGCCAGGCGGATGCGAGGCTGAAGGCCATGATCCAGTAGAAAACAGGTTTACGCAGGAAATCGAGGGATAGGCCCCAATACCATTGGAAGAAGCTAAATCCGATGGCTGCTCCTCCCGCCAGATAGATCCAGACGGAGCGCCAACGGCAATAGCGTCCGGTCAGCGCGAACAGCAGCGAAGCGGGAAGCGTTGACGAGCAAACCGCTCCAAAGCTCAGATACAGGACAACCAAGGTCAGTCCCAAAAGCGTCCCGGGATTGCCGAGAGAACGGCTTAGGTCACCCAATATGATATGGGCGAGGCCGACGAGCACGAAGAGAAAGCAGCCTGCTGCATTCGCCACAACAGCGGCGATCAAAATCCTGGCCATGACGTCTCCCCCGGCGACTCACGGGAGAGACTATATGTTACATTGGATCAAGATGGGAGCTGCGACGGAGGGCGAGTTGGCCCTTACTCCCCGTTCCCCACTGCATAGACGCCTTCGGCCCCGATGCCCTGTTCGGCCATCATGCGGGCGCGGGCGCGCAGCTTTTCCGTCTCGCTCTTGAGCTGACCGCAGGCGGCGAGGATGTCGCGGCCGCGAGGGGTGCGGACGGGCGAGGCGTAGCCCGCGCGATAGACGATCTCGGAGAAGCGCTCGATGCGCTCCCAGTCCGAGCACTCGTATTTCGAGCCGGGCCAGGGATTGAACGGGATCAGGTTGATCTTCGCCGGAATGCCCTTGAGCAGACGCACGAGTTCGCGCGCATCGGCGTCGGAATCGTTCACGCCTTTCAGCATCACGTATTCGAACGTGATGCGGCGCGCATTCGACAGGCCGGGATAAGCGCGGCAGGCATCGAGCAGCTGCTTGATGTCGTATTTGCGGTTGATCGGCACCAGCACGTCGCGAAGATCATCGCGCACCGCGTGAAGCGAGATCGCGAGCATCGTGTTGGCTTCCGCGCCGAGGCGCTCCATCTGCGGCACGACGCCGGAGGTGGAGACCGTGATGCGGCGGCGCGAGAGGGTCAGGCCCTCGCCGTCCGACATGACGTCGATGGCGGCGATCACATCATCGGGATTGTAGAGCGGCTCGCCCATGCCCATGAACACGATGTTGGACACGAAGCGTCCGCCGTCGTTGGGAACGAACGCGCCTTCCGGCGGCGTGGCGTCGGGCCAGTCGCCGATCATGTCGCGCGCCACGACGAGCTGCGCCACGATCTCGGCCGAGGTCAGGTTGCGCACGAGGCGCTGGGTGCCCGTATGGCAGAAGGAGCAGGTGAGGGTGCAGCCGACCTGGCTCGACACGCAGAGCGTGCCGCGATCGGTTTCGGGAATGTACACGCACTCGATCTCGGCGCCCTTGTCGAGCGGGCCGGTGGAGGCCATGCGGATCAGCCACTTGCGGGTGCCGTCCTTCGACACCTGCTCGGAGATCACCTGCGGGCGGGCGAGCGTGTAGGCCGAGCTAAGTTTCGCGCGCAGCTCCTTGCCCACATTGGTCATCTCGGAGAAGTCTTTGGCGCCTCGGAAATAGATCCAGTGCCAGAGCTGGGCCACGCGCATCTTGTGCTCGCGCTCGGGCACGCCGATGGCAGCCAGCGAGTCCTTAAGCTGCTCGCGGGTGAGGCCGACGAGCGAGGCGCCGCCGGGGGCTGCTCCCGCCGCGACCTTCATCTCCGCCGTCTTTTCGATGGACAAAGCGCCCGCCCCCGCCACGCGCGCGGCATCGCTCACGGCTACGGATGCCGCATTGGGGTTACGCTTGGCGATGTCGAGCACCGTCGCCATGGACTTCTCTCAGCTTTCTTTGTTCGGAATGCGCGAGCCCTATAACACGATTGCGTCGGAAACGTGAGCCTCGAAAACGCAAAAATCCGGGCGCGAAGCCCGGATTTGCTCATTCACAGCGTGATTTTCAAGGAATTTCGCCTTCAAAACGTCTTCCACTCATCACCCTCATCCTGAGGAGCCGCTGTAGGCGGCGTCTCGAAGGATCATCCAGAGATTGCTGGAGACGCCTCGTCCTTCGAGACGGTCACTGCGTGACCTCCTCAGGATGAGGCTCTGGGTAGCTTGGTTGAGTCCTTTAAGAGGCGCATTCCTTGCGGGCATGGTCCAGCGCCTTGGTGAAGCCGTTGAGCGAATAACGGTCCGTCAGGCTGCTGCCGCGCATCGATTGGCTCTTGATCACCATGGTGCCGCTTCGGGCCATCCTGGAAATGGCCTGGCCTTCTTCGGCGGGGTTCTTCAGCCAGGCGCTCGCGGCCTTGGTGATGAGCGCATAGGACGCATTGCCGACGGTCGCCTCGGCGGGGGCGTTATCCTTGGCCGTGAAGCCGAGCACGAGCGCGACCTCGTTCTTCACGTTCTCCGCCGGGCGGAAGGACACGAAGAGATAGGCTGGATCCCGGTTCAGGTTCTTCGGCAGGCGGTCCTGAGGCTGGCTCAGGGCGTAGCAGATCTTGGAGCGGCCGGTTTGGGCCGTATAGACGCCCCAATCACCATAGGACGTGACGAGAGACGCGCCTCCCGGACCCGTGGCAGCCTGGGCAGGCCTCGCGGCAGCGGCCGCTGCTCCACCGGCAGCCGCTGCTGCGGCAGCAGGCCTCGCGGCCGAGGGCTTCGCCGGTGTGGGCTTGGCAGGAGCGGGTTTCGCAGCCGGTTTGGCCGGCGCGGCCCGGGTCGGTTTCGGGGCCGGACGCTGGGACTGAGCCAGAGCTGCAGGCCCGGTTCCGATAGCAACAAGGGCGGAAAGGATGCCCGCGGCGATGCCGCGCTGGAAAGATACAGTCATCATGATGCGGACCATACGAGGGGATGGTTAAGAACTCTTCACCATCCCCGTTAAGCCTGACACACGGGCTTGGCGATGCGTCGAAACGCGGCAACCCCGCCTGGGTCGAGCGCCTGTCGCCTAGCGGGCGCGCGCAATCAGAAGATGTCGAAGTCGGAAGCCGAGACGGCTTTCTTCTTACCGATATTGGCGAAGATCACCTGCTCGCCCGGCTTGTCGCCGTTCTTGTCGTACCAAACGTCGCCGGTCTTCTTGTTCACGCCGACATAGTCGTTCTTGTCCTTAGCCTTGGCGCCGAGGGTAAAGTACTTGCTCTGCAGCTTTCCGACCTTTTTCAATTTCGTGAAGATATCGTTGTCGAGCCTGATCGTATCGTCCTTGGCGCTCCAATCGACGATCTTGTCTTTGTTGTAGACCTTGTGCACCCAGGTGTTGAACACAAAAACATCCTTGCCTGCTCCGCCGGAAAGGATGTCATTGTCCGAGCCGCCGATGAGGATGTCATGCCCTTCGCCGCCGGCCAAGTTATCGCTGCCATAGTCGCCATTGAGCGTGTCGTCGCCACCCTCACCATCGATTGCGTCGTCGCCATCGAGGCCATCCAGAAAATTCCTGCCGCTTCCGCCGATCATACGATTGGCGACAGTGTTCCCGATGCCGTCGATGTCCCAGCTATACATGATCTCAAGAGCTTCGGTGTGTTCCGGCAGGGTATAGGAAACTGAGATATAGGCCCAGTCGTAGCCTTCATCCTCGAACTCTTGGATCAAATCATCCGCCTCCGACACCACATAGATATCGTTGCCGGCGCCGCCGATGAGAAAGTCGTTTCCGCCCTTGCCATTCAGCAGGTTATTGGTTTCATCGCCGTAAAGCTCGTTGTCGAGCGCATTTCCCTGGATACCGGCATCTGGGGGCACCATACCGCCTGATCCCATTACATAGTCATGAATCGAGAACTCGATTTCATTGGCTATTAGGGTGAAAAAATTCGAACTTGGATTGTATGTCGCCATGATGAACTCGTTAGGCCGATAGTAGGGAAGTCGGAACCTAAGGTATGAGAGCACTTTACGAAAGTTATTACGTTCTATATCCCGTTGTGCAATCTCACGTAGAGTCACCTGCAGAGCTTGGCAGTAATGGTCGAGAAAAATAAAAGGGCCGCATGAAGCGGCCCGCCGAGTTGAGAGGAAAAGCTGTTCGTTTTTGAAATCAGGGAGGAGATAAAATCATTTTTGGTCGAACGAGATCTGTGTATACGCAAATTTATAATGTTGCAATAAGTCTATATTCTTTGTTCTGATTAAAATCCTACGGGATCCCGATTCTATAGTTGGCTTCCGGTCACGTCCCCTAGGGATTTCCGTGCCTTAGCCCTGTGCTCTTCCGTAATGGAGCCGGCGACCTGCGTAATTGCCGCAGCCAGTACGGCGGCATCGTCGGCGAAGCCGATGATGGGCAGAAGGTCCGCCACCGCGTCTGTGGGGAAGATGAAATAAGCGATCGCGCCGATGAGGATCAGCTTCACGCGACTCGGCGTCCGCGAATCGGTCGCGCAATAAAAGGCAGCCACCAGATCCTCGGCGAAGGGGATTTTTCCGGCAACGCGACGCAGCTTCTCCCAGAAGCGCCGCTTGAGGCTTTCCTCATCGCGGGTTTCCGCACGCATGGCATCCATCTCGGCCTTGGTGAAAGGCTTGATGAAAGGGTCGCTCATGCTCGTCATACTCCTTCGTCAGTCCGAGCATCGGGCCCAAAAGTGGACATCACTTTTGGGATCCGTCCGATGCTCTCTTCAAAAAGCGTATCGTTCGGTCCGGAAAACCGAAATTCACTTTTCCGACGATACGCTAGCTATCGGTCGCGTTCGCAAATGCATAGATATGCATCCGGAACAGGAGAGAAAACCGATGAAGCTCGACAAAATGATGGCGGCCGTCGTGACCGGAGGCGCATCAGGTCTCGGCGAGGCGACCGCGCGAATGCTGGCCTCGCACGGCGTGAAGGTCGGCATTCTGGATATGAACGCGGAACGCGGCGAAGCGGTTGCCCGCGACATCGGCGCCGTCTTCTGCAAAACCGACGTGACGGACGAGTCCTCCATCGATGCCGCACTTGAGCAAACTCGCGCGGCGAACGGCATCGAGCGCATCCTCGTCAACTGCGCCGGCATCGCGCCGGGTCGCCGCACGGTGACGAAGAAGCGCGAAACGGGCGAGCTCATCGCGCACGATATCGCGAGCTTCCGCCGCGCCATCGAGATCAACCTCATCGGCACCTATGCCATGATCGCCAAATGCGCGGCCGCCATGGCCGGCCTCGAGCCGGTGACGCCCGATGGCGGACGCGGCGTGATCATCAACACGTCGTCCGTGGCCGCGCAGGACGGACAGATCGGGCAGGCGGCCTATGCCTCCTCGAAGGGGGGCGTTCTCTCGCTCACCTTGCCGGTGGCGCGTGATCTCTCGGGCTTCGGCATCCGCGTGATGTCGATCATGCCGGGCCTCTTCGAGACGCCGCTTCTGGAAGGCATCGCGGAGGAATACCGCAAGGCGCTGGAAGCCAACATTCCGTTCCCGTCGCGCCTTGGACGGCCCGATGAATATGCCGCGCTGGTGAAGGCCATCATCGAGAGCGACATGCTCAACGGCGAAGGCATCCGCATCGACGGCGCTTTGCGCATGCAGCCGAAATAAGCTTTACGAGGTCACCTCGCCCCGGTTCTCCGGGTAGCTGATCAGATCCGGCGTGCGGAGCCAGCTCTCGCGCCGGATCGTCCAAGCCTCGTAGGTGGGCGTGAAGCGGTCCACGTCGTCGAACGCGCCCATCTTGATCTCGATCTCGTCGCCGCCATCCGTATAGAACACCTGCGAACCGCATTGGGGGCAGAATCGGTCCTGACTGCCGGGAGCAGGTTCCCAGCTGCGGCTTTCGCCGGATATCGTGACCTTGTCCGAAGGATAGACCACGAAGGCGTTGAACACGCTGCCGCCGAGCTTGCGGCAGGTCATGCAATGGCACAGGCCGACGCGCTTGGGGGCGCCGCTCGCCGCGAATCTCAGCTGCCCGCAGGCGCAGCCGCCGGACAGGACCTCCTCGCCAGCCATGGCGTCACCCCTTCGTCAGCCCGGCCGCGAGCTGGTTCATGCGCTGCGCCAGCTCGATATCGCGCCGGGTGAGGCCGTCCGCATCGTGGGTGGAGAGCGTTGCGTCCACCTTGTTGTAGACGTTGAACCATTCCGGGTGGTGATTCATCGGCTCTGCCACCAGCGCGACGCGGGTCATCCAGCCGAAGGCGGCGTTGAAATCCTCGAAGACGAAGCGCTTGTGAATGGCATCGCGCCCCTCCACGAGGTTCCAGCCGTCGAGGCCGGAGAGGAGCTGCTGGCGTTCGGAATCGGTCAATCGGGGCATGATGGCTGCTTTGCTGGAACAGGGGCTGCCATCATCATGAAGCGGCGGGGCCGCGTTTCAAGGTCTCACGCAATCCCGAGCAGGCGGATGAGGGCGAAGCTGATCGCGATGAGAACCACGAGCGAGAGCGTGACGGCAAGGGTCACGCGGCCGCCGACCTTGCCCAGAACCTTCAGGTCGACGCCAAGGCCGAGCGCCGCCATCGCCATGACGGTGAGCAGCGTCGCCAGGGGCATGACGAGATTGAGAACGGCATCGGGTATGAGGCCGAGCGAGCGAAGGAAGGCAAGGACCAGGAAGCCGATGATGAACCACGGCACGAGCCTGGACAGGGAGGGGCGCGTGGCTGCGGAGCGACGCCCGGTCGCGAGCGACAGGCCGATCACCACGGGGCCGAGCATCAGCACGCGCACCAGCTTCACCAGGGTGCCGAGCTGCGTGCTGACCATGCTCACCGGCACGGTGGCGGCGAGCACCTGCGGGACCGCGTAGACGGTGAGCCCCGCAAGCACGCCGTACTGCGTCAGGGACAGGCCGAGGAGCGGCATCAGAAACGGCAGGCCCAGCACCACGATCACGCCGAGAATGGCGGTGAACGCGATCGAGGACGCCACATCCTCAGGTCTCGCGCCGATCACCGGCGCGACGGCGGCGATCGCCGAGTTGCCGCAGATGGAATTGCCGCAGGCCACCAGCACCGCCATGCGCTTCGGCAAGCCGAGCAGGCGGCACAAACCGAAGCTTGCCGCGATGCTGACGATCACGACCAAGGCGATGCCGATGATGAGCGCGAGGCCCGCCTCCATCACCGCCTGAAAGCTGATCGAGGCCCCGAGCAGCACGACTGCGATTTCAAGAAGAGTCTTGGCGGAGAAGCCGATGCCCGGCGCCCATCTTTGGTCGGGCGTCCAGAGCGTGCGAACGAGCGTGCCGATGAGAATGGCGATGACCAGCGCCTCGATCCAGGGCCGTCCGGTCCAGTGCTCCTCAACCGCCTGCAAACCCAGCGCAGCCAGCGAGATCGCGGCGCAGATTGCGAGGCCGGGGCCCAATTGCGCCATGCGGTTGCGGATCGTCACGTGTTTCGCCCCTGTGCTGTCGGGGGAGGGATAGTCCCTGTAAGCCTCGCTGTCATCCCGGATCGGCTGCGCTTCGTCCGGGATGACGTGTTGGAAAGCGACTTACGCAAACCCGTCCTCGATCGTCCGCCAATCCTGCTTGAGCGAAAACGTCTCGCGGTCGATCACGATGAAGCAGCCGCCACCCGGATGGGTCGGACGACTCTCTTGGCCGATCTCCACATTCTGCAGATGCGCCGTCAGCAGGCATCCGACGCCGCCATGGGAGACGATGACGGTGTCGCCGGCCGCGGATTGCACGACCCGGCGCACCGCATCGACGATGCGGGTTTGCGCGTCGATGGCGCGCTCCCAGCCCCGAATGCTCTCGTGCGGATGGGCGAAGAATTCCCGCACCACATCCCAGAATTCCGGCGGCGCTATGTAACCGGTGGCGGAGCGGTCGTTCTCGCCGAGGGCTTCATCGGTCTGGACGGTAAGGCCGAAGCGCGCGGCGATGATGTCCGCGCCGTCGAGAGCCTTCTGTTCCGTGCTCGCATGAATGGCTGAGAGGGGACGGCCGGCAAGCGCGTCGGCGAAGCGCTCCATGCGGGCGCGGCCGACAGGGCTCAGAGGCCATCGCGGCACGGGCACGAGCGGGTCGATGACGACTTCGGGGTGGGTGAGGAAGATGAGTGACGACATGTAAGGTCTTTTAGCTCAACGGATACGCTGCTTCGATCACATAAGGCCCGCCGCCTGTGGATGAGCGCGAGGAATAGAGGACGAAGCGGTCGGTCGTGAAAGTCAGCTTGGGGAAATGGCCGCGCGTGGCGATGTAATCCGCTACATCGATGGGCGAGGCATTGCGCAGGCGGGCAAGCGTCACGTGGGGCGTGAACTTGCGCGTTTCGGGTGCCAGGCCGATCTGGCGCAGAAGCCTCTCCTGCTCGGCCTGCACCTCGCTTAAAGCCCCGTTACCCGAGGTGCGGGCGAAGACCGCGCGGGGCTTGGCGCCGCCGAAGCTGTCGAGGCCTTCGATGGTGATGGCGAGCGGATCGCGGCGGCGTCTTTCGCCGAGGATCGAAACCACGTCCTCCGCCATGCGGTCGTCGATGTCGCCGATGAAGCGCAGTGTGATGTGGTAGTTCTCGGGATCGATCCAGCGCGCGCCGGGCAGGCCGCCGCGATAGGCGGAAAGGGCAAGGCCGATCTGGCCGGGAATTTCGATGCCGGTGAAAAGACGGGGCATGCGATTCCTCCTGAGCCTTGCCGTTGTGAAATCAGACGGTGCGCGGGTCGGATTCTGACGATTTGTCATCCCGGGGCTGCAAAGCAGAACCCGGGATCGTTGTCAGAATAAGACGCTGGAACCACCCCTGTTATTCCCGCGAAAGCGGGAATCCATAAGCATTGCGGATATGGAATGAGGCTCCTTGGGTCGAAGCGCTATTCCTTGCGGCGTCCTGGTTATGGATCCCTGCCTACGCGGGGATGACAGTGTTTTGCTTGCGATCCCGGATCGGCTCATGCCGTCCGGAATGACACCGTTGGTTTTAGGGGCACGGATTGCAATGCGCGATGTGGATCTCGTTGATGCGCTTTTCGAGTTCCGGCGTGATCGTCACGTTGACGGAGGCGATGTCCGTCTTCAGCTGCGCCATCGAGGTCGCGCCGATGATGTTGGACGTGACGAAGGCGCGTGAATTGACGAAGGCCAGGGCCATCTGCGCCGGGTCGAGGCTGAATTCCTGGGCGAGGGCCACGTATTTGCGGATCGCTGCTTCGGCGGTGTCGTTCTCGTAGCGCTGGCCGCGGCCGAAAAGGGTCGTGCGGGTGCCGGCGGGCCGGGCGCCGTCGAGATATTTCCCCGTGAGATAGCCCTGCGCCAGCGGCGAATAGGCGAGCAGGCTCACCTTCTCGCGCATGCTCATCTCGGCGAGCGCGACCTCATAGGTGCGGTTGAGCAGGTTGTAGGCGTTCTGCACCGACTGCACCCGCGCCTGACCCTTGGCCTCCGCGTGCTTGAGGAAGGTCATGGTGCCCCAGGCGCTCTCGTTCGAGAGGCCGAAATGGCGGATCTTTCCGGCCTTCACCAGGTCGGTCATGATCTCGACCGTCTCCGCGATGGGGTGCGAATCGGCTTCCTGGTGCTTGTAGATGGTCGGGTTCGAGCCCCAGGGCATCGGGCGGTCGGGCCAGTGGATCTGGTAGAGGTCGATATAGTCGGTCTGGAGCCGCTTCAGGCTCTTGTTCACCGCCTCCTCGATCTGGGCGCGGGAGAGCTCCGCCTTGGAGCCGTCGTCGCGGAACCAGGTGTTGTCGGAGCGTCCCACCACCTTGGAGGCGAGAATCACCTTGTCGCGGTTGGCGCGCGACTTGAACCAGGAACCGATGATCTTTTCCGTTAAGCCCTGCGTCTCGGCCTTGGGCGGGATCGAATAGAGCTCGGCGGTGTCGAAGAAATTGATGCCCTGATCGAGGGCATAATCCATCTGCTCGTGGCCCTCGGCCTCCGTGTTCTGCTGGCCCCAGGTCATGGTGCCGAGGCAGATGAGGCTGACATTCAGGTCGGTATGGCCGAGGCGGCGGTATTCCATGGGCTAAGCTCCTCGCGGCGGGTCTCCGCCGCGCTCAGTAGGACGACGATACGCTGAAATTGGGTCAGCGCTGGGTCAGGCGGGAAAGAAAGCTTTCGACGCTGGGAAGGATGCGCTCGACGATGGTCTCCACGCCCTTGGCGGTGGGGTGCAACCCATCGGGAAGGTTGAGGGACCTGTCGCCTGCGATTCCATCCAGGAAGAAGGGATAGAGCACAAGGTCGTGCTTCTTCGCAATGTCCGAATAGATCGTGTCGAACTTGGCGATGTATTCCGGCCCCAGATTGCGCGAGGCATACATTCCGGCGAGCATGACCGGGATGTTACGGGCTTTCAGCCGCTCCACGATGGCCTCGATGGCCTGGCGCGTGACGGCCGGGTCGAGGCCGCGCAGCATGTCGTTGGCCCCAAGCTCCACGATCACCCCGTCCGTGCCGTCGGGCACGGACCAGTCGAGCCGGTCGAGCCCCGCCGAGGCGGTATCGCCGGAAACGCCCGCATTGGCGACCTCGACCTTGTAGCCCTTGGCCCGCAGAGCCTTCTCCAGAACGGCTGGAAAGGCGGCTTCCTGGGGCAGGTTGTAGCCGGCGCTCAGGCTATCCCCGAGGGCCACGAGCTTCAGGGGGGCCGTTCCCTGGGCTTGAGCAATGACAGGGGAGGCGAGGGCGAAAAGCAGTGCCGCACACGCAAAAATGATCGTCATGAATGGGCCGGATTGGCGCTTCATCGATAGGCTTCCCATCTAGGCAGGACTAAAGGACGTCTTTGACGGTTTTCCAACAGATCGGGTGATTGGGCATGAAGGACAAGGCCATCGCGCTGCACGATGTCGATTTGAGCCTCGGGCGCGGGGCCGCGCGGGTGCATATTCTCAAAGGAATTTCGCTTGGCGTCGGCAAGGGCGAGGCGGTGGGCCTCGTCGGCCCCTCGGGCTCGGGAAAATCCACCCTGCTCATGACGATGGCGGGCCTTGAACGCCCGGATTCCGGCAAGGTGATCGTCGACGGCACCGATCTGTCGGGTCTCGACGAGGATGCGCTGGCCCGATTTCGGGGCCGGCGAATCGGCATCGTGTTCCAGTCCTTCCACCTCGTGCCCACCATGACGGCGCTCGAGAACGTGGCGCTTCCCCTGGAGCTGGCCGGCGAGGACGACGCCTTCGAGCGGGCGGAGGCCGAAATGCAGGCGGTCGGCCTTGGGTCCCGCCTCCACCATTACCCGGCGCAGCTCTCGGGCGGCGAGCAGCAGCGCGTGGCGATTGCCCGCGCCATCGTGCCGAACCCGGCGATCCTGGTGGCGGACGAGCCCACCGGCAATCTCGACGAGACCACGGGCACCTCCATTGTGGATCTGCTCTTCGCCCTCAAGCGCGACCGCGGCGCGACCCTGGTGCTCGTGACCCACGACCTGAACCTTGCACGGCTCTGCGACCGCACGGTGCGCCTGCGCTCCGGTCAGGTGGAGGCCGACGCGGCCTCGGCCGTCGCTTAAAGGGATTTCGTTCATGCACGGCACCCTTCCCGCCACCCCGAAGCCCCGCAAGTCTGCCGGCTCTTCCATGCCGCTTCTGCTGCGCTTGGCCCTGCGCGAATTGCGCGGCGGCCTCAAAGGCTTTGGCATCTTCCTTGCCTGCATCGCGCTCGGTGTCGCGGCTATTGCGAGCGTGTCGTCGCTCTCGCGTTCGCTGACCGAAGGCATCTCCCGCGAGGGGCGCCGCATCCTCGGCGGCGACATGGCCTTCTCGCTGCTGCAGCGGGAGGCGGGCCAGCCCGAGCGGGACTTTTTGGCCTCGAAGGGGCAGGTCAACATCGTCGCCACCATGCGCGCCATGGCGGTGGCGGGCGAGAAGGGCTCCGGCCTCGTCGAGATGAAGGCGGTGGATGCGGGCTATCCCAAGGTGGGCACGCTCGAAACCGACCCGCAATTGCCCTCCGCCGATCTCTTCGCCCAGCGTGACGGCGCCTATGGCGCCGCCGTCGATCCCGCGCTTCTCGCCCGTCTCGACCTCAAGATCGGCGACCGGGTGACGGTGGGCGGCGCGCCTGTGGAACTGCGGGCGCGGCTGGTCTCCGAGCCCGACAAGATCGCCGACGGCATCGGCTTCGGGCCGCGCCTCATCATCTCGCAGGAAGCCTTGCAGGCCACCGGCCTCGTGCAGCCCGGCAGCCTCGTGCGCTGGACCTACCGGCTCACCCTGCCGCAGGCCCTGTCCACGGAAGAGGGCATGACGCAGATCGAGGCTGAGGCGAAGCGCGTGCTGCCCGAAGCCGGATGGAATGTCCGCACGCGCCTCAATGCCGATCCGCGCTTCGCCCGCAATATCGAGCGCTTCACCCAGTTCCTCACTCTTGTGGGCCTCACGGCGCTGCTCGTGGGCGGCGTGGGCGTCGCCAATGCGGTGCGCGGGTTCGTGGACCGCAAGCGCGCCTCCATCGCCACCCTCAAGAGCCTCGGCGCGCCCGGTGGGCAGGTGGTGATGCTCTACCTCACGCAGGTCATGATGATCGCCTTCATCGGCATTGCCATCGGTCTTGGCGTAGGCGCGGCTCTGCCTTTCATCATCACGGGCCTGTTCGGGCATCTGCTGCCCATCCCGATCCAGCCGGTCATCGCCGTCACGGAACTCGGCATCGCGCTGCTTTACGGCGTGCTCACCGCGCTCGTCTTCGCCATCGCGCCTCTGGGCCGGGCGCATGACGTGCCGGTGTCCGGCCTCTTCCGCGACCAGATCGACCCGGAGCGCCGCTGGCCGCGCCGGCGCTACATCACGGCCCTGGTCGTCTCGGTGGTGGCGCTCGTCTCGCTGGCGGTGATTGCGGCCTATGACCAGCGCATCGCGCTGATGTTCGTCGCTGCGGCCGCAGGCTCCTTCGTGCTCCTGCGCCTTGTCGCGACAGGCATCATGGCGGTCGCCCGCCGTCTGCCGCGTCCCAGGCAGACGGCCCCGCGACTGGCGCTTGCCAATATCCACCGTCCCGGCGCGCTCACGCCTTCGCTCGTGCTGTCGCTGGGGCTCGGCATCACGCTTCTCGTGACGCTCGCGCTCATCGACAGCAACCTCACCCGGCAGCTCACCCGGAGCCTGCCGCAGCAGGCGCCGAGCTTCTTCTTCCTCGACATCCCGAATCAGCAGGCGGATTCTTTCGAGGGCTTTTTGAAGCAGCAGGCTCCCGACACGAATATCGAGCGCGTGCCGATGATGCGCGGACGTCTCGTGACGCTGGGCGGGCGGCCCGTGTCCGAGGTGAAGGCGCCCGAGGATATCAGCTGGGTGCTCGAAGGCGACCGGGGCATCACCTATTCGAAAACCCCGCCGGAAGGCTCCAAGCTCGTGCAGGGCGAGTGGTGGCCGGAAGATTATCGCGGCAAGCCGCTCGTCTCCTTCGACCGGCGGATCGCGGAAGGCCTGGAGCTCAAGATGGGCGACGAGATCACCGTGAACGTGCTCGGCCGCAACATCTCGGCCACCATCGCCAATCTGCGCGAGATCGAGTGGCGCTCCCTCGGCATCAACTTCGTCATGGTGTTCTCGCCCAACACCTTCGCCGGCGCGCCGCATACGCATCTGGCGACCGTCACATTCCCGAACGGGTCGGATGCGGCCACCGACGCGAAGATCCTGCGCAGCGCGGCCCTGACCTATCCCATGGTGACGAGCGTTCGCGTGAAGGATGCGCTCGAGGCGGTCAACGACGTGGTCTCCCAACTCGTCATGGCGATCCGGGGCGCGAGCTCCATCGCGCTCGTCGCGAGCCTGCTGGTTCTCGCCGGCGCCCTGGCGGCGGGCCATCGCGCAAGGCTCTATGATGCGGTGGTGCTGAAGACGCTCGGGGCTACCCGCGCGAAGCTGATCACGGCCTATGCCCTCGAATACGGGCTGCTCGGGCTCGCCACCGCCGCCTTCGGCCTGCTCGCGGGCGGCCTGGCTGCGTATTTCATCCTCACCAAGGTCATGCGGTTAAGCTTTACGCTAGATTTATCGGGGGCGCTCCTCGCCTGCGCCTTGGCCGTTCTGGTGACCGTGGGCCTCGGCCTGATGGGAACTTGGCGAATCCTGAGTCAAAAACCCGCGCAATACTTGAGAAATCTATAAAACGCGGTGCGCCGCCCCGCGTTATAAAAAAGCATTCACAAGAGAGGGGAGGGCGCAAGGCCTCTCCTCTTCATTCTTCTTGTTCACGAAAGTTTGAAGCTTGGCGTTACCCCTTGCGCGGGCGCAAGTCACCTCTCATATTTCATGCGTCGCCGTGGTATAGTGGCGACCGAGGGCTGATGTTCAGCCTTTCGAGGGAACACACGGGACACCGCGAGAAAGGGCTCCGATGCAACCGTATGAGCAGAACCAAACCGCCTATGGCACCGGCTTTACCCGGACGGCGGCACAGGTCGACCAGGGCCTGCGCACCTTCATGCTCGGCGTCTACAACAACATGGTCCTGGGTCTTGCCATCTCGGCGTTGGTCGCGCTCGGCATCAACATGCTGGCCACGACCACCGATCCGTCCCAGGCCGTCGCCCGCATGGGCGGCATCGGCCTGACCCAGTTCGGCGCGACGCTGTACGGCTCGCCGCTGATGTGGGTCGTGGCGCTGGCGCCATTGGCTTTCATCTTCTTCTTCTCGTTCCGTATCGACCGCATGTCGGCTGCTACGGCACGTGGCACCTTCTTCGCCTTCGCGGCGGTGATGGGCGCTTCGCTCTCGACGCTTCTGCTCCGCTACACGGGCGCGAGCGTCGTGCAGGTGTTCTTCATCACGGCCGCTTCGTTCGGCGCGCTGTCGCTGTGGGGCTACACCACCCGCCGCAGCCTGTCGGGCATGGGCTCGTTCCTGATCATGGGCCTGTTCGGCCTGATCATCGCTTCGATCGTCAACATCTTCGTTGCGTCGAGCATGCTTCAGTTCGGCATCTCCGTGATCGGCGTTCTGATCTTCGCAGGCCTCACCGCCTACGATACGCAGAAGCTGAAGGAAATGTACCTGTACGGCAACTTCGACACCGAAGCCGCCGCCAAGGTCTCGGTCATGGGTGCTCTCACCCTGTACCTGGACTTCATCAACATGTTCCAGTTCCTCCTTGCGCTGCTCGGCAACCGCAACGAGTAACGGACCTTCGAGCAAAAGCTCATCGAAGCCCCGGCCTCCAAGCCGGGGCTTTTCTTTTTGCCGATTGCCTCGGTTCAAGCTTGGTCGTACAGCACGCCCCATGAGCCCGACCCTACGCCCCTCCACCGACGCCGACATTCCCGCCATCACCGCGATCTATTCCCACGCGGTCCTGCATGGCACGGCGTCGTTCGAGCTCGAACCTCCGACCGAGGCGGAGATGGCGCGCCGCCGCGCGGCGATCATGGAAGGCGGCTATCCCTACATCGTCGCCGAGCGCGAGGGCGAAATCCTCGGCTATGCCTATGCGGGGGCGTACCGCACGCGACCGGCCTACCGCTCCACGGTCGAGGATTCGATCTACATCGCGCCCTCAGCGCAGGGGCAGGGCATCGGGCGCATGCTGCTCGAAGCGCTCATCAAGGAATGCGAGGCGCGGGATTTCCGGCTCATGGTCGCGGTCATCGGCGATGAGGATTCCAAGGGCTCCATTGCCCTCCATCGCAGCCTGGGCTTCGAGTTGGTGGGCGCCTTTAGGGGCGTCGGCTACAAGCACGGGCGCTGGCTCTCCACGGTGCTGATGCAGCGTCCGCTTGGCAGTGGCATGGCCGAGCCTCCGACGCGCCCCATCGTTTGAGTTTTTGATGATCGCCGCTCTCATCCGCAGGCCCCGCGGGGGCCTCTGGGACAATCCCGATTTCATGCGCCTCTGGGCCGCCCAGACCCTGTCCGCCATCGGCACCCGCTTCACCCGCGAGGGCCTGCCGATCATCGCGGCCCTGACGCTCGGCGCCTCCGCGATGGATCTCGGCCTCCTCGTCGCGCTCTCCGCCCTGCCGGGCGTGATCGTAAGCCCCTTCGTCGGCGCCTGGATCGACCGCACCTCGCGCAAGCGAATCCTGATCCTGGCGGATCTTGCCCGCTCGGGCGCTCTGGCAACCTTGCCGGTGCTCGCGTGGTTCGATGCCATCACCATCGGCCACGTGATCGGCGTGTCCACCATCGTGGCCTTGTTCTCCATGTTCTTCCAGACGGCGGACAACGCCTATCTGCCGAGCGTGGTGGAGCGCGATCAACTGCTCGACGGCAATGCGAAACTCGCGACGACCGACGCCGCCGCCGAAGTGGTAGGGCCTGCGCTGGCAGGTCTCGCGATTCAAGTTTTCACGGCGCCTTTCGCGATCCTGTTCGACGCGCTGTCCTATCTCTGGTCGGCGTTCTTCCTGTCCTCGATCAAGCGGCCCGAGATTCCCGTGACAACGGGCGAGCATGCGCCCGATCTCTGGCGCGAAACGAAGGAGGGTTTGAGCTTCGTCTTCAGCCATCCTGTCTTACGCCCGCTGACGCTCTGCATCGCGACCCTGGGATTCTGCCTGTCGTTCTTCGCGCCGCTTTATGTGCTCTATGCTGTGCGCGATCTCGCCATTCCGCCCGGCGTCCTCGGCCTCATCATCGCGCTCGGCGGTATCAGCGCCGTCATCGGCGCGAGGCTCGCCGGATGGGCAGGCCGCCGCTTCGCGCCGCGCCGGCTTCTGATCGGCATTCTCATCGCCTATAGCGCAATGATCGCCTTCATTCCCATGGCGCACGGGCCACTCTGGATGGCGGTGGCCTTCCTCTGCGTGTCGCAGCTCATGGGCGATGCTTTGTCGGTGGTCTTCTTCACCACCGTCTCCACCGTGCGCCAGATGGAAACGCCGGATGCCTTGCGCGGACGCGAAGGCGGCGTGTTCCATCTGCTGACGGCGGGATTGGGTTTGATCGGCGCGCTCGTGGCGGGCACCGCCGCCGACGCCATCGGCATCCGGCCGATCCTGTTCATCGGCGCGTTCGGCGCTCTCGCCTCGACCCTGTGGCTGCTGCTGATGCCGCGCGAGGGTTAATTCGAGACCACCTTCGGCTTGTCCAGCACGCGCAGCACCCGGTCGAGTTCGTGCCCGCGTTTGAGGATGAGGCCGGTGGAAACGATGACCGAGTAAGCGCCCTGCTTCTTGGCGAGCTTCGGATCTTTCTCGATCCGGTAAAGGGGCATTTCGGAGCTGCGTCGGAAGATCGAAAAGATGGCCTTGTCGGGCATGAAATCGATGGCGTAATCGCGCCACTCGCCTGCTGCGACCATGCGGCCGTAGAGGTTCAGAATGGCCTGCAACTCAGCACGATCGAAGGACACCTGTTTCGGCGCGGCGGGGAAAGGGACGATGTGGGCCGAACCCTGCATCAAGCCGCCGCGCAGCGGCTCTGCGATGTCACCTTCGCTCATGATCACTCCCAACACTAATGATCGTTCCCTGATGATGGGACGGTTGAGAGAACGGATCAACCCGCTGTAAACAGAAACCTCCCCGGACGGAGGGTAAATCTTATTCCTGCCTTATTCGTGCCCTGAAGGGGCCTTGTTGGGCCTCGTAAATGCTTACGTTGCCTCGACGGCCCGGCTTACCCATTGGCTTGGACACGTCAGCCCCCCAGCCCTCCACGTCTTTGGAGAGCCGGGCCATTAACGTCGAGTCATCGGCCGCCCTCGAGGCGGCCTTTTCTTTTTTGGCGCATCGCGAAAACCGTTGGTTCTGTACGATGCGCCCTCCAGAATGAGCATGAGCATCGGATTGATCCCAAAAGTGCCCTCCACTTTTGGGTCCGATGCTAGAATCCCGATAGAACGATCTTGCCCTTCGCCTGTCCGCTCTCGATGAAGGCGTGGGCGCGCTTGAGATTGGCCGCGTTGATGGGGCCGAACACATCCGCGAGGGTGGTCTTGAGCGTTCCCGCATCCACGAGGCGTGCGGCTTCGTTCAGGATCTCGTGCTGCCGCTCCATGTCGGCGGTCTGGAAGGTCGAGCGGGTGAACATGGATTCCCAGTGCAGCGAAATGCTCTTGCCCTTCAGCAGGCTGATATCGAGCGGCACCGTCGGATCGTCGATGAGGGCGAAGCGGCCTTGCGGGGAAAGCGCTTTTGCGACTTCGGGAAAATGCACCTGCGTCTGCGTGATCGAGAAGGCGAAGGCCGGCGCGCCGATGCCGAGAGCCTCGATCTGCGCGGCCAAAGGCTTTGAATGGTCGATCACGTGATGCGCGCCGAGCTCCTTCGCCCAGGCCTGCGTCTCGGGCCTGGAGGCCGTCGCGATCACCGTCACGTCGGCGAGCTTGCGGGCAAGCTGCACCGCGATCGAGCCGACGCCGCCGGCAGCCCCTACGATGAGGATGGCATTGGCCGCGCCCGGCACCGGGCGCTTGATGTCGAGACGGTCGAACAGGGTTTCCCAGGCCGTGAGCGTGGTTAGCGGAAGGGCGGCCGCTTCCTCGAAACCGAGCGATTTCGGCTTGCGGCCCACGATCCGCTCATCGACCACGTGAAACTGCGCATTCGTGCCCTGGCGGTTGATCGAGCCTGCATAGAACACCTCGTCGCCGACATTGAACAGGCTCGCCTGCGATCCCATGGCCGTGACGATGCCGGCCGCATCGAAGCCTAAAATCTTCGTGCCGCCGGCTTCCGGCTGCGCGCGCTTGCGGACCTTGGTGTCCACCGGGTTCACGGAGACCGCCTTGATCTCGACCAGGAGATCGCGCGGGCCAGGCTCCGGATCGGGCAACTCGACATCGATGAGGGAAGCCTCGTTCTCGATGGGAAGGGATTGCTGGTAGCCCACGGCGCGCATGTGTCGTCTCCTTGTTGATGGAGCCCATACTTGGGCATAGGATCAAAGGCCGCAAGAACGCACATTGAGAGCCCATAGGGTCAAAAAGGATACCGTCATGCCCAGAGCATCCCAGAGAGTGGCTTCCTGCTCCGGTTGCTCCGTCGAGAGGGCGCTCGGCCTCATCGAGGGCAAGTGGAAGATCGTGATTCTCTATAAGCTTCTAGGCGGAACCCTGCGCTTCAACGAACTGCGCCGCCTGATTCCCGCCGTCACGCAGCGCATGCTCACGCATCAGTTGCGGGAACTCGAGGCGGATGACCTGATCGTGCGCAAGATTTACCCGCAGGTGCCGCCGAGGGTGGAGTATTCCCTATCGGCACGAGGCCGCAGCCTTGAACCATGTCATCATGGCCCTGAAAAACTGGGGCGACACGAATCTGTCGTCCGTGGAGGCCAAAGCAGCATAAAATGTCTGTGCGCTGCACTAACTTAACCCTACGGTGTGCAGAACGGCATGGTTTTATTGCGTGGTCTGAGACTCTGTGGCAACGCTCCCGCAACGAACACATGAGGATACGCGCATGAAGCTGGAAACGCCGACCAGCGGAAGCGAACTGACGGCGCAAGCCGTTGCGGTTCTGGAAGCAGGCCACAAGGCCATTCCCCCCACTTTCGTCCGTGATCTCTACGGGCGCGTTCCGCCGGAGGATCTGGCGGCCTATTCGCCCCGGGCCCTCGCAGATCTCGCGGCCGCGGCCTACGAACATTTGAAGGCTCCCCGGATCGGTGGCGGTGAGGATATCCGCCTTCTCGATCTCGAGGTCGAGCGCGAGGGCCGCCGTCGCGAGGTGACGGTGCTCGAGATCATCAACGACAACATGCCCTTCCTCCTCGACTCGACGCTCGCCGAGGTGGTGGACCAAGGCTACGAGCCCTATCTGGTCGCGCACCCGATTCTCGCGGTCGAGCGCGATGCCGAGGGCAATCTCGTGCGCCTCGTCGGCGAAGCCACCGGCGCGGCGCGGCTCGCCGTGAAGCGCGAGAGCTTCATTCACATCCATCTTCCGCGCATCGACGATCCGGAGACCCGCGAGAAGCTGATCGGCAGCATGCGCCTCGTCCACAAGGATGTGGGGCTTGCGGTGCATGATTGGCCCGGCATGCGCGGGCGCATCACGGAGCTCGTGCAGAACTATCGCCTCAATCCGCCGCCGCTGCCGGATGACGAGGTGAAGGAGGCCATCGCCTTCCTCGATTGGATGGCGCAGGACAACTTCACCTTCCTGGGCGTTCGCGAGTATCGGCTGCCGAAGGGCGACACCGCCGCCGATCCGGTGCAGGGCTCCGGCCTCGGCCTGCTGCGCGATCCCAATGTGCGCGTGCTGCGCCGCGGGCGCGAGCTTGTGGCGATCACGCCGGAAATCCGCGCCTTCATGGCGCAGCCCAAGGCGCTCATCATCACCAAGGCGAACGTGAAATCCCGCGTTCATCGCCGCGCCCATCTCGATTACGTGGGCGTGAAGCTGTTCGATGCCGATGGCCAGTTGCAGGGCGAGCTGCGTATCGTCGGCCTCTTCACCTCCAGCGCCTACACCAACACCACGGCGGAAGTGCCTTACCTTCGTCTCAAGGTGGCGAAGGTCGTGGCGCGCGCGGGCTTCGATCCGTCGAGCTACGCGAGCCGTGCGCTTCTGAACGTGCTCGAAAGCTATCCGCGCGACGAGTTGTTCCAGATCGACGAGGACACGCTCTATCACTTCGCCATCGACATCATGAACCTGTCGGAGCGCCCGCGCGTCCGCGCCCTTCCGCGCGTGGACGAGTTCGACCGCTTCGTCTCCGTTCTCGTCTTCGTGCCGAAGGACCGCTACGACACCAGCGCGCGCGTGCGCATCGGGCAGTTCCTGGCGAGCGTCTACGGTGGCCGCGTCTCCGCCGCCTATCCGGCCTATCCCGAAGGTCCGCTGGCGCGCACCCATTACATCATCGGCCGCGACGAGGGCGAGACGCCGCAGATCGCGCAGGAAACCCTGGAAAAGGGCATCGCCTCGATCGTGCGCACCTGGAGCGATGCGCTGCGCGATCAGCTCGACGACGTGGTCGGCGGCGCCCGTGCGCGTGCGCTCGCTTCCCGTTACGCGGATGCCTTCAGCGCCGCCTATCGCGAGGCCTTCAGCGCCGAATACGCCATCAAGGACATCGCCCTTCTGGAGCAATTGTCCGACGCGCGGCCCCGCGCCGTCGATCTCTACCGCCGCGAGGCGGATGACGAGACCCGCGTCAACCTGAAGGTCTTTTCCCGCGGCACCGCGCTGCCGCTCTCCGACCGCGTGCCGCTGCTGGAAAATCTCGGCTTCCGCGTGGTCAACGAGCGAACCTATCGCGTGGTCACCGCCGGCACGGACCGCGTGTGGCTCCACGACATGACGCTGGAGCGCGCCGCCGGCGGCGCGATCGACAGCGACGAAATCCAGGATCTCATCGAGGCCGCTCTGCTTGCGCTGCTCCGTGGGCTTGCGGAATCCGACGGGTTCAACCGCCTCGTCCTCGAAGCGGGGCTCGGCTGGCGCGACGTGGCGATGATCCGCACGCTCGGCCGCTATCTGCGCCAGATCCAGGTGGCCTATGCGCAGGATTACCTCGCCGAGACGCTGGCGCGTCATGCAGGCATCACGCAGGAGATCGTCAAGCTCTTCTATGCCCGCTTCGATCCCCGTCACGAGGACGCGGAGGCGCGTCTCACCGACGAGGGCGCGATTCGCGCCGCCATCGAGGAGCAGCTGAAGAACGTCACCAGCCTCGACGACGACCGCATCCTTCGCCGCTTCATCAATCTCATCGAGGCGGCGGTCCGCACCAATTTCTTCCAGCTCGAAGGCAACGGCCTGCCGCGCCAGACGATCGCGTTCAAGTTCGAATGCGCGAAGGTGGACGGCCTGCCCCTGCCCAAGCCCCTGTACGAAATCTTCGTCTATTCGCCGCGCGTCGAAGGCGTGCATCTGCGCTACGGCAAGGTCGCGCGCGGCGGCTTGCGCTGGTCCGACCGTCCGCAGGATTTCCGCACCGAGGTGCTGGGTCTCGTGAAGGCGCAGCAGGTCAAGAACGCCGTGATCGTGCCGGTCGGCGCGAAGGGCGGCTTCGTGCCCAAGCACCTGCCGCCGCCAAGCGACCGTCAGGCCTGGCTCGCGGAAGGCACGGAAAGCTACCGCATCTTCGTGCGCACGCTGTTGCAGCTCACCGACAACATCGAAGGCGACCGCGTGGTGCCGCCGTCCGATACGGTGCGCCACGACGGGGACGATCCGTATCTCGTGGTCGCCGCCGACAAGGGCACGGCCACCTTCTCCGATACGGCGAATGCGCTCTCCATCGAGAAGGGCCATTGGCTCGGCGATGCCTTCGCCTCCGGCGGCAGCCAGGGCTACGACCACAAGAAGATGGGCATCACCGCCCGCGGCGCGTGGGAGGCGGTGAAGCGCCACTTCCGCGAGATGGATATCGACATCCAGACGCAGCCGGTCACCGTGGCGGGCGTGGGCGACATGTCCGGCGACGTGTTCGGCAACGGCATGCTGCTCTCGCGGGCCCTGCGCCTCGTCGCGGCCTTCGACCATCGCGACATCTTCCTCGATCCCAATCCCGATCCGGAAGCGTCGTTCAAGGAGCGCGAGCGCCTGTTCAATCTGCCGCGCTCCAGCTGGCAGGATTACGACAAGTCCCTGATCTCGGCCGGCGGCGGCGTGTTCCCGCGCAACGCGAAATCGATTCCGCTCTCGGATGAGGTGCGCTCCATGCTCGGGCTCGCCCAGGCCCAGGCGACCCCCGCCGAGGTGATGAGCGCGATCCTGAAGGCGCAGGTCGGCCTGCTTTGGTTCGGAGGCATCGGCACCTATATCCGCTCCTCTACTGAAACCGACGAGCAGGTGGGCGACCGCGCCAACGATGCCATCCGCATCACCGGCGCGGATGTGCGCGCCAAGGTGGTGGGCGAGGGCGCCAATCTCGGCGCCACGCAGCGCGGACGCATCGAGGCGGCGCAAAACGGCGTGCGCCTCAACACGGATGCCATCGACAATTCGGCGGGCGTGAACACCTCCGACGTGGAGGTGAACATCAAGATCGCGCTTACGACTCCTGAACGCGACGGACGCTTAACGGAAGAGGCGCGCAACACGCTTCTCGCCGACATGACCGACGAGGTCGCGGGCCTCGTGCTGCGCAACAACTACCTGCAGACCCTCGCGCTCTCGCTCTCCGAGCAGCGCGGCACCGCCGATATCGGCTTCGCCCGTCGCCTCATGCAGATGCTGGAGGCGCAAGGCCGCCTCAACCGCGCGGTGGAATACCTGCCGGAAGACGGCGTGCTCACGGACCGCGCCCGTCGCGGCGAGGCGTTGACGCGGCCGGAACTCGCGGTGCTGCTGGCCTATGCCAAGCTTTCCCTGCACGACGAGCTTCTGGAAAGCGCCGTGCCGGACGATCCCTATCTCGCCAAGGAGCTGGAGCGCTATTTCCCCGCCGCCATGCGCGAGCGCTTCCCGGATGCCATCGCGACCCATCGCCTGCGCCGCGAGATCATCGCCACCCAGCTCGCCAACGCGATCATCAATCGCGGCGGGCCGACCATGGTGGCGCGCCTCGTCGACCAGACGGGCGCGGATGCGCCGACGATTGCGGCGGCCTATGCGGCCACCCGCGATTCCTTCGGTCTCGCGGAGCTCAACAGCGCCATCGATGTCCTCGACGGCGTGGTGCCGGGCAAGACGCAGCTTCGCCTCTACGGCGAATTGCAGGACCTGCTCATGAACCGCATCGTCTGGTTCATCCGCAACGTGGATTTCGCCACCCATTCCCTCGATCAGATTATCGGTACCTATCAGGCCGGTGTCGCCGAGGTGGAGCGCGGGCTGCCGGACGCTCTCTCCGCCGAGGCATGCGCCGCCTGGGATGCCCGCACCAAGGCGCTCGTGGACCAGGGCGTGCCCGAAGAACTCGCCCGCCGCATCGCGTCCCTGCCGGATCTGGTGGCTGCGCCCGACATCGTGCTCACCGCGCAGAAGACCGGAAAGCCTATCCACGATATCGCCCGCACGCATTTCGCGCTCGAAGCGGTGTTCCGTCTCGGCTCTCTCATCGGCGCGGCGCAGGATATCGTGGTCAGCGATTACTTCGACCGCCTCGCCCTCGACCGGGCCATCGACAGCATCGCCTATGCTCATCGCGGCCTCACCGCCGAGGTTGCGATGCAGGACAATTCCGGTGTCGATGCCGTGCAGGCCTGGAGCGAGAAGCGCGGCGCGGATGTGAGCCGCATCCGGGGCGCGGTCGACGGCATCGTCTCATCGGGCCTTACCCTGTCGAAGATCACCGTGGCGGCAAGCCTGCTCGGCGATCTGGCGCGAACGGGTTGAGGCACTTTGCGGGAGCAAGCAGGGCAAGCACAGTTCGATGCTGTGTTTCAGGAATCATTGACCGAGTTGATGAAATGGCGTCGGGATGTCCGTCGCTTCCGGCCCGATCCTGTCGATCCTGAAACGCTTCGCGATTTGATCGAGATTGCCACGCTTTCTCCATCGGTCGGCAACAGTCAGCCCTGGCGTTTCGTCAACGTCGTGTCACCTGCGACCCGGCAGGCTGTTCTTGCCAATTTCGAGCGCTGCAATGTGCAAGCGCTTCAGTCTTATGAAGGTGATAGGGCAAGTCTGTACGCACGCCTGAAGCTTGAGGGCTTGAGAGAAGCGCCCGTGCATTTGGCAGTCTTTTGTGACGAGCAGACGGCGCATGGTCATGGATTAGGAAGGCGCACCATGCCGGAGATGCTGCGTTACTCCGTGGTTGCAGCCGTTCAATCCTTTTGGCTGGCCGCACGAGCCAGAGGCGTCGGCGTCGGCTGGGTTTCCATTCTCGATCCCGCCGAGATCGTACAAGCACTCAATGTCCCATCTTCTTGGGCGTTTGTTGCCTATCTGTGTGTCGGCTATCCGGTAGAAGAGCATCTCGACCCCGAAATCGTCAGACATGGCTGGCAAGACCGTCTGCCTTTCGACGCCATCTTTGAGGAACGTCGATGATGGCCTCCCGACCCGCCATTCTCGGCTGGCTGCTGTTCGACTGGGCCTGTCAGCCCTTCTTCACCCTCGTCACCACCTTCGTCTTCGCGCCCTATTTCGCGGCGTCGCTGGCGCCTGATCCCGTCACCGGCCAGAGCCTCTGGGGATATGCCACCGCTGCGGCGGGTTTTGCGCTCGCGATTCTCTCGCCTGTCTTAGGGACGGTCGCCGATGCGACGGGACCGAAGAAGCCCTGGATCGCGGCTTGCGGCCTCGTGCTGTTCCTTGCTTCCTTTGCCCTCTGGTATGCGGCGCCGGGCGCGCCCGGCGCCATTCCCATCGCGCTCCTGGGTTTCGCCTTTGCCACCATCGCCGTCGAGGTCGCGGCGGTGTTCAACAATGCGATGATCCCGCATCTCGTGCCGCCGGAGCGCTATGGACGCCTCTCCGGCACAGGCTGGGCCATGGGCTATCTCGGCGGCCTCGTTTCGCTCGTGATCGTGCTGGGCTTCCTCGCGGCCGACGGTGCGAGCGGCAAGACGTTCTTCGGGTTCGATCCGCTCTTCGGCCTCGATCCCGCGCAGCGTGAGGGCGACCGCATCACCGGGCCGTTCTCGGCGGTGTGGTTCCTCGTCTTCGTGCTGCCGCTGTTTCTCTTCACGCCGGACATCGCGCGCTCGACCGTGCCGCTGAAGAAAGCCGTGGCGCAAAGCCTGACACAGGTGCGCGCCACGCTCACCGATGCACGCAGGCACCCTGGCGTGCTGCGCTTCCTCATCGCCAACATGGTCTATCAGGATGCGCTGGTGGCGCTCTTCGCCTTCGGCGGCATCTACGGGGCAGGGGTGTTCGGCTGGCAGGCGACGGAACTCGGCCTCTTCGGCATCATGCTCACCATCACCGGAACGGTGGGAGCGCTCATCGGCGGACGTCTCGATGACCGGTTCGGCGCCAAGCCCGTGATCATGGGCGCCATCGTCACGCTCGCCCTCGTCTGCGTCGGCGTGCTGTCGTTGGGACGCGAGTACATTCTCTTCGTCATCCCGACGGCCCCTCCCGGCGAGGGCCTCTATGCCGGTGCGCCGGAGAAGGCGTTCGTGCTGCTCGGCCTCGTCATCGGCGCGGTCGCGGGCCCCATGCAGGCATCATCCCGCAGCCTCCTCGCCCGTCTCGTGCCGGCGCGAGAGGCCGGGCGCTATTTCGGATTGCTCGCGTTGTCCGGAAAAGTCACATCCTTCCTCGCGCCGCTGGCGGTGGCGGTGGCAACCGCCGTGTTCCAGACGCAAGCCGCCGGACCGGCGGTGCTGATCCTGTTCCTGCTCACTGGTCTTGTCTTGATCAGCGGCGTGCGTCGGGCTTGATCTTATTCGAGCGTCACCGCCGTGCCGCTCACGGTGACCATCATCATGCCCTCGTTCTTGCCGATGGCGCCGTAATCCATGTGAACGCCGACGACGGCATGGGCGCCGAGACGCTGCGCTTCCTCGATCAGCTCGCTGATGGCCGTGTCGCGCCCGTCGCGCAGCACGCGCTCATAGGAGCCCGAACGCCCGCCCACCACGTCGCGGATGGACGCGAAGAAATCGCGGAATACGTTGGCGCCGAGAATGGCCTCGCCCGAGACGATGCCGCGATAGGACGCGATCCGGCGGCCTTCGACGGAGGGTGTGGTGGTGACGATCATGATGGTCTCCTTCTGCTCCGCTTCATATGGGGAGGGAAGGAAGAGACGTCATCCCGGGAGGACAAAGCCTGCCTTTGGTTGCACTCTCATAGCCCTCATCCTGAGGGATCACGAAGTGATCGTCTCGAAGGACGAGGGCGTCTCCAGAGATAGCTGGACGATCCTTCGAGACGCAGCCTTCCGGCTGCTCCTCAGGATGAGGTCCGTGTGTGTTGAAATGGGTTCACCGGCACAAGGCCGGTGAGGACATAGGCTATCACTTAGTGCCGGAAGTGCCGATGGCCCGTGAACACCATGGCGAGGCCGGCCTCGTCGGCCGCCTTGATCACTTCGTCGTCGCGCATGGAGCCGCCGGGCTGGATCACCGCCGTAGCGCCGGCTTCGGCGGCGGCAAGCAGGCCGTCGGCGAAGGGGAAGAAGGCGTCGGAGGCGACCACCGAGCCCTTGGCCAGGGTCTCGGGCAGGCCGGCCACCTTCGCGGCTTCGGCGGCCTTCCAGGCGGCGATGCGGGAGGAATCGACGCGGCTCATCTGGCCGGCGCCGATGCCCACCGTCGCGAGGTCCTTCGCGTACACGATGGCGTTCGACTTCACGTGCTTGGCGACGCGGAACGCGAAGCGCAGGTCGTCGAGCTCGCGGTCCGTAGGCGCGCGCTTGGTGACGACCTTCAGGTCCATGGCATCGACCACCGCATTGTCGCGGGACTGTGCCAGGAAGCCGCCCGCCACCGTGCGCAGCGTCAGGCCTTCCTGGCGCGGATCGGGCAGGCCGCCCGCGAGCAGCAGGCGCAGGTTCTTCTTCGCGGCGACGATGGCGATGGCTTCCTCGCTGGCATCGGGCGCGATGATGACCTCGGTGAAGATTTCCGTGATGGCCTTCGCCGCTTCCGCATCGAGTGGGCGGTTCATGGCGACGATGCCGCCGAAGGCCGAGACCGGATCGCAGCGCAAAGCCTTCTCGTAAGCTTCGCGCAGGGAAGTGCCTTCGGCGACGCCGCAGGGGTTTGCGTGCTTGACGATGACGATGGCGGCGGAGCGCTCGGGCGCGAATTCCGCGACCGCCTCGTAGGCGGCATCGGTGTCGTTGATGTTGTTGTAGGAGAGCTGCTTGCCCTGCACCTGACGCGCGGTGGAGACGCCGGGGCGTTGCTCGGGCGTGCGGTAGAAAGCGGCGCTCTGGTGCGGGTTCTCGCCGTAGCGCATCACTTCGGCGATGGAGCCGCCGAGCGCGCGGAAGGGCGGAGTTTCCTCGCCCAGCTCATTGGCGAACCAGTTGGAGATCGCGGCGTCGTAGGCAGCGGTGCGGGCATAGGCCTTCTGCGCGAGGCGGCGGCGGAGCGTGTAGGTCACCGCGCCGTTATGCTGCTTCAGGTCGTCGAGAATTGCGGCGTAATCGGCGCCGTCCACGACCACGGCCACGTCGCCATGGTTCTTGGCGGCGGCGCGGATCATGGCGGGGCCGCCGATATCGATGTTTTCGATGCAATCGTCATAGGGCTTGCCCGCCGCGACCGTGGCCTCGAAGGGGTAGAGGTTCACCACAAGCAAGTCGATGGGCTGGATGCCGTGGGCCAGCATGGCCGCCTGATGCTCGGGGTTGGCGCGGATGCCGAGAAGGCCCCCATGGACGGCAGGGTGAAGCGTCTTCACGCGCCCATCCATCATCTCGGGGAAGCCCGTCAGGTCGCTCACGTCCTTCACGGGCAGCCCCGCCTCGCTCAACGCCTTATGCGTGCCACCGGTGGAGACCAGCTCGATGCCGCGCTCGGAGAGCGCCCTGGCGAAGTCCACGAGACCCGTCTTGTCGGATACGGAAAGCAGGGCGCGGGTAACGCGCTTCAGGTCGCTCGGCATGATGGCCGCTCCATGAAGGGGTAAGGGATGCGGGCGCGATACCACGATGGGGTCGGGATGGGAACCGGGGAGTTGGCAGAAGCCGGCAACGGTGAACCCGGTCCCATTCGCTTGATATCGTCAATCAAGACGCGGGCATCTCACGATGGGAATAACGGGTGATCCCCCAGTCCGAAGAAGGCTGGAGGTGCTATTCTCTGGTCACTCGCAGCGATAGCCGGTGAGGGAGGAGCAGATGCCGTTCTATCTGACACGGTTCAGTTACACCCCGGAGACATGGGCGAAGCTCATCAAAAACCCCGAAGACCGCCGAGCGGCAGCCAAGGAGTACATCGAGGCGGTGGGCGGAAAGCTGCACGGCTTCTGGTATGCCTTCGGCGATCACGACGGATACACCTTGTGGGAGGCTCCGGATAACGTCTCGATGGCTGCCACGGCGCTTGCGATTGGCGCCGGCGGAGCGTTGAGTTCCTTCCAGACGACCGCGTTGCTGACCGTTGAGGAGACACTTGCCGCCATGCAAAAAGCCTCAGCGATCAAGTACAGGTCACCGGGAGACAAGGCTCGATCGGCTGGTTCGCTACCGACCTGACCCGAACGACGATCGCTGCTTCAATCGCAACCGCAAGAACCCGACAATCGTCAGGATCAGCCATGCCGTCTGCGTGACGAAGGACGGCAGGTTGAAGTCGTAGACCAGGGAATAGAGGACCGCGAGCGCGCCGACGCCGTTGAGCAGGGCGTAGCGGCCATCCTCGATCTTCAGGATGCCCAGCTGGAGCAGGCCGTAAGCCGACAAATAGGCGGCTACGCCGATCAATCCAATTGCATCAGCAAAGGTCATGAAGGTCTCTATCCGCCGTCACAGCAGGTCCGGCGTCGTTTCCGCGGGCTGTGTCGGGTTGTAGGTGCGGGCGAGACGCTCGAAACGCCAGCGGACGGAAGGGGTTTCGCTCGGGCGGATGTTCAGCACGATCTGCTCCGTGCGGCGCATGCCGTCGGGGGCGGCGAGGAACACGCTGTCCTCGACATTGGCCTCGACGGGGATGGCGGTGAATTGCCAGGCTTCCTGGTTCGGCAGCACCAGCATGACGACCCGCCCGCCTTGCGCGCGGCTTGCCCGGATGCCGGGCGCGAGATGGAAGCGGATGACCGCTTCGGCCGTCGCGCTGGCAGCACCCTCGCCCCAGAACAAATCCTCGCCTTCCAGCAGGTTGCCCTTCGGGGCCAGTTGCCAGCGCCGCTCGTGGGTGAAGCCGAAGCGCTGGCGATAGCCGTCATGGCTGGCGCTGAGCATCTGCGCATGCTCGCGCTCGCTGCGCTCAGCCGTCACGCGCTCGGGGCCGCTGATCACGATGGGGCCGACGCGGTTCAAGAGCCAGCCCGCCACGCGGCGGGTCAGCCATCCGCCGCGCTCGGACAGAAGCTGGCAGGAAGAGATATCGTTGATCGACACGGTCGAATGCGCCGCCGTGGAGCGCGAGGCCTGGATGATCGTGTCGCTCGCGATATAGGGCGTGCCGCAATTCACCACGATGCGTTGCGCGGCGCTCGAGAACTCGAAGGACAGGCAGCCCGCGCCCGCATCCGTCGACAGGAAGGTCGGGGGCGGCGCGCCCACATCGGCCACCAGCAGGGTGCGCCCGGCTTCCAGGCGCTCGTATCCCGTATGCGGCGCGTGCTGAATCGGGCGGCTGCGCATGTCGTCGTAGGTGAGCAGCGTCGCCAGATGGTCCGCCGCCGTCACGCCCATGCCGTTGAAATGCGAGAGCGTGCCGTCGCCGTGCCGGAACAGGCGCACCATGGGCAGCATGCGGTCGATGGCGTGGAGCAGGGATTCAGGCGTATCGACCTCGCGGCTCGCGAACATCTGGCGGAGCGGCAGCAGGTCGAACAGCAGATCGACGATCACGCGAGGATTGCGGCTGGCATGCCCGCCATCGGCCAGGATCTGGCGCTCCAGCTCTCGGCCGAGAAGGCGGCTCGCGCGTCTCAGGTTCCTGTCCAGTCCCTCGCAACACAGGCCCGCATAGCAGAGGGCAATGGCGGCCATGAGCTGCTGATGGGGCATGGCGCCGGAGCGCACATGGCGTTCCAGCTCACGCACATGCTGGCCGAGAATGCGCAGGAAGCGCTGGTAGAAGGCGTGATCGGCGCCCTCGAGGATCAGCGGCGATTGGCTGATGAGCGAGATGAGCCGGCGCGCGATGACCTGCGTGCTGCAGGCGAGCCTCTTGTCGCCGAGGCGCGAGGTGACGAATTCATCGACGAGCGAGCGCGCATTGGCCTGCGCCAGAGCCGTGCCGGCGGCGCGCAGATGGCGCAGCCATCCGAATCCATAGAGCGCCTCGCCCCAGGCCCGGCTCGGCGGCGTGAAGGCGAAGGGCGAGCGGCCGCTCGTGGTGATGGCGCGTCCCGCGAAGGCGAAGAAGCCGGAGTAGATGTCGGTGGCGATGGTCGGATCGGCGGTGCGCAGATCCTGCGGCGCGAAGAGCAGGCGCGTCGGCATCGGCGTGCCGCGAAACACCTTGGACAGGCTCCAGACCGTTCCCCCACGCATGGCGCGGCCTGCCTCGCGAAAGGCAAGCCGATAAAACCGCCAGCGATCCGGCCCGAAATCCACGCGCGGCGCTCCTCTCAAACTGCTGAATCCCCATCCAGCATAAAGAGCGAGTTCCTGCTGACTGGTTAACAACGCGTAAGCGGCATTTATTTTGGACGTTCTCAATCGGGGATGTCCTCAGGGCGAGGACGATACGGTTAATTCTGAGGTCAGCCCGCCTTCACGAACCGCGCGATGAAGAACCCGTCCAACCCGCTGCGCTCGTGCTCGATTGAGACGAGATGGCAGGGCAGGGTGCGCACGTCGCCGTCCGGGGTGATGCATTCGTCAAGGCCCCCGATCTCACTGCCGGTGATCGGCTGGCGCTTGAATTCGGGATGACGCGCCAGAAACGCTTCCGCCTGCCGCTCGCCTTCGTCGGCTTCCAGTGAGCATGTGCAATAGACCATGCGGCCGCCGGGCTTGAGCAAACCTGCCGCCTTGTCGAGGAGGCGCGTCTGGAGGCCCGAGAGCTTGCGGATATCCTCTTCGCTCTTCGTCCAGGCCACGTCCGGATGGCGGCGGATGGTGCCGGTGGCGGAGCAGGGGGCGTCGAGCAGGATGGCGTCGAAGGGCGCCTCGTCGAGTTTTTCCGCATCGATGGCGCGGGTCTCGGCCGTCAGATTCAGGCGGGCGAGGTTTTCCTCCAGCCGCTTCAGGCGCTTGGGCGAGCGGTCGACCGCGAGCACATCGGCTCCGGCGGCGGCGAGCTGCGCGGTCTTGCCGCCGGGCGCGGCGCAGAGATCGGCGATGCGCTCGCCGGGCTTGGGATCGAGCAGGCGGGCGGGCAGGGCGGCGGCGGCATCCTGCACCCACCACGCGCCCTCATCAAAGCCCGGCAGGTCGCGGATTGCGGTGCGCTCGACGAGGCGGATGCTGCCGTTGGGCAGCAGCACGCCGCCCAGGCGCTCGGCCCAGGAGGGCGCATCGCTTTTCACGGTGAGATCGACGGAGGCCATGGAGCGGTGAGCTTCGGCGATCTTTTTGGCGAGATCCTCGCCATATTGCGCCACCCAGCGTTCTTCCAGCCAAGTGGGCGTGTCGAGCCAGGAATCCTGCTCATCCGCCAGGATCATGTCGCGCTCGCGCGCCACGCGCCGCAGCACCGCGTTGATGAAGCCGCCCGCGTGGCCGAGCTTTGCGTCGTTCTGCGCCAGCTCGACGGTGCTGTCGACGGCGGCGTGGTCCGGCACGTCGAGGAAGAGGATCTGCGCCGCGCCGGTGGCGAGAAGGTGCAGCAGGCGCTCGTCCTTCGGCTGCCGGTTGAGACGCTCGTTGAGCGCCCGGCCCAGCGTGCCGAGGCGGCGGAAGGTGACGATGGCAATCGCCCGCGCCAGGGCCTCGTCGCGGGCGGAAAGGTTTTCCGCCGGGGACAACTCGTCCAGCATGTCGTCGAGCGGCACGCGCCGCTTCATGGCTTCCGTCACCGCCATCCAGGCGAGGCGGCGGGGCCCTAGGCCCGCTTGGTCTTCAGATTGGCTCAATACTTTTAACCCCAGGGTCCGCGACGGGGCGGCTGGCCCCACGGACTTGATGAAGACTGGGCGACGAAGCCGGATTCCGGCGTCGCCCGTGTCGTTGCCCCCATCTCTTGCGCCAAAGCGCTCAAGGCCGCAATCCGGTTTTCCGTCGCCGGGTGCGTGGAGAACAGATTGTCCATGCCCTGGCCCGAGAGCGGGTTGATGATGAAGAGCGGCGCGGTGGCGGGATGGCGTTCCGCATCCATGTTGGGCACACGGGCGACACCACCGGCGATTTTCGCCAGCGCCGAGGCGAGAGAGAGCGGCTGGCCGCAGATCTCCGCGCCCATTCGGTCGGCATCGTATTCCCGCGACCGGCTGATCGCCATCTGGATGATCATGGCGGCGAGCGGCGCGATCAGCGCTGTGGCGATCATGACGATGGGATTCGGTCTGTCGCTGCCGCGCCCGCCGAAAAGGAAGCCGAACTGGGCCAATGTGGCGATGGCGCCGGCGATCGTGGCGCTCACCGTCATGATGAGCGTGTCGCGGTTCTTGATATGCGCCAGCTCGTGCGCCATCACGCCCGCCACCTCGTCATGGGTGAGCATGTCGAGCAGGCCCGTGGTGGCGGCAACAGCCGAGTTTTCGGGGTTTCGGCCCGTGGCGAAGGCGTTGGGCTGCGGGTTCTCGATGATATAGACCCGCGGCATCGGGAGATTGGCGTTCCGCGCCAAGTCGCGCACCATCTGGACCAGATCGGGCGCGGTCCGCTCGTCCACCTCGATGGCGTGGTGGGCGGCGAGCGCAAGGCGGTCCGAGTTCCAATAGGCAAAGAGATTGGTCGCAAGGCCAAGGCCGAGCGCGATCATCATGCCGGTCGCGCCGCCGAGCATGTAGCCGACAACGCCGAACAGGGCCATGAGGGCCGCCAGCAGCATTCCGGTCTTGACGGTGTTCATCGGGGTCTCCACCTCGTCGATATCCGAGACAATGTCCGTTGGACCTTCATGTGGGAATGGTCCAGCTCTCTCCCAAGGGGGCTCGGTCTCCCAGGGACAGCACGAATATGTTAAGGCCTGTTGCATGAGCACGAACGAGAATCCCGATCCGAACCAGGAGGCCACCCTCGAGGGCGCCGCTCCCGGCAAGACCCTGTCTCCCGCGGCCCAGAGGGCGCTGGAGGAGGCGGCCCAACGGCGCCTCGCCATCGACGCCCGCGCGGCGGAAATCGCCAGGCAAAAAGAACACCAGGGACGCGGCGGGCTGGAGCCCGTGCGCTACGAGGACTGGGAAGTGAAGGGCATCGCCAGCGACTTTTAGGTTATCGTATTCGCTTAAGAGATTGTGTCCCGGCCAAGCCACGCTTACTGTCCTTCGCCAAAGAACAGGGGCTAAGAACCAAGGGCTTGGGTCAGGGTGATGAACGGGGCGGAGAGGCTGACGATTTTCCGGAGCCTGCTGGAGGATGCGCACAAGGCGCTCGATCTCCAGTTCGGTTTCGAATTGTGGGACGGGTCCACCGTCCCGGCCGATCTGCCGTCCTACGCCATGCGCCTCGTGATCCGCCACGAGAACGTGGTGGCGAGCCTGCTGCGCCGCCCCAATCTCGATACCGCGCTCAACGCCTATGTGGCGGGCCTGCTCGATCTCAAGAACGGCACCATCTTCGATCTCGCCGCCCAGCGCCCGCAGAAGATCGGCCGTCGCCTGAAGGGAGTGAGCAAGCTCAAGGCGCTAAAGGTCGCCTATCACTTCTTCCGTGCGCCCGCCGACATACCGCGCCCGCTGACGCAGGTCCAGGACGACCCGAAGGCGCGTGAGGGAAAGCCGCAGACCAACAAGAAGAATGTCGCCTATCATTACGACGTGTCGAACGATTTCTACCGGCTCTTCCTCGATCCGGAGATGGTCTATACCTGCGCTTATTTCCAGCCGGAATGGCACGACGATCTGGCGCGCGCGCAGTTCGACAAGCTCGACATGATCTGCCGAAAGCTGCGGCTGAAACCCAACGAGCGCTTTCTCGATATCGGCTGCGGCTGGGGAGCGCTGGTCTGCCACGCCGCGCAGCATTACGGCGTGAAGGCGACGGGCGTGACGCTCGCCGAGGAGCAGGCGAAGCTCGCCCGCGAGAAGGTGGCGCGGTTGGGATTGCAGGACCGCGTCGAGATCATCGTGAAGGATTTCACGCAGATGGACGGGGAGTTCGACAAGATCTCCTCCATCGGCATGTTCGAGCATGTGGGCATCAGGAACCATCCCACCTATTTTCGCTCCGTGAATCGCCTTCTGCGCCCACGCGGCCTTTATCTGCACCACACCATCGCGCGGCGTGCGAAGAAGAGCGACAAGGCCTTCCGCAAGCTGAAACCCGAATACAAGGCGCTCACGCGCTACATCTTCCCCGGTGGCGAGCTCGATCACTTGGGCATGTCCATCGCCAATCTCGAGCGTCACGGTTTCGAGGTGCATGACGTGGAGGGCTGGCGCGAGCATTACCAGCGCACCACGCGCCTGTGGTGGGAGAACCTCAATGCCCGCCGGAAGGAAGCCGAGGCGCTGGTCGGTCCCGGCAAGACCCGCATGTGGCTTCTCTATCTCGCCGGCTGCTCGCTCGCCTTCGAGCGCGCGGCGGTGGGCGTGAACCAGACGCTGGCATCGAAGCGCACCCGAGGCCCCGCCGGCCTGCCACCGTCGCGGGCGGATCTGTATCGCTAGACCGGCATCGCCCAGCCGCAGTAACGGACGATCCTGCCAACCCAGGGAAGGCTGATCGTGACGTCGAAGCGGTAGCGGCCCTTGTCGTCCACGAAGGCCCGGGCCGCAGCTTTGGGCGCCAGGTGGTCGGGAAGCCTTAACGGTCCCAGGTTCCATCCGACGATGGTCAGCTCGAAGCCGTTGCGGTGCGGCGTGAGTTCAAGCTCGAAGCGGAAGGGGCCGAACCGTTCGAAGACGCGGCGGGGCGAGGAGGCGGGGCGGAGTACGCTGCGGAAAGCCTTGCCGCCAAAACGGCGGGTCCAGATCTCCCGGTTGCCTTGTCGTTCGAGAGTGATGTCGGCCTCCGTGTCCGGCGTGGTGCCGGGAAAGCCGAAGAGCTTGGCGATGAACTTCCCCATGCCATGCCGGGCGCCCTCGATGGTCGCGCGGCCCTTGAGGCGCAGGGGCTGTCCGCCATGCACGTGACGGACCAGGGGCGGGAGGTGCGCGATGTCGGGCCCCAGAGCCTTTTCGAACAGGCTTCCGGCCTCGGGCAAGCTTCTCGCGCGCCGGACCTTGATCTTGAAGCGGGAGAACTCGCTCTCGATGGCGCCGAGGTTCAGGATTTCGCCCGCATGGCCCGCGCCCTGCGCCGTAATAGTGCCCCGAAGCAGACCGCGAATGAGCGCGAGCGCAGGCAGCACGGGAATGTTCGGCCCGTCGCCGGCCTCCGCCACCAGCGACCAGACGGCTTTCGCAGGCCTGCCCTCCTGATCGCGGCCCGTTACCTCGACGCTCATGCCACCGCGATCCGTGCCGAAGCGCTCGAAGCGTGAGGCGATCCTGTGCAGCGAGCGGGCATAGGGCCTGAGCGAGGAGACTAGGCCCCCGCGGACGGGCAGGGTCAGCAGCCATAGGCCCAGATGCAGGATCGGGAGTTCGAGACCGGCGCGGAACAGAACCGTATCGGCGGACGGATACCGGGTCGGCAGCAGGTCGAGGTCGGGGGTCTCGCACAAGGAAAGCCAGCGCCGTCCCAGCCCCGGCATGTCCCTGCGTGTCAGGGCGCCCCAGCCCGGCAGCTTCGTCCAGCCGCCATGGAAGAGCACGCGAACGGGCTGACCTGCGTAAGCGAGAATGGCCTCGACCACGGAGAGGCCTCGCGGCGCACGGTTGCCGGGAGAAATCGCAATGTTGATCTCGGCGATGTCCTGCCATCCGGCGGTCAGATCCGCGACCACGGCGCCCGAGAGGGCGGGTGTCGAGCTCGCGCCGGTGACAGCGAGAATGCCGGCTTCTCGGGCCAGCGCATTGAAAGTGCCGAAGCGCGCCACGAAGTCGCGCGCATCCGCCAGATCGACATAATGGCAACCTGTGGCAATCGCCGCCCGGGCGAGGGACGGCTCGGCGTTCTGGAACGGTCCCGCCGCATCCACCACGCAAAAGGGCTTGAGCACGCGAAGAATGTCGAGCGCCGCATCCCGATCGATGGCGATGGCGCCGACCCGATCCACGCCATAAAGCTGCTGAAGGGCCTGGATTTCGGCCTCATGGCGCTGGGGATCGCGCCCGCCGATCACGACAGTGGCTTCCGTCGTGGCGAGCAGGCCCTCGACGAGCCTGCGCCCAAAGCTTCCCATGCCACCGATGACGAGAACGAGCGGCATCATGGCGGCGTCATCCCGTGAGTACCGTTCCAGATCCGCGCGGCGATGTCGGGCGTCGGGACAAGACAGGCCTCATCGCGGCCGAACCATGCATAGCGGTTGCGCGCGATGATGTCGTAGAGCCGGTTGCGCAGGGTTTTAGGCACGAGCCGGAACAGGCGTGTCCAGCGCAAGCCCCGAAGGCGATGCGCAATTTCCAGAACGGCATCGGATTTGAAGAATGCCGTGCCGTCGATGATGACGGCATTGGTCTCAGGGAAGTTCGGATCGATCCCGAGGTCCTCGGCCAATCGGTGGCCCGATGGCGATTGGACGGTCACGAACCGAAAGAGCCCGGCCTTATCCCACGCAATGACCTTGCGAACCCAGGACGAGCACAGCACGCAGGCCCCATCGAACAGGATCAGGTGATCCGGCCAATCGGGGGCGGGCTTCGGCTTCCAGGCCTGCTGAGGTGGCAAGGGATAACGTTTCATCCCTTGCCCTGTAACTCAAGGCTTCTTGAAGGTTAAGACCCTATATTACCGTTCCACCACCACGCGGGTGCCGATGCTCACCTGATCGTAGAGATGGACGATGTCCTCGTTGAGCATGCGGATGCAACCATAGGAAGCATAGGTGCCGATGGAGCCGGGCCGGTTGGTGCCGTGGATGGCATATTCATCCAGGTTGAGGGTCAGCGCCCGCGCGCCCATGGGGTTGCTCGCGGCTCCGCCGGGGATCACGTTGGGCAATCTTGGATTGTCCCGCTTCACCTCCGCCGGGGGCGCCCAGGCGGGCCGCACATATTTGCCGTCGATCCGCGCTTCGCCGAACCATTGCTTGCCGGGCTTGCCCACCGCCACGCGGTAGCGCGTCGCCGTGCCGTCACCACGCACGTAATAGAGCCGCCGCTCGCCCGTCTTGACGACGATGGTGCCCGGCGAGACCCGCGCGTCGAACGGCACGATCTCGCGGGCGGATGCGCCCGAGGCGGCAAGGATGAAGGCGGCTAAGGCAACGGCACCGCGCGCAAACATGTCTGAACCCTCCTGCTGAACAGCGTAAGGGTGAGACGCGAAGGAAACGGCTGAGGTTCCGGCGGTAAGAATAGTGTCGTCCCAGACGGCGTGAGCCGGTCCAAGTTCAGGGCGGGATTAAGCGCTGTTTCCCTCCCCCTTGCGGGGAGGGCCAGGGTGGGGGTGGTGCGGCTGGGTGAGAGGCTAAACCAGCAGTGTCATCCCCGGCGGTCCTTCAGGCCCTGGAAGGGGATCCACCCACAAGCGTTGCGCTATGGATTCCCTTCCCCTCCGCTGCGCGTCCTCCCGGGAATGACACTGTAGAGCTGTTGTACTCGCTGGATGGAGTGAGAGCTCCGACTTTCCGACCCCTCCCCCTGCCCCTCCCCGCAGGGGGAGGGAACAAGCGGTGCCTCATTCTGCCAACGATCCCGGATCGGCTCCTGCCGTCCGGGATGACCGTCTTCAAAAGATCAAGCCGCCTGCGTGCGCTTGTTCTGGCGGTTGGTGATGAGATCGTCGACCACGGTCGGGTCCGCGAGCGTCGA
>JAYSGD010000014.1:0-133153 GCA_041913065.1 Microvirga sp. | reverse complement strand
CAGGCCTTGGCCGCGAGGGCTCCAAGTACGGTATCGAGGGCTTCCTCGAAATCAAATACGTCTGCCTCGCAGGCCTCTAAACGCTCTAACCGGATGATCGGAGGAGAAACGTATGGCTGACTTCGTGTTGGCTCTCGATCAGGGCACCACGTCCTCCCGTGCCATCGTTTTCGATGGCACCTACAGGATACGCGGCCTTGCGCAGCAGGAATTCGCTCAACACTACCCGCATTCGGGTTGGGTCGAGCACGATCCGGAAGACCTCTGGCGCACGATCGTGCAAACCATGCGAGCTGCACTTGCGGATGCGGGGTTATCAGCCTCTGACATCGCTGCCATCGGCATTACCAATCAGCGTGAGACAGCAATCGTCTGGGATCGTCGGACAGGGCGCGCCATTCATAACGCCATCGTCTGGCAGGACCGGCGCACGGCAGATCTCTGCGGCGCGCTGAAAGCCGATGGATCCGAGGTGCTGATTTCAGAGCGGACGGGCTTGCTTGCCGACCCGTATTTTTCCGCCACGAAGATCGCCTGGATTCTCGATAATGTCGAAGGAGCGCGTACACGTGCCGAGCGCGGTGAGCTGGTCTTTGGCACGGTCGATACTTGGCTCCTCTGGCATCTTACCGGGGGCAGGCAGCACGTGACGGACGCTACCAACGCCTCCCGCACGATGCTGTGCAATGTCGATACGGTGGAATGGGACGATGACCTGCTCCGCCTGTTCCGGGTTCCCCGCGCCCTCCTGCCCGAAATCAAGGATTGTATCGATGATTTCGGCGTAACCGATCCGAGCCTCTTCGGTGTCTCGATCCCCATCCGCGGCGTCGCCGGGGATCAGCAGGCGGCGACCGTGGGGCAGGCCTGCTTCAAGCCGGGCATGATGAAATCGACCTACGGCACGGGCTGTTTCGCGCTACTCAATACGGGGCACGAGCGCGTACCGTCGAGGAACCGCCTTCTGAGCACCATCGCCTACCGGATCAATGGGCGCACGACTTACGCTCTCGAGGGCTCGATCTTCATCGCGGGTGCAGCGGTCCAGTGGCTGAGAGACGGACTTGGTGTTCTGCAGCGCGCCGATCAGTCCGGCTCGTTGGCGGCGCAGGCCGATCCGCAGCAGAATGTTTATCTTGTTCCGGCCTTCACCGGCCTTGGCGCTCCGTGGTGGCAGCCGGATGCGCGCGGCGCGCTCTATGGATTGACGCGCAATACCGGACCGAACGAGATCGCACGGGCTGCGCTGGAATCCGTGTGCTTCCAGACACGCGATCTGCTCGATGCCATGCGTCAGGATTGGAATGCCGCCGCCAATACGGTGCTGCGGGTGGATGGTGGCATGGTGGCGAGCGATTGGACCATGCAGCGCCTCGCCGACATCCTGAACAGCCCCGTCGATCGCCCCGTCATCCTTGAAACGACCGCTCTGGGTGCCGCGTGGCTGGCAGGTTGCGGGGCAGGGGTGTGGCCGGACGCGGAAGGCTTCGCCGACAGCTGGCGCGTCGACCATCGCTTCGAGCCTGCAATGGCTGACGATGAGCGTGAAAAATCCCTCGCCGGATGGCGTCTTGCTGTTCAGCGGACCATTTGGCAAGGCCAATAACGTCGACGCGATCTGCCTCGCATTCGAAAAGATTGCTATGTCTCAGACAGACTTCGATATCCTGATCATCGGCGGTGGCATCAACGGGTGCGGGATCGCCCGTGATGCCGTCGGTCGCGGCTATAGCGTCATTCTCGCCGAGATGCATGATCTCGCCAGCGGCACTTCGTCAGCCTCCACCAAACTCATTCACGGCGGGTTGCGGTATCTCGAACATTACGAGTTCCGCCTTGTTCGAGAATCTCTGATGGAGCGCGAAGTGCTCTGGAAGATGGCGCCCCACATCATCTGGCCCCTTCGCTTCGTTCTTCCCCATCATCGCGGCCTGCGACCTGCCTGGCTCCTCCGGCTCGGTCTCTTCCTTTACGACCATATCGGTGGGCGAAAGCTGCTTCCAAAAACCCGTACGCTCAATCTGGCGCACGATCCTGTCGGACAGCCGCTGCGCAAGGACTATTCGAGGGCCTTCGAATATTCGGACGCCTGGGTGCAGGATGCGAGGCTTGTGGCCCTTAATGCCCGCGATGCTGCCGATCGAGGCGCTGAAATCCTGACGCGGACGAAAGTCACGCACCTTCAGCGTGCGAACGGCAGCTTCCAGGTGGAGTTGAGGGATCAGGAAACGGGGCAGCTTCGAAACATCAATGCAAAACTCGTGGTGAACGCGGCAGGAGCGTGGGTTGATGAAGTTATCCGTCAATCGACCGGAGAGAACGAGCGTCGCAATGTCCGGCTCGTTCAGGGCAGCCACATCGTCGTCCGCAAGCTCTTCGATCACGACAAATGCTATATCTTCCAGAACAAGGACAACCGGATCCTCTTCGCCATTCCCTATGAAGGCGATTTTACCTTGATCGGCACCACCGACAGAGACTTCGACGGCAGTCCCGGCGAGGTGCGGATCACAGCCGAAGAGATCACATATCTCTGCGACGCAGCCTCCGAATATTTCGAGTGTGGCGTCACGCCTGATGACGTGGTCTGGGCCTATTCGGGAGTTCGTCCGCTGTACGATGACGGCGCGTCGAAGGCTCAGGAAGCGACGCGGGACTACGTCATCAAGGTGGAGGGAGAGGGAAACCTCATCAACATCTTCGGTGGAAAGATCACCACGTATCGGCGATTGGCCGAGTCCGCCCTGAAGAAGATCGAACAAGCCCTAGGTGCCCGGGGAGGGGCGTGGACAGCAGAAGCGCCTCTGCCCGGAGGCGACTTCCCTGTCTTAGGCTTCGAAGCTCTGATCACCCAACTCAAGAAGGAAACGCCTTTCGTCGCCGAGGCCACGATCCGGCGGCTAGCTCGCAACTATGGGACGCGGGCTCGGCAAATTTTGGGGCCGACGGGGGAACTAGGCAGGATCTTCGGTGCAGATTTGGGCGAGAAGGAAGTCGATTATTTGATGGATCAGGAATGGGCGCGTGATGCAGATGACGTTTTGTGGCGCCGTTCCAAGCTTGGGCTGAAGATCAGTGCCAATGGTAAAGATGCGCTGGCAGCTTACATGAAGGCCCGGAACGCACAGCCGCGACAAGTTGGAAACTCTACTGCTCCAGTAGTTCAGCGCAAATAGTGAATATGGGGGCGCGCATGGTATGGCGAAGGCTTAACCCGAGCCTCGATATTGAACACGTCCTTCATGAGAGCCTCAGTCAGCACATCTTCGGGCGCGCCGGATGCGACGATCTTTCCCTGGCGCAGGATAATCAACTCGTCACAGAACATTGCGGCGTGGTTGAGATCGTGAAGGGCAATGATGCTGGTCACCGGGAGGCTGGCAACGAGACGCATCAGCCCGATCTGGTGTTGGACGTCGAGGTGGTTGGTCGGTTCGTCGAGGAGTAGTTCTCTCGGTGATTGAGCCAGCGCACGCGCGATATGGGCGCGCTGCTTCTCGCCGCCCGAAAGGCTTTGCCAACGCTCGCTGCGCTTCTCTGCCATGCCAACACGCTCGAGTGCCTGATGGACCGTTTGCTCATCGTCGGCCGTCCAGCCGGAGAACATCGAGCGGTGCGGAAACCGTCCGAGGTTTACGACATCGATCACCCGCAGGTTGGAGTTTGTCGTCGCATGTTGTTCCACGAACGCGACGCGCTGCGCCACCTCCCGCCGGGCGAAGGACTTGAGATCCCTCCGATCGAGCATGACACGGCCCGAGTGCGGCTGCTTCAGGCCAACAAGGAGACGCAGGAGCGAGGTCTTGCCCGAGCCGTTCGGGCCAAGTAGGCCAAGCATCCTGTTTGGCTGCGCCTGGAAGGTAACGCCGTCGAGGATGGTTTTCCCCCCGATCTTCCAGACCAGATTCTCGGTTTTGATACTCATGATGCGCGCTGGAACCGATAGAGTATGACGGAAAAGAAAGGCACGCCCACGAGCGCCGTGACCACGCCAATCGGCAAAACCTGCTTCGGGATGAGGATTCGCGAGGCGATGTCGGCGAGAACCATGAAGATCGCTCCGGCGATGGCGCAGGCTGGAAGTAGTCGGCTATGAAGTGGGCCAACGGCGAAACGCGCCGCATGCGGCACGACAAGCCCGACAAATCCGATTGAGCCGACCATGCTGACGATCGTGGCCGTCATCATGGCGGTCAGCGCGAAGAGGATGAGGCGCGTCTGTCCCACATTGACGCCGAGTGCAGCCGCCGCCTCATCGCCAAATGCAAAGGCATCCAGGACACGGGCGTAGAACAAGCAGGCGACGAGACCTATGCCGACGACGATGGAGACGAGCATGAACTCCGGCCAGCGTACTCCGCCGAAACTACCGAGCAGCCAGAACATCACGTCACGCGCCTGCTGCGCATTGCCGGAGGTTGTCACGATGTAGGACGTGACAGCGTTGAAGAGTTGTGAGGCGGCAACCCCAGCCAGAATAGTGCGGTCCGCTCCGCCACGCGTGCCGTTCGAGAGCAGCGCGACGAAGAGGAATGCCCCAAATGCGCCTGCGAAGGCGCCTGCCGACAATGAGACCGCGCCGGAGCCGATGCCGAGGATGACGATCGTGACGGCGCCCGTGGACGCGCCTGCCGAGATGCCGAGCACATACGGCTCAGCCAACGGATTACGAAGGAGCGACTGCAGGATCGCTCCTGATAGCGCCAGACCCGCGCCACAGAACGCCGCGACCAGGGCGCGGCTTAACCGGTAATCCCAAATCACGGTCTCATGGATTCGGTTCAGCTCGGCCGCCGTCCATCCAAGTCGATTGGTCACGGCCGAGAATGTTGTGGCAATCGGGATCGGCAAGTCACCGATGCCAACACTCACTCCAATGACGATCCCGATCGTTGCGAGCGAGGCCAGCAGAAGGGCGACGAGCGCAACAAGCTGCCGGATTGGATCCTGAGCGCCTGTCACTTCAGTATACCGAGAGCCTTCAGCTGTTCGGCTACCTGTTCAGCCCCATAGATCGTGCGAATGGTGGGATTCATGGCCTGGCCGTCCATGACGACCATCGCCTTGTTCTTGACCGCGGGGATCTGGCTGACCGCCGGATCGGTGGTCAGGAACTTGATCTTGGCCTCCGGCTTGTCGAGATCCCAGCGATTGCGGTCGAGGCTGGCGACGACGATCACGTCTGGATTGGTTGCAATGATGCTTTCCCAACCAAGCGTCGGCCATTCGGCTTCCGTGTCGATGGCATTGCGGCCTCCGAGCAGATCGGCAATGAAGCCGGAAGCGCCATTCTTGCCGCCGAGATAGGCGTCCGCGGAAGGGCTAGGGCTTGAGAACCAGAAGACGTAAGACAGCTTCTTGTCGCCAGCCGGAACGCGAGTGCGCAGGGCAGCCTCGCGTGCCTTGAAACCCGCGATCACAGCCTGGCCGCGATCGGCGACGTCGAAGATCTGAGAAAGTTCGTCGATCTCCCTGTAGAGCGAGTCCATGCTCCATAAGCTGCCGCGGCTGCCGTACGCGTCGTTACCTTCCTTACGGTCGAGGCACGTGCTCGGTGAGAGATAGCTTGCGACACCGACTTTCTCGAAATCCTGCCGCTTGGCGACCTTGCTCGCGACGCCCAATAGCGTCGGGAGCGAAGCTGCAACGAAATCCGGATCTTCCGCAAGGATCGACTCGAATGTCGGGAATTCGACGGTGAGAAGTTTGACCTTAGAGTTGGCCTCTGCGAGCTGTGGAAGAACTTTACTTGGCCAGAAGGCTGTGCCGACCATCCTGTCCTGGAGACCAAGCAGCAGCAGTATCTCTGCACTGTTCTGGCCGAGGCCGACTGCACGCTTGGGCGCCTTCTCCACCGTAACCGTCGTGCCGCAGTTTTCGATCGTGAGCGGATATTTCGTCGGAGCGGCAGCCGCTGGGAGAGCGCCAAATTCAAGAAAGGCGCAGGCGCCTATGCCGGCCAGAAATGTCTTTGATATGCCCATAAGGAGCTTTTCCATTAAAGCGTGAGAGTGTGGGCCTGCCTTTAACGCGGACCAGCAACTGAAGACAAGTAAATCTTCTCCCGTCGGGGTTGATTAGAATAGCTCTAAATTTGATAAGATAGGAGTAATTCAAGTTATTTGGCGTATGGTTGTTCAATTTCGAGATTCGATAGTGAATGAAAATTTATGAGTATATTCTTGGATACTTCATGTTATGAATATTACTGCGCGGCACCCGAATGCGGCAGTTGGTTTTTACTTGTTCGCTCGAAACGGCGGCAGTCTCGCGGGTTGGATCTTCAGTTCCGAACCCATTGAGGAGCTTGGAGCCTAGGCCAAGCCTCCTTCGTATCGAGAGGTGATTTGGCATCGCAGATCGATCGGAGGTAACGCCGCGTCTCTGGCGATCATTGCTCATGAACTCGCCGGAAAGGTCATTCGACCGGTGCAATGCGAATATTCTATTTCTTGTGACGGAAAAGCTTGCCCAGCATCACCCACGAAGCGTTAAACTTCGCCTGGTCACATGAATCGAGAGCGCTGCATGACTGGTTATGGAGATACCTACTACACCCGTACACTAACGGATGCGGCGCCACGCTCCTCTCTGGAGGGCTCGGTGGAAGCCAACGTCGCCATCGTTGGCGGCGGGCTGGCCGGGCTCACGGCCGCCCTCGATCTCGCCCGGGCGGGCCGTTCGGTGGTCGTTCTGGAGGCCGAGCGTGTCGGCTGGGGGGCATCGGGTCGCAATGGAGGTTTTGTCGGTCCGGGCTATGCGACCAGTCACGCCAACATTACCCGTATGGTTGGCGTCGAGCAGGCCCGAGCCTTGCATCGGCTCTCGATCGAGGGTGTGCGCATCGTCGAAGGAAATATCGACGACCTCGGCCTGATCGATAACAAGCGCGTCTACGGCAAGATGAGCGTGCTGCGATATGACGACCCTGACGGTCTCGCCCGCCAGTGCGAAGCGATGAAGAGAGATTTCGATTACCCTCTCGAGGTGATGCCGACCGATGCCGTAAGAGAGGTCCTGCGCTCCACGAAATACTATCAGGCGCTCTACGACCCGGCATCCTTTCACTTTCATCCTCTCAACTATGCCCGGTCTCTGGCAAAAGCTGTTGAAGCGCTGAACGGGAGAATCTTTGAACGCTCACGCGTCATCGGCTGCGATTTCGACGGGGCGCAAAAAGTCATCAGGACGGAGCGCGGTGTGGTGCGGGCGCCTGACGTTGTCCTCGCAGGCGGCGGCTATACGGATAATCTGGTGCCCCGCCTGCGCCGCAGCATCCTGCCGATTGCGACTTACGTTCTTCTGACCGAAGCGGCGCCGGAGAAGATTGCGCAGGCAGTGCGGACGCCAGTGGCGATCAGCGACAACCGTCGCGCTGGCGATTACTATCGCCTCGTCGATGGGGGGGCGCGGCTTCTCTGGGGAGGGCGGATCACGACGCGCACGACGGAGCCGCGCCGCCTCGCCGAAATGATGCAGAGGACGATGGTCTCGACCTATCCTCAACTCGAGGGCGTGCGCGTGGAGACAGCCTGGTCAGGTCTCATGGCCTATGCGCGTCACTTGATGCCACTGATCGGGAAGCTTCAGCCCGGTGTCTGGCACGTCTTCGGATTCGGCGGGCGGGGTTTGAATACGACAGCTATCGGAGGGCGTGTGATCGCGGAAGGAATTCTCGGCACGAGCGACCGCTACCGCCTTTACGAACCTTTCAACCTTGCATGGAATGGCGGCCCGTTCGGAGTTGCTGCGGCACAACTCACGTACTGGACCTATCAGGCGATGGACCTTGCGAAGGAGCGACGGGCCGCGCGTGTCGCCTGATCGCTCCTGAATTCAAGCTAGTCGTGGCCGAGGCGCATGCGCCGCTCAAGGAAGCGGCTGTAGGCGCCCATTCCATATGAAAACACGAGAAACACGAAGGCTGCGAAGACATAGCCTTCCAGGACGGCGATGCCGACCCAGTTCGGGTCCGTCATCGCCGTGCGGACCGTGGAAAGAAAATCCAGGAGGCCGATGATCGTGACAAGCGTCGTATCCTGGAAGAAGCCGATGGAAATGTTCACAAGCGGCGGAATCGCGATCTTCAGGGCTTGCGGCAGGACCACGAGGCGCATGGCCTGCCAGTAATGGAGGCCCATGGCGCTGGCGGCCTCATGCTGACCGCGTGGGATAGCCTGCAATCCGCCACGGACGGCCTCCGCGATATAAGCAGCTGCGAAGATGATGATGGCGATCTGAGCGCGAAGGAGTTTATCCACCGTCATCCCGCTTGGCATGAAGAGTGGCAGCATGACGGATGCCATGAACAGAATGCTGATGAGCGGAACGCCTCGGATCACCTCGATGAAAATGATGGCGATGACACGGATGGCGGGCAGCTTCGAGGAACGCGCCAGGGCGAGAACGACACCCAAAGGGAAGCCGAAGGCAAGCCCTACAGCCGAGAGCAGGAACGAGAGCGGCAGGCCGCTCCATTGCGTCGTCGGCACGTAGGAAAGGCCGAATACGCCTCCCCAGATCAGAACCGATGCGGCAACGATCGTCACGCCCCAGAGAACAAGGAGATTCCTGTTCCAGAACCGCGGAATCATGGTGATGCCGATCGCGCCGATAAACAGGATCATGGCGAGCAACACGCGCCAATGTTCGTCATAAGGGTAGACGCCGAAGATCATGAAGCGGAGCTTCGCTTCGTAGAACGGCCAGCAAGCACCGTGCCCCACTTTACAGGCCTGCGCGCCGCCTTCGGTGACGGCACGGGTGACGAGCCACCCGAAAGCGCCTTTCACCGCAAGCCACAGCAACCAAAGGCAGGCCAGAGTGATGATGGCGTTGACGGGAGTTCCGAAGAGCGGCTTGAACATGCGGCGCAGCAGCCGGCGCTCCACATGGGGAGCCCGCTTCAAGGGCATCTTCAGTTGCGCTTCGGCAATGTCGGTCGCGGTCGTCATGGCCTAGCGCTCCTTCAGCGCAACGCGGCTGTTGTACCAGTTCATGAACAGCGAGATGAGGATCGACAGGCCGAGATAGACGAGCATGAAGATCGCGATCCCTTCTATGGCCTGTCCTGTCTGGTTCATGGTGGTGTTCGAGACCATGACCAGATCAGGGTAGCCGATGGCGATGGCGAGCGACGAATTCTTGAAGATGCTCAGGTAGCTGCTGGTGAGCGGCGGGATGATGACCCGAAGCCCCTGCGGGAGAACCACGAGCCGCATGGTCGCTCCGTCACGCAATCCCAATGCATGCGCTGCTTCCCATTGGCCTTTGCGCACCGACAAAATGCCGCTTCGCACGATCTCGGCGATGCCGGCTGATGCGGAAAGTGCGAGGCCGACAAGGAGAGCGGTGAATTCCGGCGTGAGCTGGGAGCCGCCCGTGAGACGAAAGCGTCCTTTCTCCGGAATGCTGACCGTAAGATCAGGCTGCATGATGAGAATGGCGAGAAGGGGCGGGGCCAGAAGAGCCAGTGTAACCAGCGGCCAACTCATGCGTGCCTTGCCGGTTCTGATGCGCTCCGCCGTGGCACGGCGACGCACCAGAACCGCGAGCACGCCGCCGAGAATCAGCGCGGCAAGAATGATCGTGTGGGCGCTCGTCCAGACCAGCGACGGAACGGTCAGCCCACTGTTGCTCAGGAACACATGGGGAAGGATCTCCCATGCCTCGCGCACGGCCGGCAGGCCGGTCACGATCAGAGCGTACCAGAGGAAAAGATAGAGCAGGAGCGGCACATTGCGCAAAGCCTCCACGTAGAGGAAGGCCAGGAAGGCAAGGAGCGGATTGCGCGAGAGGCGGGCGATGCCGACGATAAGGCCGAGGATCGTGGCGAGCATCACGCTCCAGGCCGAGACCCATACCGTGTTGACGATGCCCACCAGAATGGCGCGGCCATAGGTATCGGTGGGCTTATAGTCGATGATAGCCTGGCTGATGACGAAGCCGGCTTCGCGACCCAGATAGCCGAAGCCCGTGGCGATATTCTGCTCCTCCAACTTTTCCGACACGTTGGAGAAAAGGTAGAGCCCCAGAAAGACGATGCTTCCCACGGCCAGTACCTGATAGAGAATGGCTCGAAAGCGCAGATTGTAGAGGAGCTGTGTCCCGCTCAACGCATCGACGCGCATAATGATCCTTTCCGGAGAATGCCGAGGGCGAAACGGGCGGCCGTGGGGCCGCCCGTCGATCTCAGATTACCGGAACGGCGGCGCGTAAAGCAGGCCGCCCTTCGTCCAAAGCTCGTTCGGGCCGCGCGTCAGGCCCAGACGCGTGTTCGGGCCGAGATTGCGGTCAAATACCTCGCCATAATTACCGAGTGACTTGATGATGTTATAAGACCACTTGTTGTCGAGGCCGAGCATCTTGCCGAAGTCGCCATTCACGCCAAGCATGCGCTGGATTTCGGGATCCTCGCTCTTGAGATGCTCATCGACATTGGCCTGCGTGATGCCCTTTTCCTCAGCGCCGATGAGAGCATAGACCGACCAGTTCAGGATATCGCGCCAGTTCGGATCGTTCTGGCGAATCGTCGGAGCAAGAGGCTCTTTCGAGATCGTCTCGGGCAGAACCACATATTGCGACGGATCATTGGCGATGGCACGCACGGAAGCCAAGTCCGAGCGATCGGTCGTGATGGCGTCGCAACGTCCGTTGAAGAAGGCATTGCGCCACTCGTCCGAATTCTCGAACACGACGGATTCGTACTTGATGTTCCGCGGACGGAAGAAATCTTCCAGGTTCTGGAGCGTCGTGGTGCCGGGCAGCAGGCAGATTGCCGAATCGGCGAGTTCGTTGGCGCTCTTCACGTTGAGTTTCGTCGGGACCATCAGGCCCTGGCCGTCGTAGAAGGTCACCGGTCCGAAATCGAGGCCGAGAGACGCATCACGCGTGTAGCTCCAAGTGTTCTGGCGAGAAAGAATGTCCACTTCTCCTGACTGGACAGCCTGAAAGCGGACATTGGTGTTGAGCGGTACGTACTCGACCTTGTCGGGGTCGGCGAAGATTGCAGCCGATACGGCGCGGCAGATGTCCACGTCGAAACCGCGCCGAACGCCCTTATCGTCGGCATAGGAGAAACCGGGAGCGACCGGCGACACGCCGCAAAGGATCTTGCCCCGCTTCTTGACCGTTTCCAACGTTGCCTGTGCCGAGGCCGGCGCCGCCGAAATGGCGGCAATGCCGGCGATCAGGCCCATCGCTAGCCAGCGGGCCATAGTCTTGGATTGCATCGTCTCACTCCCTCTATCCGTGCGCCTTATTTGGTCGCTAACGTGTTAAGCTAGACCCGAAACAACTGGAGTTTCAAGCGCAGATTTCCCAACGTAATGCGCGTCGGATCTTGCTGGCTGACCAAAAGGGATGCAAACTCGACCTTCTTCAACTGCAGCGGATGCTGCGACAGCTCCTGCTGCTTGAGTAGACCATGCCCATTCTCCCCAAAGCCGACATCGTCCTCACGAACGGCCGCGTGTTTCGCGGATTTTCAGAACAGGTCACCGAAGCCGTCGCCCTTTGGGCGGGGCAGGTCCTTGCGGCGGGATCGTCCGCCGATATGGAGCCGCTCATAGGCCCATCGACGCGTGTGATCGATCTCCGAGGCCGCCTTGCGACACCAGGATTGTGCGACTCGCATATGCATCTTCTCCCCTATGGAGTGATCATGGGGCATGTGGACGTGCGCGCGTCTTCCGCTCCGACCCTTGCGGCGCTGCTGGAAAAAATCAGGCAGAAAGCCGCCGCCACGCCGCCCGGCCTATGGATTCAGGGGCGTGGATACGATCAATTCGAACTCGATGTCGGGCGTCATCCCTTGCGGGAGGAACTCGATGCAGTTGCGCCAAACCATCCTGTGGCGATCGTGCGAGCCTGCGGCCATGTGACGATCTGCAACTCGAAAGCGCTCGAACTGGCGGGGATCGACGAGACGACGCCGGTTCCGCAGGGAGGTGCCATCGAACAGCGGGACGGACGGTTGACCGGCCTCCTGGCTGAAACCGGGCGCGACCGGCTCAAGGCCGTGCTGCCGGAGCCGACGGACCAGGAACTCGTCCAGGCCATCGACGATGCCGGCCGGGCGTGCTTGTCCTACGGGATTACCAGCGTGATGGACGCTGGCGTCGGCATGAGAGCAGGCTACCGCGAGGTCGCGGCCTATCGCACGGCCCAGCGCCTGGGCCGTCTGCCCGTGCGCACGACACAATGTCTGCTTGGTGGACCGGGCGGTATTGTTGAACAGGCCTTCGCGGACGGCGTCGTGACGGGCGTGGGCGATTCCATGCTGCGCGTTGGGCCAGTGAAAATTTTTACCGACGGCAGTGCTGGCGGCCGGACCGCCGCCATGACCGAGCCCTATCTCGGGGAGCCGAAGACCACCGGTCTGATGCTTCTGCACGACAACGAGATGAACGATCTCGTTCATGACTATCACGCCAAAGGCTATCAGCTTGCGGTCCATGCCATCGGCGATGCCGCCATCGAGCAGACGCTCAACGCCTTCGAACTCGCTCTTGAAGCCATGCCGGATCCCGATCGCCGTCACAGGATCGAGCATGCGGGCTATGCCAGAGCCGATCAGAATGCCCGTATGAAGCGTTTAGGCGTTCAGCCTGTGCCTCAGCCGGTGTTCATCTACGACTTCGGAGACCTCTATGTTTCCGTTGTCGGAGAAAAGCGGGCTAAGCCGTCTTATCCACTCAAAACCTGGATCGATCTTGGATTCAAGCCGGCCGCGGGCAGCGATGCGCCCGTCTGCGATATCAATCCCTTCCCGAATTTCTTCTCGATGCTGACCCGCAAGACGTCCCATGGGACCGTCATGGACGAACGGGAGGTGGTTTCAATCGAGCAGGCGATCATGGCCTTCACGGAGTTCGGAGCCTATGTGAACAAGGCCGAGCACGAATGGGGCCGCCTTGTTCCAGGGCTGGCGGCAGATATCGCGATCTTCTCTCGCGATCTCCTGACAGCATCCCCTGAGGATATTCTGCACGATACCCAATGCGATCTCACAATCCGCGGCGGCGAGATCGTATTCGATCGCCATGGAGAAACGGTGCGCTAAGTCCAGACTTTCGTGCCGAACATCTCAATACAGAAAAAGGCTCCGAAACCGTTCGGAGTCTTTCGTTTTTCCATATGTTCCCGAGGCCGGTCAGGCGCGAATGGGAAACACCCGTGGGCTCAACTCCTCAAGACCGCGCCCGGCCCAATCGCGCTGGGGCGCCGCAGCAATAGCTTCTGCCTGCCCCCTGCGCAGCATCTCAAGATCCTCGCCGATGTCGAAGTGAAGAACTTCGCCGTCTCTGACGACCTGGCGGCCGTCGACATAGACATCCTTGATGGCTCTGTCATTGGCCGAATAGACGAGGCTGCGAACAGGCTCGTAGTCAGGCTGCATGTAGGGATTGTTCATATCGACAACAGAGAAATCCGCTTTGCAGCCGGGCGCGATGCGACCTAGATCGGGGCGGCGGATCATGTCGGCGCCGACAGCCGTGGCAGCCATGAATGCATCATGGGTGGTGGCGGCCGTGAAGCTGCCTCCTACGATGCGGCCGGCGTAACAGGCCATGCGAAGTTCATCGAGCATGTTGTGCGGAAAACTGTCCGTGCCGATGCCGCACCGGATGCCGGCCTTCACATAGCGGCTCAAGGTGTTGAGAGCGATGCCGCGGCGAGCGAAAACCACAGGGCAGTGCGCCACTTGGGCGCCGCTGTCGCGCAGGCGCTCGAAGTCATTGGCGTGGGGCCAGTGCAGCCACGGATGATCGTTCAGGAAGATGCAGTGGCCGATGATCGTGTCCGGACCCAGCGCGCCGATCTTATCCAGCCACTCGATGGGCGTGGAGCCATATCGGCGCATGATCTCCTGAAACTCCACGATGCTCTGGGCGGCATGGATCTGGATCGGCTGACCTCGCTCGCGTGCGGCGTCGAGTGCGTCCCGGATCTGGCCCTCGGTGCAGGTATCGATCTGAGCAGGGCCGATGAAGCCCGTAATGCGTCCGCTTGGGTGCTTCGAGGCTGCATCGGCAATCTCGATGGCCTCGCGCAGCAGTCGGTCGCCAGTGGCGGGATCGAGGTCATACTCTACCGAATGGCCGTTAGTCGTTTTCCATGGGCCGGACCGGAACATTCCCCAGAGCACTGCACGGATGCCGGTCTCCGCATATTCGTCCGCCCAGGTAGGGCGGGGGCGGCCGAGGTCGCAGATCGTCGTGACACCGCTTTTCAGCAACTCCGACGTTGCAACGCGCAGGGCAGGGCGCGTGTATTCGGGGCCGATCTGGAAGACGGGCATAAACTCGTAGAGGGAGCTTTGTCCCAGACGCGGGCTTCCCAGTTCCTCGAGCATTCCCTTCCAACCGGGCTCATGGCCGGGATGACTGTGAATGTCCACGAAGCCGGGAATGATCATCATCTTGCTCGCGTCAACCTCTTCGTCGACGGAGCCGGAGTAGCCTTCACCGACATGGACGATGTCGGCGCCTCGGATCACGAAATCCGCATTGCGGAGATAGACATGGGATCGGGCGGTCTCATCCCAGGCGACAATCCAGTCGCAATTCCGGAAGAGAGTTGTCTTGGCGACAGCGCTAGTCATTTCAGACTCCATGAGGGCAGGGAGGAAGCGTGATTTCGTTCAGGATTGAGAGCTTTGCGAGAGGCGGACATGACCGACCGCCATCGCGACGGCTGCCTGGGTAGGCTCCACGATGGGGATTCCAACCGCGTCTTCCAGGGCAGAGCGATAGCGTGCCATACCGGCGCATCCCATCACGAGAACATCCGCTCCATGGGCTGCCTTCAACGTGCGGCCGATCTCGATCATGCGATTCAGCGTCCGATCCTCATCGGAGAGTTCTGCGACTCCGAGCCCGATCGGCAGATCGGCTGCAAAGCGATCCATGACGCCCATAGCCCCGAAGTAACGAAGATGCCTCGGGATGGAAGTCGAGAGGATAGCGATGACGCCGAACCGTTGGCCGAGGGTGAGCGCGGTGAGCACGCCGCACTCGGCGATCCCGAAGACGCGACGGCGGCTTTGCTCACGAAGTGCATGGAGGCCTGGATCCGAGAAGCACGCAATGACAAAAGCGCCTGCGCTCTCCTCCAATTCGGCCGCCTTGCGAAGAATGGGAATGATGACACCGTCCACATCGCGCTGGGACTGGATGCCTGGCGGCCCATCGACGCTTCGCAGTGGTGCGACAGCCTCGTCGATCGCCGCCGTGACGATCTGGGACGAGTTCGGATTGATCACATAAACCGAAGAGCTCATGGCTGTCTCATCCCTGGCGAGCAAACGGCAGGGAATAGGGCGCTAGCTTGGCGAGGGGACGGCGCTGCGGGTCATCCTGCTCGGCGCGACGGCAGGCACGCCTCTGCGCATCCTGCAGCTCGCGAACCGCACCGTCGTAATCCAGATTGACGACACGCCGGTCCTTTAGAACGGCCTGTCCATCCACATACACGTCGCGAATGGCACGCTCCGCAGCACAGTGAACCAGATTGCGCAAAGGATCGTGGATCGGCTGCATGGCCGGATGGTTCAAATCCACCAATGCGAGATCCGCCTTGGCACCGGCGGTCAGCCGGCCGATATCGTCGCGGCCGAGAGCTTTTGCCCCGCCCGTCGTCGCGACCGAGAACAGTCCGCCTGTATCGAGGTCGAACACGCTGCGGCCGGAGATGCGCGAACAAATCAAAGCCTCTCGCATCTCTTCGAGCATGTTGAACGGGTAGCTGTCGGTTCCGAGCCCGACATTGACGCCGGCGCGGCGATAGGCCCCGAGACTCTCCAAGGTCATGCCGCTGCGCGCGAAAGTGACAGGGCAATGTGCGACCGACGTACCGCTCCTGGCGAGCCGCGTCAGGTCGTCCCGGGTGCGTTGTCTGGTCCAGGAGTGGTGATCGAGAAAGATGCAATGGCCCAGGATCAAGTCCGGTCCAAGGACGCCAAGCCGCTCCAGAAATGCCGGAGCTGTCTCGCCGGTGCGCCGAAGCAACTCCTCATGCTCCGCCATCGTCTGAGCGGCATGGATGGTAATGCGCATTCCGCGGCTGCGGGCCTCGGCGACGGCTTCCTGTATCAATTCTTCGGAACAGGTCTCAATCTGCGAGGGAGCGATGACGCCGTCGATGCGGCCGCTGGGATGCGCGCGGGCTTCATCGACATATGCCAGTGCTTCGGCATAGCGCTCCCGCCCCCTGGCCTTGTTCCATTCGAAGTCGAGGCGATGGCTCCCCGCCATTTGCCATTGCGCCTCTCGAAAGCCGGGCGCGAGATAGGCTCGCATTCCGCTCTCGACCGCAAGCGAAAGCCATTGTGGATAGGGTGATGCGATATCGAGATGGGTGGTCACGCCGCTGCGCATCAAATCGCTCAGCATCACCGTCTGGCAGGCCGCCTTCGCATCGGCGTCGGAATCGATCAAGGCCGAATACTCGTAAAGGGCATTGCCCCAGAGTGCGGCGGTTCCGACATCCTCGAACAGGCCTTTGGCGATTGGCTCGTCGCCGGAATGGCAGTGGATGTTGACGAGACCCGGCATCGCCATGATGCCCGCGCCGACGATCTCCTCATCGGCATGGCCCTGATAGGACGGGCCGACATACAGGATGCCGGATTTCGAGAAGGCTATATCGGCATCCTGCAGATAGACGTGCTGCGAAGTGCTCTCGTCCCAGGCGACGACCCAGGCGGCCTTTCGCACAACTTTGATTGTGTCAGTCATGATCTGTCGACCTGATGCGAATGTGGTGAATGTTGATGGGGATTCGACGGAGCGTTCACAGGAGATGCGCACTGAAATTGCTGGCAGGGTCGAACTCAGGGCTCAGCCTGCCCGTCGGCTGCATGGCGGCTGATCGGCTGCGCAGTTGCAGCTGTCCGGACCCAGGAGCCGTCTGAAGCCTTCCATCGGCAATGATCGGTTCACCGCGGCGCAGGACGATTTCCGGCCAGCCTTTCAGTGTGCTGCCCGCGAAAGGATTGTAGCCGACATTGTCGTGCAGGCCGTCATCCGTGAGAACGACCTCTCGCTCGGGATTCCAGATCGCAATGTCCGCATCGGCCCCGACTGCAATGGAACCTTTCCGGGGATGAAGCCCATAAATCTTCGCCGGGGCAGTGGCCGTCAGCTCCACGAACTTTTCGATGCTCGAGCGTCCTTGGCTCACCATGGCGTCGAAGAGCAGCGGCAGGCGGGTCTCCAGTCCGGGCAGCCCGTTTGCGATCTGCTTGAAATCCGCATTCATGCCGGCGGACAGCTTGCCGCTTTCATCGAACCTGTAAGGCGCGTGATCCGACGAGACGACCTGCAGGTCTCCAAGATCGAGCCCGCGCCACAACGCCTCCTGATCTGCTGTCGTGCGAGGGGGAGGGGAGCACATCCATTTGGCGCCTTCGAGACCTGGCCGGTCGAGATCCTGCGCGGTCAGGAACAGGTATTGCGGACAGGTCTCCGCAAAGACCTTGATACCCTCGCCACGGGCGCGCCGGATGACGGCGGCTCCCTCTGCCGTCGAGACGTGGAACAGCATAACAGGCTGGTCCAGAAGCTGAGAGAAGCGAATAAGACGCTCGAACGCTTCGATCTCGCAGACGCGGGGATGACTGACGCCATGGAATTTCGGCTCGACATAGCCGCGTGAGACAAGCCTGTCGGCCATCCACTTGATCATGCCATGGTTCTCGGCATGGGCGCAGACCATGGCTCCATGCTTGCGGGCCACCATCATCACATCGAGGACCTGCTCATCGAGCAAGCGCACGCGGTCATAGGTCATGAAAATCTTGATCGACCGATGGCCGGCCTCAATCAGCTGCGGCAGATCCTGTTCCAACGCCTCGGGGGTCGGGTCGGAAATCCAAAGATGAAAGGCATAGTCCGTCACCGCGCCGGCAGCGGCAAGACGCGCGTAGTTCTCGACCACATTGCGCAACCTGTCTCCCCGATGTTGAGCAGCAAAGGAGATGACTGTCGTCGTTCCGCCGAATGCTGCGGAGCGTGTTGCCGTTTCAAAGGTGTCGGCATTCATCAGGCCGCCGCCGGAGAGCTGCTCGATGTGACAATGTGCATCCACGCCGCCGGGAAGAACGAGCCTGCCGGCGGCATCAATGCTGGCACGGGCCTGAAGGTTGCGGCCCAGCGCGGCGACTGCTCCATCCTGAATCGCCACGTCCATCGTCGCGACGCCTTCAGTGGTTCCAACGCGCCCACCTTTGATGACCAGATCGTATTCGGCCAATCGGTTCCCTCCAATATTCCTGGCAGATCGTTTTTCTTATTTTTGTTGGCTTCAATGTACGCAGATGAATTTCGGCTCAGCAAGGAGAAGTTGGCCTAGGCATGATCCGCTGGTTAGGGATGAACATCTCCATGCCTCGTGCCGTTTGGCAGTGCTGTCCTGACGATCTTGACCTTTGCGGAGACGATGGAGATGAGGTGTGATGTCTCCGTTTCTGACGATGGGCTGGCGGGCTGCGAAAGTTGCAGCCTCGCCGAAGTTGTGCACCCTAGCAAAGTCATTCGGCAGCATGATCGGAATATTTGATCGCGATGGGCAATATACTTGATAGCCGGCGATATGGCCCCTACCATTTTGCTCAGGTCATTCAACGCGGCCTAACCGTTAAAGCCTGCTAGATCTTGATGGAAAGGTGCCGAACCACTCCACCTTCTCGCGCAACCGCAATGGCCGCTTTCGCCAAAATGACATCCTGCGCCACATATTCGAGACGGTGGTCGAGCGCTGCTTGGCAGAGGGACTGGTCGCCGGTGAAGGCTTCGCGGTGGATGCCAATTTGATTGCGACTGATGCCGACTGCAGCGCCCCATCTAGGTGACGCGTGGCGAGCCCAGGATCATTGAGGCGAGGCCATTCGTGCTGTTCAGGAGCGCTTGGCACACTCGACGAAGCCGCATGGGATGCTGCCACCGACGTTGAGTCGAAGTTCATGTTACCCTCTGATCCGGCGGCGCAATGGACGGGCGCCGAGCGTGGCCCGACCTTCTTCGCCTATGCCACGAACTACCTCATTGATACCCGACAAACCGCTACTCTCGATGTGGAGGCGACGCGTGCCATCCGGCAGGCGGAAATCGGAGCTGCCTGCACGATGCTCGTGCGAACGGCTGAACGATTTGGGCTCAAGCCGCAGCATCCGGTAGTCGAAAGCGCTTATGGTTCGGCTGACAACTTTGCCCGGCTGGTCAGGGAAAAGAAGATCTCTCCCTACATTCCGGTACTCGACAAGGCAGACCGTACTTAGGGCATGTTCTCACGCGCCGATTTCGTGTTTGGTCCTGACGAGGATCACTACACCTGTCCGGACGGCATGCAACTTGTACAGTACCGGCGCGGCTTCGCCGTGCCCCGCACCGGAATCACAAAGGCTGATGTTCGGTTCTACCGGGCTAAGTGGGGCCAGCGACGAGTTGCTGCTGGCGACCGCGGCTCAAAATGTGAGAAGGCTCGCCGAGCTCCCTCATCATAGACGCCTTCATCTCACTCGATTACTACTCAGCGTCAAGCAATCCATATCTAACCATATCACTGGACATCGTTGTGAAACGGCGGCCGGGCGGCTGTTTGTTGGCTACCATGGCATACTGGTGTGGCCGACTGAAGTGATCTCGACCGACAAACGCCGACCACTAGCCAATGGTGAGGCGTAGGGGATGTGTGAGCCGATCCGAAACTGCGCTGCTTGGTGGGCTGTAACCACGCAATTTCGGTGGGGCCTCTTTCGGGACCAACCCCACAAAACTTAGAAATGTTTTAATTTAAAAAAATACTTAGGCGGACGTGATGGCGGAGAGGGTGGGATTCGAACCCACGGTGGGCTTGCACCCACGGCGGTTTTCAAGACCGCTGCCTTAAACCACTCGGCCACCTCTCCATAGATCGCCCAAACGTGCCGATGGCGTATGGGTTCTGTAAGACCGTCAGGTGACTTCCGTCAACTTATACCCTTCAGACTATGCAGATAGAGAAGCATTGCACAGGACTGCGACACGGCGCGTTAACCAAGTTTTCGTCATAAGAGCTCTTGATCATCTGTTTTGCAGGCGAATCTTGATGCCGAAGAGGAAATCCGGTCAAGCTGCTGTCAACACATTGATATTTTTCTTTCCGCACTGAAATGGGGCGCGGAAGCCCTCAGGTCTATTTTCCTATTACGCTGTCACTTTACTCTTGGAGGCGCCAGCTTGCATGTCGATGCGACAATATAAGTATCTGAAATTACGAACATAATTTGTCGATACGAAACAATGTTCGACAAAATGCGCCTTTGTCGTTGACAAGCGAGGCCGTTTAACTTTCCTTTAAGGCGACAAAAGCACCTTGGCTGGCTATCTGGGGCAATTCGGGCCGCCATGCCTAAAGTGCTCAAAAGGGGATGCGTAACAATATGCACTTGAATCGCGCTGGAGCGGCAAAAGGCCTGATGGGAAAGATCGGATCTTTCGATCAGTCTGCCTTCATTCGCATTGCAGGTGTTACGGTTATCGCCCTGACCGTTGCGAATTGCTCCTCAAACGTCAGAGGCGGCGTCGATCCCAAGTATGGCGTCAAGGCCAGCCCGCGCGTGGTTGCCGCAGGGCAGCCGATCCCCAAGGGCGGCGGCCGCAACATGGTCGGCAAGCCTTATACGGTGGCGGGCCGCACCTATGTTCCCTCAGAGTCGACACGTCCGGCGGAAGGCCTTGCCTCCTGGTACGGCTCCAATTTCCACGGCCGCATGACGGCAAATGGCGAGATCTTCGACCGCGATTCGATCGCAGCCGCCCACACGACGATGCCGCTTCCAAGCTATGCGCGCGTCACCAATCTCCAGAACGGCCATTCGATGATCGTCCGCGTGAATGATCGCGGTCCTTTCCACGGCAATCGCGTCATCGACGTGTCGGAGAAGGCCGCCTCTGCTCTCGGCTTCCATCGTGCGGGCACCGCCCGGGTTCGCGTCGAGTATGTCGGCCGCGCCTCCACTAATGGAAGCGACGACCGAATTCTTCTGGCAAGCCTGCGCACCGACGGCCAGCCTGCCAGCCTGACGAATGGCGGCGCTCCGACAATGATCGCCCAGGCGACGCCGCGCCCCGCCGCGCCGCGTCAGGCCATCGGCATCAATGCCTATGAGCCTGAGGACGAGATTGAGACGGCTCCGGTCGCCTCCGCTGCTCCTCAGCGCATGGCATCCAACGAGCCAGCCTCGATTCCGGCCAGCACCTATGTGCCGCTGCCGCCTGAGCGCCCGTTCGATCTCGGCACCATTCCAGGCGCCGTCGCACCGTCCCTAAAGGTCAGCTCTGTGTCGCCCAACACGACATCGCCGGCACGTCCGGTCGTGGCCGGGCTGTATTATGCATCGCCGGAAGGCGGGCAGGGCGGGTTCCAAAAGACCAGTGCTTTCAAGCCGCTGGATCAATCCAGGTTCATCCGCTGATAGGCTGAGAGTCGGCGCGCCGTCGTGACCCTGCTCACAGCTTATCGTTACGTCACGTTGAATTGTCGTTGACGCGCTACAGATTCAGGCTCTCCTAGGGGAAGAGTCTGGATACCTTACGATGCGCCACGCAATGCCCGCCCGAACTGCTGCCGCAGCCCTTCTTTTCTGCGGAATTTTTACATTCCTCTCGGTAAAGACCGCATCAGCCCAGAGTTTCCAGACATCCGCACCCACTGCGGTGCTCATGGATGCGGACAGCCATGCGATCTTGTTCGAAAAGAGCGCCGATGAACTGACTGCACCCGCGAGCATGGCGAAAACCATGACGGCGGAGGTCGTTTTCAACGAGATCAAGAACGGTCGCCTGAACATGGATAGCACGTTCACCATCTCCGAGAACGCGTGGCGCAAAGGGGGCGGGGGGTCGGGTGGATCGTCCATGTTCGCGCAGGTCAACAGCTCCGTGCGTCTGGAAGACCTGCTGCGCGGCCTCATCGTCCAGTCCGGCAACGATGCCGCGATTGCGATTGCTGAGGGCATCGCCGGAACCGAAGAGAATTTCGCGAGAATGATGAACGAGCGGGCCAAGCAGATCGGCCTGACGAAGTCCACCTTCCGGAACTCGACCGGCTATGGCCATCCCGAGCAGAAGGCGACGGCGCACGACCTCGCAAAGCTTGCGCTCTACATCATCGAGACCTATCCGGACCTCTACAAGATGTTCGGCGAGCGGGAGTTCACCTGGAACAAGATCCGTCAGCAGAACCGCAACCCCTTGCTGGCCATGGATATCGGCGCGGACGGACTCAAAACGGGCAACATCGATGAATCAGGGTACGGCCTGATCGGTTCGGCCGTACAGAACGGGCAGCGCCTCATTCTCGTAGTCAACGGCCTCAAGACTGCAAGGGACCGAGCCAACGAGTCCCGCAAACTCCTGGATTGGGGCTTCCGGGCGTTCGAGTCGCAGCAGCTCTTCGCGGAAGGACAAGTGGTTGGTGAAGCCCAGGTCTTCGGCGGCAGCAAACGCTCCCTGCCGCTTGTGTCCAAGAAGCCTATTCGTGTACTGGTGCCCCGTGGGGATGGAGAGCGGGTGACCGCTCGCATCATCTACACAGGCCCGCTGAAGGCTCCCATCCAGAAGGGGGCCGAGGTAGCCCGGCTTCAGGTCAACCGTGGTGATATGCAGGCGCTCGAAATGCCGCTCTATGCCAATGAGGACATCCAGGAAGGCACGCTGAGCCAGCGCGCCCTCGATGGCCTTTTGGAATTCAGCACCGGCTGGGTACGCCGCGCCTTTACGAGCGTCATCGAAGGAATTTGATGGCGGGACGGTTCATTACGTTCGAAGGCGGGGAGGGCGCTGGCAAGTCGACCCAGATCGGCAGGCTCAAAGATCGGCTGGAGCAGCTGTCCCAGCGCGTTCTGGTCACGCGTGAGCCCGGCGGCTCGCCCTATGCGGAGGAAATTCGCGCCTTTATTCTCGGCGGGCACGCCAAGAGCCTCGGCACATTCGCGGAAGCCATGCTCTTCGCCGCCGCCCGCATCGACCACCTGGACAAGACAATCGTCCCGGCCCTCAAGGCGGGCACCCATGTGCTGTGCGATCGTTTCGCGGATTCGACCAGAGCCTACCAGGGCTCGGCCGGGAACATCGATCCGGCCCTCATCGACCGGCTGGAACGCGTCACTCTTGCAGGCACCAAGCCAGACCTCACCTTCATCCTCGACCTTCCCGCCGAGACCGGCCTTGCCCGCGCGAGCGAACGGGCGGCGCAAAAAGGCGAGGGGGCGGATCGGTTCGAGGACGAGGCGCTCTCCTTTCACCAGAACCTGCGGCAGGCCTTTCTTGCCATCGCTCGCGCCCACCCGGAACGCTGCGCGGTGATCAATGCCGACCAATCGGCGGATGAGGTCGAGGCCGCCATCTGGGCAACGTTGCGAGAGCGGCTGCCTGAGCTGACCCGAAATGCGGAAAGGCCTCTCGATGTCGCGTGATGTTGAGGCAGTCGAGCCCGATCAGCTCGAGGGTGCGCCGCATCCGCGGGATCAGTTTGCCTTCTTCGGCCATCAGGAAGGCGAGGCGGCTTTTCTCGAAGGCCTGCGCTCGGGCCGGCTCCATCATGCCTGGCTCATCGGCGGCCCGCAGGGGATCGGCAAGGCGACGCTTGCCTATCGCGTCGCCCGCGCGGTGCTCGACCCGAAAAAGGCGAATGACCGCTCTATCGAGAGCCTGGATCTTGCGCCGGACGCGCCCTCCGCGCGTCAGCTGTCCGCGCTCTCTCACCCGAACTTCGCGGTTCTTCGACGTGCTCCCGCCACCGACAAGAAAGCAGCCTCCACCACGATTCCCGTCGAGGCCGTCCGCAAGGCGCTCAACATGTTCGGCTCGACGGCGGCCGATGGCGGCTACCGCGTCTGCATCGTGGACAGCGCCGAGGACCTGACGATTTCCAGCGCCAACGCGCTGCTCAAGGTGATCGAGGAGCCGCCGCCGCGCTCCCTCTTCCTCATCGTCAGCCACGCTCCGCAGCGGGTGCTGCCCACGATCCGCTCCCGATGCCGCAGGCTCCTGCTGCGTCCTTTGGCTGATGCCGACATCAAGGGGTCGATCGGCTCCCTCGGCGAGTCCTGGGCGGACATGCCCGAACACCTAATCGATCAGGCGCTCGCTTATGGCGAAGGTTCCGTGCGGCGGACACTCGAGCTTCTGGATGAGGACAAGGTCGCTTTCATTGGCCAAGTCACGAGGCTCCTCGACAGTCTGCCGAGCTCGGACACCAAGCAGATCTACGCCCTGGCCGAGGCCCTGGCCAAGCGCGATGCGGATGATACCTATGAGCTCGCCCTGGAAACGGTCGAGCGGTGGGTTTCGGGCCGATTGCACGAGCGGGCGAGCCTCGGCCCGGCACGCCTTGCGCCTTTGGTGGAGGTGTGTGAGAAGATCAGCCGTTCGGCGCGCGAGATCGACGTGTTCAACCTCGACCGCCGGCCCTTCATCCTCACGCTGTTCGACGATCTGGCCGACGCGGTTCGGCGGACGGCTTGACCTCATGGCACCTGCGCCTGAGTGAAGGTTTGCATGAATTCAAGCGTTTAGGGATTCGACATGGCCAACAAGCAGAAATTCTATATCACCACGGCTATCTCGTATCCGAACGGGGCTCCCCATATCGGCCACGCCTATGAGGTCGTCGCCTCCGACGCGATTGCCCGCTTCAAGCGCATGGACGGCTATGACGTGTTTTTCATGACGGGCACGGACGAGCACGGCCTCAAGATCCAGCAGACGGCGGACAAGAACAGCACGACGCCCAAGGCCTTCGTGGACGAGATGACGGCCAAGTTCCGCGCCATGGCCGACCGCCTGGATTGCTCCTACGACCGGTTCATCCGCACGACGGATGCGGACCATCTGCCCTCGACCCAGGAACTCTGGCGGCGGATGCAGGAGAAGGGGGACATCTACCTCTCCCAGTATTCCGGCTGGTACTCGGTACGCGACGAGGCCTATTACGACGAGAGCGAGCTGACCAAGCAGCCCGACGGCTCCTGGCGCGCGCCCACGGGCACGCCTGTCGAATGGATCGAGGAGGAAAGCTACTTCTTCCGCCTCTCGGCCTATCAGGACCGCCTGCTTGCGCACTACGAGGCGAACCCGGATTTCATCAGCCCGGAGACCCGGCGCAACGAGATCACGAGCTTCGTGCGTTCAGGCCTTCAGGATCTCTCGATCAGCCGCACGACCTTCAACTGGGGCCTGCCGGTTCCGAACGATCCGAAGCATGTGATGTATGTGTGGATCGACGCGCTCAATAACTACTTGACCGGCTGCGGCTTCCCCAATGAGAGCGATCCGCGCCGTCATTACTGGCCTGCCGATGTTCATATCATCGGCAAGGACATCGTGCGCTTCCATACGGTCTATTGGCCGGCCTTCCTCATGTCGGCGGAGCTGCCGCTGCCGAAGCGCGTCTTCGGCCACGGCTTCCTGCTCAACAAGGGCGAGAAGATGTCGAAGTCGGTTGGCAACGTGGTCGACCCGTTCGACCTCGCCGACACCTACGGCGTCGATCAGATCCGTTACTTCTTCATGCGCGAAGTGCCGTTCGGACAGGACGGCAATTACTCCCACGAGGCCATCGTCAACCGTATCAACGCGGATCTGGCCAACGACCTCGGCAACCTCGCGCAGCGCTCCCTGTCGATGATCGGCAAGAATTGCGATGGCGCGGTGCCGCAGCCCGGCGAATTCACCCAGGCCGATCAGGACATGCTCTGGCTCGCAGATGCCCTGCCGGGGAAGACGAGAGCGGCCATGAAGGACTTCGCCCTCCATACGACGCTGGCCGAAATCTGGGCCGTGGTCGCCGAAGCGAACCGCTATTTCGCGTCTCAGGAGCCCTGGATACTGCGTAAAACCGATCCGGCCCGAATGAACACGGTGCTCTACGTGACAGCCGAGGTTCTCCGCGCCGTGGGCATCCTGGCGCAGCCTTTCGTGCCGACCGCTGCCGCCAAGCTTCTCGATCTTCTGGCCGTCGCGCCGGAGGGCAGGGTGCTGGCCGCGGTCGGGCCGGAGAAGCGCTTGGTCGCAGGAACGGCCCTTCCGCAACCGGCGCCAATTTTCCCGCGTTATATCGAGGCGGAGGCTGAATAACGCTTCCGCTTGGATCGGCCCGCCAGGGCCCACAGCGGAAGTGTTACATGTTCACCAGTTTCATGTTTGCGACCGGGATCGAGAACAGCATCCCGACCATCAACAATGGCCGCACGCGCATCGATCAGATGGAGAAGTGCGGCCATTACAAGCATTGGAAGCTGGATTTCGACCTTCTGGACGATCTCGATATCCAGGTGCTTCGGTACGGTCCGCCGCTTCACACCACCTATGTCGGACCAGGGCGCTACGACTGGTCCTTCGCCGACATGACCTTCGGCGAGATCAGGCGCCGCAATATCATTCCCATCGTGGACCTGTGCCATTTCGGCGTGCCTGATTGGATCGGCAACTTCCAGAACCCGGATTTCCCTGAACTTTTCGCAACTTACGCGGAAGCTTTCGCGCATCGCTTTCCCTGGGTGCAGCTCTATACGCCCATCAACGAGATGTTCATCTGCGCCCAATTCTCGGCCGCCTATGGCTGGTGGAACGAGCAGCTGAGCAGCGATCAGGCGTTCGTCACGGCTCTCAAGCACATCGTTAAGGCAAATGTCCTGGCGATGGAGCGCATACTCAAGGGCCGCCCCGATGCCTTGTTCATCCAGAGCGAGTCCTCGGAATATTTTCATGCCGAAAATCCGGCAGCCATCAAGCCGGCCGAGATCATGAACGCCAGGCGTTTCCTATCCCTCGATCTGAATTATGGACGCCGGGTCGACTCGGAAATGTACGAGTTCCTGATGGATAACGGCATGACGCGCGACGAATACCATTTCTTCCTCAGCCGTTCATCGCTCCGCCACCACTCCATCATGGGAAATGACTATTACGTCACCAATGAGCACCGGGTGCGAGCCAATGGCTTGACCACAGCCGCGGGCGACATCTTCGGCTACGACGAAATCACGCGCCAATATTATGACCGCTACAAGCTTCCCGTCATGCACACGGAGACGAACCTTATCGAAGGTCCCAAGGGCACGGAGGCCGTGGATTGGCTCTGGAAGCAATGGGCCAATGTCCTGCGGGTGCGCAACAATGGCGTGCCGATCGTCGGCTTCACCTGGTATTCCCTGACGGATCAGGTGGACTGGGATGTCGCGCTCAGGGAAGAGAACAACCGCGTCACCCCCGTCGGGCTCTACGATCTCGACCGCAACATCCGTCCTGTCGGTCGCTGCTACAAGCACCTCATAAAGGATTGGTGCCATGTCCTTCCGGCGCAGAGCGTCTGCCTTTCCGTACCGGTGGTGCGCCCTGACGAAACCGATGAGCCCCATGTCGTTCGCGCCCAGCAACGTCTGCGGACAATGCGGCGGCGGGAAACCAAGGAGGACAATGAGCCGGTAGCGACCGCTCAGGGCGGGCGTCGGTAGACGCGAGGCTCGATCCGAATTAAGCATCACGGGCAACAGCCGCCACAGAGGAGGGCGCTTTCACCGATGCTGGTCGACAGTCATTGCCACCTTGACTTTCCCGACTTCCAGAGCCGCCTGCCGGAGGTTCTTGATGCCGCATCACACGCCGGTGTCGGGCGAATGGTGACGATATCGACCCATGTATCGCGCTTCGAGACTTACCGGGCTCTTTCGGAAGGTCATGAACGCGTTTTCTTCACCGTCGGTACTCACCCGCATAACGCCGCTGACGAACCCGATGTGCCCGCTCAGCAGTTAATCGAGCTCGCGCGCCATCCGCGATGCATCGCCATAGGCGAAGCCGGTCTCGATTATCACTACGACAAAAGTCCACGGGACATTCAGCGGCAGGTCTTCCGCACCCATATCGCGGCCTCTCGCGAGACGGGATTGCCTCTGGTGATTCATGCCCGCAATGCGGATGAGGACATGATCTCGATCCTCTCGGAGGAAATGAGCAAGGGGCAGTTCAGCGCAGTTCTCCATTGCTTCTCGTCAGGCGCGGAGCTGGCGCGGGTTGGCATCGAACTCGGCCTTTATGTCTCTTTCTCGGGCATCCTGACCTTCAGGAATTCCGAGGAGATCCGCAGGATCGCCGCCGACGTTCCGCGGGATCGCCTGCTCGTGGAGACGGATGCGCCTTATCTCGCGCCCGTGCCCTATCGCGGAAAGACCAATGAGCCTGCCTACGTGGCGCATACGGCCCATGTGCTTGCCGAGGTCGTCGGGGTGAGCGATGAGAAAATCGCCGAAATCACGACCGCCAATTTTTACCGCTTGTTCTCGAAAGCCGCGCTGGCGGACGCCTCACAAGCGAAGGCTATCGCTTCATGAGTCTTCGTCTCACCATTCTCGGCTGCGGCTCGTCAGCCGGCGTTCCGCGCGTTGGGGTAGGGTGGGGAGCATGCGATCCCCTGAACCCGAAGAACAGGCGCCGACGCTGCTCCGTCCTCGTGGAGAAAACCTGCGAAAACAAGACGACAAGCGTTCTGGTCGATACCACGCCCGATCTACGCGACCAACTCCTCAGCGCAAATGTAAAGCGGCTCGACGCCGTTCTCTTTACCCATGAGCATGCGGACCACATCCACGGGATCGACGATCTTCGTCCTCTCGCTATCGTCATGCATCACCGTATCCCGGTCTACGCGGATCGCGTGACGAGTGAATTGCTGCAGATGCGGTTCGGCTATTGCTTCCAAACGCCCGCCGGAAGCAGCTATCCGCCGATATTAACCATGCACCATCTGGAGGCCGGCAGGCCGACCGCTATCTCCGGACCGGGCGGTTCCATCGACGCAGTGCCATTCCGTATGGTCCACGGAGATATCGACGCGTTGGGCTTCCGGTTCGGCAATATCGCCTATGCGCCGGATGTCAGCACAATGCCGGCGGAAAGCCTGCGCCATTTCGAGGGCCTCGAGGTCCTTATCCTCGATGCCTTACGCTATACCCCGCATCCGACCCATTTTTCTGTCTCCGAAGCTCTTGCATTTATCGAGCACGTGAAACCGCGCCGGGCCATTCTGACGAACCTTACTACGGATCTGGACTACGAGACACTGAGGCGTGAACTGCCGGCAAGCATCGAGCCGGCATTCGACGGCATGCAGATCGAAGTCGGATAGAGGCTGCGCCGCGCTTGAAGCCAAAGGGCGGTGGGAAGACGTCAGAGCCCCACAGGCTCACCTAGATTGGTTCCATAATATATCTTATGCGAATTTGATATATAGGAGAAAGACGGCGCTGACGCCGTCTCCCCCTTATGATTGAGCCCTTCCCATATGGCTCTCAGGTTAGCTGTCCATGCCATCCGTCGTCTCAACGGCGGACCAGCTGTGGGTGATCTTCGCCACGGCTCCAAGCATGATCGAGGCCGAGCAATACTTGTCCTTGGAGAGCTCGATGGCACGCTCGACCTTGGCCGGCGCCAGCTTGTGGCCTTTCACCCGGTAGTCGATATGGATCTTCGTGAAGACCTTAGGGTCGGTCTCGGCGCGCTCCGCAGTGACCTCGACTTCGCAGTCCAAAACCTTCTCCCGGCCCTTCCTGAGGATCTGGACCACGTCGAAGGCCGTGCAGCCGCCCAGGCCGATCAGGAGCATTTCCATTGGCCGAATGCCGAGGTTTCGCCCGCCATATTCCGGCGCTCCGTCCATCACCACGGCGTGCCCGCTTCCGGATTCGCCCACGAACATCATGCCATCGACCAGTTTGACCCGTGCTTTCATGCTTTTCAGCCTCCAAATCCTTGATGTCTTTTGAGCATCTTTCGCTCTGATTCCCATCGGAATCGCGCTAAGAAGCGCCATCGAAGACAAAGAAATGCATCCAATGAAGCCTTCCTCTGATATCGCTCGGCTCATCGAGATCATGGCGGCGCTGCGGACGCCCGAGACGGGCTGCCCCTGGGACTTGGAGCAGGATTTCGGATCCATTGCGCCATATACACTCGAGGAAGCCTACGAGGTCGTGGACGCCATCGAGCGCGGCGATCTGGCTGATTTGCGGGACGAGCTCGGCGACCTGCTGCTTCAGGTCGTCTTCCATGCCCGGATGGCCGAGGAGCAAGGCGCATTTGCCTTCCCGGACGTGGTCGAAGCCATCACGAAGAAGCTGATCCGACGCCACCCCCATGTATTTGGGAATGCGAAGGAATTGTCGCCAGGGCAGGTCAAGGCGCTTTGGGACACCATCAAGAGCGAGGAGAAAGCCGAACGGCGCTTGGAGCGTGAGAGGATGGGCCTGCTCGCCGAAGGCCATGAGGCGGGATTTCTCGGCGGCATTCCGACGACCCTGCCCGCATTAACCAGAGCTCAGAAGCTGACGACCAAGGCCGCGAAAGTCGGCTTCGACTGGCCGGATGCCGCCCAGGTGATCGACAAGATTCACGAGGAATTGGAGGAAGTTAAGGAAGCCTCTTCAAGTGGCGATCGAGATCGGATCGAGGATGAGATCGGCGATCTTTTGTTCTCCGTCACCAACCTCGCCCGGCATTACGGCATCGATCCTGAAAGCGCGCTGCGGCGGACGAACGCCAAGTTCGAGCGCCGCTTCGGCTCGGTCGAGCTGGCCCTCAAACACCAGGGCCGTGATTTGCAGGAAGCATCGCTCGAGGAGATGGAAGAACTCTGGGTCCAGGCCAAGAAGGCCGAATGCTGAGGCTTTAAACGACGCGGGCTTGCGGGAACCGGTTGAGGAAACGTGGTTCCTTGCCAGCCACAAGCCGAATCTGGAGGAGGGTGTGTCCATCCTCCTTCGGCATCCGTGCCAGGATCTCCGTGTTCTCATGGAGCCAGGCGAGCCCCTGCCCGTCTTCCGGCGCCACATCGACCTCGTAGGTGCGCCGCCCAAGAGCCAGATGCTGCTCGATTGTGGCGAGCAACTCAGGAACGCCTTCGCCCGTCATGGCTGAAATAAGGATGGGCCGCCTCTCCTCGCCTGTCCGCTCCGATGTCGCCGCCAGACGCTCGCGGTCCTCGGGCGTGAGAAGATCGGCCTTGTTCCAGACCTCGATGATCCGCCGCGTGTCATCGGGATCGATCCCCAGTTCCCGAAGGACCACGGCCACGTCGCCGGCCTGAGCCTCGGTCTCGCCGTGGGACACGTCGCGGACATGCAGCAGAACGTCGGCCTCGACCACATCTTCGAGCGTCGCGCGGAAGGCCGCCACGAGCATGGTCGGCAGGTCCGAGATAAAGCCCACCGTATCCGACAGGATGGCCTTTTCACCATGCGGCAGGTCGATGGCGCGGGTGGTCGGGTCGAGGGTCGCAAACAGCATGTTCTCGGCCAGAACTTCGGCCCGGGTCATGCGATTGAAAAGCGTCGACTTGCCGGCATTGGTGTAGCCCACCAGCGCCACGATCGGATAAGGCACCCTCCTCCGGCTGGTGCGATGCAAGGATCGGGTTTTCACGACGCCTTCCAGATCACGCTCGATCCGGTTCATGCGCTCCTGGATCATGCGCCGGTCGGCCTCGATCTGCGTCTCACCGGGGCCGCCGAGGAAGCCGAAGCCGCCGCGTTGGCGCTCCAAGTGGGTCCAGGATCGGACAAGACGCCCCTTCTGATAGGACAGGTGAGCGAGTTCGACTTGGAGCGTGCCTTCCTTGGTGCGGGCCCGACGCCCGAAGATTTCCAAGATCAGACCAGTCCGGTCGATGACCTTCGCCCCCCAGGCCTTCTCCAGATTGCGCTGCTGCACTGGGCTCAGCGCGCAATCCATGACCACGAGGCCGATGCCCTCCGCCTTGATCAGGCCTGCCAGTTCATCGACCTTGCCGCTGCCGATATACGTGGCGGGACGAGGCGAAGCCAAAGGCGCGATCAGGGATTGGACGACCGTGAGGTCAATCGCGAGTGCAAGGCCCGAGGCCTCGTCGAGACGGGCTTCGGGCGGACGCGGGTTCGTCTCCTCGCGTTCCGCATCTGCGGACGCAAACCGCCGCTTGCGCGTCAGGTATGGACCGACAACAAGCGTCTTCGTACCAGCAGCAACCTCTTTCTCAGGTTCGGCCAGCTCTGCGAGACGATGTTCTCCCGGAGTGCGCGGTTCCGTCACCTCAGGCCTTTTCGCCAGCCTCGTCGATCTGATCGAACAACTGGACGGGCTGTCCTGGCATGATGGTGGAAATGGCGTGTTTGTAAACCAGCTGAGAATGACCATCCCTGCGCAGAAGGACGCAGAAATTGTCGAACCATGTCACGACGCCCTGGAGCTTGACGCCGTTCACAAGGAATATGGTCAGCGGAATCTTTTGTTTCCGGACGTAATTGAGAAAGGTGTCCTGGAGATTCTGCGCGCGATCGCCCGCCATTGAAGTTGCCTCGCCAGCCCATCGCCGCCGGTCTTGGCTATTGGGCCGCCTGTATATGATAATCCGCTATCGTGCGGTCGTTGGCCGGCCTTCATATTACAGGGCGAAGTTGACCGTTCGGCAAGAGGGGCTTCGCAGTTCTACCCCCTCTGTAGGATATTTTCCCGTGGATGAAGTGTTCTATGACACACCCACCCACGGGTCACAGGCTCTCCTAACCGCCGATTCCCAAGGATTTCAGCTTCCTGTGAAGCGCCGAGCGCTCCATGCCGATGAACTCCGCAGTGCGGGAGATGTTGCCGCTGAATCGAGCGATCTGCGCCAGCAGATACTCGCGCTCGAAAATCTCACGGGCCTCGCGCAGGGGCATGCTCATGAGCTTTTCGCCGCCTGATCCGCCCGGCGTCGTCGGGACGAGCGTTCCGATCTCGGAGGGCAGCATTTCGGCTGTCACCTCGGCATCGGGATCGCCGGAGGTCAGAATCATGAGGCGTTCGACGTTGTTGCGCAACTGACGGACATTGCCCGGCCAATCGTGGGATTGCAGGACGGCCATGGCGTCCTCGGCGATGCGCCGCTTGGGCAGGCCCGTGGTCGAGGAGATCTGGTCCATGAAGAACTCGATCAGCTCCGGCACATCCTCGCGGCGCTCGGCAAGGGACGGCACGCGGATCGGAATGACACCGAGCCGGTGGAAAAGGTCTTCTCGGAAGTTGCCGGCTGCGATCTCAGCCGGCAGGTCACGGCTCGACGACGAGATGATGCGCACATCCACATGCACGCGGGTCGTGCCGCCGATACGCTGGAAGTTCTGATCGACCAGGACGCGCAAAATGCGGTTTTGCGTCTCCCGCGGCATATCGGCGATCTCGTCGATGTAAAGCGTGCCGCCATGCGCTTCCTCAAGCGCGCCGACCCGGCGTCCTCCGCCCTCACCGCCCTCGGTGCCGAAGAGTTCGGCCTCCATGGTCTCCGGGGTGATCGTCGCTGCGGCGAGCACGACGAACGGGCCGTTCGCCCGCGATGACATGCTGTGCACCGTGCGGGCCGTCAGCTCCTTGCCGGAGCCGGGAGCGCCCGTGATGAGGATGCGCGCATTGGTGGGTGCAGCACGCTCCACGGCTTGCCTGAGCTGATTGATGATGATTGACTTGCCGGCGATGCGGCTGGCCTGCACCGAGCGCGAGCGAAGGTCGCGGACTTCGCGTTTGAGGCGCGATGCTTCGAGCGCGCGCTCGGCCACGAGTATGAGGCGGTCGGCCTTGAACGGCTTCTCGATGAAGTCGTAGGCGCCGGACTTGATGGCGGAAACGGCCGTTTCGATGTTGCCGTGCCCCGAGATCATCACCACTGGGAGATCCGGGTGCTGCGCCTTGATGATCTCCAGCACCTGCAGGCCGTCGAGACGGCTGCCCTGAAGCCAGATGTCGAGGAACACGAGATGCGGACGACGCGCCTCGATGGCCGCGAGAGCCTCGTCGGATGAGCCCGCCGTGCGTGTGCGATGGCCTTCATCCTCCAGGATTCCGGCGACGAGTTCGCGGATGTCGACTTCGTCATCGACGACGAGAATATCTGCGCTCATAGACTTGCCCTGCGAGATTCGTTGCTCTCCGAAGCGGCGGCAGCCTCTTCGGTCTCAACTTGTTTCCGTTTCGGGATCCACATGCGGACCTGTCCACCCCGCCCGGCGGGATTGTCGACCAGGTCCATGCCTCCCCCATGGTCTTCGAGAATCTTGGCGACGATCGGCAGGCCCAGTCCTGTGCCTCCCTCTCGCGTCGTCATATAGGGCTCCAGAAGGCGCTGACGGCCCTCGATCGGGAAGCCCTTGCCGTTATCGGTGACGGCCAGGATCAAGTAGTCGGGATGCGTATCGTCGAGCGTCACGGCGATGCGCGGATGCCCGCGCTCCTCCTCGGGAACGGCGGCAATCGCCTCGGTGGCGTTCTTCACGATATTCGTCGCCGCCTGAGAAATCAGCCTGCGGTCGAACGGGGCCACCACCGGGCCTTCGGGGAACTGGTCCACGAACTCGATCTCCGGATGGGCGATCCGCATCATGAAGACGACTTGGCGGACGGTCTCCGCCAGATCCTCCTGGCTGATGGCGGGCTTCGGCATGCGCGCGAAGGATGAGAACTCGTCCACCATGCGCTTGATGTCATCCACCTGCCGCACGATGGTGTCCGTGCATTGGTCGAACACCTCGCGATCCGTGGTGATGACCTTCCCGTACTTGCGGCGAATGCGCTCGGCGGAAAGCTGAATCGGCGTCAGTGGGTTCTTGATCTCGTGCGCGATGCGGCGGGCCACATCCGCCCAGGCAGAGGTGCGCTGAGCCAGAACGAGATCGGTAATATCATCCAGCGTGATCACCAGATCGCGCCGCTCGCTGCGCGCCTGCTCGCTCGTGACGCGCACATTGATTGTGCGCTCCTTACCCTTGCGGGAAATCTGAATCTGCGACTGCATGAGGCGCTGGCGAGCCTGGCCCATTTCCTGAACCAGCTGCGCCACCTCTGGCAGGACACTTGTGATGGGACGCCCGATCAGCTCTTCCCTCGGCGTGCCGAGAAGCGCCTCGGTGGAGGGGTTGGCAATCGTGATCAGGCCGCGCGCATTGATGCCGATCACGCCAGCGGAAACGCCAGCGAGCACGGCTTCCGTGAAACGCCTTCTGCGGTCGATAACGTCGCTCGCCGCGGTGAGGCCGTCATGCTGCCGGCGCAGCTCGGAGGTCATCTTGTTGAAAGTCTCGCCGAGATGCCCAAGATCCCCCTCGCCTCGCTTCACAGGAACCTGAACATAGAAATTACCGGTCGCGACCTGATCGGTCGCATGGATCAGGCGGCGGATCGGGGCCACCAGACGATTGGCGAAATTCAGACCGAACCAGATCGCGGAGAGCAGCACGATCAGCGCGATCAGGGTGAACATCGAGGCGAAGGCCACCTGAATACCGGCCTTCTTCTGGTTCAACCCTTCATAGATCTCGACGCCGCGCTCAGCCACGGCAGGAAATTCGACAGCCCGTGGATCGACCTCGCGGGCGAGGTAAAGAATGCGCCCGTTATGTGCGTCCAGCTTCAGGACCGAGCGGAAGATATTGCCGGTGCTCTGGAAGAGACAGAGAGCCTCCTGGTTGCTTGCGTCCGTCAGATCGGCCGGAGTCGGCTCCGGAATGCCCGGGAGCTTCTTGCCTTCGATGCGCTCCACGACCGTGCCATTCGGCTCTACGATCATGGCGAGCGGGAACCCCAGGAAGACCGCGCGGGAATTCATGAACTCCTGAAACAGCTTACGGTCCGCATCGAAGAGAACCTTGGCCCGATTGAGATCCGCCGCCATAAGCTGCGTCTCACGGGCGAGCGTTCGGCATTGCGTTTCACGATAGGACCGGGCGATCTCCACCGTGTTGAACATCAGCTCTCTGATGGTGCTGGTGAACCAGGGATCGAGGCCGCGCTCCAGGGTAACCGTCGCGACACCGGCAACAAGAATCGCGGGAAGGACGGCGACAAGGCTGAAGAGACCCACGATGCGGACATGGAGTCCGGCTGCAGCCGCCCCTGCCTTATGCTCCCGCACGAGCTTGCGAGCCTGCCAGGCGACGATGCCGATCAGGAGCGCGATCAGAATGCCGTTCAGGATGAACAGCCAGACGACCACGTCATGCGTCGGCAGGATAGGCGTAGCGCCGGCCAGGACGAGAAATGTCGTCAGAGCGGAACCGAGCGCCGTCAGAACGGCCAGATAGCCCAGCCAGCCGAATCCCCTCTGGCTCGGCTCTGCTGTCTGGTGCTGCTCTTGTATGCTCTGGTCGTTCAAGACGTGAGGCCCCGCAACTGGGGTGCCTCGTGCAGCACCCTTTATAGGGTGATGCACCAACACAACACTGTGGTCAAATTATTACAGCCACGGCTCAGGTACGGTTTGTCCGCACCACCATGAGCTCCAAGTCCCGAACCTTCTTGCGCAAGGTGTTGCGGTTCACGCCGAGCAGTTCCGCCGCCCGAATCTGGTTTCCACGGGTTGCCGCAAGGGCAGCTCCGATCAGCGGCCCTTCGATCTCACGCAGGATTCGATGATAGAGCCCAGGAGGCGGCAGAGTGTCCCGGAAGCCGGAGAAGTATTCGGCCAAGTGCCTCTCGACGGCATCGGACAATCCCTCGGAGTTCTGCTGAGCCTGGGTAGCCGGCTTGCCGGCCGGTTGGGGCGGAAGCAGGGGCTGAGAGTCCAGCTCCGCCTCGACGATGGCGCCGGTAATCGTATCCTGCGGGTACAGGGCCGCCAGACGCCGAACCAGGTTTTCGAGTTCACGCACATTGCCCGGCCAGCGATAGCGCTTGAGCCGGTCCATAGCCTCCACGTCGAGCTGCTTGCGGGCAAGCCCCTCCTTCTCGACCAGCATGAAGAAATGGCGGGCGAGATCGGGGATGTCTTCCACGCGCTCGCGCAGTGGCGGAAGGCGCAGGGGCACCACGTTGAGGCGAAAATAGAGATCCTCGCGGAACAGGCCCTGCTGGATCAAGACCCGCAGGTCCTTGTTCGTCGCGGCAACGATACGGACATTGGTCTTGATCGGCACGCGACCGCCGACCGTCGTATACTCGCCCTGCTGAAGCACGCGGAGCAGGCGCGTCTGCGCCTCCATCGGCATATCGCCGATTTCATCGAGGAAGAGCGTGCCGCCCTCGGCCTGCTCGAAGCGCCCGGTATTGCGTGCGGTCGCGCCGGTGAAAGCGCCCTTCTCATGGCCGAACAATTCGGACTCGATGAGCTCGCGCGGGATCGCCGCCATGTTGACCGCCACGAAAGGCCCCTGGCGGCGTTTGCCGTAGTCGTGAAGCGCCTTCGCCACCAGCTCCTTGCCGGTGCCGGACTCGCCCGTGATCATCACGGTGAGGTCCGTCGGCATCAGCCGCGCGAGGGCACGGTAGATTTCCTGCATCGCATGGGAACGACCGACGAGCGGGATATCCTCGTTCTCCGCGTTCGGCGCATGCGACACCGCATTGCGCGGCCGCGAGAGCGCCCGTCCGACGACGGCCACCAGCTCCTTCAGGTCGAAGGGCTTCGGGAGATACTCGTAAGCGCCGCGCTCGGAGGCCTTGATGGCGGTCATGAACGTGTTCTGAGCACTCATGACGATGATAGGCAGCTCGGGCCGCAGCTTTTTGATGCGCGGCAGGAGGTCGAACGCGTTCTCATCGGGCATCATCACGTCGGTGATGACGATGTCACCCTCCCCTTGAGCCACCCAGCGCCACAAGGTTGCGGCGTTGCTCGTTGACCGCACTTCGTAACCTGCCCTGGAGAGAGCCTGGTTCAGTACCGTCCGAATGGCGGCATCGTCGTCGGCGAGAAGAATTTGTCCGCTGGGCATACCAATCAGCCTCAAATATCCGCTTCGCGACCGTCATTGGCGCGATGCATCGGCAGTAGAATTCGGAAAGTCGTGCGGCGCGGAGCTGGCTCGCATTCGATGATGCCGCCATGATCGCCGACGATCTTCGCCACCAGCGCAAGCCCAAGGCCGCTGCCTTGGACCTTCGTGGTGACGAAGGGGTCGAAGAGGTCGCTCAAGAGTTCCGGTGGAATGCCCGGGCCGTTGTCGCTCACGCTGATCTCGATCGGCAGGCTCACCCGCTCCTGTGCACCTGGAATTTGCAGGCGAACGCCGGTGCGGAATGCCGTCGATAGGGTGATCTCCCCATCCGTCGCATCGATACCGACAGCTTCGGCGGCGTTTTTCACGAGATTGAGGATAACCTGGATCAGCTGGTCCCGATTGCCGAGCACCGGCGGAAGCGAGGGATCGTAATTCTCGACGAAGCGGATATGCCGCGCGAATCCGGATTGCGCGAGACGCTTCACGTGGTCGAGCACGCCGTGAATGTTCACTGGCCCACGGTCGACAGGGCGCTCCTCCCCGAACAGTTCCATGCGCTCGACGAGCTTCACGATGCGGTCGGTCTCGTCGCAGATGAGCCGGGTCAGGAGGCGGTCGTCCTCGTTGGCGGATTGTTCGAGCAATTGCGCGGCGCCGCGTATGCCCGAGAGAGGATTTTTAATCTCGTGTGCGAGCAAAGCACCGAGCGCGGTGATGGACCGTGCTGCCCCGCGATGGGTGAGCTGGCGGTTCATCTTGTCCGCGATGGTACGCTCCTGGAGCATGATGACGACGTTCTCGCCATCGTCTCCGAGCGGGGTTGCGAACACATCGACGATGCGCTCGGACCCAAGGCGCGGACTGCCGATATCGACCCTGTGCTCGCTGACGCTGGAGCCTCGCTGGCGCACGTCATCGACGAGCGCCATCACTGGGGAATCGAAGGGCAGGAAGTCGCTTAGCTTTTGGCGCTGCATCATGCGCAGGCTCATCTCGAAGAAGGCCTCGGCGGCGCTGTTGCCATGGACGATCTGGAGATCCGGGCCGATGGTGAGGACCGGCAGTGGAAGCGCATTCACGATGAGGTCGTTCATGGCAATCGTCATGCGGCCTCCCGCAAGCGCTCGGAATAAAGGGATCGCAACAGGGCCGTGACGGCATTCGGATCAGTGGACGTCACCAGTTCGGTGCGGGCCGACTGCGGCACATGGAAGCCCATGGCGACCGCAGTCTCCGCATATCCGACGAGATGCTTGCGCGCATGGCGGATGCCCACATGCGGTCCATAAAGGCTGAGAAGACCCTCGTAATGTTCCAAGGCGATTCCGGTCAGCTCCTCAGGCGTCGGATCTGGCAGGGCGCGACCCTGAAGAGCGGCGCCGATCTGTCCTACGATCCACGGACGTCCAATGGCGGAACGTCCGATCATCACCGCCGCCGCGCCTGAGGCCGCGAGGCAGGCCCGCGCTTCATCGAGCGAACCGATATCGCCATTGGCGATCACGGGGATGCTCACGGCCTGCACGACGGGAGCAATCGCGCTCCAATCCGCCCTGCCCTTGTAGAATTGCTGCCGAGTCCGGCCATGCACCGTCACGGCCCTGACGCCAAGCCCCTCAGCGCGGCGAGCAAGCTCGGGTGCGTTGATTGTGTCATGGTCCCATCCGAGCCGCATCTTCACGGTCACTGGGACGCTGGCCGCCGCCACGGTGGCTTCGATCAGGCGGCAGGCGTGGTCGAGATCGCGCATGAGGGCGGAGCCGGAATAGCCGCCGATCACGCGCTTGGCCGGACAGCCCATGTTGATGTCGATGATCCGGGCCCCTGCCCCCTCGGCCACTCGAGCAGCCTCGGCCATCCAGTGGGGCTCGCAGCCGGCGAGTTGCACCATGTGGGGCTCGATGCCGGTGCCCTCGGCCCGCAGCTGAGCCTCCTCAGAACCTTGGACGAGCTCGTCGGATGCCACCATCTCGGACACGACGAGGCCCGCCCCCCAACGCTTCGCAATGCGCCGGATAGCAACGTCCGTCACGCCGGACAACGGCGCGAGTATAGCTGGGACCTCGACATGGATAGGACCGATGCCGAACCCAGTCTCGCCTAATTTTTGATCAAGATTCATTGTGCCTAATTAATAGCCAAACCGCGAACCAGCGCAAGCCCTCTCCCAAGAGATTTGCCTATTCGGCAAGTCACGCTTAGGAGAGCATCTGTCACAGAGGCCCTCTTATGTCTGTCGTTGCCCTTATCGTTGCCGCAGGACGTGGATCGCGAGCAGGCGAAGGCACGCCGAAGCAATATCGCCTCCTGAACGGCCGGACCATTCTGGAGTTGACCCTGGACTGCTTTCTGAACCACCCGAGGGTCGATCAGGTCATCGTGGTGATCCACCCGGACGACGAGCCCTTCTACTACCAAGCAGTCGGCTCGGTCGGCGAAAGCCGCCTCCTGCATCCCGTCGCCTATGGTGGAGAAACGCGGCAGGATTCGGTCAGGAACGGGCTGGAAGCCCTCTCAAGCCTCGCGCCTGATCTCGTCCTCATCCATGATGCCGCCCGGCCCTTCGTGAGTGAGATATTGATCGACCGGGCCATCGATGCCGCGAAGTCCTGGCACGCCGCTGTCCCCGGCATTCCGGTCACGGACACGATCAAGATATTGGATGATCGCGGCATAGTGGCAGCCACGCCGGATCGCGCCAGCCTTCGGGCCATCCAGACCCCGCAGGCCTTCCGCTTTGCCGAGCTGATCGAGGGGCACCGCAAGGCTGCCGCCGCCGGGCTCCATGCCTTCACGGACGACGGCGCGCTGGCCGAGTGGGCCGGTCTTCCCGTGCATGTCTTCCCGGGAGAGCCATCGAACACCAAGCTCACCTACCCCTCCGATTTCGCGGAGGCGGAGCAACACCTGAAAGGCTCCCGCATGACCTATGTAACCCGTGTCGGAACCGGCTTTGACGTGCATGCCTTCGGCGAGGGCGATCATATCTGGCTCGGCGGCATCAAGGTTCACCACGACCGTGGCGTCATCGCTCATTCCGATGGGGACGTGATCCTGCACGCGCTGACCGATGCCATTCTCGGCGCGCTGGCCGATGGAGATATCGGAACTCACTTCCCGCCCAGCGATCCGCAATGGCGCGGCGCATCCTCGGACCGCTTTCTCGCCCATGCGGTCGGCCTCGTGCGCGAGCGCGGCGGGCTGCTCGATCATCTCGACACGACACTGCTCTGCGAGAAGCCTCGGCTTGGCCTGCACCGCGAGGCCATGCGGCAGCGGATTGCCGAAATCTGCAACCTGCGCCTCGATCAGGTCTCGCTGAAGGCGACGACGACCGAGAAACTTGGTTTCACGGGTCGAAGCGAAGGAATCGCGGCGCAGGCCGCCGCAACGATCCGCTTGCCGGAGTGAACCCATGAAACCGGAATTGAAGCACCGTGCAGATGCCCTCCTCAAGGCCTATGAGCGAAACGGCCTCAAGATCGCGACCGCGGAATCCTGCACCGGCGGTCTCGTTGCCGCTCTGCTGACGGAAATCTCCGGATCGTCCAGCGTGATGGAGAGGGGTTTTGTCACCTATTCCAACGAGGCGAAGATCGAATCGATCGGTGTGCCCGCCGACCTCATCGCAGCCCACGGCGCTGTCAGCGGGCCGGTAGCCCGCGCCATGGCGGAAGGAGCCTTGGCTCATTCACATGCCGATGTTGCCGTTGGAATTACCGGCATCGCCGGCCCGGGCGGTGGAAGCGAAGCGAAGCCCGTCGGGCTTGTGCATTTCGGCTTGGCCCGGAAAGGCAGACCTACGGTGCATCTTGAGCGACGTTACGGCGATCTTGGACGCGTGATGATTCGCTGGTGCGCTGTCGAGGATGCAATCGAGCTTTTCGAGTCCGTGCTGTGATACGCTTTCGATCTCCATCACTGATCGAGATCTTTTGGCAATTTCTGCTTCTGCTGTTCGTCTGCCTCTACGTCTATGACTTCAGCCAGGCATTCAACGCAACAGCCTGCGGCATCCCTTCTGCTGAAGCAAACTGCTACCCGTGGGGTGCGGAAGCCATGGCGGAGCGGTGGGACTATGCCTCGAAAGAGGCCTATCTCCTGTCGGCGCTCTTGCAGATCTCGGTCCTGCTCATTGCCTTAATCCAACCCTTCATAACGTCTCGTCCGCAAATCGGATTGCTAAGACTGGCCGTCATTGGCGTTGCGGGAACTGTGATCCTGCAACCACAAATCTTCGGCTTCTAGCTCATCCCGCCGCCATCGAACCTTTCGCGCCGAAAACTTGATCTGCGCGCTGCTCGAAGGCTTCGGTGAACTTGCGGAAGGCTTTGTCGAAGACCGTGCCCATGACCAGGCCGAGCGCGAAGCTCTTGAATTCATAGTTGATGTAGAATTCCACGTCGCAGCCGATGGGCGTGGGGTGGAAGCTCCAGCGATTTTCCAGATACTTGAACGGCCCATCCACGTACTCGACCTGGATGCGCAGACGCGGCTCGTCGAGGGTCACGCGGGTGGTGAAGCTCTCACTGATCGCCTTGTAGCCCACGCTCATGTTGGCCACGAGCGTTTCGACGCCCTCCCCGCTCTGCACGCGGCGGATCACCCGCAAGTCCTCGCAGAGCGGCAGGAACTCCGGATAGCTTTCCACATCGGCAACAAGCGAGAACATCTCGGCCGGCTTGTGCTTCACGGATCGGGTCATGCGGAAGGTCGGCATGGGTCAGGCGGCCTCTTTGAGATGTGTCAGCTCGACCTCAAGGGCCGGAATGTCGGAATGGGAGCGCAGCACGAAAACCCGCTGATCGGGCCGAAGTCGTTCGAGCATGCGGGAGGTCTTGGGACGCATCGTCTTCGGGTAGTTCCAGATCCAGCGCATGAAGGGCCAATCGAACTTCTCGGGTCCCGCCACGCCGAGATCGGAACGCGGTCGTCCGTAGCTCTTCAACACCCGCCATACTACGCCGGTCATGCAGTGCCAGCGTGGCAGGTCGAGCCACACGACAGCCGTTGCGCGGGGCACACGGATGTCGAAGGTGCTGGAATAGTTGCCATCCATGATCCATGACGGTCGCGCAGCGAGAGCCTCCACCCGCTTACGCCATTCTGCGCGCTGCGGCATGACCCATCCCGGGCCGAAATATTCCCGATCCAGATGGATGAGGGGTAGGTCCAGCTGCTCGCTAATGCGCCGAGCCAGGGTGCTTTTGCCCGCGCCGGGGCTTCCGATGACGAGAATGCGCTGCATGCCACATCCCAAGTCCAAGCCTTCACAGTCCAAGCTTTAGCCGAGCTTGGCGAGACGGGCCGCCTTGAGCCTGGCGAAATCCTCGCCCGCGTGATGCGAGGAACGCGTCAGCGGGGTCGAGGAGACGAGGAGGAACCCCTTGGCATAGGCAGTGGTTTCAAAGGCCTTGAATTCGTCCGGCGTCACGAAGCGGATCACGGGATGATGCTTCTTCGTGGGCTGGAGGTACTGGCCGATGGTCATGAAGTCCACATCCGCCGAGCGCAGGTCGTCCATGAGCTGAAGCACCTCGTTCCGTTCCTCGCCCAGGCCGACCATGATGCCGGACTTGGTGAAGATGGTCGGGTCGAGCTCCTTCACCTGCTGAAGCAGGCGGATGGAGTGGAAATAGCGCGCACCGGGGCGGACCTTGAGATATCGGCCGGGGACCGTCTCCAGATTGTGGTTGAAAACGTCGGGCTTGGCCGCCACCACCACTTCGAGAGCGCCAGGCTTCCTCAGGAAGTCGGGCGTCAGGATCTCGATGGTGGTCTTAGGGCTACGGGCGCGGATGGCGTGGATCACGTCAGCGAAGTGCTGCGCGCCGCCGTCGTCAAGGTCGTCGCGGTCCACCGAGGTGATGACGACGTGCTCGAGGCCGAGCTTCTCGACCGCCTTGGCGACGCTTTCGGGCTCATTGGGGTCGAGAACCTGGGGCATGCCGGTCTTCACGTTGCAGAACGCGCAGGCGCGGGTGCAGGTGTCGCCCATGATCATGAAGGTGGCGTGCTTCTTCTCCCAGCACTCGCCGATATTGGGACAGCCTGCCTCCTCGCAGACGGTCACGAGCTTGTTCTCGCGCACGATCCGGTTGGTCTCGGCCCATTTGGGCGAGCCCGGCGCCTTCACCCGGATCCAGTCGGGTTTGCGTTGCTGAACTGGCTGATCCGGCCGGTGCGCCTTTTCCGGGTGGCGGGGGCGGTTATCCTTGTTCAGAAGGTCGAGAACGACGGCCATGAAGCAAACCCTTGGGATCGGAGGCATGCGCCCCGGTGTTGGCCTGATTTAAGACTTTTGACGCATCTTCGCAAATGCTGAAGTCGCAGGGCCGGGTTGCTGTGAACCCAGCGGCCATGGGTAGCCGGGCTCGGAGAGCGAGATCGTCCTTTCGGACAGGCCCAAAAATCCCGCTAGCGAAGAGCTATCCCCGATGCCCTTTGGCGCGCCTTCGCCAGAATGCATCGTTATTCCCTTCACGAGGCCGCGATAGATTGTGCTCAGGCGCCTTCCTTAAGGAGATGCTCTGAGTTCCCGGCTCCCCCATCGCGGCGTACCTGTTCGCCATCTCTGGACGGAACTTGGGTCGGCTATGCCATACCGATGCCTCGGACTTCTGCGATCATCCCGTCCGCTCACGATGAAGTGTCAAGGATGCCCCTCATGTCCACTTCGCTCAGCGATATGACCATCTATCTCGTGAAGGCCACCGTTCCCGCCCTTCAGGAGCACGGGCTGGCGATTACGAAGCGCATGTACGAGCGCATGTTCCAGAACGATGAGATCAGAGATCTCTTCAACCAATCGCATCACGGCGAGACCGGCTCCCAACCCAAGGCGCTTGCTACCGCCATTCTCGCCTACGCCCAGAACATCGACAATCTCGGCGCACTCGCTCCGGCGGTGGAGCGCATTGCGCAGAAGCATGTGGGGCTCAACATTCTGCCCGAGCACTATCCCCATGTGGCCAATGCGCTGCTGGGCGCGATCAAGGATGTTCTCGGCGACGTTGCGACCGATGAAATCGTGGCCGCCTGGGGCGAGGCCTACTGGTTCCTGGCCCATGTGCTGATCGGGCGCGAAAAGGCCATCTACACCCATCTCGCCAATACCCCCGGCGGCTGGAACGGGTGGCGCAAATTCCGCATCGAGAGCAAGCGACAGGAGAGCGACATCATCACCTCCTTTCTGCTCCGCCCTGTGGACGGCGATCCGGTGATGCGCCATCAGCCGGGCCAGTATCTGACGTTCTGGATCGAGGTGCCGGGCCAGCATCCGCTCAAGCGTAATTACAGCATCTCAAGCGCGCCTAACGATGAGACTTACCGGATTTCCGTGAAGCGGGAGCCGCGGGGAATCGCCTCGAACTGGCTGCATGATCAGGCCGAGGCAGGCACGATTCTCAAGGTGGCCCCGCCTGCGGGCGAGTTCTTCCTGAATGAGGAATCCCCTCGGCCGGTCGTGCTCCTGAGCGGCGGCGTCGGGCTGACCCCGATGATGAGCATGCTGGAGACGATCGCTTCCCGTTACCCGAACAAGGCAACGCATTACGTGCACGGCACCTTGAACGGCGCGACCCATGCCATGAAGGACCGGGTCCGATCTTTGGCTCAGGCTTATCCCAACATCAAGGCGACCACCTTCTATGTCGATCCACGCCCCGAAGACCAGCTTGGGCTCGACTACGATCATCAGGGCTTGATCACCGTGGATTGGCTGCGCGCCAACACGCCCCTGGACGAAGCGGGCTATTACCTGTGCGGCCCTCGGCCCTTCCTGCGGGCCTTCGTTGGTGGCTTGGCGCTTGCGGGCGTCCGATCGAACCGCATTCATTACGAGTTCTTCGGCCCGGCCGACGAAATCCTCGCGGCTGCCTGAGGGAGCTTCACCAAGGCCCGTGCGTTAATACCGTATGGCCAAGTCTCTTAAACTCGCCTCGCCATTGACCGAACACCCGCTCGGCGTTGTCGCCTCGGCTGTCTACGCGGGCGGACGTCGGTTGGCCGATATCGGAATCGAGGACGCGGGAGACTGGTCACGCAGGCCGGAACATGTGGTCTGGATCGGCCTGCACGAGCCCGATCTCGATCTTTTAACCCGGGTACAAAAGCAATTCGGACTGAATGACCTTGCCATCGAGGACGCGCTCAAGGCCCATCAGCGGCCCAAGCTCGAGCAATATGGCGAGGCCCTGTTCGTCGTGGCGCGGACAGCGCAAATGGTGGACGGGCGGATCGCCTTCGGCGAGACGCATCTGTTCGTCGGCCGGGGCTATGTCGTCTCCGTCCGGCACGGCGCCTCCACGACCTATGTACCGGTGCGCGAACGCTGCGAGGCCATTCCACAGGCCTTCTCGGAAGGTGAGGACTTCATCCTCTATGCCATTCTCGACTTCATCGTCGACAATTACATGCCGGTGATCCAGACCATCCAGGAAGAGGTGGAGGAGATCGAGGACAACATCCTCGCGGAGACCTCCGAGGCCTTTCATGTGCGGCGCCTTTATGAGCTGCGCCGGGACCTCTTGCGGCTCCGCAATGCGGTCGTACCGCTGGTGGAGGTTTGCCGTCGCCTGGAGCAGCCAGGCCTGCCAGGCATCGATGCTTCCATGTATCCCTTGTTCCGCGATGTTTCCGATCATATCCGCCGTGTGCAGGAGGAGATCGAGTCCTTGCGCGAAGTGCTGGCCTTCGCGTTCGAGACGAGCCTGATGACCGGTCAGGCGCAGCAGACCGAAATCACCCGCAAGCTCGCCGCCTGGGCCGCCATCCTTGCCGTGCCGACAGCGGTGGCGGGCATCTACGGCATGAATTTCGACATCATCCCCGAGCTGCACTGGCGCTACGGCTACGCCTTCGTCCTCATCGCAATCGCACTGGTCTGTACCCTGCTCTACTGGCGCTTCCGCCGGAACGGATGGCTCTAAGGCAATTGCCTAGCAAACTCTTCCGCAAGCGCCGGATAGCGCTCCACCGGCGGAAATTTCTCGAAACTGTGCACGGCTGGCGTCTTCGCCCAGGGCAACGCCTCGCTCGTGTAGGTCTCGACGAAGGGAATGAAATCGCTCGCATCATCGAAGAGCATCGCGCGAACATTGACGAAGCCATCGATCCCTTCGGGCAAAGTGAAGGCCCAGCTCATGCAATGCGGGCAGAAGAAGTGGCGTGTGCCCCCATGCAGCCCGCCGATGACGGGATCGCCTGCCGTCACCTCGAACGCATCGCTGGGATAGAGCGCACTGAGCGAAAATGCGCTTGCGGTCATGCGTTGGCAGCCGGTGCAATGGCAGGCCATGGTGATGATAGGTTTGGCTGTGACGCGAAAGCGCAGCTGCCCACACCGGCACCCGCCTTCGCTCGCATGAGAACCGTCGGCCATCTGAACCATCCTCCGGGAAGTGGCAATGAGGGACGGAAGGATGGAGGTGAAGGAATATACGTGCAAGCGAAAGAAAATGGCCGGACAGAGCCCGGCCACGACGTCTTGAACTGGCAGACTTCTCTCGCCTCTCGGCGCTTGCGCTTATTCCGCCGCCTGCTTGGTCGCCGGTTCCGTGGGCACGTTGCGCATGCCACTCAGCACTTCCTCAGCCGAGGCCTTGTAGTTCTTCACGGAACTCGTCCACTGACCCCAGACGTTCGGGTCGATGACATCGCCATTGTTGCCGAGATTTTTAAGCCGGTTCTTCTCCTCGTCCGTCAGCACCTGCTTTGCCAGCGGCGGGAGATTGCGCACATCATCGGCCGTGATCCCGATCATCTCGCCAACGCGGCGCCCATAATCGTCGTGCACCATCAGGAAGTGCCATACCATGCGCTCCTGCACGTCGCGCTCACACTGACCAAGCAGCGTGCCCATGTTGAGCACGAGGTCATCGCGCTCCCAATCCATCATGGTGCAGTAGCGCCCGCGCGCGTGGATATAGTCGTTGCGCCGCTCGATCACGCTGCGTGTCAGGCGTCCGCGGACTTCCGGCGGGTTGTTCGGTTCCTCACGCGGCGATTCATGCAGGCCGTTATGGATCGACGGCTCGTAGTTAACATGAGGGTTCTGCCCTTCCGCCAGATCGCGGCGGAAAGACATCTGGCCACCATTGAGATTGGTTGAGACCTTCGCGCTCTTTGCTTGGTTCACAGGCAGCTGCAGATAGTTGGTGCCGACGCGGTGGCGCTGGGTGTCGGAATAAGAGAAGGTTCGGCCAACCAGCATCTTGTCGTCCGAGAAGTCGAGACCATCCACAAGCACGCCGGTGCCCATGGCGATCTGCTCGTTCTCGTTGAAGTGGTCGTCCACATTGCGATTGAGCGTCATGACACCGATATGGCGCAATGGGAAATCCTTCTCCGGCCAGATCTTGGTGTCGTCGAGCGGATCCCAATCGAGTTCGGGATGATCATGGTCCTCCATGATCTGCACATACATGTCCCATTGCGGATGCTCGCCGCGCTCGATGGCCTCGAACAGATCCTTCGACGCCGAACCGAGATCCTGCCCCTGTACTTTCGCGGCCTCGTCCGCCGTGAGGCTGGCGAGGCCGCAGCGCGGATGGAAGTGATATTTCACGAGCACAGTATCGCCTTGCGCGTTCACCATCTTGTAGGTGTTCACGCCAAAGCCTTCCATGTGCCGGTAGCTGGCCGGAATGCCGCGCGGACTGAACAGATGGGTCAGCATATGCATGGATTCCGGAGTCTGGCTCATGAAGTCGAAGATGCGGTTCGGCTCCTGGCGGAAGGTGACCGGATCGGGCTTGAGGGAATGAATCACGTCTGGGAACTTGATGGCATCGCGGATGAAGAACACCGCAAGATTGTTGCCAACGAGATCCCAATTGCCGTCTTCCGTGTAGAACTTCACGGCGAAGCCGCGCGGATCGCGAGCCACTTCGGAGGAGTCGCGTCCGCCGATCACTGTGGAGAAGCGGATCGCCAGCGGCGTCTTCTTGCCGGCCTGCTGAAACAGCTTGGCGCGGGTGTATTTTGATGCGGGCTCGTCGCCAATCTTTCCCGTCGCCTCGAACTCGCCGTAACAGACGAATCCGCGGGCATGGACGACGCGCTCGGGAATGCGCTCACGGTCGAAATGGGTGATCTTTTCCAGGAACTGGTAGTTCTCCAGCGTCGCCGGACCGCGGGCGCCCACTGTGCGCTGCGATTGGTTGTTCGTGATCGGATGACCCTGACGGTTCGTGAGAACCCGATCCGACGTTCCCGACGGTTGCTTCGGCGTCTTGTCCATGATTGCGGTCCCTTAAGCTACGTTCTTAAGAATTCTGAGCTCAAAGCGAAACAATCAGATGACGCCGGAGTTCCGCGCGCGTCCTTTATGATAAGCGCCACGATATGAAATTACATCAACTTGGCGATATCCGCGGCGCTGGCGCGATTTGGTCGGTTACAGATTCTTTCGACCGCTCTGCTTGAGGAACATGTAAACGCCGATGATGACGGCGATGAAGCCAAGGACGATCCAGAGCATCAGCCACATGTCTCCGCGCGTACCGGAATCCTCGGCACGCGGAATGGATGGCACCGTTTGCTGCTGGGCATAGGCTACACTTGCAGTCATCCCCAGCATTAAGAATGCCGAAAGAAGCTTCATCACGGTGTCCCCTTTTGTTGTGAAAGGGGACAAGCGGACGAGCATCGTAAATGTTCCGCTGCCGCGGTGCATCTGCGCGATGCGAAAAAGCTCAACTGGGGCAGCCCCAGTTGAGCTTGAAAAAAACCTAAAAAAGGATTGGTTCGAATGAAGCGCGCTTAGATGTGGATCGCTCGTCCATAGGCATCCATGACGGCCTCGTGCATCGTCTCGGAGATCGTCGGATGTGGGAAGACCGCGTGGATGAGGTCTTCTTCCGTGGTTTCCAGGTTCATGGCGATCACGAAGCCCTGGATCATCTCGGTCACTTCGGCGCCAACCATATGCGCGCCGAGCAACTGGCCGGTCTTCTTGTCGAAGATCGTCTTCACCATGCCGTCTGGCTCGCCGAGCGCGATGGCCTTGCCGTTGCCGACGAAGGGGAAGCGGCCGACGCGGATGTCGTAGCCCTGCTCCTTCGCCTTGGCTTCGGTGAGGCCGACCGACGCGACCTGCGGGTTGCAATAGGTGCAGCCCGGGATCTTGGCCTTGTCCATGGCATGCGTATGGAGGCCTTTGATGGTCTCGACGCAGATCACGCCCTCGTGCTCGGCTTTGTGCGCCAGCATAGGCGCGCCGGCGACGTCGCCGATGGCATAGATGCCGGGCACGTTGGTGCGACCGAGGCCGTCGGTCACGACCACGCCGCGTTCGATCTTCACGCCGATCTTTTCCAGCCCCAGATTCTCGATATTGCCGACAACGCCGACCGCTGAGATCATCCGCTCAGCGGTGATCGTCTGCGTGCCGCCCTTGCCGTCATCGATGGTGGCGGTGACGGAGTTGGCGCCCTTCTCCACCTTCGTGACCTTGGCGCCGGTGAGGATCTTCATGCCTTGCTTCTCGAAGCGCTTGCGGGCGAGTGCCGCGATCTCAGCATCCTCGACCGGCATGATCTGTGGCATCACCTCGACCACGGTCACTTCCGCACCCATCGTGCGGTAGAACGAGGCGAACTCGATGCCGATGGCGCCAGAGCCCATGACGAGCAGGGACTTCGGCATGGCCGGCGGCACCATGGCCTCGAAATAGGTCCAGATCAGCTTTCCGTCCGGCTCGATGCCGGGCAGCGCACGCGGACGGGCGCCGGTGGCTATGATGATGTTCTTTGCCTGATAAGTGCCCGGCTCCAGTACGCCCTTCGGCGTCGGATGCTGCGGCTGCATGGCGAGCTTCTTCGGAGCCGTCACGACGATTTCGCCGGGCTTGGAGATCGAGGCCTCGCCCCAGATCACATCGACCTTGTTCTTCTTCAGCAGCATGCCCACGCCGCCGTTGAGACGGCCCGACACGCCGCGCGAGCGCTGGACGATGGCCGCCGCGTCGAAGCCGATTCCCTGCGCGGACAGACCGTAATCCTTGGCATGTTCCATGTAATGGTAGATTTCCGCCGAGCGCAGCAGCGCCTTCGTCGGAATGCAGCCCCAGTTGAGGCAGATTCCGCCCAGATGCTCACGCTCCACCACGGCAGTCTTGAACCCCAGCTGCGCCGCGCGGATCGCGGCCACATATCCACCCGGACCGCCGCCGATGACGATGATGTCGTATTGGTTTGCCATGGAATTTTCCCCCGTCATGCCCGGGCTTGACCCGGGCAACCACGTCTTTGTGTGCCGGGCCGTTGAAAAGGCGTGGATGGCCGGCACAAGGCCGGCCATGACGTTGATACCTTAAACCAGCATTCCCATCGGGTTCTCGATGAGCTGCTTGAAGGCCGAGAGCAGTTCCGCGCCGAGAGCGCCGTCGACCACACGGTGATCGCAGGAGAGCGTGACGGTCATGGCCTGCACCACGGCGGGGGCGTTGTTCTTCACCACCACGCGCTGCTCGCCCGCGCCGACGGCGAGGATCGTGCCGTGCGGCGGGTTGATGACGGCCTGGAAGTCCTTGATGCCGAACATGCCGAGGTTGGACACGGCGGTGGAGCCGCCCGTATATTCCTCCGGCTTCAGGCGGCGATTGCGGGCGCGGCCTGCAAGGTCCTTCATCTCGGCGGAGATGGCGGTGAGGGTCTTGGTCTCGGCCTTGCGGATAATCGGGGTGAAGAGGCCGCCTTCGATGGCAACCGCCACGCCAACATCCGAGTGTTTCAGCTTCAGGATGCGATCCTCGGCCCAGACCGCGTTGGCATTCGGCACGCGCTGGAGCGCGATGGCGAGAGCCTTGATCACGAAGTCATTGACCGAGAGCTTGTATGACGGCTTGCCGTCCTTGTCCTTCGAGGCTGCGGCGTTGACCTGCTCGCGCAGGGCCATGAGCGCATCGAGCTCGCAGTCGAGCGACAGGTAGAAATGCGGCACCGTCTGCTTGGACTCGACAAGTCGCTTCGCGATGGTCTTGCGCATGCCGTCGAGCGGCACTTCCTCATAGGATCCGGCCTCGAACATGGCCTTGACCTGATCGGCGCCCATGCTCGGCGCGAGCTGCGGAGCGGCAGGCTTCGCGGCGGGACCGCCAGCGGCAGCCGGCGCAGCGGCAGGCTTGCCGCCGCCGCTCTGGAGCGCCGCGCGCACGTCCTTCTCGACGACGCGGCCATGCGGGCCAGACCCCTGGATCGACGCGATGTCGATGCCGGCATCTTTCGCGATGCGCTTGGCAAGCGGCGAAGCGAACACGCGCTTTCCGCCTGCAGCCTGCCCTGCACCATTGGACTTGGTGGCCTGAGCGGGACCTGCGGGAGCCTGATCGACACGGGCGTAGCCCATATGCGCCGTGGCATCGCCCTGCACCGTGTTCGCCTGCGGCTGCGGAGCTGCGGCGGGAGCAGGTGCAGATGGAGCCTCTGTCTTCGGCGCAGGAGCAGCTGCGCCGCCTGCGGGGGCGGTGACGCTCTTCGGATCCTCGCCCTCGCCTGCGATCAGCGCGATGACCTGGTTGACCGGCACATCCGCCGTTCCCTCGGGCACGACGATCTTGGCGAGGACGCCTTCATCGACGGCCTCCACTTCCATGGTGGCCTTGTCGGTTTCGATCTCGGCGATCACGTCGCCGGACTTCACCGTGTCGCCTTCCTTCTTCACCCACTTGGCAAGGTTTCCCTTTTCCATCGTGGGTGAGAGAGCGGGCATCAGGATATTGATGGGCATGGCGTTTCTGGATCCTGATCTTGAGAATTAGTTTATGGCTGACGTCGAGCCGGGGTCGCTCGGATCATCCAGCTCGGCTTGAATTCCTGCCGCGATCTCGGCCATGGCCTCTTCTTCCGAGAAGTCGGTTTCCATGGCGTAGATGCGCGCGGCGTGACGGGCGAGATCCACCAGGAGCACGCCCCAGGTGAACGGATCGTCGAAGGCGCGGCGCAGCGCGATGCTTACCGCTCCATCGGCCACCGAGGCCCTCAGAATCTCGACCCCGCCCTTTTCGAGCGCGTCAGGCGGAACGTTGAGAGCTTCGAATTTCCGCTCGGTCATGATCTCACCTGTAGCAAACGGCCTTCGCAGCCTGGACGACCTCGGCCACCGACGGCAGCGCGAGCTTCTCCAGGTTGGCCGCATACGGCATGGGAACGTCCTTACCGGTCACTCGGATCACAGGCGCGTCGAGGTAATCGAACGCGTGCTCCATGACGCGCGCGGCGATTTCGGCGCCGACGCCCGATTGCGGATAACCCTCTTCCACCGTAACGCAGCGGCCCGTCTTCATGACGGAGGCGACGATGGTGTCGGTGTCCATCGGACGGATCGTGCGCAGGTCGATCACCTCTGCCGAGATGCCTTCCTTCGCAAGTTCCTCGGCGGCCTTGAGCGCATAGGTCATGCCGATGGAGAACGAGACGAGAGTGACGTCCTTACCCTCGCGGTGAATGCGCGCCTTGCCGATCGGCACCGTGAAGTCATCGAGCTTCGGCACCGGGAAGGACTGACCGTAGAGAATCTCGTTCTCCAGGAAGATCACCGGGTTCGGATCGCGGATGGCGCTCTTGAGCAGGCCCTTCGCATCTGCGGCGGAGTAAGGAGCGACGACCTTGAGGCCCGGAATGGCGGAATACCATGCCGCGAATTCCTGGCTGTGCTGGGCGCCCACGCGAGCCGCTGCGCCGTTCGGGCCGCGGAACACGATGGGCGCGCCAAGCTGGCCGCCGGACATGTAGAGCGTCTTCGCCGCCGAGTTGATGATCTGGTCGATCGCCTGCATGGCGAAGTTGAAGGTCATGAACTCGACGATGGGACGCAGGCCCGTGAAGGCGGCACCGACGCCGACGCCGGCGAAACCGTGCTCGGTGATCGGCGTATCGATGACGCGCTTTGCGCCGAATTCCTGCAGCAGGCCCTGGGTGACCTTGTAGGCGCCCTGGTATTCGGCGACCTCTTCACCCATCACAAAGACTTTGTCATCCTTGCGCATTTCTTCGGCCATGGCATCCCGCAGGGCTTCGCGAACCGTCATGTTGACGAGCTCGGTGCCCTCCGGGATTTCCGCCATGGCGTCGTAGCTGGTGCGGCTGGTGATGACCGAAGGGGCGGCAGGCTCGGCGACAGGTGCAGCGTCCGTACCCGGAATGGAATCCGGCGACGGCCTGTCGGCCATGCCTTCGCGTTCCATGTCGGGCGTCGGAGCTTTCTGCGCTTCCTGCGCGGGTGCGGACGGCGCCGGCGCGGAGGACGCAGCCTTCGACACGTCCTCGCCTTCGCTGGCGAGTACGGCGATGGGCGTATTCACCGCCACGTTGTCGGTGCCGTCGGAAACGAGGATCTTCGCGAGGATGCCCTCGTCGATCGCCTCGACCTCCATGGTCGCCTTGTCGGTTTCGATCTCGGCCAGGACATCGCCGGGCTTAACCTGATCACCTTCTTTTTTCAGCCACTTGGCCAGTTTGCCCTGCTCCATGGTGGGCGAGAGGGCGGGCATGAGAATATCGATCGCCATGAAAGACTCGTTTCGATTGTCGCTAAGGCGAGAATTGGGGAGCGGCGCTGGGCGCGCCGCTTAAAGCAGGATGTCCGTGTAGAGCTCGGACGGATCGGGCTCCGGATCGTGCGTGGCGAACTCGGCCGCCTCGTTGACGATCTCGCGCACCTTGCTGTCCATGGCCTTCAGCTCGTCTTCCGACAGCTTCCAGCTCTCCAGAAGGCGGCGGCGCACCTGCTCGATGGGATCGAACTCCTCGCGCATGCGGGTCACTTCGTCCTTCGTGCGGTACTTCGCGGGATCGGACATGGAGTGGCCGCGATAGCGGTAGGTCTGCATCTCGAGGATGTACGGGCCCTTGCCGGAGCGGGCATGCTCGATGGCGCGCTGGCCTGCCGCGTAAACGGCGCGGACGTCCATGCCGTCCACCTGCTCGCCCGGAATGCCGAAGGACACGCCGCGCTTCGAGAAATCGGTCTGCGCGGAGGCGCGGGTCACGGCCGTGCCCATGGCGTAGCGATTATTCTCGATCACGTAGACCACGGGCAGCTTCCACAACTGCGCCATGTTGAAGCTCTCGTAGACCTGGCCCTGGTTGGCCGCGCCGTCGCCGAAATAGGTCAGGCAGACATTGCCGTTCTCGCGATAGTGGTTCGCGAAAGCGATGCCGGTGCCGAGCGACACCTGCGCACCGACGATGCCGTGGCCGCCATAGAAATGCTTCTCTTTCGAGAACATGTGCATGGAGCCGCCCTTGCCTTTCGACAGGCCGCCGCGGCGTCCCGTCAGCTCGGCCATGACGCCCTTCGCGTCCATGCCGCAGGCAAGCATGTGACCGTGATCGCGATAACCCGTGATCACCTGGTCGCCTTCCTTCGTCGCCATCTGCATGCCAACGACGACGGCTTCCTGGCCGATATAGAGGTGGCAGAAGCCACCGATCAGGCCCATGCCGTACATCTGGCCGGACTTCTCCTCGAAGCGCCGGATCAGCAGCATGTCCTCGTAGGCAGAAAGATCCTGATCTTTATCGAATTGGGGGGAATTTAACGCAGCTCCGCGCACGGAGCCTTTGCTGGAAGTGGACTTGTTAGCCGCGCCAGAACCGGCACGACCCGCCTTGCGGGCAGCAACAGCCATCGGGTTCCTCCGAAGGGTTTCCTCGACGAAAGTTTTAGCGCAGACGGAATCGGAAAGCGAGAGGGCCAAAAGATGTTTTGCGCTGCACAATGAATCGCGCAACACACTGAACTCACTTCAATATTAGCGATTAACAGAAATTCAGTTAAGCAGTATTTTTGGACTATTCCGGTTAAGGGCCCGTGATGATCACCAGATCGTTGCGGTGCACACGCCCCAGCATGACCCGCGCACGTTCCTCGAGCAGATCGCGATCGATCTGGTCGCTGCGGAGGAGCGAGATGCGCCGCTCCCAATCCGTGCGTTCGGTCTTCAAGGCATCGAGTTCATGAGTCAATTCAGCCACTTGGGCCTCGTATTTCTGCTGGGCCTCGATGCCTCTCGCGCCGCTATGGGCATGATGAACGAAATAGCCGACCACAGCCGCCGAGATGCTGTAGAGCACCAGCGGAATCAGAAATCGTCTCAATCGTCTACGGATCACCATGGGGCATGTGTACACCCTGCATGGTTAAGAAGCAGTTAGGAACAGCACCCTTGTGTCATTCCAGGGCCGCGCAGCGGAGCCCGTAACCTATCCCCGTAAGTGTAGAATAGAATGAGCGTATACGGTGGCGCTTCTTATAGCAGCGTCGCGGTTATGGGTTCCGGGCTCGCCTGCGGCGCCCCGGAATGACAGAGAGCGAGAAAATAAAAAGGGCCGCCTCGCGGCGGCCCCTCCCTTAACCGAAATGTAGTTATCTTACGCCAACGCCTTCAGCGCCGCGCGGCCTGCGTACTGGGCCTGTGAGCCAAGCTCCTCCTCGATGCGGATGAGCTGGTTGTACTTGGCCGTCCGGTCCGAGCGGGCGAGCGAGCCGGTCTTGATCTGACCGCAGTTCGTGGCGACCGCGAGATCGGCAATCGTGGAATCTTCCGTCTCGCCCGAGCGGTGGGACATCACGGTGGTGTAGCCGGCGCGATGGGCCATATCGACGGCGGCCAGCGTCTCGGTGAGCGAGCCGATCTGGTTCACCTTCACGAGGAGCGAGTTGGCGACACCCTGCTTGATGCCCTGCGACAGGCGGGTCACGTTGGTGACGAACAGGTCGTCGCCCACGAGCTGGCACTTCTTGCCGACGAGATCGGTGACGGCCTTCCAGCCTTCCCAGTCGTCCTCGGACATGCCGTCCTCGATGGTAGCAATCGGGTAAGCGGAGACGAGCTTCGCCAGGTACTCGGCCTGCTGTTGCGGCGAGAGCTTCTGGCCCGTGCCCTCATAGACGTAAGAACCGTTCTTGAAGAACTCGGTGGCGGCGCAATCAAGACCGATCACCATGTCCTTGCCGGGCTTGTAGCCGGCCTGCTCGATGGACTTCATGATGAAGTCGAGGGCTGCCTCGGCGGAAGGCAGATTCGGTGCGAAGCCGCCCTCATCGCCCACATTGGTGTTGTGGCCGGCGTCCTTGAGGGCCTTCTTGAGGGTGTGGAACACCTCGGCGCCCATGCGCACGGCTTCGGCGAGCGTCGGCGCGCCGACCGGCATGATCATGAATTCCTGGAAGTCGATGGGGTTGTCCGCATGCGCGCCGCCGTTGATGATGTTCATCATCGGAACCGGCAGGACGCGGGCCTGCGTGCCGCCGACATAGCGGTAGAGCGGGAGCGCGGCAGCTTCTGCGGCAGCCTTGGCGACGGCGAGCGAGACGCCGAGGATGGCATTGGCGCCGAGGCGGGCTTTGTTCGGGGTGCCATCGAGCTCGATCATCATCTCGTCGATGGCGACCTGCTCTTCGGCATCCATGCCGCCGATGGCATCGAGGATGTCGTTGTTCACGGCATCGACGGCCTTCAGCACGCCCTTGCCGAGATAGACCGACTTGTCGCCGTCGCGCAGCTCGACCGCCTCATGCGCGCCAGTGGAGGCGCCGGAAGGAACGGCCGCGCGGCCCATGGAGCCGTCTTCCAGGGTCACGTCCACCTCGACGGTGGGGTTGCCTCGGCTGTCGAGGATCTGGCGGGCATATACGTCGATAATCGCGGTCATGAACGGGCTCCTGAAGACTGAAAGCGACCGATGCAACCCATGTGATGGGTGCGGCCTCACGGCATGACATGGCTTATTGACCGAAATCATGAAGCGAGCAAGGACGAGAGCAGCCGATAAAGCATTGATCCAAGGTGAAATATCATGACGGAAAGCCACCTCCAGCTAGGTCACGCAGCCGCCCTGCCCCAATCCCCCGACGAAGCCCAGCTCGACAGGGTGCCGAACCCGCATCCCGATACCGACTACCTCGCGCGTTTCACGGTGCCTGAGTTCACCTCGCTCTGCCCGGTGACCGGACAACCCGATTTCGCGATCATCGTGATCGATTACGCGCCGGGCCCCTGGCTCGTCGAATCCAAGTCGCTCAAGCTCTACATGCACAGCTTCCGCAACCATGGCGCCTTCCACGAGGATTGCACGGTCGCCATCGGCAAGCGCCTGGCGGAGCTGCTGGAGCCTCGCTACCTGCGTATAGGCGGCTACTGGTATCCGCGCGGCGGCATTCCCATCGACGTTTTCTGGCAGACCGGCGAGCTGCCGAAGAACCTCTGGCTGCCCGACCAGGGCGTTGCGCCCTACCGGGCGCGTTGATCAGTCCTGTCGTGCAGGAGGCGGTGGAGGTGCGCCCCGGTCCCGATACGAGGGCAAGTCGGGAGCTCCGTCCGGGACTGGGGTCCGCTCAAGATCGGCGATGAGCTGCTTCATTTCGTCGATCTCGCGAACCTGTGCCTCAATGATGCGATCCGCGAGCAATCGAACGCGCGGATCGCGGATGTGGGCTCGTTCGCTCGTCATGATGGCAATGGAATGGTGAGGGATCATGGCCTTCATGTAGGAGGCGTCGCTCACCGTCTCCTGGCTCCGCACCAGCCACAAGGAGACCCCGAACACGGCGGCGCTGACCGCCAGGATGGCGATGTTGGCAGCCTTGCTCTTGTACATCGACCACATGAAGCCAAGCATGATGACAGCCATCACGGCGCCCATCAGGATAGCCATCCAGGTTCTGGTCTGACTGTAGAAGACATGATCGAGCGCGTAGGTGTTCAGATACATCAATCCGAACATCACGACCGTGGAGGTCGCTATCATCGCAGCGAAACGCCCGTAGCTCATCACCGTCCATCCTATCCAGCTATTGCGGATCAACGGATCAATGTTGCTATTGTTTCGTCCCTGCGGCTCCTTTGACCGAACGACTCAGCACTGCGGAAGCATTCAGGCCAACGCCTAAGATGACAACCGCGGCGATGGCGGTGGATATTGTCAGCCCCAAATGGCGCAGGCCGAAACCCATGAGCACGACGCCGAGTGCCTGACCGCAGAAGAAGGAAAAGGCATGGAGCGCGACCGCCGAGGCGCGAGCTCCCGGTGCGACTTCCGTCACCTGGGCCTGGAAGGTGTTGTGCATCATGTAGAAGCCGAGGCCCAACAGAAGCAGGGCGGCGAAGTCGTGCGTCCAGTCCCCGGCCAAGCCAAGAACAAGCAGTGCCGCCGCTGCGAAGAATCCCCCGCCGACGAGGATGCGGCCTATGCCCAAACGCCGTAGCATCCAGCTGACCAGAGCCGAATAGACGAGCCCGCCGATCGCGAAGCCGCCGATGGCAAATCCCGCCTCCCTCGCCCCGCCCCCGCCGCGTTCTTCGAGCAGCGGAGCAATATAGGGAAAGACGCTGAAAATCGCAGTCGATTCCACGAAGACGGAGCCGAAGAGGAACAGCGCACGCGGATTGGAGAGAATATCCCGATAGCGCAGGATCGCCGCCTTCGGGTCGAACTTGCCGCCCGGCAGAGCGCCGCGGAAACCGATGACGGTCGCGGTAAGCGCGCAAGCCATCATGATTGTGGAAAGGCCGAATACACCGCGCCAGCCGATCCATTCCGCCAGAAGTCCAGCAAGCGACGAACCTGCGAGCTGGCCGACGATGACGGCCACCAGATACCGGCTGAGCGCCACCTGCCGCTTGGACATGTCCACCCGGTCGCCAATGAGAGCGATGGAGAGCGGCACCGCGCCGCCAGCCGCAGCGCCGGCGACGATGCGCAGGCCGAAAAGCGTCTCGGCATTGGGCGCAAAGAATGAACCAGCGAGCGCCAGGAAGAGCAGCGACAAAGCCACTTTCATGACCCTCTCCTTGCCGAGCGCATCGCCGATGGGGCCCAGGATCGGCTGGATGAAGGCGTAAGGCAGCGCGAAGGCGGCAGCGAGAAGGGCGATGGTCTGCGGCGTCGAGTTCAGATCCCGCGCGATCACCCCAACCATGGGCTCGACCGCACGGGCGGAAAAGGTGCTGGCGAAACCGCTGACGGCGAGGATGAGGATGAGATTGCGCGAGGACATGACGCTCAAACAAGAAAGGCCGCGAATGGAGCCTTAGCACTCCATATCACGGCCTCGATGCAAAGGGAGCGGCAGGAATGCAAACCTGCCCTCTCTTGAAGGTATGATCTCTTCTTCAGCCCACCCTGCCCTTGGCAAGCGCGTCGAAGGCCTTGAGCTGGGCGAGCAGTCCTTCCAGCTCTTTCAATGGCACCATGTTGGGGCCATCGGAGGGAGCCTTGTCCGGGTCCTGATGCGTCTCGATGAAAACACCTGCCACGCCTACAGCCACTGCGGCACGGGCAAGGACCGGCACGAACTCGCGCTGGCCACCGGAGGTCGACCCCTTGCCGCCGGGTTGCTGCACGGAATGGGTCGCATCGAAGATCACCGGAGCGCCGGTCTCGGCCATGATCGGCAGGCTGCGCATGTCGGAAACGAGGGTATTGTAGCCGAAGGACGCGCCGCGCTCGGTGAGCATGACGTTCGGATTGCCCGAGGCGCGCACCTTCTCGGCAACGTTCGCCATATCCCAGGGAGCCAGGAATTGCCCCTTCTTCACGTTCACCACCCGTCCGGTCCTGGCGGCGGCGACGAGAAGATCGGTCTGGCGGCAGAGATAGGCCGGGATCTGGAGGATATCGACCACCTCGCCCACGAGGGCGCATTGGTCGTTCTCATGCACGTCGGTGATTACGGGTAGGCCGAACTTTTCCTTCACCTCCGCGAACACAGCCATAGCCTTGTCGAGGCCTATGCCCCGGGCGCTGTTGATCGAGGTGCGGTTCGCCTTGTCGAAGGACGACTTGTAGACCAGCCCTAGGCCGAGCTTGCCAGCGATCTCCTTGAGCGCCGCCGCCATTTCCAGCGCGTGGTCGCGGCTTTCCATGGCGCAGGGCCCGGCAATGATGCTGAGCGGAAGGTGATTGCCGAAGCGGACGGAGCCGGCCTCGACGACGGCGGGGTGCTGTTTCGTGTCGGTCATGTGCCGTCACCTACTCCGTTTCGGGAGAAACGGGAAGTGGTGATGTATCGAACACCTCCCCTCTGTCATTTCGGGGCGAGCGAGAGCCCGGAATCTATACCCACTGCAGAGGCAGAATGAACCTTTCGGCTTCCGCAGCGCCTTTCCTCCAGGCGTCGCGGTTATGGGTTCCGGGCTCGCCTGCGGCGCCCCGGAATGACAGAAGGGGGTTACTTAATCCTACCCCCGATCCCGGATCGGCTTCGCCGTCTGGGATGACACGGGATGTCAAAACGTCATCGATGCCGCGTTGATAATGCCTGCCGACAGCGAAGCGGCACCCAGGAACAGTGAGGCTGCCATCTCGCCCGCCGCGATACGCTGGGACAGATTCGACATCAGGAGGCGCACGAGCCAGTAGACGATGATCTGCACGGCAAGCGCCACCAGACCCCAGACAAGCAGGTCGACGATGCTTTGGGCGTGGACGATGGCGCTGGCGAGCGGCAGGGCAAAGCCCACGAGACTGAATCCCAGCGCGGTCGCGGCCGAAATCACGTTCTGGCGGATCAGCGCGAACTCGTTATGCATCGTGGCCAGGGTGTAGAGGCCAAGATACAGGGCCACCAGCGCGGTGGCGATGACGAAGAAAACGACGAAGTCGAACAAGCCCGCCAGAGTAGAAGTCACGATCAGCCCCTAAGGTTATTTTTCAAGACCTTAGGGGCCCATGGTTAATTTTGTATTGGCTCGAAGGCGATGGCGACACCGAAGGCCGCGCTGGCGGGAACCACGAGCCTGCTCCCCACATGCTGATAGGGAATCTCGGCCGCATCAAGCCGTATCGCCTGCCGGTGAATGTCCTCGACCCGTACAGCGAATCCGACGAATGACGGCTGGTCGAGTTCAGCCTCGACGGACACGTAAAGCTCGCCCGCATCGTCTGGCGTCATGACGTCGAGATGGGAATCGGAGAGACGGTACGACAGATCATGCCCCGCCGGACGGCTTGGCTCCTCGCCCGTAAAGGACGACACAAACTTGCGCAGACGATCCGGGTCAGGGGCTGTGAGCGCAACACTCGATACATTGATCGCGTGGTTGTCATGCTTCTGGAACGCCGGGCTCCAGAAGTTCTCGGGAAAGTGCTGCTGGCACACGAAGAAGCCCGCCTTGGGAGCGTTCTCCATCGCTGCGAAAGCAAGCGTGAAGGCCACTTTGGTTTCGGCGCCATCCGGATTTTTTCCGGCACGCTCGAAAAAGAACGGCTCAAACGCGCCGATCTTCTGCTGCGCAAAGGAGACTGCATCCGCCTTGGCATCCTTGCTGTCGAGCACAAGCATGGCGAGGCCCTCGCGCTCCTGCAAATAGTCCCGCACGAAAGCGCCGAAGCTGAACCTTCCTTGCGCGTGAGGCAGGATATTGCCCCCCTCGCCTACGGTAATCAGTTCAAGGAAGGTGCCTGGGAACTGCACCAGCCTATTCTCCGTGCCCCAGGAATGCTTGTTGCGCGCTCCCACCTGAAACCCGAGGCGCTGATAGAAACTGGCGGCCTTATCGAGGTCGCGGACTGCAATGACGAGGTGGTCGATCCGGCGGGACATCAGGCTCTTTTCCTGTGGCGAGAGCATAGAGTTAAGCACGAAGCGTGGCTTGTCCAAGATGTGGCCCGTATACCCGCTGCCTCTTCAGGATGAAGTGGAGCCTAAAAACGAAATCACCGGCACGAGGCCGGTGATTACGAAGGCGGATATCTTTTAAACGAGGCGGCTCTGGACTACGGCCGCCTTGATGAAGCTCTGGAAGAGCGGGTGCGGCTCGAAGGGGCGCGATTTCAGCTCCGGATGGTACTGCACGCCGATGAACCAAGGGTGGTTCTCGTACTCCACGATCTCGGGCAGCACGCCGTCGGGCGAGACGCCGGAGAAGCGCAGGCCCTTTTCCTCCAGCCGGTCGCGGTAGGTCATGTTGACCTCGTAGCGATGGCGGTGGCGCTCGGAGATCTCGGTGCCGCCATAGATCTCGGCCACCTTGCTGCCAGGCTTCAGCGAAGCCTGGAAGGCGCCAAGGCGCATGGTTCCGCCGAGATCGCCGCCGGTGGTGCGCTTCTCGAGCTCGTTGCCGCGCAGCCACTCGGTCATGAGACCGACGACGGGCTCCGAGGTCGGGCCGAATTCGGTCGAGCTGGCATTCTCGATTCCGGCGAGCGAGCGGGCTGCCTCGATCACGGCCATCTGCATGCCGAAGCATATGCCGAAATACGGCACCTTGCGCTCGCGGGCGAAGCGGGCCGCGCGGATCTTGCCCTCGGCGCCGCGCTGGCCGAAGCCGCCGGGAACCATGATGCCGTGGATCCCTTCCAGGAACGGGGCCGGGTCCTCGTGCTCGAAGACCTCGCTCTCGATCCATTGCAGGTTCACCTTCACCTGGTTGGCGATGCCGCCATGGTGAAGCGCCTCGATAAGCGATTTATAGGCATCCTTGAGGCCGGTATACTTGCCGACGACGGCGATGTTGACCTCACCCTCAGGATTGTGGACCCGCTCGGAAATGGCAGTCCAGCGGGACAGATTCGGCGTCTTTTCCGTATCGAGGCCGAAGGCCGCGAGAACCTCACTGTCGAGACCCGCCTCGTGGTAGGCCAGCGGTACATCGTAGATGGAGCGCGCGTCGCGCGCCTCGATCACGGCCGTCTCGCGCACGTTGCAGAAGAGGGCGAGCTTGCGGCGCTCGTCCTTCGGGATCTCACGATCAGTGCGGCAGAGCAGAATGTCTGGCTGGATGCCGATGGAGCGCAGTTCCGCCACCGAATGCTGGGTCGGCTTGGTCTTCAGCTCGCCCGCCGACGGGATGAACGGCAGCAGGGTCAGATGCACATAGATCGCCTGGCCGCGCGGCAGATCATTGCCGAGCTGGCGGATCGCCTCGAAGAACGGCAAGCCCTCGATATCGCCGACCGTGCCGCCGATCTCGACCAGCACGAAGTCGAAGCCTTCGTTACCGGTCAGCACGAAGTCCTTGATGGCGTTCGTGACGTGCGGAATCACTTGGATCGTGGCGCCGAGATAGTCGCCGCGCCGCTCCTTGGTAATGATATCGAGATAGATCCGGCCCGTGGTGATGTTGTCGGCCTTGGTGGCCGGAACGCCGGTGAAGCGCTCGTAATGGCCCAGATCCAGGTCGGTCTCGGCACCGTCGTCGGTCACGAAGACCTCGCCGTGCTGATAGGGGCTCATCGTCCCCGGATCAACGTTGAGATATGGGTCGAGCTTGCGAAGCCTGACCTTGTAGCCGCGAGCCTGGAGAAGCGCTCCCAGGGCCGCCGAAGCCAGACCCTTGCCGAGCGAAGACACCACGCCGCCGGTGATGAATACGTACCGCGTCATGGACCCCTATCCATTAATAAGGAGCGCCGATTCGCAATGCGCGAATCGTGCAACTCCGAAACCATCCACAAAAGAAGAGGGCCGGAGGACCGGCCCTTCAGTTCAGCTTATTGTTGAGGCGCTGCGGGCGCCGGCGCACTCGGAGCAGGAGCGCCGGGGGCCGGAGCCGCCGGCTGGTCGCCCTGGAGGCGCTGCAGTTGCTCGAGCACGCTACCACCCTGCGGGGCCGCCGGAGCCTGCTGGCCTGCGGGAACAGCCGGTGCGGCGCCGTCGAGAATCGAACGCGGAGCGCGTCCGCTCGTCGCGAAGACGGCCAGCGCGATGCTCGTCACGAAGAACAAGGCGGCGAGAATCGCCGTGGTGCGGGTGAGGGCATTGGCCTGGCCGCGACCGGTCATGAAACCGGAAACGCCACCGCCGCCACCGCCGCCGAGGCCCATGCCGCCGCCTTCGGAGCGCTGCAGGAGAACCACGCCGATCAGGGCGAGCACGATGATCAGGTGGACAATAATAAGGACTGTTTGCATCGTTCCAAAACCTCAAGCGGCCGCGCCTGAAAAGGCGTCAGCCGCTCGCAATTCATTCATTGGGGCGGGCTGTAGCATAGGTGGGCGCAGGATCAAAGACCCGCAAGAGCGCTTTTGTTGTTGAAGCGCTCACCCTGCCGCCCCCGCCCTCACGAGGACCATAAGGAAGGCCGGGCTTAGCCCAGATAAGCCCCGGCGATCGCCAGGAAATCGGCGGCCACGAGGCTTGCGCCTCCGACCAGGGCGCCGTTGACGTTGTCCACCGCCATGAGCTCGGCAGCGTTCGAGGGCTTTACCGAGCCGCCGTAGAGAATGCGAACCTTGGCATGGTCGGTCTTGCCCACGAGGCGCTTGAGCTCGTCGCGGATCGCGGCATGCACCTCGGCCACATCGGCCACGGTCGGGGTCAGCCCCGTGCCGATGGCCCAGACGGGCTCGTAGGCGACCACGAGATTGCCGCTGTTCGAATCGACCGGGATCGAGCCGCGCAGCTGCTTGCGCACCACGGCGATGGTCTTGCCGGCTTCGCGCTCCTCGCGGGTTTCCCCCACGCAAACGATGGCCGTCAGGCCTGCCCTATGGGCAGCGACCGCCTTGGCGCAGACATCGACGTCTTTTTCCCGATGGTACTGTCGGCGCTCGGAATGGCCGACGAGCACATAGGTCGCACCGGCATCGGCCAGCATCTCGGCGGAAAGGTCGCCCGTGAAGGCGCCCGATTCCTTGGAGTGGCAATCCTGGCCGCCGATAGCGATCCGGGAGCCCACCGCGAGGTTCGCGAGGGTGCCGATCAGGGTCGCGGGCGGGCAGACGGCCAAGTCCACCTTGGCTTTCAGGCCCGGCGTGTAACCGGCATGAACCTCGTCCAGCACCTTCGCGGACGACTTCAACCCGTTCATTTTCCAGTTTCCCGCCACCAGCGGGCGCGGCCTATCGACGCTCATTCATTCACTCCCGTCACGCTTGATAACTTGGCAGTAGCAGAGGCTTGATGTCTCTTTCAACCTGACTTGCCCTTTTCCCCGGGCCTTTGATGGGCTATCGCCCTGTTTAACAGTTTTTCGAAAGACGGGTTCACGATGCTTCGGAACATGCGCAAGGCTGGGCAAACCCTGGTCGGCAAAACCATCGCCACCATCTTTTTCGGCGCTTTGATCGTCAGCTTCGCGATCTGGGGCATCGGCGACATCTTCCGCGCGGCTCCAGCCTCGACGGTGGCCGAGGTCGGCGATACCAGGATCACCGTCGATCAGGTGCGCGCCGCCTATACCAACCAGCTCCAGCAGCTCACCCGCCAGTTCGGCACGGTGATCAGCCCTGAGCAGGCACGCGCCATCGGCCTCGACCAGCAGATCGTGAGCAACCTCGTAACCGAGGCCGTGATGGCCGAGGAGGCCCGCAAGCTCGGCCTTTCCGTCTCGGATCAGCTGGTGGCCCGCTCCATCATGGAGAACCCGGCCTTCCGGGGCTCGGACGGGCAGTTCAACCGTGCCGCCTTCGATCAGGCTCTCCGCAACGCAGGGCTTTCCGAGGCCGGCTTCGTTCAGGAGCAGCGTCAGTCCATGGCCCGCCTGCACCTCGCTCAAGGTCTCGCAGGCGAAGTGACCGTACCGGCTGCCGCCCGTGAAGCCGTGCACCGCTACACCAGCGAGCGCCGCGCCGCGTCCTACCTCGTTCTGAATGCAGCTGCCGCCGGAGACATCCCTGCCCCCACGCAGGAGCAGCTCGCAAGCTTCTATAACGAGCGCAAGGGTACCTACCGCGCTCCCGAATATCGTGCGGTTTCCGTGCTGGTGCTCGATGCGGCCGCCATCGCGAAGCCGGATGCGGTCTCCGGCGCGGATGCCCGCCAGCGCTACGAGCAGCAGAAGGCCCGTTATGGCCAGCCCGAGCGCCGCACCATCCAGCAGATCCCCTTCACCGCTGTTGCGGACGCGGAAGCTGCCGCCGCCAAGATCAAGGAAGGCGCGACATTCGAATCCGTCGCGGCCGAGCGCGGCGTTGCGGCCTCCGGCCTTGAACTCGGCACCTTCGCCAAGAGCGAAATGCTCGATGCAGCGGTCGCCGAAGCCGCCTTCGCGCTGGAACTCAACGGCGTGAGCGCCCCGATCGCCGGCCGCTTCGGCCCGGTTCTGGTCCGCGTCACGCAGATTCAGCCCGAGGCCGTGCGCCCCTTCGAGGAAGTGGCCGCCGAAATTCGCCAGGAGGTCGCGCGGGAGCGCGCCCAGGGCGAGATCGAGAAAATCCACGACGAGATTGAGGACCTGCGCGCGGGCGCGAAGCCCCTGGCCGACATCGCCAAGGAAAGGAACCTGACCCTCGTACAGCTTCCCGCCGTCGATGCGGGCGGCCTCGACAAGACCGGCGCACCAGTCAATGTCGCCAACAAGGATGCTGTCGTGAAGGCAGCGTTCGCATCCGATATCGGTGTCGACAATGAAGCCCTTCGCGCGGGTGACGGTGGCTATACTTGGTACGACGTGACCGGCATCGAGCCTTCTCGTGAGAAGACCCTCGACGAGGTTCGCGATCAGGTTGCCGCTCAGTGGCGCGAGGACCAGATCGCCCAGCGCCTTTCCGAGAAGGCCCGAGAGCTGACCGACCGTCTCGAAAAGGGAGAGGCCATCGAGGCTGTCGCTCAGTCGGTGAGCGCTCAGGCGAAGAACGTTACCGATCTCGCCCGCAACGCGGCGAAGGACGACCTTTCGGCCGAGGCTGTGAACCGCATCTTCGCGACGCCGGTCGGCAAGTCCGGCAATGCCCCGAGCGCCGCCGACAGCCGCGCCGTATTCAAGGTGACCGCCGCGACGGTGCCGCCCATGAACACCAGCACGCAGGAAGCACAGAGCATCGACAACCAGCTGCGCAACGGCATGGGCGACGACCTGATCGGCGAGTACATCGCCCAGGCCCGCCAGGACCTCGGCGTCGTCATCAACCAGCAGGCGCTGCGTCAGGCGACGGGCGGCGAACTCTAAGCCATGAGCATCGCGCCCGATTTCGAGACTTTCGCTAAGGCCTATGAGGCGGGCGAGGCGGGCGTTCTGCGCGCTACCCTCGTCGGCGATCTCCTCACTCCCGTCGCCGCCTTCATCAAGCTGCGGCACCAGCGGAAAGGCTCGGCCTTCCTGCTGGAATCGGTGGAGGGCGGTGCCACGCGAGGCCGGTTCTCGATGATCGGCCTCGATCCTGATCTCGTCTGGCGCTGCCAGGACGGCGTAGCCTCCCTCGACCGAAATGCGCTCTCCCGCGAGGGACAGTTCAAGACGGAAGAGCTTGCGCCGCTGGAGAGTCTGCGCGCGCTGATCAAGGAAAGCGCCCTGCCCCTGTTCGACGACCTCCCGCCGATGGCGGCAGGCCTCTTCGGCTATTTGGGCTACGACATGGTGCGGCAGATGGAGCGTCTGCCCGAACCCAACACGGACGTCTTGAAGGTGCCGGACGCCATCCTCATCCGCCCCACCGTCATGGTGGTGTTCGATGCGGTGAAGGACGAAATCTCGCTCATCACTCCGGTGCGTCCGCGATCCGGCGTTTCAGCGAAGACAGCCTACGAGACGGCGCTCGCCCGTCTCGACGAGGTGACAAGCGCGCTTGAGAGCCCGCTGCCCATCGAGGATCGCAGCGATCCAACGAAGATCGATTTCGAGCCGCCGGTATCGAACACGACGCCGGAAGAATTCGGGCAGATGGTCGCCAGGGCTAAGGAGTACATCCGCGCGGGCGACATCTTTCAGGTCGTTCTCTCTCAGCGCTTCGAGTCGGCCTTCCCCCTGCCCGCGTTCGCGCTCTATCGCTCGCTTCGTCGGGTCAATCCCGCGCCGTTCCTCTGCTATCTCGATTTCGAGGAATTCCAGATCGTCTGCTCCTCGCCGGAGATCCTGGTGCGGGTGCGCGATGGCAAGGTCACGATCCGCCCCATCGCGGGAACGCGCCCGCGCGGCGCGACCGCCGCTGAGGACCGCGCTCATGCGGAGAGCCTGCTCGCCGACCAGAAGGAGCGCGCGGAGCACCTGATGCTGCTCGATCTCGGCCGCAACGATGTGGGCCGCGTGGCGGAAATGGGCTCCGTGCAGGTCACGGATTCCTTCTTCCTCGAATATTACAGCCAAGTGATGCACATCGTCTCGAATGTGGAAGGCAGGCTCGACCCCTCGTTCGACGCGCTCGATGCGCTGGTCGCCGGCTTCCCGGCGGGTACTGTCTCCGGCGCCCCGAAGGTCCGTGCCATGCAGATCATCGACGAGCTGGAGAAGGACAAGCGCGGGCCTTACGCCGGGTGCATCGGCTATTTCGGTGCCAATGGGGAGATGGATACCTGCATCGTGCTGCGCACCGCCGTGGTGAAGGACGGGCGAATGGCCGTCCAGGCGGGTGCGGGCATCGTCTACGATTCCGACCCGGCCTCCGAGCAGCAGGAATGCATCAACAAGTCGAAGGCCTTGTTCAAGGCCGCCGAGGAAGCGGTGCGGTTCGCGAGCCAGGCGAGGATGGGCCAATGAGTGTGCTCTTGACCGCCCTCACCCCTTGCGCGAACGTCGGTGCGCTATGACCCGTGTGCTCGTGATCGACAATTACGACAGCTTCACCTGGAACCTGGTGCATCTGTTGGGCCCGCTTGCAACCTCGGTGGATGTGGTCCGCAACGACGCCATCACCGTCGATGAGGTCCTGTCGTCGAGGCCCGACGCCATCGTGCTCTCGCCCGGCCCCTGCACGCCGAACGAGGCGGGCGTCTGCCTCGATCTCGTGAAACGCGCCTCGCCCGAGATCCCCACCTTCGGCGTGTGCCTCGGACTCCAGACCATCGGGCAGGTTTTCGGCGGCACCGTCTGCCATGCGCCACTGCCCATGCACGGCAAGGTCTCCGAGGTGGAACACCAGGGTCAATCCGTGTTTCGCGGCATCAACGGGCCGTTCAAGGCCACCCGCTATCACTCGCTCATCGTCGACCGGGAGACCTGCCCCAAGGATCTTGTGGTGACGGCCGAGACGACGGATGGCCTCGTCATGGGCCTGTCGCACCGCACGCTGCCGATCCACGGAGTGCAGTTCCATCCCGAGAGCATCCTGTCGGAGCACGGGGTGACGATCATGAAGAACTTCTTCGAGCTGGCAAAGGAATGGAACGCCAAGCATTCCTCCGCTGCTCCATCAGGACACTGAGACAATGGAATCCTTCAAGTCCTACCTCGCCAAGGTCGCCACCGGCGCTTCGCTCAGCCGGGACGAGGCGCGCTCGGCCTTCGACGACCTGCTCTCCGGCGAGGTGACGCATGCCCAGGGCGGCGCCTTCCTGATGGCGCTCAGGGTGCGCGGCGAGGCGCTCGAAGAAATCATCGGCGCCGTTTCCGCGATGCGCGGGCGCATGCTGACGGTGAATGCCCCGGACAACGCCGTCGATATCGTCGGCACGGGCGGCGATCATTCGGGCAGCTACAACATCTCGACGCTCGCATCCATCATCGTCGCTTCCTGCGGCGTCCCGGTGGCCAAGCACGGCAACCGCGCGGCGTCCTCGAAGTCCGGCACGGCGGACGTGCTCGCAGCGCTCGGCCTGAAACTCGGCCTCACGCCTGAAGGCCTTGAGCGTTGCCTGAAGGATGCGGGCCTGTGCTTCATGTTCGCCCAGACGCACCATGCCGCCATGCGCCACGTGGCGCCGGTGCGCGTGGAGCTCGGCACCCGCACGATCTTCAACCTGCTCGGCCCGCTTTCCAATCCCGCCGGCGTGAAGCGCCAGCTTCTCGGCGTATTTTCAGAGGCTTGGCTCGATCCGCTGACTCAGGTTCTCAAAGAGCTGGGTTCGAAGAAGCTTTGGGTCGTCCATGGATCCGACGGTCTCGATGAGATGACCACGACGGGACCGACCTTCGTCTCCGCGCTGGAGAACGGTGCGATCCGCCGCTTCACCGTGACGCCGGAAGAAGTCGGCCTGCCGGTCGCCAAGCTCGAAGACCTGAAGGGCGGCGATCCCGAGCACAATGCGAAGCAGCTCCGCGCCGTTCTCGACGGCGCCCGCACCGCCTATCGTGATGTGGCGCTTCTCAATGCGGCTGCCGCGCTCGTGATCGCGGATGAAGCGGCCAATCTTCGCGACGGCCTTGAGCGCGCAACGCAGGCGCTCGACAGCGGCGCCTCGAAGGCGATGCTCGACCGTCTCATCCAGGTGTCGAACACCTGCGCAAGCATCTGACGGAGCGCGCAGCATGAGCGATGTTCTCAGCCGCATCGAAGCCTACAAGCGCAATGAGATCGAGGCCGCGAAAGCTGCCGTCCCGCCCGCCGAGATGGAACGTCGAGCAAGGGCGGCTGCGCCCGCTCGCGGCTTCGCGAAAGCCATCGAGCAACACCTCGCCGAAGGCCGCCCCGCTCTGATCGCCGAGGTGAAGAAAGCAAGCCCCTCGAAGGGCCTGATCCGCGCCGACTTCGACCCGCCGAGCCTCGCGAAGGCCTACGCGGATGGCGGAGCGACCTGCCTGTCGGTGCTTACCGACGAGCCGTCCTTCCAAGGCAAGCCCGAGTATCTTGCTCAGGCTCGCGATGCCTCCGGTCTCCCTGCCTTGCGCAAGGACTTCATGTTCGAGCCTTATCAGGTCTACGAGGCCCGGGCCTGGGGCGCCGATTGCATCCTCGTCATCATGGCAAGCGTCACGGACGACGAGGCCAGCGCACTGATCGACACGGCGCATTATCTCGGCATGGATGTGCTGGTCGAAGTGCATGACCGCCCAGAGCTGGAGCGCGCCATCCCGCTCGGCACGAAGCTGGTCGGCATCAACAACCGCAACCTGCGCACGTTCGATGTATCACTGTCCGTCAGCGAAGAGTTGGCGCCGCTCATTCCGTCCGACCGCATCATCGTCGGCGAGAGCGGCATCTTCACGATTGAAGACATCGCGCGCCTGACCAGGGTCGACATCCGCACATTCCTCGTGGGCGAGAGCCTGATGCGGCAGACGGATGTGGCGAGTGCCACGCGCAAGCTCCTTTTCGGCGAGGCCGCATGACGACGCTCACGCATCTCGACGCGAAGGGTAAGGCCAATATGGTCGACGTCTCGGAGAAAGACGTCACCAGCCGCACCGCGATTGCGGAAGGATGCGTGGTGATGCTGCCGGAAACGGTGGCTCTCATTCGTCAGGGCGATGCGAAGAAGGGCGATGTGCTCGGCACGGCGCGGTTGGCCGGCATCATGGCCTCCAAACGCACGCATGAGCTGATCCCGCTCTGTCATCCGCTTCTCATTTCAAAGGTAAAGGTGGATTGCGAGCTCGACGACACGCTGCCCGGCGTGCGCGTGACGGCGGAAGTCAAAGTTTCCGGCCAGACTGGTGTCGAGATGGAAGCGTTGACTGCAGTCTCCATCGCGTGCCTCACGATCTATGACATGGTGAAGGCTGCCGACAAAGGCATGCGGATCGAGAACGTGCGGCTTCGGATGAAGAGCGGCGGCCGCTCTGGAATTTACGAGGCGCCATGAGCTTGATCCCGGTCGAAGATGCCTTGCGCCGCGTGCTGGCAAGCGTCGACAAGCCGGTTTCCATCGAGCATGTACCGTTGAGCCGATGCGCAGGCCGCGCATTGGCGGAGGATGTCGCTGCGTCGCGTGACCAACCTCCCTTCCCTGCTTCCGCCATGGACGGATATGCCGTGCGCTCTGCCGATGTCTTGCATGTGCCGACGGCATTGCATGTGATCGGCGCAAGCGCCGCGGGCAAGCGGTTTTCAGGCTTAGTCGAAGAGCGCCAAGCAGTTCGCATCTTTACCGGCGCACCTCTGCCTGACGGGGCGGATGCGGTTGTTCTTCAGGAAGACACGGAAATTGCCGCAGATCGCGTCACGATCAAGGAAGCCCCTCGCTCGGGCCAGCATATCCGCAAAGTCGGTCTCGATTTCGGCGCCGGCGATGTGCTGCTGCAGGCGGGCCTGTGTCTCGATTCCCGCCATGTCGCCCTGGCGGCCGCCATGGGCCATGGAACACTGCCTGTGAGACGCAAGCCCCGCGTAGCCATTCTCGCAACCGGCGATGAACTGGTCAGGGCCGGAGAACCGGCCGGCCCCGATCAGATCACCGCATCGAGCCTGCCCGCCACCGCCATGATGGTGGAGAAGGCAGGGGGCGAGGCCATCGATCTCGGCATCGCACGCGACACCATGGAGAGCTTGGAGGAGCGCATCCAGGCCGCTCGTGACTCGAATGCCGATATTCTGGTGACGCTCGGCGGCGCCTCGGTCGGCGAGCACGATCTTGTGCAGAAGGCACTCCAAAGCCAGGGCATGGAACTCGGCTTCTGGCGCGTGGCGCTGAGACCCGGCAAGCCGCTCATGCATGGTCATCTCGGCCCGATGATGCTGCTGGGCCTACCCGGCAATCCCGTGTCGTCCCTCGTCTGCGCCGTCCTGTTTCTGATTCCAGCCATCCGTGCCCTGTTGGGCGATGCCCAGCCCGACCAGGATCCGACCGAGACCGCGATCCTCGGCGCCGACCTTCCCGCCAACGGCCCACGGCAGGATTACATGCGCGCTTCGCTGACATATCAAGAATTCGAGATCGCTCTGACGCAGAGGACGGAGCGGATGCCGCTGCCGGTCGCCATGCCGCATCTGATTCAGGATTCGTCGATGCTCAGCATTCTGGAGCGCTCGGAAGCCCTTCTGGTCAGACCGCCCCACGCTCCGGTGGCCCAAGCGGGAGAGCCCTGCCGGATCATCCGGCTGACGCGATTTTGCTAGAACCCCTTGTCGCGCCTCGATTTCCCCCCACGACGGCCGCAGTCAGTGCGGGCTATACTCGCCTCAATTCACAAAATTAACATTCAGCTTAAGCGTAGACTTGCAGAACACAGCAAGAACGATTAACCTGTTCTTGCTTTGTTTTCCAGAATCGCTCCTTCAGGGAGCAGTAAAGGTCTGTCATGCTCACGCGCAAGCAGCACGAATTGCTCCGCTTCATCCATGAGCGGCTGCGTGAAACCGGGGTTCCGCCGTCCTTTGACGAAATGAAGGACGCGCTCGATCTCAAGTCGAAATCCGGCATTCACCGTCTCATCACCGCGCTCGAGGAGCGCGGCTTCATCCGTCGCCTGCCCAACCGCGCCCGCGCCCTCGAGGTGATCCGCCTTCCCGAATCCGTCGGAGCAGCCGCCGGGCAGCGCCGCTTCACGCCGAGCGTGGTCGAAGGCGGTCTCGCCGGCAAGAAGGCCGCGCCGCAGCCCGCACCCGATCCGCGCGACCGCGAAATGTCGATCCCGGTCATGGGCCGTATCGCTGCCGGTGTGCCGATCTCCGCGATCCAGACCCGCAGCCACTCCATCACCCTCTCGGGCGATTTTCTCACCCAGGGCGATCACTTCGCTCTCGAGGTGCGTGGCGACTCGATGGTGGAAGCCGGCATTCTCGACGGTGATCTCGTGGTGATCCGCCGTCAGGATACCGCCAATACGGGCGACATCATCGTGGCGCTCATCGACGACGAGGAAGCGACCCTCAAGCGTTTCCGCCGCCGTGGCTCGTCCATCGCGCTGGAGGCCGCCAATCAGGCCTACGAGACCCGCGTTCTCGGCCCCGATCGGGTCAAGATCCAGGGCAAGCTCGTCAGCCTGGTTCGTCGCTACTGATCTCTTCCTCGGGAAGATCCTGCTCAGGAACGGGCCGCGCCGGACGCGGAGGTTCCTGAGCAGTCTTGTTTTGAACAGCGTCGTCCGCTCCAGCAGTCTTCACGCCGGGCCAGACATGCACTTCCTGTCCCTTTTTCACGGATTGCATATCGGCCCTATCCGCTCCGAGTCGGACGGCAATCGCGCCGCGCTCGTTCAGCGATGCGCGGTCAATGACGAGAGCGGCCGTGCATGATTGCGGCGCCTCCATTTTCGAGATGATGATCGCCGCACGGCGGCAATCCTCTTCGAAAGCCGAAAACTCCTGCACAAACGCGATGGTACGGCGTTTGTCCGTCTCCACCACGCAGCCGAGCCTGTCGCATTGCGCGGCTTGTCGGAGCGTCTTGTCCTCGATGCTGCGCGCATCGCCATCCGCGCGCAGCCATTGCTCGGCGACGAAGCCGGACGGCTTGCCGACAAGCGTCAGTTGCCCTTGTGCGTTACGGATCGCGGCTCCCGCCCCTTCCCGATCCACATAGATGTCGTAACGGTCGGGCGTTGCCGCAAATGCAAGGCCGATACCGGCAGGCAGAAGCGCCAACCACCGCAGCGGCGATGCCGGGATTGTCAGCACGAGAAGCCCGAGGCTCAAGGATGCCAATGCGGCGATGCGCAGCGCAGGTACGATCACGGTCGAGCCGCTGAAAGCGCCGACCCAGGTGGAAACTTCAATCACTTTCGCAACGGCCAACCCCATCACCTGCCACACGGGGCCATCGAGCCCGAACGGATAGGCCAGCACGCCCAGAACCGCGGCCGGCATCACCACCAGCGAGACCAGCGGCAGAGCGAGAGCGTTGCCGATGAGGCCGTAGGGATTGAGGCTCTGGAAATGATAGGCCGCGAAAGGCGCGGTTGCGATGCTGGCGACGAGCGTCGTGGTTACGAGACCAAGCGCGGACCGCCCAGTCCAGCTAACGATCTTCTCGATCAGGGTTGCGGACGCGCCGCCTTCCTGCTGCCGGTGCATCAGCGGCACGAGCGCCATCATTGCGGCCACCGCGCCGAAGGACATCTGAAAACTCGGCCCTAGAAGCGCCTCGGGCTCGCGTGCGAGCACGATGATGGCGGCAATCGACAGGTTGCGGATGCTCAAGGCGGGTCGATCCGCGAGCACCGCACCGAACATCACGAGCGTCATGACAAGCGAGCGCTCGGTCGCCACATCGGAACCTGAGAAGATGCAATAGGCCGTGCCGCCCGCCATGGCCGCGACGGCGGCGATCTTCTTCACCGGCCAGAGCAGCGCGAGCCCCGGCGCCAACGCCAGAAGTGAGCGCACGAGCCAGAAGAACGTGCCCGCCGCCAAAACCATGTGAAGACCGGAAATCGATACGATGTGGTAGATCCCTGCCGAGCGCAGCACGTCGTTCGTCGGCTCGCCGATCAGCCCGCGCTTGCCGGTGACCAGCGCCGCGCCGACACCGCCCGCGGCGCCGCCGATCGCTGAAGCGATGCGCTGCGTCAGGGCATTTCGGGCCTCATCGACGCTAGCAGCAAGACGCAATTGCCAACTGGGCGGCGCAGGAGGATCAATCTGACGCACTGCTCCCGTGAACGAACCGACCGCACCGATACCCTTGTAATACGCGTCCCGCGCAAAATCGTATCCGCCAGGCCAGGCGGCCTGAGGCGGCGGCAACAGGCGGACATTGCCACTGATGAATTGCCCGGGCGCGAGATGGTCCCCCTTGCGGATGGTAACTCGCACCCGCTCGGGCCGCTCGCTGTCGGCTACGCCCTGAAGACTTGTCACGTTGAGCAGAACGCGCTTGCCCGTCTCCCTGTCCTCGACAGCTTCGATAAAGCCCGTCACCGGCGCAATCGTGAGCTTCGTCAGCACGGGTGCGGCGACGCTGCGGGTGCGGATGACGACCGCCGAGAAGCCGGCGAACAAAGCGGCCAACGCCACCATGGCACAAAGGGCGGCAAGATTGTGCCGCAGCAGCACGCCCCCCGCGCAGCAGAGGCCAAACGCACCCAGTGGTGCCCATAAAGCAGGCCGATCCGCCTGGAAGAACGCGAGGATGCCGAGCCCGAAGCACACCGCGAGCCAGGGGAACAGCCGCCGCTGCTCGATCTCGCGCGCCACCTGCCGCGCCAGCCAATCCCGCCAGTCGATGAACCGCCAATCGAACACGAAACCCGCCGGGCGCGGCAACGCGAGCGCCCGCGCGGTGGCGCGGGGGATCCGGCTGGGCTGCTCTTTATTGTCTTCGATCATGGGTTCGGCTTAACGCGGGGTCGGTTGCATGCTAGACGACCGCATTCAACGGCCCAAATCACCCTGTGGATGAGCTGTGGGCATCGCGGATGGGCAGCCAAGCCGCGTGATTTCAAGATCTTACTTAAGGTTCCTGCGATGAGTGTCGTCACCCGCTTCGCCCCCTCGCCGACCGGCTTCCTGCATATCGGCGGAGGCCGCACGGCCCTTTTCAATTGGCTCTATGCCAAGCGGCATGGGGGCAAGATGCTGCTGCGCATCGAGGATACCGACCGGGAACGTTCCACGGACGCCGCCATCGAGGCCATCATCGACGGGCTGAAATGGCTCGGCCTCGATTGGGACGGCGACGTGGTATACCAGTTCGCCCGCGCCGCCCGTCACCGGGAGGTGGCCGAGACGCTGCTGGCCCAGGGCCGCGCCTATTACTGCTATGCGTCCCAGCAGGAGCTGGAGGAGATGCGCGAGCTTGCCCGCAAGGAGGGCCGCCCCTCCCGCTATGACGGCCGCTGGCGCGACCGCGACCCGTCCGAGGCCCCGAAGGACGTGAAGCCTGTCATCCGCCTGAAAGCGCCCACCGAGGGCGAGACGGTGGTCGAGGACGAGGTCCAGGGCCGCGTGGTGTGGCAGAACAAGGATCTCGACGATCTCGTTCTCCTGCGCTCGGACGGCACGCCCACCTACATGCTGGCCGTCGTGGTGGACGATCACGACATGGGCGTGACCCACGTGATCCGTGGCGACGATCACCTGACCAACGCCGCACGCCAGACCCAGATTTATCAGGCCATGGGCTGGAACGTGCCGAGCATGTCGCACGTGCCCATGATCCTGGGTCCGGACGGCGCAAAGCTCTCCAAACGTCATGGCGCGCTCGGCGTCGAGGCCTATCGCGCCATGGGTTACCTGCCGATCGCCATGCGCAACTACCTCGTGCGCCTCGGCTGGAGCCACGGCGACCAGGAGATCTTCACCACCCAGGAGATGATCGACGCCTTCGATCTCAGGAATATCGGCCGCTCGCCCTCGCGCTTCGACTTCGCCAAGCTGGAGAACCTCAACGGCCATTACATGCGCCAGACGGATGATGAGGAGCTTGTGCAGGCCATCGAGACCATCCTGCCAGAGATCGGTGGAGAGCGTGGCCTTGGTCCCAAGTTCCCTCCAGCTATGCGCGAGAAGCTCATCGCCGCCATGCCGGGCCTGAAGGAGCGCGCCAAGAACCTCGTGGAGCTCTTGGACAGCGCCTATTATCTCTATGCCCAACGTCCGCTCAAGCTGGACGAGAAGGCAGCGGGCCTCCTTGCCGATGGTCTCCCGCGGCTTGCCGGAATTACGGCAAAGCTCGAAGCCGTCACGGACTGGTCCGCCCAGAGCGTCGAGGCCGTCAGCCGCGAGCATGCGGATGCGATTGGCGCGAAGCTCGGCCAAGTGGCACAGCCCCTTCGGGCCGCCTTGACGGGCCGGGCCACCTCACCCGGTCTCTTCGACGTCATGGCCGTGCTCGGCAAGGATGAAACTCTGTTGCGAATTCAAGATCAGTTGAAGGATGCGCCTGCTGCATAGCAGGCGCACTCGCCTTTAGATGTGCTTGCTTTAGTCCCTACGGATAAGCTACGGAAAGCCCCATATCTTCCCACCGACCGGCTGACCTTCAGTCCGGCAGTCCCTATGGAGGCCCCTCCTCCACACCCCCGGCTGCCCTAGGTTATGCCCGGCCTCCTGCTGAAAGGTCGAAGACCCATGAGTTCCAACTCCACACTCTCAGTCGACAACAAGGCCGTGGACCTGGCGGTGAAAGAGGGCACCATCGGCCCGAGCGTCATCGATATTTCGAAGCTGTACGGCCAGACCGGGATGTTCACCTACGACCCCGGCTTCACCTCGACCGCCTCCTGCGAGTCGAAGATCACCTATATCGACGGCGACGAGGGCGTGCTGCTCTATCGCGGCTACCCCATCGACCAGCTTGCCGAGCACGGCGACTTCCTCGAGACCTGCTACCTGCTGCTCTACGGAGAGCTGCCGACCGCCGCCCAGAAGGCCGATTTCGATTACCGCGTCACGCGCCACACCATGGTGCATGACCAGATGAACCGGTTCTTCACCGGCTTCCGCCGCGATGCTCACCCGATGGCGATCATGGTCGCCTGCGTCGGCGCGCTCTCGGCCTTCTACCACGACTCGACCGACATCTCCGATCCGCACCAGCGCATGGTCGCTTCCATGCGTATGATCGCGAAGATGCCGACTCTCGCCGCCATGGCCTACAAGTACCATGTGGGCCAGCCCTTCGTGTATCCGCAGAACGACCTGGACTACACCTCGAACTTCCTGCGCATGTGCTTCGCCGTGCCGGCTGAAGAATACAAGGTGAACCCGGTTCTCTCTCGCGCTCTGGACCGGATCTTCATCCTCCACGCCGATCACGAGCAGAACGCCTCGACCTCGACGGTGCGTCTGGCCGGCTCTTCCGGCGCCAACCCCTTTGCCTGCATCGCGGCCGGCATCGCCTGCCTCTGGGGCCCTGCCCACGGCGGCGCCAACGAAGCCGCCCTCAAGATGCTGGAAGAGATCGGCACGCCCGACAAGATCCCGATGTACATCGCCAAGGCGAAGGACAAGAACGATCCGTTCCGCCTCATGGGCTTCGGCCACCGGGTCTACAAGAATTACGACCCGCGCGCTCGCATCATGCAGAAGACCACGCACGAGGTACTCAGCGAACTCGGCATCAAGGACGATCCGCTCCTCGACGTCGCCATGGAGCTCGAGCAGATCGCCCTGAAGGACGACTACTTCGTCGAGAAGAAGCTCTACCCGAACATCGATTTCTATTCGGGCATTACCCTGAAGGCGATGGGCTTCCCCACCTCCATGTTCACGGTGCTCTTCGCGCTGGCCCGCACGGTCGGCTGGATCGCCCAGTGGAGCGAGATGATCGAAGACCCGTCCCAGCGCATCGGCCGCCCGCGCCAGCTCTACACGGGCTCGCCCGAGCGCAGCTACGTGACGGTCGCTCAGCGCGGGTGAGATCTTCCGACATGAATATGGAAAAGGGGCCGCAAGGCCCCTTTTTATTGCGCTTGCTGTGGATAGCCTAGGCCGATCCTGGCGACCCTTGGTTTGACGGCCTTCATTTCGTTCTGGTTCGAGATGAATTCACGGTCGCCAGCGACTTTCAGCGAGGCAGCCTCATCAACGTTCTGTTCCTCGGAAAAGAAAACAATCAATTGGCAACTTCCCGGAAGATTGTCGAAGGCCCCGCCTTTCCATTCCGAAATTCTGCCACCGAAATCCCAGCCGAAACCTAGAAGCGTGAAGGGCTTGCCGTTAAGCGCTTCCACTTCACCCAGTGTCATCCCGACGCGAATGCCCCTTGGGCCAACCCACCCCGCCCCATCTGCTTGAATCGTAGCAGGCCGCCGGCGGGCTTTTTCATTCCACCAGAGGACTTCCAATCTCCGATCAGGCTCTTTCGGAAAGACGATGCTTGCAGGGAAGCCATCACCTTCGACGTAGACCGTATCTCTTGAGACATTGGATTTCCCGAAGGAGGTCACGAGACGTTTGTGATCTGAGTCCTTGGCGAAGGGACCTTCGCATTTGAGTTCATCGGCCCGAGCGCTGTGTACCAAGATGGCGACGAGAATTCCGCAAATGGTGCTCAGAAACAGATTATGCCTCGTGATCACGGCGCTATTCCTCCAACCTCACTGTCGAGCATAGAGAAATAGAGTTTCAAAGACTAGAAAAGGCAAAGGCGGCTATCGAGCCGCAAGCACTTCAGATACCACTCGCGCCGCGCGCTCGCTCGGCGTCTCGTCGCCGATCCTCATGAGGCCGTCGAGCTTGGCAAAAGCCGCAAGCTGACGCTGCCGTTCAGTGCTGTCGTTCATGAGGGGCAGGATCGCATCCCGGAGCTTATCGGGCGTACAGTCCCATTGAATGAGTTCGGGGATCACATTCTCCCCGAGCACGAGGTTAGTCAGCACGATCGATGGCGCCTTGATGAGGTACTTCAGCACTTCCTCGATCTTCGATACCCGATAGGCAACCACCATCGGAACGCCTGAGAGACCTAGCTCCAGGGTCACCGTGCCCGAGGCCGCGAGTGCAAGATCGGCCTCGCGGAAGGCTGCCCACTTCGCGGCTTCTCCCAGCACGATCTTGGGCTTCACGCTCCAAGACTGCGCTCGTTCCTTGATCTCATCTGCCAGATGCGGCACGGCTGGAATCGTCACCTCGAAGGAACGCGGAGCCTGCTCCTGCAAAAGCTTCAGCGCTTCGCCGAAAGGCTCCATGAGGCGGCTGACCTCCGAGCGGCGGCTGCCGGGCAGGACGACGAGCTTCAAAGGCGCATTAAGATCGGCGCCCCGCTCGCCAGGAGCGGGCCTGACCTCGGCGAGGCGCTCGATGAGCGGATGGCCGACATAGGTGGTGGGCGGACCGCCGAGGCGCTTGTGGGCATCCGGTTCGAAGGGCAGCAGCGCGAGGAGATGGTCCACATAAGCACGCATCTTCGCGGCCCGCCCCGGCCTCCAGGCCCAGACGGACGGGCTGACGTAATCGACGATGGGGATTCCCGGCGCGCGCTGCCGCACAGCCTTTGCCACGCGGTGCGTGAAATCCGGGCTGTCGATGATGATGAGGCAGTCGGGCTTCGCCGCGACAACGGCATCCACGGTGAAGCGGATGCGCTTGAGGATTGTCGGAAGACGGGCGATGACGGCGGAGATGCCCATGACGGCAATCTCTTCCAACGGGAAGATACTGGTCAGGCCTTCCTTGGCCATGGCATGCCCGCCGACGCCGCCGAAATGCAGGCGCTCGGCACCGAGCCTGGCTTTGAGAGCACGCATGAGCTTTGCCCCCAACTGATCGCCCGATTCCTCGCCCGACACGATCCAGATGTTCAGCTGCCGCGGGTCAGACAACGGAGGTCTCCATCCAGGGAAGATCGACGGCGGCGAGAAACACGCCGAGCCTGTCGGCCGTTCGCAGGGTTTCCTCCTGCTCCAGCACGAAGGTCGAGCCGGCACCGATGGCGATACCGGAAAGACCGGCTTTCGCGGCCTCGGCAACTGTCCGAGGGCCGATGGTCGGCATGTCGACGCGCAGATCCTGCCCAAGCTTGGCGGCCTTGATGAGTACCCCGCCCTCCTTGCGCCGGCGAAGGCCGAACCAGGATTGGCGCTGGGCCCTGACACGACGCATCATGCGGTCAGTGCCTTCCGGGCCTTCGATGGCGAGCACGTGATTGCGGGCAATGACGGCACCCTGGCCGATATCGAAGGCGGAAAGCGAGGCGAGCAGATCAAGCCCGACGGCGATAGCCTGCCGGTCATCCTCGTTCGGCTGCAAGGTGCCCCGTAAATCTCGGGACGCGACAAGATCCGGCGCGAGTTCATGGGCACCGACTACATTGAGACCACGCTCCTCGATGAGCATCACCGCACCGCGCAGAACCTGATCGTCGCCGCGGGTGATAACCTCTTTCACCTCGTGCATGTTGCGCAGGGCCGAATAGGCCCCGAGCAAAGCGGTGAAGCCGGGGCGGCGCACGGCCCCCACGAGGGAGACGGCGCGAGGCCGCCAGCCCTCCAGGGTGCTCATGATCGTCTTGAGGTCGAGTAAGTCCACATTGGCATGAGCCCGCTTGCGCAGCTCGGGCGCGGCAAATCCGCGAAAGGCCAGGACGCGATAATCCTGGCCCGTCTTTTCCAGATGCTCCACGAGCTGGATGGGAAGACGACCGGCTCCGGCGATGATCGCGATGGGGCCTTCGCCGATGATCTCACGCTTGGGCTGCATCCGGCCTCAACCGGACGAGCTGACGGGATCCCGAGGCGTGCAGATTGCCCGGTCCTTGCCATCACGAATGAAGTCGAGGATCTCGTGGACGAAGGGGTGGCTGTCGAACTCCGCCGCCACATCCTCCACGCGCTCGGCCAAGGTGCCCTCATCCGCGAACAGCAGACGATAAGCGCGGCGAATGTCGTGTATCTGCTCGCGGGTAAAGTTGCGGCGGCGCATGCCGATGATGTTCAGGCCGGCCAGGTGCGCGCGGTTGCCCATCGCCATGCCGTAGGGAATGAGATCGTTCTCGAGGCCCGACAGGCCACCGACGAAGGCGTGGGAGCCCACGCGGGCGAACTGGATCACGGCGGAGCCGCCGCCGAAGATCACGAAATTGCCGACCGTCACGTGGCCGGCCAGCATCACGTTGTTGGACAGGATGCAGTCGTTGCCGACCTTGGTATCGTGGCCCACATGGGAGCCCGCCAGGAAGGTGCAGCGGTCGCCGATCACCGTGCGCAGGCCGCCGCCTTCGGTGCCGGGGTTCATGGTCACGCCTTCGCGGATCATGCAATCGGAGCCGATTTCCAGCGTCGAGGGCTCGCCCTTGTACTTCAGGTCCTGCGGGATATGGCCGAGGGACGCGAAGGGGAAGATGCGCGTGCGGGCGCCGATCTTCGTCTTGCCGGCAAGCGCCACGTGACTCTTCAGCTCGCAGCCTTCGCCAAGTTCGACCTCGGGGCCGATCGTGCAGAACGGGCCGATCTTGGCTCCGGCGCCGATCTTGGCGCCATCCTCGATGATTGCCGTCGGGTGGATCATTGTTTCCATCAGGTCACCAGCATCGCGCTGACTTCGGCCTCGCAGACGACGGCTCCGTCCACCTTTGCCTCGCCCCGATACCACCACATGTTGCGGCGATTGTTGAGCTTCTTCATGTGGAATTCCACCCGGTCGCCGGGCTCCACGGGCTTGCGGAACTTCACCTTGTCGATCGTCATGAAGAACACCTGCTTGGGCTTCTCCTGCTGAGCGATCTTCGATTTCACGCAGATGGCGCCTGCCGTCTGAGCCATGGCCTCGATCAGGAACACGCCCGGGAAGATAGGGCGCGACGGGAAATGGCCCGTGAATTGTGGCTCATTGAAGGTGACATTCTTGATGCCGATGCACGAATTGTCGCCGTCGATCTCGATGATCTTGTCGACCAGCAGGAACGGATAACGGTGCGGCAGCAGCTCGAGGATTTCGAGAATATCCGCGGTTTGAAGCGTGGTGGGCGCTTCGGACATGGCGTGAACTCCGGAATTATGGGGCGTCCTGCAACGAACGTTATGAAGACGCGTCGTCGTCTTTGTCGGAAACGCCCTTAGATGCAAGCTTTTTCAGGGCCGTGATCTCGCGGAACCATTCGCGCATGGGGCGTGCAGGCGCTCCGCCCCAACGCGCCCCGGCCGGAACATCGCTGTTGACTCCGCTCGTGGCGGCGATCTGGGCGCCCATGCCGATCCGCACATGGCCCTTCACGGCCACCTGGCCACCGAGGGCCACGTAATCTTCGAGCGTCGTCGAGCCGGCAATTCCCACCTGAGCCACGATCACGCAATGGCGGCCGATGACTACATTATGGGCGATCTGGACCAGATTATCGATCTTGGTGCCCTCGCCGATCACCGTGTCGCGGCTAGCGCCCCTGTCCACGGTGGTGTTGGCACCAATCTCCACGTCGTCCTGAATGATGACGCGTCCGACCTGCGGCACCTTGAGGTGGCCCTGCGGCCCCATGGCGAATCCGAATCCGTCCTGGCCGATGCGCACGCCCGGATGCAGGATGACCCGGTTGCCGATGAAGGCATTCGACACGGTGACATGCGGCGCGAGCGAGCAATCGCGGCCGATCTTCACATGCGGACCAATGACCGTGCCTGCACCGACAAGCGTGCCGGCGCCGATTTCCGCATGGGGACCGATCACTGCGCCGGGATCGACTTTGACCCCATGCTCAAGGCGAGCGGAAGGATGAACGAAGGAGCCCGGCGAGATGCCCGTGGAGGCAAAGGATGTTTCCGGCTTCAGCGCTGAGGGGAACAGCAGTCCCAGAACCTGCGCGAAAACCCGGTAAGCCTGTGGCGTGACCAGAGCGATGGTCTGCGCGGGGACCTTGGCGGCGAAACGGGGGGTGACGAGACAAGCTCCGGCGCGGGTCGAGGCTAGAGCGCCTCCATAGGCCGGATTGTCCATATAGGCGAGATCGCCCGGGCCGGCGCTTTCCAAGGGCGCAACGCCCTTAAGCAAAAACTCCCCGTCGACACCGTCGGGGAGTGTTGCATTCGCCAGCTCCGCCACCTGACGCAAGGTCAACGTCTGGTGCTGCGGGAAGAAACTTGATTCTGTCATGAAAAAGTGAGGGCGCCGTCAAGGCGCCCTCCCCGATTAGAAGCGCGTACCACCCGAGAAGCGGAAGGCCTGGGTGCGGTCGGCACCGACCTTCACACCGTCGCCGCGATCCACACCCTCTTCCTTCGAAAGAGCGATGGCGTAGTCGAAGCGGATGGGGCCGAGCGGCGAGGTCCACAGGATGGACGCACCGACCGACGAGCGGATCTTGTGGCTGTCGAGAACGTCCACGCATTCCTGCGTGGTGGTCTGGTTCGCGCTGCGAGTGCACGCGCCCGTCAGCGGGTTGTAGCCCGTGATGATCGAGTTGCCGTTGACGTCGAATCGGGTCGGACCCTCGTAGCCGAACAGCGTACCGGCGTCGGCGAAGACAGCGCCCTTCAGGCCGAGATCGCGCGGCAGGCCGAAGATCGGGAACTGCACTTCGAGCGATCCGCCGAAATAGGTGGTGCCGCCGAGCGCGTTGGCGCTCGAGTCGAGGCTCGAGATGTCACGCGGGCCGATGCCGTTGGTGGCAAAACCGCGGACGAGGGACGGACCCATGAAGAACTGATCGACGATCCGCAGGGTTCCGCCTTCGCCGAGACCCTGGTTATTGTCGCCGAAGCCCTGGATGTGACCACCCTGAACACGAGCGATACCGACGATGTCTTCGATGATCTCGTAGTAGTAGCGAGCGTCACCCGTGGCGCGGAAGTAGCGCGAGTCGCCGCCGAGGCCTGCAACGTCCGTCTTCACTTCACCGTAGAAGCCGCTACGCGGATCACGGGTGCTGTCGAGGGAGTTGTAGTTGAAGGTCAAGCCAGCCAGCGAGGTGAGCGTGTCACCTTCCGAGCCCTTGATCGCCAGAGAGGCTTCACCGTTGCCTTCGCAGAACAGGCGGTTCGGCGTGCCGTCCGGATTCAGCTGAGTGTAGCCGGCAATCGGGATCGAGCAGTCGTTATAGGGCTGATTCTCGCTGTTCGGGATGTCCAGCTGCTGCTGGTACAGCGAGTAGCGAGCGGTGATCGAGAACTCTTCCGTGAACGGCAGGCCGAGGCGGAGCTGACCACCCGTCATGCGGTTCTCGTAACGGGAGTAGCGTGTCTGGTCGCTGAACTTCGAGAACAGATCGATACCGGCTGCCATGCGGTAGCCGAGGAAGTACGGCTCGGTGAACGAGAAATCGACGCCGTTCGAACGCTGGCCGAGCTGGCCGGCGAGGCGGACGAACTGGCCACGACCCAGGAAGTTCGACTCTGTGACCGACACTTCACCGATGAAACCATCAGCCGTCGAGTAACCACCCGAAACCGAGAAGGCGCCGGTGGACTGATCTTCCACATCCACGTTCACGACAACGCGGTCGGCCGAGGAGCCCGGCTCGTTGGAAATGCGGACGCGCTTGAAGTAGCCGAGATTGTTCAGACGGCGCTCGGCGCGGTCGACGAACACCTGATTGTAGGCATCGCCTTCACCCAGGTCGAACTCACGGCGAATGACGTAGTCGCGGGTACGGGTGTTGCCGCGGACGTTGATCCGCTCAATGTAAATGCGCGGACCCTCCTCGACCACGTAGCCGAGATTGATCGTGCGCGTGGAAGGATCGCGGGTGCCGATCGGGCGAACCTGCGCGAAGGCGTTGCCGGTGCGAACCACATCGGTGGTCATCGCCTGAACCGACTTCTGCACGGCATCGGCGTTGTAGACCTGACCCGTGGAGGTCGAGAGATCGCTGCGAAGCGCCTCGGCATCGACCGTGGGGATACGTGAATCGACGGTGACGCTGCCGATCCGGTACTGCTCGCCCTCTTCGACGGCGATCGTTACGACGTAGCCGCCGGCATTCGCATCGAACTGCACATCGGTGGAAACGACGCGGAAGTCGGCATAGCCGTTCTTCAGGTAGTAGCGGCGGATCAGCTCGAGATCGTTGGCGATCCGGTCCGGATCATAGACGTCCGTGCTCTTGAGGAAGCTCAAGATATTGGTCTCGGTGGTCTGCATGATGCCACGCAGACGGCCCGACGAAACCTGGTTGTTTCCGACGAAGCGGATTTCCTTCACGCCCGTCTTGTCACCCTCGACGATGGTGTACACCACATCGACGCGACCGTTCGGCAGATCAACGATGCGCGGCGTCACCTGGGCAAGACCACGGCCGGAGCGGCTGTAGATGCTGAGGATGCGCTGAACGTCGGCGTCGATCGTGGCCTGGTTGACCGGGGTGCGCGCACGAGCCTGCAGCTCACCTTCGATCAGAGCCTTTTCGACCTTGCTGTTACCTTCGATGGCAACGCGGTTGATAATCGGCCCCTGAGCAACGGAGGCACGGCGGCCGGATTGAGGAGCGCCTTGAGCGAAAGCGCCTTCAGCAGCGGTCAAACCCACCATGAGAGCACTCATGGCGATCACTGCAGTGGCGGCCGGCTTCTTCCGGCGTGGCGTGGTCGTCGACATCATCAACTGGCCCGTTTCTTTTATAATTCGTCCAATGCGAGGGTCCTCCCCGCCGGTTGAGACAGACGTCCCAACCTATCGGTGCTGCCCCGCTTGTACAAACTTTCACCGTCATTGCAAACGGCACATACAAACACAGTAGCAATTTTTACCCGGCGTGGCGTCCGTGTCACGTTCCATGGGGAAGAAATCTTGTGACAAGGTGAACGCCGTGTTCACCCAAACTTGCGCGCAATATCGCTCCATGTCGCCACGATCATGAGCATCCCCACTAGGACGAACCCTATCCGAAACCCTATTTCCTGGGCCTTTTCACTCAAGGGACGGCCGCGAACGGCTTCGATGGCGTAGAACAGAAGATGCCCGCCATCGAGCAGCGGAATCGGAAAAAGATTAATCAATCCAATGGAAACGGACATGAAACCGATGAGGTTTACGAGGCTGTAGACACCTCCGACCTCGAAGGCAGTTCCCGCGATTCGAGCGATCCCAATGGGGCCTGAGAGCTGATCGATCGATTCCCTGCCCAGAATGAGCCTGCGCAGGAAATTCATCGTCCGGTCCACTTGGCTCCAGGTATCGTAAGCGCCAGCCTGAAGGGCTTCCAGCGGGGTGTATGAGACCCGCTTGATGGCCGATTTTTCCTGTGGAGCCCTGACTCCGAGCAGGCCGATGCGATGTTTGCCGAAGGGTGTCTCCCGCTCCTCGACCGTGGGAATCGCCGTCAGGTTGACGTTCTCGCCATTCCGCTCAACCACAAAGTTCAGAGCCTCGCCAGAGCTGGAACTCACGATGACCTGCATGTCCCCGAAGGTGTCGATCCTCCGCCCGTCGATGAAACGGATCACGTCGTTGGGCTGGAACCCGGCCTTTTCGGCAGCGCTGCCTGGCACGACGGATTCGATCACGGGCTCCAGCACCGCACGGCCGCTGAAATAGTTGAAGCCAGCAAAAATCGCGATGGCGAGGATGAAGTTCGCAATCGGCCCCGCCGCGACGATGGCGGCGCGCTTGGCCACATTCTGGTGGGGAAAACTGATCGACCGCTGTTCCGCCGGCATCCGGTCCAGCTGTTCCTGGTCGGGAACGCTCGCCGCGTTGAGGTCCCCGACGAACTTCACGTAGCCGCCGAGGGGGATCGCGGAGATCTTCCAGCGGGTGCCATGCTTATCGGTCCAGCCGTAAATCTCGCGCCCGAACCCGATGGAGAAGGCTGTCACCCCCACGCCGCAGCGGCGGCCAACCCAATAATGTCCGTACTCATGGATGAAGACGACGACCGTCAGCACCACGAGAAAGGAGATCAGCGTCAGGAACAGGGAACCCGTCGCGCCGCTGAGTGTCGAGAGCCATTCCATCATTTCACCTTTCGTACCCGGTCAGGGTACATCAATTCCGCATCGCCGGGATGAGCCGCCGCGCCATGGCCCGAGCCTCGCCGTCGATGGACAGCGCTTCGGCAACCGTCGCAGGCGCCCCCATGCCTCCCGAGAAAGTTGAGCAAACGCGCTCAACGATCTCTGAAATCTCATAAAATCCGATCCGACCTGCCATGTAGCCTTCGACGGCAATCTCATTGGCGGCATTCAGGATCGTTGGCGCGGCTCCCCCGTCCTTGAGCGCCGCCTTTGCCAGCGCGAGACAAGGAAACCTTGTCTCGTCAGCGTTTTCGAAGGTTAAGCGGCCAATCGCGGCAAGATCGAGACGAGGCAGATCCATGAAAAGCCGTGCGTCGTTCCGCAGCGCATTGGCGATGGGCACCTTCATGTCCGGCAGGGCGAGGCCGGCGGTCACTGCGCCATCGGTCCATTGCACGAGACCATGAACGATGGCCTCCGGATGAACCAGGACATCCAATCGCTCGGCTTCGAGGGCGAACAGGTGGTGAGCCTCTATCAGCTCGAGCCCCTTGTTCATGAGCGTGGCCGAGTCGATGTTGATCTTCGAACCCATGGACCAGACCGGATGGGCCGAAGCCTCCTTGGCGCTGGCCTTGGCGATCCGTTCGCGCTCCCAGGTGCGGAATGGGCCTCCGCTGGCGGTTATCACCGCCTTTTCCACATCGCGATTAGGGCCGGCGGCGAGAGCATGATCGAGGGCATTGTGCTCGGAATCCACAGGCATGATCTCGACGCCGAGGCGGCGCGCATCGGCCATGAAGGCGGCGCCGGCACAGACCAGGCTTTCCTTGTTGGCGAGCGCGATGCGCTTGGCAGAGCGCAGGGCCGCGTGGGTCGGCTCCAGCCCGGCGGTTCCACTGATGGCGGCGAGCACGATATCCACCGGGCGGGACACGGCCTCCAGCACTGCCGTGCGGCCTGCGCCGGCCTCGATGCCGGAACCGGCAAGCGCATCCTTCAGGACAGCCGCCCCGCCTTCATCCGACAGGGCAGCGAAGCGGGCGCCGAGGCGCTTGGCCATCGCGGCCAGAGCCTCGGCGTTGCGCCCTCCGACCACCGCTTCGACGCGAAACTCGTCCCTTTGCGCGAGAACCACATCGGTTGCGGAGCCGCCAATCGAGCCGGTCGCCCCGAGAATCGTAAGAGAACGCGCCATGAAAGGTTATGCAGCTCCGTAGCCAGCGAGAAGAACGAGACCGACGATGAGGCAGACGGCCCAGAAGCCGTCGAGGCGATCCATCACGCCGCCATGCCCGGGTATGAGATGGCTCGAATCCTTCACATCGCAATGGCGCTTGAGCGCGGATTCGCCCAAATCACCCAGTTGGCTGGCAATGGAGGCCACGATGGACAACGCGATGGTGACTCCAGGGCCGAAGCCGTGATCGATTCCGAGCCTTCGGCCGACGAAAGCGACGAGAAAGCCGGCAACGACAGCGGCGAAGACGCCGCCCAGGAAACCGGACCATGTCTTCTTCGGACTGACAGCCGGCCACAGCTTCGGGCCGCCGAGGGCGCGGCCGGTGAAATAGGCCGCGATATCCGTGGCCCAGACAACGGCGAACATCCAGATCAGGCCCAGCAGTCCGATCTCGGGGTAGGCCCGCACCAGCGGCGGCACCAGAACGATGATCGCCGCATAGGGGAAAGCGGCGGCCGACCACAGCTTCTCCCGTGATCCCCGGGTCAGAAGCGCTCCGGCGACCAGGGCGATGAGAGCCACGGCGACAGAGGCGGCAAAGCTCCCATCGAGGAGGAGAATTACTGTCAGCGCCAGAAGGCCCAGGCCATACGCCGCCTGCACCGGACGACGGGGTTCGATGTGAACCATATCGGTCCACTCGACCATCATCGCAATACCGGCGGCGAGCCAGAACAGGGCAAAAGGCCAGCCGCCCCAATAGGCGGTCGCGAGCGCCAACGCGATCATGACAATGGCGGAGAAGACGCGGGTCTTCAGTTCACCGGAGGGTTTTTTGCGGATTTCCGGCGTCAGGGCCGAGCCTTCGTCGGACGCCATTTCAGCTCGCCTTGGCGCTCAGGCCACCGAAGCGCCGATCGCGGCGGCAATATTCATCGATGGCGGCCTTGAAGATCGCCTCGTCGAAATCGGGCCAGTAATCGGGCAGGAAGACGAATTCAGAATAGGCCGTCTGCCAGGTGAGGAAGTTCGATACCCGCTGCTCACCCGAGGTGCGGATGACAAGGTCGGGATCGGGAATGTCGTGCGTGTCGAGAGCAGCGCCAATGGCATCCATGTCGATGGAGGCGGGATCGAGCGCCCCCGCCTTCACCTTCTCGGCCAGGGCGCGGACAGCGTTCACGATTTCCTGACGGCCGCCATAATTGAAGGCGATCACCAGGGTCAGGCCCGTATTGGCCCGCGTGAGTTGCTCGGATTCCTCCAGCAGTGCGCGGATATCGGCGGGCAGACCCTGCCGCTCGCCGATGATGCGGACGCGGATGTTGTTGGCGTGCAGCTCCGCCAGATCATGGCGCACGAAGCGCTTGAGAAGGCCCATGAGGAAGGACACTTCCTCGGCCGGGCGACGCCAGTTCTCGGCGGAGAAGCTGTAGACGGTGAGGTAGCGAATCCCCAGATCACCCGCCGCGCGCACGGCCCGGCGGATCGCCTCGATGCCCTTCCGGTGGCCTTCGAACCGGGGCAAGCCTCTCTGTGCAGCCCAACGGCCGTTGCCATCCATGATGATGGCCACATGCACCGGACCGCCCTCGCCCATCTGCGGATGGGCAAGGATGGGGGCAGACCGTTTGGCTTCGCCGCTCATGATCGATTTCCCACGCAAGTCGTTCAGACTTGCATGATTTCCTTTTCCTTGGCCACCAGCAGCTGCTCGATTTCCGCCACGAACTGATCCGTGGCCTTCTGCACCTGATCGCCGTCGCGCTTGGCATCGTCCTCGCTGATAGCGGAATCCTTCTCGAGCTTCTTGAGGAGATCCAGGCCGTCGCGGCGGACATGGCGGACGGCAATGCGCGCCTCTTCGGCGTATTTATGCGCGACCTTCACCATCTCTTTACGGCGCTGCTCATTCATCTCGGGGATGCGCAGGCGGATGATCTGGCCCTCAGTCTGCGGGTTGAGGCCGAGATCCGACTCGCGGATCGCCTTTTCCACGGCGGCGACCATGCCGCGATCCCACACCTGCACGCTGAGCAGGCGGGGCTCCGGCACGTTGACGGTCGCCACCTGGGAAATCGACATCATGGAGCCATAGGCATCGATCTGGAGCGGATCGAGCAGGTTCGGCGAGGCGCGGCCCGTGCGGAGGCTGCCCAGGTCGTGCTTGAAGGAGTTGATGGCGCCCTGCATGCGGCGCTTCACATCTGCGAGGTCAAAGGTCGTGGCCATAAGATCTTTTCCTTACGCGAACAATCTCAAAACGGGCTTACGCTTCCCAAGGTTCGGCATCAAGGGGCCACGACCGTCGAGGGCACATTTCCCAGAAGAAGATCGGTCACGGAACTGGGAGCATGGACCGAGCCGACGATGATCGAGAGCCTGCTTTCGCGGGCGAGCGCGAAGGCAGCCGTATCCATGACCTTGAGGTCCTTGGCGATCGCCTCGTCATGGGTCAGACGGTCGAAGCGGACGGCGCTCGGGTCCTTCTTGGGGTCGGCGGAATAGACGCCGTCCACCTGGGTGGCCTTCAGAACCGCGTCGCACTTGAGCTCGGCGGCGCGCAGAACGGCGGCGGTGTCGGTTGTGAAGAACGGATTGCCGGTGCCGCCGGCGAGAACGACCACCTGTCCCTTGTCCAGGTGATGCAGGGCCGGCTGGCGGGCATAGGTCTCGCAGATCGTCGGCATGGACACCGCCGACATGGTGCGGGCCGGAACTCCTGCCGCGTTGAGAGCCGTCTCGATGGCGAGCGAGTTCATGACAGTACCGAGCATGCCCATGGAATCGGCGGTGGGGCGGTCGATCCAGCCGGCAGCGCTCATGCGCGCGCCGCGGATGATGTTGCCGCCGCCGATCACGACGGCGATCTCGAACCCGGCCTTGGTGGCGCGGGCGAGGTCGCGGGACAGGCGGGAGAGGACTTCGGAGTCCAGCCAGTATCCGTCGGGAGCCATCAAGGCCTCTCCCGAAAGCTTCACCAGAACGCGCCGGAATTGTGCCACTGTCGGACTCCTTCTTGTTGTTCGCCTAAAAATCTTTTTCCGGACGATCCTGGCCGATACCTCTTACAAGATAAGGCCGGAAAGTTTGCCGGATTTATAGCCTTCTCATGAAAACGGCGGCTGAGAAGCCGCCGTTTCGCCGAAAGATTTTTAGGCCTTCTTGAGGCCGGCCTGGGCGGCCACTTCGGCCGCGAAGTCCGGAGCCTCTTCCTTCTCGATGCCCTCGCCGAGAGCATAGCGGACGAAGCCCTTGAGGGTAACCGGCTTGCCGGCCTTCGACTCGGCTTCCTTGAGCACCTGGGTCACCGTCTTGGATGAGTCGTGCACGAAGGGCTGCTCGAGGAGCGTGACTTCCTTGAAGTAGCTCTTCAGGCCGCTCTCGACGATCTTCTGCATGACGTTGTCCGGCTTGCCGGCGTTCTTGTCGCGCAGAATGGCGCTCTCGCGCTCGATCGTGGCGGCATCGACGCCCGAGGCGTCCAGAGCCACCGGGTTCGTTGCGGCCACGTGCATGGCGATCTGGCGGCCCAGCGTGCCAAGAACCGTAACGTCACCCTCGGACTCGAGAGCCACGAGCACGCCGATCTTGCCGAGGCCCTCCGTCACGGAGTTGTGGACGTAGGTCGAGATCACGCCCTTTGAGACTTCGAGCTTGGCGATGCGGCGCAGGGTCATGTTCTCGCCGATGGTGGCGATGAGCTCCTGCAGGCGGTCCTTGATGGTCGTCGAGGAGCCGGGGAACGTCGCAGCTTCGAGACCTTCGATGGTGCCGTTGCCGTTCAGACCGATCTTGGCGGCTTCGCGAACGAAGGCCTGGAACTGGTCGTTACGGGCAACGAAGTCCGTCTCCGAATTGACCTCGAGGATCGTGGCGGTGTGACCGGACGACTCGACGGCGACAAGACCCTCGGCGGCAACGCGGCCGGCCTTCTTGGCGGCCTTGGAGAGGCCCTTCTTGCGCAGCCAGTCGATGGCGGCTTCCATATCGCCGTTGGTCTCGGCGAGAGCGGCCTTGCAGTCCATCATGCCGGCGCTGGTCGTCTCGCGCAGCTCCTTCACCATTGCAGCGGTGATATTCGCCATGGCTTATCCTTTCACGGGTTCATGCATACATAGAGGGAGCCCGGCGCTCATGGAACGCCGGGCTCAATCATTCGTTCGAGCCGCTTCACGCAGCGTCGAGAGATTTAAGCCGCAGCGGCTTCAATCGCGGTACGGGCCTGGTCGATCCAGCCATCACGCTCGAGACGGCCGTTCAGCTTCAGGTCCTTGTCGAGCTGGGCGACATCGGCCGGCTGCATGGCAGCGAGCTGCCAGTAGTGGAAGATGCCAGCCTCGTTCAGCTTCTTCTCGAGCTGCGGGCCAACGCCGTTGAGCTTCGTCAGATCGTCCGGAGCGCCACGGGGAGCGGCCAGACGCTCGAACTGCTCGCCCTCATAGGCGGCGGTGTCGGTGGTCGCCGGGAGCTCTTCGGCCATCGGGTTCTCGGACGCGCCGATATCGATGCCCATGTCGCCAGCACCACGGGAAATGCCGTCGAGAGCAGCGCGGGCAACGAGGTCACAATACAGCGAGATCGCGCGGCCGGCGTCGTCGTTGGCAGGAACCGGGAAGGTGATGCCGTCCGGATCGGAGTTCGTGTCGACGATGGCGGCCACCGGGATGCCGAGGCGGTTAGCCTCCTGGATCGCCAGCTGCTCCTTGTTGGTGTCGATGACGAAGATCAGGTCGGGCGTGCCGCCCATGTCCTTGATGCCGCCGAGAGCGCGCTCAAGCTTTTCCTTCTCACGAGCGAGCATCAGGCGCTCCTTCTTCGTGAGGCCCTGGCCGCCGCCGGCGAGGATCTCGTCCACCTTGCGCAGGCGGGCGATCGAGCCGGAGATCGTCTTCCAGTTGGTGAGCATGCCGCCGAGCCAGCGGGAGTTCACATAATACTGAGCCGAACGCTTCGCGGCATCAGCCACGGCGTCGGCAGCCTGACGCTTCGTGCCGACGAAGAGCACGCGGCCACCCTTGGCAACCGTGTCGCTGACGGCCTGCAGAGCGCGGTGCATCATCGGAACCGACTGAGCCAGGTCAATGATGTGGATGTTGTTGCGGGTACCGAAGATGTATTGACCCATCTTCGGGTTCCAGCGGTGGGCCTGGTGGCCAAAGTGAGCGCCAGCCTCAAGAAGGCTGCGCATCGAGAATTCAGGAAGCGCCATAGTTTTTCTCCGGTTAAGCCTCCGCGGAACAGTGAACCGGCGAAACCGGCCACCGGGGTTTCCTCATGGACTCATGAGGGGATTCCGCGTGTGGGATGCGGGCGCATATAGGGGTAAATCGCGCGATATGCAAGCCGGAAGGGACATTGCTCCGGTCATGACCAGCCGTGCCCGCCCGAAATGGAAAAGCCCCTGGCCGGGAACGGGCCAGAGGCTTTCTTTTGCTCCCTGTATCAGAAGGGCCTTATAGAGCTGCTAACGCACAGGACGCTGCTGAGCCTTAGCGCCTGCCGCCGCCATTGCCGCCTCGACCGTCATTTCCACCAATGCCGCCGCGACCGCCGTTCCCGCCGCCAGGATTGGACGGGTCGGTGCCCTTCACATCCGTGCTGGTGTTATCGGCAGGCTCGGAGCCGTTACCTAGGCCGTTATTGTTGCCCGGGCCCTGGCCGTTGCCATTGTTGTTTCCAGGGCCACTGCCATTGTTGCTTCCCGGACCTTGGCCGTTACCATTGCCGCTCGTCCCTCCGGAGGCATCCGTGCCAGCGCCCCCAACCGAAGGGCCAGACGAATTGTCGGCCGTCGGCGATCCGGCACCGGCCGCACCGCTTGGTGAGTTTCCGGCACCGGCCGAAGGTGAGGCGCTGGTGGACGATGCTGCACTGGGAGAGGATCCTGCAGCCATCGAAGAGCCGCCAGTTGTCGAGCTCAAGGTTCCTCCAGTTGCCGAGCTTAAGGTTCCTGAAGCGCCCATCGGCTGAGCCCGCCCACCCGAGAGCACCCCAAAACTCGACGCGCGCGGGGCATTGACCGAGCCAGTTGCCAGATCGTCCCGATCCTCAGGGCTTTGACTGCGCAAAGCTTGCGGGAGAATAGCGCAGCGGCAAACCTCCTGCCCGCGAACGACGCGGAGGCGGCAATTTCCGTACATCGAGGCATCGGCCACAGCCGGTTGGCATTGTTGGCCTGGCCTGACGGACTGAGCATAAGACATGGAAGACGAGGCCAGGAACAGGGTGACTGCAGACAAAGCGAGAGCGTGCGAACGTTTCATGGTTCACCTTTACAAAAACCAGTACTGTGGGGGCTCACCAAGACGATGAGATCAAGTGGCTTGATGACGTTCAAAAAAGAACAATGTTCCGGCACATTTTTGGGAAAATTTGCAGTGTATGCGTGGAACTAAACTTAAGGTCACACTTCAAGACCATGAACATTTCCTGAGGACCCAGGCACTACCCGAACTATACAAAAGCTAAGCTTCGACATCTCATGAAAAGCCCAACCTTATTTGGACGCGCGATATCTTTCGGGTTCGACCGTAGACATCGCCAAACGGGATAGACGTTTCCGGTTCTTGATGCGCCACTCCCCCATTCATGTATGATGTTTAGAGAAAACATAGGCTGCATAGGCCGCAAGCGCCGGGGCAATCGATCGGACCTCGCGCAGCCTTAGGGTGTGGACCTTGAAAGGAGGTCTGCCATGAAAGCCCTGACTGAACGGGACGATACCGTCATCAATGGCCTCAATGCCGTTCTTGGAATGCTTCTCGTAGTGTCCCCCTGGCTTTTCGGCTTCGCCGCGGCCCAGGCTGCGACATGGGTCGCCGTCATCAGCGGCCTTGTCATCGCAGGCGTCTCCGCCGCCGCTTTCATGCGAATGCTGGAATGGGAGGAGCGGGTCAACTTCGTCGCCGGGCTATACGTGATGGGAGCGCCTTGGCTTTTCGGCTTCTCGCAGGTGACATCGGCCATGTGGACACACCTGCTGATCGGCTTGGCGGTCACAGTTCTGGCTATCGTCGAGCTCTGGAGAATTCGTGTGGGCCCGCGAACGAACCTTGGCTGACATCCGATTTCGGATCGTAGCAGGTTCCGTTGCACGAAGTTGCCATCATAAGGGGGCCGCATAGTCGGAGCAGGATAAGGAGCAGGCCGCCTCTGGAGGGACGATGGACCTCAGCTCAGCGCTCCTGTTCACCGATTGGCTTGGCACGCCCATATGGATGTGGCTTGCGTTCCACGGGCTGATCTTTTCTCTCCTGGCCTTTGATCTCGGCGTCTTGCACCGCGACACGGCAAGAGAGATCGGGGTGAACGAAAGCCTTCTTCTCTCCGCCTTCTACATCACGCTCGGCGTGCTCTTCGGGATCTGGATATGGTGGTTCGTCGGCCCGGAATCCGGCGGCGAATACCTAACGGGCTTCGTGATCGAAAAGTCGCTGTCCATCGACAACGTGTTCGTCATCGCGATGATCTTCAACTTCTTTGGCATTCCCCGAGCCTCGCAATACAAGGCGCTGTTCTGGGGCATTCTCGCGGTGATCATCCTGCGCGGACTGATGATCGGAATCGGCGCCGCGCTCGTGTCGCAGTTCGAATGGATACTCTATCTCTTCGCCGCTTTTCTGGTAATCACAGGCTTCAGGATGATCTGGTCGGAAGAGCGTGAATTCGACATCGCCGGCAATCCGATACTGCGGTTCATATGGCGCCGTTTTCGTGTGACTAAGGAGCTTCACGGGCAGCAGTTCTTCGTGCAACGGATCGATCCGAAGAGCGGCCGGAAGGCACTCTGGATCACGCCGCTATTCTTGGTTTTGATCCTCATCAACATCGCGGACGTGATCTTCGCCGTGGACTCGGTGCCGGCGATCTTCGCCATCACCACCGACACTTTCATCGTCTACACGTCCAATATCTTCGCGATCCTGGGACTGCGGGCGCTTTACTTTGCACTCGCCGCAATGATCGCCAGGTTCGCGTACCTGAAACTCTCGCTGGCTCTCGTGCTCATCTTCATCGGCTGCAAGGTCTTCGTTGCCGACATGCTCGGACTTGCCAAGATTCCGCCGAGCGTCTCGCTATCGGTGACGCTCGGCCTGCTGGCGTCAGGCATTCTCTACAGCTTGTGGCGAACCAGGAGAGAGTGACCGGCTCCAGCATCGAGCCGAAGCATCGCTCGCGCGAAAAACCGGATCCGCTTTTGCGACCGATGCTCTAGTTCATATGCACGTCGACGACGCCCGGCACGGCGCGAAGCGCGCCCGCGATCTGGGGGGTCGCCATGTACTTGCCGGGAAGCTTCACCTCGACCTCGCGGTCGCCGTCGTCAAGGATCAGAACCAGGGAAACCTCGCCCTCGCCTCTCGCCTTCAGGCGCTCGAAAACGCTGGTGATGGGCCGCTCGTCGCGCAGGAAGATGCGCATGCCCTTCTGGTGCTTGGCGATGGCCTCCTCCAGCGGCTCGGCCATGCCGATGCGCGCCCTCACCTCCTCGCCTTCAAGGCCGGCTTGGAGCATGAGCACCACTGCGGTGCCGGGCTCCAGCACCTCGCGCAGGCGCATCAGGCCTTCGGAGAAGATGATTGCCTCGAATTGCCCGGTCTGATCGGACAGGGTGAGAATGCCCATCTTGTTGCCGGTCTTGGTACGACGCTCCTGCCGGTCGAGAATGGTGGCGGCCACTTTGCCGACGGTATTGCCCGCCTTCACCGAGCGGCAGAAATCCACCCAGGTCTGCACGCGCAGCTTCTTCAAAAGATCGCCGTATTCATCGAGCGGATGGCCCGACAAAAAGAAGCCGACCGCGTCGTACTCGCGCTGCAGGCGCTCGGCCGCAGGCCAGGGCTCGTAGGGAGGAATGCGCAGTTGCACATCCGCCGAGGCCATGCCGCCGAACATGTCGATCATGCCGCCATTGGCCGCTTCGTGCGCCTGCTGGGCAAGGCTCATCATGGCGTCGATAGATGCGCAGGCCTTCGCGCGATCCGGCTCCAGTTCGTCGAAGGCGCCGGCGGCAATGAGGTTTTCGAGCGTCCGCTTGTTGATCATGCGCGGATTGATACGACGAGCGAAATCGGCGAGATCCTTGAACGGCTCGTCGCCACGCGCTTCCACGACGGCTTCGATGGCCTGACGTCCCACGCCCTTCACGGCAGCGAGCGCGTAGAGGATCGAGCCCGTTCCTTCCGCGTCGTAGACCACATCGAATACCACGCCCGAGCGGTTGATGGAGGGCGGGATCACCTTGAAGCCAAGACGCTGCGCCTCGCGGCGGAATTCCGAGAGCTTGTCCGTGTTGTCGAGATCGAGCGTCATGGACGCGGCCATGAACTCGACGGGGAAATTCGCCTTCAGGTATGCCGTCTGGAACGCAACGAGCGCGTAGGCGGCTGCGTGGCTCTTGTTGAAGCCGTAATCCGCGAACTTGGCGAGCAGGTCGAAGATTTCGTTGGCCTTCGACTTGTCGAGGCCCCCCTCCTTCGCGCCGGCGACGAAGCGTTCGCGCTGCGCGTCCATCTCGGCCTTGATCTTCTTACCCATGGCGCGGCGCAGAAGGTCCGCGTCGCCGAGCGAGTAGCCGGAGAGGACCTTTGCCACCTCCATCACCTGCTCCTGGTAGACGATGATGCCGAAGGTCTCGCGCAGGATCGGCTCAAGCTTGTCGTGCGGATACCAATTCCTCTTGTTGTGCTCGTCCTTGCCGAGCTTGCGCGCGCAGTAGACCGGAATGTTCGCCATCGGGCCGGGACGATAGAGCGCCACGAGGGCGATGATGTCCTCGAAACGGTCGGTCTCCATTTCGACGAGCGCTTTTCGCATGCCCGCGGATTCCACCTGGAACACGCCGACCGTCTCGCCCCTGCGCAGCATCTCGTAGGTCTTGCGATCGTCCAGCGGCAGCGCCGACAGGTCGATGTGAATGTCCTTGCGCTTGATGAGATCGACCGCCGTGCGCAGCACGGTGAGCGTTTTCAGGCCGAGGAAGTCGAACTTCACGAGGCCTGCCTGCTCGACCCATTTCATGTTGAACTGGGTCACGCGCATGCCGGTCTTCGGGTCTCGGTAGAGCGGCACCAACTCCTGCAACGGGCGGTCGCCGATCACCACGCCTGCCGCGTGCGTCGATGCGTGGCGATGAAGACCTTCGAGCTTCTGCGCGATGTCGAGCATACGCTTGACGACGGGCTCCTCCTCGATAGCGGCCTGCAATTTCGGCTCGCCTTCGATGGCCTGCGCCAGCGTGACGGGATTGGCCGGGTTCTGCGGCACGAGTTTCGTGAGCTTGTCCACCTGGCCGTAAGGCATTTCGAGCACGCGGCCCACGTCGCGCATCACGCCGCGCGCAAGCAGCGTACCGAAGGTGATGATCTGCGCGACCTGCTCTTCACCGTAGCGCTTCTGCACGTAGTCGATTACGCGCTCGCGGCCATCGACGCAGAAGTCGATATCGAAGTCGGGCATCGACACGCGTTCGGGATTCAGGAAGCGCTCGAACAGAAGGCCGAACCGGATGGGATCGAGATCGGTGATCGTGAGCGCGTAGGCGACCAGCGAGCCCGCACCCGAACCACGGCCCGGTCCGACCGGGATATCATGATCCTTCGCCCATTTGATGAAGTCCGCCACGATGAGGAAGTAGCCGGGGAACTTCATCTTGCGAATGATGCCGACCTCGAAAGCGAGCCGGTCGCGATAGTCCTGCTCGGTCAGGCCCGGCGCGGGGCCATGCGCGGCGAGGCGCATGGCAAGGCCTTCCTCAGCCTGACGCTGCAACTCCTCGCCCTCGTCCAAGGCGGCGGCGTCCGGTCCCGTGCCGAAACTCGGCAGGATGGGCTTGCGGGTCCGCACCCGCGTTGAGCAGCGCATGGCGATCTCGACACTCGCCTGCAGCGCATCCGGCAGATCGGAGAACAGCTCCATCATCTGCTGGCGCGTCTTGAAATGGTGCTCGGGGGACAAGCGGCGGCGGTCGTCATTGGAAACGAGTTGCCCTTCGGCGATGGCGAGCAGCGCGTCATGCGCCTCGTAATCCTTCGGCGAGGAAAAGAACGGCTCGTTGGCGGCAACGATGGGTAGTCCGTTGCGGTCGGCGAGCGCAAGCAGCTCACCTTCGATCAGGCGTTCCTCGTCGAGGTGGTGGCGCTGGATCTCCACATAAAGCTGATGCCCGAAGGCGCCTTTCAGAATGTCGAGCCTGGCTTGGGCAAGTTCCTGGCGGCCGCCGTTGCGCAGTGCGCAATCGAGCGGGCCGGAATAGCCGCCGGTCAGCGCGATCAGCCCTTCGCTGTGAGACGCCAGAACGGGCGCCGCCAGCTGCGGCGAGTCGCCCAACGGCACGCCGAAATAGGCATGGCTCACGAGCCGCATGAGGTTGCGGTAGCCCTCTTCGTTCTGGGCCAGCAGCACGATGTTGGAAGGTTGCGGCACCACACGGGCGACCGGGTCCGCCTCCTCGAAGCAGACGGAAAGCTGGACCCCGGCAATCGGCTGGATTCCCGAGCCCGCCATCTTTTCCGAAAATTCGAGCGCGCCGAAGAGGTTGTTGGTATCCGTCAGCGCAATCGCCGGCTGCTTATCGGCGGCGGCGAGCTTCTGCAATTGCGCGATCTTCAGCGCCCCCTCGAGCAGCGAATACGAGGAGTGGACATGCAGGTGGACGAAGCCGATGTCTTGAAGAATGCGCGCCATGAAACTCTACTCGAAGAATGGCACGCATATTGCCACGATTCTCTGACCAGCGGTCTTAACGGCACCCCGAAAGGACTTCGTTCCTGTGAATCGTGCCTGTCCGGCCTGTTAATTCCGGGTATTATGCGATGGGCGAAAGCACCAGTGCCCAGATTGCCACGGCTGATCCGAACACGGCGAGAGAGGTGAGTTCGACTGCGGTTTCGAGTACGATGCGAAGCATGTGAAGCCCTCCTTGTTCCTGATGTGTTCAATTATGTTCGATAAACGTTCCCTGTAAACCCGCTGTGGAACCAGCGGTGAGGACTGAGTCAACAAAGCCTTAAAACGCTTGAACAATGCCCTGACAGGGTCAGGTGCATAAGCTGTGGGAAGCTGTGGAGAACCGGCAAGCGGATGAGGCGGGCTCATGGCTCCGAATCCGGGATTGCCGCGCGGAAAACCCGACCTTTTACGGCAGCTGAACGATCAGCCCGTCGCGGATCGTCACCCGGCGGTCCATGCGCGCGGCGAGTTCCAGGTTGTGCGTCGCGATAAGCGCCGCAAGGCGCGAGGCGCGCACGATGGCGACCAGCGTCTGGAACACCCGGTCGGCGGTGTTCGGGTCGAGATTGCCAGTCGGCTCGTCGGCAAGCAGGAGGCGCGGCGCATTGGCCACGGCGCGGGCGATGGCCACACGCTGCTGCTCGCCGCCGGAGAGTTCACCCGGACGGTGAACGAGGCGCTTGCCCAAACCCAGAAATGTCAGAAGCTGCTTGGCGCGATCCTCCGCCTCAGCGCGTGGCAGGCCGCGGATGAGCTGCGGGATCACGACGTTTTCGAGCGCGGAGAATTCCGGAAGCAGGTGATGGAACTGATAGACGAAGCCGAGCTCCTCGCGGCGCACGCGGGTCCGCTCCTGGTCCGTCATCTGCGCGGTGGGCTTTGCGCCCACATAGACCTCGCCGCCATCGGGCTTTTCCAGAAGGCCGGCCAGATGCAACAGCGTGGACTTGCCCGTGCCGGAAGGCGCGATGAGCGCCACGATCTCGCCGGGCCAGATCGCAAGATCGGCCCCGCGCAGAACCTCGAGGTGACTGTCACCTTGAGGATAGCGGCGCTCGACTTGCGAAAGGTGGAGGGCGGGCTGTGCTTGTCCGGACGCCATGATCAACCGTAACGCAACGCTTCGACGGGATCGAGCTTCGCGGCCCGCCAGGAGGGATAGAGGGTCGCCAGGAGCGACAGCACCATCGCCATGATGAGAATGGTCGCCACCTCAGCCGGATCGACATCGGCAGGCAGACGGCTGAGGAAATAGAGCTCCGCCGGGAAGAGATTGGTATTCGTCAGTGTCGAGATGAAATCGCGGATCGTCTCGACATTGAGCGCAAGCAAGAGTCCGAGCCCAAAGCCCGCGATGGTTCCGACGATGCCGATGGATGCGCCCGTGATCAGGAAGATGCGCATGATCGAGCCGCGCGTCGCGCCCATGGTGCGCAGGATCGCGATGTCCTCCGACTTGTCCTTCACCAGCATGATGAGACCGGAAATGATGTTGAGCGCCGCCACCAGCACGATCAGCGTGAGGATGAGGAACATCACGTTGCGCTCGACCTCCAGCGCACCGAAGAAGGTGCGGTTGCGCTGGCGCCAATCGGTCATCATGATCGGCCGGCCCGCCGCCTCATCGATGGCTGCGCGCGCCTGATCCACGCGGTCCGCATCGTTGAGATAGACCTCGATCAGCTGCACGTCGTTCTGGCGATTGAAGTAATTCTGCGCCTCCGTCAGCGGCATGAACACAAAAGTGGAATCGAACTCGGACATGCCGATCTCGAAAATCGCCTTCACGGGGTAACCCTTGACGCGTGGCGCTGTGCCGAAAGGCGTCGCAGCGCCGCGTGGCGTGATGAGCGTAAGCGTGTCGCCAGCCTGAATCGAAAGCGATTCCGCAAGCCGGCGGCCGATGGCGACGCCCTCGCCTTCATTGAAGCTATCGAGCGTGCCCTGGCGCAGGTTGCCGGCGATATGCTCGATCTGCCGCAGATCCTCGGTACGGATGCCGCGCACGAGAACGCCGCTGCCGTTATACTGAGAAGAGCCGAAGGCTTGGCCCTCCACCAGAGGGATGGCGCGCTTCACGCCGGGAACGGCGGCGATGCGTGCCGCCACTTCAGGATAATCGGTGAGCGGGCTCTCGATGGGCGCCACGAAGATGTGACCGTTGATGCCCACGATCTTGTCGAGCAATTCCTTGCGGAAGCCGTTCATGACCGAGAGCACCACGATCAGCGTCGCTACGCCCAGCATGATGCCGAGAAACGAGAAGCCGGCGATCACCGACACGAAACCCTCGCGACGACGCGTGCGCAGATAGCGCCCGGCGAGCATCCACTCGAAGAGGGAGAAGGGTTTCGTTCCTGTCGGCGCCGTCTTGCTCATGACAGCTTATTTATGCGCTCCGAGCCGCGCTGCCACTCCTTCGAGGGCAAGAAGTTCACGCTCGCCCGTTTTGCGGTTCTTCAGCTCCACCTTGCCCTCGGCGAGTCCTTTGGGTCCGATCAGGATCTGCCACGGCACGCCGATGAGATCGGCGGTGGCGAACTTGCCGCCCGGACGCTCGTCACGGTCATCGTAGAGCACATCGCGGCCCGCCGCCGAGAGCTCGCGATAAAGCTGCTCGCTCGCCGCATCCGTGCCGGCATCGCCGACCTTGAGATTGAGGATCGCCACATCGAACGGAGCTACGCCCTCCGGCCAGATGATGCCGTTCTCGTCGTGGCTCGCCTCGATGATGGCGGCAATCAGACGGCTCGGACCAATGCCGTAGGAGCCCATATGGACCGGCCTCTCCTGCCCGTCTGGCCCCATGACCTTCGCGCCCATGGGCTCGGAATATTTGGTGCCGAAATAGAAGATGTGGCCGACCTCGATGCCGCGCGCCGACATCTTCTTGTCTTCGGGAACGGCATTGAAGGCCGCTTCGTCGTGCATTTCCGAGGTTGCCGCATAAAGCGACGTCCACTTGTCGACGATGCTCTGGAGTCCCTGAACATCGTCGAAATTCGTGTCCACGGAGGGGATATCGTAATCGAGATAATCCGCGTGGCTGAACACCTCGCTCTCGCCGGTGGAGGCGAGGATGATAAACTCGTGGCTCAGATTGCCGCCGATGGGGCCGGTATCGGCGCGCATCGGAATCGCCTTCAGCCCCATGCGGGCGAATGTGCGCAAGTACGCCACGAACATCTTGTTGTAGGAATGGACCGCGCCGGCCTGATCGAGATCGAAGGAATAGGCGTCCTTCATCAGGAACTCGCGCGAGCGCATGACACCGAAGCGCGGACGCACCTCGTCGCGGAACTTCCACTGGATGTGATAAAGGTTCAGCGGAAGATCCTTGTAGGAGCGCACATAGCCCCGGAAGATCTCCGTGATCATTTCCTCGTTGGTCGGACCGAACAACATTTCACGCTCGTGACGATCTTGGATGCGCAGCATTTCCTTGCCGTAGGCATCGTAACGGCCCGACTCGCGCCACAGGTCCGCCGACTGGATCGTGGGCATCAGCAATTCCACGGCGCCGGAGCGGTTCTGCTCCTCGCGGACGATGGCGTTGACCTTGTTCAGCACCTTCAACCCAAGGGGCAGCCAGGCATAGATACCCGCCGATTCCTGGCGGATCATGCCGGCGCGCAGCATCAGACGGTGGGAGATGATCTCCGCCTCTTTCGGCGTCTCGCGGAGAATGGGAAGAAAATAGCGGCTCAAACGCATAGGACGCCTTCAGTATCGATCAGAGGGTTACGACTCGTTTCCAGCACACAACACAGGCCGCGAGGAAAAGACAAGCTGCCATCGTCCCAACCGGCCTGCGACGAGATGGATTAGACCAAAGATCAATACATTAAGTGCCATAAAATGCATCAGGGCATGCCCAAAAAAGGTGACACCGGAAGACAAGGGAACTATAAACGCATCACTAACGTCTCAGACCTTCCAGGGTAGAGACGGCGGTCCGAGTTTCGGGAGGAACAATGTCCCTAGTCGCCTTGAGGCGACGGCGCCAAAAAGCCAGGGATAAACTAATGCCAAAGGCAGTTTAGCAAGGCGAAAGCCTTGCTTTTTTCTTTTGGGAAACCCTTTCGCCCAGGCAACCTCATCTTTTCCCTTACGGCAATCACCTTTTGAAGCGAGCCCGGTAGGCGCTGGGACTGGTCTTCAGGCGACGTCTGAAATGGTGACGCAGGGCCTCAGGCGAGCCGAAGCCGCTGTGCTTCGCCAACTGTTCCAACGCCATATCCTCTTGCCGCTCCAACAAATCCCGCGCGCGAGACAGCCGTTCCAGAACGACCCATTCGCCCGGTGAAGCCCCAGTCGTTTCCTCAAAGCGGCGCTGGAAGGTTCTGGCGCTCATGCCGGCCTGTCCGGCAAGGCGACCGATGGTCAGATCCCCGGCGAGGTTGGCCCTCATCCAGTCGATCACGGCGCTCAGCCGGGCGCCCTCATGGAGGCGCGGCACTGGCCGCTCGATGAACTGCGCCTGCCCACCATCCCGATGCGGCGGCACGACGAGGCGTCGCGCCACGCTGTTGGCGATGTCGGGGCCGTAGTCCTGCCGGACGATATGAAGACAGAGATCGATTCCCGCAGCACTTCCGGCCGCCGTCAGGAGGGAGCTCTCGTCCACATAGAGAACATCCGGAGTGATAGTGATGGCCGGATACCCTGCCCTCAGCTTGTCCGCATAGCGCCAATGGGTCGTCGCCCGTCTTCCATCGAGCAGGCCCGTAGCCGCGAGAACGAAGACGCCCGAGCAGAGCGAAGCCAGCCTCGCCCCTCGCGCATGGGCGCGCATGAGAGCCTCCACCACATTGCTGGGAACCGCTTCACCCGGAGATCGCCAACCGGGTACGATGATGAGATCCGCCTCCTCCAGCACCTCTAAGCCGGCATCAGGCGAAACTGTCAGGCCACCGGCTGCCCGCATCGGGCCATCCTCGATTCCGCAGATGGAATAGCGATACCAGCCCTGGCCGAGTTCCGGTCTAGGCAGTCCGAAGACCTCGTAGGCGACGCCGAACTCGAAAGTGCAGAGCCCATCATAGGCGAGCACGGCAACGAGAGAGCCGGAAGTCTGAGACACGTTTGGCATGATTTGAACGGTAAATGGCAATCGCGCCAGTGTCGAGCCAACCTGCCCTTCAGTAACTTCCTCTCGGAAACAAGGGAGACGACAGATGACCAATGCCGTGACGCAAGTTCCTGCCGCCGTTCCGCAGGAGGTTCAGGCCCATTATGCCCGGCGCCTGGCATTCGAGACGGATTGCTGGGATGTGCATGATGCGTTGAGCCGGGATGCGCCGGATTTCGTGCTGCTCGATGTGCGCGGCCCCGCCCTCTATGCCGTGTCGCATATTCCTGGCGCACTCAACCTGCCCCACGGCAAGATGACCGAACGCAGGATGCAGGAATGGCCCGAAGACACGCTCTTCGTGGTCTATTGTGCCGGTCCCCATTGCAACGGCACCGACCGGGCGGCGCTCCGGCTGTCGAGCCTCGGCCGCAAGGTGAAGGTCATGATCGGCGGCATGACCGGATGGGCCGATGAGGGGTTTTCCTTCGCGGCCGGTTCAGAACCGGGGAGCTTGATGAAAGTGGCTTGAGCCTCAGAGCCCTGCCAGCGGGAAAACGGCAGCAACGAGGATGAGGACTACGGATGAGACCAGCGTGGTCCAGATCGCCTTTTCCTGGAGCGCGGGAGCAGTCGGCGCTCCGGGCTCGCTGCCGGCCACGACTTCACCGCTTTCCACCTGACTGCGGACACCGAAGGGCAGGATGGCGAAGAGCAGGATCCACCAGATCACGAAATAGAGCGCGAGGCCGCCGCTCACTCGCAGGCCGAAGAACTGCACCGTGATGGCAACTGCAATCGCTGAGGTCACAACGATGACGGCGAGCGTGGACCAGAGTGATCCGGACAGACGTTTTACAAGGTTGATCAACAGCTTGTCCTCAGGCTTGTTCAAGTTCGATGAGGGTACCATTGAAATCCTTCGGGTGCAGGAAAAGCACGGGTTTTCCATGCGCGCCGATTTTCGGCTCGCCATTGCCCAGCACCCTGGCCCCGGAATTCACAAGCCGGTCGCGTGCCGCGAGGATGTCGTCCACTTCGTAGCAGATGTGATGCATGCCGCCGTCGGGGTTCTTTTCGAGGAACTTGGCGATGGGCGAATCCGCGCCGAGTGGTTCCAAAAGCTCGATCTTGGTGTTCGGAAGCGTGATGAACACCACCGTCACCCCATGCTCCTCCAGCGCCTCCGGCGCGGACACCTGGGCTCCGAGAGTGCCGCGGTAGAGATTGGATGCCGCAGCGATATCGCGAACGGCAATGGCGACATGGTTCAAGCGACCGAGCATGTGAAACCTCCCCGATGAAACCCTGGTTGCCTTATACCTCGATCACGAGCACATGGCATGCGGGCTTCTTGCCCCATTCCTGATTGACCGCGGCACGCACCGTGCGGTGAACGGCGTTCTCAACGGTATCGGGATCGCGGCGCTTGGCGGCGGACAGGCCGTCGAGCAGGTCGGCTACGGCATCGGCGATGATGTCCGTGAGATCGCGACCCTGCCGGTTCTTTTCCGGCAGGCCCATCACATCCACCACCGGATCGCCGGCGATCTCGCCCCGCGAGTCGATGGCAATGGCAACCGTGACGATGCCCGCGAAGGCGAGCTTGCGGCGCTCCGGCAATGCGCGCTCGCCCGCCGGGATGACGATGTTGCCGTCCTTGTAGACGCGGCCGGCGGGAACGTTATCGATGATCTCGGCCTTGCCGGGCGCGAGACGCACCAGCGAGCCGTTCTTGGCCTTCACCACCTCCGGCACACCCTGCTGGCGCGCGAACTTGGCGTGCTCGGCCAGATGCAGCGGCTCGCCGTGGGCGGGAATGGCGATGCGTGGCTTGGTCCATTCGTACATCTGCGCGAGCTCGCCGCGACGCGGATGGCCGGACACGTGCACGAGCTCGGTGCGGTCGGTAATGACCTCGATGCCCTGCTCGATCAGGCTGTTGATGATGGAGCCGACAGCCTTCTCGTTGCCGGGGATGGCGCGGGATGAGAACACCACCCGGTCGCCGGCGGTCAGCGTAATATCGGGATGCTCGTCGGATGCGATGCGCGCCAGCGCCGCGCGGGGCTCGCCCTGCGAGCCGGTGAGCACGGCGACGACCTTGTCGCGCGGCAAGTAGCCGTAGTTCTCGGCGGAGCGGAATTCCGGCAGCCCGTCAAGGAAGCCGCATTCCTTCGCCACTTCGACTACGCGGTCCATGGCGCGACCGACGACGACGACCTCGCGTCCACATTCACGGGCCGCTTCCGCTACGGAGCGGATGCGCGCGACGTTGGAGGCGAAGGTAGTCACGGCCACGCGATGCGGCGCATCCTTGATGAGCGCGGCGAGGTTCTTCGCAACATCCGCTTCGCTTGGGCTGACGCCTTCGCGGACGACGTTGGTGGAATCGCAGATGAGGGCGAGAACACCCTCCTCGCCGAGAGCGCGGAAGGTTTCTTCCGAGGTGAGGCTGCCGAGATAGGGCGTGGGGTCGAGCTTCCAGTCGCCGGTATGGACCACCAGGCCCTGGGGCGTGCGGATGGCAAGCGCGTTCGATTCCGGAATCGAGTGGGCGACCGGCACATATTCGATGTCGAACGGGCCGAGTTTCAGGCGTTGGCCAGTCGCGATCTCATTGAGGTCGATCTTCGGCGCGCCTGCCTCCGACAGGCGGCGGGTTTCGAGAAGGCCGATGGCGAACTTCGTCGCGTAGACCGGTGCTTGAAGGCGCGGCCACATCTCGACCAGCGCGCCGATGTGATCCTCATGTGCGTGGGTGATGAAGATGCCGAGCAGGTTATGCCGCTCTTCCTCGATGAAGCGAAGATCGGGATAGACGAGATCGATGCCGGGCAGCTGCTCCTCGCTGCCGAAGCCCATGCCGCAATCGACGAGGATCCATTGCCGGTCGCTCTCAGGGCCAAAGCCATAGAGCGCGGCGTTCATGCCGATTTCGCCGAGCCCGCCGAGGGGCAGAAATACCAGTTCGTCCTGGGAGGAAGCCATACTTGATCAAGACCTTGTCATGCCAGCCTTACGGCTTGGCTATATCATGTCGAAAATTGGGAAAATAAAGATCGCCGGCATCGATGAGTTCCGTATCCGTGGCGCTCTTCAATTGCAGGCGTCCGAAGCGGTCCAGTCCCTCGAAGATGCCCTTCTTCTCACCAGCCGGCAGGCGAAGCGTCACCTCCTGGCCGATGCCGGCAGCCCGCTCCAGCCAGAGCCGCCGAATGGCTCCGAAGGGATCGGATGGGTTGAGACGCGACGCATTGCGCCAGGCTGAAAATGTGCGAGCGAAGCTCGAAGACAAGGCGCGCAGCATATCTTCCCGCACCAGACCCCGCTTGATCGATTGCAGGGCTATTGCCGGATAGGGCGTACCTGTTGGCGCGAAGGCGACATTGACGCCAAAGCCGATGATGATGGCAAGCCTGCCGGCTTCGACCCGATGTCCTTCGAGGAGAAGCCCCGACAGCTTGGCACCATCGAGCAGGAGATCGTTCGGCCACTTAAGAGACAGGCGCGGCGTCCCGAGCCCGATGACCTCTTCGACCGCCTCATGGAGCGCGAGCCCCGCCACGAAACCGAGCTGTGGCGCGAACTGCACCTCGCACGGGTCGATCAGCAGAAGGCTCGCATAGAGGTTACCCTGGGGCGATGACCACTGACGGCCGTGTCGCCCCCTGCCCGCCCGTTGTTCGGCAGCCGTGATCCAGAGTTGGCCTGGATCGCCGGCCCGGGCCGCCTGGAGGCAGTCGTCGTTCGTCGAGTCCGTCGCCTCGAGGGAGACGAGTCTATAGCCTGCGGACTCGGCGTCGGACGACAGCTGCACGATCAGAACAGCGAACGCGCTGCTGCTGCAGCCGCCGACACGAGCGGCGCCGGAACGATGCCGAACAGAACCACGAAGATGCTGCTGACCGCTAGCACGAACTTCACGCCGATGGGCATGGCGTCGTAAGCCGCGCCAGCCTCATCGAAGTACATCACCTTCACGATGCGAAGGTAATAATACGCACCGATCACGCTGGTCACAACGCCGATAATGGCGAGGGCCACGAGGTTGGCGTTGATCGCCGCGTTGAACACCGCGAACTTGGCGAAGAAGCCTGCGAGCGGCGGAATGCCCGCGAGCGAGAACATCATCATCGCCAGGCAGAACGCGAGAACCGGATGCGTGCGGGACAGGCCCGACAGGTCCTCGACATTCTCGTACATCACCTTGCCGCGGCGCAGGCCGAGGATCACGGCGAAGGAGCCCAGCGTCATGGCGAGATAGATCGCCATGTAGACGATCACGCCCTGAACGCCCTCGACAGTGCCGGTGGCAAGGCCGATCAGCGCATAGCCAACGTTACCAATGGAGGAATAGGCCATCAGGCGCTTGATGTTGCGCTGGCCGATGGCCGCGAAGGAACCGAGCGCCATGGATGCGATCGAGATGAAGACGATGATCTGCTGCCACTGGCCGACGATGTTCGGGAACGCATCGATGAAGACACGGGTCGCCATGGCCATGCCGGCCATCTTGGGAGCGGCGGCAAAGAAGGCAGTGACCGGGGTCGGCGAGCCCTGATAGACGTCGGGCGTCCACATGTGGAACGGCACGGCGGAGATCTTGAACGCGATACCGGCGGCAACGAAGACGAGACCGACGATGGCACCGATGCCCACATTGCCCTGAAGCACGCCGGCGATGACCGGGAACGAGACGCTGCCCGTGAAGCCGTAAACCAGCGACGCGCCGTAGAGCAGCATGCCGGAGGATAGGGCGCCGAGCACGAAATACTTCAGGCCCGCCTCGGTGGAACGCACGTTGTCACGGTCGAACGCCGCGATGACGTAGGACGACAACGACAGCAGCTCGAGGCCGAGATAAAGGGCAATTAGGTCGTTGGCCGAGGTGACCATCATCATGCCGATGGTCGAGAGCACGATGAGGATCGGATACTCGAACCGCTGGATACCCTCGCGGCGCATGTAATCCATGGAGAGGATCACGCCGCCGGCGGAGGCGAGCAGGATCAGCGACTTCATGAACTTGGCGAAGCCGTCGATCACGAACGAGCCGCTCATGGTCTCGACGCGCTCGGACGGCAGCATCAGCACCGCCACGAAAGCGACGGCGAGAAGCGCAAGGGCGATGAAGTTCATCGACTCGCCGGAACGCTCGCCGCGGATGGCGCCGAACAGGATGAGGACAAGGGCACCGGCTGCCAGGATAATCTCCGGCAGCACGGGTCCGAAAGCGGGAATGGTGAGGGCGGGATTCATCTTGACCTCAGTGAGCGGCAACGGCCGCCGTTTTCACGGTTGCGAGCGCGGCCTGGACATTCTGCATGAGCGCATCCGTCGGCACGGCGAAAGCGTCGAGAATGGGACCCGGCTGCACGCCGTAATAGATGATGAGCAGGACGAGCGGCACGAAAGTGATGATCTCGCGGCGGTTCAGATCCGTGATGCCCTGGAGAGCCGGCTTGTCGAGCTCTCCATAGACCACGCGGCGATAGAGCCACAGCGCATAGGCCGCCGACAGGATCACGCCGGTGGTCGCGAAGAAGGCCACCCAGGTGTTCGAGCGGAACGCGCCCATGAGCGTCAGGAACTCTCCGATGAAGCCCGAGGTGCCAGGAAGAGCGACGTTCGCCATGGTGAGGATCAGGAACACCACCGCATACATGGGCATGCGGTTCACGAGGCCCCCATAGGCCTTGATCTCACGGGTATGCATCCTGTCGTAGATCACGCCGACGCAGAGGAAGAGCGCGCCGGAGATGAGGCCGTGGGAGATCATGGTGAACATGGCGCCCTGGATGCCTTGCTCGTTCATGCTGAACAGGCCCATGGTCACGAAGCCCATATGCGCCACCGAGGAGTAGGCGATGAGCTTCTTGATGTCCTCCTGCATGAGGGCGACGAGCGAGGTGTAGACGATCGCGATCACCGACAGGGCGAAGACGAAGGGCGCGAAGTAGAGCGACGCATCCGGGAACATCGGCAGCGAGACCCGGATGAAGCCGTAGCCGCCCATCTTCAGCAACACGCCTGCCAGGATGACCGAGCCAGCCGTCGGTGCTTCCACGTGCGCGTCCGGCAGCCAGGTATGAACCGGCCACATGGGCATTTTCACCGCGAAGGAGGCGAAGAAGGCGAGCCACAGCCAGGTCTGCAGGTTCGACGCGAAGTCGAAGGCGAGCAGCGTCGGAATGTCCGTGGTGCCGGCCTGCCAGTACATGGCCATGATGGCGAGCAGCATCAGCACCGAGCCGAGCAGGGTGTAGAGGAAAAACTTGAAGCTGGCGTAGATGCGCCGCTTGCCACCCCAGATACCGATGATGAGGAACATCGGAATGAGGCCTGCCTCGAAGAACAGGTAGAAGAGTACGAGGTCGAGCGCGCAGAACACACCGATCATCGTGGTTTCGAGAACGAGGAAGGCGACGAAATATTCCTTCACCCGGAACTCGATGGAATCCCACGAAGCCAGGATGCAGAAGGGCATCAGGAACGTGGTGAGCAGGATCAGCGGCATGGAGAAGCCGTCGACGCCGAGCTTGAACCGGATGCTCTCCGAGAGCCAAGGATGCACTTCCACCAGCTGGAATGCGGCGGTTGCCGTATCGAACCGGCCCCAGGCGACAAGCGAGAGGACGAAGGTGGCAAGCGTGGTGGCGAGCGCCGCCCAGCGTGCGTTGGAGCGCGCCGCTTCGCTGTCATTGCGAAGCGTCAGGATGAAGGCCGCGCCGACGAGCGGCAGGATGAGGAGGCCTGAGAGGATGCCGAAGCCAAACATCGTTAAGCTCCCCTGAAGAGATAGAAGGTCACGAGAGCCGCAACGCCGATAAGCATCGCGAAGGCGTAGTGGTAGACGTAGCCGGTCTGCATCCGCACCGCGCCGCGCGTCACGTCGAGGACGCGGGCCGAGATGCCGTCAGGACCGAGACCGTCGATGATCTTCTGGTCGCCGGTACGCCAGAAGAAGCGGCCGATGGCCATGGCGGGACCGACGAAGATCGCGTCGTAGAGCTCGTCGAAATACCATTTGTTGAGCAGGAAGCGGTACAGGATCGGATGATCCGTCGCGAGCCGCGCCGGCTGCTTGGTATCGACGATGTACATGTACACCGCGAGCACGAAGCCGAGGATCATCATGACGGTCGGGAGCAGCGGCACCCAGCCCGGGAGATGATGCATCTCTTCGAGGATGTGGTTGTCCGGCCGGGTGTAGATCGCACCCTTCCAGAACGCTTGGTAGCCCTCGCCGATGAAGGCGCCGTGGAAGACGATGCCCGCCACGACAGCGCCGACGGCGAGCACGATCAGCGGGATCAGCATCACCAGCGGGCTCTCATGGGGCGTATGGGCCCCATGGCCGTGATGGCCATGCTCGTGGTCCGCATGGGCGGCAGGCTCCACATCGTGGCTGTGATCGTCATGCTCGGCGCCTTCGTGGGTGCCGTGCACATGATGATGATCGGCATGGGACCAGCGAGCATTGCCCTCGAAGGTCATGAAGAACAGACGCCAGGAGTAGAACGAGGTCATGAGGGCAGCCGCCACCGTCGCCAAGAAGGCGAAGTTGCCGGCCGCGCTGTGCGACGCGAAGGCCGCCTCGATGATCGCATCCTTGGAGTAGTAGCCTGCCGTGAACGGGAAACCGGTCAGCGCCAGAGTGCCGATCGCCATCATCGCCGTGGTGAGCGGGATGTAGCGGCGCAGGTGTCCCATGTACCGCATGTCCTGCTCATGGTGCATGGCGTGGATCACCGAGCCGGCGCCCAGGAACAGAAGGGCCTTGAAGAAGGCGTGCGTGAAGAGGTGGAAAACACCCGCGCCATAGGCGCCGACACCCAGACCCACGAACATGTAACCGAGCTGCGAGCAGGTCGAGTACGCGATCACGCGCTTGATGTCGTTCTGCACGAGGCCGACGGTCGCCGCGAAGAAGGCCGTGATGCCGCCGACGACCGTGACGACGGTCAGAGCCGCAGGCGCATATTCGAAGACCGGCGACAGGCGCGCGACCATGAACACGCCGGCGGTCACCATGGTGGCGGCGTGGATGAGCGCGGAGACCGGAGTCGGGCCTTCCATCGCGTCCGGCAGCCAGGTGTGCAGCAGGAACTGCGCCGACTTGCCCATGGCGCCCATGAAGAGCAACAGGGAGGCGATGGTCAGGGCATGCCACTCGATGCCGAGGAACATGAACTTGGCGTTCTCGAACTCAGCCACACGCGGGAAGATGGACTCGAAGGTCACGCCGTTGAACAGCACGAAGATCGTGAAGATGCCGAGGAGGAAGCCGAAATCGCCGACACGGTTGACGATGAAGGCCTTCATGGCGGCAGCGTTGGCCGAGTCCTTCTTGTACCAGAAGCCGATCAGCAGATAGCTCGCCAGACCGACGCCTTCCCAGCCGAAGAACATCTGGACGAGGTTGTCCGCAGTCACCAGCATGAGCATGGCGAAAGTGAAGAGCGACAGATAAGCGAAGAAGCGCGAGCGATGCGGGTCCTCGTGCATGTAGCCGATGGAGTAGAGGTGCACGAGCGCCGACACGGTGTTGACCACCACCAGCATCATGGCCGTGAGCGTGTCGATGCGGAACGCCCAGTCGACCTGGAGGTCCCCGACGGACATCCACTGAGCCACCTGCACGCGCAGCATCGGCACGTCGCCGAAACCAACGCTGATGAAGGACATCCAGGACAGGACTGCCGCCACGAAGAGCAGCGCCGTGGTGATGATCTCGCTCGGACGGTGTCCGATCAGGCGTCCGAAGATGCCTGCGATGAGGAAGCCGACAAGCGGCAGGAAAACGATTGCGTGATACATTGCGTTTACTCGGCCGTGTGGCTCAGCCCCTCATCGTGTTGATGTCTTCAACCGCGATGGAGCCGCGGTTGCGGAAGAAGACCACCAGAATGGCAAGGCCGATGGCCGCTTCAGCCGCCGCGACCGTGAGGATCAGCAGGGCGAAGACCTGGCCGACGATGTCGTTCAGGTGAGTGGAGAAAGCCACCATGTTGATGTTCACGGCGAGCAGGATGAGCTCGACGGACATCAGGATGACGATCACGTTCTTCCGGTTCACGAAGATGCCGAACACGCCGAGCGTGAAGAGCACGGCGGCGACGGTGAGATAATGGCCCAGTCCGATAACCATCGCGTGTCTCCTTAAATGCCCTGGCGGGAGGGAACCTTCCGCAGCTCGACGGCGGTTTCCTGAGTACGGGCGTTCTGCTTCGTGATGTCCTGGCGCTTCACGCCCACCCGCTCGCGCAGGGTCAGCACGATGGCGCCGATCATGGCCACCAGCAGGATGAGGCCTGCGGCCTGGAAGAAGTAGAAGTAGCGCGTGTAGAGCACCTGGCCGAGCGCCTCGGTGTTGGTCATGACGTCGGGCGCCGGGATCGGCACGGCGGGCGAGCGGACGAGGCCCGGATCGACCACATAGGCGCTCACCACGAAGATCAGCTCGATCAGCAGGACCATGCCGATGAGGCCGCCGACAGGCAGATATTGCAGGAAGCCCTGGCGGAGCGCGACGAAGTCCACGTCGAGCATCATGACGACGAAGAGGAACAGGACCGCGACCGCGCCCACATAGACGATGACCAGGATCATCGCCAGGAACTCCGCCCCCATCATCAGGAACAGTCCTGCCGAGTTGACGAAGGCGAGGATCAGGAAGAGCACCGACTGCACGGGATTGCGCGAGGCGATGACCATGAAGCCGGACGCGATCGTGATCGTCGCGAACAGATAGAAGAAGGCGGCGGTTACCGTCATGCTCAAACTCAAGCCGCTAAAGAGCGGCCCCTTCCGACGTGACCCCGGCGAATCCGGTGGCCTGTCTATAAAATCCCGACCCGGCAGGAACAACCCGCCGGGCATGCTTGCCCCCTGCCCTTTACGGACAGGAACAGGCCTTTACCGATAAGGTGCGGTCTTCGCGATATTGCGCGCGATCTCACGCTCCCAGCGCTCCCCGTTATCGAGAAGCTTGGCCTTGTCGTAATAGAGTTCCTCGCGGGTCTCCACCGAGAACTCCAGGTTCGGACCTTCCACGATGGCATCCACCGGGCAGGCTTCCTGGCACATGCCGCAATAGATGCATTTCACCATGTCGATGTCGTAGCGCGTCGTGCGGCGGGTGCCGTCGTTGCGGCGCGGGCCGGCTTCGATGGTGATGGCCTGGGCTGGGCAGATCGCCTCGCAGAGCTTGCAGGCGATGCAGCGCTCTTCCCCATTGGGGTAGCGCCGCAGCGCGTGCTCGCCCCGGAAGCGAGGTCCGCGATGGCCCATCTCGAAGGGATAGTTGAGCGTCGCCTTCGGCTTCGCGAAATACTTCAGGGTCAGGATGAAACCCGTGACGAATTCCCGGAGCAGAAGGGCGTTGAAGAATTGACCGATCTTCATGTCGATCTCCTTAGCGCATGCCCGGCGCATTGCCGGTCGCCATCAGCACGCCTGCCACGATGACGACCATGGCCAGCGACAGCGGAAGGAAGACCTTCCAGCCCAGGCGCATGAGCTGATCGTAGCGATAGCGCGGCACCAGGGCTTTCACCATGGCGATGAGGAAGAAGAGGAAGCTCGCCTTCAGCACGAACCAGATCACGCCCGGCACCCAGGTAAAGGGCGCGAACGGGATCGGGGACAGCCAGCCGCCGAGGAACAGGATGGTGCCGAGCGCGCACATGGTCATGATGGCCACGTATTCGCCGAGCATGAACAGCAGGTACGGGGTGGAGGAATATTCCACCATGTAGCCGGCCACCAGCTCCGATTCCGCTTCCGGCAGGTCGAAAGGCGGGCGGTTCGTCTCGGCCATGGCCGAGATGAAGAACACCACGAACATCGGGAAGAGCGGCAGCCAGTACCAGCCCAGGATGCCGAGGCGGGTGTTCTGCGCTTCCACGATGGCCGACAGGTTGAGCGTGCCGGCGCACATGAGCACGGTCACGATGACGAAGCCGATGGAGACCTCGTAGGACACCATCTGCGCCGCCGAGCGGAGCGCGCCGAGGAACGGGTATTTCGAGTTCGAGGCCCAGCCGCCCATGAGGACGCCGTAGACGCCGAGCGACGAGATCGCGAAGATGTAGAGGATGCCCACATTGATGTCGGCAATCGCCCATCCGGCGTTGAGCGGAATGACCGCCCAGGCCGCGAGCGAGAGCGTGCACATCACCAGCGGCGCCAGCAGGAACATGCCCTTGTTGGCGGGTGCCGGAATGATCGGCTCCTTCAGGACGAACTTGAGAAGATCCGCGAAGGATTGCAGCAAGCCCCAAGGGCCGACCACGTTCGGGCCGCGCCGCAATTGCACCGCCGCCCAGACCTTGCGGTCGGCATAGAGCGCGTAGGCGATGAAGATGAGCAGCGCGACGAGCATGAGCAAGCTCTTGCCCAGGATGATCGCGAGGTTGAGGAGGATATCTCCCAGTTCCACGGTTTTATCCTCCCTCTTATTCTGCTGCTTCGAGCTTCAGGTCGCGGGCGAGCGCAGAGCACTCGGCCATGACGCCGGAGGCGCGCGCAATGGGGTTCGTCAGGTAGAAGTCCTTGACGGGGCTCACGAAAGCGTCGCGGCCCGGCGTGCCACTGATCCCGGCGAGCGCCTGGATCGCGGACGCGCCATCGGCGGACTGAACCCGTTCGATGGAAGCGAAATGCGAATGAGCCGCATAGAGCTTGGCACGAAGGGCGTTGAGCGAGTCGAACGGCAGGCGGTGGCCCAGCACATCCGACAGCGCACGCAGGATTGCCCAATCCTCGCGGGCCTCGCCAGGAGCGAAAGCGGCGCGGTTGGCGATCTGCACCCGGCCTTCCGTGCTCACGTAGGTGCCGGACTTTTCGGTGTAGGTCGCGCCGGGCAGGATCACGTCGGCGCGATGAGCGCCACGGTCGCCATGGGTGCCCTGGTAGATCACGAAGGCACCGGGAGCGATGTCGATTTCGTCGGCACCGAGGTTGAACAGAACCTCGACACCACCCTGCGCCATCTGCTGAGCCGTCAGACCGCCTTCGCCCGGCACGAGGCCGAGATCGAGCGCGCCGACGCGGGCGGCGGCGGTGTGCAGGACCGAGAAGCCGTTCCAGTTATCCGTCACTGCGTTCACGTCGCGAGCGAGCTGCGCGGTGGCGGAGAGGATCGCGAGCCCGTCCGGACGCGAGAGAGCGCCCTGCCCCACGATGATCAGGGGACGCTCGGCGCCGCGCAGCTTCTCGATGAAGCTGTGGCGGCCGGCGACCAGCTCGGCCAGGGTCTCAGGTCCGGCGCCCAGGTAATCATAGGGATAGGTCAGGTCGGCCTGTTCGCCGATCAGAGCGATCGGCGGCGGAGCCACACGCCAGCGCTTGCGAATGCGCACGTTGACCAGCGAAGCCTCGATGCGCGGGTTGGAGCCCACGATCAGGATGGCGTCCGCATCCTCGATGCCGGCGATGGTGGAATTGAAGAGGTAGGAGCCGCGACCGTAGGCCGGCGACAGCACCGTGCCGTCCTGACGGGCATCGACGTTCTTCACGCCGAGGCTTTCCATCAGGAGCTTCAGGGCGAACATCTCTTCGACGGCAGCGAGATCGCCGACGATGGCGCCGATCTTCTGGTGCGACGTGCCCTTTACCTTCTCGGCGATTACGCCGAACGCTTCCTGCCAGGAGGCAGGGCGAAGACGGCCGTTCTCGCGCACGAAGGGGCGGTCGAGGCGCTGGAGGCGCAGGCCGTCCACCACATGCCGGGTCTTGTCGGAAATCCATTCCTCGTTCACCGCCTCGTTCACGCGCGGCAGGATGCGCATGACCTCACGGCCACGGGAATCGACGCGGATCGCGGAGCCGACCGCATCCATCACGTCGACGGAATCGGTCTTGGTGAGTTCCCACGGGCGGAAGTGGAAGGACTCGGGCTTGTGGGTGAGCGCGCCGACTGGGCAGAGATCCGCCACGTTGGCCTGAAGCTCGGAGCCGAGAGCCCGTTCGAGATAGCTCGTGATCTCCATGTCCTCGCCGCGCCACAGGGCGCCCATGTCCGGCACGCCCGCCACCTCGGCGGTGAAGCGCACGCAGCGGGTGCAGTGGATGCAACGGTTCATGGAGGTGCGGACCAACGGGCCGAGATACTTGTCGGTCACCGCGCGCTTGTTCTCATGGTAGCGGCTGGTATCGACGCCGTAGGCCATGGCCTGGTCCTGCAGGTCGCACTGGCCGCCCTGGTCGCAGATCGGGCAATCGAGCGGATGGTTGATGAGCAGGAACTCCATCACACCTTCGCGCGCCTTCTTCACGGTCGGCGACTTGGTGGAGATTTCCGGCGGCTCGCCGTTCGGGCCCGGACGGCAATCGCGCACGCCCCAGGCGCAGGACGCCACGGGCTTCGGCGCGCCCTTCACCTCGACAAGGCACATGCGACAGTTGCCGGCGATGGAAAGCCGCTCGTGGAAGCAGAAGCGCGGAACCTCCGCGCCCGCGGCCTCAGCGGCCTGGAGCAGCGTGTATTCGGCGGGGACGTCGACCTCGACGCCATCAACGATGATCTTTGCCATCTCTACTCTCACTCCGCCGCGATCATGACGGATTCTGAATGCGGGTTCGCCGCGTAGTCGTCGATCCGCTTCTCGATCTCATGACGGAAGTGGCGGATCAGGCCCTGGACCGGCCAAGCCGCCGCGTCGCCGAGCGCGCAGATGGTGTGGCCTTCGATCTGGGTCGAGACTTCGAGCAGCATGTCGATCTCGCGCTTCTGGGCGCGGCCCTCGGCCATGCGGTTCAGCACGCGCCACATCCAGCCTGTGCCCTCGCGGCACGGCGTGCACTGGCCGCAGCTCTCGTGCTTGTAGAAGTACGAGATGCGGGCGATGGCGCGGACGATGTCGGTGGACTTGTCCATGACGATGACGGCGGCGGTGCCGAGACCCGAGCGCAGGTTGCGCAGGGTGTCGAAATCCATCGGCGCGTCGATGATCTGGTCGGCGGGCACGCAAGGCACCGACGAACCGCCGGGGATCACGGCGAGCAGGTTGTCCCAGCCGCCGCGGATGCCGCCACAATGACGGTCGATCAGTTCGCGGAAGGTCAGGCCCATGGCCTCTTCCACGTTGCACGGCTTGTTCACATGGCCCGACACACAGAACAGCTTGGTGCCCACGTTGTTCGGGCGGCCGATGCTGGAGAACCAGGAAGCGCCACGACGCAGGATCGTGCCGGCGACCGCAATCGACTCCACGTTGTTCACCGTCGTCGGGCAGCCGTAGAGGCCCATATTCGCCGGGAACGGGGGCTTCATGCGGGGCATGCCCTTCTTGCCCTCCATGCTCTCGATGAGAGCCGTCTCCTCGCCGCAGATGTAAGCGCCTGCGCCGTGGTGGACGTAGAGATCGAAGGGATAGCCGTGGATGTTGTTCTTGCCGATGAGGCCGGCCTCGTAGGCCTCATCCACCGCGCGCTGGAGAGCATGACGCTCGGCGATGTACTCGCCACGGATGTAGATGTAGGCCGCGTGAGCGCCCATGGCGAAGGATGCGAGAAGGCAGCCTTCGACCAGGAGGTGCGGATCGTTCCGCATGATCTCACGGTCCTTACAGGTGCCCGGCTCCGACTCGTCGGCGTTGACCACGAGGTAGTGCGGACGGCCGTCAGACTGCTTGGGCATGAACGACCATTTCAGGCCGGTGGGGAAGCCCGCGCCGCCACGGCCGCGCAGGCCGGACGCCTTCATCTCGTCGATGATCCAGTCGCGGCCCTTCTCGAGCAGGAACTTGGTTCCGTCCCAGGCGCCGCGCATCTTGGCGGCGTCGAGCCCCGGCGAGTGGAAGCCGTAGAGGTTGGTGAAGATACGATCTCTGTCCTGAAGCATTCCCGTTCACTCCCCTCAGGACGTCTTGTTGTCTTCGTCGACAACAACGCCCGGCTTGCTCTCGCTGCCGTCACGGCGCGTCTCGGCCTGGGACGGTGGCGTCCCGGCTTCAGGCGTCGTAGGGCTTGCCGGAGTAGCACCCTCACCCGGCGTCGTCACATAGGATTTGCCGCTCTGCGGAGCAGGCTTCGCGGCCTCTTCCGTCCTGGCCTCGACCTTGGTCGCGCGGGACGGATCGGAAGCTTCCTTCTGATCGGCGGGCTTGATGGGAGCCTCGCCTTCCTTGGCGCGCTGAGCCGGCGTATCGGCGACCTTGGTTTCCTCGGCGCGACCGGATGCTGGCTTGGCGGCCTTGCCGGCTTCCGGCACGCTCGCAGCCGCGGCCTGCGCTTCGCCGGTCTCGGCGGGCTTCGCCTGCTCCTCGAAGCGCTTGCGCCATGCGCCGATCACGGAACCGTCGTAGAGCGCCGGATCATGAAGGGTGTTCACGGCCTCGAAAGGCTCCGAGCGGTTGCGGCCGATCTGCGATCCGGTCTTAACCGGGCGGCCTGCCGCAAGGTCATCGAGAAGCTTCTCGAAATTCTGAGGTGTCAGGTCTTCATAATAATCGTCGTTGATCTGCACCATCGGTGCATTCGAGCAGGCGCCCAGGCACTCGACTTCGAGCCACGAGAACTTGCCGTCGGCGGTCACGTGGTTCTGGTCGCCGATGCGCTTTTCCAGAACCTTCTTGATGTCGCCCGCACCGCGCAGCACGCAGGGAGTCGTGCCGCAGAACTGGATGAAATACTTTCCAACCGGCTCGAGGTTGAACATCGTGTAGAAGGTCGCCACTTCCATCACGCGGATGTCGGGCATGTCCAGGCGGGCGGCCACGGCCTCGATGGCCTTGCGAGGCAGCCAGCCACCGGCCTGCTCCTGCGCCTTCCACAGCAACGCGATCACCGCCGAGGCCTGCCGGCCTGGCGGATACTTGGCGATCTGCTGTTCTGCGAAAGCCTCGGTCTCAGCGGAGAACACGAAGCTCTTGGGCTGCATTTCTTCAGGCGCGAGCTTACGAACGGCCATTTAACTCTTCTCCTCATCGTCATGGCCGGGTCTTGCCCGGCCATTCACGACTTGAACTCATTCAGCACGCCCTGACCGGCGTGCGACCAAGCCCCGCTAAGGGGCTCAGCTTGAAACTTAACGGTCCACTTCACCGAACACGATGTCGATGGCGCCCAGGATGCCTGCGACGTCAGCCAGCATGTGACCGCGACACATGAAGTCCATGCCCTGAAGATGGGCGAAGCCCGGAGCGCGGACGTGGCAGCGGTACGGCTTGTTGGTGCCGTCCGAGACCAGATAAACGCCGAACTCACCTTTCGGCGCTTCCACGGCGGTGTAGACCTCGCCAGCCGGGACGTGGAAGCCTTCCGTGTAGAGCTTGAAGTGGTGGATCAGCGCTTCCATGGAGCGCTTCATGTCCTTGCGCGAGGGCGGAGCGACCTTGCCGTCGAGCGTATTGACGGGACCCTGCCCGTCCGGCGCACGCAGCTTGTCGAGGCATTGGCGCATGATGCGCACCGACTGGCGCATCTCTTCCATGCGGATGACCTGGCGGTCATAGTTGTCGCCATTGAGACCGACGGGAATGTCGAACTCCATCTCCTCGTAGCACTCATAGGGCTGCGACTTGCGCAGGTCCCAGGCCACGCCGCAGCTGCGCACCAGCGGGCCGGAGAAGCCCCACTTCCAGCAATCGTCGAGCGTGAGAACGCCGATATCGACATTGCGCTGCTTGAAGATTCGGCTGCCCATGACGAGCGTGTCGAGATCATCCAGCACTTTCAGGAACGGGTCGCAGAAAGCCTCGATGTCGTCGATCAGCTCGGGCTGAATGTCCATGCTCACGCCGCCGGGACGGAAGTAGTTCGCGTGCATGCGCGAGCCCGAGACGCGCTCATAGAAAATCATGAGCTTCTCACGCTCCTCGAAGCCCCAGAGGGGCGGCGTGAGAGCGCCTACGTCCATGGCCTGCGTGGTCACGTTGAGCAGGTGCGAGAGAAGACGACCGATCTCGGAATAGAGAACGCGGATCAGCTGCGCGCGGCGCGGCACGGCGATGCCGAGAAGCTTCTCAACGGCCATGCAATAGGCATGTTCCTGATTCATCGGCGCGACGTAGTCGAGCCGGTCGAAATAGGGGTTTGCCTGAACGTAGGTCTTGTACTCGATCAGCTTCTCGGTGCCGCGATGGAGCAGGCCGATATGGGGATCGACGCGCTCGACGATCTCGCCGTCGAGCTCCAGCACGAGGCGCAGCACGCCGTGCGCCGCCGGATGCTGCGGACCGAAGTTGATGGTGAAGTTGCGGATATTATGCTCGCCCATGGGTCGCCCTTTCCGCCTTATGCCTTGGCCTTCTCGTCACCGGGCAGCACGTAATCCGTGCCTTCCCAGGGAGAGAGGAAGTCGAAGTTGCGGAATTCCTGGTTGAGCTTCACGGGCTCATAGACCACACGGCCCTGGCCGTCGTCGTAGCGGACTTCGACATAGCCGGTGAGCGGGAAGTCCTTGCGGAGCGGATGGCCCTCGAACCCGTAATCGGTCAGCAGCCGGCGCAGGTCCGGGTGACCCGAGAACAGGACGCCGTAAAGATCGTAGGTTTCGCGCTCATACCAGTTGGCCGCCGGGAAGACACCGATGATGGAGGTAACCGGGGTCACCTCGTCCGTGTGCACCTTCACGCGGATGCGGGTGTTCTGGTACGGCGACAGGAGGTGATACACCACGTCGAAACGCTGCTCGCGGGCCGGATAATCCGCTCCGCAGATGTCGATGAAGCAGACGAAGCGGCATTGCGGATCGTCGCGCAAGAACTCGATCACGCGCACGATGTCGTCCCGGCGGGCAACGACCGTCAGTTCGTCATAGGCGACGGCGCGATCGACGATCGCCTCGCCGAGGGACGAGGCGATGTGATCGCTCAGGACTAGGAGGTCAGCACTCATGAAATGACCTTTGCTCAGCGCTCGATGGTGCCCGTGCGGCGGATCTTCTTCTGGAGAAGCAGCACGCCGTAGAGGAGCGCTTCAGCCGTCGGAGGGCAGCCAGGCACGTAGATGTCCACGGGAACGACCCGGTCGCAGCCACGGACAACCGCGTAGGAGTAGTGGTAGTAGCCGCCGCCATTGGCGCAGGAGCCCATGGAGATGACGTAACGCGGCTCCGGCATCTGGTCATAGACCTTGCGCAGGGCGGGTGCCATCTTGTTGGTCAGCGTGCCGGCCACGATCATCACGTCCGACTGGCGCGGCGAGGCGCGCGGCGCGAAGCCGAAGCGCTCGACATCGTAGCGGGGCATGGACATCTGCATCATCTCGACGGCGCAGCAGGCCAGTCCGAAGGTCATCCACATGAGCGAGCCGGTGCGCGCCCAGGTGATGAGATCCTCGGTCGAGGTGACGAGGAAGCCCTTGTCGGACAGCTCGCCCTTGATCGAAACGAAGTAAGGGTCCGTGGAACCGAACGGCTGCCCCGTGTTCGGGTCGATGATCCCGCGGGGGGCGGGAGCCACGAGGGCCGAGGCGTTATCGGAGATCAATCCCATTCCAGGGCTCCCTTCTTCCACTCATAGACGAAGCCGACCGTCAGGACGCCCAGGAAGATCATCATCGAAATAAAGCCGAACCAGCCCAGGTTCCCGAACGTGATCGCCCAGGGGAACAGGAACGCCACTTCCAGATCGAAGATGATGAAGAGGATGGCGACCAGATAGAAGCGCACGTCGAATTTCATGCGTGCGTCGTCAAAGGCATTGAACCCGCACTCGTAGGCGGAAAGCTTCTCCGAGTCGGGCTTGCTGTAGGCCACCAGGAACGGGGCCACGAGCAGCGCCACCCCGATCAGGAGCGACACGCCGATGAAGATTACGAGTGGCAGGTAGTCGGCGAGGAGATTCGTCATACGACACCCAGAAGGAACGAAGCGCGGCCGGAAAGGCCGGCGACATGCCACGCATTTAAGCCACAGAAACGCCCGAATAAAGGTCCTGCGACAAACGGCGGTTTGTGCGGGGAGGCTTATCTGAGTTCCCCTGCCCTGACAAGTGTTTGCACTGCCGCAAAAAGAATCATTCCAAACTAAGATGCGGCTTGTTTCCCAAAGCAAGCGCCCCTTGGCCCAGACCCATCTTCAGCATCGGCAGGAGGCAATCCTGCTCGGGAATTCAGTACCCGGGATTCGGCCAGGACCCTTGCGCCAACGACATTCCGAGAATCGGGAGAGCGGAACGCCATACATCCAGTGCACAAGGAAGATGCCATGGGACGAGGGTTCGAACTCAAAGCCGTGAGCCATTCTCCCAGCCGAAAGCGGCAACAGGTCCTTATGGAAGATCTGATTGTCTGGGGAAGAAATGGCGCGGGCGACGGGGCTCGAACCCGCGACCTCCGGCGTGACAGGCCGGCACTCTAACCGACTGAGCTACGCCCGCGCATCGGACCGCCGAAGCGGTGAGTGGGTGCGGTTTAAGCGGCACCCCGACCCCTGTCAAGCGTTCCGTTCAACCATTTTCACGAAGGCAGCGAAAACTTCGCGCTCTGCCTGAAACAGATGGCCGAGACGCGCTCAGCCACGCTGCTCCGAGCCGGGTTCATTCGGCGGAAACGGGCTCGCTCTCGGCCTTCAGCGATCGGAGCACACGGTCGCACTCAATCAGGTCGTCAAGGGCGCCCTGTAGCTTCTGCAGGGCGTCCTCGGAAAAGGCGTAGGCAGGCTCCTGATGATTGGCCTCGTCGTCCAGGGGGACGGCCCAATCATCCTCTTCTGCCTGGGGAATATCTCGGGCGTCGCTGCGCGGCCCGGCTACGCTTTCTTCGCCACGACCAACGGCCTGGACAAAACGGACGCCCTCCTCCTTGAGGATGCGCTGCACGCCTTTGATCGTATAGCCTTCGCCGTAGAGGAGATGCCGGATGCCCTTGAGCAGGTCCACATCGTCCGGGCGGTAATAGCGTCGCCCACCGCCGCGCTTGAGCGGCTTGATATGGTTGAAGCGGGTCTCCCAGAACCGCAGGACATGCTGCGGCAGGTCGAGATCTTCCGCGACTTCGCTGATGGTGCGGAACGCGTCAGGGCTCTTGTCCATGGCGCCGCCTGCCATCGCGCGACTAGTCCTCGCCCTCGATGATTTCGCCGTTGATATAGGCCTTCAGCACGTTGGACGGCTTGAAAACCATGACCCGGCGCGGATCGATCGGCACCTCGACGCCGGTCTTCGGGTTGCGGCCGACACGCTCGCCCTTGCTGCGCACGACGAAGGAGCCGAACGAGGACAGCTTCACGGTCTCGCCGGCGGCAAGACTGTCGCAGATCTCGCCCAGGACGCGTTCCACCAGTTCAGCCGATTCGGTCCGCGAGAGACCGACCTTCTGGTAAACGGCCTCGCTCAGGTCCGCCCTCGTCACAGTTTTGCCAGCCATTGAGCTCCCCAAACAGAATGAGTTCTTTGGTGTTTCAAGCGCTTAAGACGCTATGCAGATGGCTCCGTATGGTCAACCTTACAGGCAACGTCAAGGAATTCCACATAGGCCAGATGGTCTAGTTGGCGATCCCGAAAGAGGAATTTTCTTCCGGGCCTGCGCCATATGCCGGCGTTACCAGCGGATAAGCGCGCTGCCCCATGTGAAGCCGCCGCCGATGGCCTCGATCATCACGAGGTCGCCTTTCCGGATGCGACCGTCCTTGCACGCAGCGTCGAGCGCCAGAGGGATCGACGCGGCCGAAGTGTTGCCGTGCTTGTTGACGGTGATCACGACTTTCTCGGGCGCGATGCCCAGCTTCTCGGCGCTCGCGGTGATGATGCGCTTATTGGCCTGATGCGGCACGAACCACTTCAGCTCCTCGGCGCTCGTGCCGGTCGAATCGAAAGCGTCCTGCACCACGTCGGCGACCATGCCGACGGCGAACTTGAAGACCTCGCGGCCTTCCATCTTGAGAACGCCGGTCGTCTTCGTGGAGCCGGGGCCGCCATCGACGTAAAGCTTATCCCGATACCGTCCGTCGGAGCGCAGGTGGGAGCTCAGCACGCCACGGTCCGCAGAGGTGCCCTCGCCTTCCTGGGCTTCGAGCACGATGGCGCCCGCGCCGTCGCCGAAGAGCACGCAGGTGGTGCGGTCGTTCCAGTCGAGGATGCGCGAGAATGTTTCCGCGCCGATCACGAGCGCGCGCTTGTGCGAGCCGGATTGAAGGAACTTGTCGGCGGTGGCCACCGCGTACACGAATCCGGTGCAGACGGCCTGGAGATCGAAGGCGGCGCCGTGGGTGATGCCGAGGCCGTTCTGGATCATCGTGGCCGTGGACGGGAACGTATGGTCCGGTGTCGAGGTGGCGCAGACGATGAGATCGATGTCTTCCGCCTTCAGGCCCGCATCGGCGAGCGCCGCCTCGGCAGCCTTGATGCCGAGCACGGACGTGGTCTCGCTGTCGTCCGCGATGTGGCGCTGCTCAATGCCGGTGCGCTGCACGATCCATTCGTGCGACGTCTCCACCTGCTTTTCGAGATCCTGGTTCGTGACTACGCGCTTCGGCAGATAAGAGCCGACGCCGCGGACGATGGAACGGGTGCGTTTCAAAATGCGCTTCCTCAGGCCGAATGGCCGACCGGGTCATGCTCCAGCATGCTCCGGATGGTGTTCATCAATTCAAAGTGCGCCATGTCATAGGCGACGTCGATGGCGCTGGCGAAGCCGAGATCGTCCGTGCCGCCGTGGCTCTTCACGACGACGCCCTCCAAGCCCAGGAAGACGCCGCCATTGACCTTGCGCGGGTCCATCTTGTCCCTCAAGGCGTTAAAGGCCTGTTTCGCGAAAAGATAGCCGATCTTTGCCATCAGGGTGCGACTCATGGCCGAGCGCAGGTACTGGCCGATCTGCTTGGCGGTGCCCTCGGCCGTCTTCAGGGCAATATTGCCCGTGAACCCTTCCGTCACCACCACGTCCACCGTGCCCTTGCCGATATCGTCGCCTTCCACGAAGCCGCGATAATCCAGATGAGGGGCGTTCATTTCCTTGAGAAGGCGACCGGCTTCCTTCACGGCCTCGATGCCCTTGATCTCTTCGGTGCCCACGTTGAGCAGGCCCACAGTGGGGCGCTGGAGATCGAAGACGATGCGGGCCATGGCGGCGCCCATGATCGCCATGTCGACGAGATGCCCGGCATCCGTGCCGATGGTGGCGCCCACGTCGAGGACGATGCTCTCGCCCCGCATCGTCGGCCACATGGCGGCAATGGCCGGGCGCTCGATATGCGCCATGGTTTTCAGGCAGATTTTGGCGGTCGCCATGAGGGCGCCCGTATTGCCGGCGGAGACGGCGGCGTCGGCCTCCCCGTCCTTCACCGCCTGCACCGCCCGCCACATGGAGGACTTGCCGCGGCCCATGCGGATAGCCTGGCTCGGCTTCTCGTCCATCGATATGGAGATGTCGGTATGGCGAAGCTCCGTCGCCTCCTTGAGCTTGGGATGGGCATTCAGGAGAGGAGCGATGATCGCCTCGTTGCCGAACATCAGAAAACGAATGTCGGGATGACGCTCCAAGGCCAGGGCCGCGCCCGGGATGACGATCGACGGGCCATGGTCACCCCCCATCGCATCAAGCGAAATACGCACTGGCTTCGACATAAAGTGTTTTTCTTTCTTTTCGGCTGGACAGGGGGCGGAAAATAGCGGTTTGCATTGGCATCGCAACCGAATTCTATCTCCGCACCCCATAAGGCTTTCTTGAGCGCCGGGCACCGGGACAAGCGCCCTACTCCGTTGAAAGCCGTTACTTTTCGTCCTTGAGCTTACCCAAGGCGGCAAAGGGTGAATCTTTAGCGTCGGCGGGATCGCGGTGGTCAAAATCCACACCCGGCTTGCGCGGGTAAGGATCGAGGCCGAGAGCCAGGAACTCGGCGGTCAGGGCACCCAGATCGACCTGACCATTCACGATCTCGTCCGGGGGCTCGTATTCGTTGATGTCGGTCGGAGGCTCAGCCGGCATGCCGGACGGTTCGGCGAAATCCACTTCGACATCCTCTTCGATATCGGAATCGAAGGGCTCCAGGGTCACGACGCAGACCTGGGTGATCGAAGCTTTCACGACGCCTGCCACATGGATGCCCTTGGCCGTGCTGGTGAGCTTGAAATCGCCCGAAAGCGCCCGGATCCCCGGCAGGCCGAAATCCTTCGCCAGGGCGGCACGCTCCTCCGCGCTCGTCTCCACGCGAGTCTCCTGGCCCCTCGGTGGAATGTTCCTGACGTCGACGAGCCGCGACAGGGGGCCCACGGTCTCAGGGGTCATCGGCGATCCTCCTCTTTGAAGGCCTCAGGCACGGGGAAAACGGGTCCGGCCTCCAGAATGGCATCCAGATCGGCCGCCTTGAGGGTCCGATCCGCCGCAAAGGCATAACGCGCCAGGGGCAAGGCGGGTGCCTCGCCGCCCAGGGCATTGCGGCCCAGAGCCTCGGCCAGAGCCGGCTCGTCGCCGTCGTTCAGGGCCGGGTCGTAGCTGTGGGCACGGCCGAAGAAGGACTCGGCGACCTTCTTCATGCGCTTAGGCACCACCGTATCGCCGACGCCCATCTCGCGCAGAGAAGCATCCATGTCCCGGAAGAAGGCGTCGGTCAGGTCCTTGGCCACGTCGTCCGCCGGCGCCGGCAGGTTGCGCAGGGCGCGGAGAGCCAGGACCATATGGAGAGAGAGGGACTCGAAGCGTCCCTCCAGGGTATCGGGGATACCAAGTGCCGCATAAAGGCCCGGGGCGCGGGAGGCCGTGGCGATTCTCGCATAGAGAGCCGCGATGGCGACGCGCCGAGGATCCTTGCGGAAGAGACTGAAGATCACAGCCTTTTCCCTTCCAAGCTTGTCAAATTCGTAGCCTCGGGTTACGCCATCACCGTCCACAGGCGCAAGCTTATCCGCGCCGCATTCCTGGAAGAACCGTATGATGCGTCGATATCAACCTCTTTTGGCACGCTTGGCTACTGCGGCATTTCTTGGCCTGTCCGTTGCTGCATGCACAGTTGGCGAAGAGTTCCAGCGCGGCTACCAGCTCGATGACAATGCCGTGGCTCAGATCAAGAAGGGCCAGAGCGCGGATCAGGTCCTGCAATCCCTTGGCACCCCTTCCACCGTCTCCACGGTCGGCAACAAGAGCTGGTATTACATCAGCCAGCGCTCCCGCCGCACGTTCCAGTTCATGGGCGAGCAGGTGGTCGACCAGCGCGTTGCAGCCGTCTACTTCGACAACAGCCTGCGGGTCGAGCGCGTGGCCATCTACGGCATCCAGGACGGCAAGGTGTTCGATTTCATCAGCCGCACCACCCCCTCAGGCGGCCAGGAAACCAGCTTCATCGGCCAGATCCTGCGCGGCACGAACAGCTTCAACCCGTTCGGCACCTAAGTTTCTCGACAGTTCCAATGACAATGGCCGGGCACATGCCCGGCCATTGTCGTTTGGGCCCTGGAGGATCAGCGACCTGCCCAAACGGCAGCCATCACCAGGAACCCCAGGTACTTGCGCCCGTACTTCAGCTGCATGGCCTCGAAGGCATTGGCCTCATCCGCAAAAGGATGCTGACCGTCCGCGTCGCTGAAAGCTCTCAGGCTGTGGAAGTAAGGGGTCTCGTAGGCATCCCACTCGTCGGCGCTGCTCAGGTGGCGATAGCGCAGCTCGAACCCGGCCTTCTCCACTTCCTGAGCAAGAGCCGTCTCGCCCATCATTTCGTCCTCGGTCGCGCCGAGGAAAGCGAGATATTCGGGATGCGGACGTTCGGCCCAGACGCCCTCGCCCAGCAGAACGACACCGCCTGGATTCAGATTGGCCTTGCCATAGGCTAGAACTTCCTGAAACGCCCCGATGGCATGGGTAGCACCGAGCAATGCGATCGCGTCGAAACGCTCGGTTGCCTTCCACGCCCGCCCGTCAGCAACGATCATTTGAAGGCGGCTGCCTAATCCTTCCCGCTCCGCGAATGCCTGCCCCTGTGCTGCAAGCAACGGATTCTTCTCGATGCAGACAGCTGAAGCCTGGGGGTCGCTCTTCAACAGAGCGCGAGCCAGCGCGGCCTTGCCGCAGCCCATGTCAAGGAGCCGCCCGCCTCTAGGGATGGACGCTACAGCCTTCGCCAGCGTCTCATCGGATATGGGTGACATCAGGTCGATGCTTTCATGTCCAATGACGGTGCGCTGCTCGCGGACCGAGATCGAAGCTAAAGCCTCGGGTCCGAAAGGGTCGGTTTGAGCCATGGCTTCCTTCCTCGCATGGACACAAGAAAGCCTCGCAGCGCGAGCTGCGAGGCTGATACGTTGCAACTAAACAGAGGATGTTAGGAATGCGCCAAGATTGCAAGCAGCATCAGGGCGATGATGTTCGTAATCTTGATCGCAGGGTTCACGGCAGGGCCAGCCGTGTCCTTATAGGGGTCACCGACGGTATCGCCCGTCACCGAAGCCTTGTGGGCTTCCGAACCCTTGTGGTGAACGGTTCCGGAGGAGTCCGTGAAGCCGTCCTCGAAGGACTTCTTCGCGTTGTCCCAGGCGCCGCCGCCGGAGGTCATGGAGATCGCGACGAACAGTCCCGTCACGATCACGCCGAGCAGCATAGCGCCCACCGCCGAGAAGGCCTGCGACTTGCCCGCGACCGCGTAGATCACGAAATAGGTCACGATCGGCGCCAGCACCGGCAGGAGTGACGGGATGATCATTTCCTTGATCGCCGCGCGGGTGAGCATATCCACCGCGCGTCCGTAATCGGGACGGTCCGTGCCTGCCATGATGCCCGGCTTCTCGCGGAACTGGCGGCGCACTTCCTCCACCACCGCGCCTGCCGCACGACCCACCGCCGTCATGGCGATGCCGCCGAACAGGAACGGGATGAGACCGCCGAACAGGAGACCGACCACCACGTAGGGATTGGTCAGCGAGAAGTCGGGAGCCACGCCCTGGAAGTAGGGATACTGCGCCGCGTTACGCGTGAAGTAGTCGAGGTCCGAGGTATAGGCCGCGAACAGCACGAGGGCACCGAGACCGGCGGAACCGATGGCATAGCCCTTCGTGACCGCCTTCGTGGTGTTGCCCACCGCGTCGAGCGCGTCGGTGGACTTGCGCACCTCCTTGGGCAGGCCTGCCATTTCGGCGATGCCGCCAGCATTGTCCGTCACCGGACCGAAGGCATCGAGCGCGACGATCATTCCGGCAAGCGCCAGCATCGCGGTCACCGCAATCGCGATGCCGAAGAGGCCAGCAAGCGTGTAGGCGATGATGATGCCCGCGATGATCACGATGGTCGGCAGCGCCGTCGATTCCAGCGATACCGCAAGACCCTGGATCACGTTGGTGCCGTGGCCCGTCACAGAGGACTGCGCGATGGAGCGCACCGGGCGGAAACCGACGCCCGTGTAGTACTCGGTGATCACGACGATAAAGGCCGTGACCGCGAGACCGATGAGCGAGCACCAGAAGAGGTCCATTCCCGTATAGTCGGTGCCGGCAATCGGACCGAAGCCGATGACCTGCCAGGTCACGAGCGCGATGGCTCCTGCCGACAAGATGCCCGTCGCGATGAGGCCCTTGTAGAGCGCGCCCATGATGGACTCGTTCTGACCGAGCTTCACGAAGAACGTGCCGATGATCGATGTCACGATGCAGGCGGCACCGATCGCGAGCGGATAGAGAAGCATCGATTCGAGGATCGGCTGACCGCCGAAGAAGATCGCGCCGAGCACCATGGTCGCGACCACAGTCACCGCGTAGGTCTCGAACAGGTCGGCGGCCATGCCGGCGCAGTCGCCGACAT
>JAYSGD010000013.1:0-143536 GCA_041913065.1 Microvirga sp. | reverse complement strand
GGATACCAGCCCCACATAGCCAGAGCCGATCATCGCTATTCGCATCGGGGTCTCCCCTTGTTCCAAGCGAGGGTTTAGGGCCTGCCGGTCCGGGCCGCAAGCCGCACGATTCTGCGGTGGAACACGGCTTTGTAACAATCCTCCCTTTGACATCCGGCCAAAGGGCGCTCAAAAGACCGCCGATTTCAAATCGGGGCATTCATGGATAACCCTTTTCTCATCGAGGTCACGCGGGGCCAGCTGGTCGAATCACGCCACAGGGGCAGCATTTCGGTGGTGGATGCCGATGGCGGCACCGTGCTGTCGATCGGCGACGTGGACCGGCGCGTATTTCCGCGCTCCGCCGTCAAGGCGCTTCAGGCCCTGCCGCTGCTCGAGACCGGGATCGCGGACAAGGTCGGCCTGACGGACGAGGAGATCGCGCTCGCCTGCGCCTCCCATTCCGGCGAGCCGGACCATGCGCGCGTGGCCGCTTCCATGCTGGCCAAGGCCGGACGTGACGTGAGCTGCCTGGAATGCGGCACCCATTGGCCCATGGGCGAGGCGGCCGCCCGCCAGCTGGCCGCGGACGGCAAGACGCCTAGCGCCCTCCATAACAACTGCTCGGGCAAGCATGCCGGCTTCATCTGCCTCGCCTGCGGCCTCGGCGACGATCCGCGCGGCTATGTCGGCGCCGACCATCCGGTGCAGCAGCGCGTCCGTGAGGCGCTGGAGGAGATTACCGGCGCCTGCCATACCGATGAGAAGAGCGGCATCGATGGCTGCTCAATCCCGACCTATGCCATTCCGCTGCCCTCGCTCGCCTTCGGCTTCGCCCGCTTCGGCACCGGGGCAGGGCTCTCGGGCGAGGGGAAGGCTGCCGCCGAGCGCATCCGCAAGGCCGTGGCACGCCATCCCTTCATGGTCGCCGGCACCGGCCGCTTCGACACGAAGCTCATGGACATCCTCGGCGAGCGCGCCTTCGTGAAGGTCGGGGCCGAGGGCGTCTATTGCGCCACCTTCCCGGAACTCGGATACGGCATCGCGCTGAAGGCCGATGACGGGCATGTCCGCGCGGCCGAGGCCATGATGGGCGCGCTCGTGCTGCGCTTCCTGCCCTTGAGCGACAACGAGCGGGAAGCCATTTCCGCGCTGGCGCAGCCGGTGTTCAAGAACTGGAACGGCATCGAGGTCGGGCGCATTCAGCTGAGCCCGACGCTCCTCGGATAATTGGATTGCGGAAATGAAAAGAGGCCGGAGTTCAAAAACTCCGGCCTCTTTGTTTGGGTGAAGGGAATAAGGCCCAGTGGTATCCGACGTCATCACCGGCCTTGTGCCGGTGATCCACGTCTTCGTTACCAACCCACCGGCCTCATCCTGAGGAGCCGCTGGAAGCGGCGTCTCGAAGGATCATCCAGAGATTGCTGGAGACGCCCTCGTCCTTCGAGACGATCGCTGCGCGATCCCTCAGGATGAGGGCTGTGGTGGAGCTGGCCTCAGGACGTGGATGGCCGGGACAAGCCCGGCCATGACGAGGTGCGGCTCTCACGTATCATTGGATCACGCGAAGTGCTCCAACTTCGTGTCACCCAAGCCTTGTGTCAGATGATGAAGAAGTGGTCGAACTTCAGCGCGAGGTTCTTCTTGATCGTCGCGAACTCGACCGCCTTCTTCTTGCCCGAGCCATCCTCGTCGTAGATCAGGATGCCCTTCTTCTTGTTGTAGACGATGTAATCGTCCTTATCCGTGGCCTTGGTGCCGATCTTGAAGAAGTCGCTCTTGAGCTTGCCGGTCTTCTTGAGCTTCTTGAAGATAGCATTCTCCAGCTGGATCTTGTCGTTCTTAACCTCGAAGTCGACGATCTGATCGCGGTTCACGCCCTTGACGGGCTTTGTGTTGAAGACGAAGAAATCCTTGCCTGCGCCGCCGGTCAGGATGTCGTTGCCGTCGCCGCCGTTGATGGTGTCGTTTCCGGCGTCGCCGAACAGGAAGTCGATGCCGAAGCCGCCGTCGAGTTTGTCGTTGCCGTCGCCGCCCTTGACGTTGTCATCGCCGTCCGCACCCTTGAGATCGTCGTTCCCACCAGCACCGTCGATCACGTCGTTGCCTGCCATGCCGTCGATGACGTTGGCAGCACCATTTCCTGTCAGCGTGTTGTTGAAGGCATTGCCGGTCAGGCTGATGGCGGCGGCGCCAGTGGCCGTCATGTTCTCGATGCCGTCCGCCAGGATGTAGCTGATGCTGGTGAGGATCTTGTCGGCATCGCCGCCGGAATCCACCACCACGTCGCCGGCATCGTCTACGGTATATGTATCGTTGCCGAGGCCGCCATTCATCCGGTCGGCGCCCGCGCCGCCATCGATCACGTTATCGGCCGCGTTGCCTGTGATGGAGTTGTTGGAGGCGTTGCCGGTGAGGCTGATCGCGCCGGTGCCTTCGGAGATCAGGTTCTCGATATCGGCGGCAATCGTATAGCTGATGCTGGCATAGACCGTATCCGTGCCGTTGCCGCCGGCTTCCGAGACGGTGTCTCCGGCATTGTCGACATAATAGGTTTCGTTGCCGGTGCCGCCGCTCATCTGATCGGCGCCCGAGCCGCCATGCAGACGGTCATTGCCGCTGCCGCCACTGAGAACGTCATTGCCTTCGCGACCGTTCAGGTCGTCATTGCCGGCAGAGCCGCCGTTCAGCGTGTCGTTGAACTCGGTGCCGACATACTGGTCGTTGTTGGCCGAACCCGGCATGTTGATGCCCTGGAAACGCGCATCGATCACGCGGCCGCGAATGCCGGCGTCGTCGCCTCCACGACCGGGAATGTCCTCATCCCACGCGGCAATGAGGCGTCCGTCCAAAAGCTCGATGACTTTCGGCGTGCCACGCGTGCCATCCCTGGAGAACTCGCTGACGAGCGTGTCGTCGCGGCGCGCGTAGGAATTGTCGAAGACCGCGACGCGGACGTTGGGAATGCTCGTGCCATCGGTATCGAGATAGGTGATCGCAAAACCGCCGCCCCTCAGGGCCGTGACGCCGGGCATGCCCTGATCGCCCGCATCGCTTTTGCTGACGATGAAGGCGTCCTTGTAAACGCTCATGTCGGCATTGAGAATTTTGGCCTTGATGTTGTCGCCGGTGCCGTCGCTTGACACCTCCGTCCAGGCAACAAGTATGCGTCCATCGGAGAGGAGCACCGCGTCAGGAGCCGTGCCTTCTTTGACGGAAGTAGCTATCGTGTATTCGGTGCCGTCCGAGGTTATGCCTCCTGTCGCGGTACTGATACTCGCTTTTAAAGAAACTATACCATCAGGCCCCACATCATCACTGTAGATAGTAAGGAATCTGTCACCAGACAAACCTATCAAATTATACGCTTCTTGATCACTGTCACTTGGCAGATTCGCGAGGCCTGAATGCAGGCGATTCCCACTTGAATCGAGTACATAGGCAAAAACGCCAGCATCATTAGTACCTTCGGCTTCCTTGCCGTTTATGGTTACAACAAATCCGCCTTCAGAGAGTCCTTCTACTATAGGTTTTGAGAGCGAGCCGGGAGAAGTCGATACGATCTCAAAGTCGTCGGTTCCGCCTTCATCTGCGCCATTCCTATCGAACGGGGTGCCGTCAGCTTTGAAGATGCGGGCGCGGAGGGAGTATTCCATCACGCCGAGCTCATTGAGAGATTGGTGTTCCCAGGTGTAGACAAGCTTGCCGTCCTTCAGGACCGTCACCGTAGGAGCGGAGTTGATGCCCTCGGTCGTATCGATGCGGATCGGCTCGCCTTCGGGAACGGCGCCTGAGTAGAAACGCTGGGCATAGATCTCAACGCTTCTCGTGCCGAGCTCGTTGATGACCTCGTGCTGCCAGACTGCAATGAACTTGCCGTCTGCAAGGGCCTGAAGCTGAACGCCGTTTTGGGCGTTCTCCGTCATTTCCTCATTGATCAGAAACTCGTCCCACTTAACTGCAGGTATCGACATGAAACGCCCCTCAAAGATGCCGTTCGGCAATTAAACGTAATATCGTATCTTTGAGGGATCGGCTTACCCTTGGCAAGCACCCAAACAAGCGTGTGAACAGCCGCTTGCATTAGCGCAAGCAAATCGCCGCGAAACCCTTAGATCCCCAGCAGCTTCACAATCTCGCTTGCAGCTGCATTGGGCGAGACGGTGCCCTCGGCAATTGCCTTCTCGATTTCCGGCACCCGCTTCTTCAGAATCGGATCGTGCGTCAGCCGCTCGTGCAGGCGCTCATGGACCAGGGCCCACATCCATTTGGTGTCCTGGGCGCGGCGCTTGGCGTGAAGCTCGCCGGTGGCCTCCACGCGCTTGCGGTGGTCGAGAACCTTGGACCACAGGTCGTCGAGGCCCTGGCCGGTAAGCCCTGAGACCGTCAGCACCGGCGGGGTCCAGGTGGGGGAGGCGGGGCTCAGGATGTGAAGGGCGGCCTTGTACTCGGCTGCGGCGGCCTTGGCCTTGGCGCCGGCATCGTCCGCCTTGTTGACGGCGATCATGTCGGCCAGTTCCAGAATGCCCTTCTTGATGCCCTGCAACTCGTCGCCCGCGCCCGGCAGCATCAGCACGAGGAAGAAATCGGTGAGGTCGGCCACCGCCGTCTCGGACTGACCGACGCCGACCGTCTCCACGAGGATCACGTCGAAGCCTGCCGCCTCGCATAAAAGCATGGTCTCCCGGGTTTTGGCCGCGACGCCGCCCAGCGTTCCGGAGGAGGGGGAGGGGCGTATGAAGGCGTTCGGGTCGGCGGAGAGCCGCGCCATGCGGGTCTTGTCGCCGAGGATCGCGCCGCCGGTGCGGGTCGAGCTGGGGTCCACCGCGAGCACGGCGACCTTGTGTCCCCGCTCGGTCAGCATGCTGCCGAGGCTGTCGATGGCGGTGGATTTGCCCACCCCCGGCACGCCGGTAATGCCGATGCGGACCGCCTTTCCGGTGCGGGGCATCAGCTCCTGCAACAGGGCGCGGGCGGCCTCGCGATGGTCGGCGCGGCGGGATTCCATGAGCGTGATGGCGCGGGCCAGCGCGGCGCGATCACCCCGCGCCACGGCGTCGGCCGTCACAGTCGTCTTTCTTGGCGAGCCCCCGGTCATGGGAGAGGTGTAGCGGATTCGCGTCCCGCTTTCACCACGTGATCGGGTCCATTCCGAACCGTCCCCAGGCAGGAATCTTGACGGCCGGGCGGCGGATGTCGATTCCGGCGACGAGGCCCATGAAGTCGAGCTCCACGCCTTCCACCCATCCGAGTGCGATGCCCGCATAGCCCCCGAGCGAAACCTGGATGCCGGTTCGGCTGGGCGTCAGGCCCACGATGTCCTCCAGCGGGCGCCAGTCCTTGCCGAGCGCCGTGGGCGGCAGGGCCGCGTTCAGCTCCGGCACGGAGCGCAGCACATGGGCGACGAAGGTGTTGGAGTTCGGCCCCGGCCAGGCGTTGTAGGAGCCGTAGGAGGCGTAAGGGTAGCTCGCGACCGCGTTACGGATCTGCGGGATCAGGCGCTCCGCCGCCTCACCTTCGATCAGCACGACCGGGTGAGGGGCGTTGCCGAACCAGCGCCCGTCCGGCGCCCAGCCGTTGGTGCGAACCGGGCTGCCCCAGCCGACCTTGTCGTAGCGGGTATATTGCCCGGCGCCAGGCTCCTTCACCACGATCCAGGTGTGATGGGCGAAGATGCCGCGCCAGCGACCCACCCGGGCCGCATAGACCGCCACGATGGCCTGAGGGTTCTGGGAAGCCGGCTTCAGCAGCTCCGCGCTCGACCAATCGGCGGCGCGCCAGCTCGGCGCGATATCGTCGCGCATGGCGAACCACACGGCATGGGCCCCGAGGGGGAGGATGAACAAACCGACGATGACGAGGAGGACGCGAAGCAGGAAGGCCATGGTATCGAAATTACGGAGCTTGCCGCCAAGCATCAAGCGGACAGGGCGCCGCTCTCGTTCACCAATGGTTTACCATGATGGGGCCAGCCTCGGGACAATGATCGGCTCTGCCTTGCGCCCGCCATGATCGGGGGCAAAACAGCAGCGTCCCTTTCTCCGACTCGGATTCCATCCAGGCTCATGCTGCGTTCCTTCTCCCGCCTCGCCGTCGTCTGCTGCACCGCGCTCGCGCTCTCGGGCTGCCTTGGGGGCGACGACTCGGCGCTGAGCCCCTTGCTGTCTCCGCCGCCGGGCCTGTCGAAGGACCCGAAGCTTCTGGTCGCGACCACGCGGATGCCTGTCGGCGAGCCTGCGCGCAAGCCCTGGTTCAGCAGCGAGCGCTCGCCCGATCTGGTCTACGCGGAAGCGCGCCTCACGCCGCCGTCGGATTCGCTGATCGGGAGTTCCGAATGGAGCATCGCGAAAGTCGATTCCGTCACGCGCAACAACGCGGCGCAGACCTTCGCCCAGGCGGCCCTGGGGCGTGACCTGCTGCTCTACATTCATGGCTATCGCGAGAGCTTCGAGACGGCGGCGACCTCGACCATCGATCTCTCGGAGGGCATCCGCTTCTCCGGCGCGACAGGCCTGTTCACCTGGCCCTCCGCCGGCGCCACCTTCAGCTACGTGGCCGATCGAGAGGCCGCCATGTGGTCGCGGGATTCACTGGAAGACCTGCTCACCGCCATGGCGCAGACGCCGAGCGGCGGGCGCATCCATATCGTGGCGCATTCCATGGGCACGCTGCTGACCCTCGAGACCCTGCGGATGCTGCGCGCCTCCGGCGGTCCGAACGCCATGGAGCGTATCGGCGCCGTGGTGCTGGCAGCGCCCGACATCGACATCGACCTTTTCGCACGCGGCCTGGAGCGTCTTGGGACGGACGCCCGCAAGATCACCGTCATCAGCTCCACCAACGACAGGGCGCTTGCCGTGTCGAGCCGTCTTGCCGGCGGCATCATCCGCGCCGGTGCGGCGGATCGCGAGAGGCTTGAGGCCTTGGGCGTTCGCGTGGCCGATGCGTCCGAGTTCGGCGGCGGCATCATCAACCATGATCTGTTCCTGTCGAACAAGGATGTGCAGCAGGTGGTGAAGCGCGCCATCGAGCGGGCGCGATAAGCCCTTCGTCCTGCTTGTCCGGGCGCGGTCCGGGATTAGTTCCTCTCCAAAGCATAACGACCTTGGAGGAAACGATGATCCTGACCCGCCGCAATGTCATTGCCGGCATGGCTGCCTGCGCAGCCTCGACGCTTTTGCCTTACACCGCGTTCGCGCAATCCGATTATCCGACGAGGCCCGTGCGGGTCGTGGTGCCTTACGCGGCCGGCGGCGGGACGGATTTCTTCGCGCGTCTGGTCTTCGCCGAGATCGGCAAGCAGCTGGGCCAGCAATTCGTCATCGAGAACAAGGCGGGCGCGGGCACCAACCTTGGCGCGGAAGCCGTCGCCAAGGCCGAGCCCGATGGCTACACGCTGCTGCTCGGCGATACGGCAACCTACGCCACCAACCGCACGCTCTACAGCAAGCTCAATTTCGACCCGTACAAGGATTTCAGTCCGATCACCTTGAGCGGCCGTTTCGCGCTCGTGCTTCTGGTCAACACGAACAAGCTGAACGTGAAGTCGGTGCCCGAACTCATCGAGGCCGCCAAGAAGGATCCCAACGCTATCAATTACGGCACGCCCGGCCTCGGCAGCCCGTTCCATCTGGCGACCGAGCTGCTCGCGCAGAATGCGGGCGTCAAGCTGACCCACGTACCCTACAGAGGCGCCGCGCCTGCGGTGCAGGATCTGGTGGCCGGGAACGTCAACATGATGTTCATCGATTTCGCGACGGCGCGCTCGCAGCTCTCAGGGCCCATCCAGGCCATTGCCGTCGCGTCTCCGGGCGAGTTCTCCGGCCTGCCCGGCGTGCCGCCCGTCGCAGCCCACATCCCCGGTTTCGAGGCTTGGGCTTGGCAGGGCATCGTCGCGCCTGCCGGAACGTCGCCCGAAATCATCGCGAAGCTCAACGCGGCCTATCGCCAAGCCGTGAGCCAGCCGGAAATCCGCGACAAGCTGATCGGCGCAGGCATCGACGTGCTGCAGAGCACACCCGAGGAGATGGCGGCCTATATGCGCGCCGAGGGCGAGAAGTGGGACGAGGTGATCAAGACAGCCAACATCAAGCTTGAGTGACTGCCCCGCCAACGTGATGCTGGTCACACAGCAGGCCCTGTCGCCCTGAAATACCCCACCTTTGCCGCAGGAAAAGGTTGATCCTTCGGCCTTTAAGGCAAAAACTCAGGCCTCCTCGTTCTGCGATGAGGCTTGTCCATGGTTGTGCAGGGTGAGCGTCACTCCTACTCGCAGCGGATCATGGGTCCGCTGCTGGTCGCGGCCGTCGTGCTGGGACTCCTCGGCCTGCCGCTCGCCGTGTGGCTCGACCTGCGCATCCTCTCCGAGCGGATGCTGCGGATGCAGGCGAGCGAGATCAGCCGGATCGTCGACGACATGCGGGGATTCTACGGCAGCGATGTGGTGGCCCGGGTGCTGGAGGCGGACGGGCCGGTCACGATCACCCACAATTACCGGGACGTGAAGGGCGCCATTCCCATTCCTGCGACCCTGTCCATCGAGCTCGGGCAGCGCATCAGCGCCCATGACGGATCGGCCAAGTACCGCTTCGTCTCCGACATGACCTTCAAGGGACGCCCCCCGCATCAGCTCGACGATTTCGAGCGCAACGCCATCGCGAGCCTGCGGGCGCATCCCGAGCAGAAGATCGTGGACGTGTCCGGCTCGCTGTTCAACCAAAGCGTGAGGACGGCGGCGCCCGTCATCATGGGGCCGGTCTGCGTGAGCTGCCACAACACGCATCCCGAGAGTCCGAAGACGGATTGGAAGGTGGGCGACGTGCGCGGCATCCAGGAAATCTCGGTGACGCAGCCGATCTTCGCGAATGCGCTCTCGTTCAAGTACTCGCTGTCATACCTCATCCTCGCCTCGCTCGCGGGCCTTGCCGTCATCATCCTGCAGAAGCGGCAGGCGCGGCTCATCAGCGGCATGAACCAGGAACTGACGGACGCGAACGATTTCCTCGCGGGGATTTCGCTGAAGCTCGCGAAATACCTGTCGCCGCAGGTCTACAAGAGCATCTTCAGCGGTCAGAAGGACGTGTCCATCGCCACCGAGCGCAAGAAGCTCACGATCTTCTTCTCCGACATCAAGGACTTCACCGCCATCTCCGAGCGCTTGCAGCCGGAAGACCTGACGGAACTCCTGAACGACTACTTCACCGAAATGTCCGCCATCGCCCTTCGCCATGGAGCGACCATCGACAAGTTCTTCGGCGATGCCATCCTCATCTTCTTCGGCGACCCGGATACGAAGGGGGTCGAGGAGGATGCGCGGGCTTGCCTTCGCATGGCGGTGGACATGCAGCACCGCATGGAGCAGCTGAACGCGGTCTGGCGCAAGCGCGGCATCGAGATGCCCATGCAGGTGCGGATGGGCATCAATACCGGCTTCTGCAACGTGGGTAATTTCGGCAGCAATGACCGCATGGCCTACACGATCATCGGCGCGGAGGCAAACCTCGCGGCAAGGCTGCAATCCATCGCCGAGCCCGGCGGCATCTGCCTGAGCTACGAGACCTATGCCCTCGTGCGCGACATGGTGCGCGCCACGCCGCTCGATCCCATCGTCATGAAGGGCATCCGGCGCGAGGTGGTGCCTTACATGGTCGATGGCCTTTTAGGTGAACTCGCACAGAGGCAGCAGGTGATCATCGAACACGTGACGGGCATGGACCTGTTCCTCGATCTCGACGCCATCCAGGACGGCGAGGTCGAGCGGGCGAGGAAGCGGCTCAGTGAGGCGCTGGCGGCTTTGGATGCAGGTTGGAAGCAGACGCGGCGGGCGGGGTGAGTGTCTGGCCGATACTGCGCTGATGATCCTCCGCCGTCGTCACCAGCCTTGTGCCGGTGATCCCGATGGATTGATGCGCAACGCTTTTCGGATCGGGATGGCCGGGACAAGCCCGGCCATGACGGTTAGGGAACAGCTTGATGGGCAAACTCTGAGGGAACTGCCGATGAACGACATGCCTAACTGGCGCAGCGTCTATGATTTCTGGTTTCCGCCCGGCCTGGAGACTGCGAACCAGGAAACCCATTGGCGCATGCTGCAATGGTGGATGGGCGGCGGCGCGAATGCTGAACTCGCACGTTTCGCAACCATCCTTGCAGCAGCGAAAGCGGGTCAGCTCGATCAATGGAACGCGACGCCGCGTGGGCGGCTTTCGCTGATCATCGTGCTCGATCAGTTCTCGCGCGGGCTGCATGCTGGCACGGCCGATGCCTATGCCTCCGACCCTGAAGCATTGCGGATCTCAGGAGAAGGTGTGAAGAACGGGCATTACGAGGCGCTCACGCTGCCCTGGGAGAGATTTTTCTTCCTCATGCCCTTCGCTCATGCCGAGGGGCCGGACCATCGCGAGCGCATGGAGCGCATTGTCAAAATTTCGGAAGAGGCCGTGAGGGAAGCGCCCGCAACTCTGCGGCCTGTCTTCGAGTTCTCCTTGAGCCAGGCGCGAGGCCATCGCGACGTCATCGCGCGTTTCGGCCGCTTCCCGCATCGCAATGCCGTCCTGGGTCGAACGTCGACGCCCGAGGAGGTCGAATATCTGGAGAAGGGCGACTACGTCTATAATCGCCAGCTTCCGGTCAGATGAGTGCTGCTACTCCGCCGCCTGCTGCGGCTCGTAACCGAGCCTGCGGTTCAACTCGCCGATGAGATCGACGGCGGCGTCCGCGATCACGGTGCCGGGCGGGAAGATGGCCGAGGCGCCGGCCTGCTGGAGCGCATCGAAATCCTGCGGCGGGATCACGCCGCCGACAACGATCATGATGTCCTCGCGGTCATACTTCGCAAGTTCGCTCTTCAATTCCGGCACCAGGGTGAGGTGGCCGGCAGCGAGCGACGAGACGCCGATGATGTGCACGTCATTCTCGATGGCTTGGCGTGCTGCTTCGGCAGGCGTGGCGAAGAGGGGGCCGATATCCACGTCGAAGCCGAGATCGGCGAAGGCGGAGGCGATCACCTTCTGGCCACGGTCATGCCCGTCCTGGCCCATCTTGGCGACGAGGATGCGCGGACGGCGGCCATCGTCCTGCTCGAACTGCTCCACCAGTTGCCGCACCTTTTCCACGGCAGGTGAAGACATGCCGACCTCCCGCTTATAGACGCCCGAGATCGCCTTGATCTCGGCGCGGTGACGGCCCCATACCTTTTCGAGCGCGTCGGATATTTCGCCCACCGTCGCCTTCACGCGGGCGGCCTTCACCGCGAGGTCGAGCAGGTTGCCCTGGCCCGATGACGCCCCCTGCGACAGGGCCTGGAGCGCCGCGTCCACCTCGTCCTGCTTGCGCTCGGCTTTGAGGCGCTTGAGCTTGTCGATCTGGCTCGCGCGAACGGCGGCGTTGTCCACCTTGAGGATGTCGATGGAGGCCTCGTCCGTCTGACGGAATGCGTTCACGCCGATGATCTTCTGATGGCCTGAATCGATGCGCGCCTGCGTGCGGGCGGCGGCTTCCTCGATCTTCAGCTTCGGAATGCCCGCCTCGATGGCCTTCGCCATGCCGCCGAGCGCTTCCACTTCCTGAATATGGCTCCAGGCCTTGTCCGCGAGTTCCTTCGTCAGCCGCTCCACGTAATAGGAGCCACCCCACGGGTCGATGATGCGCGTGGTGCCGCTTTCCTGCTGAAGGAAGAGCTGCGTGTTGCGTGCGATGCGGGCGGAGAAATCGGTGGGCAGCGCCAGCGCTTCGTCGAGCGCGTTGGTGTGGAGCGATTGCGTATGGCCTTGCGTTGCCGCCATCGCCTCGATGCAGGTGCGCGTCACGTTGTTGAACACGTCCTGCGCGGTCAGCGACCAGCCGGAAGTCTGGCTATGGGTGCGCAGCGGCAGCGACTTCTCGCTCTGCGGGTTGAAGCCCTTCACGAGCTTCGCCCAAAGCAGGCGCGCGGCGCGCATCTTGGCGACCTCCATGAAGAAGTTCATGCCGATCGCCCAGAAGAACGACAGGCGCGGCGCGAACTGATCGACGGTGAGGCCCGCCTGGATACCGGCGCGGATGTATTCCACGCCGTCGGCCAACGTATAGGCGAGTTCGAGATCCTGCGTCGCCCCCGCTTCCTGCATGTGGTAGCCGGAGATCGAGATCGAGTTGAACTTCGGCATGTTCTGCGACGTGTACGCGAAGATGTCCGAGATGATGCGCATCGACCCCTTGGGCGGGTAGATATAGGTGTTGCGCACCATGAACTCTTTGAGGATGTCGTTCTGGATCGTGCCCGAGAGCTTCGCCGCCGGCACGCCCTGTTCCTCCGCCGCCACGATGTAGAGCGCGAGGATGGGAAGCACCGCGCCGTTCATGGTCATCGACACGCTCATCTGATCGAGCGGGATGCCGGCGAACAGGGTGCGCATGTCGTAGATGGAATCGATGGCCACGCCCGCCATGCCCACATCGCCCGACACGCGCGGGTGATCGGAATCGTAACCGCGATGGGTGGCGAGATCGAAGGCGACCGAGAGCCCTTTCTGGCCGGCCGCGAGGTTGCGGCGGTAGAAGGCGTTGGAATCCTCAGCCGTGGAGAAGCCCGCGTACTGGCGCACGGTCCAGGGCTGGTTCACGTACATGGTGGGGTAGGGACCGCGCAGATAAGGCGCGATGCCCGGATAGGTATCGAGAAAATCGAGACCCGCGCGGTCCTCGGGGCCGTAAGCGCCCTTCACCGGAATGCCTTCCGGCGTCAGCCAGGGTTCGCCTGTCGTTGCGGGGGATGAAGCCTGGGAGGCGCCTTCCCAACCGAAGCTCGAGAAATCTGGAATGCGGGTCATGGCCTGGTAACGAATGTCCTCAACCGAACGGTGCGGCTTGTTGAAAGCCGCATCATTTTAGGGCATCCGCGTCCGGGAGGCTATCATCGCATGGTAGGGGTGATCAGCCCCGCTTCTCGGCGTTCCAATAGCCCGAGCAGGTCCGGCCGCCCGACGTTGTCCAGGTGCCCCGACCCATGTCGCCTGAAAGCCGCCCCGAGACATTCGCCCGATCCTGCCCGCGCGAAATGCTGGCGGTCACCGAGCCGTTCGAGCGCACCTGCCCTTCGATGTCGAAGTTCTCCGGTCCGCCATAACGTGTCTGGCCGTTCTGGACGATGACCGAATAGCGATAGGCCCGGTCGCATCCGCCCTGCTCGGTGACGACCTCCACGCTCCACCTGCCGTCGAACTGCCCTGTCTGGGCGTAAGCCTGAGGAGCGGCAAAGGCCGCCAGGACAACAGCCGCACCAAGCCAAGGGACAACCCGCATCGAACACTCCATGCCAACAAAGAGGCACGGGTAACGATGGAAGTAGGGCAGGGTTCCTGGCAGGCCGTTCACCATCGCTCGATCAGGCTTCGGCCTCGATGAAAATGCCCATCATGGATAGGGAGAACGTCTCAAACACTCAGGCCGAGGCCTTTTCGAGGGCCTCGCTCAGAACCTTGAGGGTGTCGCACCCGGCATAGATGAAAGTGTTGATTCCGGCGCGGGACCATTGATCTTCATGGTCGCCCGGCCGCCCTGCCAGATAAATGGCCGCCGATCCGCTATCCTTCAGGGCTTTCGCTGCATCAACGGAGTGTGTCGCGTAGATATCATCTGACGAGCAGATGCAGGAAAGCTGCGCCTTGCTATCAACGTAGGCAGCTTCAAGCTTATCAATATCGGAAAAACCATCGTTTGTGATGGCTTCTATTCCTCCTGCCTCGAAGAAGTTCTTGGCGAAGGTCGCGCGTGCCGTGAACGCAGCCACTGGGCCGAGATTGGCGAGGAAGACCTTCGGCCGTGAGCCCGTGCGGGCGAGATAGGCATCGGACAGGTCGCGGAGCCGTTCGAACGGCTCCGCTATGCGCGTGGAGGGCAGGGGATCGACGGCAACCGGCGCAGGGCCTGAGGCGGTGCCCGCAAGCTGGGCCATGGTCGCGCCGCCTGAAGCCATCTGCACGAGGTCGGAGAAGGAGGTTTCGGCGTTTTTCCCCTCACCCTTGTGGGGAGGGGCAGGGGTAGCGGCGATATCTTGTCCAGGTCCGGCGCCAGCACCCCCACCTCCAACTCCTCCCCACAAGGGGGAGGAGGGGCCGCTTGCGCTATCCTCATTCCCTGGAACAGCCATCAACACGCTGACATCGGCCTCATGGATATTCGGAAACTCGCTCGTGCCGGTGATCGGCTCCCTGCGGGTCGCCACGGCTTTCTCGCGCGCGGCGCGGATTGTGGCGAGGCGGGCCCGCAGGGCGTTGCTGCGCAGGCTCTCCAGAATGCCGCCCTCGCGCTCGATCTCCTGAAACAGGCCCCAGGCCTTCTCGCACAGGGCATCGGTGAGAGCCTCGAAACCGCCCGAGCCGGCAGCGGGGTCGGCCACGCGCCAAAGGTTCGATTCATCGAGGAGGATCGCTTGCGTGTTGCGCGCGAGCCGCCGCGCGAAGGCATCGGGCAGGCCGAGCGCCGCCGTGAAGGGCAGCACGGTGATCGCATCCGCCCCGCCGATGCCGGCGGAGAAGGTGGCGACGGTCGTGCGCAGCAGGTTCACCCATGGGTCGCGTCGCGTCGTCATGCGCCAGGCGGTTTCCGCATGAAGGCGGATCGGCTTTGGCGTCAGGCCGCAGGCCTGCTCGACCTTGGCCCACAGACGACGAAGCGCCCGGAACTTGGCGACGGTCAGAAACTCGTCCGCATCGGCCGCCAGCAGGAACGACAGGGCGTCGCGGGCAGCCTCAAGGCTGTGGCCCCGCGCTTCCAGGGCTCGCAGATAGCCGAGGCCCGTTGCCAGAACGGCGGCCAGTTCCTGCGCCTCGCTGGCCCCCGCCTCGTGATAGGCGCGGCCATCGGCCAAGAAGGCACGGCCCTTGAAGCCCCGCGAGTTGAGGTCGCCCAGCGTATCGCCCATGCGTTGCGCCATGGCATCCCAGGAGGCGGACATCCTGCCCATGGAAGCCATCGCGCCGATCGGGTCCAGCCCGAGATCGAGGGACAGTTCGGAGAGCTTGTGCCCGCGCCGTTCCGCCAGGGCCAGGATCAGGGCCGCCATCTGGCGTCCATGTCCGCCCGCATCGAGGCGCAGATGGATCAGGTCGAGCATCACGCCCGACAGGGTGCGGTCTAGATCGTCGAGGCTCTCGATGCGCAGGCCGAAGCCCCGCGATGCGGGCGCCTTGTGGGTCACGAGGGTGAGTGCGTCCGCGCCGTTTTCGAGATCGAGAAGGGCAAGCTCGTTGGCTTTCGCCGGTTCGGGATGGTCGACACGCTGCGAGACACGCCAGCGGCCCGGTTCCTCCCGCGCGATCAGGCTTGCGCCCTCGGCCTTCGGATAGAGCGGCTGGATCGCGATGCCGTCCTGGGTGCGGCTGACGAGCTTCTTCTGGAAATCCGCGCCCTTGAGCACGCCCTCCACAAGCTTGAGCCATTGCTCACGCGTGGCGGCAGGGAAATCGGCGGCAAGAGACAAGTCGTCCATCTTCATCCTCAAGGGTAGAGGGCAATTCGAATTGAGCGGAAGATAGCGGGCCGGAGGAGGCGAGGGAATGCCCCAAAGGGCGGGGCTTAACGAATTCCGGCTTCCCCGCCCGAAGCAAATCCAGAATGGCCCTGCACCTCGCCCAAACGCCGGGAGAGAAGGCCGCAGGCGGCCACGAACGCGTAGGCGCCTGCGCTGAGCCCGAATGCACAATGGACGCTATTGGGAGGCCTGTGCGCTGTGCACTTTAGAGGTATACTTGGCGCTTTGATGGCCCGCAGCACCGAACCCTTCTTCGCAGAAGGAGGTGATGCTGTTCATTCGCAAGCCTGCGCTACTTCAGCCGTTCGCCAAGAGGTCGCCCTTCGATCGAGCCGATGGGCGTGCTGGCCCAGCGCTTCAGCGTGAGTACCGAGACCATCCGCACGTGATGCAAGTGTGGGACGCAGGGTTCGCAGCAGCTAGCCGCGCAGGCTGACGTGAGAAGGCCACCGACGTGGAGCGCGTATCGCGCACCCTCCGCCAAGTCATCGGCGTCCCACCTATACCTATCGTGATGCTGAGATGCTGCTCAAAGGCTTCAACCAAGCCTGCAATAGAAACTTCAGCGCGTGCTCAAAGGGCGCTTCAACCGCTCCAGCCGCGCTGTCTCCGGTCTTCAAGGTCGTTTCCCAAGCCAACGGAGTTTTGAATCCAGACGATGGTGCATCCCCCGGCATTGGCTGACATATTTCCAATCTCGTCCCATGCCTGAATTCGGATACTTGCGGTTGCTCCGGGCTATCCAAATCGTCCTTGTCGCCTCATCTGCCGAATAAGTCTTTTCATCCGATCCGGCACGAACTGCATGAGTGGCCCTCGCTGTCCCAGGTTTCGCAGATCAGTTTGTCCCTGACGCAGTGTGGCAACCAGACGGGATGCTGTGATGGAGCCCTCGATGAGGGGCACTGTTCTGTTAGAAAGCTGCTTCTTGTATTCCTCTTCCCCTTTTCCAAAGTCAATCGTCGATACTCCGAGAGCTTTTGCGCCCGAAATCATGTGTATGAGCAGAAGAATCCCGGGAGAGTAACGACGGAACTCACGATCGTAAGCAGGAAACCAATAGTGCCAAACTCTCTTTGAGCGCATTCCGAAATGCACCGCGATCGGCCGCCCTCCCGCATAAAGCGTCGAAGTCACGCCTGCGAAATCTGGCGTGTGTGAACGGGCGATAAGTTCAGTCAGTTGCCGTATCCAGGGGACTTGAAAGACGTCGAAAAGACCACTTTGGCTATACTGCGATGACTTCCACTCGCGGCAAAGCTGAAGCATACGCTCACTGTTCTCATCAATTTGAAAATCGATCGCGCCGAAGTCGCGTTCAAGTCTCCGCTTGTTCGTCATGTGCCGTACGTTCGTATCCTTCGAGAATAGCGAGCGGTCACTATATATATCCAACACGTAAGATGCTGCCTCAGCGGTATGCCATGGCGCGAAGGTTTTCTGTCTTTTCGGAACATGATCGAAATCCCAAGCAAGAAGATTGCAGGCGCTGATTAAAGCGCGACCATCGCACTCGTAGTCGGCGGATGAGATGAGGCCATGGTAATCTGAAATGGGACCACCGATAGGTTTTCCGAAACCTAATCGACTTCGCTGAAAGGGAAAGAAAGCCTTCCCATCGTTGACAACGGCGATGAATGCATCGCTCCTAACAGAAGCCACGGCCTGCATGAACTCAGGGCTGAAAAAAGGGCTGCTGAGCTCCATGTTTTCCCGTTGGATCTCTGCCCACCGCACAATCAATTCTTTTGGGAGGTGTTGTGCTGGAAAGATCCGTATGTTCATTGCCAGTCCTCCAGTATCTTGCTCGAAAGCGGCGGCTAGCTGGTGCCAGCAAGGCTTTTGCTCAATAGTCGACTTCGGCTTAACTCATTATGATTACTACAAGGGAGTTGACGCTCAACAAGACGGTCGCCGAATCTTGCCTGGGCTCCAATGGTTGCACAATTGACATCGATCCTTTTGGGACTCCAACAAGGTGATTTTGTCGCAAGGCGAGAATATTTTTCTTATGAGAGGCTAACCACGTGCCTGAATCGCTTCCGGTCAATGTCGAGCGGCAGGTTTATACGTTATAGAAACGGTCGATACTGACAGCTGTTTTTGTTGGGCATTTATCTAGCGCAAAAGAAGGAAGCCGAATGAAACGGCCTCAACTACTCCTTTGAGTAGTTGTTAGTTTAGCGGCCCCGAGCGATTATCAGGCTTTGCCGGGTAGGCCAAATACTGCTGCAATAGCCGATGCTCTGTGATCATGCATGAAACTGCATAGCAGGAGCATGGGCATTGCCTCTTTGCAGTAGCGAGAGGGACAATGCAAGTTGAGCTTGTTTCAAGTCGCCAGGATTTCCAAAGGCTGCAGGTGGAATGGAACCAACTCGCAGCCAATTTTCACTCTCCCCTTTTGCGTCATGAATGGGTTGCCTCCTGCCTAGAGGCCCTGCATTCCAAGCACGTTGTGTCTCGCATATTTGTCCTGCGGTCGAACGGCAAACTGCGTGCGGCAGCCCCATTCGTATCTATTCGGCGGACGATCATGCCGAAACTGGAGATACCTGGAGCATATGATCTCTGCGAGCCTTGTGGGTTCATCTATGAAAGCGATGAGGATGCGAAGATCCTGGTCACCGCGATCATGAACGCACAACAGTCGTTCCACCTTAGCCGGTTCGGCCGGGAGACGGTCGAAGCATTGATGGTGCGCGATCTGCCGGCGAAGGGCTTTATTCGTATCATAAGGGATGGGGCGAGCACCCTTCGCATTCCCTTGCGAAGAACATGGAATGAATTCGAGGCGTCCATGTCGCCTAAGCGTCGCAGCGACCTGAGGCGTTATTATCGCCGCGCTGAAAAGCTAGGCACGGTTGAGTTCAATGCAGTTGATCCCGAACCGCATGATCTAGCGCTGTTCATGGAAGAGCTGTTTCGAATTGAGGCATCCGGTTGGAAGGGGGAGGGCGGTTCGGCCATTCTATCTCGTCCTCAAACCCAGAGATTCTTTGAGCATTATGCCCGATCCGCCGCCGAGCAGAAGATGCTGCGAATTTTTTTCTTGAGAATAGGCGGAAAAAACGTCGCGGCACGTTTGGCTGTGGAGCACAGTGGACGGTTGTGGGATCTGAAACTCGGTTATGACGAAACGTTCAGCAAGTGCGCTCCCGGCGTCCTCTTGACTCATGAAACACTTCGCTATGCCGTTGGCCGCGGGCTTGATGCGTACGAATTTCTTGGGCGAGCCGAAGTCTGGGAGAGGCACTGGCCGTGTGAGGAAGATAATTTTGTCTCCATGCACATCTACCCCTTATCACTCGCGGGACAATTATCGTTCATCCAAGATGGCTGCAGGTCTGTGTCGGTCAAAGCCTTTTCCGCCGGGCGTAACGCTCTCAATCGGGCGATGAGGGCAGCCGCGGAGCGTAAGGGGACTTATCCGGCGGCATAAGTAGATGTCGGAGAAGTGGTAATGGTCGCCTGTTCATCCGCTGAGGAGATTCTGAATTTTGTGCGGGCGGATCTAATGGCTGGACCAATAGCCATTCTCGTGGTGGCGACAGGTTGCGTACTTGCGCTCTTCGGTTCGTGATAGGCCAATGGTGGAACTGCTCTTACGACAGATTTGCATATGGACCGCCATTGGTGGAGCGGTGATCGCTGCAGCGTATCAATACGAAGCCCGGAGTACCGATGTGAACTCTGGAAGGTCTCAAGGCACCACTTACGACGATTTTCTCGCGGCGTTGCGCATGCGGGAGAGCGGGGACAATTATCAGGCCCAGAACCAGTACGGGGCGCGGGGCGCGTACCAGTTTCACGAGGCAGCGCTGCGCTCGATCGGCTGGTACAACGACGACGGCACCAACGGCAGCCCTGACGACTGGCGCGGCAGCTTCACGGCGGCGAGCGGCGTCAGCAACATCCAGCAGTTCCTGGCGAGCCGGACGTCCCAGGACAACGCGATGAAGGAATGGGCCAAGGAGTTGTGGGAGTACGCCTCTTCGGCGCAGTTCCGCAGCACCGACTACCTCGGCGAGACCATCAAGGGCACGGTGGTCACGGCGACCGGCATCATCGGCGGCGGCCACCTGTGGGGTCCGCAGGCCATCGACCAGTACCTCGACAGCGGCGGCAGCTACGATCCGAAGGATCCCTTCGGCACGCCGATTTCCGAATACGTTCGGCTGTTCTCGGGTTATGACAGCCCGTTCGACTCCCCCTCGGGCAACACCCCCACAAATCCAAATCCAACGCTCCGAAGCGTCAGTCGATAATAGTAAACGGATCAAGTGATATGAAGTTCACTCGTCACGCCGATGGCCGTATCTCTCTGTTCTCATATCGCGGTCGATTGTTTGGGAGCGCAGTGAATCCAGCATGCAGTGCTACATTCCTCTGGCCGTTGTGAATTGATTTTACCCAGAACTGACTACACCGTTTCCCTCCTTGATCGACCTAGGGCGCATATTCAAGATTTAGTCTGAGAATTTGGATTGCTGTTGGGAGGGAAGAACGATCGGTAAAAGATAAGACGTACCTGGTGCCTTCAAAGAGAGCCCAATTCGCACATTGACAGTAGGGAAGAGGGCGGCTGGAACGGTGAACAGCCACCTTCAGTGGCAGCGGGGCCTTCAAATCAGCCGGTCAATATTGTTGAGATTGCATCAATTCGGAAAACTCAAGCATACGGATTTGAGTGCGGCACAGGTTGCAGCGAGTATATGCGAATGTCCTTTGAACTAACTCAATGCTTGCGTCGCCCCTAACCTTTTCCAGATAAGATCGGATGGGACCTAACCGTGCAGAAGGATTTGATCTACGATCTAGGCGTTCATAACGGGTCGGACACTGCATATTACTTGCGCCGTGGTTTTAAGGTCATCGGAATCGATGCAAACCCGATCATGATATCCGAGGTCAGTAAGGAATTCGCGTCGGAGATCAAGAACGGCCAACTCATCCTTCTCAACATTGGCATTGCTGCAGATCAGGGCGAGATGACCTTCTGGGTCTGTGAAACAGTAACAGAATGGAGCTCATTTGATCGGGCGATGGCCAGCCGTGAGGGCGCGAAACATTATCCGATTTCGGTTCAGTGCAGAACGCTTGCAGATGTCATCAACGAATTCGGAATGCCTTACTATTGCAAGATTGATATTGAGGGCAAGGATCGGGAGGCCATCTCCTCCCTGCTCGGTCTCGGGAGCAGCCCGCGCTACATCTCGGCTGAGATGGCAAAAGCAGACGGCGACATCGATATTCAGAACTTGATCAAGCTCGGATATCGCAAGTTCAAGATTATCAATCAGGCTTCAAGGGCTCAGGCTAATCCGAACTTGGCTTCCCTGGAGGCAATGCTTCCATGGCCCGCCCCAGGCATTCTCCGACGTATCGATGCTAAGCTTCGTGGAGCCAGCCATGATGGAGACTGGCGTTTTCCTCGCGGCTCTTCGGGTCGCTTTGCCGAAGAGACCCCCGGGCAGTGGAAGACGCCTGAGCAAGCGCTTAAGATTTGGCGTCACCTTCATAATGTCGCTTCTCGCTTTGGAACGGAGGAACTGGGTGACTGGTATGACATCCATGCTACTCGATAGACTAGCTAGTCGTTTCTTGAACCATGAATGATCATTGAGACACGCACTCGACCGGACGCAGCGCTATCTGCTGAGCAAGCCGGCTTGGATCCAGCATGAGAACACTTTCCGTCTCAGACCGCATTCGAACCTTTCTCGCGAAGCGGACGCAAACGAAAACTGCTTGCCTGGGGCATGAGCGCGGTATCATCAGCATCAGCTTTGACGATTTTCCCAAAACCGCATGGACGGTGGGTGGGGATATACTGCGGGATTACGGCGCTCTTGGGACATATTACTTATCAGGCGGTAACTGTGGGCGGCACTTCGACGGGCAGCAACAGTACGATGAGAAGGATCTCCAATCGTTGTACGAGGAAGGTCACGAAATCGGCTCGCACCTTTTCGAACATGTGAGCGTCCTTCGCTTGAGTGGCAGGGAAATCATGAGTTCCATCATGAAGAACAATAGTTTCGTCCGAGAGAGGCTTGGGGACGTCCAGATGACAAGCTTCTCTTATCCTTATGGAGATGTGACCATGGCTGCTAAACGCATATGCGCGAATGTTTTTGCAAGCAGCCGCGGTATCTCTGGAGGATTGAACGGATTCACTGTGGACTTGGCCAATCTAAGATCGTTTGGCCTCGCGAGGCAGCACTCAGATGGAAGCGATTGGGAGGAGGTCATAGAAATGACCCGGATCGCGAAATCATGGCTCATTGTGTTCACTCACGATGTTGAAGAAAATGCCTCACCCTACGGCTGCCGGCCGAAGGAACTGGATCGGCTTATCCGCTTGGCACGTTCTGCCGACCTCGAGATTCTGCCGGTTGGAAGTGCGCTTGCGAAAGCAGTCGCCGGTAAGCCGTCTACTTTCTGAGATTTTCCGTCAATCATCGCGCTTCACTCGACAGCCTGTCTGAAATCTTTGTATCGGGAAACCTAACGCGGTGCTTTCGATTGCCTCCGCTTATCGAAGTCGCTTCCCACGAAGGTGAGGAGCACGACGAATATGACCCAGGGCGTTGACGCGCTTCTCAAGAACGTAGTTTCAAGTCCATTATGAAGGATCACGAACAGCATCAGTGACGTGATGAGTCCTCCGAGCCTTAAGGATCTTTCTGCTATGCTTCGTGAGGCGTTGAGTGCTGAAACGATCAAGCCCAGTAGGAGAAGGAGACCAATTAGTCCAGTCCCAAGCAAGGTATCTATATACCCGTTATGCCCATGGGGCATGAGCGCAACCCAACCCGGTCCCGAACGCGAGGGAGCATCAAGACTTTCTCCCCAGAATGCCTGGTATCCCCATCCCAGAAGGAAATTTGGCTCTGCCTTCGCTATGGCGAAGGCCCAAATGGTTGTTCTGCCTGTGAAGGTATCGTCGCCGAAAAAGTACATGGAAACATCGTTGGTCGACAAGCCCAACACATCTAGAACGATCATGGAAGCAGCCATGAACAGAGCCAAGCAATAGGTGACGAGCCAAGCAGGCGAGATCGAGGTTGACCGAACTAGCGCAACAAGAATAATTCCGATTACAGGCGTAAGTATTGCCAAACCCAGCGATGTCTTCGATTGGCTGGAAACGAGAAGAAAAAGGGACGTGGCGGCAATGAGCAACGCGAAGGATCGGCGCAGTAGGTTGCCCTTCATGATTTCATAAACGGCGAATATGTAGCTGAATGCGATGTTGGCCCCTAATGCGTTCTTGTGATTGTAATACCCTGCATGCCCGATAGGCGTTGGGGGTTGTGTCAGCACAAAGAACAGATTGAGCAGAGCAACGGCCGCAAAGCACAAGAACAAGTCTGAAAAAACCTGGCTTCTTCTTTCGGAGAGAGCGACAGGCACAACAATGCTGACGAGAACCATCGCCTCGTGAACCGCGCGACGTATCGTGGTTTCCGGTTCGGCGGACCAGAATACGCTGCATCCGGCCAGGGCTATATAGCATGTCAGAATCAACAAACCGGCTGGCTCGTTGAGCTGGCGTGCTTGGCCGAGTTTGCGCCAAGCCAGCAGGAGGCTAAGAAGCGACACCAATGGCCAGAAAACCTTGTTCTCAATTCGCGAGTTGGCGCTAATCGCGATCTGTCCGGCAACTGGATCGGTCGTGAGAAAAATCAGTAACGGCGATATGAGGGTCTCATACGCGCACACGACCGTCGGGATCAGGATGAATAATCTGTCGAGCTTGTAAGCCGAGAGCGGAAGTGCCGGCGCAGGGGCATTCAAACCCATAGGGGATCAATCCTCACCATTGGCAGTCAGCCTCTCCAAGTTTAGACAATCGTCCATACAATGCAAACAGAGTGCCTACGTATTCGAAATTGGCCCTATGGGCCGATAGCAGTGCCGTCTGGATGCCGAAACAGCGGTGCGTCGCAGCCCGCTTCGCTTGGAGTGTCGAAGGGGCTAAAACGAGGACTAGTTCGGAATTGCCTTTGCAGTTTAGGGCTCTGTGCGGTCTGATCCCTTGATGAATTAAATCCGACGGTCTGGAGGGGCTTCTGGAGTTGCTGAACGGCCGTCAGCAGACCGGCTGGGACGCGAGACGACATGTCCTCTCCGTAAAATGCGAAGGGGCGGCTTTCTTATGGCTGGGGCTCTCAACGTGGTGCTTCAGATCAACACGCATCCTAATGATGTGCGCCACGTCGAGCATACCATTGCTCATCACATCCGGGTCTGGGGCGGACAGGTCAGTCGTGTTCTGGTGGTTCTCGATCTACACCTTAGTGAGGCTGGCCGGTATCACGCAGACAATCACGTTTCAAATGCACGGAAGATCAGGCGCATTCTGCAGAATCTGCAGGAAAGGACGCCCCTGGATGTTGAGGAAGTAGATTATCGTGCCGAGACCAAGGCAAAGGTTGCGAAAGCGTTCTTCCGAACGGAGGGAATCCCGGAGAAGGCCTGGGATGGTGGTCCATTCTATTCCTATTTCTACGGACTTTGGGCTGCTGGCGGCGACTATGTCCTCCATATGGATTCCGACATGCTGTTTGGGGGGGGCAGCAGAACCTGGATAGCCGAAGCAGTCGCTACCCTCCATGAGAGATCCGATCTCCTTTTTGCCGCTCCGCTGTCCGGGCCTCCACGACCAGATGGGCAGTTGTTTGGGCAAGGAAGTCCGGAGACGGTTGCAATCAGGCCGGACCCGCATCTTCAAACGGCCTATCTGTTTCGGGATGTCAGCACCCGTATCTTTCTGACCGGGCAATCTCTCTTGCGGTCCCGTGTTGGGCCGCTTGACATGACGCGCCCTAATCTATCGCAGCGCCTCCGTTCCCGATTGATGGGAAACGCGCCACACGTTGTGGAAGCAGAGACATTACTCTCATACAACATGCAAGCTCGCAGGCTCTCTCGAATTGATATGTTGGGGTCGGGCAGTGGGATATGGTCGCTCCATCCCCCTTACAGATCCGAGCAGTTCTATCAAGAATTGCCGCGCTTGATAGATCGTATCGAACACGGGGACATACCGGACGCTCAACGCGGGCATTATGACGTTCACGACAGCCTCATAGACTGGTCCGCGCAGCGGCGCATGGATAGCAGGTACTATCGCTGGCACCGACATATCAGACGTCTCGGCCAGAGATTTCTCAGATCGACGAAGCCTCATATAGATACCGACCCTGCAGATGGGCCGGCTATCAAATGAAGCCTGTTTCATTACAGCGGCTTTCAAAGAACAAGTTGCTGACGAACTATGTCTATTATCTCATCGACTTCAGTCTCCGCATCGGCGTGCAGATGGCTTATTTCATCATCATCTCACGTGCCCTCGGTGCTGCCGCCTATGGGCTTTTCGTCAGTATTTCCGCTATTGCAGCGTTTAGTTCATGTTTTGCGGGTCTGGGCAGCGAGCAGACCCTCATTCGCCGGGCAAGCGGACGACCGCATGAATTCCCTACAGCTTTCGGCCATGCCCTCGTCTGCCTGGGCTTTTCGACGGTCCCGATCATTGCCATTTGCACCTATGCCGTTGAGATGCTGCTGCCTGAACAGGTGTCCACCGAGGCAGTTCTAGGTATTGTCGTTGCCGACATATTCTTCAGCAAGCTCACTTGGCTCGCCAATATCGGTTATCTCTCCCAAGAACTGGCGCGGCGCCAGTTCGTCATCAACATCGCTCTCTCCGTCATCAAGTTGGCAGGCGCGGCTCTTGCTTGGTGGCTGGCGTCCCCATTGTCCATCGAAAGCTGGGCCTTTTACTACTGCGCTAGCGTATCTTTCGGAGCTGTATTAGCGGTCGGTCTTATCACCTATGATCTGGGACGCCCGCGCTACGCATTTTATCATCTGGAGTTAGGCGATGGATTGCAGTACGCGTTGGAGATGTCTTCGGTCGTTGCACTGAGAGATTTCGACAAACCTTTGGTCGTCCACGTACTCGGACCTGAGATTGGCGGCTTATACGCGGCGGCGGTTCGTATCGTCGATACGGCTGCTGTTCCCATCAATGCGTTGTTGCAGACAACGTATGCGCGATATTTTCAGCACGCGAGGGAAGGGTTTGGCAAAGCCGTGGAGTTTGGGTTACGCGTCCTACCCGTCGGAATTCTTCTTTCACTCACCATATGCACATTATTGCTTACGACGGCATGGGCTGTGCCGCTCCTGCTTGGTCCATCATACGACGGCACTGTTTCTCTGATCAGATGGCTGGCCGTTTATCCAGTCGTAGTTGCCGTGTTTGGAGCGGGCAGCGACTTGCTGCGCTCTCTCTCGAGCCTCGGCCCTCGTCTGAAGGTGGTGATCGTGTCCGCCCTTGTTTACCTGCCGGCCTGCTATGTGGGCGCCATCAGTGCAGGGGTCTATGGCGCAGCAGTAGCCCGTTCCTTGAGCCATTCCCTGTTGGCAGCCTTAATCTGGTTGGTCATCTTGAAAGTGCGCGATGAACGGGAAACAGAGCCATAGCGCCAATTTCCACTCGCCTGGTAGGGACCCTATTGATGCGAGCGATCCTCGAGCTGCGCTGCCAACAGATGAAGGGCGCCATCCTGGATCTTGGGCCAGCGAAACTCGCCGTCCTCCAATCGCTTGGCCATCAGACAAACGCCTGTGCCGTTCCAGAAGATGAGTTTGATCCGATCCGCTCGCTTGGCGCGGAAGACGTAAACCGCACCCGAGAAAGGATCCGCCCCATGGTCTCGCGTACGAGTGCCGCGAGCCCCTCGGCGCCTTTGCGGAAGTCGACAGGCTTGGTCGCCACGAGCACACGGACGGCGCCGGTTGGGCCGATCATCGCAGGCTCTTGAGGGCTTGCAGGACGGTGGCCAAAGTCGATCCGTCGATTCCCTGCGGTATGCGAATGACGGCCCCCCTCGACGGCGATCTCGATCATCGCCGCACGACAGGGTGCCAGTGCAGGCTGCGGCGTGTCAGGGGTGACAACAATTGGCGTAAAAGCCAGAGGATGATCTCGCGGCTCTCGTCTGGCCTGACGGCGCCAAGTGAACAGGTGTTGAGGCGACATCCCATGACGGCGGGCCACCTCAGACACGATCGCGCCCGGTGACAGCGCTTCCTCCAAGATCCGCGCCTTCTCATCCGCTGACCAGCGTCGCCGCCCGCCAACTCCAGTGATCACTTCCACGCGCCGTACCGGCCGCGGCGGCTCAAGCATATGGTCAACCATCGACACAAAACGATCCCAAGTCAGAGATCGTTAATATCGCCGCTCAGAGACACGATTGTAAGGTGGGGCCCAGACTTCGCTTACACTGTAAGCGGGCAGAAATCCCGTGTTCCGTCAGCAGAGTCGCGGCGAGACTTCAGTCCGGGCCCAAACCCCTCGAATCTGCCTTCCGTCTGATGTTCTAGCCCCGTCGCGTCCATCGCTGCCGCCGTGAGGCGCGAGGCGCTTCGTCGAGGAGGGTGGAGATCTCTTGAGGCAAAGTGCAGGACGGGGAGGTGTAGGGATGAAAGGTAGCTGCACTCGCCGCGTCCAAAGCTTCAGGAAGTTGAGACAGGTCTCGGCACCAGACGAGGTGCCTCTCTTTCGAGAACGCCGCCAATAGGTCGTCCTGGTGTCGATCGTACAGTTGATGATTGCTTACGCCGACGAGACGTCCGCCGACTTTCAAAACTTCCAGCACGGTGCCAAGGCCCCCATGACTGACCACCAGTCTCGCACTTCGATAATACGGCTCCAGCGAAGGAGCATATGGAAACCACTCGGCAGCGTGAACCGGGCGAACTGCTCCATGGCCGATCTGCATCACCACTGGCTCACGCAGCATGGGAGCGATCCGATCCATTTCTCGAATCAGGCCATCGAACTCCGTTGTGCCTACAGTCACGAAGATCATCGTGTTTCCAGATACTCTCTTTCCACCGACCCACCCTTGTAAGAACGTCTCTCAGTTTAGTGATATAATGCGGTCGATGCCATAGCCAGAAAGCATTTCACTCACCACAGACGACCTGCATAGCGAGCCTTTGGCGCATGATCCAACAGTTGTTGCGATTGCACGAAAAAGTCAGTTGCGAGGTAGCGCATGACCATTCCGGTTCCTGACAGGGTTGTCATTCGAGAGCCTGTCTCAACAAAAATCACGCGCGCACCAATAAGCCGAGCCGCCAACCCCGTGACGAAGCCAATTGACGGGCCGGACGTTAAAAGAGCAACCGGCTGTATGTGCCAGAGGAGCGACAGGCTGCTGAGCAAACACTTGAAGCTGAGCCAAGGATCGAGAAAGAAATGAATGCTCTTGCCAGGGCGGTAGCGCGGTCGGGGCACTTTGTGAACTTGGCCAGGACGGCGGATCTTGCTCTCCGAATGGCTGTCTTCGGCGGCGAGCAGATAATGATACTCACAGGCCGCACTCATCCCGTCAACGAGATGTAAAATTTCCGTCGTGTGGCCTCCGCCGCCAAGCACAATCACGACACGAGAACTTAAAGGAGGATCTGGTAGATTGACCCTCTGTGCGAGAGGTGCTGGCGGAGAAAAGGCGTTGCGAGTCGGACCTTTTCCGAAAAGGTTGACCATGATGCTTTCCCTTCCCGCAAATCGAACTTCGTCAAATGTCGATCACATATCTGGGATGTGCAGTCCTGAGAACCGGGAATGTTCGCGTGCACAGGCCATCTTTATGCTGCTTGGAATTTCCGTGATGGCTTGTCATATCTTACTCGCCGTTCACATGGTCGGCGGCCAAGTGTGGAGCGGCGGGGTTTCCAAGTTGGCGTATGACTCGTGCAGGCACACCCATTGCAAGTGTCCCAGCCGGCACGTTCTTCGTGACGACCGCACCTGCTCCAACGATCGCGTTCTCCCCAATATGGACATTAGGCAAGAGATTGGCTCCGACCCCGATCGCAGCGCCTCGCGCGATGTAGGGGCCGCGAGACGAGAGTTCGTGGTATCCGAGGCGGCCCAGGGCATTATCGTTCGATGTGCCGACCCCGCCGGAAACGAATACTTCGTCTTCAATCGTCATGTTTCCGGCAAGCCAGGAATGATCCTGCACACGAACATTGTCGCCGATGCATGTATTGTAGTTGACCGTGACGTATCTTCCGATCACGGACTTGGATCCGATGCGCGTTCCTTCGCGGATGGATGCTCCGTCGCCAATGAGGGTTCCTCCTCCAAGGACGACGTCGTAGTATATGATAGCATGCGGCCCTATGGAGCATCCAGGGCCGACCTCGATATGAGGCTCGAACTTCGGCGTACGGGTTAGAGCTCCTGCTCCTTTAGGGACCCTGCCAATATAGGCCCCTGGAAAAATTTCCACATTGTCGCTGATGGTCACACCGCTTCGGATGATGACATGGGAGTGAATGATGACGTTATGCCCAATTATTGCCCCCGCCCTGACGATCGAGAATTCATCGATCGTGACATGGGTTCCAATTGATTCCGTCTCGACGACGGCAAGTTTGCTGATCGCTCCTGATCCCATCCGATTTGTCCATCTGTTCTCTGAGTACGGCTCGTTCCGTGCAAAGCTCAAGCCTTGATCGGTTTCATGCTCTGAATGGTCTCCTAGTGTGCCGCGTCATTCGCCCGCATCGTTGCGCCGCCTAGGCGCTTCTCGCGGGGAACGATCGAGCCGGTGCTGGGTTCGCTAACCGATGCAGCGGCAACAACACGCTCCATCTGTTCGAATGTGAGTTCAGGGAACATGGGCAGGGAAAGAACCCGCTGAGCCGCTCTCTCGGTATGTGGAAAGTCACCTTTCACATAGCCAAGGTGAGCGAATGCAGGCTGTAGGTGAAGAGGAACCGGGTAGTGGACGCCCGAGGCGATACCCGCTGCATTAAGATTTTCCTGTAAGGCTGCCCGATTGTCTGTTTCGATCACGTATAGATGATATACGTGGGTGGATCCATGGCGGCAAAGTGGCGTTTGGATGCCCATTCGGCTGAGCTTGGAATCGTACCACGCAGCTGCCTTCTGTCTTTGTTGGTTCCATCTATCGAGGTGACGGAGCTTGATATCGAGAACGGTGGCTTGTATTGCATCTAGCCGGCTGTTGAGCCCGACGAAGACATGTTCATACTTACTTGTTCGGCCATGATCGCGCAGGCGCATGATACGCTCGGCAACTTGATCGTCATTGGTTGTGATTGCGCCGCCATCCCCGAATGCACCTAAGTTTTTTCCTGGATAGAACGAGAAGCAGGCAATGTGCCCGAGCGATCCAACGCGCTTTTCCTCGTATTTTGCACCATGGGATTGCGCTGCGTCCTCGATAACGAAGAGTGACCATTTTGCCGCGAGTTCCAGGATCGGAAGTATATCTGCAGGCTGCCCATAGAGATGAACCGGCACGATAGCCTTGGTCCGGGGAGTTATTGCAGCCTCGATCTTTGACGCGTCAATTGTGTAGGTGTCTGGATCTATGTCGACGAAGACTGGTTTTGCGCCTGCCATCGCGATTGCTGCGGCTGTGGCGATGAACGTATGCGCGACTGTGATGACTTCGTCGCCGTGACCAATATCGAGGGCTCGAAGGGCAATATGGAGCGCATCTGTACCATTGCCGACGCCAACCGCATGCCTAGTGCCGATGTAGGATGCGAAGTTCTGTTCGAATGATGAGACTGCATCTCCGCCAACGAAGGAAGTACTCTCCAGAACTCTGTGAATTGCCTTGTCGGTTTCATCTTTGATGCCCGCATACTGGACACTCAAATCGACAAAAGGAACTTGCATGAGCTCTTTCCTGCTTGCTTGTAAGCCTCGAGGCTGTTCACGTAGATCTCACGCCGCCGGTAAGCTTACCCTGCGCCACGTGCCTTCAAGACAGCCGGGACGGAAAGCACAATTAGCTTCAAGTCCAGCCAAAGAGACCACGTGCGCGCGTACTCGACGTCCAGCTTCAACATGTCACTGATGTCGAGAGCGCCTCTGCCGCGCACCTGCCATAGGCCCGTAAGCCCTGGCTTCACGTTATGGCGCTCATGATGCCACTCCATGAAATGCTTCAACTCGTATGGGATCGCGGGCCGTGGGCCGACGATACTCATCTCCCCTCGAAGCACATTCAGCAATTGCGGCAGTTCATCTATGCTCGTCCGACGCAGCCAATGACCGACCGGCGTGATGCGGACATCATCCGTAAGTTTGAATCGAGAGCTTGGCTCACTCGATAGCTGCTCGCCGGCCCAGATCCTTTCTATCGTTCGTTTGTGAACAGATTCATCTGCGCCGTGAAACATCGTCCGGATTTTCAGGCACGTGAAGAGATGCCCGTGTTGTCCAACGCGCTGTTGCCTGAAAATGACCGCCCCCGGACTATCGAGGCGAACGACGATCCATAGTAATGGAAAGAGGGGCGCAAGAACGACGAGGCCCAATAGGCTTAGGATAATGTCGATCGAGCGCTTGCCAATCTCCCGCCACTGTATCCTAACGGCAAGATCTTTGCCTTTGAAGCTGTATCCTAGATTAACCGATCCCATAATGCACCGCCTGTTGTTCCTGATGGTACATAATTCTTGGACCCCCATAGGAGAGTGGCTGAGGTCGAGGATTAAACTTCATGCTCTCACGCAAGCATAGGGTGGCGGCTTCGAGAGCCTCGACAACCCGGAGGCCGCGGTAACCATCGGCGAGTGGCGAGGCGGTTGTTATGATTGAATTGATGAAGTCTTGCACCTCGAGCTTCAGGGGTTCTTCATTTGGGAGAGATGGGACGAAACTCTTCCCATCATGATAGGCGGACTGAAAATTCGAGTATGTGTCACCGCATAATGTCGGAGTGAACCGCCTATCGTAGATGCGAACTTTCTCCGATGGCAAAACGTCGTCGAAGACGAGCATGCCTTCGCTCCCGACAATCGTGACTTGCCGCACCTTGACGGGGTCGAGCCATGAGACGTGCACATGCGCGGTTACGTTACTTATAAAGCTCATCTTCGTGTATACGACGTCCTCGACATTCGGCAGAACGTTGGAGCAGCCCCAGGCGTTGATGTCTTTCATCTGCTCTTCAAGCACGGTGAAAATGATCGAGTAGTCATGAGGCCCGAGATCCCAGAGGACGTTGGCGTCAGATCTGTACAAACCAAGATTTAGACGGCGGGAGCTGACATAGTAGATTTGTCCAAGACCACCGCGTCGGATGATCTGGCGCATCAACTGCACCGCGGGATGGTACTCGAATGTATGACCCACCATCAGCACGCGGTCATGATGTTCCGCAAGGCGAATAAGCTCCCGACATTCGGCTGAGGAAGTCGCCAATGGCTTCTCGACGAGTACGTGCTTCCCTGCTTTCAGCGCTTCTCGCGCCAAGGAAAAGTGCGTGGCCGCAGGCGTCGCAATAATAATTCCATCGATTTTATCGTTATTCAGAACGGAGTCATAATCTTGGGATGTGGCGATCCCTGGATACGTCGACTTGATGTAATCTAGACATTCTTGTCGACTATCGACGACCGTCGTCAGCTTGGCCTGCGGACATTCCTGAACGACTCGAATATGCTTTGCGCCCCAATACCCACACCCGACAACAGCAAGTGATGGAGTATCCATCGCTGATTCCTTTCGGCCAGAAAATCTGCAAGGGGAATGCAATACTAAGTTCAATATCTTATAATACATAACATATAAGATATGATACTTAGTTTAAGTTGATCAAATTGTATTGATAACTTTAGGTATGTTGGGTGAGTTGGTAAATGGAGATTGTGTGCTAGACAGAAAGGTGTACAGAATGATTAATATTGTTTTCGGAGGATGTAGCCACAAAGAATATTAATTCCTACTTGACGGTAATGCATGCGTATCTCACGATTGAACTTAGATCTGGTTAGTAACGTATGCGAATAATTTCGGGTATATGTATAGTTTGTCTTCTGTTGCTAGAGATTTTTCCTAGGCATGTTGGAAGGTGGTAGGAATGTGCTGCTAAGGATCTGCCGGACGATATCGCTGTGAGAGAGTTGCCCAGAGATGAGCCGTTAGAAGCACACTGACGAGGTCACGGTGCCCAATATTGCTGTCAAATTGTACTTCGGCATGCTTCTGGCGGTTGCATTGATTGCGCCAGTCTGGGCTTCGAGTGCAGAGTATCGCATCGGCCCTCAAGAACGACTTAAAATAAAGGTATACGAGTGGCCGGCGCTTTCCGACGAACTGACGGTATCTCCCGAGGGAGCAATCTCTCTTCCTGTCGTCGGCAGTATCAACGCAGCCGGCATGAATGTTGCCGAACTTGCGGATGTTATTGCCAGCCAGCTTCAAGTCCGGGCAGGACTCAAGGAGAAGCCATTTACATCGGTCGAGATAGCACAGTTTCGACCATACTACATTCTTGGCGACGTGCAGCGTCCGGGAGATTACCTTTACCGGCCCAATCTGACGGTACTCATGGCTCTCAGCATCGCTGGCGGAGTTTATCGTGCAACGGACGGAATGACTGCAACTCTCTCAAGAGATATGGCCACCAGCAGTTCTACGATTGCTTCGTTGGATGCGAAAAAACGCGAGCTGCTCATTCGGCAGGCTCGGCTCAATGCAGAGCTTTCACAGAAAGACAGCTTAAACCTTAAGCCTGGCGTGCAGTACCCTCCTGATATCATCCAGGAGGAGCGCGCAATCATGCAGACCAGGAGAGAGGATCTTCAGAATCAGCTTGCAGGCTATCAGAAGCAGATCATGCTCTCCTCGGATGAAATTGGTCTTCTCAAGGCTCGATCGGAGAGTGGGAACAAGAAGATCGATTCTCTTGAGAAGGAGCTGGTCGGGCTGCGGTCCCTCAGTGAGCGAGGGCTCGGTCTCGCTGCACGACAAGGAGAGCTGGACCGCCTGGCAGCTCAATATGAGGGCGACCAACGCGAGATCGACACTCTGATCAACCAAGCGCGACAGACTATTGCCCAAACGGAAACGTCAATGCTCCGGTTGATGAGTGAGAGAGAGCAGGCCATCCGTGTCGAACTCAGGCAGGTTTCGGCGCAGATTGACGAATTAGAGCATCAAGTGATGCTGCATCAGAGGCTATTGACTGAAACCGAACGGATGGGTTCTGCAGTGCAGGCGCTGCATTCGGCGCGGATCAATTTCCGTATCTCTCGCCGTACAAGCTCTGGGATTGCTGAATCCACGGTCACGCATAGCGACGCGGTCGAACCTGGCGACGTCATCATCGTCGAGCGCTTGAGTGCGCAAGACGGTATGCGTCTCGGAGCTTTCAATCATGGTGCTTCGACCGTGTCACCCCGACCGATGCCGCAATGATGGTAAGTTTTGATGATCGCAGAAGGGCCAGTCATGCGGCACCTGGGTGAAGGTATCGAGTTTGAGGTCCTCAAACCAAGGCAGGATGCGACTGCTGTCGTACATCCAAAGCGACGCCTCTTGTTCTTGAGACGACAGAAGTGGGTTGTCCTTTTCTGTACCATTCTAATGGGCGCTGTTGGAATCGGCTACGTGCTTCAGAGGGAACCCGCCTATACAGCTCACGGTCTGCTGCTTGTGGAGAACACGCAGCTTGATCCGGGTCGACAGGAGCTCGTCCCATCCATGGGCATCGTCGATACGTCCATGGTTGATTCGCAAATCGAGATCATTAAGTCGGACGCTATAGCCCTCAAAGTCATCAAGGCCCTCAACCTTGCCGAAGGCGAGAGTCAATCCGGGCGACCGGACTGGTGGGCCATGGTCAAAAATTTTTTTCCTCCGGCAGCTGAAGAAAATACCCCTGACGGCTATTCTTCGCAGCGTGTGGCCATGCACGCTCTCCAACAGGGTCTTTCGGTGAAGCGTATAGGTAATACGTATGCGATCGACATTCAGTTCACTGCTCGGAATCCTGCAACGGCTGCGCACATAATCAACGAAATCATCAACGCATACTTGACAGATCAGGCGGCCGCTAACGCGGCTGCAGCATCTTCGGCAAGCGCCTGGCTGCGAGATCGAATCAAGGATCTTGGTCCCAAAACACGCATCATCAGCTCCGCGGATCCACCGCTGAGGCCCGACGGCCCTGGACGGCTGAAGCTCTTCGGTACTTTTGTCGCGTTGGGCTTTCTCTCTGGTCTTGGGTTTGCCGTAACAAGAGAGGTGCTCGACACAACTCTCAGAGATCCGGTGGAGGTCGAGACGAGGCTGCGATGCGGCTTCATAGGCGCTGTCACAAAGTTTTCACGAAGGACAAAAACAAAGCCCTTTAAGACTTGGAAGGGCAGTCCAAGAGGCGATCACCAACAGGTGAACACTTCCTTGGAGTTTCCTGCCTCTTCAAATGAAGCCCTGATGCTTCCACATCTTGATCTCGCAAACGCTGTCGCACGAGCAAGGGCGCTCGTCGCCCGCGCAGGCGTGCCATCCGTGATCGGCGTAACCTCGTCCACCTCTGGCCAAGGCGTTACGACGATTTCATTCAACCTAGCCATATCTGCGGCAGCGGCTGGTGATCGTGTGCTCTTGGTCGATGGTAACGGGTACCACCGGGATCTGTCCCAAAAACGCGGCAGCAACTCCGGAAAGGGATTGGGGGACGCGACTACCGAAAAAGTCGTCCTCCAGGCAGTGATGCGACGGCACAAGGACCTTGAGTTATATTTCGTGCCATGGGCTGGGCGAGGTCTCGCAGATCAATGTGAGGGTCGGCGTGCGGAGTTGGCTGCGCTCGTAGAAAGTTGGAAGGCCGAGTTCGACCTTGTCATAATTGACCTTCCGCCGCTTCTTCCCGCCCCCGATGTTGCATTCGCGAGGCCCTCCGTCGACTCGCTCTTGCTGGTGATTGAGTGGGGATCTGTTCCTGCGGAGTTGATGTCAGCTGCATTGTCAGCTTCTGACATCGATAGCTCCGATCTCATCGGTTTCATTTTTAACAAGGTTCCGTCATCGGCCATTAGGCAGAGCACATTTCCCGTGGAGGCTTACCTAAGGCGATACTGGCGAAGGAACGCGACAGGTTCAAAATCGGCTCAAGGCGCGAGGTTGGAATTCGAAGCATTCAATCAGGATGTCTCATGCCGCTCTCAATCGTAGATTCTGGCGTTCATGAGGTTTCGCCATGAGTCGATCCATGTATCCGGGTCCGCCTGAACCGCCGCTTCTGCCGGATGTAACGATTGTAATTCCCACATTCCGGAGGCCGGACCTGCTGCGGAGATGCGTTGCAAGTTGTCTCGCGCAGGAAGGGCTCGGAACGATCTCGGTTGAGATACTGATCGTGGATAACTCCTCCGAGCGGTCGGCCGAGCCTATCGCCCTTCATATAGCTCGCCACGCTGCATGGCCTGTTCGATATGTTCATGAGCCTGAACCTGGGATTTCCAATTCCCGCAATGCGGGGCTTCGACATGCCGCCGGCGAACTGATCGCCTTCATCGACGATGACGAGACCGCCTCGGGAAATTGGTTGGTCGGTCTTTTGAATACGCAGCGCCGCTGTCAGTCCGATGTAGTGTTCGGGCCCGTGCTGCCCTTCATGCCACCTGAGGCGACCGGCGCCGAGCGATCACGCTTGTTGAATTTGCTGACGCTTTCGACGGAACATCCAACCGGAGCCGAAGTTTCGAGCACGGTCTTGGTTCCATTCTGGGCGCGCCGGGACAAAGCCTATCCAAATCTTGCCTCAGGCAACTTCCTGCTCAATAGCTCGTCCGACCGTGTCAAGGGCGTGCGTTTCGACCCTCGACTCGGACGCACAGGAGGGGAGGACACTCTCTATTTCAACCAATTGCTCCTCAGAGGTAGCCGCTTCGTCTGGTGCGCCGAGGCTATTGCTTGGGAGTACGTGCCGCCAGAACGTCTGGCTCTGCGCTATGCGCTCAAACGCGCTTTCCGTGGCGGGCAGTCTGTTTCCATGACACCTATGTTGCTGACCCCGAAACGACCATCAATGACCCTCCTCGCGATGGCAATCGCGGTCGCTCAGATCCCGTTTCACTTGGCTTTGGCAGCCTCGGGCGCCCTGATGCGATCGCCGCAGTGGCATCATCATCTGATTTGTACAATGGGTGCGGTCGGAAAGCTCTTCTGGGCAGCGCCCTTCAGAGCGCAGGTCTATGGAACAGGCTTCAAGAAGCCTCACTTGCGGTGCTAGACCAACGTCGATCGATAGTGCTCTCTCCTCGTTGGAGGCCTTTCAAGTTAGCCTGCGCGGCCAGCTGCTGCGGTTCCGACAGCCCTGCGCCCTATGCTTGCGCCATTTGCGGATGGTTTCTGTGCTCACGCTAAAGCGCTGCACTTGGTCCGAGCACGGTGCTGAGGGTTGCCGTGTTCTACCGAATGGCCCCCGGCTCTGAGGTCACGTAGAGGTCGCCCCATGCGTAAGGCGCAAGCAGATCAGGGAAGCGGTCCAGAAAATCAGAAATAGGCAACCACTCCGGTAACAGGTAGGCCGATCCTTCCTCGGCCGTTGCATTCACCATCACCATCCCAAGATTCGAAAGGTGAGCTAGGCATTCGCGAGCAAGTGAAACGCAGCGTTCGTCGGTATGGCATTCGATGCTGATGAAGGGGATAGTTTGAGATAAACCGCGGAGTACCAGAAGTTCAGCGCCCTCCACATCGATTTTGCAGAACCGTGGCAAGCCATGGATTGCAATCATCTGATCCGCCGTCACGACCTCGACAGCCAGCTCGCCCTTTCGTGTGCCTATCCAATCGGACAGTAGACTTGCTTGTCCATCGGCTTCGCGAAGGTGCAGGGTTGCCTTACCTGGCTGTTCCCCTAGTGCTTTCTCCACCAGTGTCAGCCTTGAGCCGAAATGGCCACAGCGCGCTCTGAGCTCTCGCGCGCATTTAGGCTGTGGTTCAAAGGCGATTACGGACGCACCGATTGAGAGCAAAACTTCGGTTTTTGCCCCGATGTTGGCACCTATATCATAACATAAGTCCCCGGGCCGGACAAATTGGCGAAAAAGAGCCATATCGCCTTTAAATTGGTTTCGCTCGGTGCGACTGAAAGCACGATGTATGGCCCTCGCAGGCCGGTATACGCCTGCCGAGATAGTGAACTGCTTTATCCCGTGAAACATCACTCCGTCCCCTTTTGCTGGAACTAGCCTGAGGACGCCCAATTCGTGTGACGACAGCACTCAGGATCTGAGATGTTGTTTGATCGATATGAAGATTGGCTTCTGCTTCAATCTTGTCGATAACCCATATGGATACCATGGAAATTAATTGGATGGCACGTTGTGCTGGAGGCTCCCGGCAATCGAAAGATCGGCACCGTAACGTGGCTATCTCAGAGATCGGTCCGTCCCACGAACAGTATCGCACCTACGCTACGCCCGGACAATTCGCTGTTTCGAGGCAACGCGCGTGTCATTGAGCGTCGGGTTTGAGTGTCCTGCGGAGCGCGCGATAATGGAGAAGTTTGCCATCAAAGCCGTCCGGTAGTCCCTTACTTCTTTCGCTCCGCACGATTCCACTCACGCCTCCCGCCCCGTCTGTAGGCGAAAACGATCTGCAACACCGCTGCAAAGTGCTGTGGGACAAGGACGAGATCTTTCCTGCCGATAAGATCCCGCCCGCAATAGAACCAGGCCAAGATGAGAAAGATCGTCAGTAAGGCGATGTTTGACGCATTGATGGCAAGCGGCGCAATCTCACCAGCGATTCCATACCACAACGTAGATGCGAGAAAGCTCAGACCGCAGAGCATGCCAAGCACCACGAGCGGCGGCACGGCTAGGTCGCAGGCAAGTGCCAAGAGAGCGATGTCTCTCCGCCTTGCCGCCGCGAGAAACAGTCTCGGGAGGTGCTGGCGCACAACAGAGAAATATCCATGAATCCAGCGTTCTCTTTGTTCCTGACGCCCTTTGCGACTGGCCGGAAGTTGGCTGACCACATTCGCGCGCGAACAGAATGCGGTCATCTTCCCCTGAAGAGCCAACTCGACACCCAACAGTAAGTCTTCGGTGATGTGGCCCGTTGCCAGATTGCAGCTTTCGAGGACTGTCCAGGGGAAGGCCATTCCTGTGCCCTTGAGCTGACAGGGCAGATCCAACCGCATGAAGCCTATGGGGCGGAGGACGCCTTTGATGCGCCAAGCGAACTCGGCAACCCGAGTGCCTTGCGCATGGGGGGAGGGGGCCATTGTGTACATCGCCTGCACTGGCGCCTGCCGACGGGTGCATTCCTCTGCGAGGACCGAAAGGGAGCCCGAATGCAGGATGCAATCCCCATCAAGGATGACAACGATATCCGGCGGATTGACGCGCGCGAGGTGCCGCATTCCAGCATCGAGCGCGTACCCTTTGCCTATGCGCGTGTTGTCAATTCTTGTCACAACTTCCGCACCCAAGGATGTGGCTATTGATCCTGTGTCATCTGAGCAATTGTCTGCGACGACGACAATGCGATCAGTATCTGACATTTGCTCTTTGAGGCTCTCGATCGTCGTTGCGATTGAAAGCGCCTCATTGTGCGCTGGAATGAGAATGGCGGTACGCAATCCTAAGGCATCGAAGTGTTTTTCCTCAGGTTCTTTAAGGAAAGTAGCAGCGACAGCCTGAAGGAGCAGCGTTAGGAGTGGGACCATAAGCAACATGGCCACGATGGTAAAACTTATGCTGATGATCGTGATCATTGCTCGATCGATCCGTGCAACGTTTGCGACGTGCCCGCAGGGCACTCAACCTGCCGAGATGGAGAAGGACAATATTTATGTCATCTACGTTACCTTCGGACGTAGTTGGCAGTGCCGTATGCTTCCCGCATTCCACAAGCGTGATCTTGCCTGAAGTGACATACAGTGCCAAGAGGGAGCGCGGTACTCTTTCGGTTCTTCATCGTTGAATGCCTTGCCGCGAACGGAAGCAGTCGTTCGCGTATCTTGCCCCTAGCGCTCCACCGGCATCAACGCGCCTTTTCCAGACGGGGCTGTCGCTGCTGCTCGAAACGTATTGACCATGACCTGTCCGAACCGAATGCAGCGAGGCGGATTCGTCACCCTTAATGTGCCTCGTGAATATCCAGCGTTCTCTATTCTCTTGAGAAAGTGAACTTTGCTTTAGGCAAATATACATTAAAGGGCATGAGCCGTTATAAAGAATATTTGCCTGTTTTCGTGACAAATTTTGGCCACAAACAACGTTATGGTCTGGTCATGACTGCATATAACATACATCAGCGCAGTCTAGTCTTTTAGCATCTCAGTTTAAATTCATTTCAGATTTGATTGTAAGCAAACAGATCTTTCTGAATCAGTGAGTTTAATAGATTTCACTCCTAAAAATCATCAGAGAAACAAATAATGGCTAGTGGCACTTACGACGATTTTCTCGCGGCGTTGCGCATGCGGGAGAGCGGGGACAATTATCAGGCCCAGAACCAGTACGGGGCGCGGGGCGCGTACCAGTTTCACGAGGCAGCGCTGCGCTCGATCGGCTGGTACAACGACGACGGCACCAACGGCAGCCCTGACGACTGGCGCGGCAGCTTCACGGCGGCGAGCGGCGTCAGCAACATCCAGCAGTTCCTGGCGAGCCGGACGTCCCAGGACAACGCGATGAAGGAATGGGCCAAGGAGTTGTGGGAGTACGCCTCTTCGGCGCAGTTCCGCAGCACCGACTACCTCGGCGAGACCATCAAGGGCACGGTGGTCACGGCGACCGGCATCATCGGCGGCGGCCACCTGTGGGGTCCGCAGGCCATCGACCAGTACCTCGACAGCGGCGGCAGCTACGATCCGAAGGATCCCTTCGGCACGCCGATTTCCGAATACGTTCGGCTGTTCTCGGGTTATGACAGCCCGTTCGACTCCCCCTCGGGCGACACCCCCACAAATCCAAATCCAACGCCCACGCCCACTCCGACGACTGGTGCAACCATCAAGGTCGGCGCTGGCTCGGACACGCTGGTGCTGAAGATTACGCAAGATGCGTACCAGGGCGATTCACAATACTCCATCTCAGTCGATGGGAAGCAGATCGGAGGCACGTTCACCGCGAAGGCCCTCCACAACAGCGGTCAGAGCGACACGCTGGAAATCAAGGGCAACTGGGGCGTGGGAAATCACACTGTGTCAGTGCAACTGCTCAATGATCTCTACGGCGGCTCAGCGGATAAGGATCGCAACGTCTACGTGGAAAGCGCCACCTACAACGGGACAGCCGTCAACAACAGCAAGCTCGTGGCGGGATGGACGAAGGCGCAGAGCTTCAGCATCACCGACTCCACGGCAGTGGGCGCACAAACGTCGGAGACGAACCAGCCCACGACGACCACCGACACGATTACGGTGCGAGTGTCCGGCGACAGCTATAATGGCGATCCAAACTTTGTCCTGACACTTGATGGTCGTGCGATCGATACCAAGAACCTTGTGACCGCAGACCGGGACAAGGGGGAGTGGCAGACGTTCACCTTCACAGGAGACTTTGACCTCGACGGACTCCAGAACCACCGGGTCGGGATCAAGTTCGACAACGACCTCTGGGGCGGCAAGAGCACCATGGACCGGAACCTGTATATCGATAAGGTGACGTTCAATGGTACTGTCAACGATACGGATGCCACCTTCCTGTCGAACGCCACCAAATACTGGGATTTCTTGGTCTAGTCGGAAGCGCCGTCAGCCTTTCTCTCTTCGCGCGCTTGTCGGCTACCGAAACGACCATCGAAGCTTCGACGCTTAGTCAGGCTAGGTCTGCGGCAATCGTTAAGAAGCGCTATCTCTGTAGGGCAGGCCTCGGCCTGCCCTACTTCTCGTTCACTATTGGATTTTCATTTCCGCTCATCCGCCGATCTGGCAACATCGAGACCGTAGGGACGGAACAGGATACTGGCATAGCTGAGAGCTGCACTCGTCGCGCGGCCGGCTTATGAGGCTTCCTGGATGTTGCGATCCTCCCATAAGTCTTAAGACGTTCTTCAGGGTGGATCAGTGCTCTGAGGACGCTACTGTTTAACTGCGGATCGCCGGCGCAGTTCGACAGTCTTGCGAAGCTGTAGTGTCGTCACTGGGTGTGGAGTATGCGTTTGTGTGGTACGGCCAGTTCAACTGCCCTGTGATCCACTTTGATCGTCGTGAAGCCGCCATTCACATCGCACTGTTGACGCCTGAAGCCGTCTTCATGACCTAGCGCTTCGTCCAAGGATGGGTTTTTGATCATTGACGTCATCCCGGAGCGGTTGGTGCCGTCCGGAATGACGCTTGCAGGATTGGTTATACGAACTGCGACAGGCCGGGGATGGAGCCTACAATCGGACCCATCACGTCTTCGCCGGCCTTTTCGCGGCCATAGGCGAACAGTTCCTTACCCAGCGGCTGCATCTGGCCCATTGAAACCCCGATGCCCATGAGCTGGCCGCCGAGCGCCATGACGCCGCCGCCCATGGAGCCCATCATGCCCATCAGGCCGCCGCCTCCGCCGCCGCCGGAATTGGTCTCGGCAATCGCCTCCTTGGCCCCGGGGAGGGCATCGATGAGCTGGTTCACCTCGGTGGCGGGTCCTTCCTTCTGAAGGTAGCCGAGTATGAGTCCGATGGCCTTGCGGGCCGTGTCCTGATCGAGGCCTGTCTTCTGCGTCACGCGGGCGATGAGCTCGTCCATCTGTTTCTCCTGGTGCTGGATGAGTGGAATGGTTTAGCTGTAAACTATGTAGTCGCAAAACCTCAAATGAAAAGTCCGGCGCATCGCGCGGGACAAGCGTTTCCGGTTTTCGCCGCGCGGCCCGCTGGGTCCGCTCGAACGATGCTCTGATTCATAAACTGGAGCATCGTATGGATCCCAAAAGTGCAGAACCACTTTTTGGCCCGATGCTTCGGAGTGGAAACTGGCGACAGGGCTTCTAAGATCCTTGGATAGGATTCGGGAGAGACAGGATGCTCGTGGACGGCAAGATCTTCATCGGCAAAGGCACCAAGCCGGAATATCTCGACTTGAGGCTAGCCAACCGGCACGGCCTCGTCACCGGCGCGACGGGCACGGGCAAGACCGTATCGCTCCAGGTGCTGGCGGAAGGGTTCTCCAACGCGGGCGTCCCGGTCTTTGCCGCCGACATCAAGGGCGATCTCTCCGGCATCGCGGCTCCCGGCAACGGCAAGGAGCCCCTGGTCAAGCGCGCCGCCGAGATCGGCATCGAATACAAACCCGACAAATTCCCCGTCGTGTTCTGGGACATCTTCGGCGAGCAGGGGCATCGGGTCCGCGCCACGATCTCCGAGATGGGGCCGCTGCTTCTGTCGCGCCTTCTCGACCTCAACGACACCCAGGAGGGCGTGCTCAACATCGTCTTCCGCATCGCGGATGAACAAGGCCTGCTCCTGCTCGACCTGAAGGATCTGCGCGCGCTGCTCCAGCTCGTCTCCGAGAATGCGAGCCAGCTCACCACCACTTACGGCAATGTGTCGAAGGCCACCATCGGCACCATCCAGCGCCAGCTGCTCGTGCTCGAAAACCAGCAGGGCGACGAGTTTCTCGGCGAGCCGGCCCTCGACATCAAGGACCTGATGCGGACCGACCGCGATGGGCGCGGCGTCGTGAATATTCTGGCCGCCGACAAGCTCATGAGCAATCCGCGCCTCTACGCCACGTTTCTTTTGTGGCTCATGTCGGAGCTGTTCGAGGAATTGCCGGAAGTGGGCGATCTCGATCAGCCCAAGCTCGTGTTCTTCTTCGACGAGGCGCATCTCCTGTTCAACGATGCGCCGAAGGCGCTCATCGAGACGGTGGAGCGTGTCGTGCGGCTTATCCGCTCGAAGGGCGTCGGCGTCTATTTCATCACGCAGAACCCGGTCGATGTGCCGGAGAGCGTGCTCGCGCAGCTCGGCAATCGCGTGCAGCATGCACTTCGCGCCTATACGCCCCGCGAGCAGAAGGCGGTGCGCGTGGCGGCGCAGACCTTCCGTCAAAACCCTGCCTTCGATACCGAGAAGGCCATCACCGAACTCGGCGTCGGCGAGGCTTTGGTCTCGACGCTGGAAGGCAAGGGTGCGCCATCCATGGTGGAACGCACGCTCATCGCGCCGCCCATGGCGCAGGTCGGACCCATCGAACTCACCGAGCGCCGGCAGATCCTGAACGCGAGCCCGATGAAGGGAAAATACGATCAGTCCATCGATCCTGAATCCGCGTATGAGATGCTGGCGCAGCGCGCCGAAAAGGCCGCTGCCGATGCCAAGGCGGCGGAGGGCGGGGGAGGTATCCTCGACATGCTCGGCGGCCTCTTCGGCACCAGTGGCACGCAGAGGAAGGGCACCCTGACCACGGGCCAGCGCGTCACCCGCGAGGTGACCCGCACCATCGTCAATCAGACGGTCGGCAACCTCGCCGCCGAGATCGGCAAATCCATCGGCGGACGGCAAGGCGGCTCCATCGGCCGAGCCATCGTGCGCGGGACGTTGGGTGGGTTGCTGAGGCGGTAGGCTTACCTTCACCGTCATGGCCAGGCTTGTCCCGGCCATCCCGATGCGAAAAGCGCAGCGCTTCAAACTATCGGGATCACCGGCACAAGGCCGGTGATGACGGGAGAGCGTGAGGAAATGGCAGAATTCAGTTGCCATCGGCAGGCAGGTTGTTAGGACCTTACACCCGAAGGCGGCAATCCTGCGGCCTTGGGCTTGTCCTTACAATGTCGTCTCGCGCCGCCATCCTCTCGCCATCACGCATGAAGTCCAAACGAGGCCTTGCCCTTGGGCTCGGCATCGCAGCCGCTCTGCTGGTGTGCAGCGGCACGGCGTTCTGGATCGGCACCGAGACGCCGCGTGAGCTGACCTCCGAAACTTACGCTGATCAGCGCCTGCCGCTCATCAACTCGCAGCTGAACGAGGCGAAGCCCGGTTTCATCTTCCTGGCGGGCGATTCCCATTCCGAATTGCTCAACACGACTTATAGGCTGTGCGGCAGGGAAGTGGTGAATGGCGGCGTGAGCGGCGCGAAGGCCGAACTATATCGCGACTTCGTCAATAGGCTCGCGTTCAAGGCCGCGCCTGATATGGTCATTTACTCCATCGGCACGAACAACCTGCTGCGCAAGAAGAAGCCGCTCTCGACCGTGCCGCAAGTGCATTTCAGGGATGACGTCCTCCTCACCGTTGAAGCCTTCCGCAAGAAGGCGCCGCGCGTGATCGTTCTCGCGGTTCCGCCGATCGGCACGGAGCTGAAGGACAAGTTCGAGATCGCTGCGGTGGGGGACTATTCTCAGGCCCTGCGGAGTGCCTGCGAACGCGCGGGTTGCGACGTCATCGACCCTTATGATTTCGCCCGCGAGTCCGACGGCAACACCTCGCGAGCGCAGGCGACACGCGACGGCATTCACCTGTCCTCCTACCGCGCTGTCCATGAACGGATGGAGCAAATCCTCTGCCCCGGCAGCGCGCTCTGAATGGGCTCTAGCCGCTTCACTCATCGTGAAATCGGCTTTCGTTGTTGTCATGCCGCATTTTTGACGGCGAACCGGAGCCACTTCGCCTAAAAATGCTCTGGACTTGCCAAGAGCGCTGATCGGGAGCATGGAAGCCTGTCCACTCGCAGTGAGAAGCCTTTCATGTCCCAGCTCGACCAAGTCCTGTCCAAGATCGATGCCGATTCCGATGCCGCCCTGGAGCGCCTGTTCCAATGGCTGAAGGTGCCCTCGATCTCCACCGATCCCGCCTATAAGGACCATTGCCGCAAAGCCGGCCAGTGGCTCGTGGACGAGTTGAAGGCCATCGGCATCGAGGCTTCCCTGCGCGAGACCGGCGGTCATCCCGCCGTCGTTGCCCATGCCAAGGGCGAGTCGAAGCCTCATGTGCTGTTCTACGGCCATTACGACGTGCAGCCCGTCGATCCGCTGGAGATGTGGGATCGTCCGCCCTTCGAGCCGGCGATCATCAGCTTGCCGGACGGCCGCAAGGCCATCAGCGCCCGCGGCTCCGCCGACGACAAGGGCCAGGTCATGACCTTCGTGGAGGCTTGCCGCGCGTGGAAGGCCGTCACCGGCTCGCTGCCGATCAACATCACCTTCCTCGTCGAGGGCGCGGAGGAGGACGGCTCCAAGTTCCTGCCTGAGTTCATCGAGGCCAACAAGGACGAGCTGAAGGCCGATGTCGCCCTCGTCTGCGATACCGGCATGTGGGACCAGGATACGCCTGCCATCACCTCGTCGCTGCGCGGCATGGTGTATGAGGAAGTGATTGTGCGCTGCGCTGACCGCGACCTGCATTCCGGTTCCTTCGGCGGTGCTGCGCGCAACCCGATCCATGTGCTGTCGAAGATCATCGCCGCCATCCATGACGACAACGGGCGCATCACGATTCCGGGCTTCTATGACGGCGTTCCCGAGACGCCCACGCAGATCCTCGAGCAGTGGAAGGGCCTCAACCTGACGGAGGAAGATTTCCTCGGGCAGGTCGGCCTGAAGCATTCCGCCGGCGAGAAGGGCCGCATGCTCATCGAGCAGATACAATCGCGCCCCACCTGCGACGTGAACGGCATCATCGGCGGCTATACGGGCGAGGGCACGAAGACCGTGATCGCGGCCGAAGCCCGCTGCAAGATCTCGTTCCGCCTCGTGGGCGACCAGGACCCGGCGAAGATCTCCGAGAACTTCCACGCATTCGTTCGCGAGCGCATTCCCGCCGATTGCTCGGTGGAGTTCATCATGCACAAGGGCTCGCGCGCGCTCACCCTGCCGCACGATTTCCCGGCGCTCACCGTCGCGAAGTCGGCCCTGCACGACGAGTGGAACAAGGAGCCGATCGTCATCGGCATGGGCGGTTCGATCCCGGTCGGCGGCGATTTCAAGCGCACCCTCGGCCTCGACACGCTCTTCGTAGGCTTCGGTCTCGACGACGACCGCATCCATTCGCCGAACGAGAAATATGACCTCAAGAGCTTCCAGAAAGGCACGCGCTCCTGGGCGCGTATACTGGCGGCTCTGGCGAAGTAGGCTCAGCTCCTCTCGATATCAGCTTGCAATGGCCGGGTACGTCCCGGCCATTATTGCTTCAAGCCCTACACCTTAGCCCTCATCCTGAGGAAGCGCGGAGCGCTGCCTCGAAGGACGAGGGCGTCTCCAGAGATCCCTGGACGATCCTTCGAGACGCCGCTTGCAGCGGCTCCTCAGGATGAGGGCGTGGGGTGTAAAGCGAAGGATGGAGCTCACACCAACCTGTCGAGTGAGGCGATGACGGCGTGCGGCTCCAGCTCCGGGTATTCATCCGGCATGTTGAAGCGGTTCACCCAGATCGGGATGAGCCCGAAGGCTGCGGCGCCCGCGATGTCCCAGCGGTTTGCTGAGACGAAGACGATTTCGTCGGCGTTGAGGGAAAGCGCATCGAGGGCGAGGTGATAGGCGTCGGGGCTGGTCTTGAACACCTTCGCCGCATCGACGGAGAGAACGGTGTCGAGGTCACCCGCAAGATCCGCCGAATTGACGGCTGCGCTCAGCATGGCGTGGTCGCCATTGGAGAGGATGCCGGTGCGAAGGCCGGCATTCCGGAGAGCGGCCAGAGCGGGCTTCACGTCGCCATAGGCGTCGAGCGAACGGTAGGAATCGAGGAGGAGGGGCCTGATCGACAGGTCCACGGTCGGGCAGCGGGCGATGGCGTAGTCGAGCGCCTGTTCCGTCAGCGACCAGAAGGTCTCATATCGTTCCGCCAGGGACAGAACCCAGGAATATTCCAGCTGCTTGGCGCGCCAGAGTTCCGAGAGCCGCGCCGCCTCGGGGCCGACCTGCGCCGAATGCCGGGCGACGGCGGAATGAACATCGAACAAAGTACCGAAAGCGTCGAACACGACAGCCTTGGCACGGCTGGGAATGATAGCGGACATAAGTCTTGGGCCCTGCATGCGAGGGAAAACCGACCGTAGTGGAATCGATCATCCTCTTTCATGCATTTCATCACAAGTCTTCATGATGCTAAATCAGACGTCCGATTGACGCCGGCCCCTCCAGGGGATTCGATACGCTCACTTTTTGACCTGTAAGGATGAGACAAGTGGCCTGGTATTCGCAGACATGGAACTGGTTCAACGGTGAGTGGCACGAGGGCAATCCGTCCCTGATCGGACCGCGTTCCCATGTATCCTGGCTCGGCTCGTCCGTGTTCGACGGGGCGCGGGTCTTCGAGGGCGTCATGCCCGACATGGACCTGCATTGCGAGCGCGTGAACCGCTCGGCCCTGTCCATCGGCCTCAAGCCCACTATGGACCCCAAGGCCATCGTCGAGCTGGTCAAGGAAGGCGTGAAGAAATTCGCACCCGGCACGGCGCTCTACGTGAAGCCCATGTATTGGGGCGAGGCCGAGGGTCTTGCCACCATCGCGCCCGATCCGGAATCCACCCAGTTCTGCCTTTCCCTCTTCGAGGCGCCGATGCCGGTGCCCGGCGGCATGAGCATCATGAAATCGAGCTTCCGCCGCCCGACGCTGGAATCCATGCCGACCGACTCCAAGGCCGGTTGCCTCTATCCCAACAACGCCCGCGTGATCCGCGAGGCGAAGGAGAAGGGCTTCGACAACGCCCTCGTCTGCGATGCCCTCGGCAACGTGGCCGAGACGGCCACCTCCAACGTGTTCATGGCCAAGGACGGCGTGGTCTATACGCCGTTCCCGAACGGCACCTTCCTCAACGGCATTACCCGCCAGCGCGTGATCCAGCTCCTGCGCGACGACGGCGCCAAGGTGGTCGAGAGCACCCTGCGCTACGAAGATTTCGCCAGCGCGGATGAAATCTTCATCTCGGGCAATTATTCCAAGGTCATGCCGGTCCTGCGCATCGACAGCCGCGATCTCCAGCCCGGCCCGTTCTACAGCCGCGCCCGCGAGCTCTACTGGGCCTATGCCCATGGGAAGATCGGCAGCAAGGCGGCTTGATCTTTCTTTCCAGAGGGTAGGTGATAAAACGCTGACGGCTCTTTTCCCTCCCCCTTGCGGGGAGGGTCAGGGTGGAGGTGGTGCGACCGGGTAAGCGGCTGAACCAGTTTGCTCTACCGTCATCCCCGGACTTGTTCCGGGGACCCACGCCTTGACTTCGGTTCAAGACGCGGGTGGCCGCAACAAGTGCGGCCATGACGCGGTAGGGCTGTTGAGTTCACTGGGTGAAGCGAAGCGCTCTGACTTTCCGACCCCCACCGTTAATCCCTCCCCGCAAGGGGGAGGGAAACGCGCGCCTCATCCTTTATCGGCTGAATTCCCGGAGCGAGGACGAAGAGACCTGTCTCCGATGTCCTCAACCAAGTGTGATCCCGCGACAGGGCGCCGTGGCACCGCTCGTGCCCTAAATGGCTCCAGCATTGTGCCAAGCCGGAGCCCGCGATGCGCCTGATCCTGACGAGCCTTCTCGCCTTGAGCCTCCTGACAGCGCCGGCCGCTGCGGAATCCGTCGACCTCGAACTCGTCTTCGCGGCGGATGGGTCGGGCTCCATCGACAATGACGAGCTGCGCCTTCAGCGAAAGGGCTGGGCGGATGCGTTGACCAGCCAGGAGGTTCTGGCGGGTATCGGCGACGGACCCATCGGCGCAATTGCGGTGGCCTATATGGAATGGGGCGGGCCGAGTTCCCAGGTGCTGATCGTCGATTGGCACGTGATCCGCGACGAGGCGAGCGCCCGGGTTTTCGCCGACAAGCTCATGAGCGCGCCTCGCGGCGCCACCGGTTACAACTCGATCTCCAACGCCATCGACTTCTCCGTGAAGCTCGTGGAGAACAACGCCCATGAGGGCACCCGCAAGGTGATCGACGTGTCGGGCGACGGTCCCAACATGAACGGGCGCTCGCTCGAGAGCGCCCGTGCCGAGGCGCTCGCCAAGGGCTTCACGATCAACGCGCTCGCCATCCGCCGTCCCGGCAGCGGACGTCCCGGCGGGCCGGGCGGCACGTCGCTTGAGGATTACTACGGACAGAGCGTCATCGGCGGGCCGGGCTCCTTCGTGGAGATCGCGGACGAGACGCGGCCCTTCGCGGTTGCCGCGCGGCGAAAGCTTCTGACCGAGATCGCGGGAACTGGCGGCGCAACGCGCCATGCGAGCCGGGGATTCTTGTCAGGCGGGCCGAACTGAGGCTTCATGCCGTGGGGTGATGGCCATGGCGAATCTCGAAGACTGGATTGTCGAGCAGGGCCTGCGTGGTCCCGATATGGCTTCGCTGCTCTCCGGCTTCGTCGAGGGTCTGGAGGCGGAGGGCATGCCGCTGGCGCGGGTCTATATCGCCCTGCCGACCGTCAATCCGACGATCCGCGCTTATACCCATGCCTGGACCCGGACCGGCGGCATTCTGAACGAGGGCGTCTCCCACGAGCGCAATACGGAAGCTTTCAAAGTCAGTCCCTTCGCGCATATGATGCGGCTCGACGTAGAGCACGCCTATTGGCGGGTGAATGGTCCTGACGCGCAGCGTTTTGGTGTGTTCGAGGATGTGCGGCAGGCGGGCGGGGTGGATTACCTGGCGCGCCTGTTCAGGTTCAACAATGCGAGCGCTCCCGACTTGCAGGGAGTCGCCTTCGCGCTTTCATCTCACCGCCCTGAAGGTTTCCTGCGGGACGAGATCGCTCGCATCGATGCTCTGCTGCCATTGGTGGCGCTATCGGCCTATCGCATGACATTGTTCGATCTCACGGTCGCGATGCTCGACACCTATGTGGGCCTTTCCGCGGGGCGGCGCGTCTTGAGCGGCGAGATCCGGCGCGGGTTCGGCACGACCATCAAGGCGGCTCTGCTCTTTTCCGATCTGCGCGGCTTCACGACCCTCGCCGATACCACCGGCCCGGATCTGATCGCGCGGCTCGACCGGCATCTCGAAGCTATGGCCGATCCGGTGGCGGAAGAGGGCGGCGAGGTGCTCAAGTTCATGGGCGACGGCGTGCTCGCGGCCTTCCCGATCACGGAAGAGCGCTCGCAGGCACAGGCCTGCGCCGCAGCCATACGCGCGGCACAAGGGGCGCTGGAGCGCAACGAGGCCGTCAACCGATCCGAGGAGACGCCGCTCAGCCTCGATATCGCTCTCCATTGCGGCGATGTTTTCTACGGCAATATCGGCGCGGCAGGACGCCTCGATTTCACGGTGATCGGACCCGCCGTCAACGAGACGAGCCGCATGGAGGCGCTTTGCGGAACGCTCGATTGCTCCGTCATCATGTCGAGCAATATCGCGGCTTCGAGTCCGGTTCCCGTCCTCTCGCTCGGCCATCACAGATTGCGCGGCATCGCGGCGGAGCGCGAGCTGTTTACCTTCGCGCGAGCCTGATGCCGGCCGCCTTCATGCCGCCGAGCAGAACGACGCCATAGATCACTGCGCCAATCGCGCCGAGAATGCCGAGCGTGATCTCGTTGCGCCAGAGCGGAAGCGATGCGGTCCAATCCGCAATAGGCGCAGGCGCGAACCAGGCGAAGGCGGCAAGCAGCAGGCTTGCGATGGAAACCAGGAGCACGGTCTTGCCCAAAGAGCGGTTCGGCGCGGTCCATCCGCGGCGATAGGCGAGCACGAAGAGCAGGATCAGGTTCACCCACACGCCGATGGCGGTGCCGAGCGCAAGGCCGACGACGCCGTAGGTGCCCATCAATGCGATCTTCACGAGGATGTTGACGGCCACCGCCGTGAGCGAGGCGATCAGCGGCGTCGCGGTGTCGGAACGGGCATAGAAGCTTGAGACGGCGGAGCGGATCAGCACGGCGGCCGGAAGGCCGAGGCCGTAGGCGGCAAGCACCGCCCCCGCGCGCCGCGCCGCTTCCGCGTCGAATGCGCCGCGCTGGAAGAGGGCGGACATGATAAGGTCCGGCATCACGAGGAACGCCACGAAGAACGGTGCTGCGAGAGCCAGCGTCAGGCCGACGGTCCGGTTCTGAGCGGCATAGGCGCTCGCGTCGTCGCCTGCGGCGATGCGGCGGCTCATTTCGGGCAGGAGCACGGTGCCTGCGGCGATGCCGATCACGCCGAGCGGCAACTGATAGAGCCGGTCCGCATAATAGAGTGAGGACACCGCGCCGGTGGGCAGGAAGGAGGCGATGATCGTGTCCGCGAAGATCGCGAGCTGCACGCCTGCGGAACCGATGATGGCTGGACCGAGCGCCTTGAAGAAACGCTTCATGGCCGGATCGCCGCGCGGCTTCTCGATGCCGGGAGACGCGCCGAGGCGGCGCGCCGATGCCCAGACGAGAAGCAGTTCGAGACAGCCCGCAATGGTGACGCCCCAGGCCGCCGCATAGCCCGCATTGGGAAACAGGAACACGACGGCAAGCGCCGCGATCATGGACACGTTCAGGAGAACGGGGGCAGCCGCAGCGGCCCAGAAGCGGTCATGCGCGTTCAGGATCGCCGAATAGATCGTGACGACCGTGATCAACAGCAGATAGGGGAACGTGATCCGCGTCAGCGAGACGGCGAGATCGAACTTAGCGGGATCGCTGACAAAGCCTGGCGCCAGAAGTCTCACGATGAACGGCATGGCGAGGAAAGCCGCGATGAGCAGGGCGATCTGCACGATCAGCATCAGGGTCGTGATGCGGCCCGCAAATGATTTGGCTGCCTTCTCGCCATCCGCTTCCAGCACCTGCGCGTAGGTTGGAAGGAAAGCGTTGTTGAACGCGCCTTCGCCGAAGATGGCGCGGAAATGGTTGGGGATGCGGAAGGCGACGAAGAACGCATCCGCAATCGGCCCCACGCCCATGACGGCGGCGATCACCACGTCCCGAATAAAGCCCGTGAGGCGCGAGACCAGCGTCCAGCCGCCGACGGAAAGGATCTTCTTGAACATCGATCAGGCCCGGCGCATGAGGTAGCTGTCGGGAACGAGGCCGGTCGAGATCTCCGCCGCGTTGCCGATGCGCTCCGACACCACATAGAGCGGACGCCGCTTCACCTCCGCGAAGATGCGGCCCACATATTCGCCGATGATGCCGAGCGACATGAGCTGGATGCCGGAGAAGAACATGATCGACACGATCAGGCTCGGGAAGCCCGGCAGATCGGTGCCGAAGAGCATGGTCCGGATCATGAAGAAGATGGCGGCTGTGATCGACAGGAACGAGATCAGGAAGCCGAGATAGGTCCACACGCGCAGCGGCACGGTCGAGAAGGCGGCGATGCCGTCGAAGGCGAAGCGGAAGAGCGTGCGGAAGCTCCACTTGGATTTGCCGTAGCGGCGCTCCTCCACCACGAAAGGCACGCCCGTGCCCTTGAAGCCGATCCAGGCGTAAAGGCCTTTCGAGAAGCGGGCCTTTTCGCCCAGGGTGCGCAGCACATCGACGCCACGGCGATCGATGAGCCGGAAATCGCCCGCGCCTTCGGGCAGGCTGATCTCGCCGAAGCGCGAGAAGAGCCGGTAGAACAGATGGGCGAAGCCGCGCTTGACACGGGTCTCGTCGGAGCGGTCCGTGCGCTGGCCGTAGACCATGTCGTAGCCCTCCTGCCAGCGGGCCACGAAGGCTTCGATCATTTCCGGCGGGTGCTGGAGGTCGGCGTCCATGATGACCACCGCATCGCCCCTCGCATGGTCGAGACCGGCGGCGATGGCGATTTCCTTGCCGAAATTTCGGCTGAAGGAAACTGCCCCGAAGCGGGAATCCTCGCGGCTGACGTTGCGGACGATCTCCAGGGTGTCGTCGCGGCTGCCGTCATCGACGAAGACGACCTCCCAGGGGAGGCCGATCCGGTCCAGCACCGGCACCAGACGCGCCCGCAGGGGCGCGATATTGGCGCTCTCGTTATGAACCGGGATGATCACGCTAAGCTTCGGCGACGCCACGGGGAGAACCTTTTGTTGTCGACAATATCGGACCCAAAAGTGGATTTGCACTTTCGGAGCCATCCGATGCTCTCATAAGCAGCGCATCAAGAGCCGAGTTTGCGGCTTTCCTCAAGAGGGTTAGTTTGCATGGAAGGTGATTTGGTGAGTGAATGAGTCCTTTCCGTAACGTCGTTCTTTGCGCCGACGACTATGGCCTCAGCGACGGCGTCAGCCGTGGCATCGTGGAACTGGCCCAAATGGGCCGTCTTTCCGCCACCGGGGCCATGACCAACATGCCCGGCTGGAAGCGGAACGCCGCCGCGTTGAAGCCTTTGGAAGGCCACATCGGCATCGGTCTGCATCTCAACCTCACAACGGGTGTGCCGCTGGGGTATATGCCGAATGTGGCCCCGGACGGGACATTTCCGACCCTGGGCAAGATTTTGGGAGGGGCCGTGAAGAGGGCGCTTCCTCAAGAGGAGATCGCTCAGGAGATCCGATGTCAGCTCGATGCCTTCGAGGAGGGGTTGGGGGCGGCGCCGGCCTTCATCGATGGCCATCAGCATGTGCATGTGCTGCCGGTTGTGCGGCAGGCGCTCATGGGTGTGTTGCAGGAGCGGGGCTATGGCCGTCTCTGGCTGCGCGATCCGCGCGACAGGCTCGCCGCTATCCTTCGCCGCCCGGTGGGGCGAGGCAAGGCGCTGATCGTGAACGCCTTGGCATCCGGCTTCGCCACGAAGGCGCGCACCTCGGGTTTTCGCACCAATGAGGGTTTCTCGGGATTTGCCCCGTTCGACCTCTCGATTCCGCCTGAGCGCATCTTCGCGACGGCTTTCTCCGCTTTGGGACACGCGCCTGTTGTCATGTGTCACCCGGGCCATGTGGACGATGAGCTGCGTGGGCTCGATCCCGCCGTCGAGAGCCGGGTGACGGAACTGGAATACCTGAAGTCCGATGCCTTTGGGGCATTGCTGGAGGAGAGGCGCGTCAGGCTTGTTCCGTATCCTGCCGGTCACGGCGCTTAGCACAAGGCACAAAAAAAACGGGCCTCCGAAGAGGCCCGCCTTAATACGTATCGATGCCGCTTTATTTCGTTGCGGTTTCGAACATCTCTTCCACGTGTTCCCAGTTCACGAGGTTTTCCAGGAACGCCTTGAGGTAGTCGGGACGGCGGTTGCGGTAGTCGATGTAGTAGGAGTGCTCCCACACGTCGCAGCCGAGGATCGGCTGGGCGCCGTGAACCAGCGGATTCTCGCCGTTCGGGGTCTTCATGATCGCGAGCTTACCGTCCTTCACGGCGAGCCAGGCCCAGCCGGAGCCGAACTGGCCGACGCCGGCCTGGATGAAGTCTTCCTTGAACTTCTCGACGGAGCCGAGATCTTCGACGATTTTCTTCTCGAGCTTGCCGGGAAGCGCGCCGCCGCCATTGGGCTTCATCCACAGCCAGAAGTGGATGTGGTTGTAGTGCTGGCCCGCATTGTTGAAGAGGGCCTGGTTCTTGCCGTAGGAGCCCTTCACGACCTCCTCGACGCTCTTACCTTCGAATTCCGTGCCTTTCAGCAGGTTGTTGCCGGTGTTGACATACGCAGCGTGGTGCTTGTCATGGTGAAACTCGAGAGTTTCCTTCGACATGTAGGGCTGCAGCGCATCATAGGCGTAAGGCAGTTCGGGCAGCGTGAACGACATCGGCGTCTCCTTCGGATTGAGCGACTTTTCGGACATACTCGGGGCTTAGTTAAAGCGCCAGGTGCCCAAGAGCAACGGCCAAGCCAGGGACTTTTTTCTGCTCAAGCTTTCCAGCGGGTTGTCTTTCGCCTATAGAGGCATAGCTTTGCCTTGGAAAACTTTGGTTTGCGTATGATGGAGATGGCATGATCATCGCTCTTATGGCCCTCGCTTTTGCGATGATCGTCGGCGGATTACTGGCTGCTTTCTTCGGATGGGATATCGTTCTGATAGAACGTGGCTGGACGATGGTGATCGCCGGCAGCTTCACCGCTGCGAGTGGCGCGCTTCTGCTTGGCATTACTGCGGTGGCATCCAAGCTTGCGCAGATCCAGTCGGAAATCGCCCGCCTGCAACTCAGCCTCGACGAAGAAGCCGCTGTCGAGGCGCCTGTGGGCCCCACCGGCATGTCGATGGCCGCTCTTTCGGGTGGATTGCTCGCCGGCAAGATGTTCGGCCGCGACGAGGACAAGGAGCCGGCGCAGCAGGACGAGCAGAAGGACCTGCCGCTCTTCGATGACGAAAAGCCCGAGACTGTCGAGGTCGCGAAATATCCTGAAGAGCCTGTGCCTTCGCAGCCCCGCGAGCCCTTCATGCCGTTCCCGCCCAGAACGTCGCCTGACGTTGCGGCAGAGGAAGAAGAAGCATCCGAGGTGAAGGTGCCCGACTTCCTTCTCGGCGACAGGCTGCGCGAAACCTATGTGGAATCCCGCAGCTCGGAAGCCGAAATCGATCTCTATGCCGACGAGGCAGAGAAGGCGCCTGACGAGAAGCCTGGCGAAATCAGCGACGTCGAGGAGCGCGAGGAGATCGTCGTTTCAACGGCTGAACCTGCCGCAGCCATCGAGCCGGAGCGCGAGCCAGAAACGGTTCAGGAAGCTGAGGTCGCTGAAGAATCCGCATCCGAACCGGAAGAGGAACCCTCGGCCGAGCCGCGTTCGGCGACGATCATCGGCACCTACAATTCCGGCGACAACACTTATGTGATGTTCTCCGACGGCTCGATCGAGGCGCAGACGCCGAGTGGCATCTTCCACTTCCAGTCTCTCGACGAACTCAAGGCCTTCATCGCCTCGGGCGGCGAGGGCGGCGGAACCGCCTCTACTTGATGAGAGCCGACAGGCTGCGGAAATCATACGTGCCCGCCCGCTCCATCCATTCGAATAGAACCATCTCCGTCGTCACCCAGTGACAGTCTGCGTGGAGCAGCCTTGCGCAGGCGGCATTCACGCTGTGTGCCGAACGGCTCGAAACCGCGTCAGCGACGACGAAGACGTTGAGGCCGGCATTCCTGAATGCGAGCGCGGTTTGCAGCACGCAGACATGAGCCTCCGCTCCGCAGATCACGAGCTGATCGCGTCCCTCTCCACGCAAGACAGCAATGCGCTCCGCAATCGCCGCATCGCCCGCGGCGGAGAACGTGATCTTCGGCAGAACGACGGCGTCGGGAGGCAGCGCTTCCGTTACGGACTCAACGGTCGTGCCGAGGCCCTTGGGATATTGCTCCGTCACCGTGACGGGCACGCCGAGCGTGCGCGCGGCCTTCAGCAGGATGGTCGCATTAGCGAGCAGCTGATCGGCTTCCGCAATCGCCGGCATGAGACGGGCCTGCACATCGACGACGATGAGCTGGGATCGTTGCGCGCTCAGGAGCATGACAGCCTCATTTATCCGGGTTGAAGAGGGGCGGCTCGCCGGGGATGGGCAGGATCATGGTGAAGTGCAGGCCATCCTCGTGAAAGTCCATCTTCACGTCCGCCTGCAGCTGCGTCGTCAGAACCCGCTGCAGCAGGCGCGAGCCGAAGCCCTGCCGCGCCGGCGAGGTCACCCGCGGCCCGCCATTCTCGCGCCAGGTGAAATGCAGCATCGGCCGCTCCATGCCCGGCTCGATCCGCCAGCGCGCCTCCACCTGCCCGCCGAAGGTGGACAGGGCGCCATGCTTGGCGGCGTTGGTGGTCAGCTCGTGGATCGCCATGCCGATGGGCACGGCGGCTTCCGAGGGCAGCTCCACATGCGGGCCTTCGACGATGATGCGGTTGCGGGCCTCGTCCTCGTAGGGGCCGAGTTCTGTCTGCACGAGCTCTTCGAGCGCCGCCTTCTGCCACAGGTCCTCGGTGAGCAGGTTGTGAGTGCGGGCGAGCGAGACGATGCGGCCGACGAAGCCCTGGTAGAACTCGTCGATGCTGGTGGCGGTGCGCGCGGTCGAGCCGACGATGGCCTGGACGGTGGCGAGGGTATTCTTGACGCGATGATGCAGCTCGCGGATGAGCAGCTGCTGGCGCTCCTCGGCGTGCTTGCGGTCGGTGATATCCTGGAACACGCCGGCCATGCCTGAGCGCGTACCGTCCGGATTGAAGGTGACCTGGCCCTGGGACGCGACCCAGACCTGCTTCTTGCTCGTCGAATTCTCGACGCGGTACTCGACATTGTACTGCGTCCCGTTCCTCACAGCTCTATCGATAACGGCTCGGATGCGCGGCCGGTCGGCCGAATGGACATGCTCGTGCAGCTCGGATCGAGGCAAGATTGAGCCCGGCGGCAAGCCGAAGATCTCGGCGGCCCTGTCCGAGAGGGTGCATATGTCGCTGGACGCATCCCAGCTCCAGTCCCCCATCCTGGCCGCCTGCAAGGCGAGTCGCAATTGCTGCTCACTGGTGCGCAGGGCCTCTTCCGTCCCCTTGAAATCGTGGATGTCGACGCTTGTGCCGACCCAGCCCTTGAACTCGCCGTCGGCACCATGAATCGGTGCGCCCTTGATGATATGCCAACGGTACTCGCCCGTTCCCGAGCGGTAACGGGCCTCCGTCTCATAGGCGGTGTGATTGCGGACGACGGGCTCCACATCCCGCTGGATCCGCGCCATATCGTCGGGATGGATCGCGCTCATCCAGCTATGACCCAGAGCCTCTTTCGTCCCAAGCCCGGAATATCTGACCCAGCGCTCGTTCGTGTAGGTCAGCGCGAGGGTCGGATCGAGGATCCACACGAGAGCGGGCAGGGACTCGGCAATGAGTTGAAAACGCGCTTCCGTTTCACGCAAGGCGCGCTTTGCTCGCGCCTTCTCGACAGCCACCCATGTGCGTTCTGCGATATCCTCGAGAAGGTCCACATCCTCGCTCAGCCAATGGCGCGGGGATGACGAGAATACATGAAGGATTGCCGAGAGCTTTCCGCTTTTGAGCAGCGGGATACTCATTCCCGAACGAATGTTCGCGCTCGCATAGTACGCTCGTACCGCAGGGGCCGCGTAACGGGGATCCTCCAGAAGGTCCGAGGACATGACCGGGCGCCCCAGGCGCAACTCCTCGATGATATCGGGAGCCGAGCTGCTGATTTTCTCGGTCTTGCCCTCGTTGGTCAGCAGGCCTCGGGACCATTCTCGATGAACGACGATCGTACCCGTTTCCTCGAAGACCTCGCTGTAGCCCGAAGCGTCCACGTTCAGGAACTTGGCGAGATTGCTGGTCGCGATCTCCATGATGACCAGAGGATCTTCCTCGTTGCCGATCTGGTCGTTGAACGCGAGAAGGAACTCCTGTCGGCGCTGCGCCTGCGCAAGCCCTTCACGGATCTTTTCACGCTCGGTTGAATCCTGGATGATGCCCACTAGGCGAATGATGCCATCGTCCTCATAGATTGCCGCTCCCCTGGTCAACACGTGACCGGTGCCGCCATCGGACTTGATCACACGGTGGTCGATCTGAAAGTCGGTTTTGGTACGGGTCGCAAAGGCGATTGCCTGATGGATGCGCGCGGCATCGTCGGGATGAAACGCCGTCTGAAACTGATCCGAGGCGAGTCCGGCATCTGGCGGGAGGCCCAGGCAGGCCTTGAAGGTGGAGGTGCCCTTCACTTCGCCGGTACTCATGTCCTGTTCCCAGGCGCCGAGCCTGCCGACGTCGAGCGCCATGCGCAACTTGCCGTTGCTGAGACGTAGCGCCAGCTCCGTCTCCGCCAGACGGAGCTCCAATTCGGAAATGCGCTGCTGCTCGTCTGCAGCGCTCTCCTCCACGGAAAGCGGATCGCTTGTCGACGGCAAATCACCGCGCTCCGCCATTAAACTCATACCTTCCGCTGGGCTCTCACAATGCCCGGCTCAACATGGGTGCCAGAACTTATTCCTCATAGCGAGGAGTGAAAGGCATAGCACCAGAAGATCCTCATGCTGACAAGCGCTCAATTTTCTTACTGCGTAAGGATTTCAGTCTCATTTATCCGGGTTGAAGAGGGGCGGCTCGTCGGGGATGGGCAGGATCATGGTGAAGTGCAGGCCATCCTCGTGAAAGTCCATCTTCACGTCCGCCTGCAGCTGCGTCGTCAGAACCCGCTGCAGCAGGCGCGAGCCGAAGCCCTGCCGCGCCGGCGAGGTCACCCGCGGCCCGCCATTCTCGCGCCAGGTGAAATGCAGCATCGGCCGCTCCATGCCCGGCTCGATCCGCCAGCGCGCCTCCACCTGCCCGCCGAAGGTGGACAGGGCGCCATGCTTGGCGGCGTTGGTGGTCAGCTCGTGGATCGCCATGCCGATGGGCACGGCGGCTTCCGAGGGCAGCTCCACATGCGGGCCTTCGACGATGATGCGGTTGCGGGCCTCGTCCTCGTAGGGGCCGAGTTCTGTCTGCACGAGCTCTTCGAGCGCCGCCTTCTGCCACAGGTCCTCGGTGAGCAGGTTGTGAGTGCGGGCGAGCGAGACGATGCGGCCGACGAAGCCCTGGTAGAACTCGTCGATGCTGGTGGCGGTGCGCGCGGTCGAGCCGACGATGGCCTGGACGGTGGCAAGCGTGTTCTTGACGCGGTGATGCAGCTCGCGGATGAGCAGGTGCTGGCGCTCCTCGGCGTGCTTGCGGTCGGTGATGTCCTGGATGACGCCGGCCATGCCGGAGAGCGTGCCATCGGGGCGATAGGTGCCCTGGCCCTGCGCCGCAAGCCATACCTGAGCCTTATCGTTACGACGCTTGATGCGGAACTCGATGTTGAAGAGCGTGCGGCTCTGCATGGCCTTGTCGAGACCGGCCAGAACGCGAGGAAGGTCTGCGGGGTGCGTGGCCTCGTGCAATTCCGCTCTCGTAAAGGGCGAGCCGGGAGGGAGGCCGAAGATCTCGCACGCGCGATCGGAAAGAGCGACGGCATTCGTTGCATAGTCGATGCGCCAGTCTCCCATGCGCGCAGCTTGCAACGCGAGGCGCAGCTGCTGTTCGCTGTTGCGCAGCGCCTCTTCCGTCATCTTGAGGTCGTGGATGTCGACGCTCGTTCCGACCCAGCCCTTGAACTCGCCGTCGGCGCCATGAACGGGCTCGCCCTGAATCAGGTGCCAGCGGTATTCGCCTTCGGACGAACGATAGCGGGCCTCGGTCACGTAAGGCGTATGATTGCTCACCACGTCCTTGAGCTCTTCGGTCATCCGCTCCCAGTCGGCGGGGTGGATCGCGCTCGTCCAGCTGTGACCCAGAGCCTCTTCAGGCGCAAGGCCCGAATATTTCACCCAGCGCTCGTTCGTGTACGTGAGTTCAGTGTTCGGATTGAGAATCCACACGAGCGCGGGAAGCGATTCAGCGATGATGTTGAAGCGCGCTTCCGTCTCGCGCAGCTCCCGCTTGGCTCTCGCCTTTTCGACTGCGACCCAGGTGCGTTCGGCCACGTCTTCGATGAGAGCTATCTCGTCACCAGTCCATGCGCGGGGTTGCGATCCGCCGACATGCATGAATGCGAACAGCTTACCGTTCCTGATGATCGGCGTGTTAACATTCGTTCTCGTCTGATTGGCCGTCGCATACATTGCCTGCATGTGGGGTTCGCTAACTCTGGGATCTGTCTTGGTGTCATTGATGATTATCGTCTTTCCCGATGAAACATCTTGCCAGAGATCCCGGGGTAGATCTTCGATCTGCGAGACAAACCCTTGGCTGTTGAATAGGCCTTTGGACCATTCCAGTATGACGACTACAGTGCCCGTTCCCTCGAAGACTTCATTGAAGCCTACGTAGTCAGCAGAAAGGAATATGCAGAGATTTCGCGCCGCGATCTCCATGATCTGGGCGGGGTCGTCGAAGTTGCCGATCTGGTCGTTCAGGTTCAGCAGGAATTCCTGGCGGCGCTGGGCACGGTTGGCCTCTTCCTTTGCCTTCTCCCTGTCCGCCACATCCTGGATCACGCCCATGAGGCGCACGGGTTTGTCGTCCTCGTAAACAGCGCCGCCACGCATCAGCACGCGTCCGATGCGGCCATCGGCGCGCATCACGCGATGCTCGATCTGGAAATCCGTTTTCGTCCGCAGCGCGTATGAGATCGCCTGATTGATCCGGTCCGCGTCGCCCGGATGAAACATCTGCTGGAAATCGTCGTAGGTGAGAGCGGCATCCAATGGAAGCCCGAGATTGGCCTTGAAGTACGGCGTGCCGGTCATGGCGCCGGAGGCGATGTCGCGCTCCCAGGCGCCGAGCTTGCCGATGTCGAGCGCCATGCGCAGCTTGCCGCTGCTCATGCGCAGCGCCTGATCCACCTCGCGGAGCTGCTGTTCGAGTTCGGCAACACGTTGCGTGCCGCCTTTACGCGCCTTGTCCTCTTTCGGAGGAGCGACATCTTCCGCAATCGGTGCGCTACCGCGTTTGGTCATCGAGACGTACTCTCAACGGCGTCAGCCCTGAAATCCATTGATGCTCTTGATGGCAAAGGCATAGGCCAGGGCCACTTCCTCCAATCGATCGAAACGTCCCGCCGCGCCTCCATGGCCTGCATCCATGTTGAGCCGCAGCAGGATCGGGCCGCCATCCGTCATGGTAGCCCGCAGCCGTGCCACCCACTTCGCCGGCTCCCAGTACGTGACACGAGGATCGGTCAGGCCTGCGAGAGCCAGAATCGCCGGGTAGGCTTGTGGCTTAATGTTATCATAGGGCGAGTAAGACAAAATGGTACGGAAGGCGGCCTCGTCGGCAGCCGGATTGCCCCATTCAGGCCATTCCGGCGGGGTGAGAGGCAATTCCGCGTCGAGCATCGTGTTGAGCACGTCCACGAACGGCACCTCGGCGATGATGCCTGCAAAAAGGTCCGGCGCCATGTTGGCCACCGCCCCCATGAGCATGCCGCCGGCGCTGCCGCCGTGAGCCACGATGCGTCCGCGCGAGGTATAGCCTGCCTTCACGAGCGCCTCGCCGGAGGCGATGAAATCCTTGAAGGTGTTGGTCTTCTTCTCGCGCTTGCCGTCGAGATACCAGCGCCAACCCTTCTCCGTGCCGCCGCGGATATGAGCGACGGCATAGACGAAGCCCCGGTCTACCAGGGAGAGAATGCCGGTGGAGAACCGCGCCGGCATGGACATGCCATAGGAGCCGTAGCCGTAGAGCAGGCAGGGCGCGCTGCCGTCGAGGGCGACTTCCTTCCGGTGCAGGATCGAGACTGGCACCTGCTCCCCATCGGGAGCGGTGGCGAAGAGGCGGCGGGTCACGTAGTCGGCCGGGTTGTGGCCGCTCGGGACCTCCTGCCGCTTGCGAAGCGTGCGCTCTCCGGTGCGCAGGTTGTAATCCGTCACCTCGTTCGGCGTTGTCATCGACGAGTAGTGATAGCGGATAACGTCCGTGTCGAATTCGTAGCCGGGGGTGAAGCCAAGAGAATAGGCTTCCTCATCGAAGGCGATGGCGGATTCCCGTCCGGTCGCGATCTCGCGCATGACCACCCGCGGATTGGCGTTCTCCCGCTCCAGCCGCACCATGTAGCGGGCCAGGGCCACGACCGACAGGATCATGATGCCCGGCCGGTAGGGGACCAGATCCGTCCACTGGGCGCGGCCGGGAGCGGCCACCGGCGCGGTCATGATCTTGAAGTCCTCGGCGCCGTCCGCATTGGTGAGGATGATCAGGCTCTCGCCGTGATGCTCCACGTCATATTGCAATTGGGGGGTGCGGGGCTCCACGAGGCGCGGCGTGGCGGAAGAGTCATTCCTGTCGAGCAGCCAGACCTCCGAGGTCTCGTGGTCGCTGGCCTCGATCAGCACGAAGGCATCGGATTGGGTAACGCCGAGCTTCACGAAGAAGCCGGGGTCCTTCTCCTCATAGATCACCTCGTCCTGGGCTGCCGGGGTGCCGATCCGGTGGCGGCGCACCCGGACGGGACGGTGGTTCTCGTCGAGTTCCACGTAGTAGAAGGCGGCGCTGTCGTTGAGCCATACGACACCTCCCGAAGTCTGCGGCACCTCATCGATGAGCTCCTGGCCGGTTTGAAGATCCCTGACCCTGATCGTGAAGTATTCGGAGCCCTTGATGTCCGCGCCCCAGGCGAGAAGCCGGTGGTCGGGCGAGTGATCGGCCCCGCCGAGATCGAAGAAGGCGTGGCCTTGAGCCTCCTTGTCTCCATCCAGCATGATCGTCTCGAGCCCGCCCTCACGGGGCTGGCGGCAGACGAGGGGGTGCTGGCCGCCCTCCCGATAGCGGGTGAAATAGGCATAGGGCCCGTCCGGCTGCGGCACGGAGGAATCGTCCTCCTTGATCCGGCCGCGCATCTCGGCGACGAGCCGGGCCTGAAAGTCCTCGGTGCCGGCGAAGGCGGAGGCCGTATAGGCGTTCTCATGCTCCAGGCAGGCGCGGATGTCCGGGGCGAGAGCTGTGGGGTCCTTAAGCACTTCCTTCCAGTTTTCCGCCTTGAGCCACGCGTAATCGTCCCGAATCTCCGCACCGTGGATCTGGAAGGCATGGGGCCGCGCAGGGGTGACCGGCGCAGCGGGGAGGGGGCTGAAAGGCAGGCGCTCGAGCTTCATGAAACCATCCGGAGGGAGCGGGGCAGGGGCCGATTCTGCATAGATAACACGGATTTCCCATGAGAGGTTCGGGCCGCAAAAAGCCTTATCGGGTTCAACGCTTTCGCAAAATTGTCTTTTTCGCTACTTCTTCTGACGGAAATGATGCGAATTCAATGCTGCACGGTAACGTCACGGATTCGCGCTTCACATTGGTTAAACCTGGGTTTATTGCATACGGAAAGTTGATGTGAAGTTCTCTAAAGTTTTCCTTCCGAACATCTTGTCTTCACGTCAAAATTGACATACGTGAACCGTCAAGCGCGATTTCTGTGCATGTACAGTGCGGTTCAAGAATGGGGCAAGCATTGCTTCAGCGATGACTGCTCAAAAGATGCACTGAAAAGCTTTTGAGCTGCTCTTGCGGACCGGAAAGGAAGAAAATCAAAATGAGCGACAATATCGCTGCATCAAACTACATTGAGCTGGCTGCGGACATCGTGTCGGCCTATGTCAGCAATAATTCTGTTCCGTCTAGCGATCTGCCGACCCTGATCAACGAAGTTCACGGCGCTCTTCTGCGCGTCGGCGGCGGCACCGTCGAGGCACCGGTCGAGGCTCCCAAGCCGGCCGTTCCCGTGAAGAAGTCCGTGACTCCGGATTACATCGTCTGCCTCGAAGACGGAAAGAAATTCAAGTCGCTGAAACGCCACCTGCGCACGCAGTACAACATGACTCCCGAGCAGTACCGCGAGAAGTGGGCCCTGCCGGTCGATTACCCGATGGTCGCCCCGAACTACGCCAAGGCTCGCTCCGAGCTGGCGAAGGAAATGGGCCTCGGCCAGCAGCGCCGCAAGCGCCGCTCCTCGCGCGGCTGAGCCGGGTTTCATTGCGAACAAGATCAGCCGCCCTTCGGGGCGGCTTTTTCGTTTGGGGGGTGTGAGTGCCAGTTGGCGCTGAGCTTACTCCCTCCTCCTTGTAGGGAGGGGCAGGGTGAGCGGTTTCAGAGTAAAGCGCTGTCCCGACCTCTCCCCTGATCTCGGATGTTTCCGAGATCAGGTTTAGCTTGCGCAAGTCGGGAACACCCGACTTGCGATGGGAGAGGTCGACGCGCGTCAGCGCGGCGGGTGAGGGACTGCCGTACCCGGACAGGGCGGGCCCTCACCCCTGCCCCTCTCCCGCACGGGAGAGGGGGCTTGGAGCGGTGCTTGAGATGGCTGGGATGGAGCGAAGCGCCCTGACTTTCCGACACCAATATCCGACGGGAAAAGCGTATTGCCGCCTCAACCCACGGCGCCCAAACCGCACCCCGCCATCATGGCGTTTGTGAGCCCGAGACGTTCGGAGGCCGAGTTATCCTCGCTCTTATCAACAGTTTTGAATCCCGTTGACAGCTAGGAATAAGCGCCCAGTATCGGGGCAGAGGGGGAGAAGTCCTTTCTTTAATTATTTGCAGGAACAAAACATGAACAATAACGAGAACAAGAAGGCCGGACCGAAAGCTGTTGCAGCAAGGGTTTCGGCTTCCGTCGCCAAGCCGGCGAGACGAAAGCGGCAGGCGCATGGGCGCCTGGCAAGCCCCGCCGGCTCGCCCGGTTCCGACTCGCTCGGCAGCGATGCGCGGCGGCTGCTCGCCATATTGGCGCAGTCCGAAACCCGCGTGCTCATCGATCCCACGGATGAAGGGAGCGTGATTGTCCACAGGAAGCGAGCGGGGATTTCGGTCGGCGCAGGGCGCTTCGCACGCACCGTTGCCGAAGGCCTTGTCCGGCAGGATCTTGCTGTCTGGCGCAAGGAGGCGGGGCAGGCCGTGCTGGGCCTGAATGCGGCGGGCCAAGCCTATCTGCGCCGCGCCGGCTCGCCTGATGCGGAGACGGCCTTCCTCCGTCAGCACCGTGAGGTTACGAACGCCGCAATTCATACTGATACGGGAACAAAACGTGTACGAATGGACGCCGACGAGAGCCCTCTCGACTGGCTGCGCCGCCGCAAGGACCGCAACGGCGAGCCGATGATCGACCAGGCCGCGTATCAGGCCGGGGAGCGGTTGAGGACCGATATCATGCTGGCGGGCCTGCTCCCGGGCGTGACGGCACGCTGGGATGCCATGCCCTCGCATGGCGGGCCGTCGTCCCCTTCCGATGCCACGGACCGCATGGTCGCCGCGCGCCAGCGCATCCGCCATGCCTTCGATGCGGTCGGCTCCGATTTCGCCGACCTGCTCATGGATCTCTGCGGCTTCCTCAAGGGGCTTGAACTGATCGAGCGGGAGCGGCAATGGCCGCAGCGGTCGGCCAAGATCGTGGTGCGCCTCGCCCTGGCGCGCCTCGCCGAGCATTACGGCATCGAAGCCGCAGCCAGCGGCCCGGCGGCCTCACGCGGCATCAGGACATGGCGGGCCGTGGTGATCGAGGGCGGACGGGCTTAAGGCGCATCAGTCTTCCCTCTCCCCTCTGCGGGAGAGGGTGCCCTGCGAAAGCAGGGTGGGAGAGGGGCAGTCCTCGTGGATACGCCCCCTCTCCCGGCTCGCATCCGCTCGCCACCCTCTCCCGCAAAGGGGAGAGGGTTTAGCGCTTCATTCGTCTCTCACGAAACCGCCGCAGCCGCCTGCGCATCGCGGCGGATGCGTTCGACCATGGAGCGCACGCCGTTGGAGCGCTGGGGCGTCAGGTGCTCGGACAGGCCGAGTTCCTTGAACAGGCCGAGCGCATCGGTGGCCACAGCCTCGGAAGGAGTCTTGCCGTTGTAGAGGGAGATCAACAGCGCCACGAGGCCGCGCACGATATGGGCATCGCTGTCGCCGCGCATATGCAGCACGGGCTTGCCGGTGGAATCGTCGAGGCGCGTTTCGAGCCAGACCTGGCTGGCGCAGCCCTGGACCTTGTTGATGTCGTTATGCGCCTCGTCGGGCAGGGGCTCCATGAGCCGCCCGAGCTCGATCACGTAGCGGTAACGCTCCTCCCAGTCGTCGAGGAGTTCGAAGTTGGAAATGATCTCGTCAATGGCCGGCAGCATGGCAATCCCGTCTCGTCTGCCGGTCATATAGGCATTGTCGCGACGTTTGGCGACCTCGTGCTTTGATCAGCCGCGCGGCTTATGCGCGCCCGGATGCCGGTCTTCCGGCTGCAGGGTGTCCGTGGCCTTCGGTGAGGCGGGCGTGAGGCCCGAGGTGGTGAGGATCTTCTCGACCACGGCCTGCTTGGCGTTATCGGGCAGGGCCTGCCACATGGTCTCCAGATGGCCGGACGTTCCTTCGGCCGGAGCCGCGACCGTTGCTGCCTGCTCCTTTTCTTTCGGAGCGAAGAAGGCCTGGAGCGGATCGGGGCCCGCGTCCTTCTGCCGGACCGGCGAGTAATAGAAGATCACGCCGACGATGAGAACGAAGCGGAGAATCGAGAACATTGGGCAAAGGCCTGAAAACGGGCGAAAGGTGATGCATCATAACGTCCCGATGGGGCGCCGCGTAGGCGCATGCGCCAGAACCTTTGAACAGGCTGAATCAAGCGTTAATGGACCGCGCGAATGACGCCCAGCCGTTAAGAACCTTGAATTGCCAGGGAAAACGGTCACACGCCGTTCAGATGTGCGGCCTAATCTGGACACAGATGCGGAGAATTCCGGCCCGGCCTCACTTCTCGAGGCGGGCGCGGTTTAGGGTTCGTTTAAGAGGGCTCTGCCAGGGTTTCAGGAATAATAGAGGCATCACGGCTTGTCGCGCATCGATCGCGCCCAATCATGAGATTGCCTCTTCGATGACAGGATGATGCTGGTGCGTGACGCTTTTGCTGCCGAGTCCGACGATGATTTCGATCTGCCTGCCGTGGTGCGCCGGAAGGCGCCGCCGCGCCAGCAGAAGCGGGCACCCCGTCAGCCGAAGAAGGTGGGCACGGCCGAGCGCGTGATCGGCCAGGCGTTGAGCCATCCCGGCAAGGTTCTGGCGGCCCTGTTCCTCGCCGGGTGCTCCGGCGCCATCGCGTGGAACGCTCTGATCATGCAGAGCGTCCGCCATCCGGCGCCCCTGTTCAATCATTCCGATCCGGCGCGAGCGGTCGGCGCACCCGCTGCGGCAACGCCCGAGATGCTGCCGCCCGCCCGTCCTGGCGTGGAGGCGGCCGATGCCCAGGCCATGATGTCACCCGAGTCGATGCAGCAGGCCGCCGCCCCCGTGGAGGAAGCGCCCGCGCAACCGGTTTCCGTACCGCGTCCGCCGGCGCGTTCGGCCATGACGGATCTCATCCGCAACGGCGGCGTGCCGCCTGCCGCTGCGCCGCAGCCTGCCGCTCGTCCGCAACAGAACGCGGCCGTCGCCGCGCCCGCGCCTCAACGTGCAGCAGCCGCACGCGATCCGATTGCGGAGATGATCCGCCTCGGCGGTCCCGTGCCGACGCCGCCTGCCAATGTGGGACGGCAGGACCCGGGCGACATCACTCTTGCCGGCCAGCGAGCGCTCGCGCGTCTCGGCTACAGCGTAAAGGTCGATGGCATGATGGGGCCGGGCACGCGCCAGGCCATCGAGCGCTTCCAGCAGGATCGCAAACTGCCTGTCACGGGGGAGTTCAACGGACGCACGGCTCGCGAGCTCTCCGCATTGTCCGGCATCGCGGTTCAGTAGTGGCGCGTCTTCGCTCCGATTTCTGGGTTTCCGCTTACTTGCGACGTTGCGGCGTGGAAGGCGTCGAGGCGGCCCTGCGCAAGCGCGGATCGGCGGAGGCCGGATCGATCTTCGTGAAGATCGATCATCTCGACGGCACGGCGAGCCTCTACGGCCCCGCGCCGCAATCCTTCGTCGAGGACAGCGGGGAACGTCTCTTCGCGCCGATCCTCGAGGACGTGACGCCCCTCGATGTGGAGGAGCGCATGACGAAGGAAATGCGTTTCGATTCAGATCTCTGGCTCGTCGAGGTCGATGATCGCCAGCGCCGTCACTTCCTCGATCTGGCGCCAGGAGTTTAGAGCACGCTTTCTCCCGACAAGGCACGCACGCCGAGGATCGCCTCGATCAGGACGAGTGCGACAGGGCTCGGCACATCGCGCATCTCTCGCACCAAGGTGCGAATAGCGGAGAGCGGATGGGAGAGGGCCGGATGCAGCGTGAGGAGGATGGCGGTCGCTTCTCTCTCCGGCACATCGAGGGCCTTGAGGGCGAGAGCGAGAAGCCGGTGCCGTCCGAGCTTTAGAACATTCCATTGCGTCCGTGCCGGGAAGCCGAACGTTCCCGTGAGCAGCGCCTCGATCCGTGCGCCGTCGCCATATCGGGCGGCATCGAGCAGCGCATCGACATCGTGGCGTGCCGTCGTGAAGGTGACGGTCGCCTTCCTGCCGGCAACGGCATCGGCGACACGCTCCCGAATGGCGGCGCGGCGCGCATCGCTTGCCACCAGGTAGAGCTGCGCCTCGTGCAGAAGGGACAAGTCCTCTCGCGCCAGGAGGATTTCCGCAAGCGCGGGGCGATCGATGGCGCGTGAGACGAGATTGGCGAAGGCCGGCAGGGCAGGGCTGAAGGCGGGATTGGCCGCGAGAGCGTCCTCGCTCGCGGTCTCATGCAGCACGAGAATTTTCTCGGCGATGCCGGATGTGAGATCGGACCGCAACGCGAGCTGCAAGCGTCCGCCTGTGGAGGCGAGAAGCCTGACGTCGGCGGTATCGGGCTCGCCCGGCGTATGATGCTGCAAAACGGCCCGGGCATCGGCGGACATGCGGGAGAGGCTGTCACGGACCGATTGCGGCGTGTCCTCGCAGGAACCGAGAATATGTGCGATCTCGAGGAGCGTTGCGCGATCCGCCTTGGGCAGAAAGCCGAGGGCCAGGGCCTCGAAGGTGTCGATGCTGTCGCGATCCCGCGCGGGCGCCGCGACGAACATTTCCGCATTCAGTTTAAGAAGCGCGGCGCAGGCGTCGGGGCCATCGAGATCCGGCTGCCCGAGATCGGACCACAGATCGGGATTCGCAGAGGATACCATACTCAACTCTTTCCATCGCAGCCCCGCGCCACCTTAAGGCGGGTGTGTTAGCGCACCTTTAATGAATCCGCCCTGGCCGAAGCGCGGAACTGAAGCGCAGCCGTGGCTGTTGTTTTCATGTCAGGCAGACTGAATTTCGGGGAAGCATCTGCTGCCGGAAACCGTCTGTTAACCATAAGCATCTTTGTTGTGATCGAGTTGCCGGAGAATGAAGTGACGATTTAAGGGAGGATCTGATGCAGGACGTTTGGCCCAGATCGCCGGCTGTGGTGATCGCTTTTCCAGACTCCTCGGAGCGGCCGCAACGCCAGCAGCCGGGCATGGGAGAGCCGCGAGGCGAGATCCTTCTGTTCACGGGCGTCCGCTACGAGCGACCCGCTCCCAATCCCGGCCCCTCGCGCCCCTTCGCGACCACCCGTCCCGGCCGCCGCCGCTCCTGAGTGTTCAAGAGACCTGCTGAAGTGGACGCGCGAGAGCATCGTGCGCAAAAGTGGCCCCGGTTTTGCGGGCGAACGATGCCCTCACTCAGAGCGAAAGCATCGGATCGATCCCAAAATTGCCAATCCACTTTTGGGTCCGATGCTGTAGACGCGTCACCTCTCCCTCTGTGCCAAATCCCGCACCATCAGGACCGCATCCGGCCCATAGCTCAGGAGCTTCGCCTCCAGCCCCGGGATGACGGCTCCCTCAAACCCCAGCCTCTCCCAGAACGGTTGTGAGCCGTTCACCGCCACCAGCGACAGGTTCGGAAAACCGCCTTGTCCTGCGTGACGGATCAGCCAGTCTCCGATTGCGATCGCGTAGCCCTTGCCGCGCGCCTCCGGCAGCAATGCCACATCGTGCACGTAATAAGTCGTGGCATCCGAAGGCAGCTGTCCCAACGACGAGTTCAAGGCCGGCGGCTCGCCGTATCGCCACGGGTGCGTGAGCGCATAGCCGATGAGACGGGCATCGACGTCGAGCACGCGGCAGCCTTGCGGATAAAGCCGCAGCCGCTCGGCGAAAACGTGCGGCTCTTCGGGATGATCGACGTGGATCGTATCGGCGAGGATCTGGACGGCTGCGAGATCCCCGGTCGTCATGGGACGCCAGGACATGGGCGCCTACTCGTCCTGCTCGGTGATGCAGGAGACGGCCTTCGCCGCGTCTTCGGCCAGCTGGCGCTGGCTGGCGCTGGGCGCCGTCACGCGCACGATCACGAAGCCCCGCTGCTCGGGGGCGACGATACGCACGTCGCGGGAGGGATCGTTCTCGTCCTCCGCCGCGCGGGCCTCGTCGAGCTGGCGGGCGGTCATGGCGACGATCTCGAGCTCGCCGCGCACGGCGGCGCGGTCGGTGACCGCGAAGAACACGCCGCCGGATTCCTCATGGAACGAGAACGAGAGAAGGTTCGGGCCCGTCCGGCTCGAGACCCGCATGGGGCCGTTACGCAGGTCGAACGCGCAGGCGGCCACCGCCACGGCGGGATCGGGCAGGGGCATCCAGGTGTTGTCGCCGCCCGGCGCGCTGATGATCTGCGCCTTGTCGGCGGTCAGCGTCGGCAGGATCTTCGCGAAGGCATCCTGGTCGGCGAGATGCGGGCTCGCGAGAATGGAGGCGATATGAACGCCTGCGGCCAGAATAACGCCGACGAGCGTCGCGATGAGGAAGCGGCTGAGATTGGTCACGATCCGCATCCCACGCGCTGGATGGTTGGGAATTCGGCTTCCTCCAGGCTACCGAGCGCGCCCTGCGGATCGTAGAGGCGCAAGACGATGCTGAAGGTGCCGGAGGCGGGCAGCTGAAGCCAGTTGCCGTCCTGGAGATTGCGCGAGAGCGTGATGTTGAATCCGTCCTGCCCGTCGCGAATGATTTCCGCCGAGGTGAATCCGCGGCGTCCGAGCGGGGTCACGGGCAGGCGTCCGTCCCGATCGTAGAGCGTCACGGTCCACAGCCGCGCGCCGGGGGCAATCGTTCCGATGCGATAGGTGCAGGCGGAATCGAGATCGCGGCCTTCGCTGTCCGTCGTCGCCGTGAAGCCGAGGCCTTCGCCCGTCGCCAGAGGCACTTCGCCTCGCCGGGCGAGAATGGCGCGCATGTAGGGGTCCGCGTCGGGCGAGCCCATGGTCGGCCACGCCTTCCAGGGGCCCAGGCGGATGCTGCCGAAGGGCGGATCTTGATTGAGAATCCAGTAAGCCGAGCCGAGCCCGAGCCCCAGCGCGAGCAGGAGCGAATAAACGATCAGGAGGACGGTGGGGATTCTGGCGGTCACGGGCTTATACGCATGCGAAGGGGCGCGCATGGAAGCGGCCTCGGAGCCGTTCGTCAATATGGCCTCGGTGCTCATATTCAGGGCATTGCAACTTGGCGGGGACGATCAGTTCCGGACGCATCGACCGATCCGGTCGTGCCGGGCTGCGTCGTGCCTTTCGATGCCGAGAGCGGACGCTCCGCGGCCTGGAAGAGCGACCCGATGTTGCCCAGCACTTCATAGGATTTGCGCGAGAGGGTGCCCGCCAGGAAGGCCTGGCTCGACCCCTGGGCCTGATCGGCCGCGGGCTTGCCTGCGGAGGCGACCCGGGCATAGGCTCCGGCATCGACGCCGGGGATCGGGCGGATTTCCAGGTTCTGATGGGCCACGGCCATCACGTCATGCCATGTCTGGGCGGGCAGGCTGCCGCCGGTCATGTTGTTCATGGGCTTGGAATCGTCGTTGCCGAACCACACGCCCGCCACGAGGTTGCCCGTGTAGCCCACGAACCAGGCGTCCTTGTAGCCGTTGGTCGTGCCGGTCTTGCCTGCGACGGGGATACCTTCGAGCGCGGCGCGCTTGCCCGTGCCTTCTGTCGTCACCTTGTTGAGCATGAAGTTCATGTCGTTGACGACGCGGGTTTCCAGAACCTGCTTGGGCGGGGTGTCGCGGTCGTGCCGATAGATCACATCGCCAGCGGAGTTGCGCACCTCCCAGGCGGCATACGGGTCGGCTCTCTTGCCGCCATTGGCGAAGACCGCGTAGGAGGCGGCCATGTCGATCACGGTCACCTCGGCGGCGCCGATGGGTAGTGAACTCGAATCCGTCAGCGGATGGGTTAGGCCCATGCGCTTGGCGGTGTCGATGATGATCGCGCGTCCGGCCTTGGCGTTGCCCTTGCCGATCTCCAGCGACATGATCACCGGGATCGTGTTGATCGAGCGCGCCAATGCCGAAGCCAGCGGCATGGAACCGGAGAAAGAGCGGCCGTAGTTCTGCGGGCACCAATTGACGAAGCAGACGGGTCTGTCCACCACGGTCGAGTTGGGTCTCAGCTTCGGATTGGTGGTCATCGCCGCCGCATAGACGAACGGCTTGAACGAGGAGCCCGGCTGGCGCAGGCCACCCGTGGCGCGATTGAACTGGCTCTGGCCGTAATCACGACCGCCGACAATGGTACGCACGGCGCCGTCCACATCCATGACGACGAGCGCGCCCTGGCCGGCCTTATACTGGCGGCCGTGCTGGCGCAGGATGTCTTCCAGCGTCTGCTCGGCGTGGCGCTGGAGATTGGTGTCGAGAGGCGTCTTTACGGTGAGGACGCGCTCGTTGCCGAATTTTTTGTCGGCGGCGAGACGCTTCACCTGATCGAACGCCCAGTCGAGGTAGAAGTCCGGCGTGGTCTCGCGGGTGCGGTTGATCGGGGTCGCGGGATTGCGGCGTGCCGTCTGGATCTGGCCCTCGGTGGCAAAGCCGGAATCGACCATGTTGACCAGAACCTGATTGGCCCGGGCGCGGGCCGCCGGCAGGTTCACGTGCGGCGCATATTTGGTGGGGGCCTTGAAGAGGCCAGCCAGCATGGCAGATTCCGCCAGGGTCAGGTCCTTGGCGGGCTTGCCGAAATAGTAGTCCGCCGCCGCCACGACGCCGTGGGCGCCGCCGCCCATATAGGCGCGGTCGAGATAGAGCTTGAGGATCTCGTCCTTGGTCAGGTGATATTCGAGCCAGATGGCAAGGAACGCCTCCTTGATCTTGCGCTCCAGGGAACGCTCGTTCGTGAGGAACAGGTTCTTGGCCAATTGCTGGGTGATCGAGGAACCGCCCTGCACGACGCCGCCGCCCTGGGCATTGACCACGAGGGCGCGGAAAGTGCCGATGGGGTCGATGCCCCAATGCTCGTAGAAGCGCCGGTCTTCCGTGGCCAGCGCGGCCTTGATCATGTGATCCGGGAAATCCTCGAGCTTGTAGGAATCGTCCAGGTGAAGTCCACGGCGCCCGACCTCCTGGCCGTAACGGTCGAGGAAAGTGACGGCGAGGTCCTGGGTTTTGAGCCAGTCGTCCTCCGTCTCGCGGAAGGCGGGCAGGGCGAGAGCCAGCATGACCACGGCGCCGGCTGCGCCCAGGGTCGTCGCCTCGCTGGTGAGGTCAAGGATGACCCGAAGCGGCCCGCGAAACCGCAGGCACTTCATCTTCTCCGAATAGGATTCGTAGGCCGCGCCCAAGCCGCGTCCGCTCTGGAACAGGAATGAATTGAGCCATGCGTCAAACCAAAGCGCGGCGCGCTTGATCCGTGTCGAGAAAGGGATGGGGGAATGCTGGCTCACGGTAGTCCCTTAAGGGCAGGTCAGATGGCCTGATGTGCCTTGTTTATGATCGTTGATTTCCCTAGCGGCAACAATACAACGCGGCCACAGTTATTATCAACAACTCGCGAACAGGTTGCTTGGTTCATATAGGCCTGTGGGTAAGCTCGAAAAGGTTAGAAGGATGTGCGATAGAGCATGGTTCGGAAAAGTGGATTCCGGTTTTTCCGCACAAACCATGCTCCTGTCCGGGAAAGAAGCATCGGATTGATCCCAAAAGTGCAAATCCACTTTTGGGTCCGATGCTTTAGCACCTTCAAACCGCCTCAAACGGAGCCCAAAGACCCCGCATGTCCCAAACATCGACGATCCTCCGCTCCGAACCCGATGAGCAGCCCTTCTGGCGCGCCAAAAACCTTGAGGCCATGAGCCCCGAGGAATGGGAGAGCCTGTGCGACGGCTGCGGGCGCTGCTGCCTCGTGAAGCTCGAGGACGAGGACACCAGCGAGGTGCTTTACACGGATGTGGGCTGCACCCTCCTCGACGACGAAAGCTGCCGCTGCCGCGACTACCCCAACCGGCAAGCCAAGGTGCCCGATTGCGTGCGCCTGACGCCTGAGGCGGTCAAACGCATTTCCTGGCTGCCCGAGACCTGCGGCTATCGGCTCATCGCCGAGGGCAGGGATCTCTACTGGTGGCATCCCCTGGTCTCCGGCGATCCCGACACGGTGCATGCGGCTGGCATCTCCGTCTGCGACCGGGTGGCCGGACCGGAAGAGGAGTTCACCATCGACGAACTGCTCGAGCGTCTTGTGGACTGGCCGATGAGGAATGTGGAGGCTTAAGCCGGACGCTACGAGCTGGCTTTTTCCTGCGCCGCTTCCTGCGCCTCTTTCTCCCCCGGCACGGATGTGTCCTCGCCCAGTGTTTCGCGGACATAAAGCTTTTTCACCAGCACGTAGGTCACGACAGCGAGCGGGAAGCCGAAGATCAGGCCGAGCGTCCCGAACAGGATGCTGGCCGTCAGGATCGCGAACAGGGCTAGGGCCGGCGGAACGCTGACGACGCTGCGTGCGACCAGCGGGAAGATCACGTTGCCCTCGATTTGCTGGATGGCGATCACCGCGACGATGGTCCACAGCGCCGTTTCCCCGTCCATGCTGAAGGCGAACAGTACGGCGGGCAGGGCACCGAGGATGGGTCCCAGGAACGGAATGAAATCGGCCAGGCCCGCGATCAGGCCGAGGGCATAAGGCGAGGGCAGACCGATGAGCCAGAAGGCCAGCGTCGACAGGATCGCAACGCAGGTCATGGCGATAAGCTGAGAGACCAGCCAGAGCTTGAGTGCCTGTCCCGAGGCATCAAGCGAGCTTTCCACGCGCTCGTGATGGCGCATAGGGAAAAGCTTGACGAGACCCTGCTTGTAGAGGCGAGGCGAGGCCGCGATGTAGATGCCGGCGATCACGACCAGCAGGAAATCGGCTAGGCCGCTCATGACGGCGCCGCCGATGCCGGCGATGCGCGAAGCCAAGCCGCCGGACGGCATGTTGTCGAGCATCTCGTTGATGTCGTCCGACACCGTGCCGAAGCCGAGGTTTTGTGTGAAGTTGTCGATCACGGCTGGAAGGCGCTCGACCACGTTGGAGAGCTGGGAGCGCATCTGCGTGCCGAAGAGGGCGATCAAGCCGACCAGGAGAACGAAGATGACGAGCGTCGCAACCGTCAGGCTCCACCGTTCCGGGATGCGAGCGTAGCGGGAAAGCATTTCGGCCAGCGAGTGGAGGATGAGTGCCACGAGGATGGCGCCGAAGGCCAGCAACAGCACGTCCGCGAGCTTCCATAGCAACAGCGCGAAGACCGTGAGTCCAAGGACGATCAGCGTCTTGCGAACGAACTCCGCATCTCCCATGAAACTCCGGAAAGACGCGCGGCCATCATCGATCATCCCATACCTCATTTTTCAGCGAGACAATCGAAACGGCGAAGCTATGTTCCCTCGGGTGAGCATGTGATATCGTTAAACTTAGCCGTTTTACTTAACTCATCAGTGTTGCAGGTGTGCGCAAAAGAACAGGGAACGTAAAATGCCGATGGAAGTTGTCGTGACAGAGGAGGGTTGTGTAATGACCTCTAATGTCATCTGTTTTCTTCTGGGTACGGTGTTCCCGCTGGCTACTGTCGGCTGGATGATTGCTCAGTAATGTCAAGTATTCGCGTATCGAGCATTTATCCGCGTAAAGGCATATGGCAAAGGCCAGCGCTAAGCCCATAAAAAACCCGCCAACGTAATTGGCGGGTTTTTTATGGGCTTGATCATGAAGACTAGCGCGAGGCTACGGCAGCCCGCTTTGCCAACTCATCACGCAGGTGAACCGGCAGCTCGATGCCGCTCAGGCGCCATGTGGTATTGCGAAGCCGCATGGTGACGCGGAATTGCTTGTCCTTTGAGACATTCGCAGGCAGCGGAATCGTGACCACTCGGAAGCCTTGGCCTTCAGAGTGAATGAAGGTCTGCCAGGCTTGCTTCAGCGAGGCAAGATCCATGCCCACATCTATGCGCAGGGGAGGAACGGTCGCGCCGGAGCCGACGGTCGCCTGCTGCGGCCAGCCGTCTTCCAGGAGATCCACGAGCGCTTGCGGGGTGACGAGCTCCTCGATCACCGGATTGAGAACGGCGGCGCCGGCCTGGGTCGCGAAATCCTCTTCGATCTCGTCGAGCTTCTCGTTCTTCATGTACTCCCGCAGAATCTGCTTCGAGAGCGATGTCCGGAGAGCATTGAAGTTCACCCGCTCGGTAATGCGGTCGAGGTCCTTGGCCTCCACGGCCTTGCCGAGATCGTAAAGGGCGACGAAAGGCGAGACCATGAAGATGGCCCATGCCAGAAAAAGCAGAAATGAGATCCTGAGCGTCCAGCGCATGGAAACGACAATCCTTCGATAGGCAGCCTTCGCTCAAGCTTGAGCGATCTTCCGTGCGGATTGGGGCTGCTGGGGAGTTTTCTATCTGGGGATGGTCGTCGCACGAAAAAAGGGCGACCATTTGGCCGCCCTTCTTGCAGATGATGATGAGCCGATCAGCCGCGTGCGCGGGCGCGGATCATGAAAGTGTCGTAGGCGTATTCGGCCACTTGGAACCACAGGTACTCTTCGTTGCGGAAGCCACGAATCGAGTCGATGACCTTCTTGAAGTCGGCATTCTTGGCCGACACCTCGTCATAGACCTCGTTGGTGGCCTTGTAGGCCGCTTCCAGGATCTCCTGCGAGTACGGGCGCAGCTGAGTGCCGGCGCCGAGGAGGCGACGCAGCGCGGCCGGGTTGCGGGCATCGTACTTGGCCAGCATGTCGTTGTTGGCGTAGCCGGCGGCAGTCGTCAGGATGGCCTGATATGCTTTCGGCAGCTCTTTCCACTTTGCATTGTTGATGAAGAGGTGGATGGCGGGGCCGCCTTCCCAGAAGCCCGGATAGTAGTAGTACGGCGCGACCTTCGAGAAGCCGAGCTTCTCGTCGTCGTAAGGGCCGACCCACTCGGCGGCGTCGATGGTGCCGCGCTCGAGCGACGGATAGATGTCGCCGCCGGGGATCTGCTGCGGCACGGCGCCGAGCTTCTGCAGAACCATGCCGGCGATGCCGGCGATGCGCATCTTCAGGCCCTTCAGGTCTTCAACGGTCTTGATCTCCTTGCGGAACCAGCCGCCCATCTGCACGCCGGTGTTGCCGGCGGGCATGCCGTACATGTTGTGCTTGGCATAGAACTCGTTCAGCATGTCGTTGCCGCCGCCGTGGTACAGCCAGGCATTCATCTGACGGGCATTGAGGCCGAAGGGGGCTGCGGTGCCCAGCGCGAAGGTCGGGTCCTTGCCGAAATAGTAGTAGGAGCAGGTATGGCCCATCTCGATGGTGCCGTTGCCGACCGCGTCGGCCACCTGCGGCGTGCCGACGATCTCACCGGCGGCGAAGGGCTGGATGGTGAACTTGCCGTCGGTCGCCTCGGACACGTATTTCGCGATCACCTCGGCTGCGCCGTAGATCGTATCGAGGGATTTCGGGAAGCCGGATTGCAGGCGCCATTTCAGCTCAGGCATCGACTGGGCAATGGCGGGCGCGGCGACGGCCGTGGAAGCGGCACCGACTGTTGCAGCCTGTAAAAACTGACGACGTTTCATATAATTGTTTCCTCTCTGGGTCGTGACTTTGTCACTTGGGCTTATTGACACCAAAACCGGTCCCGCTCGCAAGGCGCTTCGCGACATTATCGACCAAAGATCTATGAAGCTTGGGAGGTTTTCTTAAAGCTGCTCAGGGAAGAGGCACATCAATCGTGCAGACCACGCCCGCAGGTTCATAGACGATCTGCACGACACCGTTCAGCTCACGCGCCAGCCCATCCTGAATCAGCCGCGAGCCGAAGCCTTTGCGCGTGGGCGCCGCGACCGGCGGCCCGCCCTGTTCCTCCCAGCGGAGGATCAAGCGCTGACCCGTGGAAGCCGCGACCGTTTTCCAGGAAATGACGACCTGCCCGGCGGGGACGCTCAGGGCTCCGTATTTCAGCGCATTCGTGCTGAGTTCGTGCAGGGCCATGGAAAGGCTGAGCGCCATGGGAGGGGGGACGCGAAGCTCCGAACCAACGGCCTCGATTTTCTTGGCCTCTTCAGGATGCCCACGATAGGGAGCGCAGGCTTGCGCGATCAGGTCGGTGAGGTTCGCGCTCTCCCAGTTCTCGCGGGTGAGCACGTCATGGCCGCGCGCCAGGGCGAAGAGCCGGGCCTCGAACGCGCTGCGGGCCGCCATCAGCTCTTCGTTGTGCTGGAAGGTGGGGCGATGGAAGCTCTGGACGGCGAGGGACTGCACCGTGGCCAGGGTGTTCTTCACCCGGTGGTTCAGCTCGTTGATCAGCAGCCGCAGATGCTCTTCCGCGCGCTTGTGGTCGGTGATGTCGAGCTGGAGGGCGTCCCAGACGTAGTCGCCGCTGTGCATCAGGCGCGGAGTGACCGTTATCCTGTGCCAGCGGACTTCGCCCGTCTTGGCATGCAGGATTTCGAATTCGAAATTGAATGGCTTGCGCTGCTCGTAGCAGGCCTGTTCCTCCATGAACATTCGTTCGCGATATTGCGGCAGTACGAGATTGTAGAGGAGGGAGGGGTCTGCCTGGACTTTCTCGGCCGGAACGCCGGTCAGGCGTTCGCAGGTCTTGGAGAGATAGATCAGCTTGCGGTCCTGGTACTCGCGGGTATCGCTCAGCTGGTAGACCATGCAGGCCGGCACGTTATCGGTGAGCGAACTGAGCCGAGCTTCGCTTTCGCGCAGCTCTTCCTCCGCGCGGCGCCGCTCCGTCCAATCGCGGAAGCTGACGCCAAGGCCACCGTTATAGGGAAAAACGTGCAGTTCCAGAAAACGCCCGGCGACGCCGACGGCCTCCGCCTCGAAGGAGGCGGCATTGCCTGATGCGAATATCTCCTCGTACCGGTGTCGCAGGCCGGTGCCCTCCGATTCAGGGAACACCTCCCAGATGTTACGGCCGAGCATGTCTTGGCGGGGGAGCCCAAAGTAGCTCTCTGCTGCCCTGTTGATGTAGGTGAAGCGCCATTCCTGATCGAGCGCATAGAATGCGTCGCCGATGCCTTCGAGAAGGGTGGCGAGCCGGGCCTCGACCTTCGCTTCCACGGACTGGGTCAGGGCCTGCTGCAAGGCATCCTCGATCGTCGCTGTTCCGTTTCTGGGCGGCGCAGGGATCACCAGATCGGTAGCTTTCGCGAGGGCTGAGCGTGGCATGTTCATGCCTTGTAACATAATGATGTTACATAACTAGTGCAATTGGAATACTTTCCCTAACGGGCACTAAATTTTCCGAGAAAATGGAAGGCGTTAAAGGAGGCGCTCAGCCGGGAAGCCATCGCCTCCGGGCCTCATCCTTTGGGCTCGCTATAAACCTCGGCGGCGCAGACGAGCATGAACATGGCGATGACGCCGGCCAATTCTGCAATGCTCGTGGCGATGGAGGCATTATCGCTAACGTAGAAAAGCGCGCCCGCAGCGAGCGCGACAATGGAAGCCCAAGTGATCATGGGCCGTCTCCCGGCATATATGTTTGTGCGGATCGATAACGCCAAGGTAGGGCGGAAGTTCCTAAGGCCATCTGAAAATCTGCAGAAAAATATTCACATCTCGATCTTTCCCGCGATCCGCTCGAAACGCGGGGCGTTACTCCGATGCCGTGGAGGAAAACCATCATGCGTCGCATCGCCAGCCGGATCGTAGAGAGGTTGCCTTGTCCGCCCGAAGCGCTTCTGGAGGAGGCGCGCGGGTCGCTGGGCGATCCCGCATCCCACGCGGCGCTCTTCGACCGGATTGCCGCTTTCGATATGGTTGAGAAAGGCGATCCTCAGCGGCGTGTCTTGTCCGGAACGTTTCGCCTCGCAGCCTTCAATGCGGAGCGGCTGGCATCTCCGGAGGCGGTCGCGGCCCTCATGACTCGGGAGAGAATCGACGTGGCGCTTCTCTACGAGGCCGATCTCGGCATGGCGCGGTCCAGCAATATCCACACCGTGCGCGAGCTGAGCGCATCGCTCGGCATGGGATATGTCTTCGGAGCCGAATTCGTGGAACTCGATCTTGGCGATGAAGGCGAGATGCGGCGGCATCGGGGAAAACGGAATGCCTGCGGTCTTCACGGCAATGCAATCGTGAGCCGATTCAGGATCGAGGAGGCGCACCTCATCCGGCTCGAGGCCGGTGGCTTATGGTTTGGAGGAATCGATGGCGCACAGCATCGAATCGGCGGACGAATCGCGCTCGCCGCGCGGATCGCCGCGCCGCGGCCATTGTGGGTTGTCGGCACTCATCTCGAAAGCAAGACGGATGCGCTGGACCGCCAAAGGCAAGTAAGGATACTTCTGCGGGCACTTGAAGACCTTATAGGTGATGCGGCCTGCGTCATCGGAGGAGACTTCAACACCAAGGATTTGCCGAGAGAGGAGGGCGATCGGCAGCAAGCGATCGACTCCCCTGCGACTTACGAGCCGCTTTTCGCCGATCTGCGGAAGGCCGGATTCGCCTGGCGGGATTCGAACACGGCGCAGGCCACTCAGCGGGACGGGCCGTGGAAGAGCCATGAACGGCCCTTCGGCAAGCTCGACTGGATCTTTGCGCGCGGCCTCCAGGTTTCAAATCCTGGCGTGATTGCAGCCGTCGACGGCATGGGCCGCGCATTGTCGGATCATGAGATAGTGGCAGTGTCCGCAGATTCTTAAAGATAAAGCGCTGTAACGGACTTCATTGCGAGAAAAATTAAAGTGTTTCTGAATAACCTATATGAATGTATAGGTATAATGGAGCGCTATCGATGTGAAGAAGGCCGGTCTGGAGTGGTTCCATGAAGTAATGCTTGAACATAATACTTTGTCTGGCCGCTCGAAGTTGCTCGTTTATTGCCGGAATGTTCTGATTATGATCGCTTAAACATGTAATTTTATTTAGATGGCAAAGGGTTTTTAGGAACTTATGGCGAACTTGGGAAGGCGTATTCATGGTCGCCCATATCGCGGGTCCTGGAGCATCCTGCGCAAAGGTAGACCCTGTTTCGCATACGAAGTTTTCATTCCAAGAGAATGCAGCGGATCGATCCAAAAATTGCAAGTCCGCTTTTCGGTCCGATACCTTGGCGCGCAAGGAGTTTCCTGGGCGGCGGCAACATTGTTCGAAATCGTGCTTGACAGCGCAACGCTAATAGAGTACAAAACAAGAACACTGACGAAGTGTGAATGAAGCCCCGCCCGGCATTCATTCCGACAAGACCTCCACCGCTCAAGTGCCGCTTGAGCGGTTTTTTGTTGGTTTATCCCATGTCCGCAAAGATCGAGATCTCCGCTGAGCAGCGGCGGCAGGCTTACGCATATTACACCGGCCATCCGAAAATCTCGCTGGGAGACATCGCGAACTATCTCGGCATGAGCACCACCACGCTGCGCCACCTGCGCAAGCAGTGGAACTGGCCACCGCGCGCGGAGGTGCTGGCCGCGAACGAAACCCGATCGGCGTCCATGATCGAGGCGGCGGGTTCCGCGGCCTCCCTGGAAGCCGTCACCGACACATTCGCCTTGCGCGACGCCGCGCTCTCCTTGGCGCAGGTCACCCGCTCCCATATCGACGCGCTCGTGAAGCAGCAGCGAAAGGGGAAGGCCGTGGACCACGACAAGACGGCACGGACGCTCGCGTCCTATGCCAAGACGCTGACGGCGGCGCGGGCGCTTCTGGAACAGGAAGGTTCAACGCTCGATGCAACCGAGCAATCCACGAAACCTGCCCGAAGCATCCATGAGCTCCGGGACGAACTTGCTCACCATCTTGAGCGCATTATTGCGGAGGAGGAAGCTCTCGGAAGCGACGGCCTCCTGGTCTGAAGCCGATTTCGAACGTGTCATGCGGCATTGGCCCTTGCAGGGCCGCATCGAACAGCGCATGCCGGGATTGTGCCGGGTTCACAAACCCTGGACGCTCTGGCTGATCCTAGGCGGGCGCGGGGCGGGCAAGACCCGCACCGGTTCCGAATGGGTGCGCGGCATGGCTCTCGGCGAGCCGGATTTCGCGAGCGAGCCGCATCGGCGCATCGCGTTGATCGGCGAGACCTTTTCCGACGCGCGCAATGTGATGGTGGAAGGGCCTGCCGGAATCCTGGCGGTGCATGAGCGTCATGAGCGCCCCAGCTGGTCGCCTTCGCTGCGCAAGCTCGAATGGCAGAACGGCGCGGTGGCGCATGTGTTCTCCGCGGAAGATCCGGATTCCCTGCGCGGTCCTCAATTCGAGGCCGCGTGGGCGGACGAGCTCGCGAAGTGGAGGCACGTGGAGGAAACCTGGGACATGCTGCAATTCGGTTTGCGCCTGGGCAGGCATCCGCGCCAGATGGTGACGACGACGCCGAGGCCGATCCCATTGCTGAAGCGCTTCCTCGCGGACCCGTCCGTCGCGGTTTCCCGCGCCCGAACATCCGACAACGCCGCCAATCTGGCGCCGGCTTTTCTGGAAACGGTGGTCGGGCGCTATGCCGGTACGCGTCTCGGACGGCAGGAGCTCGATGGCGACATCATCGAGGATCGTCCCGACGCGCTCTGGACCCGCGATATGATCGAGGCGTGCAGAGTGGACTCCGCGCCGCCTCTGATGCGGATCGTCGTCGCCGTCGATCCGCCCGCCTCGTCATCGAAGCGTGCCGATGCCTGCGGCATCGTCGCGGCCGGTATCGATGAGAGCGGCACTGCCTATGTGCTGGAGGATGCGACCGCTTCAGGCTTGAAGCCGCCGGAATGGGCGGCGAAGGCGGTCGCGCTCTATCGCCGCCTTCAGGCGGACGCGCTGATCGTCGAGACGAACCAGGGCGGCGAGATGGCGACCGGCGTGATCCGCGAGGTCGATCCCTCCGTACCTGTGGTGAGCGTGCGCGCAACGCGCGGAAAGTATCTGCGCGCCGAGCCGGTTTCGGTTCTCTACGCGCAAGGCCGCGTGCGACATGTGAATGCGCTGCCCGAACTCGAAGACGAGATGTGCGATTTCGGTCCCGGCGGTCTCACCTCCGGCCGTTCTCCCGACCGCATGGATGCGCTCGTCTGGGCGCTCACCGAACTGATGCTGCGCGACAAGAAGGAGCCGCGCGTGCGGATGCTATAGCCTTCCGCCGCAAGCGGTTTTCGTTTCACAACGCCCTCGAGAAGATTTAGACTTCGCGCGTCGTATCCAGTGCGGCGCTGGCCTGATGCCAGTCACTCCTTCATGAAGGAGACCCACCATGTATGCACGACTGACGACATTCCGCGTGAAGCCTGACAAGTTCGAAGACATGCGTCGGTGGCGCGATGCCAACGAGGCCAGGATCTATGCCCAACCTAATCTGCGGGAATGGATCGGGTTGATGGACCCCAATGGTGAGTTTTTCGTCGTTGCTCTTTTCGACGATGAAAAGCAGGCCAAGGATGCCATGCCGCAGGTCCGCGCATTGTGGAGCGATATGGCGCCCATGATCGAAGGCGAGCCGACGGTCAGATTTCTTGAGGTCTTGGCCGCCAAGAATGTCGCCTTGAGCGGCGGCGTCGCAGCCTGAAGTCTGATGGTCGCGCCAGCCGAACCAGGGAACCAGCTCGGCTGGCGCGTGAATGTCGCCGGATCGCCCGCAACGACTTCAGATTACGCCGTGTTCGATGAAGCTCCAATGACGATCGAACGCGGATTGCACGCATCTTCGGCACATCACGAGGAAATCCTCGTCATGTGATCAGGAAGCGTGCGCTTTTTCCGGCTGCTGCTTTCACAAGGATGCAGCCTTCAATCATGAGCCCGTCATCTGGGCAGGAGCCTTTCATGCTGACCAAGTTGACCCGCTGGTTTCAGGCGCCGCCTGAAGCCAAGGCATCGCGCGCGCATTCGGCGGTCGCGTTCTATTTCGACGGGCGCGCCGTGTGGACGCCGCGCGATTACGGCGCGCTGGCCCGCGAGGGTTTTCAGAAGAACGCCATCGTGCATCGCGCCGTGCGGCTGGTGTCGGAAGCCGCCGCCTCCCTGCCTCTCACCTTGAAGCAGGAGGGGCGGGATCTCTCCGCGCATCCGCTGCTGTCGCTGCTCGCTCGCCCCAATGCGCGAGAGGGCGGGCAGCGCTTTCTCGAAAGCGTCTATGGACATCTGATGGTGTCCGGCAACGCCTATGTGGAGGCGGTCGGCATCGATGGAGCGCCGGTGGAACTGCACGCATTGCGGCCCGACCGCATGCGTGTGGTGCCGGGTGCCGACGGATGGCCTGCCGCTTATGAGTACGCGGTCGGTTCGGAGGTGGTGCGTTTCGCGATGGGGCAGGGGGACGTGATGCCGCCGATCCTGCATCTCACCCTGTTCCACCCGTCGGACGACCATTACGGATTGTCGCCGATGGAAGCGGCCGCGACCGCCCTCGACATCCACAACGCGGCGGGCGCCTGGAACAAGGCGCTGCTCGACAACGCGGCGCGCCCCTCCGGCGCTCTCGTCGTCGGCGGAGCGGCGCTCACCGATGCGCAGTTCAGCCGGTTGAAGGAGGCGCTGGAGGCGAATTACCAGGGCGCGACCAATGCGGGCCGCCCCCTGCTTCTCGAAGGCGGCCTCGACTGGAAACCGCTCTCGCTGTCGCCGAAGGATATGGATTTCGTGGAGGCCAAAGCCGCCGCCGCGCGGGAGATCGCGCTCGCCTTCGGCGTTCCGCCGCTGCTGCTGGGTCTTCCGGGCGACAGCACCCACGCCAATTACGCGGAAGCCAACCGCGCCTTCTATCGCCAGACCGTGATCCCGCTGGTGAAGCGCACCATGGAAGCCTTCGCGCAATGGCTTAGCCCCGGCTTCGGCGATGCGCTGCAGCTGGAGCCGGACCTCGACGCCATCGAGGCGCTGGCCGACGAGCGCGAAAGCCTCTGGCGCCGCGTGTCGGCGGCATCGTTTCTCACCGACGACGAGAAGCGCGAGGCGGTGGGGTATGGGCGCAGCCCGGTCGCGGGTGCAGCGAAAGGGAGGCGCACGAGAACCGCCTGACACCTGGCGTCATCCCGGACGGCGCAAGCCGATCCGGGATCGCGGGCAGAGCAAAGGGCGGATTTCTCTGTCTCATTGCGGGAAGCGTTAGGGCTGGGGTGCGACTGGGTGACTGCGTCCTGAGTCCGGCAGGCCTCAACCTCTCCCGTGCGGGAGAGGTCGACGCGCGTCAGCGCGGCGGGTGAGGGAATGCCGTATCCGGACAGGGCGGTCCCTCACCCCTGCCCCTCTCCCACACGGGAGAGGGTGTGATGGTAGAACCCGCCGTATTCACTGGATCAGCCACAGCGCTCCGACTTTGCGACCCCCACCCTCAATCCCTTCCCGCCGCAAGCCGGGTGTTCCCGACTTGCGCATCAAGGAAGCGGATCTCGGGAACACCCGAGATCCGTGGGGAGGGAAGAGCTTGCGCGCTTCTCGTCAGGCGATCCCGGATCTGCGCTGCGCTTCGTCCGGGATGACCGTGGGTAGTCGCTTCGGCATCCGCATCCACCGCCACTCGCTTCAAAAGACGCCACCCTGACAGCGCATCACCACTTTTGCGCAGGAACAAACAATGAACATTGCCGATAAGGTCGCCGAGGCTGTGATCAGCCGGGGCGATCTGGCTCACCTTGCCCTGTTCGTCTGGGCGAGTGGGTCATCCGCATTGCTCGCCATGACTCTTCGCGACCTGTTCGCGGCCAACCGCCGCTTCGATGAATTCGTGCGCGAGCTGTCCCTCTTCAACCGCCGTCACACGGGAGATCCCTCATGACACGAACCACGCTCCGTCCCGTTCGAAAGCCGAAGGCTGCGCGCAGCGGACAGAGCCGCGCCGCGCTGGTGTTTCGCGACTTCGTCCGCCAGCTCGAAAAGCTCGATGGCAAGCCCGCGAAAAGCACTCGCGGAGCCGAGCGATGAAGCACGTTCCCATTACGCAGGAGATGAAGTTTCTCGCGGAACCCCTGAATGCCGTCGATGTGGACGGCGTGTTCGAGGGCTATGCCAGCCTGTTCGGCGTCACCGATCTCGGCAAGGACGTGGTCATGCCCGGCGCCTTCGCGGATACGCTGAAGAAGCGCGATGCGGGCGCCGTGCGGCTGCTCTGGCAGCATGATCCCGGCACCCCCATCGGCCGCTGGCTCTCCATCGAGGAGGACCGGCGCGGACTTCGCGTGCGCGGCAAGCTCAACCTGGCCGTGGAGCGGGCGCGGGATATTCACGCGCTCATGCGGGAGGGCGCCGTTGACGGACTGTCCATCGGCTTCCGGGTGGAGCGCGCCAGGGCCGAGCGTCCGACGGGCCTCCGGCGCCTGGAGAAGCTCGATCTATGGGAGATCTCGGTCGTGACATTCCCGATGTTGCCGGGCGCGCGTGTCGAGACCGTGAAACACGCTCCGCCGCAACTCGCATCCTCCATTCGCGCCACAACGGCTCGATTATTTTCCTGAACCATGGCTGGCGAAGAGCGTTACATGCAAGCCCGCCGGGAAGCGGACGCCGCGGGCCAGGTCCGTGATGCCGTCCGCTGTCTCGGGAGGTTTTTCATGAAGAAGCTCGCTTTCGTCGCCCTTCTCGGCCTCGCGGCCGCGGCCTGCACCACGACTGAAGAACGTGTCGGCGGCGCGGCTGTCGGCGCAGGCGTCGGTGCCGTTGCAGGACCGCCCGGCGCGATTGTCGGCGGTGCCGTCGGGGCCGTAACCGGCCCCACCGTCGCCCGGACTACGAGGCGTGCCGTTCGCTGAGAAGGCACCTCTCGCTCTCAACCGAAGCCCGTCGCGAGACGGGCTTTTTCTTTGACCTGAACCGATTGATGAACATGATTCCTGTTGTTGAAACCAAATCGATTTCCGACGATGTCTCTTCCGCCTTCGATGATTTCGCCCGCGCCTTCGAGGCATTCAAGGACACGAACGACACGCGCCTGTCCGAGATCGAGACGCGCCTGTCGAGCGATGTGGTGACGGAAGAAAAGCTCACACGCATCGACGCCGCCCTCGATGACGCCAAGCGCCGTCTCGACCGCCTGGCCCTCGACCGCTCGCGCCCGCCGCTGGGCCGTGGCGATGCGCAGTGCGATCTCGCCCACGCTGAGCACAAGACCGCGTTCAACGCCTATATGCGCTCCGGCGAGGCCACGGGCCTGAAGCGTCTCGAAGAGAAGGCGCTCTCCGCTGGTTCCGGCCCCGACGGGGGCTACCTGGTCCCTGAGATCGTCGAGACGGAGGTTCTGCGCCGCCTTTCCGCGATCTCCCCGATCCGCGCCATCTCGTCGGTGCGCGTGATTTCCGGCGGCCAGTACAAGCGAGCCTTCTCGACCTCGGGCCCGGCCACCGGCTGGGTCGGCGAGACGGCGGCGCGTCCGCAGACGGCGGGTTCCACGCTCTCCGAGATGAGCTTCCCGGCCATGGAGCTCTATGCCATGCCGGCAGCCACGCAGACGCTTCTCGACGATGCCGTGGTCGATATCGACCGCTGGATCGCGGAGGAGGTCGAAGCCGCCTTCGCCGAGCAGGAGAGTGCGGCCTTCGTCAATGGCGACGGCGTCAACAAGCCCAAGGGCTTCCTCGCCTCCGACGTGGTGAAGGAGGATACCTGGAGCTGGGGCAAGCTCGGTGCGGTGCATACGGGCGGTGCCGCCTTCCCGTCCTCGAACCCGTCCGACGTGCTGGTGGAACTCGTCTATTCCCTGAAGGCGGGCTATCGCCAGAACGCGTCCTTCGTGATGAACCGGAAGACGCAGAGCGCGATCCGCAAGTTCAAGGATACGAACGGCGGCTATCTCTGGTCGCCGCCCGCGAGCCTCGGCCAGTCCGCCACCCTCATGGGTTTCCCGGTCGTGGAGGCCGAGGACATGCCGGATATAACTGCTGGTTCCTGCGCCGTCGCCTTCGGTGACTTCAAGCGCGGTTATCTCGTGGTCGACCGCGCCGGCATGCGCGTGCTGCGCGATCCATATTCCGCCAAGCCCTACGTGCTGTTCTACACCACCAAGCGCGTGGGCGGCGGCGTGCAGGATTACGCGGCGATCAAGCTCTTGAAGTTCGCGGCTTAAGGCAGATATGGACGGGGCTTATCGCCTCGTCCATTCGCCCTGCATGGTGTTGAGGCTGTTCACGGCCTGCCTGATCCAGCCGAGATGCTCGACGATGGGCGTGACGGCGGTCAGGCCGCCGCAGGCGCTGGGCTGGCTGGAGCGCATCGCGCCGCTCGACCAGCTGACGATGCCGTAAAGCAGGTAGCTGTCGCGCGTCGCGGCGAGGATGGGACCGCCTGAATCGCCCCGGCACGCGCCCGCGCCGCTGGTTTCCGCCAGCTTGTCGCGATCCACCACGATCAGCACGCGGTTGGCGACCTCGATGGGGCCGAGCGACACAAGATTGGCCTGGCGCAGGATGCGGGCAGTCCCTTTACGCCGCTCGGCCAGAACGCCATAGCCCGCGATGGTGACCTCGTCTCCGACATCGATCCTGCCGGCAAGACCGGGATCGAGCGGGAGAAAGTCCGTGCCGACCGGCGTCTCCAGCCTCAGGATCGCCAGATCGACCCCCGGCTGAGTACGGGGCGTGGTGCCGGCGACGAAGGTGGGATGCATCGCCATGGCGGCGACCTTGAGACGTTGCGGCCGGAAGGACCGGTTCACAACGCTGACCCTGTACGAGGCCTTCTCGATGACGCAATGGGCCGCGGTGAGAACGAGATCCCTGCTGATCAGGGCGCCGGAGCACAACTCTCCGAGCGAGTTCTCGATCGACACGACGGAACGTCGAAGTCCGTTCGGATCCCGTGATGTGGCGCCGAGCAGGATGGCCTGGGCGGAGCCCGCCCACAAGACGAAGGCGGCAAGAGCGAGGTATGGCAGTGCGCGCATCTGGGATATCGGGTGAGGGAAAGAATCATTACGTAAGGGAAGATTTCGAATCGTAAGATAGTTCCGCTTACGCTTCATTTTCCAGCGTTAGTTTTCGCTCCAAGACGCTTCGCGCTTCCAGCCTTTGAGCGTCCGGTCGATCCATTCCCGTTGCGCGCCGACGAGAATGCCCTGCGTGGCGCCTCCGCAGCCCTTTCCGCCTGCCGGCGATGACCAGCTTGTGATCGCGGCGACCGCATTGCCCAAGGCCATCGGGCCGCCGGAATCGCCCTGGCAGGCGCCCATCGCGCCCGATCCTTTCGACCAGAGCAGGATCTTGCTCGGGCCATAGGGCTCGGTGACGGTGAGGGACGCCGTGCGGAACGTGCCCGTCGTCCTGGCGTCGCCCTCGCGCGACAGTCCATAGCCGCCGACCGTGATGGGCGTGTCCTTGCCGGGCTTTGCGACGGTCAGCGTCGCGCGTTCGAAACGCCGGGGCAGGTTTTCCGGAATGCGCACGAGGGCGAGGTCGATGGAGCGCTGGCGCGTCTCGATGGCCTTCGCGTTGTAGCCGGGATGCACCGCCTTCGCGGCCGGCACGATCAGCACCGGCTCGCCGGTCTCGTCACGAAAATGCACCCGGTGCTCGTCCGCGCCGGTCACGCAATGGGCCGCCGTCAGCACCACGTCGCGGGCCAGGACCACGGCGGTGCATACGCCGCCATTCGAACTCAACACCATCACGCTCTGGCGGGCGAGGGGGCCCTGGTCCTCCGCGCCGCCGACGATGGCCTGCGCCGAGTTCGCCCAGAGCGAGGTGGCGAGGAGGAGCGTGATCAGACGATTCATCATGGAAGGATTCCTGTTGCGATGATCCCGATATTCATCGAAGGCCCCGCCGTCGAGCCCATATCGCTCTCGGAAATGAAAGATTACCTCCGGCTCGACGACGATGCGCAGGATGATCTGGTGGCGGGCCTCGTCAAGGCCGCCCGGTTGATGATCGAAGCCGCATCCCGGCGCATCCTCATCGAGCAACGCTGGCGCGTGGTTCTGGATCGCTGGCCGAAGGACGGCCGGGTGATGCTGCCGCTCTCACCGCTCATGGCGGTGGACGGCATCACGGTCTTCGACGCCACGGGCGCGGAGGTCGCGGTGCCTGAAGGGGCCTACGATCTCGATTTGGCGGGCGATCCGCCCTGCATCGCCGTGGCGAATGCTCCCGAGCCGGGAAAGGCGAGGGGCGGCATCTCCATTGCGTTGCGGGCAGGTTTCGGTGCCGCGCCCGATGCGGTGCCGGCAACCCTGAAGCTCGCGATCAAGATTCTCGTCGCCCATTGGTTCGAGAACCGGGGCGATGTGGTGGGAGAGCAAATCATGCCTCCCGAAGCGATGGCGCTGGTCGCGCCGTTCCAGCGCGCCCGCCTTTGACATCATTCGAGTTTGTCCGATGAAGAAGAAATCACTGTCCATCGGCGCGCGTGCGCGCCGGTTCGTTCTCGAATTGCCGCTTGAGAGCCCCGATGGATTCGGCGGCGTCATCCGCTCCTATGCTCCCGGCCCCCAGCTCTGGGGCGCCATGGAGATGCTTTCCGGCTCCGAGCGCGTGCGCGCGGATCGGCCGGAACAAAGCCTCACGCACAGGATCACTCTGCGCTATCGCGACGGCGTGACGGGCGCCATGCGCCTGACCTCGGGCCTGCGCCGTTTCGCCATCCGCGCAGCCTCGGACCCCGATGGATCGCGGCGCGATCTCATCTGCCTCGTCGAGGAGATCAAGGCATGACGAGCCCGATCCTCGCATTGCGCCGCGCCATCATCGAGGCGGCATCGGGCGATGCGGAACTTACCGCGCTCATGGGCGGCACGCTTCGCCTCTACGACGAGCCGCCGCGCAACGTCGAGCCGGTCTATGCCCTGTTCGGCGATGTGACGGCGGAAGATTGGTCAACGGATACCGATCGTGGCCATGAGCAGGATGTGAGCCTCGTGGTCTGGTGCGAACGCGGAAGTGCGCGTGCGGGGCTTTCCGTCGCGGAACGGTTCGCCGCGTTGCTCGATGATGCATCGCTCGATCTCGATGGGCATCGCCTCGTGAACCTGCGCATGACGGAGATCGCCTCCACGCGCGACAAGGACACGCAACTCACCCGCATCACCGTTCGCTTTCGCGCGGTGACGGAAGTGGCCTGAACTTGATGTCCCCTTTCAATTTTTACCGCCCTCATCCTGAGAGTCTGGCTCATAAAGCACTGACAGTTCTTTTCCCTCCCCCTTGCGGGGAGGGGCAGGGGTGGGGGTGGTGCGACCGGGTGATCGGCTGCTCTCTTGAAGCATTGTCGGAACGACGGTCGTCTCTGGAGCTTGCGTAGCGCTTTGACTTTGCGACCCCCACCCTCGATCCCTCCCCGCAAGGGGGAGGGACGCACGCGCCACATCCTTTTATGAGCCAGACTTTGAGGAGGTCGCGCGAGCGACCGTCTATAATGATCGTCGAGAGAGTGCTGGAGACGCCCTCGTCCTTCGAGACAGTCGCTGCGCGACTTCCTCAGGATGAGGGCTCTGGGGGTGACGACACGCAAACGGTAAATTTCATCAATTTTAAAAGGATCATTTCATGCCTGCTCAAAAGGGCAAGGATCTGCTTGTCAAGATCAGTGACGGCGGAGCCGGATTTGTGACGGTGGCGGGCCTGCGCACGCGCCAGATCGCATTCAATGCTGAGACCGTCGATGTCACCAATGCGGAATCCGCCGGGCGTTGGCGCGAGCTTCTGGCCGGCGTCGGCGTGCGCCGCGCGGGCATCACCGGTTCCGGCGTGTTCAAGGACGAAACCTCGGATGCGCGCCTGCGCCAGGTCTTCTTCGACGGCGATATTCAGACCTATCAGATCATCATTCCCGATTTCGGACGCATCGAAGGCCCGTTCCAGATCACAAGCCTGGAATATCGCGGCGACCATGCGGGAGAGGTGACGTTCGAGATGTCTTTCGAATCCGCCGGGGCGCTGACATTCGTGGCGCTGTGACGGAGGTTACCATGGCAAACAGACGACGCGGCGAAGTGCCCCTGCAACTGGGCGACAAGCGCTACACCCTGTGCCTCACGCTCGGCGCGCTCGCCGAGCTCGAGGACGCCTTTGGCGTGGACGATCTCATGGCGCTCGCCGAGCGCTTCGGCACGGGCCGCCTATCGAGCCGCGATCTCTTGCGGCTTCTCGCGGTGGCCCTGCGCGGCGGCGGTCATGACGTGAGCGATGCTGATGTGGCGAACTTCGTCCTGCCGGACGGGATCGAACCGGTGGCAACGGCCATCGCCGATCTTCTCATGGTCACCTTCGGCGCCGAGGCGCCAGCCCCAAACCCTCCGCGGCCGCAGGGCGCATGAGCGAGCAGCACGCCGTTCCACGGAACGAGATTTTTCCCTGGGACGACGCGATGATGCTGGGTTTGAGCGTCCTGCGGTGGAGTCCCGATCAGCTCTGGCGCGCCACCCCGCGCGAGCTGTTCGCGGCATGGGAAGGGCTGACCGGCGGACGCGGAATGGAGCCGGCGGTCAGCCGCGATCTGCGTCGGATGATGGAGGCTTTTCCAGACCAATAGCAAAATCTTGTGTGAGCAGATCTCCACATAGTTTCAAACGGTCAGGAGTTTGGAAGTATCGATGATTATGGGTAGTAGGACTGTCGGAAGACAGCTCCATTCCTTTTAAGGCACTCCACTTGCAGGTCTTCCTGCAATTCATCGCGTTTTTTGGAGGCTGGCTGTTTGGCAACGGCAGCGATTGCCTCGCCTTCGCAAAGTTTTGAAATGCGGTTCCATTCCTCAGTAGGCATCGTGACGTTACCGACGAACTTTGCGCCTTTCAGTTCGACGCACATAACGAAAATACGTCTCCAGGTGTAGGAGACTGCAGTCATCGGATCGGCAGCAGCCGTCGCTTTTTCTGCCTCATAGGAACATTCGTCGTCGAGGCGGCTCCATTGAGCTGAACTCATTCCAGGTGTCTTGAAAAAAGACCGGGTTGGCGGAGTGCTCATGCAGCCTACAAGCGTGCCGATCATGGCGGCAGCAAGAATTGATTTTAAGCCGGGAGAAGAAAGTATGGGAAAAACCCCAGCAAAGGACGAAATTGTCAGCGATCCAGTTGCCGAAGATCGCAAACGCCAGCTCAATACCCTCATCGGGCTCTCCGATAAATTCGGTGACTCTTTATCCAATGCTTTCGCGAAGAACATCGCGGAGGGCAAGAAGCTTGACGATGTTTTCAAGAAGATGCGCGCGTCTCTTGTGGAAACAGGGTTGCGTCTGGCTCTTGCGCCGCTTCAGTTGTCCTTGAGCCAGAGCATGAAGAACATGACGGTGGGTGCCATGGGCAGTTCTCTGCCGATGGAGGGAGGCGGGCTGCTTGGCGGGCTGCTCAAGGGGATTGGTTCAATTGTCGGCTCCCTTTTCGGCGGAGGAGGCGGCGCTGCCCCCGCCGCGCCTTTCGCCAAGGGCGGCGTGTTTTCGCGCGGGATGGTGATGCCGTTCGCGCAAGGTGGCGTGGTCGGTGCGCCGACTTACTTTCCGCTCGGGCGCGGCCTCGGCGTCATGGGCGAGAGAGGAGCGGAAGCGGTGATGCCGCTGGCTCGCGGGCCGGACGGCAAGCTCGGCGTTCGCTCTGGCGGCGGCGGGCAAGCCGCCGCGATCACGGTGAACATCTCGACGCCGGATGCGCAGAGCTTCCGCCGGTCCGAGGCGCAGGTTTCCGCCGCGCTGGCGAGGGCCGTCGCGCGGGGACAGCGCGGCATGTAAACCGTCAGGCGTCCCCGCCGTCGAGCATCGCCATGATCTCGTCCTTGATCTGCAGGCGGCGGCGCTTGAGCTCCTCTTCGGCCTCATCCGATTGAGGCTCCACCCGCGTCTCGACGCGGTGAATCGTGCGGTTCAGCTCGTTGTACTCGTCGTAGAGCCGCGCGAAACGGTTGTTGCTCGTCTTCAATTGATGGATGCGGTCGGCCTTGTCGGGGAAATCCTGAGAGAGGTCGTTGGGAGCATTGCTCATCGCCTGCCGTCTCCTTGTCTGGCGCTTTGTCACGACGACAACGCCATCCCCGCTTTTTTCGTTTCAAGAATTGAGAGATGGATCATGGCATCCGATTTCCATGAGGTCCGCTTTCCCCTCGACGTCAGCCTCGGCAGTCGTGGTGGCCCGGTGCGGCGGACCGATATCGTTACGCTCGCCTCGGGCCGCGAGCATCGCAACAGCCGCTGGGCGCAATCCCGCCGCCGCTACGATGCGGGCCTGGGCGTGAGAACCATCGATGCGCTCCATGCGGTGATCGTGTTCTTCGAGGAACGCCGCGGCAAGCTCTACGGTTTCCGCTTCCGCGACCGGACCGATTGGCGCTCCGGCCAGCCTTCGAACGAGCCGTCGCCCATGGACCAGCGCATCGGAACGGGCGACGGCGCGCGGCGGGAATTCCAGTTGGTGAAGACCTACGGCTCCTCCTTCGCGCCCTATCGGCGCACCATCGCGAAGCCCGTCGGCGGATCCGTCCGGGTCGCCGTCAACGGCATCGAGCAGGCGGTTGGCTCCGCGTTCAACTGCGATTCCGCCACAGGCCTGGTGACGTTCACGACAGCGCCGCCTCCCGGCGCGGCGATCACGGCTGGATACGCCTTTGATGTCCCGGTCCGCTTCGACACGGACGAGCTCGATATCGATCTCTCCGCCTTCGAAGCCGGCGCGATCCCGCAGGTCCCGCTGATCGAAATCGTTCCCTGACTCCACCGTGTCATCCCCGGCGGCCCTTCAGGGCCGGGAAGGGGATCCATAGCGCAGCGCTTGTGAGTGGATTCCCTTCCCTCGCTGCGCTCGCCGGGAATGACACTGAGAAATGACACCACTCCCGTCATCACCGGCCTTGTGCCGGTGATCCCGATATTATTGAGCGCCGCGCCTTTCCGATCGAGATGGCCGGGACAAGCCCGGCCATGACGGCGAGAGGTTGGCTATTGCCTTGAACGCCCCTTCCAACCTGAGAACACCATGCGCAGCATTCCCACGAACCTCGCCGCCCATATGGCGGAGGGGACGACATCCCTTTGCCATTGCTGGAAGCTGATCCGGCAGGACGGGCAGACTTTCGGCTTCACCGATCACGACCGCGACCTTGCCTTCGGCGGCACGGTCTTTACCGCACGCTCCGGGCTCGAAGCGGCGGAAGTCACCGCCGAACTCGGCTTCGCCATTGGCGGGGGAGAGGTGGCGGGCGCGCTGATGTCCGCAAGGCTGACGGAGGATGACATCTCCTCCGGCCGCTATGACGACGCGAGCGTCGAGACCTGGCTCGTGAACTGGAGCAACGTGGAGGAACGATTGCTCCTCGATATCGGCTCCATCGGCGAGATCCGCCGTGCCGATGGCAGCTTCGTAGCGGAGGTCCGCGGCGTCATGCACCGCCTCGACGAGGAGCGGGGAAGGCTGTTTCGTGCCACATGCTCAGCCGATCTCGGCGATGCCAAGTGCGGCGTGAACCTCTCGTCTTCGGCCTATGCCAGTTCAGGCACCGTCACGCGCACCGATGGCGCTTTGGGCATCGTGTCTTCATCTCTCGGCTTCTCGGACAACTGGTGCACGGGCGGCAAGCTCACGTGGCTCACCGGCGACAATGTGGGGCTCTCGGTCGAGATCAAGGTTCATCGCGCCATCAACGGCACGGACGAGTTCGACCTGTGGCAGCGGGCGCCGCAGGCGATCAAGGCCAGCGATACGTTTCGCGTCACCGCGGGCTGCGACAAGACCCATGGCACGTGCCGCAGGAAGTTCAAGAATGTCGTGAATTTTCGAGGCTTCCCGCACATGCCCGGCAACGACTTCATCATCCGCATGCCGCAGCAGGGCGAGCCCGGCCTCGACGGCGGGAGCTTCTTCAAATGAGAAGGACGACGATCATCGAAGAAGCGCGCTCCTGGATCGGGACGCCTTACCGGCACCAGGCCTCGCTCAAGGGCATCGGCTGCGATTGCCTGGGCCTGCTGCGCGGGGTCTGGAAAAGCGTGATGGGCGCGGAGCCCGAATTGCCGCCGCCATACTCGCCCGATTGGGCGGAGGCCGGCGCCGATACGCTCGTCGCGGCCGCGCGCAAGCATCTCATCGAGATTCCTCCCGAAACCTTCGAGCCGGGCGATGTGCTGCTCTTTCGCTGGCGAGACGGGATGCCCGCGAAGCACTGCGCCATCGCGACGTCGCCCGACAGCATGATTCATGCTCATGACGGGGCCTATGTCGCCGAGGTTTCGTTCGGCTCCTGGTGGCGCCGTCATCTCGCTCACGCCTTTCGCTTTCCTGAATAATCATCATGGCCACAATCGTTCTCCAAACCGTCGGCTCGGTCGTCGGCGGCATGGTCGCGGGGCCGCTCGGCGCGATGGCCGGGCGGGCTCTCGGCGGCCTCGCAGGCGCGGCAATCGACAATTCACTCTTCAGCGGCGGTGACAACACGAAATACGTGGAGGGACCGCGCCTCAAGGAGATCGATGGCCTCACTTCCAGCGAGGGCGCCGCCATTCCGCGTGTCTATGGCCGCGCGCGCATCGGCGGGCAACTGATCTGGGCGACACGCCTTCTGGAGGTCGCGAACACCAAGGTCGAACGCTCCGGCACGCAGGGCGGCAAGAGCATGGGCGGGGGGCAGAAAACCTCCACCACGACTTACTCCTATTTCGCCAATCTCGCGGTTGGCTTGTGCGAAGGGCAGATCGGCTTCATCCGCCGCGTGTGGGCGGATGGCCGCGAGATCGACCTCACGACGATCACCATGCGCGTGCATCGCGGCTCGGAGACGCAGGCCGCCGATCCGCTGATCGTGGCGAAGGAGGGCAGCGCCCATGCGCCGGCCTATCGCGGCCTGGCCTATGTGGTGTTCGAGCGGCTTCCGCTCGCGGACTACGGAAACCGCGTTCCGCAGTTCTCGTTCGAGATCGTCCGTCCCGTGGACGGTCTCGCCAACATGATCCGCGCCGTCTGCCTGATCCCGGGCGCGAGCGAGTTCGGCTACGACACCATTCCGATCACGCAGGTGCTCGCGCTCGGCAAGACAAGGCCCGAGAACCGCCATCAATGGAAGCGCGGCGCCGACGTGCTCGCTTCCCTCGATGCCCTGCAGGCGATCTGCCCGAACCTGAACCGCGTCTCCCTCGTCGTGAGCTGGTTCGGCAGCGATCTGCGCGCCGGGTCATGCCTGATCGAGCCGCGTGTCGATGTGGCGACGAAGACCACGGAGGGAGACACGTGGTCCGTGGCCGGGGTGACGCGAGATCAGGCCAAGACCTTTTCGCTTGCGGACGGTTCGCCCGCCTATGGCGGCACGCCGTCGGACGAAACGGTGATCCGTCTCGTCAAGGCGCTGAAGAACCGGGGGCTCGATGTCGTCCTCTATCCCTTCGTGATGATGGATGTTCCCGCCGACAACACCTTGAACGATCCCTATGGAGGAACGAGGCAGGCGGCCTACCCGTGGCGCGGGCGCATTACTTGCTATCCCGCTCCCGGCCGCCCGGGAACCGTGGACGGGACGAGCGCGACGACGACGCAGATCATCCCGTTCTTCAACCGCACGAAAGGCGGCTACCGCACCTTCATCCGTCATTACGCGAATCTCGCGAAGAGCGCGGGCGGCGTGCACGGTTTCATCATCGGCAGCGAGTTCGTCGGGCTCACCCGTGTGCGCTCCTCGCCAGGGGTTTATCCGGCGGTCACCTATCTGAGGCAGGTGGCGACCCTTGTCCGCGACATCGTCGGCTCCGGCACCAAGCTCGTCTACGCGGCGGATTGGACGGAATACGGAGCGCATGTGCTCGGCGGCGGCGCCGAGGTTCGCTTTCCTCTCGACGCGCTTTTCGGCGACGACAACATCGATGCGGTCGGCATCGATTATTACCCGCCGATCTCCGATTGGCGGGATGGTCCCGACCATGCGGACCTCAAGGAGGGGCGAAGCGTCTACGACGTGGACTACCTGCGCCATCGTCTGGGCAGCGGCGAAGCCTTCGACTGGTACTATGCCGATGCGGCCGACCGTGCGGCCCAGACGCGCAGGCCCATCACCGATGGGGCCTACGGCAAGCCGTGGGTGTTCCGCGCCAAGGATCTGGTCTCCTGGTGGTCGAATGGACATGTGGAGCGCTTCAACGGAGTCGAGATCCGGACGACTGGCTGGCAACCGCAATCGAAGCCCATCTGGCTCACCGAGATCGGTATTCCCGCCGTCGACAAGGGGCCGAACGGACCCAATGTCTTTCCCGATCCCAAATCCTCGGAATCGGCCTATCCGCCTTTCTCTCGCGGCGTGCGCGACGATCTCGTGCAGGCCCGCGCGCTGGAGGCGATCATCTCCCGCTTCGATCCCGCGCAGCGGGGTTTTGCGGAAGCGTACAATCCCGTCTCGCCCGTCTATGGCGGGCGCATGGTGGACCCGGGGCATGTGTATGTCTGGGCCTGGGACGCGAGACCGTTCCCGGCTTTCCCCGATTTCGACTCCGTTTGGAAAGATGGGACGAACTGGGAGACGGGACATTGGATCACGGGCCGTCTCGAAGGCGTTCCTCTCGACCGGCTGATCGCCGCCATATGTAAAGATTTCGGCCTGAGCGATCCCGGCGCCATCCCCGTCGATGGATTCATGGACGGCTACGTGATCGACAGGCCCATGTCGGTGCGCGGCGCGCTCGAACCGCTGATGCGGCTGTTCGGTGTCGATGCGATTGCGAGCGCCGGAAAGATCGCATGGCGCGGTCGCGGCGGTCGGGCGATCATCGCGCTGACGAAGGACGATCTCATCATGAGCGAAGGGGAGCCTTCGCTCAGGCTCACCCGCTCGCAGGAGACGGAGCTGCCGCAGCAGGTGGAGATCGGCTACACGGAAGGCGACATGGATTATCGCCGGGCGGCCGTCGCCTCGCGCCGCCTGTCGGGCGCGAGCCGCCGCGAGGCGCGGGCGGATTGCGCCATGATCACCCGCCGCGGTGAGGCGCAGCGTCTCGCGGATGCATGGCTTCAGGATCTCTGGGCCGGGCGGGAAGGGGCCGAGTTCGAACTCTCCTCGCGCCGCGTCGAGCTGGAGCCGGGAGACGTGATCTCGCTTCCTACCGATGCGGCGCCAAAGCTCCATCGCGTCCTTCGGATCGCCGATGGACCGACGCGCAAGGTCACGACACGTGCTGTCGAACCCGCCGTGTTCGAACGGCCCGGTTCATCCATCGAGCGTCCGCCGCGTCGTCCGCCGCCGGTGCCGGGAAAGCCGCAGGCCGTCATTCTCGATCTGCCTGCCGCCATCGGCGATCCTGCGGGATTGCAATACGTCGCCGTAGCCGCCGATCCTTGGCCGGGCGCCGTCACCGTCTGGCGATCAGGCAATGGCGCCGGCTACAAGCCGCACCGCATTCTCGATCTGCCTGCGGTGATCGGAGTGACGAAGACGACGCTGCCGCCTGGCCCACTCTGGCGCTGGGATGGTGGAGCGGTGCTCGATGTGGAGATTTCCTCAGGCGGGCTGAGCTCCATCGATGACGAGGAAGCGCTTGCCGGAGGCAACCTCTTCGCCCTTCGGGGAAGCGACGGCCGATGGGAAATTCTCTCCGGTGCTCGTGCGGAACTGATCTCGGAGCGGACCTATCGCCTTTCGCGCTTCCTGCGTGGCCTTGCGGGCACCGAGCCGGAGGCGGGGCGCAGTGTCGCTGCCGGCGCGCTCATCGTGCGGTTGGACGAGGCGGTGGCTCCTCTCTCCAGCGATCTCGCCGATCTGGGCCAGACCTGGCGCTATCGCATCGGCCCCTCGGGACGCGATCACGCCGATCCCTCCATGACCGAAATCGTGGCGACCATCGCACGCGAGGCCCTCAAGCCCATGAGCCCGGTCCATGTATCCCTTTGCCGCGAGGCGGATGGCCTGCGCATTTCCTGGATGCGCCGGACACGCCGCGAGGGAGACGGATGGGAAGCGGTCGATGTTCCTCTGGGCGAGGACATGGAGCGCTACGAGATCGACATTCTCAAAGGCGGCGACATCGTGCGCCGGCTCGTCAGCACGGAGCCTGCCGCTCGTTACACCGCCGCGCAGGAGATCGCGGATTTCGGCGCGCCTCAAAGCATCCTGAACCTGCGCATCGCGCAGACCAGCACCGTCGCGGGACGCGGCTTCGAGCGCAGCGTCACCTTGCCGGTTCTCTGAGCCTTCTCTCATTCAAAGCAAGTTTTTTCCATGACCTCGACACCTCATCTGGCCCTGCCGCTGCTTGCCGCCGCGCAGGCACAAAAGCATGTCACGCATAACGAAGCCCTCGCAGTCCTCGATGGCCTCGTGCAGCTTTCCGTGAAGGAGCGCGGGCGCACCGCGCCGCCATCGTCACCCACGGAGGGCGATCGCTACCTCGTCGGCTCTGGCGCGACCGGTGCCTTCGTCGGCCAGGAGGGAAAGATCGCACTCTACGATCTCGCCGGATGGCGGTTCTTCGCGCCACGCATCGGCTGGCTTGCCCATGTCGAAGCCGAGACCGTCGTCATCATTTATGATGGCGATGAGTGGCATGACATCGGTCGGTTCTGCGGAACCATCGACAGGGTGGAGCGCCTTGGCATCGGCACTCTTCCGGATTCGGTGAATCGCTTGTCGGCGAAGCTCAATACCGCCTTGTTCGCGGCACTGAGCGCAGAGGAGGGCGGCACCGGCGATCTGCGCTTCGTCCTCAACAAGGCCGGCACGGCGAATGTGCTTTCGCAATTGTATCAGCGCGGGTTCAGCGGACGTGCCGAGACAGGCCTCGTCGGCAGCGACGATTTCAGCATCCGCGTTTCGCCGGATGGGGCGCAATGGTTCGACGCCATGACCGTCGACGGAAGATCGGGCGTCGCATCTTTTCCGCAGGGGGCAGCGAATATTCCGAGACCCAACCTCCTTATCAACTCGAGCTTTCGCGTGAACCAGCGCGGCTTCTCCGGCGGCGCGCTCACTGCCGGCGTATACGGCTTCGACCGCTGGAAGGGAGGCCCGGGCGGCTGCACGCTCAACCGTGCGGCGGATGGAACCGTCACCCTGACCGGCGCTCTCGATCAGGTCGTCGATGTCGTGCATGCCGCGGCCCTCGCCGGGAGGGCCAATCTCGGCGGCGCCACGTTGACTCTTTCCGTTCAGGATCCCTCGGTGAACCTGCCGGTTTTCGTGGGATCGAAGGCCGCGACCATTCCGGCGGGCTCAGGCCGCCGGTCCGTTACGGTGACATTGGACGGAACCGAAACCGGACATGTGACCGTGCGGCTGCAGCCATCCACGCCGTGTTCGTTCCAGCAGGTGAAGCTGGAGGTGGGCTCCTTCCCGACGCCCTGGCTGGGAGACACGCCTGCCGCCGAAGAGTTGGACTGCCGGCGCTATTATCAAACGCTGCCGCTCATCGGCACCTCGCCCGCGATGCTGGTCTCGTTCGGGCAACGGGTCGCTTCGAACACCATCGATATTCCATGCATCCTGCCCATTCCGATGAGGGCAGGCCCTACCATCGTGACGAGCAGCCCCGCATGGGCCGCAGCTGCGCCTACAGGCAATCAAGTCGCGTTCTACAACAACAGCGCTGCTGCATGGACGGCTCTGACTGGCTCCTTCATCCTGACCCGGGCAGCGATATCGAGCCCGTCCGCGGTGATGCTTCGCCTGTTGGCAGGAACGTCGTTCAGCGGCGTAGCGGGCACGTCAGGCGTGCTGCATCTCGGCAATGACGCTCTCATCGCGCTTCAGGCGGAGCTGTGAGGGACATGATGACACCATCCACCTCTTCCTTTGAGAGCGCTGTCGATCTCGTGCTGCAGCATGAGGGCGGCTTCGTGAACCATCCACGCGATCCGGGCGGCGCCACGAATTTCGGGATCACCCGCGAAACGCTCTCCCGTGCCCGAGGACGCCCCGCTTCCGTGGAGGACGTCCGCCGCCTGACGAGGGAGGAGGCGGCTTCGATCTATCGCCGCCTCTACTGGAGGGCCGTGCGTGCCGATGAGCTTCCTCTCGGGCTGGACCTCGCCGTGTTCGATCTTGCCGTCAATTCGGGCCCCAGGCGAACAGTGACGATGCTGCAGAAGGTTCTCGGCGTCCCGGCTGACGGGCTGATCGGGCCCATGACCATCAAGGCCGCCAATAGGGCCGATCCCGCCGAGACCGTGCGCCGCCTGACGCGGGCACGCCTCGGCTTTCTCTCTCGCCTCGGCACATGGCCCGTCTTCGGACGGGGATGGCGCCGGCGGGTTCTCGCGGTCGAGCAGGAGGCTCTCCGGCACGCCGCTTCATCGTCATCAACAAGGAATGTTTGATATGTTGGATACAAAGACCATTCTGGCCAGTCGTACCGTCTGGGCCAACCTGATCGGCCTCGTCGCGCTGGTTCTCGGCCTGTTCGGCTTCGAGGCCTCGGAACTCGGCTCGGGTGCCGTCGAAGAGGCGGTCGTTCAACTCATTGCCGCCGCGAGCTTCATCGCCTCGACCGTCTTTCGCATTCTGGCGACGAAGCAGATTCTGAACTAAAACTGCATTCAGGCTTTGTTCAGTGCTTCAAGGGCATGAGAGGCGCATGCGTCTGGTTTGTCTGGTCATAGCGCTGTGGGCAACGATGGGGGCTGCGTCCGCGCAGAAGGCGACGGCGGCCCTCGCAAATTGCCTGCCGCCCCGCGAAATGCAGGAGGCTGTCGCCTCGAAAAGCATTGTCGCGCCGGCTGCCGCCGTCATGACCGCGAAGCGTCGGGTCCCCGACGCCGACGTGGTGCGGGCCAGCCTCTGCCGCAGCAGCGACAGCCTTGTCTATGTGATCATGGCCTTGCAAAAGGATGGCCGCATCGTGCAAGTGATGATCGACGGCTCCTCCGGACGCGTGAAATCGGTCCATTAACAGAAAGCTCAAAACGTGCGCCTTCTCGTTGTCGAGGACGACAAGACCCTCAATAAGCAGATCGTGACCGCTCTCGAACAGGCGGGCTACGCGGTCGATGCCGCCTTCGATGGCGAGGAGGGGCAGTTCCTTGGGGATACCGAACCCTACGACGCCATCATCCTCGACTTGGGTCTGCCCAAGGTGGACGGCGTCTCCGTGCTCACCGCTTGGCGGCGCGAGGGCCGGAAGACGCCCGTCATCATCCTGACAGCCCGCGACCGCTGGAGCGACAAGGTCCAGGGCTTCGATGCGGGCGCCGACGATTACGTGACGAAGCCCTTTCACATGGAAGAGCTGCTCGCCCGCGTGCGCGCCCTGCTGCGCCGGGCCACCGGCCACGCCACCAGCGAGATCGCCTGCGGGCCGGTGAAGCTCGATACGCGTTCGGGACGCGTGGCAGTGGACGGCAACCCGGTGAAGCTGACCTCGCATGAATACAGGCTTCTGTCCTATCTCATGCACCATACGGGCCGCATCGTCTCGCGGGGCGAACTGACCGAGCACCTCTACGATCAGGATTTCGACCGTGACTCCAACACCATCGAGGTGTTCATCGGCAGGCTTCGCAAGAAGCTCGGCGTCGATATCATCCAGACGGTGCGCGGCCTCGGCTACCTCCTCGACGCAAGCCAGACGAAGACGTGAGTGGCATCGGCCCCTTCCTGAAACGCTTGGCAAGCCGGCCCATCGCGGTCCGGCTCGCCGTCTCCTCCGTATTCTGGAGCTTCGCGATCCTGCTCATCGCGGGGCTCATCCTGCTCACCCTTTATCGTGACAACACGGAACGCTCCTTCGACCAGCGCCTTCTGGTCTACGCGAACACCCTGGCCTCCAATCTCGTGACGCCTGGTGATCCCGACCGGGATCTCGGCCCCATCGGCGATCCGCGTTTCGAGCTGCCCCTGTCGGGCTGGTACTGGCAGGTAGCGCGTCCCAACGCCAAGCCTGGGGAAGTGCGCTCTTCCAAGTCCCTGTTCGGCGGGATGCTCCCAAGCCTTGCCGCCTCGGACGATACCCGGTTCGGCCAGATCAGGCGCGGCTATGGCCGGGCTCCCGACGAGCGCGAACTGCGCCTGATCGAGCGCGACATCGATCTTGGGGAGGATGGCCGATACATCATCCGTGTCGCCGGCCCGGCGGATGAAATCGCGGCGAGCGTCCGGGATTTCCTTTTTGCTCTCACGGTCACGTTCGCGCTTCTCGGTCTCGCCCTCGGCTTCTCGACGCTCCTGCAGATCCGTTTCGGCCTGCGACCGCTGGCCAATCTTCGTTCCGCGCTCGGTACGATCCGGCGAGGGGAGGCGGAGCGGATATCGGGCGAGTACCCGCGCGATATCTCGCCGCTCGCGAGCGAACTGAACCTGCTGCTCGACACCAATCGTGAGATTTTGGAGCGCGCCCGCACTCAGGTCGGCAACCTCGCCCATGCCCTCAAGACGCCGCTCAGCATCATCATGAACGAGGCCGAGAACGCGCCGGATGAGGTTGCCTCCAAGGTTCGCGAGCAGGCAACCCTGATGCGGGATCAGGTGAACTATTACCTGGACCGCGCCCGCGCGGCGGCGCTGGCCGGGACGCTTGGCACCCTGACCGATGTGGAGCCCGTCATAGCAGGCCTCGCCCGCACCTTCGCGAAGATCTACCGGGACAAGGACCTGGCCGTCGAGCTTGCGATTCCCCTGGACCTGCGATTCCGTGGCGAGAAGCAGGATCTGGAGGAGATGGCAGGCAATCTCATCGACAATGCGGCCAAGTGGGCCGCTCACAAAGTCGAGATTTCCGTCGAGGTCATTCGGGAGGATATCGACCGCCCGCGCTTCCGCCTGCTGATCGATGACGACGGTCCCGGCCTGCCCGAGACAGCCCGCGCCGAAGTCCTCAAGCGGGGCCGCCGGTTGGACGAAACGAAGCCGGGATCGGGTCTTGGCCTGTCCATCGTCAGCGACCTTGCCGCGCTCTATCGCGGCTCCCTCAAGCTCGAAGCGGCCCCCCTCGGAGGCCTGAGGGCGGTGCTGGAGCTGCCGGGGGATAGAGGCTAGAGCCGGTTCCGCTCCGGTGGAACCGGCTCTATTCCTGAATTGCCGCATTTCCGACGACGAACCGAGGCCCCTTCGCCGGAAAATGCTCTGCACCTATGTATTTTTACGCGTGACACCGTGCCACCGTCGTGCTTGACGGGGACTCGGAGTAATTAGGATTTTATGGTGATCTGGATCATTCTCGTGCTGATGACGGCCGCGGCCGTGATGGCGGTGCTTTGGCCGCTGTCGCGCCATCGCGCCATCGCGCGCCAGATCGATCCCGATACACAGTTTTATCGCGACCAGATCGCCGAGATCGAGCGCGACCGTGAACGCGGCGTGCTGCTCCCGACTGAGGCCGAGGCCGCTAAGGCTGAAGCGGGCCGCAGGCTTCTGCGTGCGACCGGCATGACGGGCGATCCCTTCGCCGCTTTGGGCGAACCGGCCCTTCGCCGCCGCCGCGCCGCATCCACGCTGGCCCTTTCCATGATCCCGATCCTCGCCCTTGCGATCTATGGTGCCTATGGCTCGCCGCATCTTCTCACGCATCCGCCGCAACAGGCTCAGGCTGAGCCGCAGGGCGACAGGATGGACCTCATGGCCGCGATTGCGCAGATCGAGACGCATCTCTCCCAGAACCCGCAGGACGGGCGTGGCTGGGAAGTCGTGGCTCCGGTCTATATCCGCCTCGGCCGCAGGGATGACGCGGTGAAGGCTTATGAATCCGCCTTGCGTTATCTCGGCCCGGATGCGGATCGTCTCGCCAATTACGGCGAGGCCATGGTTCTCGCCAAGGACGGCGTCGTGTCCGCCGAGGCTCAGGCTGTCTTTGAGCAGGCCATGAAGCTGAATGCCGGGTCGTCCAAGGCGCGGTACTATCTTGCCCGCGCAGCCGAGCAGGATGGACAGACGGAGAAGGCGAAGCAGGCGTACACGCAGCTTCTCCTCACGTCGCCGAACGATGCTCCCTGGGTGCCGGTCGTTCGCGAGCATCTCGAGCGTCTCGGCGTGACGGACCTTGCCATTGCTTCGCCTTCGGACGCTCCCCAGATTGGAGCCGAGGACATCGCGCGCATGGTCTCCGGTCTTGCGAGCCGATTGGAGAGCCAGGGCGGAACCGCCGAGGAATGGGCACGTCTGATGAGGTCGTACACGGTTCTAGGCCAGCGCGACAAAGCCATGGAAGCAGCCGAGCGCGCCCGGCAGGCTCTGGCGCAGGACGATGCCGGATTGAAGACCATCGATACGATGGCACGCGAACTGAAACTGACGAACGCCCAACCATGACCAGAAAGCAGAGACGTCTCACCCTGATCGGCATTGCGGGATGTGTTCTCGCCGTTGCCCTTGGCCTTGTTCTCTACGCGATGAACGACACCATCGTGTTCTTCAACTCGCCTGCGGACATTCAGGCCAAGAACGTGCAGCCCGGCACACGCATCCGCCTCGGCGGTCTCGTGAAGGAAGGCAGCGTTCAGCGGGGCAGCGATCAGCAGATCTCGTTCGAGGTCATGGACGCTCAGAGCGCAATCAAGGTGAATTACACGGGCCTGCTGCCCGATCTGTTCCGCGAAGGGCAGGGCGTTGTCACGGAAGGCGTGCTGGAAAGCCCGACGCTGTTTCGCGCCGACACGGTTCTCGCCAAGCATGACGAGAACTACATGCCGCGCGAAGTGGCGGACACCTTGAAGAAGCAAGGCCACTGGCAGGGCGAGGCAGATGCCTCGCCGAAAACGCAGTAAGGGAGAGCCTTCGTGTTGGTCGAGGCCGGACATTTCGCGCTCGCGCTGGCGCTAGGGTTATCCCTGATCCAGTTCATCGTGCCGCTCTGGGGTGCACGGGCCAACGACCCGGTGCTGATGTCCGTCGGACCGGTGACCGGTCTTGCCGTCTTCGGCTGCATCGCCTTTGCCTTCCTGGCGCTGACGATTGCCTACGTGACCTCTGATTTCTCCGTGCTAAACGTGGTTCAGAACTCGCACTCGGCAAAGCCCATGATCTACAAGATCTCCGGCGTGTGGGGAAACCACGAGGGCTCGATGCTCCTATGGATTCTGATCCTCGCGCTGTTCGGCGCCGTGGTGGCTGTTTCCAAGAACAGCATTCCCATGCGGCTTCAGGCCAATACGCTCGCCGTGCAGGCAGCCGTCACCATCGCGTTCCTGCTGTTCATTCTCGCGACGTCAAACCCGTTCACCCGCGTTATCCCGGCGCCAATGGAGGGGCAGGACCTCAACCCGTTGCTGCAGGACCCTGGCCTCGCGATCCATCCGCCGCTGCTCTACATCGGCTATGTCGGCTTTTCGATCTCCTTCGCCTTTGCCTGCGCCGCGCTGATCGACGGTCGTATCGATGCGGTCTGGGCGCGGATCGTGCGCCCCTGGACGCTCGGCGCATGGGCGTTTCTGACGCTCGGCATCGCCATGGGCTCCTACTGGGCCTATTACGAGCTCGGCTGGGGCGGCTGGTGGTTCTGGGATCCGGTGGAGAACGCCTCGCTGATGCCGTGGCTTGCCGGCACGGCGCTGCTGCATTCCACGGTCGTCATGGAAAAGCGCGATGCTCTGAAGGTCTGGACGATCCTGCTCGCGATCCTGACATTCTCGCTGTCGCTGCTCGGCACCTTCCTCGTCCGCTCGGGCGTGCTGACATCGGTCCATTCCTTCGCGGTCGATCCCGAGCGCGGCACGTTCATTCTCGGCATCCTCATCTTCTTCATCGGCGGTTCGCTGGCTTTGTTCGCGTGGCGCGCGCCCATGCTCCGGCAGGGCGGGCTCTTTGCGCCCGTGTCGCGTGAAGGCGCGCTCGTGCTGAACAATCTTTTTCTGGCAACGGCCTGCGCGACAGTGCTGATCGGCACGCTCTATCCGCTGGCTCTGGAAGTCATCACCGGCGAGAAGATCTCGGTGGGCGCGCCGTTCTTCAACTTCACCTTCATCCCGCTGATCGTTCCGCTTCTGCTGCTTCTGCCGCTCGGCCAGACGCTCGCCTGGAAGCGCGGAAATTTCCTCGGCACGGCCCAGCGGCTTTATGCCGTCTTCGGCGTATCCCTGGTGCTCACGGTCGCGCTGCTGGCTTTCCAGCATGATGGGCCGATTGCGGCACCGCTCGGCATTGGACTCGGTGCCTATCTCGTCCTGGGCTCGGTCAACGAGATCGTGACGCGCTCCTGGTCGAAGGGCACGGCGCTTTCCGTCGCTTGGCGCAAGGCGCGCGGCCTTCCTCGTTCGGCATGGGGAACCGTCATCGCGCATGCGGGCGTCGGCCTCACGGTCATCGGCATTGCCGCAACGGCCTGGGGTGTCGAGGGATTGGGCGCGCTCAAAATCGGCGAGCGTCTCAAGGCCGGCGACTACGAAGCCCGTCTGGAGCGTATCGTGCCGCGCGTCGAGGCCAATTACCGCGAGGAAGCGGCCGTTCTGACGATCTTCCGGAATGGCCAGAATCTCGGCACGGTCGAGACCATGAAACGCCTCTACGTGACTCGAGGCATGCCGACGACGGAAGCCGGCATCATGACCGTCGGCCTCGGTCAGGTCTATGCGAGCATCGGTGAGTTGCAGCCGGATGGATCGGTTGGCATCAGGCTCTATTACAAGCCGCTCGTTCTGCTGATCTGGATCGGCTCCGTGATCATGGCTCTCGGCGGCGGTATTTCGCTCACCGACCGCAGGCTGCGTATCGGCGCCCCTGTTCGGGCAAAGACGGCCCCCGTGGCGGCGGTTCCGGCGGAGTAGGCCATGCGCTTCGTTCTCGCATTCCTGGCAACGCTCCTTATCGGTGGAGCCGCTTTCGCCGTTCAGCCCGACGAGGTGCTGAAAGACCCCGCACTCGAAAAGCGCGCCCGCGACATCTCTGCCGGACTGCGCTGCCTCGTCTGCCAGAACCAGTCCATCGACGATTCCGATGCGCAGCTCGCCAAAGATCTCCGGCTTCTCGTGCGCGAGCGGCTCGTGGCTGGCGACAACGACCAGCAGGTGCGTGATTATCTCGTGCGGCGCTATGGCGAATTCGTCCTGCTGAGGCCGACCCTCCGGACTCAGACGATCCTGCTCTGGCTCACTCCCGCCGTCGTTCTCGTGCTCGGCGCTTTCGGCGCCTATATGGCCCTCAGGCGCCGCCCCCAGGCGGCGGAAGCACTGAATGAAGACGAGCAGAAAGCTCTCGAAGCCCTGCTCAGGAGAGACCAGCAGGCTCCCTAGATGTTGAGCCTCAACAGGTTGTTTCCGGTTTGGGCGATTCTGCTGATGGGCGTTTTGTGTTTTATGCCGGCGTGGGGGCGTTGCCAATTGTAGCGGTCGAGCCAGTGCGGCAAGTCCTGAGCGCGCTGGCGTGAGGTGTCGTAGGCCTTGGCATAGGCCCATTTGCGCAAGGCGGTCTGGATGAAGCGCTCGGCCTTCCCGTTGGTTTTCGGGGTGTAGGGCTTGGTGCGGATGTGCTTGAGCCCGAGCCGTTTGCAGGCGCGGGCGAAGGCGAAGGAACGGTAGCAGGCGCCGTTGTCGGTCATCACGCGGGAGACGCAGATGCCGAGGCTGCGATAATAAGCCGTCGTCGCCTCCAGGAACGCCACCGCGCTGACGGCTTTCTCGTCCGGCTTGATCTGGGAGAAAGCGAGGCGGGAATGATCGTCGATGGCGACATGGACGAATTCCCAGCCGATGCCGCGGGCGTTGCTCTGCCCGGTCCGGTCGCCGGTGATGCGATGGCCGCCCCGATCGAAGCGTCCGAGCTTCTTGATGTCGATATGGATCATGTCGCCGGGTCGGGCCCACTCATAGCGGCGCACGGGCGCGGCGGGTTCGAGCGCGGCGATGCAGTGGAGGCCGAGGCGGCGCAGGATGCGGCTGACGGTGGCCGCAGACACCTGAAGATCCGCCGCGATCTGCCGCCCGGTGAAGCGCCGGCGGCGCAAGGCCTCGACCTGGGCGGCGACGCTTCCGGGCGTGGGTGCGCGCAGCCGGTGCGGCCGGGAGGAACGGTCCGCCAGGCCGGGCACTCCCTCGGTCTTGAAGCGGATCACCCATTTCCGCACGGTGGGCAGCGACACCCCGAAGGCCGTGGCCACGGCTGTCAAAGCCTGCCCCTCTTGCATCACGCGCCGCACAAGTTCGGCTCGACTATGCGGCGTCAGGCGGGCATTCTGGTGAATGTTCATCCGGTTCTCCTGGGAATCTGAAGCTTCGCAACCTCAGCTTCCTCGGCCCGGACCGGATGAACAACCTATTGAAAGCTCACATCTAGCCAACCTTACCAACATTTCATCTTGGGGTGAGCGTACCGTAAGGCAACAGTCCCCATCTTGCTCCCATGACGAATCCACAAGGGTTCCTCCAGGAGATACAAGACATGTTGGACAAGGTTTCCACTCCCGTCCGCAAGCGCACCGCAAAATGGCTCGGTGCCGCGGCCGTTGCCGCCCTGATTGCCGGCGGCGCCGTCGAAAGCGGCCTGATCGTTCCCAATGCCGCCCATGCCGAACTGCGCTCCATGTCGCAGCCGGTTCAGAACGTGCCTTCCTTCGCCGATGTGATCGAGCGCGTGAAGCCCGCCGTCGTGGCCGTGAAGGTCAAGGTTCAGAACGTGGCGAGCCGCGACGACGAGGGCGGCAGCCAGCAGTTCTCGATGCCGGACCTGCCTCCGGGCCACCCGATGGAGCGCTTCTTCCGCCAGTTCCGTGACCAGATGCCGGGGCGTGGTGACCGCGGTCCGCGCGGCGAGCGGCCGCGCCAGTTCGGTCAGTCCCTGGGCTCCGGCTTCTTCGTTTCGGCTGACGGCTATGTGGTGACCAACAACCACGTGATCGACAACGCCTCCGAGGTCCAGATCACCATGGACAATGGCGAGACGCTTGACGCCAAGGTCATCGGCTCGGACGCCAAGACCGATCTTGCCCTGCTGAAGGTCGAAGGCAATGACTTCCCCTATGTTCGCCTCGCTGGCCAGAAGGCCCGCATCGGCGACTGGGTCGTCGCCATCGGCAATCCCTTCGGCCTCGGCGGCACGGTGACGGCGGGCATCGTCTCGGCACAGCATCGTGACATCGGCGCCGGCCCCTACGATGACTTCATCCAGATCGATGCCTCGGTGAACAAGGGCAACTCCGGTGGCCCGACCTTCAACCTCTCCGGCGAGGTCGTGGGCGTGAACACGGCGATCTTCTCGCCATCCGGCGGCAATGTGGGTATTGCGTTTGCCATCCCGGCGAGCACGGTCGAGCAGATCGTGGCAGACCTGAAAGAGAAGGGCTCGGTGACCCGCGGCTTCATCGGCGTGCAGATGCAGCCGGTGACCAAGGAAATCGCGGAAGCCATCGGCTTGAAGGAGCCCAAAGGCGCTCTCGTGGCCGAGGCCATCAAGGACAGTCCCGCCGCCAAGGCAGGCGTCCGCACCGGCGACACGATCATCGCCGTGGACGGCCAGCCGATCAAGGAAGCGAAGGATCTGTCCCGCAAGGTGGCCCAGGTCGCGCCCGGCAAGTCCCTATCGCTCACCCTGTGGCGTGAGGGCAAGGAGCGGACCGTGACCCTTGAGGTCGCGAGCCAGCCGAAGGGTGTCTAAGCCTTCGAAAAGTGTAGGGCACCAGGCTTAACTGTTGATCGCCCCCGACACCTGGTGTCTTCTGCCCACGGCAGGTCGGCCTCCTTCCCCTCCAAGGCCGGCCTGCCGTCGGGCATTTTAGTGTATAGACAGGCTATGCGTATTCTGATCATCGAGGACGACCGTGAGGCGGCCTCATACCTCGTGAAGGCATTTCGTGAATCGGGTCATGTGGCGGACCACGCCGCCGATGGCCTCGACGGCTATGCCATGGCCGAGGAGGGCGATTACGACGTGCTCGTCGTCGACCGCATGCTGCCCAAGCTCGACGGCCTGTCCCTGATCCGCTCGCTGCGCGAGCAGAAGGTCGAGACGCCGGTTCTGATCCTCTCCGCATTGGGCCAGGTCGATGACCGAGTGAAAGGCCTGCGCGCCGGCGGCGATGACTATCTCCCCAAACCTTACGCGTTCTCCGAACTTCTGGCCCGCGTCGAAGTCCTTTCGCGCCGCCGCGCCTCGACGCCGAGCGCGGAGCCGACGGTCTACCGCATCGCCGATCTCGAACTCGACCGGCTGTCTCATCGCGTCACGCGCTCCGGCCACGAGATCGTGCTGCAGCCCCGCGAGTTCCGGCTGCTCGAATATCTCATGAAGAACGCCAATCAGGTGGTGACGCGCACCATGCTGCTGGAGCATGTGTGGGACTATCACTTCGATCCCCAGACCAACGTGATCGACGTGCATGTTTCCCGATTGCGCTCGAAGATCGACAAGGGATTCGACAAACCGCTCATCCACACGATCCGAGGCGCGGGCTACATGGTCCGCGTGGGATCGGTGGACGGCGAGGAATGAGAGGGCATTCATGAATGCGCTCGGCAAGCTTTTCCGCACCACGGCGTTCAAGCTCTCTTTCGCTTACCTGCTCGTCTTTACGTTGTTCGCCTTCGGTACCCTGGGCTACGTGGCCTGGAGCGCTCAGAGGCTGCTGACGGACCAATTCATCTCCAACATCGAGTCGGAGATCAACAGCCTGGCCGGGATCTATAGAGGGGGTGGCCTTCGGCGATTGGTGAATGCAGTCGAGCGCCGCTCCCGCGCGCCTGGCGCATCGCTTTATCTCGTCACCACGGGTCTCGGAGAAAGGGTCGCAGGCAATGTCGGCGCATTGCCTCCTGGCGTGATCGACCGCCTCGGGGAGTTCGAGACACTCTACAATCGAACAGATGAGACGGACACACAACCCAATGTGGCCCTCGTCCGCGTCTATCAACTCCCCGGAGATTTTCGCCTTCTCGTCGGCCGCGATATCGAGGAGCGCATTCGCCTGCGCGACATAATTCACCGCGCCTTCGGCTATTCGCTTCTCTTCATCGGCGTTCTGGCCGTTCTAGGAAGCTGGTTCATCGCGCGGCGTGTTCTCAAGCGCGTGGACGATATGACCGAGATCACCCGCGATATCATGGCCGGCGATCTGGGTGGACGGTTGAAGGTTGCGGGAACCGGCGACGAACTCGACCGGCTGGCGCAGAACCTCAATGAGATGCTCGATCGGATCGGCGAGCTCATGCGCGGCATGCGCGAGGTGTCCGACAACATTGCCCACGATCTCAAGACGCCCTTGACCCGGCTGCGTAATAAGGCCGACGAAGCCCTGCGGACCGCGAAAACTCCTGACGAGCTGAAGGCCGCGCTTGAGGCTACTCTTGATGAAAGCGACAACCTGATCCGCATCTTCAATGCGCTTCTCATGATTGCGCGGCTGGAGGCCGGCAATGCCCGCGAGGCGCTGGCGGATTTCGATGCGGCTGAGGCCGTGCGCGATGTGGCGGAGCTTTATGAGGCTCTGGCCGAGGAGGCGGGTGTTGCGTTGGAGGTTTCTGTCGAAGGAGAGTTGTCGGTGCATGGGAACCGTGAACTGCTGGGCCAAGCCATGGCCAACCTTCTCGACAATGCCTTGAAATATGGCGCCGCCACGGATGGCCGTGCGCCTACGATTGCGGTTGCAGCCAAACAAGTGGGCAGAGAGGTCCGTATCTGCGTGGCTGACCATGGCCCCGGTATCCCGGTAGAGGAGCGCAGTCGCGTGCTTGAGCGTTTCGTGCGTCTCGAGACGGCGCGCTCGCGCCCGGGCTTTGGACTTGGCCTCAGCCTGGCGACGGCCGTGGCGAGGCTCCATGGCGGCCAGCTGGTGCTCGAGGACAATGCGCCTGGCTTGCGGGTAGTCCTGGCGCTTCCGCTCAAGGAAGTGGAGGCTCCTGCTCCGGCCCTGCAATCGGCGGCCTGAGCCGGAGGTCGGACAGGCAAGGCTCAGTTTTCGGTTGCCTCCCGTGCGAGGCCGTGAAAACTCGGGACTCCTGCCGGAACCCGATGGATTGCCTGTGACGGACCAGACCCGCTCTCTCTTCAACCGCCTTGTCCAGGCGCCGCCCGTTTCCGATCCGAAGCGGGCCAAGGCCCAATTGGCGGATTTCCGCGACCGTGTCCGTGAACAACCGGATGCCGCCGCGTTGGTGCCTCATCTCGAAGGCGGCCTTCTCCAGGATCTCCTCCTCTCGATTGCCGATCACTCCCCCTTTCTCTGGCAATTGATCGTGAGCGACCCGGCTCGCATGGCGAAGCTCGCCTTCGAGGAGCCCGAGCAGAGCCATCGCGCCATCGTCGAGAGCCAGGCCAACCTGTTTCGTGAAATCCGATCCAGGGGCCTGACACGCGATGATGCGGCCCGCGAATTCCGGCGCAACCGCGGCGCCCACGCCCTCCTTGTTGCTCTTGCCGATATCGGTGGATTGTGGAGCGTGGAGGAAGTCACGCGTGCTCTATCGGAGTTTGCCGATGCTTCGGTGTCTGGTGGCCTCAATCTCGTTCTCACCGAGACGGCCGATCTCGGACGCATCAATCTGCCCAACCCCGAGAATCCGGGTGAGGGATCGGGTGTAACGGTGCTGGCGCTCGGCAAACACGGGGCAGGGGAACTCAACTATTCCAGCGACATCGATCTCGTCATCTTCTTCGACTCCGAAACATCGGTCCTGAAAGAACGGGCGGAGGCCGCTACGGTCTACACCCGCGTCGCGCAGCAACTGGCGCGCCTGTTGCAGGAGCGGACCGCAGACGGCTATGTGCACCGCGTCGATTACCGCCTGCGGCCCGATCCTGGCTCAACGCCGACCGCCATGTCGCTGGCCTCGGCCTATGTGTATTACGAAACCTTGGGCCAGAACTGGGAGCGCGCCGCGTTCATCAAGGCGCGGCCCATTGCCGGTGATATCGGGCTCGGTGAGGCATTCCTGCAGGAGCTTCGTCCCTTCATCTGGCGGAAATATTTCGACTTCGCCTCCATCGCCGATGTGCATGCGATGAAGCGGCAGATTCATGCCGTGCGTGGGCATGATCAGATCGCCGTCGTGGGGCACGATATCAAGCTCGGACGCGGCGGCATCCGCGAGATCGAGTTCTTCGTGCAGACGCAGCAGCTCGTTTTCGGCGGCCGACGTCCCGGCCTGCGCGGCAGGCGGACGCTAGACATGCTGGCGGCGCTGCATGATGAGGGCTGGATCACCGCCGAAGCCCGTGACGAACTCTCCGATGCCTATCGTTTCCTTCGCACCATCGAACACCGCTTGCAGATGGTTGCCGACGAGCAGACCCAGCGCCTGCCGTCCGACGAGGACGAGCTGAAGCGTTTCGCAAAATTCTGCGGCTATGCCAATCTCAAGGCTTTCGCGAAGGCTCTCACCGATCAGGCCAAGATCGTGCAGGGCCATTACGCGCTGTTGTTCGAGGAAGGCCCTGAACTTGCCTCCGATATCGGCAGTCTCGTCTTCACCGGTACGGAGGATGATCCCGAGACGCTGGCTACGCTCCAGCGCATGGGCTTCCGCGATCCTTCCAAGGTCGCGGAAACGGTCCGTGGCTGGCATTTCGGACGCCGCCCCGCAATCACAAGTCCCCGCGCCCGTGAAGTCCTGACAGAACTGACGCCGGCCTTGCTGTCGGCCCTTGGCGGAACAGCCGATCCTGACGCCGCCCTGGACACTCTCGACCGCGCCTTCGGCCGTATGCCCGCCGCCGTCGAACTTCTCACCATTCTCCAATCCCACGACAAGCTGCGCCTGCGCTTCGCCGATCTTCTCGGCACCGCACCGCGCCTCGCCAGCACCGTCGCTCAATCGCCGCACGTTCTCGACGTTCTGATCGACCCAGCGTTCGGTATCCCGCTTGTCGATGAAGCCGTCATCGAACAGCAGGTGCGTCAGTTCATCGGCTCGCCTGGCGATTACGAGGAGTTTCTGGACCGCTCCCGCGATGCGGCGCGGCAGATGCGCTTCATCACCGGCGCACGCTTGCTCTCCGATATCATTTCACCCTCTCAGGCCGGCGAAGCCTATGCCGCCATCGCAACGGCTATTCTGCGTGTATCCTACGAGCAGGTTCGCAAGGAATTTGAGGTCGAGCACGGCATCGTTCCGGGTGCACAGGTCGCTATCCTCGGTCTCGGCAGGCTCGGCACGCGCGAGCTCACGGCGGGTTCGGATCTCGACCTCGTGGTTCTCTATGATTTCGATGAAGACACGCGCGACAGCACGGGAAGCCGCCCCCTCGATGTCGTGGTTTATCACACGCGCCTCACACAGCGCCTCGTGGCGGCGCTCACGGTGCCGACGCGGCGTGGGTTGCTCTATGAGGTCGACCTGCGTCTCCGTCCGCAGGGCGGCAAAGGCCCTGTCGCCTCGCAGTTCAAGGGCTTCATCGCGTATCAGCACAACGAGGCCGATCTCTGGGAGCACATGGCGCTCACCCGCGCCCGCCTGCTGGTGGGCGCGCCCGCCATCGCGGAGCACGTTAACGAGGCCGTGAGGGAGATCGTTGCCGCCAAGCGAGAATGGAAGCATGTGGCATCCGAAGTCCGCTCCATGCGCAATCTCATCGCGCAGGAGAAGGGCGACGATAATCCTTGGGATTTGAAGCTTGCCAAGGGCGGGCTGACGGATCTCGACTTCATCGCACAGGCCCTGGTGCTCGCGCACAGCGCGCAGCATCCGGCGTTGATCGGAACCGCACCCGAGGCGACGTTCCATGAGGCCAGCAAGGCCGGTCTCATCGGCGAGGAAGATGCTCGCACCTTGGTTGAGGCGCACCGCTTGTTCATCGCCATCTTCCAGTGGCAGCGGCTGACCATTGAGGGCGATTTCGATGCCGCATCGGTTCCGCCTGCGATCCTCAAGCGACTGGCGGTCGTCGCCGGATTGCCGGATGCGATGGTCTTGCTGAACCATCTGAACGCTACGCGCCAGCAGGTGCGGGAGATTTTCGAGCGGGTGCTTCGTTAAACGGGTTGATCGCCGGCAAATTCCGCCGGCGGTCTCATCGATCAGGCAGCGGTATCAGCCAGCGCGATATCGGCGCTGGTGGCTTCCGTGAGCGGGAGGTGGACGAGCACGATGGTGCCGACGCCTTCCTGGCTCTTGATGCGGAGCGAGCCGCCGTGGAGCTCGGCGAGCGAGCGGGCGATGGCGAGACCGAGGCCTGAGCCCTTGTAGCTCTTCGAGAACTCGGTTTCGACCTGCTCGAAGGGCTGGCCCAGTTTATGGAGGGCGTGATCGGGAATGCCGATGCCGTTGTCTTCCACGTAGATGTTGATGGCGTCGCCGGCCTGACGGGTACGTACCGTGATGCAGCCGCCTTCGCTCGTGAACTTCGTGGCGTTCTGGAGCAGGTTGACGAGAATCTGGTGCAGCGCGCGCTCGTCGGCGGGAACGATGATGTCCTCGGGAATCACGTCCACGGTGACCGAAAGGTTCTTGGCCTTCGTCTGCTCGCTCACGAGTTTCAGGGCGCGCTGGATGGAGGCGTGAACCTCGATCGGCTGCTTCGTCAGCGTGGTGCGGCCGGCCTCGATGCGCGACATGTCGAGGATGTCGTTGATCACCGAGAGCAGATATTCGCCGCTGGAGCGGATGTCGGTGCAGTATTCTTCGTACTTGTCCGAGCCGAGATTTCCGAAGATGCCGCTTTGCATGACTTCCGCGAAGCCGATGATGGCGTTGAGCGGTGTGCGAAGCTCGTGGCTCATATTCGCCAGGAATTCGGACTTGGCGCGGTTGGCGCTTTCGGCCTGGGCCTTCTGGTCGAGATAGCGCTCGGCGAGATCGGCGAGCTGATGCGTCTGCGCTTCCAGCTTCTGGCGCGACTGCTTGAGGTCGAGAACCGTGGCGATGAGTTCCTTCTCGGACTCGACGAGGCGATGCTCGTGGCGCTTCAGCGCCGTAATGTCCGTACCCACCGACACGTAGCCGCCGTCCTTCGTGCGGCGCTCGTTGATCTGCAGCCAGCGGCCATCCTGAAGGCGCGCCTCGAAAGTGCGGGCGCCCACATCCTGCTGCTCGCGGCGCAGGAACTGGTGCTGCACTTCCGGCGGGCGGCCGAGCGCCATGACTTCGGCGTAGGACTTGCCCTGAAGATCGGCCCCCGATGGCAGCTCATGGAGCTTCTGGAACTTCGAATTGCAGAGCACGAGATTGTTGTTGGCGTCCCACAGCACGAAGGCCTCGGAGATCGCCTCGATGGCGTCGTGCAGGCGAGCGTCGGCGCGGGCGGTCTTCTCTTCGAGGCCGCGCTGCTCGGTCACGTCCACCGCGATGCCAACGAGGTGGCTCGCGGCGTCGTCGGGGTCGTTCATCAGTTCGGCGCGGGCGCGCAGCCACACCCAGTCGCCGGTGATGCTGCGGATGCGGAATTCGTAATCGACGAGCGAGGTGCTGGCGGAAGCAAGCTGTTCGGCGAGCGTATAGAGATCCTGATCCTCGGGATGGATCATGGTGTTCACTTCGCCGAAGGAAAGGAATTCGTCCTGACGCTCGTAGCCGAGAAGCTCGTACATCGAGTCGGACCAGTAGATGCGCCCGCGTCCGATGTCCCAGTCCCACAGGCCGCAGCGCCCGCGGTTGAGAGCGGAGTCGATCCTGTCACGGACTTTCTCGCACACCTCGTCGGCGGCGCGGGCGCGGTTCGACTGCATCATATAGGCGATGCCGATGCCGAGCAGCACGACGATGGTCGCGCCGAGGAGGGAGACGTGGCCGATGGTGCGCGTCCACCAGCCGGCCAGTACATGCGGCAGCGGCTGGACCACGGCGACCTGGCCGGAGGAGGCGGCAAGCGAGCGAACGGTGGCGATGCCCTCGTTGCCGTCCTTTAGTTTAATTGTCATGACGCCGGCGCGGTCGGCGAACAGGGCAAGTGGCTGCGCATCGCCCAACACTTCGCTGAGGGTCTGAGGCGCGTCTGCGGCCGGCGGATAGATCGTAAGGACGGCGCCAGCCTGATCGATGAGAAGAAGGCTGCGGTTATGCGACAGGGCGCTCGCCGGCATGTCCTTGGCCAGCGCATCCAGAAGCGCGACTGCCTGGGCCTTGCCCTTAGGGGCCTCATAAGCGCCAAGCTTTGCAGCCGAGAGCGAGGCGATGATGTCGATGTCGTGAATGGCGTCGCGAAGCGTGTCCTTGCGGCCGTCGCGGATCTGCACCCACGCGCTGCCTGCAAGCGTCACAAGGAAGAGAATGAGAACTGCCGGGACTGCAAGCCTGAGCAGGGATTCATATTGCTCTAGCCTACGATAGGCCGGGTTCGCGTCTGACCGCGCTACCCCTAGAATCGTACCCGCGCGTGCGGGTACGCATGCGGTCACCGCCCCCGCCATGCGATGCTCCCTTCGGAACCACTAACTGTCCTTACATTCGGAAGGACGTGCCGCATCTCTCCGAATCACCAACAATAGAATCACGGGCGGGTGATTTGTCTAGCTATGTGAACGATGAGGTTAATAAAAAATTTTCATTGTCTCCCGACGCTGGGGATTACTTGGATAATCCCGCAGCGGCAGGTGACAAACCTCCGGGATTCTTAAGTCGCCTCACTCTCTTCGAGCGAACGATTCACGATGTCTCCTACATCGCGAGAAAGGTTGGGCTTTTGCGAAATAGACAGCAGCGCCTGCTTCGCATGAGCGCGGCGAGTCGGCTCCATCATGCGCCATGAACTGAAGGCCGTGAGGAGACGCGCGGCGAGTTGCGGATTCAGTTCGTCGGCGCGCAGCACGATGTCTGCGAGCAGCGCGTAGCCGGCTCCATCGATTCGATTGAACTGAACTTGATTCAGCATCGCGAAACTGCCGATGAGAGAACGCACCCTGTTGGGGTTGTTGAGGGAGAAGGCTGAGTGAGTCATGAGACGCTTCACGCGCTCTAACGTGCCGTCTTCAGGGATGGCCGCTTGCAGCGTGAACCACTTGTCGAGCACGAGCGGCTCATCACGATACAAGTTTTCGAACCGTGAGATGGCTTGCTCCCGCACATCACCGGGCAGCGTCATCAACACGCCGAGCGCGGCAAGACGATCCGTCATGTTGCCGGCATTCTCGAACTGGTTGCTGGCCAAGGCTTCGCCGCCTTTGGGATCAGCGGCAGCGATCAGGTCGAGAGCGGCATTGCGCAAGGACCGTCGGCCTGCGCTTGCGGCATCGGGACTGTAGGCTTCCGAGTTGCCCAAGGAGTTATAGAAGCGCTGCAAAGTATCGAAGCATGCCTGTCCGATGTGCCGGCGCAGGGTTTTGCGTGCGCGATGGATCGCCTCGGGATCGACATCCTCTCCGATCTCCTGCGCGATGTCGGCTTCGCTCGGAAGGGTTAGCACGAGCGCGGCAAAGGCCGGGTCGTTCAGGGCATCCGTTTCCATGAAGGAACGGAAGGCGGAGGAAAGGGCGTTCATCTCGTCGTCAGGCACGGTCTTGCCGGTCGAGAGAGCGACGAGAGTCCGCATGGCGACGCTCTGCGATGCCTGCCAGCGATTGAACGCATCCATGTCGTGCCGCAGCAGCACGAGCAGGTCCTCGTTCGAGAAATCGAGCGAGACTTTCACGGGGGCCGAGAAGCCACGGAACAGGGACGGCACCGGGCGCGAGGCCACGCCTGTGAACGTGATGGTGTCCTCACCCTTGTCGAGCACGAAAACGCCACGCTGGTTCACGCGCTCGCAGGCGGCGCTGAGCGGCTGCCCATTTTCGCTCACAAGTCCCAGCACGACCGGGATCACCATCGGCTCCTTGGTGGGCTGGCCCGGCGTCGGTGGCGTCTCCTGCTTGAAGTCCAGGCGGTAGGTTTCGGCGGCCTCGTCATAATGTCCCCGCACGCTCACGCGCGGCGTCCCCGACTGGACGTACCAGCGGGCGAAGTGGGAGAGGTCGCGGCCCGTCACATCGGCGAAGGCCTTCAGGAAATCCTCGACCGTGGCGGCGGTGCCATCGCAGCGCTCGTAGTAGAGGTCCATCCCGCGCCGGAAATCCTCGTCGCCGATGATCGTCTTGAGCATGCGCACGATCTCGGCGCCCTTCTCATAGACCGTGGCGGTATAGAAGTTGTTGATCTCGCGATACTGGGTTGGGCGAACCGGATGGGAGAGGGGGCTTCCATCCTCCAGGAATTGGCGCGCCCTCAAGGTCTTCACCTCGGAGATGCGATGGACAGGCCGCGAGCGCTCGTCGGAGGAGAATTCCTGGTCGCGGAAGACCGTCAGGCCTTCCTTCAGGCAAAGCTGGAACCAGTCGCGGCAGGTGACCCGGTTCCCGGACCAGTTGTGGAAATACTCGTGGGCGATGATCGCCTCGATATTCGCGTAATCGACATCGGTGGCGGTCTCAGGAGAGGCCAGCACGTATTTGTCGTTGAAGATGTTGAGGCCCTTGTTCTCCATGGCGCCCATGTTGAAGTCGGACACGGCGACGATGTTGAACACGTCGAGGTCGTATTCGCGGCCATAGACCCGCTCGTCCCAGACCATCGAGCGCTCAAGGGCGTCGAGCGCGTAATCGGCGCGGTTCTCTTTTCCGGGTTCCACATAGATGGCGAGTTCGACCTCACGGCCGTTCATGGTCGTGAAGCTCTTGCCGACCCGGCCCAGTCGTCCGCCGACGAGGGCGAAGAGATAGGATGGTTTGGGGTGCGGATCGTGCCACGCGGCATAGTGCCGGCTGGTGCCCTCAATGGCGCCGCTCTCGACCGGGTTGCCGTTGCCGAGCAGGACCGGCGCTTCGTCCCGATCCGCTTCGATGCGCGTGGTGTAGACGGCCAGCACATCGGGACGGTCGAGGAAATAGGTGATGCGGCGGAACCCTTCCGCCTCGCATTGGGTGCAATAATTGCCGCTCGAACGGTAAAGCCCCATCAGCTTCGTGTTGGCCGTCGGGTCGATCTCGGTCTCGATGGTAAGGCGAAACGGCTGCCGCGGGGGCTGGCTGATTGCGAGAGACTGGGGCGAGGCTTCATACTCTGCAACATCCAGGTCGCGCCCATCGAGCGCGAGACCTTTGAGGCTGACCTCATCACCGTCGAGGACGAGCGGCGCGTCCGGGCGTCCAGCCGGGTTCGGCCTCATGTGAAGCGTAGCGGTCACCTTCGTTGCCGTGGGATGCAGCCGGAAGTCCAACTCGACACGGTCGATCAGAAAGTCGCTGGGGCGATAATCCGCGAGACGGACGACCGGGGCAGTATCTGTGCGCATCGGCAACTCTTCCTCGATATATGATTGCATTGAAGCGTGACGGCATCGGCGAGCGGACGCAAGCCTGCCCGAAATGGCTTTCGGTCATCCTCGTGAACAAATCCAAGGGTTTTTCAGAGGGTGGTAGCTCATCTTACTTGATCTCCCCGCCAAAAGCGCCATCACGTACCCGCGACACATTCGGGAGAGCGTTATGGAATACCTCCACACCATGGTCAGGGTCTCGGATCTCGAGGCATCCCTTGATTTCTTCTGCAACAAGTTCGGCCTCGTGGAAGTCCGCCGCACGGACAACGAGAAGGGCCGCTATACCCTCGTCTTCCTGGCAGCTCCCGGCGATGTGGAGAGGGCGAAGGAATCCAAGGCTCCGCTTCTCGAACTCACCCATAACTGGGACGAGAAGGAATATGCCGGCGGCCGGAACTTCGGCCATCTCGCCTACCGGGTCGACGACATCTATGAAATCTGCCAGAGGCTGATGGATGCGGGCGTCACCATCAACCGTCCGCCCCGCGACGGTTACATGGCCTTCGTCAAAACCCCCGACAACATCTCCATCGAGCTGCTTCAGCGTGGCGAGCCCAAGCCCATCCAGGAGCCCTGGGCCTCCATGCCGAACACCGGCAGCTGGTAAGCTCCGGCACTCGGGTTCGCGATGGTGCGTCCATCGCGAACCTACTTCTATAAACGCCCCTTGGCGAAAAGACCTTGCTCCGCCATTCTACCCGGATCACCATAACAGGCCGGGCTCGAACCCGGCGGAGGATTATCTTGGTACGAGACGCGATCCGCTTTTGGCGGAATGGACAGCCCATCGAGGTTTCCGGCTTTCACCCGCGCACCACGCTTCTGGACTACCTGAGACTTCAGGAGCGTCGGGTCGGCACGAAGGAAGGCTGCGCGGAAGGCGATTGCGGCGCCTGCACCATCGCCATCGGTCGGATGCGGGGCGGCAGGGTCCATTACGAACCTGTCAATGCCTGCATCATGCTTCTCGGCCAAGTGGACGGCGCCGAGATCGTCACCGTCGAGGATCTCGCCTCCGGTGGGGAGCTTCATCCGGTCCAGGCCGCCATGGTGTCGCATCACGGCTCTCAATGCGGCTTCTGCACGCCCGGCATCGTGATGAGCCTGTTTGCGCTCTACCATGAAGGCCGGCGCCCCTTGACCCGCGATGCGGTGAACGATGCGCTCGCGGGCAATCTCTGCCGTTGCACGGGCTACAGGCCGATTGTCGATGCAACCCTTGAAGCCTGTGCCCATCAGCCCGACGATGCTTTCCGGCTCGCCAATGAGCAGACGATGCAAGCCCTCTCGGATCTCGCCGACGGCCGCGACATCTTCATCGGCAATCATACAACCTTCTTCGCGGCGCCCGCGACGGAGGATTCTCTCGCCGCCCTCCATGCACAGCATCCCGATGCCACGCTTGTCGCCGGCTGCACCGATGTCGGTCTGTGGATCACGAAGGGGATGGCCGAGATCGAAAAGGTCATCTGGCTCGGGCGTGTCGCTGGTCTCGATCTGATTGAGGATTCCGCATCTCATCTTGGCATCGGAGCGACCGCTACCCATGCGGAGGCTTATTCGAGCCTCGCCCATATCGACCCTGATCTTGGCGAGCTCATGCGCCGCTTCGGTTCGGTGCAGGTGCGCGCGTCGGGAACGGTGGGCGGCAACATCGCCAACGGCTCGCCCATCGGCGATCTGCCGCCGGCTTTGATCGCGCTCGGCGCGGAGCTTGAGCTGCGGAAAGGCGAGAGCCTGCGCCGTATTCCCCTCGACCAATTCTTCATCGCCTATCGCAAGCAGGACCGTCAGCCCGGCGAGTTCGTGCGGCAGGTCATCGTGCCGAAGCTGGCGCGGCATCAGGCCTTCCGGGCTTACAAGGTCTCGAAACGGTTCGACGAGGATATCTCGGCCGTGATGGGTGCGTTCCGCTTCACGCTCGATGGACGGCGCATCGCCGAAGCGCGTATCGCCTTCGGCGGTCTCGCCGGCGTTCCGAAGCGTGCGGCCGAGACGGAAGCAGCGCTCGTGGGTGTGTCCCTCGACGATCCATCCGCCTGGGGCGAAGCGATGGCCGCGATCACGCGCGACTATCAGCCTCTCGACGATCACCGGGCATCCGCCGCCTATCGCATGACGGTTGCGCGGAACCTCGTGTTCAAGGCTTTGAGCGAAACCGCTTCAGGCCAGACCCACGCCACGCGGATCTTCGGCCAGCGCGATGCGCTGGAAGCGGCGGAGTAGGGCGATGAACGAGCAACCCAAACTCACCGCGGCTTCCTCTACCTCCCCCTTGAGGGGGGAGGTCGCGCCGCAGGCGCGGGAGGGGGTGGGACACGAGAGTTCTCAGAACGCGGCGCTTCCACCCCACCCCGGATCGCTGACGCGCTCCGACCCTCCCCCTCAAGGGGAGGGTGTGGAATCGTTGCGACATATTCGCAAGCCTCTGCCGCATGATTCCGGCCCCAAGCATGTGCAGGGTGTCGCGCAATATATCGACGACATTCGCGAGCCCGAAGGCACGCTGCATGTGGCCATAGGCCAAGCTCCGAAAGCGCGCGGCCGATTGGTCTCCCTCGACGTCTCCGCCGTGCGCGCGGTGCCCGGTGTCGTCGCAGTGCTGACCGTTGCCGACATCCCCGGCAGGAACGACGTGTCGCCTGCTTTCGGCGACGATCCGCTCTTCGTCGATTCCGAAATCAGCTTCCTCGGACAGGCTGTCTTCGCCGTCGTTGCGACCACCCGCGATGTTGCCCGTCGTGCGGTGAAGCATGCGGTGATGGAGATCGAATCCGAGACGCCTAGCATCACGGTCGAGGATGCGTTGGAACGCGGCGAGACCGTGCTGCCGGATTACGCCTATGGACGCGGTGATCCGAATGCCGTGATCGCTTCATCCTCCCGAAAGCTGAACGGCCATTTCCGCGTCGGCGGACAGGAGCATTTCTATCTCGAAGGGCAGGTCGCATTTGCAATTCCCGGCGAGGATGGCGATGTGCATGTCTATTCCTCCACGCAGCATCCCACTGAGGTGCAGCATGTGGTGGCCCGCGTGCTGGATATTCCCGATGCCTATGTCACCTGCGAGACGCGGCGCATGGGCGGTGGCTTCGGCGGCAAGGAAAGCCAGGCGACGCAATGGGCCGTCACCGCTGCTCTCGCGGCGCGGGTGACGGGGAAGCCGTGCAAGATCCGCCTCGACCGCGACGACGATTTCATCCTCACCGGCAAGCGCCACGACTTTCGCTGCGACTGGCAGGTCGGCTTCGACGATGAGGGGCGCATCCAGGGATATGCGGTCGATCTGCTCGCCCGCTGCGGCTACTCGGCGGACCTGTCGAGCGGCGTCGTGGATCGCGCCATGTTCCACGCCGACAACGCCTATTGGATGCCCGCCGTCCACATCGCCTCCAAGCGGTTGAAAACCAACACCGTGTCGAATACGGCCTTCCGGGGTTTCGGCGGTCCACAGGGCATGCTCGCGATCGAGCATGTGATGGACCAGATCGCCTGGGCGACGGGACGGGACCCGCTCGATGTGCGCTACGCCAATTTCTACAAGCCGGGCGAAAATCACACGCCCTACGGCATGGAGGTGGAGGAGACCGACACGCTCCACAACCTCGTGCGCACGCTCGAGGATACCTCCAACTACCGGATGCGTCGCGAGGAGATCAAAGCCTTCAACGCATCCTCGCCGATCATGAAGAAGGGCATCGCGCTCACGCCCGTGAAGTTCGGCATCAGCTTCACGCTGACCCACATGAACCAGGCGGGCGCGCTGGTGCACGTGTACCAGGACGGCTCCGTGCATTTGAACCACGGCGGCACCGAGATGGGGCAGGGGCTCTACATCAAGGTGGCGCAGGTGGTGGCCGAGGAGTTCGGCATCGCCATGGAGCGCGTGCGCATCACCGCGACGACCACGGCGAAGGTGCCGAACACCTCGCCGACGGCTGCATCCTCGGGCTCCGATCTCAACGGCATGGCGGCGAAGGTCGCGGCGGAGGCGATCAAGAAGCGCATGATCGCCTATGCCGCCGAGGCTTATGGCGTCCTAGAGGAGCAGATCGAATTCCGCGACGACCGCGTGTTCATCGGCAACGAGAGCGTGCCCTTCGACGAGCTGGTGAAGAAATGCATTCTCGCCCGCGTCGCCCTCTCCGAGGCGGGGCATTACAAGACGCCGAAGATCACCTGGGACCGCGCCAAGGCCACGGGCCGCCCGTTCTTCTACTTCGCCTATGGCGCGGCCTGTTCCGAAGTGATCGTCGATACGCTCACCGGCGAGAACCGGGTGCTGCGCACCGACATCCTGCACGATGTGGGCCGCTCGCTGAATCCGGCCATCGATATCGGCCAGATCGAAGGCGGCTTCGTGCAGGGCATGGGCTGGCTCACCACCGAGGAGCTGGTGTTCAACAAGGAGGGCCGCCTGCTCACGCACGCGCCGTCCACCTACAAGATCCCGGTGGCATCCGACGTGCCGGCCGATTTCCGCGTCGCGCTTTATCCCAACAGCAACCGCGAGGAGACGATCTATCGCTCAAAGGCCGTGGGCGAGCCGCCGATCATGCTGGCGAACAGCGTGTTCTGCGCGCTGGCCGATGCGGTGCATGCGCTCGACCCAATGAAGCCCGTGCCGCTCGATGCGCCCGCCACGCCCGAGGCGATCCTGCGTGCCTGCGAGGCGCTGCGAGGGAGGCCGATGGGGTGAGAGCCTGGCGCCAGCTCACCGACCTCATCACGCGGCACGGCGCTGCTGCCCTGATCACCGTGCATGACGTGAAGGGCTCCGCCCCGCGCGAGGCCGGTGCCCGCATGGTCGTGCGTCCCGATGGGGCTTTCCACGGCACCATAGGCGGCGGGCAGCTTGAATTCCTCATGCTCGACATCGCCCGTGAGATGCTGGCCCATGGACGCGGGCCAGCGCGCATCATCGATCAGGCGCTAGGGCCCGACCTCGGCCAATGCTGTGGCGGGCGGGTCAAAATCCTCATCGAGACCTTCGATAAGAGAGACCTGCCCGATATCGAGCCTCTCAAGGCTGCCGAGGACAAGGGCGGGCTCTTCGATGTCGAATGCCGGATGGAGATTGACCGGGTCCGGCGCGAGGTAGGTTCCGCCGTCGGCGACGATGTCGGAACCGGCTGGCACGAGACCCATGGCGAGGATCATACCCCTGTCTTGATCTTCGGAGCAGGCCATGTGGGCCGGGCGCTCGTGCTGGCGCTAGCGCCTCTGCCGTTCACGGTCCGCTGGCTCGACGACCGGGAGGATGCCTTTCCCGCCCATCTCCCCGCCAACGCTTCCGCCATCCGAATGCGCGACCCCGAGGCCGAGATCGCCCAGGCGAGGCCTCACTCCCTCATCCTGGTCATGACCCATGACCACCCCCTCGACATGGCGATCACGGCGGCGGCCCTGAAGCGGGGCTTTCCTTATGTCGGCCTGATCGGCAGCGCGACCAAGCGGGCGAGGTTTGAAAAGCGGTTCCGGGAGCTAGGCCTGGGCACCGATATGATCGCTTCGCTCGTCTGCCCCATCGGCCTTCCCGGCATCGCTGACAAGGACCCGGCGGTCATCGCGGCCTCGGTGACGGCTCAGATTCTTCAGGTGCGGGAGCGGATCGAGCTGGGCCGAAATCTCTCGCTTCCCGTCGCGTCAAACGATAAATAGCTCCCATGAGCGAAACAAAGAACCAAGATCAGCTTTATCTGGCCCGTGCCATCGCCCTCTCGCGCCATCATATGGACGAAGGAGCCGGCGGCCCGTTCGGCGCCGTGATCGTGCGCGACGGCAAGGTGCTGGCCGAGGGCTGGAACCAGGTGACCTCGGCGAACGATCCCACCGCCCATGCGGAGGTCACGGCGATCCGCCGGGCCTGCCAGGAGATCGGCGATTTCTCCCTGGAAGGCTCGACCCTTTATACGAGCTGCGAGCCGTGCCCCATGTGCCTCGCCTCGGCCTATTGGGCGCGCGTGTCGCGCATCGTCTTCGCCAATACGCGGCAGGACGCGGCGGATATCGGCTTCGACGACAGCCTGATCTACGACGAGATCCCCAAGCCCGTCCCGGAGCGCCTCATCCCCATGGATCACCAGCCGAGCCTGGAGGCAAAGTCGGTGTTCGATGCCTGGGCGAACAAGACGGACAAGGTCGAGTATTAAATTCCGGCTACGCTTCCTATCTTCAAGACATCCGATTTTCACGAGACACACCATGCCCCGCGTTACCACCATCGTCCGCAAGCCCGCCGTGAAGGCCGACCGTGTCATCGATACGGTGACGCTCGACCATCAGGCCCGCAACCGCCGTCATGATCATCTGAGGGGCGAGGGCGGAACCGAGATCCATCTCGACCTCGACATGGAGACCACCATCAACGACGGCGATGCACTGCGCCTCGAAGATGGCCGTCTCGTGCAGGTGAAGGCGAAGGCCGAAGGCCTGCTGGAAGTGAAGGCGGAGAACCCGCTCCGCCTCATGCGCCTCGCATGGCATCTCGGCAGCAATCACGGCCTCGCCGAGATCACGAACGACGCCCTCTATATCGAGAACGACGCGGCGCTGGCCGAACTCGCGCGCGGGCAGGGCTGCACGGTGACGCCCGTCGAGCGCGCTTTCAAGCCCGAGCGCAGCGCCCATGTCTGCTCTCACGACCACCATCACGGTCACGATCATCACCACCACGGCCATGACCATCATGAGCATGGGCACGAGCATCACGATCACAAGCATGATCACGCGCATGCTCACGATCATGACCATCATCACCACGACCATGGTCCCGGTTGCGGATGCGGTCACCATCATCATGGGCACAAGCACGATCACTGATCGCGCCATTTCCTGACGATCCGCCATGTCCAAGACCACCCGCGCGACGCAGGCCCTCCAGCAGGCCCGCGTCGCCTTCACGGTTCATGCCTACGAGTACGATCCGAACGCGGAGCGCATCGGCCTCCAGGCCGCGGAAGCCATGGGCGCCGATCCCAATGCCGTGCTCAAGACGCTGATGGTTCAGATCGACGGCAAACCCGCCTGCGTCGTCGTTCCGTCGGACATGGAAGTGAACCTGAAGAAGCTCGCCGCCGTCTTAGGCGGCAAGGCAGCGCAGATGATGAAGCCGGCGGATGCGGAGCGCATCACGGGCTACCACGTCGGCGGCATCAGCCCCTTCGGCCAGAAAAAGCGCGTGCCGACCGTGATCGAGGAAACGGCCCTCCAGCACGCCGAGGTCTTCATGAACGGCGGCCAGCGCGGGTTGCAAGTGAAGCTCAAGCCGCAAGATGCGGCGGCGGTGCTGGAGGCCAAGGTTGCGGCGGTGATCGGGTGAACCCTCTGGCCCTGTGACACAGCCCCGCGCTTATTTTCCCTTGTGATTATCGCCCCCATATCGGAAAAGCTTGCCGCAACAGCCTTTCACCAGACCACGCTCCGAGATGACCCAGAAGTTCTTCACCGTTGCCCCCATGATGGACTGGACCGACCGGCATTGCCGCTCGTTCCACCGCGTCATGTCGCGCCGGGCACGGCTTTATACGGAGATGGTCACGACGGGGGCGGTCATTCATGGTCCCCGAGAGCGGCTGCTCGGCTTCAGCGAGGCGGAGCATGTGGTGGCGGTGCAGCTTGGCGGGTCCGACCCGAAGGAGCTCGCCCAGGCCGCCCGGATCTGCGCCGAGTTCGGCTATGACGAGATCAACCTGAATGTGGGCTGCCCCTCTGACCGGGTGCAGAATGGCCGTTTCGGGGCCTGCCTCATGCAGGAGCCGGTTCTGGTGGGCGAGTGCGTCGCGGCCATGAAGGCCGCCGTCTCCCTCCCGGTGACGGTGAAATGCCGGATCGGCGTGGACGATCAGGATACGGAAGAGGCGCTGAACCGCCTGACCGACAACGTGGTCTCCGCCGGCTGCGACGAGCTGACGGTCCATGCCCGCAAGGCGTGGCTGAAAGGACTTTCGCCCAAGGAAAACCGGGACATTCCGCCGCTTGATTACCCGCGTGTCTATCGCCTGAAGGCGGAACGGCCCGATCTTCCCATGGCCATCAATGGCGGCATCAAGACCTGGGATGAGATCCGCGAGCATCTGAAGCATGTCGACGGCGTCATGCTGGGCCGCGTGGCCTATCACGAGCCGGAAATCCTGCTTGCCGTCGATGCCGAGCTTTACGGCGATGAGCCGCCAGTCGCGGATGGCTTCGAGGCGGTGGAGGCCTATGAGCCCTATATCGCGGAGCAACTCGCGAAGGGCGAGCGCCTCAGCAACATCACCCGCCACATGCTCGGCCTGTTCACGGGTCGCCCCGGCGCACGGGCCTATCGCCGCCATCTGGCGACCGAGGCCGTAAAGCCCGGCGCTAACCTACTGACCCTGCGGGATGCTGTGGCGCAGGTGTCGAGATTGGCCACGCCGGCTGACGAACCCTCGCCCAGCGCAGCCGAGTAAGGCACTTCCCGCTCAGCCTGCGGTCGAGATGCTCTCCTTCGACCGCAAAATCAGCCTGTTGCCGCGCACTTCATACGATCCAAGCCGCTCCAGAAATGTCATGCCGAGCAGATTGGCGTGCAGCACTCCCTCGCGGGCGATCAGCGCCCGCACGTTGCGCTCGGTGATCGGGCCGACGGACAGGCTGTCGATCACCACGGGCGCTGCGAGGGCGCTGCCGTTGGCGGTCGAGACAGGGATTGAATAGTCGAGGCTTTCCGGCTTGAAGCCGAGCGCTCTCGCATGTTCGGCGCGCAGAACCACGGTGCTCGCGCCCGTGTCGAAAATGAAGCGGGTATCGTGGCCGTTCACCTTGCCCTGGACCAGGAAGCTGCCATCGGTTTTGCGGGCGGCGACCACTTCGCCATCGGGCGTGACGACGGTGCGGCCGACCGCGATGTCGCCGATGGCGCGGTCGAGTACCGCATGCAGTTCACCCCGCGAGGCGTAGGTGACGAGAAGCGCTACGAGAATTCCGCCGCTGACGGCGATGGCCTGCACGCCATAGGTCCAGTGACGCCCGAAGCCCTCCACGATGGAGCCCGCCATGAGGAGGCAGGCGCCGCCCAGCCCCAGGAGCGCGGCGGCTTCCAAGGGCGACAGGTCGCCGATGTTCCGCTCGGCGAACAGGGCAAGCGCTAGGGCCGCGATGACAAGAAGGCCGCCTGCGCCGCGAATCCCCGGCATCAGGAAACCTTCTTGTCCTTGTCCGGCGTGAAGGCCTGCCGCATGCGCTCCGGAAGCTCGGCCATGATGCGCTGGCGTTCTTCCTCGGGAATCCGATACCAGCTTGAAATCTCCTCGCGCGTGCGGCCGCAGCCCTCGCAAAGCCCCGTTTCGGGGTCGAGGAGACAGACGCGGATGCAGGGGCTGGAGACGCGGGCCATGGCCCCACATGTCGTTACGGTTGCAGGACCGTCAAGAGGCCGATCAGCGCGGCGATCTCCGCCACCTGCTGCGTGGCGCCCGCAATGTCGCCCGTTTGGCCACCCAGATGGCGCATGGACAGCCGCATCATCGCCCATCCCGACAGCACGGACAGCAGGAGCATCAGGATGATTCCGCCGAACGGAATCCCAGCGAGCAGCCCAAGGGCGAGCGCGATGATTCCGGCCAGACCCGCCGCGAACCAGAAGCTGTTGCGGGAGGGCTGACCCACGGCGCGGGCCGCGCCATCCGCGCGGGCTGGCGGCAGAAAGGTGAGGGGCATGAGCCCGACCGTGCGGGAGAGCGAAGCCGTCGCCAGAATCGCCCCCGCGCCGACGAGCCAATCCGCCCGCGCCGCCACTGCCGCCAGAGCCCCGATACGAAGGGCCAAGCCTAGGAACAGGGCGGCAGCCCCGAAGGAGCCGATCCGGCTGTCGCGCATGACTTCCAGGCGGCGCTCCTGAGTCGCGCCGCCGAAACTGTCGGCCGTATCGGCAAGGCCATCCTCATGGAACGCGCCCGTCGTGATGACCATGACGGCAACGGCCAAGGCTGCGGCGAGGAACGGGCCGAGATTGAGGAAAAGGGCCAGGGCGAAGGCAAGCGCGGGCAGCAGCCCCAGGATCAGCCCCGCGACGGGCAGAGCGCGCACCAATCGCGGGAAGTCCGGTAGAGCATGGGCATTATGCTCGAAGGGCAGGGCTGGCACCGGAAGCCGGGAATAGAAGCGCAGGCAATGGGCCAAGTCCACGGCGATGGCCTGCCACGGACTCACCGGCGGCATTTCGACCTTGTCTATTTGCTCGGACATGCTTCACCCCACACCATTCGCAGATTGTGACTTGCCGCATTTTCTTGCGGCTAACCGGTGTCCACTTCGCCGGAAAATGCTTATAGGTCACGCCTCTTCGCGTTCTGCAATGCCCCATGGGCTGGAGCCCTCCATGACCGATCCCGTATCCTCACCTTTCGACGATATCCGCCGCCTGATCACGACCATGGCCGGTCCTGACGAGGCTGCCGTTGACGCGGTGCGGATGCGCGACCGGCAACTCACCAAGCCTGCGGGCAGCCTGGGCCGTCTCGAACACATCAATGAATGGCTCGCCGCATGGCAGGGCAAGCCGAATCCCACCGTGGACCGCCCGCTCGTCTGCGTCTTCGCGGGCAGCCATGGCGTGACGGCCAAGGGCGTCTCGGCTTTTCCCTCCGACGTGAACCGCCAGATGCTCGAGAACTTCGCGGCGGGCGGTGCCGCCATCAACCAGATCTGCGCGGCCTATGGGCTCGGCTTCAAGGTGTTCGACCTCGCCCTCGACATGCCCACCGGCGACATCACCGAAGCCGATGCCATGGACGAGAAGGCCTGCGTCGCCACCATGGCCTTCGGCATGGAGGCCATTGCCGGCGGCACGGACCTGCTGGCGGTCGGCGAGATGGGCATCGGCAACACCACGGTGGCCGCCGCGATCTACACCGCTCTCTATGGCGGTCCCGCCGAGCATTGGGTCGGTCGCGGCACGGGCGTGGACGATGAGGGCCTGAAGCGAAAGGTCGCCGCCGTCGAAGCGGCCATCGCCCATCACGGTGATCACCTGAAGGACCCGCTGGAGGTGCTGCGCCGCCTGGGCGGACGCGAGATCGCGGCGATCGCGGGTGCGATCCTGGCCGCGCGGCTGCAGAAGATTCCCGTCGTGCTCGACGGCTATGTGGCCACCGCCGCCGCCGCGATCCTGCACGCGATCCATCCCTCCACCATCGATCACTGCATTGCCGGGCATCTGAGCGCCGAGGGCGCCCATCAGGACGTGCTGGCCCGCCTCGGCAAGATCCCGCTGCTCGCTCTCGGCATGCGCCTCGGCGAAGGCTCGGGCGCTGCTTTGGCGGCGGGGCTGATCAAGGCCGCGGCCCAGGTGCATCGCGACATGGCGACCTTCGGGCAGGCCGGAGTCTCAGAGCGCCTGTCGTGAGACGCAGGCGTCGCCGCTTCGGAAAAAGCGGCATCCAATCCCTCATCATCGCGCTGGCGCTCGCCGGCGGGGCCGGGATTGCGCTCAAACCCAACGACCGCAGCCTCGAAGGCCGCGCCCAGGTGACCGATGGCGACACGATCCGCATCGGCAATACGCGCATCCGCCTGAAAGGGGTCGATGCGCCGGAAATGGAGCAGACCTGTTCGCGGGATCGGCGCTCCTATCGTTGCGGGGATGTGGCGCGCCGCGCATTGATCGAGATGATCTCGGGTGAGACGGTCTCCTGCCGCTCTTCCGGCCGCGACCGCTATCGGCGCATCCTTGCCCGCTGCACGGTGGGTGGCATGGATATCGGCGCGCGGATGGTGGAGCAGGGCTGGGCCGTCTCTTACGGTCGTGACTACGACATGCAGGAATTCCGTGCGCAGAGCCGTTCCGCCGGGCTCTGGTCGGGCGAGTTCGAGCGTCCGCAGGATTGGCGGCGCAGGCATTCGGGCTGACTTGACGGTTCGCAGGCAAGCCGCCACGAATTGCGCCATGAACGAGCAGCTTTTCTCCATCGCTCCCGCACGAACCGCCAGCGAAGTCGCTGCGGTCTCCGATTTGTTTCGCGCCTATGCCGCCTCGCTCGATGTCGATCTCTGCTTTCAGGGATTCGAGGCGGAGTTGGCTGCCATGCCGGGGAAGTACGCGCCGCCTCAGGGCGAACTGCTCTTGGCGCGTGATGCTGTAGGGCGAGCCATAGGCTGCGCCGCCCTTCGCCCCGTGGAGGCGGAAGGTTGCTGCGAGATGAAGCGCCTTTACGTGGCGCCGGAGGGGCGGGGCCTTGGCCTCGGAGAGCGGCTTGTCGGCATGGTCATCGATGTGGCCAAGCGCATCGGCTACTGCGAGATAAGACTCGATACCTTGCCATCCATGACGAGCGCTATCGCGCTCTACCGAAAATTCGGCTTCGAGCCGATGAATGCCTATTACGAGACACCTGTGGGCGGCACGCTCTTTCTGAGGCGTATTCTCGCAGAGGCGGACGCTCGATAAGGCGCGCCCAGATCCCCATCTGAGGGACATGAATCCTCCCGACTTCGATGAACTCGCAGGCCGGCTTCGGGCCTGCCGCATCTGCCGTGATGCGCCTCTCTTCGGCGGAGTCTTGCCCCATGAGCCGCGTCCCATCATCCAGGGCAGCACCACCGCCCGCCTGTGCATCGCAAGCCAAGCTCCGGGCACCCGCGCCCATGCGAGCGGCATTCCTTTCGCTGACCGCTCAGGCTCTCGTCTGCGCGAGTGGCTGGGGCTCGATGAAACGGCCTTCTACGATGCCTCCAAGGTCGCCATCGTGCCGATGGGTTCCTGCTTTCCGGGGCAGGATGCCAAGGGCGGCGATCTCGGGCCGCGGCGCGAATGCGCGGACGTCTGGCGCCAGCCCCTGTTCGATGCGCTGCCCAATCTCGAACTCGTTCTGCTGATCGGCCAATATGCGCAGGCCTGGCACCTTGGGGACGATTTTCGCGACGGCCTGACCGAGACCGTCAGGCGCTGGCGCGGGATTCTCGGCAGCCCAAGCAAGCCGCGCATCCTGCCCCTGCCTCATCCGTCCTGGCGTAACAATGGGTGGCTTAAGACTAATTCCTGGTTCGAAGCGGAGCTTTTGCCGGTTCTGCGTTCCGAAATCCGCACTATGTTCAAGCGCGACGATTGAGGAGGCTAAAGGCATGAGCCTGACGACCCTGCGCTGCACCAACGACGGTCCGGTCGCGACGATCACCCTCGCGCGCCCCGACAAGCTGAATGCGCTCAACGCCACCATGCATGCCGAGCTGCGCGAAACGCTCGATGCCTGCGAGCGGGATGAGGCGGTGCGGGTGGTGGTGCTGACAGGTGAGGGCCGTGCCTTCTCCTCAGGCCAGGACCTTACCGAGAACCTGCCGCGCGACGAGCAGGGCCGCATCGATCTCGGCCCGCCGCTCGCCCGCGACTACAACCCTCTCGTTCTCAAGCTCGCGAATTATTCCAAGATCACCATTGCGGCGCTCAACGGCCCGGCGGTCGGTGCGTCCATGAACATCGCGCTCGCCTGCGATATCGTGCTGGCCGCCCGCTCGGCCTATCTGCAGGAGGCGTTCTCCAAGATCGCGCTGGTGCCCGATGCCGGCGGCACATGGATCCTTCCGCGCCTCGTCGGCCCGAAGCAGGCGCTCGCGCTCATGCTCACGGCCGATCCGATTCCGGCGGAGGAGGCTCAAGGGATGGGGCTTATCTACAGGGTTTTCGACGACGAATGCTTTCCCGTGGATGTCGCCGCGTTCGCCGCGAGAATCGCTCAAGGTCCCGGCCTGGCTCATCGCCTGACGAAGCAGGCCGTGGCGCAGAGCCTGTCCAACAGCCTTGAAGCGCAGCTTGACCTGGAGGCGCAATATCAGCGAGAGGCTGGCTTCAGTCATGATTTCATGGAGGGCGTCACCGCCTTCCGCGAGAAGCGCGCTCCGCGCTTCGAAGGCCGCTGAGGAGAGCGTCTATGGGCCGTTACGGGATTCTAATCCTCATCACTCTGCTCGCCGTGATTAGCCTCATCATGTTCCGCGACCCCGAACGTGCGGCGCAGAGGGCAGAGGTGATGCGCAGCGTGGCCTTCACCGGCGAGACCCGCGAGATGGTGATCATGCTGCTGGCCCTGGGGATCGGCGCGTTCGTCGTCTATCTCACCGTGACGCGGCGCTGAGTAAAGCAAAAGGTCCCGCTTTGTTCACGGGGCGTTCAAATCGTTCAACTTAAGCCTTGTTCTTCAATGCCCGCGTCGCGGGCCAAAACAGGTTCGCTGACCGTGTATCAACTGAAACGTGCTATCGTTTTTGCGGCTTTCGTTCTGGCAACGATTGCCGGCTCGACATCTTATGCCTCAGCTCAACAGCAGCGCCTCGCTCTCGTGGTGGGGCAGAGCGCCTATGAGCGAAACCCGCTCGCCACCGCCGCCAATGATGCGGGCCTGATCGCGCAGACGCTTACCAGCGCGGGCTTCGAGGTCATCCAGGGCCGCGATCTCAACGCGACGGATCTTCGCCGCGTAGTGCGCGACTTCCTCGACAAGGCCCAGGAACTCCCGCAGGACTCCGCCATCATGGTCTATCTCTCGGGCTACGGGGTGCAGCTCGAAGGCGAGAACTATCTTCTGCCGGTCGATGCGCGCATCCAGCGCGATGCCGATGTGCCGATCGAGGGTTTCCGTCTCTCCGATCTGGTGCGCTCGCTCCAGCAGGCTCCCGCCCAGACCCGCATCGTCGTCGGCGATATGGGACGCGACTATCCGTTCCCGCCTGGCGGCGAGCCTATCGCTCGCGGGCTTGCGCTGATGGAGCCGCCTGCGGGCTTCCTCATGGCCTTCTCCTCCGCGCCGAACATCACCGCGCCGGACGGGCAGGGGCCTTACGGCGCCTATGCCGCCGCGCTTGCGGAAATGATGCGTCAGCCCGGCGTGCCGGTGGATGAGGTCTTCAACCGCGTCCGCCTGCGCACGCACGAGGCCACCAGGGGCGTGCAGACGCCCTGGCATGCCGCCAATCTCGGCAACACGCCTTTCGTCTTCTTCGAGCCCAACGAATCCGCTGCCGCTCCGCTGGTGCGCGAGGTGCGCCGCATCGAGGAAGTGCCGGCGGAAGAGGCCTACAGCATCGCCGTCGAGCGCGACACGATCCAGGATTATCAGGCCTTCCTGCGCCGCTATCCGGACCATCCGCTCGCCAAGCGCGTCTCGGCATTGCTCGCCGCCCGCCGCGAGGCCATCGTCTGGCGCCGCACATTGAGCCGTAACACGAGCGAGGCCTACTGGACCTATCTGCGCCGCTATCCCAACGGTCCGCACGCCGCCGACAGCCGCCGCCGTCTCGCACGCCTCTCGGCCCCCATCGCGCCGCCGCAGGTCTTCGAGGAAGTGATTTATGACGATCTTCCGCCTCCGCTCCCGATGGTGGAGAGGGTCGAGGTCATCGAGGTCGTGACGATCATCCGCGATGCTCCGCCGCCGCCGCGTGCTCCAGTCTATCTGCTGCCGGATTACGAGGAGGACGTGGAATTCGTCGAGATCATCCGCGAGCCGCCTCCGCCACCGATCCTGGTGGGCGTGCTGCCGATCCCGGCGCCGATCCCGGTGCCGCGCTATGCCCGGCCTCCGCGTGATTTCTACCAGCCCATCGCGCCCATCTCCCCGCGCGGCGTGGTGGCGATCCCGGTCGCGCGTCCCCCGGTGCTGATGGACCGCCCCGGCGCTCCGCGCCCGCCGCGCGGTCGGCGTCCCGAGCCGCTGGTTCCGCGCCAGCCCGGCCTCGTCGCGCAGCCGGTGCCGGTCGTGGCCCGCCCGCCGGAGGCGCGCCCGGGTGTCCGCCCAGGCGTGCCGCAGGCTCCGGGCCAGCCGCGCCTGCCGCCGCGCCCGATCCCGCTCTCGGCCGATGGCGCAGCACCGCGCCCGGGCCGCAGCGACATCGAGCCTTCGGCGCCCGCTCGCCCGAGCCCGGCCGCGCCCGCACCGAGCCGTCCTCAGCCTGCACGGCCGTCCGCCATCCAGCCGCAGGGCAATGAGGCGCCGGTTGCCCGTCCGCGTCCCTCCGCGGACGAGAACCGTCCTGCGCCTCGTCAGCGTCCAGGCGTCGATGAGAGGCAGCCGGCTCCGCGCCCTGGACGGCCCTCGATGGATGAGAATCGTCCCGCGCCGCGTCCCATGCGTCCGTCCGTGGAGGAAAGCCGCCCTGTGGCGCGTCCAGGCCGTCCTTCCCTCGATGAGAACAGGCCCGCTCCCCGCATGCGCCCGGGTGTCGATGAGGATCGCGCCAGACCCGCGCCGCCACGGGCTGCTCCCCGGTTCGAGCCGCCTCAGGCAAGGCCGGCACCGCAGCCGCGCGAGATCGCACCGCGCCCCGGGCGTGAGTTCGACGCCCGCCCGGCACCACGGATGGAGAGGCCAGCGCCTCCTCCCATGATGCGCCAGCCCGCACCTCCGGCGGCTCGCCCCGCGCCTCCGTCGCCCACGCCAATGGCACGGCCGGCGCCAAGGCCGGGCCGTGAGGGGCAGCGTCCCGATTGCCGCCCAGGCCGTCCCTGCGCCAACGAGAACCGATAGCCAAAACGAAAGCGCCGGAGTTCAACGCTCCGGCGCTTTCGTTCGGATGAGGCTTTATGGGTCCTGACCCTAGAGGCCTGAATTACTTCTCGAGCCGCGCGATGAGGCTGGACGTATCCCAGCGGTTGCCGCCCATCTTCTGCACGTCGGCATAGAACTGATCCACCAGGGCGGTGACCGGCACGCTCGCCCCGCTCCGGCGCGCCTCGGCGAGGACGATCGACAGGTCCTTGCGCATCCAATCCACTGCAAAGCCGAAATCGAACTTGCCCTGGTTCATCGTCTTGCCCCGGTTCTCCATCTGCCACGAGCCGGCCGCCCCCTTGGAGATCACGTCCAGTACCGCCTCGATGTCGAGCCCGGCCCGCTTGCCGAAATGGATGCCCTCCGCCAAGCCCTGCACGAGGCCCGCGATGCAGATCTGGTTGATCATCTTGGTCAACTGGCCCGAGCCCGGGCCGCCCATCAGACGGCAGGCGCGGGCAAAGCTCATGATCACCGGCTCGGCCGTGGCATAGGGCTCGGGGTCGCCGCCGCACATGACCGTGAGCACGCCGTTCTCGGCGCCGGCCTGCCCGCCCGAGACGGGGGCGTCGATGAAGGCGAAGCCCTTCTCCTGGGCAGCAGCGTGAAGCTCGCGGGCAACCTCGGCCGATGCGGTGGTGTGATCGACGAAGATGGCGCCCTTTTCCATGCCGTGAAAAGCCCCGTCCTCACCGATGGTAACCTGCCTGAGGTCGTCGTCGTTGCCCACGCAGGCGAACACGATCTCCTGGCCCTGGGCCGCCTCGCGCGGGGTCTTGGCGACCCTGCCGCCGTTCTCGGACGCCCATTGCTCGGCCTTGGCCGCGGTGCGGTTGTAGACCGTGACCTCATGGCCCTTGGTGGCCAGATGCCGCGCCATGGGATAGCCCATCACGCCCAAACCCAGAAAAGCGACTTTCGCCATCGTGTGCTCCCGTTTCCTCTGAAACGTTTCTATCGCATTGTGCGGAAAAGTGGACCCGGTTTTCCCATGCACGCAATGCGGTCATTGAAGAAGCAGCGGGTGCGCAGGGGGTCAAACGATCCTATTTGATGTCGAAGGAAAAATATTTGGCGCGCAGCCGGTCATAGGTGCCGTCTGACTTCACTTGAGCGATGGCGCGGTTGAAGCGCTCGCGCAGATCCTCGTCCTCCTTGCGAAGGCCGATTCCATACAATTCGCGGCGATAGGCGGGCTCGGCAGGAGCATCGCCGAGCACATGGCAGCAATCGCCTTCGCGGCTCTGCAGGAATTTCGAGAGGAACAATTCGTCGCCGAACACCGCATCGATGCGCCCGACGAGAAGGTCGAGATTGGCCTCGTCCGCCTTGGCATAGGGCACGATCTCAGATTCCTTGTAGTGCTCCTTGAGATAGGCCTCGTGGTCGCTGCGCTCGGTGGTGCCGATCCGCTTTCCGGCCATGGCCTTTGGCGTCGCTTCGCCGGCAGGCGTCTCCTTGGAGGCGATGAACACGGCGGGGATGCGGTAATACGGATCGGTGAAGGCGATGCGCTTCTGCCGCTTCTCCGTGATCTCGAGCGAGGACATCACCGCATCGTACTCGCGGTTGATCAGGCCTCGAATGATGCCGTCCCATTCATGCTGGACCAGAACGCACTCAGCCTTCATGACCTCGCAAACGCTTTTCAGGAGATCGACTTCGAAGCCCTGAAGCTCGTTGCTCGACGGGTCGGTGAAATTGAAGGGCGGATAGGCGCCTTCCATGGCGATGCGGATCGTGGGCTTGAGGACAGGTGCCGCTGTCTGGGCCGATGCCGCGCCAATGCCGAGCGTTATGGCGAGACCTGCGAGGATTGCGAGCCTTCGGCCCGATTGAAACGCGTTCACTGTTCTTCAGCCTGAGTGATCAGGATGATATTCATCGAACGATTTCGATAGTCAATTGAAAGTCTTGGATGCCGTTGCCGCGGCAGCGCCGCAGCCGTCAGCCGCCGGTCATGCTCATGTGCCGGGCCACCGCAGGGCGGGCATGGCGGCGGTCGATGATGAAGTCGTGGCCCTTGGGCTTGCGGGCGATGGCATCGACGATGGCCTGCTCCAGAGGCGCATCGTCGGCGGAGGCGCGAACGGGCGCACGCAGATCTGCGGCGTCCTCCTGGCCCAGACACATGAAGAGCTGACCGGTGCAGGTGAGGCGCACGCGGTTGCAGCTCTCGCAGAAATTATGCGTCATCGGCGTGATGAAGCCGAGCCGCCCACCGGTTTCCTTCACGCGCACGTAGCGCGCAGGGCCGCCGGTGCGCTCGTCGAGGTCTTCCAGCGTGTAGCGCGCGCCGAGCCGTGCTCTCACCAGCGACAGCGGCAGGTATTGGTCGATGCGCTGTTCCTCGATCTCTCCGAGCGGCATGACCTCGATCAGTGTGAGGTCCATGCCGCGCCCGTGCGACCATGTCATGAGATGCTCGATCTCGTCCTCGTTCACGCCTTTGAGCGCGACCGCGTTGAGCTTGATCCTGAGGCCCACGTTTTGTGCCGCATCGAGCCCTTGCATCACCTTGGACAGGTCGCCCCAGCGGGTGATCTGGTGGAACTTGTCCGGGTCGAGGGTATCGATGGAGACGTTCACCCGCTTCACGCCGCAGGCCGCGAGATCGGCCGCGTGCTTCGCGAGCTGCGATCCGTTGGTGGTGACGGTCAATTCGTCGAGAGCGCCGGACTCGAGATGGCGCGAGAGGGAGTGGAACAGGGTCATGATATCCCGGCGCACCAGCGGCTCGCCGCCTGTGATGCGCAGCTTGCGCACGCCCATGCCGACAAAGGCCGAGCAGATACGGTCCAGCTCTTCCAGACTCAGGAGATCGCGCTTGGGCAGAAAGGCCATGTTCTCGGACATGCAGTACACGCAGCGGAAATCGCAGCGATCCGTCACTGAGACGCGAAGATAGGTGATCGCGCGGGCAAACGGGTCCAGAAGAGCCTTGCTGGAGAAGGGCTGGTCGATCTGGGCTGTCGATCCCCGCATAAAGATCCGTCCTCGTGGGTGTTGTGGGCCAAGGTTTGCTTTAACCTAGGGGCTGTGCTCCCGAGTTAAACACAAGCCTTGCGAGATATCCAAATCCATGACCTCCAGTTCCACGACAGCTGAGCGCTGGCCCATCGAAATCCGACTGGCGAAGGACAAGCGCAGCCTGCGGATCGTGTTCGACGACGGCGCCGCTTTCGATCTGCCGGCGGAATATCTGCGCGTCACCAGTCCCTCGGCGGAGGTACAGGGGCATAGCGCGGCCGAGCGCAAGACCGTTCCCGGAAAGCGTGATGTCGGGATCATCGGCGTCGAGCCGGTCGGCAATTACGCGGTGAAGCTGGTGTTCGACGATATGCACGATACGGGCATATATGGATGGAACTATCTGCATGAGCTCGGGGCGGGATATGCCGAGAAGTGGCAGGCATATCTCGATGAGCTCGCCGCGAAAGGATTGTCGCGGGAGCGGCTGCGGTAGGGGCTAAAAGTTCAGCCGTCATGCCCGCACTTGTTGCGGGCATCCACGCCTTAACCCGCTTAAAAACGTGGATGGCCGGGACGAGCCCGGCCATGACGTACTGCAGGTTTAAATTGCGCTTCTGATTTAGCGCTGAACGATCACACGCGCGCCGACCTTGGCGCGGTTGTAGAGGTCGGTCACATCCTCGTTGGTCATGCGGATGCAGCCGGACGAGACGGCCTCGCCGATGGTCTCCGGCTCGTTGGAGCCGTGGATGCGATAGATCGTGCTGCCGATGTAGAGCGCACGGGCACCGAGCGGATTGTCGGGGCCGCCCTTCATGTAGCGCGGCAGGTCGGGACGGCGCTTGAGCATCGCCGCCGGCGGACGCCAATCCGGCCATTCGCGCTTCATGGTGACGGAATGGCTACCTGCCCAGGTGAAGCCGGGACGGCCGACGCCGACGCCGTACTGAACGGCCTGGCCGTTGCCTAGCACGAACCACAGGCGGCGCTCGCTCGTGGACACGACGATGGTGCCGGGAGCATGACGGCCCGTATAGGTGACGATCTGGCGCTGGACGGGAGATGCCTGGGCTTTCAGCTGGTCTTCGGCACTGTAAAGGGGCTGGCGGGTGAGGGGATCGATTGCGGTGAATGCCGCAGCCGGAGTTGCAAGGGCGACGAAGGCACAGGCAAGTCCGGTAAGGGTAGCGCGCGTGCGTCCCATAATGGCCTCGAAATGAACACGATTGATGGCAGGTAGTGCAGGTGGCAAACGCTTATTGCCGCGTTTCGGATCCAGTGTTTATCAGGGTTTTGCACCATTATCCTAGTGCAGACATGCCACGTTTTCGCCACTTCGTAACCGATCGGTTAAAGCCAAGGCGCCACATTTCATCTTTTCGAATTTCTTCGGCAAAAGCCGGCTTCTTCCGCTTGACGGAGAGGGCGGGAGGCCTTTAGAAGGCCCTTGTCAGGGCGCGTAGCTCAGCGGGAGAGCATTCGCTTCACACGCGAAGGGTCACAGGTTC
>JAYSGD010000012.1:0-157068 GCA_041913065.1 Microvirga sp. | reverse complement strand
CGAGGCCGACGCCGTCAACGCCCGCGTTGTTGGAAATGAAGGTGAGGCCCTTGGCCCCCGAATCACGAATGGCTTCGATCAGGGTCTCGGGGATGCCGCACAGGCCAAACCCGCCGGCCATGATCGTCATGCCGTCCTTCACCGCACCCGCGAGCGCCGCCCGCGCGTCGCTGTAAACCTTGTTCATGCTGACCTCATCCTTCGTTTACGTCAGTGCGTTCCTGCCGAGCACCAGATCGGATGCCTTTTCGCCGATCATGATCGTCGCAGCGTTGGTATTGCCCGAAACGAGAGTCGGCATGATGGAGGCATCGGCAATCCGTAAGCCCCCGATGCCATGGACACGCAGTTGCTCATCGACAACGCTGCCCGTCTGCTGCCCCATGCTGCATGTGCTCGTCGGATGGAAGCTGCTGCCGGCGGCGCGGCGGATATACTGCATGATGTCCTCATCCGATTCCGCCTTTGGTCCCGGCAGCATCTCTTCGACGACGACACGCTTCATGGCAGGCGTGTCGAAGATCTTGCGGGTGAGTTTCACGCCCTCGATGGCGACACGACGATCTTCGTCCGTCGAGAGATAATTGGCCTGAATCTCGGGCGCATCCTCCGGATTGGGCGATTTGATCCGGATCCAGCCTCGGCTCTCCGGACGACATGGACTGGTGACCAGCGTGCAGCCCGGATAGGCGTGCATCGCCCCGCCCGCCTTGTCGGAACTACCCGCCAGGAAGTGAAACTGCACGTCCGGCGTTTCCAGCTCCGGCCGTGTCCTGGCGAAGAGGCCCACCGGCCCGGCGCCCATCATCAAGGCTCCCTGGCCTTGCAGAATATATTTCATGCCAGTCAGAAGCTTCAGGGCCGAACTGGCCGAGATATCGTTGAGCGTATTCCTGTTCGCGCATCGGTAAACGGTTCTGATGCCGATGTGATCCTGAAGGTTCTCGCCGACACCCTTCAGAGGATGAACGACGGAAATGCCTTGATTGGACAAAAGATCAGGCGATCCAATTCCCGACAATTGAAGCAGTTGCGGGGAGTTGACCGCGCCGCCGGAGAGAACGATGTCGCGACGAGCCCGGGCCTCGCGAACTTCACCATCCTTCCTGAACATAACGCCGACTGCTCGCCTGCCCTCGAAGATCAATCTTTGCACATGAGCCAGGGTCTCCACGCGCAGATTGGGACGCTTCATGGCAGGCCGCAGATAGGCAACGGCGGCGCTGCATCGACGTCGATTTCGGATCGTCAATTGGTAAGGCCCGGCGCCTTCCTGCGTGCTCCCGTTGAAATCGGGATTACGCTTGAAACCTGCCTCGACCGCGCCGGCGATGAACGCATCATGCAGTTCGTGCGGCGCACGGAGATCGGACACGCATAAGGGGCCGCCGGCACCGTGATATTCGTTGGCTCCGTGCTGCTGGTTTTCGGCACGGCGGAAGTAGGGAAGAACATCGCTGTAGGACCAGCCCACACTTCCCATCTGACGCCAGAGGTCGAAATCTTCCTTCTGTCCGCGGATATAGATCAGGCCATTGATCGAGCTGGTGCCGCCCAGAACACGGCCGCGCGGCCAGACGATGCGGCGGTCATTGAGCTCGGGCTCCGGTTCCGTCTCGAAGACGCGGGCTATCTTGGGATTGAAGATGTTGCGATAGAAACCGGCCGGAATATGAATCCAGACATCACGATCCGGGCCACCTGTCTCCAGCAGCAGAACCTTCGTTTTCGGATCGGCGGAGAGGCGATTGGCCAGAACGCATCCTGCCGATCCTGCGCCGACGACAATGAAGTCATATGTCTCAGTCGTATCCACCCTGCTCTCCTCGAAACTTATGCCCGTGCCTGCCCGGCCAGGAGCTGCTTTGGGCCGCGTCCCTGCTCTTGCGTGACGACATCGACTCGCGGCCGCTTGGCCGTCTCTCTGACGAGATCGGCTCCCTTTTCGCCGATCATCAGAACGGCGGCATTGATATTTCCGGACACCATGGTCGGCATGATGGAGGCATCGATGACCCGCAGGCCAGTGAGACCATGGACCCGCAAGCGATCGTCGACGACCGCCATGGGATCACTGCCCATCTTGCACGTTCCGATGGGATGGAAGGATGTGACGCCGTCGTTCTTGGCGAATTCCAGCCAATCCTCATCGGATTGCGTGGCAGGCCCGGGTTTGAGTTCGAATGCGCGATAAGCATCGAGCGCCGAATTCTCGACGATGCGCCGTGCGACCTTGAGGCCTTCGACGATGCATTCACGATCCCGCGGATCGCTGAGGAAGTTGGTGACGATCAGCGGTGCCGCACGCGGGTCGCTCGACCTGATGTGAATGGACCCCTGGGACTCCGGACGCTGCTGGTAGGCGGACAACGTCATGCCGGGCTCGCGCTCCAGCTTGCGGTCCGCGGCGTTGCCGTAGCTTGCATCGGCGAAGAAATACTGCACATCCGGCTCGGACAGATCAGGCCGCGTCTTGATAAAGCCGTGAACGAGACCGGGAGCGAGCGAAAGAGCGCCACGCCGGGTCGCGGCATATCGCAAGACCTCCCACACGAGACGCATGCCTCGCGTGCGCTCGTTCAACGTGATCGGCAGTTTGACGCGCCAGCGCATTCTGGGCGCATAGTGATCGCGATAGTTTTCGCCGACGCCGGGCAGGATATGGAAGACGGGAATACCGAGGGCTTTGAGGCGCTCGGGTTGACCGATACCGGAAAGCTCCAGGATCTGCGGTGACTGCACGGCGCCGGCAGACAGAATCACCTCCCGCTCGGCGTAAACCTGATGCCGCACGCCCGCCTGTTCGTACTCGATTCCGATGCAGCGACGCTCATCGAAGAGAAGGCGAAGAACATGAGCGCCGGTCTCGACTTTGAGATTGGACCGCTTCATTGCAGGACGCAGATAAGCCGTCGCGGCGGACGAGCGCCGCCCTTTGCACTGCGTCACCTGATAGAAGCCGAAGCCTTCCTGATTGCCGCTGTTGTAGTCCGGATTGCGAGGAAATCCTTCGGCGATGGCCGCATCGAGAAACGCGTCGAGAACCGGCCCCTTTTCCTGAAGGTCGCAGACCTGAAGCGGGCCATCTCCGCCACGCGCCTCAGTCGGCCCGCGCGCAAATGTTTCGGCTTTCCTGAAATAGGGAAGGACCGATTCATAGGACCAGCCACGATTGCCGAGTTGCCCCCATGTATTGTAGTCGAGCGGCTGCCCCCGCACATAGAGCATGCCGTTGATCGAGCTCGATCCTCCGAGCGTCTTGCCGCGTGGAATGGCGAGCGCCCTGCCGTTCAGGCCGGGATCAGGCTCTGCCTGGAAGCACCAATTGTAGCGACGATGCGCAATGAGCTTGGAAAAGCCCGCCGGAATCGGCATCCAGATGCTGTTGTCGCGCCCACCGGCCTCCAGCACGAGAACCCGCGTATCGGAGCTCTCGGTGAGCCGATTGGCCAGGACGCATCCTGCGGATCCTGCGCCGACGATGATGTAGTCGAATTTTGTCATGGGTCAATTATGGCGGCTGTGTTCGCGGTGAGCGCGCATTCCGCTCACCGCCAAGGCATTGCCGTTTCGGTCAGAGCGGGGCATGGGCGATGAACTTGGGAACCAGATAAGGACTGAGTCCTTCCAGGCCGCCCTCGCGACCATAGCCGCTTTCCTTGATGCCGCCGAACGGCGTCTCCGTCAGTCCGAGCACACCGCCATTGATCGACACCATTCCGGAATCGAGGTGCCGTTCGAGGTAATCGGATGTTTTGGTGCTGGAGGTGAAGGCATATGATGCGAGACCGAACCGTGTGTCATTGGCTTTCGCGACACCTTCTTCGAGATCGCTGAAGCGTGACATCAGGACAATGGGACCGAACGGCTCATCGTGCAGGATGCGTGCGTCCTCGGGAATGTCGGCCAGCACGGTCGGCTCATAGAAGAACCCGCGATTGCCGATGCGCCGACCGCCGGTGACGGCCGTAGCACCTTTGCCGACAGCCTCATCGACAAGGGCCGATACCGCCTCCAGCCTGCGCCTGTTGGCCAGCGGGCCCATCTCCGTACTGGGCTCCGCACCATCGCCCACCTTGATGCTCCGCGCGGCCTTCGCGAAACTCTCGATGAACGGTTCGTAGATCGCGTCGTGAAGCATCACACGCGTCGGAGAAATACAGATCTGGCCGGCATTGCGGAACTTGTTGGCCGCAAGCCTGGTCGCGATGGATGCCGGATCCACATCATCAAAGACCAGGACCGGCGAATGGCCGCCGAGTTCCATCGTCGACGGCTTCATCTGTCGGGCCGCAAGACCGGCAAGATGCTTGCCGACGGGCACGGACCCCGTGAATGAGATCTTTCGGATGACGGGAGACTCGATCAGCCTCTCGGAAATGTGAGCGGGCGTTCCGAAAACGAGATTCAGGACACCGGGAGGAAGCCCCGCATCCATGAGGGCTTTCGCAAGCCCGATCGCAGCACGCGGCGCCTCTTCCGGAGGCTTGAGGATCAGCGAGCACCCTGCCGCAAGAGCCGCGCCGATCTTGCGTGCGGCCTGAGACCCGGGGAAGTTCCATGGCGAGAAGGCCGCAACCGGCCCAATCGGTTCGAACAGAACTTTCTGAACGACGCCGCTTTGCCGCGGCGCGATCAGCCGTCCATAGGTGCGCAGGCTTTCCTCCGCATTCCATTCGAAAATGTCCGCGCAGGTCATCATCTCTAGTTGCGCCTGGGCGACTGGTTTTCCCTGCTCGGCACTCAGCTGCGAGGCGATATCCGATGCGCGCTCACGAACGAGCGCCGCCGCATTGCGCAGGATCTTGGAACGCTCATAAGGCGCAACATCACGCCACTTCTCGAAGGCTCTTGCGGCCGCGGACAGTGCCTCATCGAGATCGGCATCGGTAGCCACCGCCAGCGAAGCGATTGTCTGCTCCGTCGCCGGGTTGATGACATCCCGCCATTCGTAGGACGAGCCTGCTTTCCACTCCCCGTCGATCAGCAACGGTATTGCGGGAAATTCCGGTGAACTCATGTGCTCCTCCAACATCGCATGATGCTGAATGCACAGCATCGGATCAGTGTCGGATTTTGAGACTTCCGACGCGCTTGACTATTTGTGATCACAGATTACAGTTTGGTCAAGAGCCGTTCGACGACTTGTGTCCAAGAAAACTGCCCTATATTGTGATCACAGATCACGCATAAGATGTGATTTCCATCGTGGAAAACCTGGAGGATACGGATGAAGGCTGGAATGAACCGACGCGACCTCATGGCCCTTTTGGGCGGCGGTGCCGTACTTGCGGGGCTTGCGCCCTTCGACCTGCATGCGCAGACAGCAGCGGGCACGCTCAAGGTCTCCACACGCGCCAATCCGTCGAGCCTTGATCCGATGACGGGCCTTGCCGGCGACGATACGCCGGTTCTGTGGGCCGTTTACGCGACGCTGCTCGACTTCGAGTTCGCCAGCCTCGAGCCCAAGCCCGGCCTTGCCGAATCCTGGGAGTATCCCGATCCGCAGACACTCGTTCTGAAGCTGCGCCCCAACCTCGTCTTCCATGACGGCACGCCGCTGGATGCCGAAGCCGTGCGCTTCAACATCGACCGCTCCCGCACCGATCCCCGCTCGACCATCAAGTCGGACCTGAGCTCCGTCGATGCTGTCGAGACGAAGGGCGCCGATCAGGTGATCATCCGCCTGAAGCAGCCCGACGCCGCGCTTCCCCTCGCACTCACCAGCCGCGCGGGCATGATGGTTTCTCCGAAAGCCGCGAAGGAACTGGGCGAGAAGCTCGTCCGCAATCCCGTCGGCGCCGGTCCGTGGAGCTTCATCAGCTGGGCGGATAACGCCAACATCTCCATGAAGCGGAATGAGAAATACTGGCGTCTCCAGAGCCCGAAGGTCGACAGAATCGAATTCGTCATCATTCCGGAGCTGAACACCGGTCTCCGCTCCGTCGTCGCAGGGCAGAACGATTTCGTCTACAAGCTGTCGCCCCAGCAGAAGCCGGTGATCGACCGGGCCAAGAATGTCGAGGCCATCGCAGGTCCGACGCTCTATTTCCACCTGATCTACTTCAACAATTCGCGGCCGCCCTTCAACGACGTGCGCATCCGCCGTGCCGTGTGCTACGCCATCGATCGCGACTCGTTCAACAAGGCCGGCCTGCTCGGCCTCGGCGAAATCGCGCAATCGGCGATTCCCAAGGCGCACTGGGCCTATGACGCGTCCCTCGAGAATTTCTTCAAGCACGATCCGGAAAAGGCGCGCGCCCTGCTGAAGGAAGCGGGTCACGAGAACGGGATCGATATTCCCACCATCGGCTGGAACGATCAGTACTCCCAGCAGCGCCAGGAAATCCTCATCGAGCAGCTCACCAAGGTCGGCATCCGACTCAAGGTCAGCCGCCATGCTATCGCGGATGCGAGCACGCTTTATCTCGGACCGGAGAAGCGCGGCGAAGCGATGATTTCCGCATGGACGGGACGCCCCGATCCCATCATGACCTACAATCTCCTGACCTCGGCGACGGGCTTCTTCAACCCCTCCCAGCTCCAGGACTATCCGGGCCTCTCGGAAGCATTGGTGGCGGCGCGGACGACTCTCGATCCATCCAAGCGCAAGGAGGCCCTGTTCAAGGTGCAGCGCCTCGTGGCCGAAAGCGCCTGGTTCTGCCCCATCGTCTTCGAACCCGAGATCGATGCCGCGGCGAAGTCCGTGAAGGACTACAAGCCCAATCTTCTCGGCTGGCCGAAATTCGAAGACGTATCGGTCGGCTCATGATGAACCGCGACGCTCTCCGTGCGAGTGGACGGCGGGCCTTGCAAGTGCTGCCGGTCGTCATCCTGGCGACGCTCGTCGTGTTCCTGCTTCTGCAACTGGTGCCGGGCGATCCGGCAATAACCCTTGCGGGCGAGAACGCGACGGCAGCACAGATCGAGCAGATCCGGGCCATTTATGGCCTGGATCAGCCGATCCTCGTGCAATATGTCCGATGGCTCCTGAACGCAGCTCATGGCGATCTTGCTCGGTCGCTGATGTCGGGCGAGGAAGTGACCTCGCTGATCCTGCAGAACCTGCCGCCCACGCTCCTCGTGATCGCCTGTGCGATGGTTCTGTCCCTGCTGATCGGGGTGCCGCTCGGCGTTCTCTCGGCCACCTATCGCGGCGGCTGGCTCGATTCGACCATCACGGCCATCGCGTCGCTCGGCATCGCCCTGCCGAACTTCTGGCTGGGCATGATCCTCATCAACTTCTTCGCCCTTCAGCAGAATATCTTTCCCGCGACAGGCGCCGTTCCGTTCACAAGCGATCCCCTGCAGTCCCTCTGGCACGCTTTCCTGCCGGCAGTCGCCCTCGCCGCGGGCGGCGTTGCGGAAATCGTTCGTCAGCTGCGGAGCGCCCTTCTCGAAATCCTGTCGTCGCAGCACGTCCGGGCTCTTTACGCGAAGGGTTTGTCTCCTTCCGCCATTCTTTGGCGGCATGCCCTGAAGAATGTCAGCGCCACGCTGCTGACCGTGATCGGCCTTCTGTTCAACAGGCTTCTGGGCGCAACGGTCGTCATCGAAGCGATCTTCGCGATCCCCGGCATGGGAAGCCTGATTGTCCGCTCGGCCATCGCCAAGGATTTCCCGGTCGTCCAGGGTGTCGTCTTCGCCATGGTGATCCTTGTCATCCTCGGCAACCTCATCATCGACATTCTCTATCCTCTCTTCGATCCGAGGATCGCGCGATGACAGCCTCCGCTCTTGCCTCCAAGCCCGTCCACGCGGAGCGCCGTCAATGGCCTCTCGATACGCGCGGGACCCTCAGCCTGGCCTTTCTGGCTCTCATGATCGTCATCGGCGCATCCGCGCCGCTGATCGCGCCGTACTCGCCGACCCAGCAGGATCTCACCAACATCCTGACCGAGGCGAGCTGGCAGAACCCGCTCGGCACGGACGATCTCGGCCGTGACGTGCTGAGCCGCCTGATCTACGGAACCGGCGCCAGCCTCTATGCGAGCTTCCTGGCCGTTTCGATTGCGGCCCTGATCGGCATCCCGATCGGACTTGCCGCAGGCTTTTTCGGCGGCTGGCTCGATGAAGGCATCAGCCGCCTGATTGATGCGCTCCTGTCGTTTCCCGGCATCGTTCTCGCTATCGGCGTGACCGGCGCTCTCGGCATCGGCCTGACGAATGCCATGATCGCGGTCGGCATCGTCTTTTCGCCGAGCCTTGCCAGACTGGCGCGCGCGAAGACGCTGGTGATCCGGCACGAGCTTTATGTGGATGCGGCACGCTGCTTCGGCGCATCGCCGGCGCGCATTCTGTGGCGGCATGTTCTGCCCAACGCGGTCCAGCCGCTCATCGTTCAGATCACGCTTCTGCTTGCAGCCGCTCTTCTTGCGGAGGCGAGCCTGAGCTTCCTCGGATTGGGCGTCCAGGCTCCGGACCCGAGTTGGGGCGCCATGTTGGCACGCGGATATAACTATATGGAGGTTGCCCCCGACCAGATGTACCCGCCGGGCCTCGCCATCCTCGTCACGGCCCTGGCCTTCAACACCTTGGGCGAATCTCTCCGCATCGCTTTCGATCCGGCCCTACGACAGAGGTGATCATGAATGTCGTCGCATTCAAACGCCCCTCATTCCCGTCACGAACAAAGGAGATGCCGTTGGCATCGTTGCCGAACCAACCAGCCCCCCTTTTGGACATCCGCAATTTTTCCGCCGCCCTTTCGAAGGATGGAAAATCAGGACAGATCCTGAAGGACATCTCTTTCTCCATCCGGCCCGGCGAGCGTGTCGGCATTGTCGGCGAGAGCGGGTGCGGGAAGTCGGTCACCGGGCTTGCCATCCTGGGCCTCATTCCGAACGCTTTCCGCCATGTGTCCGGCGAGATGCTGTTCGATGGACAGAATCTGCTCAGCTTGTCGCCCTCTCGCTTGCGTCAGGTGCGCGGGCGGCAGATCAGCATGATCTTTCAGGAACCGATGACGACGCTTGATCCGGTCTTCACGGTAGGCGAGCAGATCAGCGAAACGCTCCGCGCTCATTTCCCTGTCGGCAAACGGGAGGCCAAGGAGCGCGCCGTTGAGGCCCTCGCCCGCGTCGGCATTCCTGCGCCACGCCAGCGTTACGACGATTATCCGCATCAGCTCTCGGGCGGCATGAGGCAGCGGGCGATGATTGCCATCGCCCTCGTCTGTGAGCCCCGCCTCATCATCGCCGACGAGCCCACCACCGCGCTCGACGTGACCGTTCAGGCGCAGATCGTGAAGCTGCTTGTGGAACTCAGCGAGCAGATCGGCACCGCATTGCTCTTCATCACGCATGACATCGGCGTCGTGGCGGAAAGCTGCCAGCGGATGCTGACCATGTATGCCGGGCAGGTTGTCGAGGACAGCCCGGTCGATCCATTCCTGATGCGCCCCTACCATCCCTACAGCTCGGGCCTTCTGCGTTCGATTCCGTCCTTGAGCCCGCGCAAATCTGTCCTGCCTTCCATTCCCGGGCGAGTTCCTTCGGCCTTCGAGATGCCGGAGGGCTGCCGCTTCCAGCCCCGCTGCTCGCATGCCCAGCCTCGCTGCTCGGCAAAGCAGGTTCTGGAAGGTACAGAGAAAAACCGCAGCGTTGCCTGCTGCCGCCATGACGAGTTCATCCTTTCGGGGGTCATGCCATGAATGCCAAACCCTTGATCACTGCAAAGGATCTGAAGGTTCATTTCCCGACTCGCCAGCACGGTCAGACGGTCAAGGCGGTCGATGGCGTCAGCTTCACGGTCAATCCGTCGCGCACGCTCGGCATCATCGGCGAGTCGGGATCCGGCAAGTCAACGCTAGGCCGTGTCCTCGTCTGCCTGACGAAGCCTACGGGTGGAACTCTTCTTCATCAGGACCAGGATCCGTTCAAGCTCGGATCCAGTGCTCTTCGTGCCCATCGGCGGGATTACCAGATCATCTTCCAGGATCCTCATGCGGCTCTCAATCCGCGGATGACCATTCATGCCAGCGTTCGCGAGCCGCTGGACATTATCGGAAAGCTTCCAAGCGCGGAGCGGGACGCCCGGGTACGCGAGCTTCTTGAGCGAGTCGGAATCGGTCCTACCCTGCATGGCCGCTACCCCCATGAATTGTCCGGCGGGCAGAAGCAGCGCGTGAACATCGCCCGTGCATTGACGACGCAGCCCAAGGTTCTCGTCTGCGACGAGGTGGTGGCTGCACTCGACGTATCCATTCAGGCCGGCATTCTCAATCTCTTTGCCGAACTCCAGCGCGATCTCGGCCTTACCTACATCTTCATCACGCACGATCTCTCCGTCGCATCTCATGTGAGCGACGACATCGCGGTGATGTATCTCGGTCAGCTCATGGAGATGGGACCAGCGGATGCGATCCGCTCCGATCCTCAGCACCCCTACTCCCAGGCGCTGATGCTGTCGGAACCCGAGCCGATGCCCTCGAACCTTCGCCACAAGAACCGCATCGTTCTTCAAGGCGACATTCCAAGCCCGATCAGCCCGCCATCCGGCTGCCGCTTTCACACCCGTTGTCCGAAGGCGCAAAGCCGCTGCAGCCTCGATGTTCCGCAATGGCGCGAGATCAAGCCGTCGCGCTGGGTCGCCTGTCACTATCCAGGCGGCACTCTCCGGCAGGAGCCCGAAGAGCCGCAATCCGTCAACGCGACATTCGCCTGAACCGATAACAGGAAGACACATATGGATCTTGGACTGAAGAATCTTAGGGTGGTTGTCACAGCCGGAGCCGGAGGCATCGGCCTCGAAATCGTCAAAGCCTTTCTGGAGGAAGGTGCGCGGGTTCACATCTGCGATGTGGAAGAAGGACGCATCGCCGAGGTCGTCGGACAATACGCCAATGTCTCTGGATCGATCTGCGACGTGTCCGACCGGGAGGCCGTCTCCTCCTTGTTCTCGGAAGCTCGCGCCAGTCTCGGCGGCATCGATTGTCTCGTGAACAACGCCGGCATTGCCGGCCCGACCGGGCGCGTGGATGAAATCCGGCCCGAGGACTGGGACAAGACTCTGGCCGTCAACACGACCGGTCAGTTCAACTGCGTTCGGATGGCGGTGCCCTATCTTCTGGAAAGCAGCAATCCCAGCATCGTCAACGTATCCTCCGCCGCCGGAAAATTCGGCTTCCAGCAGCGCACGCCTTATGCCGCATCGAAGTGGGCCGTGATCGGCTTCACCAAATCGCTTTCCATGGAACTGGGCCAGTTTGGCATTCGCGTGAATGCGGTTCTTCCCGGTATCGTCGCAGGAGCGAGGCAAGATGCCGTCCTCGCGCATAAGGCGGCCGCCAAAGGCATTCCGCTGGACGAGATGAGGACGATTGCTCTTGCGCAGGCGTCGATCAAGGAAATGATCGAGCCGCGTCAGATCGCCGATGCCATCGTCTGTCTCTCATCGCTTCGCTTCAAGACCACGTCGGGCCAGGTCATCAGCGTCGACGGAGATCTTCAGGCCTTGAGCTGACAGGAGCATGCCGAACGCTAGTTCGGCAGCTTTCCCGTTGCGATGATGAACTCGGATGAACTCTTGATATCGGCGGCAAGGGCCTCGCGCGCAACGGGGCCCTGCTGATTCACGATGGCCTTCACCATGCGGGCGTGATGCTTTTCCGCCCCGCCTGTCGCCAGCCGCTGCGATGCGCGAAGATCGAGATTGATCACCGGCCCGACCTTGAGCCATAGGCCTTCGATGATCGACATCAGGATGGATGATCCGCTTGCAGCGTAGATCGCGAAGTGCAGCTCCTTGTTGATCCGCAGCGCATTTTCGGCATCGGAATCCGCACCCTTGACGGCCTGGCGGAATTGCTCGTCGAGACGCCGGATCAGATCGAGATCCTTCTTGGTCCGATGCAGCGCAGCCTGCTCGGTCGCATAGCCTTCGATCTCGACGCGGACATTCATCAGCTCGATGAGCTTGGATTGCGTCATCAGAGGAACGCTGACGGCGCGATTGGGAAGAACGTTCAACGCGCCTTCCGCCACAAGACGTGCGACAGCTTCACGCACCGGCATCATCGACACGCCAAGAGCTTCCGCAACGGAACGGAGAGACAGCTTCTCGTTCGGCAGAAGCTTGCCTGACATCAGAAGGTCACGAAGCTCCAAATAAATCCGCTCACCGAGTGTCACACGTTCCAGATGGCCTATCTGCTTGATGGCGAATTCCATAGCTCATTCCAAAAGATGCTCGACAACGCCTTAAAGGCGGCTATAACTGTAACCGTGATCACAGATCACGGCAAGCTTTGTCCTCTCTCTATATCACAAGGTTGCCGAATTCTACAGAGTACGCCAGTGGCGGAAAGGTTCTTATGGCGGAAGTCGCGATTGTCGGAGCTGGATTGATTGGGCGCTCCTGGGCTGTCGTTTTTGCTCGATCAGGGTGGTCCGTCCATTTGATGGACGTCAATGAGAGGTGTCTTTCCGAGGCGAAAGCATCCCTTCCCGGCATGTTGGCAAGCGAGGACGGGAGCGGAGAAAGTCAATCCGCCAGGATCCGCTTTACGCTTTCCATGGCCGAGGCCGTCTCCGATGCTCAACTCGTGCAGGAATGCGGACCCGAGAATGTCGAGATGAAGCAAGCCCTGTTCCGGGAACTGGATTCCCTGGCTTCTCCGGAAACCATTCTTGCATCATCGAGCTCCGCCATCGCCGCATCCCGTTTCACGGAAGATCTGAAGCATCGGGAGCGCTGCCTTGTCGCCCATCCGCTCAATCCCCCTCACCTTGCTCCGCTCGTGGAGATTTGCGGCGCCCCGTGGACCAGCCCGGCCATCGTCGCCGAGGCCCGCAGGATTTACGACAGCGTCGGGCAAGCCCCCATCGTCATCAATCGCGAGATCGAAGGCTTCGTTCTCAACCGCCTGCAGGCCGCCCTACTGACGGAGGCCCTGCGCCTCGTGGAGGATGGCATTGTCAGTGCGCAGGATCTCGACAAGACCGTAACGGAAGGGCTCGGCCTGCGCTGGTCTTTCCTTGGCCCCCTGGCCACGATCGAGCTGAACGCGCCCGGCGGCATTCCCGACTATCTGGCCCGCTACGGCCCCACTTTCCGCCGGATCGCGGCCGATCCTGCGCCACCCGATGTCTGGGATGAGCGCAACACCGCCAAGCTTGTCGAGAGCTGGGGTTCCGCACCATCCCTGGAACAGATCGCCGCGCGGGGCGTCTGGCGCGATCAGCGCCTCAAGGCCCTGCGCGACCACAAGAACGCACAGAACGTCTTCAACAAGGGCTAGACCATGGCTGCTTCTCAAAAAGTCATTATCACCTGCGCCGTTACCGGAGCCATTCATACACCGTCGATGTCGCCTTACCTTCCGGTCACGCCGGAGGAGATTGCCGAGGCCGCGATTGGAGCAGCGGAGGCCGGCGCTGCCATCGTTCACCTTCATGCCCGTGATCCGATCACCGGAAAGCCCGATCAGTCACCCGAGGGATTCGAACCCTTTCTCAAGGTGGTCAAGCAAAGAACGAACGCCGTCATCAACATCACGACGGGTGGCGCTCCGTGGATGAAGGTCGAGGAGCGTGTCAAACCGGCCGCCGTCTATAAGCCCGAGGTGGCGTCCCTTAACATGGGCTCTTTCAATTTCGGCCTGTTCCCGATGCTTCAGCGCTTCAAGGAGTTCAAGCATCCCTGGGAGCGTGAGGCTCTTGAAGGATCGCGGGATCTGATCTTCCGCAACACCTTCAAGGATATCGAATACGCTCTGAACGCTTTGTCGGAGGCGGATACCCGTTTCGAGTTCGAGTGCTACGACACGGGCCATCTCTACAACCTTCATCACTTCCTCGAGCGCGGTCTCGTGAAGACGCCGCTCTTCGTCCAGACGGTGTTCGGAATCCTGGGCGGCATCGGCCCGCATCCCGACGACGTCCTGCACATGAAGCGCACCGCCGACCGGCTTTTCGGCGATCAGTATCGCTGGTCGGTTCTGGGTGCGGGGAAGAACCAGTTGCCGATCGCGGCCATGGCTGCCGCCATGGGCGGCAATGTGCGCGTCGGCCTCGAGGATTCGCTCTGGATTGGTCCGGGACGTTTCGCGGAGTCGAACGCGCAGCAGGTGCAGCGCGCCCGGCAGATCATCGAGGGACTTGGACTCCAGATTGCGACACCCGATGAGGCGCGAGAGATCCTGTCTCTCAAAGGCGGCGATCGCGTCGCTTTCTAGCGCATCGGATCGACCCAAAAAGTGCAAATCCACTTTTTGGGTCGAGGCTCTAGAGCATTGGACCCAAAAGTGGGAGCCGGCTTTGGGTGGAAAGATGCTCGGTGCTTCAGGAATAAGAAAAAGGCCCAGGAAATTTCCTGGGCCTTTTTTCGCTTCACACGGTCGCGATGGGCGTGACCGGCGATCCGATAGCTCCCGGCAATCGCAAGGGCGGTGCCGTCAGCAGAAAATTCGAACGGTCATGCGCACGAAGCCACCGCGCCAGTTCGTCCAAGTACCACAATTCGCCGAGCGGGATGCCGAGCTTGAATAAGCAATGCTCGTGGAGCGGCAGATAGGAACAGCAGGCCTGCTGGTCTCGCCCGGGATTCAACTCGACCGCATAGTTGTCGGCAGCAATGGCCACCAGGCCGCTATCCGTCACCCATTGCAGAAGTTTCTGATCGCGTCCGTCGAGCACCGGGCATGACTTCAGAAGAAGCGGGCCATCGGGCTGCTTGTTCATCTCCAGGATCATGGTTGACAGGCCCGTATGAAGGCAGACCATGTCGCCGCGCTCAACCTCGACTCCGTCGTCGTCCATGATGCGCATCAACATGTCGTAGCCGACGGCGACGCGTTCGCGGCCAAGATGATGGGCAAGGTCGATCATCACCCCACGCCCCTGCATGGACTTCTCGGCGAGACGCTCGATGCCCAGAGCATGGGCGGCCACGGTCGAACCTTCATCCTCCGTCTCGGAGGGACCGACGATCTCGACGCCGCCCCGGAATCCATTGTAGAAGACGATCTCTGGCTCACCGTCGTCATCGGCATCGAACATCGAACCAACATGCCCCAGCGCATCCCATTGCGTAGAATACTGGAGGGTCAGAATGGCGATGTCGTCATTGAGGACATCCGTCATCGTCGGATCCTCGCAGAGCATCTTGTAGCCGTAGCACGGCTTGTTCCGTCGCATCGTCGGCTTGAGAATGGGCGGACGCCTGCTCGGGTTCATGGCGTTTCCGCCGGGAAAATCCAGCGGAAGGCTCAGGCAGAACGAGCGCCCTTCCCTCACCTCCGCAATGCCCTTCAGCGTGACATCCGGCGTGAGCCAGTTCGCGCGTCCGAATTGATCGTCTGGCCCGAACTCGCCCCAGTTCGATCCGGGCGGACGCTTTTTCCAGCGCTGTGTTCCCGACATTCTTACAAAGCTCCGCCGCTTGCTCAAGTCATCTCGACCGCGCCGCCCAGATAGGCGTTGACCATGTCAGCTCGCTCCAGCAACTCGGCGGACGGGCCCTGCATCTTCACCTCACCGAGGTTCAACACGATGCTGCGCTCCGCGAAGCTGAGAGCCTGTTGCGCGTTCTGCTCGACGAGCAGAATGGTTTGACCCTGCCGGCGCAGATCGTTCAACAGATCGAACACCGCATCCACGATCTTCGGCGCGAGCCCCATGGATGGTTCGTCGAGCATGATCATCTTCGGCTGACTGATCAGAGCCCGCCCGATGACGAGCATCTGCTGCTCACCGCCGGAGAGACTTCCGGCCTTCTGCATCCGGCGCTCCTTGAGGCGCGGCATGATGGAATAGATCCGCTCCAGCCCCTCAGTGGCCTTGACGTGGCCAAGCCTCTGACGACCCAGAAGGAGGTTGTCCTCAACCGTGAGCGGCCCGAACACGTGACGGCCTTCGGGAACATGCGCAAGGCCAAGCCTGGCAACTTCGTGGGCCGGCAGTTTATTCAAGGCCGTGCCGGAAAACGTGACACTGCCGGAGGTGATTGGCGCGAGACCGGAGATCGCGCGCAGCGTGGATGACTTTCCCGCGCCGTTCGGACCGATGATGGCGATGCACTCACCCGCACCGACCTCGAACGTAACGCTGCGGACGGCGGCGATGCCGCCATAATGCACTGCAAGGTTCTTGACGCTGAGCATCACTGTTTCCGTTTGCCGAGATAAGCCGAAATGACAGCTTCATCCTGCCTGACATCTTCTGGCGAGCCGACGCTGATGAGCTGCCCGTGATCGAGAACAGCCACCCGATGCGCGAGGTCCATGACGAACCCGACATTGTGCTCGATGAGCAGGACAGTCACGCCGAGTCCAGGCAAACGGCGGATGAAGGCAGCAAGCTCCGTTGCCTCCTGCGAGTTCAATCCGGATGCAGCCTCGTCGAGCAGAAGCAGTTGCGGACGAGAGGCCAGGGCACGCGCGATCTCAAGAAGGCGAACCTTGCCCAGCGGCAGGATATGCGCGGGCGCATCCCTGACTTCCCAGAGGCCGGTATCGCGCAAGATGCCATCGACGGATCTGCGCGCTTCCGCGTCGGTTCTGGCGCTCGCTCCGAAGCCCAGGACTTGGGTGATCAGATTGCCTTTGATATGCCGGTGCGCGCCCACGAGAACGTTGTCGTAAACGGAGATCTCATGGCAGATTTCAGGGATCTGGAAGGTTCTGGCGAAACCCTGGCGAGCCACGATTTCCGGCGGAAGACCAGAGACCCGCTTGCCGTTGAATCGAACTTCGCCTTCCGTGGGTTTGAGAAAGCCTGTGACGACATTGAAGAGCGTGGACTTTCCGGCGCCATTCGGCCCGATCACCGCCGTGATCGACCGATCCTCTACCGTGAAAGCCACATTCTTGTTGGCCCATAGACCGCCGAAGCGGACACCGACGCGGTCGATGACGAGTTCCACGGTCATGCCTCCTGCGGCTTGAGGCGCGGCCGCGAGAACCGACCGGTGAGGCGCGAGGCGATACCGATGAGCCCTCTGGGTTCAAGCGTCAGCAAAACGACGACGAGCGCGCCGAGAACGAGCCCGTAGGCGTTCTGGAGCTGGTGGAACCATTCAGGCATGAATGTCAGCAGGATCGCGCCGACGGCGGCGCCCCACAACGACCCCACTCCGCCGATGACGAGAGCGAGCAGGAGATTCACCGACGCATCGATGGTGAAGCTCTCAGGGCTGATGAAGCCGACATACTGTGCATAAAGTCCGCCCGCGAGGCCCGACAATCCGGCGGAGAGCGCGAACACTTCCGCCTTGAGGTTCGAGATGCCGATCCCAACGGACTTCGCAGCCGCTTCCGATTCCCGCATGGTCCGCATGGCGCGACCGTAGGCGGTATCGACCAGTCTTAATGACAGGAAGAGCACGATGAGGGCGCAGGCTCCGCTGACATAGTACATGATGAGCGGGGAACGCGCGCTGAACGATCCCAAGGAGAGGGCCGGGATCGCCGTGATGCCGGAATAGCCGCCGGTCACGCCATCCCATTCCACGAAGATCGTGTGCAGGATAAGCCCCAAAGCTGCCGTCACCATGGCGAGATAGTAGCCGCGCAGCTTCAATACGGGCCTGCCGATCACATAGCCGAGCGCTGCGGGAGCGAGCGTTCCGGCGATGATGCCGAGAACCGGCGGCAACCCGGCGCGGGTTGCGAGCCAGCTCGAAACATAGGCCCCGATGCCGTAAAAGCCCGCCTGACCCAGAGAGATTTGTCCCGCATATCCGAAGAGGAGCGCGAGGCCGACCGCCAGGATCAGGTTGATGAACGAGAAGATGAAGAGGTTAAACGTGCCCGACGTGCTAATCGCGAATGGCAGGAACAGCCAGATCACGAAGAACACGAGAATGGGTGACAGACGCTGCATGATTTCACCCTAGAGGGACTGTGTGTGGCGACGCTCTTCGCGTCCGCCCAGAAGACCTGCGGGCCGGAACATGAGCACGAGGATCAGCACCGCCAGAGCGACCGAATCCTTCCAGCCGGACGGCATGACGGCGACGGATGCAGCCTCGATCAAGCCGAGGGAGAGGCCTCCGAGAATGGCGGAAGAGCTGCGGCCGAATCCGCCGAGCGCCGATGCCGCAAAGCCTTTGAGCGCCAGGGTGAAACCCTGATCGTAAGTGGCATTGGTCAGGGGCGTGATGAGGACGCCGGCAAGGCCGCCGAGGAAACCTGACAGGATGAAGCTGAGACGCACCATCGCCTTGACGTTGATGCCCATCAGCGATGCGGCCTCCCGGTCGATGGCGCAGGCCAGCATTTCGCGGCCGCGAGCCGAATAGGAATAGAACAGTTCGAGAGCGACCATCACGATGGCGCCGATGCCGATGACCCACAGAGCCTGCAACTGAACGACCGCGCCGAGGATGCGCAGCGGAGGGCCTGCGGTGAAGGGATCGAAATAGAGCGGATCCGGTCCGACCATGAGAAGTGTCGAGGTCTTGATAATGACGGAGATTCCGAGCGTGATCATGGCGAGCGTCATGACGCTCCCCTTTCGCACTCTCGAAATCGTTCCGAAGTCGATCAGCGCCCCCAGCGCCCCCACAACGACAACGGCCCCCACGACGGCAAGCCAGACCGGCGCGTCCCACTGGCCGATGGCGATGGCGGCGAAGACGCCTCCCACCATCACGAATTCGCCTTGGGCGAAGTTGATGACGTCGGTCGAGTTGAAGATGAGATTGAAGCCCAGACCGACGAGAGCATAAATGCTCCCGACGGTCAGGCCGCTTACCAGCAATTGAATGAAATCGGCCGAAGCCATCTGTCAGCCTTTTACCTTAGAAGCCGTGCTGTACGCCGACCATGCGGCCATCCTTGACCTGCACGATCCACACGGAATCGACGCCAAGTCCTTCATGGCTGTTGGGCTCGTAGGTGTAGGAACCGCCGGCGAGACGCATGTTGCGGATCTGCTCCAGTCCCTGCTGGACCTTCGCCTTGTCGCCGCCCGCGTTCTCGATGGCCTTGGCGTAGATGTGCACCGCATCCCAGCCGATGATGTCATAGATCGTCAGCGTGTAGTCGGCGCCGTTCTTGGCCTTGTAGATCTTGCTGAGTTCTTCCTGTTCCTTCGTCACCTGATCGGGAGCATTCAGCGTGACCATATAGACGCCCTCGGCCGCAGCGCCCGCACCCTTGATGATGGCCGCAGCCGCAACCCCCTGCGCGCCGATGATGGGAGCGGTGTTCCCAAGCTGGGATCCATTTCTCAGGGCGACCGACATCGTGGAGCCCGATCCCCAGAGGATGATCGCCTCGGGCTTGGCCGCGAGCATCTTGGTCCATTCGGCGGATGTGTCGCTTGCGCCGTAATTGACTTTCTCGGCGGCGACGATGGGCATGTTCATGGATTTCGCGACATCCTGAAGCGCATTGTAGGCTTCGGTGCCATAAGCGTCACCAGTATACATGACGGCGACGTTCTTGGCGTTCAGCTTGTTCTTGGCGAACAAAAGCGCGGCCTTTGTATTGTCGGTGTCGCTGGTCTGGCAGCGGAAGATGTAAGGGTTGCCGATCTTGGTGATGGAGATCGTGTTCTGGAACCCGCACATGGGCACCTTCGTCTCCATCAGGATCGGCGCCACTGCAAGAGCGTTGCTGCCCTGATTCGGACCGATGACGCCATACACACCCTCTTCCGCCAGACGGCGGAAATTCTGCACGGCGATGTCGGGCTTGCTCTGGTCGTCACGGATGACGAGCTCGATCTTCTTGCCGTTGATGCCGCCCTTGGCATTGATGGCCTCGGCGGCGATCTTGATGCTCTCCACCACGGGAATGCCCAGCGAGCTTGCAGCGCCGCTCAGCGGCTCCGACACGCCAATCTTGTATGCATCCTGCGCCGAGGCGAGAGAGATGGATGCGAGAAGCATCGCGACACCGCACGATGCAGGTTTCAGCCAATTGAATCGGTTCATTGCTATCCTCCCTTTGTCTGTCTCGACACCGGCCGCTTATCGTCGTTGTCTTCGGCCGCAGACGGGCTCTCGCTCTTCGGATCTGCGAGCCTCCGGAAGCAACAATCCGTGATGTGTGATCACAAGTCAAGCGGATGAGAGTGTCGCCCGAAGCCTTGGCAGGACTACACAAGCGCCCCTTGGTGAAAAGCGCTACAGTTGCTGTTGCAATGCCGATCATTCTGGATAATATGTGATCACAGATCGCAGATTTGCAGGAGACCAGTGTGCCGCTTCGCCTTCCAGAAGAAGTCATTCAGCTACGCAACACGATTAAGGACTTCGTCGATGAAGTCATCGAACCGCATGCCGCGCTGATCGACCGCACGAACGAAATCCCAGAAGAGATTTTTGTGCAGGCGCGCCAGCTCGGCCTGTTCGGCTTTTCCATTCCGGAAGCCTATGGCGGCCTTGGCGAGAGCGAGCTTGCTTCTTCGGTCGCGTTGGAAACATTGAGCCGGGGTCCTGGCGGCGTGACCTTCTTCATCGCTCCAAGCGCACCGGCCGCCGCCATCAATCTGGTGGGGCGAGAAGACCAGAAGCAGAAATATCTTCCTGGCCTTGCAGCAGGCGAGCGCTTTCCGGCTTTCTGCCTCAGCGAAGCCGGCGCCGGCTCGGATGCCGCGGGCATCAAGACCAAAGCCGTGCGCGAGAACGGAAAATGGAAGATCACGGGCACCAAGCTCTGGATCAGCCGCGCCGTCAAATCCGATGTCTTCCTTGTCTCCGCTGTCACTGATCCGTCGAAGGGCTCCAAGGGCGGCATCACGATCTTCCTGATCGACAAGCGTCCCGGCATCCAGGTAGGTAAGCCGGAATGGCAGCTCGGCGGTCGCGGCTCCGGCAGCGCCGAAGTGCATTTCGAGGAAGTCGAGGCCTCGGACGACGAGGTGCTCGGTGAAATCGGCTACGGCTTCGATGCGCTCAAGTTCATTCTCGGCCGCGCCCGTCTCTGGGCGGCTGCCCGCGCCGTCGGCGTCATCTGGAAAGCGGCGGACCTGAGCATCGCTCATGCGGAGAACCGCCAGCAGTTCGGCAAGAAGATCGGCGAGTTCCAGTCGATCAAGCACAAGATCGCGGATATGTCGGCGGATTTGTACACCGCCCGCATGCTGCTCTACCAAGCCGCCGAGATCTTCGACGAAGGCAAGGATGCCGCCCAGGAAGCGGCCTATGCCAAGCTGTTCTGCAGTGAAGCGGCAGGCCGTGCTGCGGATGGCGCGATCCAGGTTCATGGCGCGATGGGCGTCTCGCAGGAATTCAGCGTCGAGCGTCTGTTCCGCGATGCCCGTTCCTACCGCATTCTGGACGGCACATCCGACATCCAGCGCTCGATGATCGCCAGCCGCGTTCAGCGGAATGGTCTCGGTGAAGGCATTGCTCCGGGAGGTCTGGTGTGAAATTCGCCGATCCTGAGGTCATTTCGGTCGATGTCGCCGTCATCGGCGCAGGCGGCGCGGGCCTGAGAGTCGCCTACGAGGCGGCTCTCTCCGGCGCCAAGACGCTCATCATCACCAAGGGACGCATCGCCGTCTCCGGTGCAACCGCCGTGGGGCTCGCCTCCTCGGCGGGCTTCGCTGTGCCTGATGGAGCCGGCGATCCGCTCGACAATCCGGATGTCCACTACAACGACATCATGACGGCGGCCCAAGGTTGCGCCGATTCCAGGCTCGTCCGCATTCTCGTGGACGAGGCCACCGATGCGGCCGAAGACCTCGACCGGTGGGACATCGACTTCATCCGCGATCCCGATAGCGGCAAGCCGCTCGTGGCGCAGGGCGACTTCGCCTCGCGCCCTCGCAACCGCAAGATCTATCATCACGGCAAGCCGATCACCGTCGCCCTGAAGCGCGAGATCGCCAAGCTCGGCGTTCAGGCGCTGGAGCAGACCGCCGTTCTGTCCCTGATTCAGGACGAGACCGGCGTGAACGGTTTTGTCGCCATCACGAGAGATGGCCGCCTCATCGAGGTTCGCGCCGGTGCGACCGTGATGACGACGGGCGGTGCCGGGCAACTCTTCGTTCACAGCCTGATGCCGCCGGACATCACCGGCGATGGTTATGCGCTGGGCTACCGGGCGGGTGCTACGCTCGCCAACATGGAGTTCATGCAAGCGGGCTTCGGCACCGTGAAGCCTGCCTTGAACATGCTCTACACATGGTTCTGGGCCGGGTTGCCGAAATTCACCGACAAGAACGGGAAGCCCGTCACCGAGGGCACCGTTCCAGCCTCCGCCGACATCGAAGCGTCCATGCTGAAGAAGGTGGATCACTATCCCTTCAGCGCGTCGGACGAATCCCGCTGGCTCGAAATCGCCATGAAGAATGCCATGCGTGATGGACGTGCCGACAAGGATGGCGGCTTCCTGCTCGACATGCGTGGCACGGAGCCGGATAAGATTCCACAAAAGGGTTTTGCCCAGCTCTGGAACGTGTCGAAGACCTGGCTTCAGAAGAAGCATATCGATATCGATTCGGAGCCCCTGCGTATCGGCCTGTTCGGCCACGCGATCAATGGCGGTCTCGTCATCGACGATCACGGCCAGACATCCGTGCCCGGCCTTCTCTCCGCCGGCGAGAATGCAGCTGGTCCTTATGGTGCAGACCGCCTCGGCGGCAACATGCTCCTGAACTGCCTTGTCTTTGGAAAGCGCGCAGGCAAGAAGGCTGCCGATGTCGGTCGCGAGCGCAAGGCGAATGCGCATATGAAAAGAAGCGACAGCGCCATCGCGACGATCGCATCCCGCTCCGAATCCAACGGCAAGGAGAACATTCGCGACGCGACCCGGCAGATCAAGAGAACGATGACGGATCACGCCCTCGTGGTTCGCAACGAGGCGGGCCTGACGGAAGCGGAAGAAACCTTGGCTTCAGTCGCGCACAGCCTCGAAGCGGGCCAGTATGGCGTCGGTTCCGCCAAGGAACTGATCGATCTCTACGAGGCGATGAACCTTGCCGATGTAGGGCGGATGATGTGCTCGGCGGCAAAGCTGCGCAAGGAGACGCGCGGCAGCCATTACCGCGAGGATGCGACCGAGAAGGATCCCAGTCTCGCTCATCCCATCATCATCAGCCTCGATGACAAGGGCGCTCCCTTCGCCAGAGCAGGAAGCTTCGAGGCCAGGGGATGAACAATCGGGATTGCGTCGCTTACCGGATCGATGGGCGCGTCGCCCATATCAGCCTCACGCGTCCGGCCGTGCTCAACGCCATCAACGAGGATATGTGCAGGCAGCTTGCGAGCGTCTTAGACGAGATCGAGCAGCAGCCTGACATATCCATCGCCGTTCTGTCCGGCGGCGAGGCGCGCGCATTCTCGGCCGGCGCCGACCTCACCTTCATGCGCGGCCTGTCCGGAGAAAGCCTGCGCCGGTTCATCGAGCTGACCTGGCTCGTCTTCGACCGGATTGCCCGCTCTCCCCTTCTCAGCATCGCAGCCCTCCACGGCTATGCCCTGGGCGGCGGCGCTGAGCTGGCGCTTGCCTGCGATATGCGTATTGCCGACGGGGATACCAAGATAGGGTTTCCCGAAATGAGTCTCGGAAGCGTGCCGGGCTCCGGCGCGGTTCAGCGGCTTCCCCAACTGATCGGCCCATCCCGCGCGATGGAACTCATCGTCAGCGGACGGCGCGTCGACGGGCGCGAAGCGGAGATGATGGGCCTCGTCAACAAGACGGTCGAGACGGGACAATCGCATCGGCAGGCGATGGAATGGGCGGAGGCCTTTTCCGCGCGGCCGCCTGAGGCCATCCGCTATCTCAAGACAGCCATTCGCCTGCCGCCCGATCCATCCGTTGCGCCCATGCTGCACGGCCTCGTGAGCAGCATCTGCCAGTCCGCCTCGGGCTATCGCGACCGGACGAACGGTTTCGTCGCTAAAAACAACAGCGCTTCAGCATCATGACCTTAGACAGTCACAAACTCATCACCGCTCAGGAAGCGGTTCGTCTCGTCAAATCCGGTTCGACGCTTGCCGTCGGAGGCGCCGGGGGCGTTCAGGAGCCGGACAGACTGATCACCGCCCTGGTAGACCGCTTCAAGGAAACGGGCGAGCCGCGCAACCTGACCGAAATCCACGCCATACGCACTGGCGAGATCGAAGGGCGCGGCACAAGTCTCTTCGGTGCATCTGGGCTCATCAAGCGCATGATAGGCGGTTCGTTCTGGCCTGTCGGCGTGCCAGAACTCATCCGCCGGATCAACGACAACGAGATGGAAGCCTATAACTTTTCCATCGGCGTCATCTACGCGATGCTGGAAGCGGCCGCCGGCAATCGTCCGGGCGTCGTCTCGCGCGTGGGGCTCGGCACCTTTCAGGATCCGGTGCATGGCGGCGGCGCGCTCAATTCGGTCTCGACGGAAAAGCTCGTCCAGCGCCTGGAGATCGATGGCGAGCCGATGCTCTACTACCGTGCGATCCCGGTCGATACATGCTTCATTCGCGCTACCACGGCCGATACGGACGGCAATCTGAGCTTCGAGGAAGAAGCCGCCATCATCGGCCCCCTGCTTCTCGCCCAGGCGGCACGCGCGAACAAGGGCAAGGTCATCGCCCAGGTCAAGCGCATCGTTCCCGCCGGATCGATTGCGCCTCACGCGGTGCGCGTCCCAGGCGTCATGGTCGATGCCATCGTGCTCAACCCCGAGCAGATGCAGATCACCCATTCGTTCTACGATCCGACCCTCGTCGGCGCCTCGAAGCTTGAGGCTCAGGATGTTCCGGTTCGCCCGATGGATGCGAACAAGATCGTCATGCGCCGCGCCTTCATGGAAGCAAAGCCCGGGGAGTTGCTCGCCATCGGTTTCGGCATCGCCGGCTTCCTGCCCGCGATTGCGCTGGAGGAGGATGTCTTCGATCTCACTTCCTTCACCATCGAGCATGGCGTCTTCGGCGGCATCAACGGCTATGCGGCCGGCGGAAAGACGTTTCCCGTCGCCCATAATCCTGTCGCCATCCTCGATGCCGCGGACCAGCTGCGCTTCTTTGCCGGTGGCGGTGTCGACCGCGCCTTCCTCGGTGTGGGCGAGGTCGACCGCGAGGGCAATGTGAATGTCAGCCGCTTCGGTGAGCGCATTCCCGGCGCCGGCGGCTTCGTGGAGATGACGCAGGGCATCCGGAACATCGTGTTCTGCATGGTGCTGGGCGAACGCGCGCAGCGCAAGGTCGTGCAGAAGGTCCAGGATCTCACGTTCAACGCCAGGGAAGCTCTGCGCCGCGGCCAGAGCATCACCTATGTCAGCGAGAAGGCCGTGTTCCGGCTCGGTCCCCAAGGGCTCGTCCTCACCGAGATCGCGCCCGGTCTGGACGTGCGCAGGGATGTCCTCGACACCCTGTCGTGCGAGGTAACGGTCGCGGACAACATCTCCCAGATGCCTGCCGCCTGCTTTGCGCCGGGCACCATGGGTCTTCGCTCACAATGGCTGAGCTTTCTCAACCAGTCGAACGCCACGACGGATCAATAACATGAACAAGATAGTTTCGGCTGAGGAAGCCATTTCCCTCGTCAGGAACGGGATGACTCTCGGTGTCGTCGGCACCGGCCCGGCCCTTGAACCCGACCTCCTGCTCTCGACCTTGGAGAAGCGCTTTCTCGATGATGGAGGCCCTGCGGAGCTCACTCTCTTCAGCCCCATGCTTCCGGGGGATCGCCCCAATTCGGGTGGCCTGAACACCTTCGCGCATCGAGGAATGCTGAAGAAGTTGATTGGCGCATCGTTTGCCCGCGCGCGGCATCCGAAGCTTCTGGAACTCATGAAGGAAGGCGCCTTCGAGGGTTATATCGTCGGCATGGGCACGATGGTGCAGATGCTGACGGCCATCGGCTCCGGCAAGCCGGGCGTCATCACCAAGGTCGGCATCGGCACGTTCATCGATCCGCGCAATGGCGGCGGTGCCGCGAACACGCGCTCGACCGAGCCGCCAGTTCGCCTGCTCAAGATCGATGACGAGGAATATCTGTTCTATCCCTCCCTTCCCATCGATGTTGCCTTCATTCGCGGCACGACGGCGGATGAGAACGGCTATGTGAGTTTCGAGGAGGAAACCAACACGCTCGGCGCCGTCGAGATGGCGATGGCGTGCAAGGCTTCGGGCGGAAAGGTCATCGTCCAGGTGAAACGCGTGGCGCGGGCGAACAGCCTCGATCCGCGCCTCGTGCGCATTCCGGGCCCGTTGATCGATGCCATCGTGGTGCATCCGACGCAGACACAGCTCTCGCCCGCCATGTCCGATCCGCTCCAGGGCTGGAATCCATTTCTGGCAGGCGCCTTGAAACATCCCCTCAAGGGCTTCCCTCCCCTGCCGCCGGGATCGGAGAAGACGATTCTTCGCCGCGCCGCCAAGGAGCTGCGCGCCAATGACGTGATCAATCTGGGAGCAGGCGTTGCAACCCGCCTGCCTCTCGTGGCGCTGGAGGAGGACATCCTCGACCGGGTGACCTTCACCAACGAGCACGGCATCTTCGGCGGGCTGATGGCGACCGTGATCGGCGGTTCTTTCGTGCCGGCCCTCAATGCCGACGCGATCATGGATTCCGGCTTCCAGTTCAATTTCTACGATGGCGGCGGGCTCGACATCACCTTCCTCGGCATCGGCCAGGTCGATCCCAAAGGCAACCTCAACGTGAGCCGCTTCGGCGACGAGGTGAACGGCCCCGGCGGCTTCATCAACATCACCTCGAAGACCAAGAGGATCGTCTTCTGCGGTTCCCTGACGAGCGGCGGACTCAAGAGCGAGATCGTCGACGGGAAAGTGTCGATCAAGCAGGAAGGCCGCTTCCGCAAGTTCGTCCCCGCCGTCGAGGAGGTCACGTTCAACGGGCCGCTTGCCCTCGATAGGGGCCAGGAGGTTCTCTACGTCACGGATCGCGGCGTCTTCCGCCTGACGCGCAACGGTCCGGAGCTGATCGAAATTGCACCGGGTATCGATCTCGATCGCGATATCCGCGCGCAGGTCGAGTTCGATCTCGTCGTCTCGCCCGATCTCAAGGAAATGTCCGCCGACATCTTTGCCAGCGGACCGATGGGACTTTCAAAAACACTGGAGGAAATGTGATGATATCCGCACCTGAGCAGGTGGTTCTGGGCTGCTGGTTCGAGGACTTCGTAATCGACGAGGAGCGCCTGTCGCCGGGACGCACCATCGGCGAGTCGGACCTGAACGGCTTCGCGGGCCTGACGGGCGATTACAGCCAGGTTCATACGGACGAGGAATTCTGCAAGAAGACCGAATTCGGCACCCGCATCGCCCATGGTCTTCTCGGTCTGTCCATCGCGCAGGGCCTGATGTGGCGCACGAATTACACTCAAGGGACAGGCGTTGCCTCCGTCGGTTGGGACGAATGGAACTTCAAGGGTCCCATCAAGATCGGCGATACGGTCCGCGCCCGTTGGAAAGTGGTCCACAAGCGGGAAAGCAAGAGCAAGCCCAATATGGGCCTGATCACCGAATTCGTCGAGCTCGTCAATCAGCGGGGAGAGGTCGTGCAATGTGGGAAGCATATTACCCTCATCAGGAGGCGGCCTCAGTGACCGACATTCCCGAGCTGACTTATCTCCAGATCGAGACGGACGGCCCGGTTGCGATCATCACGCTCAACCGTCCTGAAGTTCTCAATGCCTGCAACTCGGCGACACACCGGGAGATGCAGGCCGCGATGGAATGGGTGGACACGACCGAATCCGTGAAGGTCGCCATCATCATGGGCGCCGGGCGAGCCTTCTGCTCCGGTTCCGACCTGCGCGAGGTCGGCAAGTTCCAGGGCATTGCCGCACGCCGCTATCTGCAGTTGGATTTCACCACCAAGAACCGCATCGCCGCCTGCACCAAGCCCGTCATCGCGGCAATGCATGGCCACGTGGCGGGCGGCGGTTTCGAGATGGCTTTGGCCTGCGACATCCGCTTTGTCGCCGACAACGTGATCTTCTCGTTGCCTGAGATCGTATTGGGAACGATTCCGGGCTCCGGCGGCCTGCAGCGTCTGCCGCCCATCGTGGGTCTTGGGATTGCGAAGGAATGGGCCCTCACCGGCCGCAGGATCGAGGCGGACGAAGCTTATCGCACCGGGCTTGCCAACCGCGTCGTACCGCTGGACAGCCTGAAAGCCGAAGCCGTGGCCTTCGCGCATGATCTGGCAAAGCGCAGCGCCATCGCGCTCTTCCTGTCGAAGATTGCGCTCGATCCCGAACCGCCGGCGGCCACCGGCATGGTCGGCGCCTTCCACATGCTGGCATCGGAAGCCTGCCACGACGACCCGGTTTATCGCGAGCGGGCGGGCAATTACAAGAAGGCCTGATATCGCGCAACGTCGGAAAAGAAAAAGCCAGCCGCTTCGCAGCGGCTGGCTTTTCTCGTTGCGATGTCAGAGGCTTTCCCTGACAGTCTTGATCGTATCGCGCAGGATGCCCGAGATCAGCGTCGTCGTCGAGAAGACGGAGATCGGGATATTGCGCTGTGCCATGTTAGTCACATCCTGCGGGCCGCGTGCGAAGCTCATCGCGACACGTCCTGCGGAACGGATATCGGACACGGCCTTCTCGATCGCGCCGACCACGACCGGATGAGTGAGATCGCCCGGATGGCCGAGGGACAGGGACAGATCGGCCGGGCCGATGAAGACGCCGTCGATGCCATCGACCGACGCGATGGCCGAGACATGCTCCAGCGCATCGGCATCCTCGATCTGCGGCACGACGATGATCCGCTCCCGCGCCGCAGCCAGGTGATCGGCAATCGACGTGAAGCCATGGCGCCCGGCCCTGGCGGTCGTGGCAACGCCGCGAATGCCGTGAGGCGGATAATGTGACGCGGCGACGATGGCACGGGCATCCTTCTCGGTGCGCACATGCGGCACGACAATGCCGGCAGCGCCCGCATCGAGCACGCGCAGTATCTCGCCCGGCGTCATGCCGACCGTGCGCACGAGGGCAGGAAGCCCGACGGCATCGGCTGCGCGCAGTTGATGCTCGAGGCTTTCGACGGTGCTCGCGCCGTGCTCCGTGTCGAGAACCGCGAAATCGAAACCGGCATAACCCAGCATCTCGACCACGGCCGCGGATGGAATCATGACGAAACACCCGAGCAGTGTCTCACCGGATCTGATGCGTTCCTTCAAATGCCTTTTCATGGGCTCCTACCTCGTGTTTTTATGAGCGACGCAAAGTTATTTTGCTTGCTTTTTCGTGATCTGTGATCACATATAAAGATAAAATCCGCTTCGCTGTCTAGAGGATTGTCGACAGGATAAGCGGTGGACCCATGCGTTTCGTGCGCATCGTATAACGGGAGAACAAAAATGACCTTGCAGATGTTCGATCTGTCGGGAAAGACGGCCCTGGTGACGGGCGGCAACGGCGGCATCGGTCTCGGCATGGCGCGTGGGCTGGCACAGGCCGGTGCAAGGATCGTCCTCATCGGACGAAACGCCGAGAAGGGTGAGATCGCGACGAAGACGCTTCTTGCGGATGGGGCTGAAGCTCATTTCATCTCAGCCGACATCACCAAGGAAGATGCCTGTCTCGCCGCTGTGCAGGAAGCGGCCGACCATTTCGGCAATGTCCAGATCCTGATCAACAATGCAGGCATCGCCATCCGCAAGCCGCCGCAGGATTATTCTCTCGAAGAATGGCAACGGGTGATGGATTCCAATCTCTCCAGCGCATTTCTCATGGCGCGCGCGGTCTATCCGCATATGCGCGATGCCGGCGGCGGCAAGATCATCAACATCGCCTCGATCCTCGCTCTTTTCGGCGCACCGTTCTCGGTTGCCTATTCCGCGAGCAAGGGCGGATTGGTGCAGTTCACGAAAGCGCTGGCGACGGCGTGGGCTGCGGACAACATCCAGGTCAATGCCATCCTGCCGGGCTGGATCGACACGGACCTGACCGTATCGGCGCGGGCACAGGTCGATGGGCTCAACGATCTCGTGATGTCCCGCACGCCGGCCAAGCGCTGGGGCCGCACGGAGGATTTCGCAGGCGCTGCCGTTTTCCTCGCCTCTCCTGCTTCCAACTTCGTGACGGGCGCGTCATTGATGGTTGACGGCGGCTATTCCGCACAAGCGTGACGCCATGACCGATGCGCTCCGCTTGCGGAGCGCATCGGTCATGGCGGGATGAAAAATTCTCCCATCACTTTCTCGTAATGCCAACGTTGCGGTGCCACCCACTGCAACGTTTTTTTTGCTGCACCGCATCGAGAAGGCCCGCTCTCCGGTCGACAGCCCGATGGCGCTGCAAGCCGCAAAACGCACCAGCTCAACCATTTCCTTCTAGCCTGCATAAGCGCTTCGAAAGATCGATCCGGCAGGGTTGCATTATCGATCGACCACGATACTATGTGATCACAGATCGCAGTTTAAAGAGGCCTGAAGGCCCGTTCCCTGCGACGAAAACAGAAGCGTCACGAGAGGCGCTCGCAGGAAGCGCTTAGAGGAAGAGTGGATGACCGGCGAAACACGGACAAGCACGCGATTTGATGAAACGATTGAACTGGCCGAGGGCGGCGCCCTGCCGGTGTGTCGGATGGTTCTGGCCTCATCGTCCAATGACTTTCCCCAACTCGATACGCGCACCGGGCGATACAGCATTCAGGAAGGTTACCTCCCGGGCCGGGGCTTTCGATGGGCAGGCTTTCTCGCTGGGCGTCTCTGGCTGCTGTACGACCTGACCGGCAATCTTCTCATCCGTGATGCTGCCCATGAATTGTCGCGCCGTATCAGCAAGGGCCTCGCGCAGAGCCGCCCCATGGATCGCGGCAATTGCGGGTTCGACGCCTATTACGCGCTATGCGTGGGAGCGGAACTGACCGGAGACCGCGCCTTGCATGAGGCTGCCCTGGAATCCGCGGATGTTCTGGAAGATCTCTACAGCACGAAAGCGCGGCTCTATTATCAGAATGCGTGGCTGGAAGCGATCGTCTCCGAGACGCCCGCCTGCCTCCTTCCAACCCTGTGGGCTTACGGTCATGGCGAGCGCAAGGCCGACCGTCTCAAGGAGCATGTCTACACCATGCTGGAGGGCGGCATGCTGCGGGCGGACGGCTCCTGCCAGCATCGCCTGTTCTTCGATCCGGAGCGCGGCGGCATCGTGCGTGTGGACACCTCGCAAGGCTATTCGGAGAACTCAACCTGGGCGCGGGCTCAGGCATGGCTCCTGCACTCGCTCGTCTCATGCCTCGAAGCTTACGGTGATGATGATCTCATCCGCAGCTCGCTCGAGCGGGCGGCCCGCTGGTATGTCGAGAACCTGCCGGAAGACGGTCTGCTCTACTACGATTTCAACGATCCGCGTCTGACTGAAATTCCCCGCGATTCATGCGGCACCATCATCGGCCTTGTCGCCTTGCGGCGCTGCCTTGCTCTCGGAATGCTCGATGACACGGCGCGCGAAGCGGCGAACCGCTCCGAGGCCGCAATCCTCGAGCGTTGCGTCGGCCCCGGAGGCGTCGTGCTTCACGGCAGCTGGGGCGTGGGCGAAGGCAAGAGCCGATGGAACACGCTTTTCCCGCAGCAGGATGTGATGCCTTACGGAAATTACTGGCTGCTCGAGATGATCCATCGCGAGTGCAAGCCGGAGAGCAAGGTTTTCTCGTTCAGCCGGTGAACAAAGACGTCTGCAAACAAATATAACAGGAGGGAAGAATGACGAAGCGCACCAAAGCAGTCGCGTTGTTGGGAGTTAGCCTGCTCTTCGGCGGCCTGGCCGCTGCCACCTCAGTTCAGGCCCAGGCGCCTGCGCCGGTTCCCGATATGGATGCCGTTTGCCCCAACCCTGTCCAGGCGAAGGGCTTCAAGACCTGCGCCGATATCGCGAAGGCGGAAGAAGAGGGGACGCTTGTCTTCTATGCGACGGATATCGAAAGCGGCACCGTCAAACTCCTGAAGGAGTTCGAGACGCTCTATCCCAAGATCAAGACGAGCTATATCCGCCTCCAGGCCGGCGCCTTGTATTCGCGTCTGCTCGCCGAGCGGCAGGGCAAGAGCTATCTCGCCGACATCTTCCAGATCGGCGATGTGGGCCTCGTGATGGATTTTCAGAAGCGCGGCGGTTATGCGCGCTACATCTCGCCCGAGATGACGGCCTACAAATCCGCTTACAAAAGCGAGCCTGAAGGGCATTGGACCTGGAGCGTGCTGATGCCCGCAGGTCTTGCCTACAATCCCAATGTGACTCCGGCCGATCAGGCTCCGAAGGATTGGAACGATCTGCTCGATCCGAAATGGTCCGGCGTGGTCAGCATGAAGTCCGCCAATTCCGGCATGCAGCACGTGACCTGGTATCAGATCAAGGAGCATGTCTCCGACGATTACTGGGAGAAATTCGCCGAGCTGAAGCCTCGCGCCTTCGACTCCATGGTGCAGCAATTCGATCGTCTCGTGAACGGCGAGGACAAGGTCGCGATGACGGCGCAATACGCCGCTTATCTCGAATTCAAGGCGAAGGGTGCGCCCATTGCCTTCGTGGCACCGACCACCGGTCTTCCTTCGGGACCGGAGGTGACGGGCATCGTCAAGGAAGCGCCGCATCCCAATGCCGCGCGCCTCTTCCTCGACTGGTATCTGTCTCCCGAAGGACAGAAGGCGTCGGTCAAGTACTGGTACTTCCACTCGCCCCGCGAGGATGTAGCCCCGCCTGAAGGCGCCCTGCCCCTGAGCCAGATGAAGTTGCTCTTCCCTGCGGATTGGGAAGCCTATGCGAAGACCCGCAACGATTTCTTACGCGAAATGCGTTCGATGTCCGGTCTCAAATAGGGAGGAAGCAGATTGTCCCTCATGGATTCCTCCGACGCCATGGCCATGTCCCCTCCTCGGAGGGGACTTAGCCTGAGTTCGCAGGGCGTCGTCACGGCGATCATTCTGATCGTCTGTGGCGCGCTCGTTCTTTATCCGCTTTTCTTCCTGTTCGCGGAATCGCTCAATACAGGCGACCCGCAGGTCTTTCCGCCTGAAAGCATTGGGCTCTCCAATTACACCGACATGATCCTCGACTGGCGGATCATCGGAAACACCCTGAAGGTCGCGCTCTTCGCGACGGGCATCGCGATCACGGTCGGCTTCATTCTCGCCTGGATTCTCACGAGAACCGAAATCCCCGGACGCGCCATTCTCGAACGCCTGATAGAACTGCCCTTCTACGTCACGCCTCTCGTCGGCGCATTGGCCTGGAGCATTCTGGCAGCGCCGCAGAGCGGCTTTCTCAATCAGGCCTGGGCTTTCCTCGGCGGCTCCAACCGCATCCTCGACATCTATACGCCGATGGGCGTCGCCTGGGTGATGGCTCTCTTCGAGGGCAGCGTCGCCTTCGTGATGATCTCGGCCGCCATGAAGTCCATGGATCCAGCCATGGAGGAAGGATCGCGCGTCATCGGAGCGAGCAAGCTTCGCACGATGCTCAAGATCACGCTACCCCTCGTGGCGCCGGGCGTTCTCGGCGCGGCCATCTTCGTCTTCGCCGAAATGCTCGGATCCTTCGCCGCCGCTCTGGTGCTCGGTATTCCGGGGCATTTCTACGTCATCACGACGGCGATCTGGGAACTCACCCTGTCCTATCCGCCGGATTATGGACGCGCGGCAGCGCTCGGCATTTCGCTCTTCGTGATCATGTTCGCAACCCTCGCAGTGTATCGCTGGCTCGTCCGCCGCGGCAGCTACGCGACGATTTCCGGCAAGGCGTTCCGTCCGCGCCGGATGAACATGGGCAAGCTCACCTGGGTCCTGGCGGGCATCTGCTGGTTCTATGTGTTCCTTGCCGTCATCATGCCCATGGCGGCGCTCATTCTCACATCGTTCGAGAAGTTCGCGACCGTTCTGCTTCACCAGAGCGAGTTCACGCTTCAGAACTACATCACCGCCTTCAGCCTCGCCTCCGTGCGCTCGGCCATCGTCAACAGCCTCATTCTGGGCCTTGGCGTTGCGACCATCGGCATATTGGTCATGACCGTCCTGGTCTGGATCATCTACCGGTCGCGTGTCTTCGGAAGCGGCCTCATCGAATATGTGGTCATGTTCCCGCAGGCCGTGCCCCGCATGGTGTTCGGCCTCGCGATCCTGTGGGCATGGCTGCATATGCCGATCCCGCTCTATGGCACGCTATGGTTGCTGGGCATCGCGTACTTCACCGTCATGCTTCCGCTCGGTGTCAGAACACTCGCAGGCGTCGTCCTGCAAGTGGATAAGAGCCTGGAGGAATGTGCGCGCGTCTGCGGTGCGTCCTGGGCCCACCAGATGCGCACCGTCACCCTGCCGCTTCTGAGACCGGGCATCGCGGCCGGCTGGCTCCTCCTGTTCATCGCCAGCGTGCGTGAACTGGGCGTGTCCATCTATCTGATGGGACCGGACTCGAAAGTCATCGCGCCGGCCATCGTCAGTTCATGGTCCAGCGCGGGCACCGAGCTGACCGCCGCCATGGCCGTCATTCAGACAGCCACCATCCTCATTGCCGTCTTCGTCTTGTTCTCACTGACATCGCGGCTTTCCAGAAACGGGCAACCGAACCTATGATCCACAAACAGACCGCACAGGCAGCGGCCTTGGCCCGCTCCGAAGTCCCTCATGTTACACCGGCTCCGGCAGAACCGCAGATCGTCGTCTCGGATCTCGTCATCAAGTACGGCACCGTAACCGCCGTGCACGGCGTGAGCTTCACCGTCGGCAAGGGAGAGCATCTGACTCTCCTCGGCCCCTCCGGCTGCGGCAAGACCACGACGCTACGCTCCATCGCCGGGCTCGAACAGCCCACTTCGGGAGAGATCCTGCTCGACGGCAAGCCTGTCTTCTCGTCGCGCCAGCGGGTCAATGTTCCCGCCGAGAAGCGCGGCGTCTCGATGGTGTTCCAGTCCTATGCCATCTGGCCGCATATGACGGTGTTCGAGAATGTCGCTTACGGCCTTCGTGTCCGCCGGCGCAGCAAGGACGAAGTCCGCAGCGCCGTCGAAAAGGCTCTCGACCTCGTGCAGATGCGCCGGTTCGCCGACCGTCCCGCGTCGATGCTTTCCGGCGGCCAGCAGCAGCGCGTGGCGCTGGCCCGCGCCATCGCCTTCTCGCCCAGCGTCGTTCTGTTCGACGAGCCGTTGTCGAACCTCGATGCGAAGCTGCGCGGCGAGATGCGCGTCGAGCTGAAGGATCTGCAAAGACAGCTCGGCATCAGCTCCGTCTATGTGACGCACGATCAGGAAGAGGCCTTCGCCATTTCCGACCGTGTCATCATTATGAACGAGGGCCGCATTGAGCAGATCGGCAGTCCCGAGGATATCTATGATCGTCCCCGCAACACCTTCGTGGCGGACTTCATCGGTTCCGCGAACATCATCGAGGGCAAGGTTGAGGGCGGTCCGCGCGAGCCCGGCTGGGTGACGTTCCAGGCAAAAGGCGGCCTGACGTTTCGCGCCATCGCGCCCTATCCGGTGCAGGGCAACGAATGCAAGGTCGCGGTTCGCACGGCCTATGCTCAGGTCACGGCCAACCCGACGGGCCAGCACAATCAGTTCCAGGGCACCGTCCGGCGCCGGATGTTCCACGGCGACTTCGTTCAATACGTGATCGCATGGCCCTGCGGAGAACTCATCATCCGTCGTCCGCCGACGGAACTGTTCGACGAAGGAGATGCCGTCAATATTTCCTTCGATCCGAAGCATTGCGTCCTGCTGGAGGACCGCATCGCATAACAAAAAACGTCACTGACAAGAGGGAAGAAGCTATGAGACTGTCTGAATTGAAAGTCGCCGCGGCTGCCATCGCTACAATTGTCCTGGCGCTTCCCGCCAGCGCACAAACGGAAAGCCCAGCACCCTGCCCGAACCCGGTGGAGGTGAAGGGCTTCAAGACCTGCGCGGATATCGCGAAGGCCGAGCAGGAGGGAGCGCTGGTTCTCTACTCGCCGGCGCCCGAACCCGGCACGGTGAAGATCCTCGCGGAATTCCAGGCCCTGTTCCCCAAGATCAAGGCCAATTACGTGCGTCTTCAATCCGGCGCTCTCTATGCCCGCCTCATGAGCGAGCGGCAGGCAGGAAGCTATCTCGCGGACGTGCTGCACCTCTCCGATGCCACGCTCGTTCTCGACTTCCAGGGCAAGAAGGGTTTCGCGCCCTATGCTTCTCCGCAATACGCATCCTACAAGCCGGAATTCAAAAGCAAGCCGGAGGGCTTCTGGTCCTGGGGCGCCATCATCATGGCGGGCTTCGCCTATAACCCCAATTTCCTGGCCGCTGACAAGGCACCCAAGAAATGGCCGGACATTCTCGATCCGGCCTACAAGGACAGCGTCAGCGTCAAGTCCAGCAATTCCGGCCTGCAGTTCCTGAACTGGGAATTGCTCAACCGCGCTCAAGGCGAGGATTTCTGGAAGAAGTTCGCGGAAAGCAAGCCGAAGGCGTTCGACTCCTATGTTCAGCAGTTCGACCGTATCGTGAACGGCGACGACAAGCTCGCGGTGACGGCGCAGTATTCCGGCTATCTGCTATACAAGCAGAAGGGCGCGCCCATCGAGTTCGTGGCGCCTGAAGACGGTTTGCCCGCCGGCCCTGAAATCTGGGGCGTCGCCAGCCAGTCGCCGCATCCCGAGGCGGCGCGCCTCTTCCTCGACTGGTTCCTGTCGCCGCTCGGTCAGAAGCTCCAGGCCGACAATATCTATCTGCATTCGCCGCGCTCGGATGTCGCCCCACCTCCCGGCGGCAAGAAGATCGACGATCTGAAACTCCTGTTCCTCGAAGAAACGCCGGAACTCCTTCAGAAGCGCCGCGAATTCGTGAAGATGTGGAGCGCCATGAGCGGCCTGCGCTAAAGCATCGGACCCAAAAGTGGATTCGCACTTTTGGGTCCGCACGATGCTCTAGTCTTCCGACAATGCGGATCGCCTTCGGGCTGGAGGTGATCCGCGACCTTCACGTCTTAATCGTTGATCGATTGACCATCTCAAGCATTTCCAAAAAATCGGAACAGGTGCATGCAACCCGTCATGAGTGAGCTGCGTACGGCGACGCTCGGCGCCATGATCGTCGCGCTCGGCTCCATCAGCATGGCGCTTTACACACCGGCCCTGCCCGCTTTGGTGGAAGCGTTTCACACCAATCCTGCCGCGATCAAACTCACCCTCACCGTCTACCTGATGGGATTCGCCTTCGCGATTCTTCTATGCGGTCCCTTGTCGGATGCATTCGGACGGCGCCCGGTGGCGATAGGATTCCTGCTGATCTACCTGATGGGCAGCCTGATGGCGGTTGTCGCACCCAGCGTGATGTGGCTGACATTGGGGCGGATCTTTCAAGGCATCGGCGCTGCTTCCGGCGTGACGATCTCCCGCGCCATCGTGCGCGATCAATTCACCGGCCAGCGCTCCGCGCGCATCATGAACCTGATCGGCCTCATGCTCGCGGCCGGACCCGCCGTGTCGCCGACGATCGGCAGCCTCATTCTCGGGGGATTCGGCTGGCATGCCATCTTCGCGGGCATGGCGGGCTATGGCCTGCTGACGCTCGCCGCGATCGCCATCGCCTGCACGGAAACCAATGCCGCGCCCGACAAGAACAAGGCGCGACCTCTCGCGGTTCTCAAGAACTACCGTCTTCTTCTGACGAACCGGAATTTCATGCTCGGCAGCACTCTGCTCGGGTTGACCGTCGGCGGCGTCTACACGCTGACGGTGATCCTTCCCTTCGTGCTGATCGAAGTGGTCATGCTGACGCCGACGCAATTCGGCCTCGCCATGATCGCCCAGACCGGTTCCTATGTTCTCGGCACGATCCTCACAGGCAGGCTTCTGCGACGGATCGATGGCGCTCCCTTGGTTCCGATCGGCCTCTCGCTTGTAGCTGTCGCAGGAATCGGCCTTGCGCTTCTCCCGCGCTTCATGGCGCCGACATTCTTTACTACAATGATGCCCGTCGGCCTCTGGGCCTTCGGCTGCGCTCTCATCATTCCCGTCGCGACGACGAGGGCACTTGCCGATTTCGGCCATATCGCCGGCGCGGCTGCGGCGCTCACGGGCTTCATGCAGATCGGAGGCGGCCTCGTCGGCTCGGCCATCGCAGCCCTTCTGTTCAAGGACGCGTTGTCGGCCCTGATGACGGTTCTGCCCGCAATGGCCGCTTCAGCGGCAGTGATCTATCTGACACTTGGTCGGGACAGGGTTCGCGCGCCTACGCAATGATACGCCGTTCGAGCCGCGAGGCTTTGAGGCGGACGTGCCGGAATTTGTGAAGAAGCGACTTCGGAACGTGCCTTCAAAGAAAGGACAACCATATCTCAAAGCCATCTATCGTGAGGGTTCTCTCTTCAAGAGCCAGTCACTGCTTATTGAGCGAATTCAAGCGATATTTGCCCGCAGGCGTTCCATGTAACTTGGAAAATCAGAGCTTGCGATGCGGCGCAAATCATCCAGGGCAATATTTGCGGCTTTGAACCACTCCTCAAGTACTTCTACAGACGCTCGAGCGACGTCGTTGAATTCGAAAAGGCGTTCCGCCTGCGACGCGCCTGCAACGAGTTTGCGGGCAGCTTCCTTTATCCGATCACGAAATTGCTTGATGATTATCACGAGAGCTTCTGAGCCAGAAACCAGATTAGTGCTCAGCCCGACTAGGTCTTTTAACAATTCTTGAAAGTCTATTGAGAAGCGGCGTCTCTCACCAATCAGAATATGCGTCGCCTCGTTCATCGCAATGATCGCCGCATAGAGAGGAGCTTCGATCATTGCCAACGAAAAGTCGCGACGCAAAATCATGCCTTCGAACTCCACTTGAAGAGCGAGCGCATCCACGCTTTCTTGAATTGAGGGGATCTTATCCTGTCCAACATCCAAGGCTTTCAGCAGAGGATCTGCAGCTTCACTTAGCTTCCCGAATCCGGCTTGAACCTTGCTTAAGTCCGCGATGATCTCCGGATGGTATTGGCCAAGGCGCACATAAAAAAGCGCTCTCTGCGCAAGAGCTTGACCTACCAGGCTGCGGAAAGTCGGGTTCTCCGTATTCGAATCGATCCCGCGAACAATCCGCTCAAACGTAGATTGAGCTTTGTTGCTCTCCTCAAGGGCCTTGGCAGCAAGGATACGAAGCTGCCTAATGATCAGCTCTAGATCAGTGAGGTGTTTCTTCTTCTTTTTCTTCATGTGGCGCTCCACAATCCGACAAGTAAGCATACTCTATCGGGAGGTGGAGGTTAAATTAATTTTGCTGAGCACGTTCTCATCTCGGAAGTTCAGAGATGGTATCGCCATATGCAGGTGACAGCCCCAAACCACCAACCGCCACTATGTATCGATGTGACTGAACTACCCTTTAAAAGGTTAGTTCTCTTTATACTGCAACGGCTTGAAAGATGAATGGCGCGCCCGAAAGGATTCGAACCTCTGACCCCCAGATTCGTAGTCTGGTGCTCTATCCAGCTGAGCTACGGGCGCGTAACCGGCAATTCGTTGCGGGGAGCAACATCGGCCGAGGCGGGTGACATAAAAGGTTCTTGAGCCGTTGGCAAGCCTCATTTGCAGAGATTCTGCACAAGCTTCAAATTCAGTCGTGGCTGACCGCGCGATCCGGGATCGTGATGCGGAAGCATGTTTTGCCGTTGCGCTCGTCCAGGGTGATCGTGCCGCCATGGAGTTGGACCAGCTCAGCCACGATGGTGAGCCCCAAGCCTGTGCCGCCCTTGCGGGTGGAGCCTTGGAACGGCGTGAAGAGATCGGAGCGAACGCGTTCGGGGATTCCCGGCCCGTTATCCTCGACGAAGATGATGACGGCATGCCCCTCGCGCCTCGCCGTAATATCGATACAGGGCTGCCCGCCCACCGAGCCGGCCTGGCTCAGCGCCTGCACTGCGTTGCGGACGAGGTTCACCAGGATTCGCGAGAGCTGGTCACTGTCCACATCCACCATGAGGTCTTGCGGGACGTGGCAGGCGAACTTGATTCCCACCTCCGGCGCGAGATCCGTCAGGTTCGACAGGTCCTCTACGAGGGGCACCAGAGGAATCAGCTTGCGCTGCGGCAGAGGCTCCGTGGCGCGTCCATAGGCCAGCGTCGTTTCGCAGAAGGCGATGGCACGGTCGAGGGTCGCCACGAGCCGCGGCGCGACGCGCTGGGCCGTTTCGTCATTGACGCGCTCCAGACGGTCGGTGAGCAGCTGGGCGGTTGTGAGCATGTTGCGCAGCTCGTGGTTGATCTTGCTCACGGCAAGCCCCAGCTGCGCCAGGCGCCGCTTCTGGCGCAACTCGTCGGCGAGGGTCGTCTCCATCTTGGCCAGCGCCTGCTCGGCGAGGCCGATCTCGTCGACCCGGTCCGTCGGCCGGATCACGCGGGAGGCGTCCTCCGGGTTGCCAGAAAATTCCGCGATATTGCCTGTCAGGCGGCGCACGGGCCGCACGATCAACCATTGCAGGGCCAGATAGAGGAGACCCGCCGTGGTACCGGAAATGAAGAGCGAGAACAGAAGGATGTTGCGGGAAACATCGAGCATGGCGTCCCGTAGGGGATGCTGATCGAGGATGATCTCGACGAAATCCACGCCCATGCCCGGGCCGATGACGCGGATCGGCTTGTCCGTGGGATTGAACAGCACAGTGAAGGCATCCCTAACCAGGTCCAGCCATTTCGCATCGCGCAGATCGACGGTCTTGCCGATCTCAGGGGGCACGTCGTTGATGGCGAGCAGGCTGCGCCGCCCGCTGCCGCGCAGGGCGATGGCTCTGGCGCCGACACCCTGCAGGAGGCGCATTTCGAGCTCTTCGGAGAGGTTTTCCTCGGGCGCCGCATCGAGCACCATGGCGGCCACCTGGGCGGCAGCCAGGCGGTCGCTGAGCCAGGTCAGGCGGAAATTCGCGATGGAGGGCACATAGATGAGCACTTCCGCGATCATCACGAAAAGCACCGTCATCATGAGCAGGCGCGCGGAGAGCCCGAACTGGCTCGAAATCCGCCGTCCCCAGGTCTGCCTTTCCCAGGTCTGCCCCGATGCTTGCGGCCGCTCGTGTTTCATGCCCGCCTTATTCCCACGCGGCGAAGGAACCGACCGGACGCCGCAACCCTGGATTCTGAGCCCAAGACTTCAGAAACTCCACCGCAATGCTCTTCGTCACCTCGGAGAAGGTAGGCTTACGGATAAACCAAGCCGACGAGATCGGAAACCTGCAATCCTTCGCAATGGCAAGGACTTGCGGAAAGGCTTGTCATGGCGCCCCCTTGCGGCCCCGCCAGTACCGGATCGCGACAGAAGCCAAGGCCAGGCAAGCCTCCCGAAGCTGCTACAGCATCGGACCCAAAAGTGGATTTGCACTTTTTGGATCGATCCGATGCTTTCTCTCTGAATCAGAGCATCGTTCGCGCGCAAAACCGGATCCACTTTTGCGCACGATACTCTAATGGTCGAGGATGACCCGCTTCAGTTCCATCATCTTCTGCTGCCACGCTTTCGCCCGAACTGTGTTTCCGCTATATCGTCGGCGACCGTCGGATCGGCAAGCGGCGCCTTTATGCCCAGGGCCGTCTCCCTGGCGGTCTCTTTTGCCGCAAAGGCCAGAGTGGCGTTGACTTTGCCCCTCCATTCCGTCATAAGCCCGCAAGCTGACAGCGCTCTTCTGGGGCGCTGATCGTTTTTTCGAGACAGTTTCGGGGGCAACCCCTTTCTAACCTACGGGCGCGAGCCTTCGAGCACCGCTGCCCCTTATCGACCGGAGATGTGCCGTGAAGAGGACGTATCAACCGAGCAAGCTGGTTCGCAAGCGCCGCCACGGCTTCCGTGCGCGCATGGCGACCAAGGGTGGCCGTAAGGTCATTGCCGCTCGCCGCGCCCATGGCCGCAAGCGCCTTTCGGCGTAAGCAGCCTTAGGACCCCCGATGCGCGAGCCTCGCGCAGATGTGACCATCGGGCGTCTGACGAAAAGACCTGACTTCGTCGCGGCGGCCACTGGCCGCCGCTTTCATACGGAGCGGATGACGGTGCAGGCCCGCCTGCGCGACATTTCCGATGAAAATTCCGAGCTTGGCCTCAGGGTTGGGCTCACCGTCACCAAGCGCGTCGGCCACGCCACCGAACGCAACCGGATCAAGCGTCGCCTTCGGACTGTCGTCGCCAAGGCAGCCCAGGACTTCGCGAACATCAATGCGGATGTCGTGATCATCGGTCGGCGCGAGATCCTGGCGGCGGAATACGACGTGCTCATCGACGATCTGCGGCGCGCTCTACGGGTTGCAACCAAGCCGAAAAGCGCCCACTTCTCGGATCGTCGACCTCCCTCCTCACCTCACCCCAACGGCGAGCGTCGCGGACATTCCCATGCGTGAAGACAACAAAAACCTCATTCTCGCCATCGCCCTGTCGCTGGCGGTCCTGTTGGGCTGGCAATATTTCTATGCCGCCCCCGAGGCTGAGAGGCAGCGTCAGCTGGCTCAGCAGCAGCAATCCACGCAGGTCAACCCGAATGCTCCGAACCCGCCGGCAAGTCCGAGTCAGGCCGGTGGGGCCTCGCCGACCGTGCCCGGCACGGTGCCTGGCACCCCTGTGGCCCCGGTCATCGAGTCCCGTGAGGCTGCACTTGCCCGCACGAAGCGGGTGCCTATCGACACTCCGGCGATCTTCGGCTCGATCAACCTTCGCGGCGGCCGCATCGACGACGTGGCGCTGAAGAACTACCGCGAGACTGTCGATCCGCGCAGCCCCAACATCATCCTGCTTTCGCCCGAAGGCACGCAGAACCCCTATTACGCCGAGTTCGGCTGGGCCGCGACGCAGGGCATCGCCGTTCCGAACGCCGCTACGGAATGGACTGCCGATGGTGAGCGCCTGACCCCTTCGACCCCCGTGACCCTGACCTGGGACAACGGCCAGGGCCAGATTTTCCGCCGCACGATCTCGGTGGACGACAAGTTCATGTTCACCGTGAAGAGCAGCGTCGAGAACCGCGGCGGCTCACCGGTCGACGTGCGCCCCTACAGCCTCGTCTCCCGCCACGGCAAGCCCACCACCCTCGGCTACTACGTGCTGCATGAAGGCCTGATCGGCTACATCGGCGACAACGGCCTGCAGGAATACAAGTACGACGCCATCGACGGGGAAGAGCCCCTTCCCGGAACGGCAATTTCCGAAAAGAGGTGGGACAACGTCCAGGGCGGCTTCCTCGGCATCACCGACAAGTACTGGGCCGCTGCCGTCATTCCTGATCAGGCCCAGACCTATCAGGGTGCCTTCACCTCGCAGCAGAGCCAAGCCGGCCGCACCTATCATGCCATCGTGCAGGGCATGCCGCAGACGGTTCAGGCCAATGGTAACGTCGAGACGACGCAGCGCTTCTTCGCGGGCGCCAAGGAAGTGGCGACCGTCGATTCCTACCAGGATAATCTCGGCATCAAGAACTTCGATCGCCTGATCGACTGGGGCTGGTTCTACTTCATCACCAAGCCGCTCTTTAAGGTGCTGGACTTCTTCTATCACCTCGTCGGCAATTTCGGCATCGCGATCCTCATCGTGACGGTGCTCCTGAAGATCCTGTTTTTCCCGCTCGCCAACAAATCTTACGCCTCCATGGCGAAGATGAAGGCGGTGCAGCCGGAGATGGCTTCCATCCGCGAGCGCTACGGCGACGACAAGATGAAGCAGCAGCAGGCGCTGATGGAGCTCTACAAGAAGGAGAAGATCAATCCGGTCGCCGGCTGCTGGCCCGTGCTGATCCAGATCCCGGTCTTCTTCGCGCTCTACAAGGTGCTCTTCGTCACCATCGAAATGCGCCACGCGCCGTTCTTCGGCTGGATCCGCGATCTCGCGGCGCCCGATCCGACCTCCATCTTCAACCTCTTCGGCCTGCTGCCCTACAACCCGGGCGCCGTGCCGGTGCTGGGTCCCTTCCTCATGCTCGGCGTGTGGCCGATCCTCATGGGCATCACCATGTGGCTGCAGATGAAGATGAACCCGGAGCCGCCGGACCCGGTGCAGAAGCAGGTCTTCGCCTGGATGCCGGTGATCTTCACCTTCATGCTCGGCTCGTTCCCCGCCGGTCTCGTGATCTACTGGGCCTGGAACAACCTGCTCTCCGTGAGCCAGCAGGCCTTCATCATGAAGCGCAACGGCGTGAAGATCGAATTGTGGGACAACCTGCGCAAGACCTTCAGCCGCAAGACCAGCCCGGCCAAGGGCTAAAGGCAAGCTGCCGATACGACGATCATCCCCGGGCCTCGTCCCGGGGATTTTCTTTTGGCGCCAGCCAACCTGTCGCGATTTTCTCCAGCCGTTCCGGCTCTAGATGATCAAGGGTGAAACAAAGCGGCGACAGGTCATGCATGCTCCCGAGAACCGGATAAACCCGGGCTCCCATTCCAGCACCCCGCCCCGGGAGATCGAGCTGAAGCTCGAACTCGCCTCCGGTTCAGTGGACGCCCTTCTCCGGCACCCGGCCCTGGCCTCGCTCAATCCGCTCCCAAAGAAGTGCGGACAGCTGCACGCGATCTATTTCGATACCGAGGATCATGCTCTGCGCCAGAAGGGCATCAGCCTGCGCATCCGCCATGAGAATGGGGGCGCCATCCAGACCATCAAGGCGAGCGGGGCTGATGGCAGTATCACCATGGATCGCGGCGAATGGGAGACACCCGTCCATGACGGGCTCGATCTTCGCGCGGCTGCCGGAACACCTCTCGAAGCGCTCCTGTCCGATGAGGCCTTGCGAGAGAGCATTCGCCCTCTCTTCACGATCGACACGGAGCGGCAGGCCTTCGAGGCCAAGTTTGGCGGCTCCCTGATCGAGGTCGCCCTCGACCGGGCCAAGGTATCGGACGGGCATCAGGACGTCGCCTTCCTGGAAATCGAACTCGAGCTGAAGCGAGGCGATCCGGCCGCTCTCTTCGCCTTCGCCCGCTCTTTGAGCGATGTTGCTCCATTGCGCCTCTCGACATTGGCGAAATCGGAGCGCGGCTATCGCCTCCTCGATGCGGCATCCCTGGAACCCTCCCGCGCAAAGCCGATCGAGCTTCCGAAGAAAGCCACCTGCGCCGCGGCCTTTCAGATCGTCACGCGGTCATGCCTCTCCCAGATGCTGCACAACGAAGTTCTGGTGCGGCAGACGCAGAACCCCGCGGCCCTGCACCAGATGCGCGTGGGCCTGCGCCGCTTGCGGGCGGCTCTCTCCCTGTTCGGCAAGCAGTTGCTGACCGATCCCGAGAGCGAGGCGATCAAGGACGATCTCCGCTGGGCCGGACAGGCCATGGGACAAGCCCGGGATCTCGATGTTCTCCTAGAGCGGATCGGTTCCTCGCAGACCGAATTCGACAAGTCGCAGATCGGAAAGGTCGAACGGAGCCGGGGCGAAGCCTATCGCGAAATGCTGGAAACCCTCGAATCCCGCCGCTTCATGGACGTCCTGCTCAAAACGGCCGCCTGGATCGAAGCGGGAGCCTGGACCGACGCGCCGGAACGACAGCAGGCCCGCGAGCGCCGGGCGCGGGATTTCGGAAGCGCCGAGCTGGCGCGCCGTTTCAAGCGCATCCGCAAAAATGGCAAAGGTCTGCGCAAGCGCAGCGAGGAGGAGCGCCACGAATTGCGGATCCGGATCAAAAAGCTGCGCTACGGCACCGAGTTCTTCGCCTCCCTCTTCCCATCCCCCAAGGCCTCAAAGCGCCGCAAGAAGCTCGCCGACATCCTGGAAGAGCTTCAGGAGAGGCTCGGCGAGCTGCACGACCTGGCGGTCGGCAACTCTCTTGTTCCATCTCTCGTTGAAACCTCGCCGAAATGGGCAAAGCGGCGGCGCGAGAAGCTTCTCGACAAGAGCAAATCGGCTGTGAAATCCCTTTCCAAGGTCAATCCCTTCTGGCTTTGAGCGATCGAAGCATCTGGAAAGGGCTCAGGCACCTTGAACAATACGGTCCAAGCGTCGATAAGAACCCCATGACCGAGACAATCCCTCCTAACCAGGACATCGACCCCTTCCTCGAGATCGGCCGCAAGCTTTTTGCGGGTGAGGCCGACTTCATCTGGGCGGCGAACTCCCTTAAAGGGCTGCCGCCCATGGACAAGGTGGAAATCGCCTTCGCCGGCCGCTCGAATGTGGGGAAATCCAGCCTCGTGAATGCCCTGACCGGGCGCAACACCCTGGCCCGCACCTCTCACACGCCGGGGCGCACGCAGCAGCTTAACTTCTTCAACATCGGCAACCGCTTCAACCTTGTGGACATGCCGGGCTATGGCTATGCCGCCGTGGACAAGGAGAAGGTGCACGCCTGGACGCAGCTGATCCACGATTACCTGCGCGGCCGCGCCAGCCTCGCCCGCGTCTATGTGCTGATCGATGCCCGCCATGGCATCAAGCCGGTCGACGAAGGCGTTCTCGAAACGTTGGGCACCGCCGCCGTCTCCTATCAGATCGTGCTGACAAAGGCGGACGAATTGAAGAAGGGCGAGCTTGAGAAGTGCATGGCCGACACGGCCGGCAAAATCGCCAAGCGCGCCGCCGCCTTCCCCGAAATCCTGCCCACCTCGAGCCGTTCCGGGTTTGGTATCCCCGAACTGCGCGCCGGCATCGCGCGCCTGCTGAATGAGCGGGGCGCGGCATGAGCCTTGCGACGCGGGCGCTGATCGTCCTCGCCGCCCTATCCGGGGTTCTCGGCGTGGGGCTGTCGGCCGCTGCCGCCCACATCACGGGCGGCAATCTGACCACGGCGGCTCAATTCCTGCTTTTCCACGCCCCTGCCCTGCTGGCGATAGCAGCCCTTACGACAACCGGCGCCATCCATCCGCTGCTCGGCCCCATCGCGGGCTATGTCCTGATTCTGGGCTTGATCCTGTTCTGCGGAGACCTATCCCGCCGTGCCTTCGCCGAGGCACCGCTTTTCCCAAGGGCGGCACCGACGGGCGGGATTTTGCTGATGATTGGATGGATCATTGTGGCGGTTGCCGCGCTTGTTCCCGCCCGATCCTGAAGTCTTTCTTTGCACGGAACAGCCATTCGGATAGAAGGCAAGCCGTTTCGTCCCGAATTGTCCCTGCTGGAGTCCCTGATGACCGATCCCAACCAGCTCCCCGATGTCCATGTCCAGGCCGAAGTGCTTGTTCAGGCCCTGCCGCACATGCAGCGCTATGACCAACAGGTCGTGGTGATCAAGTATGGCGGCCACGCCATGGGAGACCGCGCGGCGGCCGAGGATTTTGCCGAGGACGTGGTTCTGCTCGAGCAGTCGGGCATCAAGCCGATCGTTGTTCACGGCGGCGGCCCGCAGATCGGCAAGATGCTGGAGAAGCTTGGCATCAAGTCCGAGTTCAAGGGCGGCCTGCGCGTGACCGATGCCGCCACCGTCGAGGTGGTCGAGATGGTGCTCGCGGGCTCCATCAACAAGCAGATCGTCGGCTGGATCGGCGCCGAGGGCGGCAAGGCCGTGGGTCTTTCGGGAAAGGACGGGAACATGGTTTCCGCCCGGAAAGTCACCCGCACCGCCATCGACCCCGATTCCAACATCGAGAAGGTAGTGGATCTGGGCTTCGTGGGTGAGCCCGAGCATGTGAACCGCGAGGTTCTGGACCAGGTGCTTCAGGCCGAGCTGATTCCGGTGCTGGCCCCGGTCGCGACCGGCCAGGACGGCCAGACCTACAACGTCAACGCGGACACGTTCGCGGGCGCCATCGCCGGCGCCATGACCGCCAAGCGCCTTCTGCTACTGACCGACGTTCCTGGCGTTCTCGACAAGAACAAGAACCTGATCCCGGAAATGACCATCGATGATTGCCGCCGCCTGATCGCGGACGGCACCATCACCGACGGCATGATCCCGAAGATCGAGACCTGCATCTATGCTCTCGAAAAGGGCGTGGAGGCGGTGGTCATCCTGGACGGCAAGGTGCCCCACGCGGTGCTCCTGGAGCTGTTCACCGACCACGGCGCGGGAACCCTGATTCGCCGGGGCTAGCAGTCGCCCCCGGGAAGGCCTATATTACCGGCAGTGGGGCCGCACGGCCCCATTGTCGTCTTTGAGATTCATGAACGCGAAGCCTGCCATCGAGCCCCATTTGTCCTCCGCCGATTCCCGCGTCTTCTCGCATGTGGACACGTGGGTCTTCGACCTGGACAATACTCTCTATCCGCACACCTCGCGGGTGTGGCCGCAGGTGGATGAGCGGATTACGCTCTATGTGGCCGATCTCTTCGGCATCGACGGCCTCTCGGCGCGGGCCCTGCAGAAGTATTTCTATCACAAGTACGGCACGACCTTGCGGGCGCTGATCGAGGAACACAGCATCGATCCGCATGACTTCCTCGATTTCGCGCATGATATCGATCACACGGACATCGAGCTGAATGCCAGCCTCGGAGAGGCCATCAAGCAGCTGCCGGGCCGCAAGCTCATCCTCACCAACGGCTCGCGCAAGCATGCGGAAAACGTGGCGAAGAAAATCGGCATTCTCGATCATTTCGAGGACGTGTTCGACATCGCCGCGTCGAACTTCGTGCCCAAGCCTGAGCGGCGCGCTTATGAGAGCTTTCTGGACAAGCATGGCGTGGAGCCATCCCGCTCCGCCATGTTCGAGGATATCGCCAAGAACCTGACGGTGCCGCACGAGCTTGGCATGACGACAACCTTGATCGTGCCGAAGACCGTCGACCCTTTCCGCGAAAGCTTCGAGCAGGAAGCGGTGAAGACGCCGGATATCGACTACATCACCAACGATCTCGCGGATTTCCTGCGACTTTACGCATTGCCTGCGAAGTAGCCCAAAACGAAAATGGCCCCCTTTCGGAGGCCACTTTCTTGAACGTCAACGAAAACCTTAAGCAGCCTTCGTGTTGATCTTGCTCTCGGCGATGCGGTTGAGCTTCTGATCCGTGGACTTTTCCTGATCCAGGATCTGATGCAGTACGCCGGCGCAATCTTCACGGCCAAGCTGCTTTGCCCAGGCAACGAGCGTGCCGTAGCGGGTGATCTCGTAGTGCTCCACGGCCTGAGCGGCGGCAAGCAATGCGGCGTCGAGCACCTGCGGGTCGGCGATATCGCCGGCAATTTCCTGCGCTTCATCGATGATACCGTCGATGGCCGGGCAGGTTACGCCCTTCGGGTCATGGCCATGCATGCGGAACACCTGCTCCACCATCTGAATTTGCTGCTTCGTCTCGCCCAGATGGGTCTCGAATGCCTGCTTCAGCTGCGGATCGCTGGCCTTTGCAATCATCTCAGGCAGCGCCTTCGTAATCTGCTGCTCGGCGTAATAAATATCCTGCAGGGTATGAATGAACAGATCGTCAAGCGATTTGATGTCCTTCGAGAAAAGGCCCATAGCGCTAATCCTTCCCAGGTTGTGATGAATCCAGGCACGATGAGCGCCCGCAATCGCGAGCGCGTCGGATAGTGCTGGGAGAACGTCGCGAGCCGGAGCCGGTTCCCGGCCTAATCGACGGCGCGCAGATTCCGCCCCTGAAGGCGCAACCACTCGGCATGGGCCGCATCGCCCTCCTCGAATTCGAGAGTCTCGATGCGCTCGCCGCGCTTCACGATCTTGTCCGTGGAGACGCGGATCTGGGCCACGTCTTCCTGCGCTTGGCGGAAATGCTGATCAAGCTTCGCCACGCGGCCATCGAGGCGCGTCACATCCTCCAAGAGCTTCTGCACCTCGACCTGGATCACGCGGGCTTCTTCGCGAATGCGCGCATCACGCACGAGCGCCTGCATCACTTGGATCGCAAGGGTCAGAAGCGATGGTGAGACGATGACGATGCGGGCGCGATGCGCCTTCTGCACCACATCTTCGAAATGCTCTGCGAGATCCGCATAGATGGATTCCGCCGGCACGAAGAGCATGGCGATATCCTGTGTCTCGCCGGGAATCAGGTATTTCTCCGCGATGTCCTTCACATGCACCAGCATGTCGCTGCGCACTTTGGACGCGGCGCGGCTCTTCGCATCCTCCCCCTTCGCTTCGCGGAAGGAAGTGAAACCCTCGAGCGGAAACTTCGCGTCGATGACAAGGCCGCGCTCATCGCCCGGCAGGCGCACCAAACAATCGGGCCGGGTGCGGTTGGAAAGCGTCGCCTGGAACTCGAAAGCATTGGCCGGAAGACCATCGCGGATGATCGCCTCCATACGGCCCTGGCCATAAGCGCCACGGCTTTGCTTGTTGGAGAGAATGTCCTTGAGGCCCACGATCTCGCCCGTGAGACTGCTGAGATTCTGCTGCGCCGCGTCGATGACCGCAAGGCGCTCGTTGAGCTTGGACAGGTTCTCGCTCTGGTGCCGGGTGGAGGCCTCCAGTCCTTGGCCTACACGGTGCTGCAGCCCGTCGATCCGCTCGGAGATCATCCGCACGAAATCGCTCTGACGCGAGCCGAAGACCTCGGCGATGGTCTGCATGCGTCCGGTCATCTCAGCCTGGATACGGGTGAGTTCGGCCACCTTGTCGTCCATCTCCCGCGCCCGCTCGGCGGCGATGCCGGCCTCCAGCGCCCGCTCCCGACGCGAGCGGACAAGGAGCACGGTGACCGAGAGCAGCAGGAGGAGGCTTAACGCCGCCATTCCGATCACGATATTCCCCCATGTCAGGGCATGGGTGCCGAGGATCAGGACGACGTCGTTCATGTGATAGGCTTCCGGTTGACGGCTTCATCCGAACATATCACGAACGATTTGACCATCCTCCAGGAAGCCCTTATCTCCCGCGATCATGAGCATCAAACCCCTCGTCATCATTCCCGATTCCAAGCTCCGCCTGATTTCCGAGCCCGTTAAGGAAATCACGAAGGATATTCGTCAGCTGGCCGACGACATGTTGGAAACCATGTACGACGCCCCCGGCGTGGGCCTCGCCGCCATCCAGATCGGCATGCCCATCCGCATGGTAACCATGGACGTGTCGAAATCGGAGGACGAGCGCCAGCCGATGGTGCTCATCAACCCCGAGATCACCTGGGCCTCTGAAGAGAAGCGGGTCTACGAGGAGGGCTGCCTCTCGATTCCCGAATATTACGAGGAAGTCGAGCGTCCGGATCGCGTGCGCTTCCGCTACATGAACCTTAAAGGAGAGACAGTGGAGCAGGAGGCCGACGGGCTCCTGGCCACCTGCGTGCAGCATGAGATCGACCACCTCAACGGCGTACTCTTCATCGACTACCTGTCGAAGCTCAAGCGCGACCGGGTGATGACCAAGTTCAAGAAGGCCGCCAAGCGCGAGGCCGGAGCATGAGCCTGCGCGTGGTCTTCATGGGCACCCCGGATTTCGCGGTGCCGACGCTCTCCGAAATCGTGGGACAGGGCCACGAGGTCATCGCCGTCTATACCCGCGAGCCGGCCGCCGCCGGACGCGGCATGGAGCTCAAGCCCTCCCCCGTCCACAAGATGGCGGAGCGGTTCGGCATTCCCGTCTTCACGCCCAAGACCCTGCGCACCGAAGAAGCGGCAGAGCAGTTCCGCAGCCTCAACGCCGACGTGGCGGTGGTCGTCGCCTACGGCATGATCCTGCCGAAAACCATTCTCGAAGCGCCGGAACTCGGCTGCCTCAACCTCCACGCGTCCCTCCTCCCCCGCTGGCGCGGCGCGGCTCCGATCCAGCGCGCCATCATGGCGGGCGACAAGGAGACGGGTGTCGCGGTCATGAAGATGGAAGAAGGCCTCGATACCGGCCCGGTCGCCATGGCCGAGCGCGTGGCGATCGCGCCCGACATGAATGCGGGCGAACTCCACGACAAGCTGATGGTGCTTGGCGCCGACCTGATGGTGCGCGCCCTGGCAGCTCTCTCTCGTGGCGGTTTGGGTTTCACGCCCCAGCCCGAGGAAGGCGTGACCTATGCCCACAAGATCAAGAACGAGGATTCGCGGATCGACTGGGCAAAGCCTGCCCAGGCCGTGCACGACCATATCCGTGGCCTATCCCCGTTTCCTGGCGCTTTCTTCATCGCCGATTTCGGCAAAGGCGAAGAGCGCGTGAAGGTGCTTCGCGCGACCCTGGGGAAAGGCTCGGGAGCCCCTGGCACACTGCTTAGCCATGATGGTACGATATCCACCGGCGATGGGGCCGTGCGGCTGATCCAGGTTCAGCGCGCCGGTAAGGGGCCTGTGGCTTTCGATGAATTCCTTCGCGGCGTGAGGATCGATCCGGGCGCCCGCTTTCTGTGAGGCAGGCCATGAAGCTTCGTCTGGAGGAATCGGCCGATGGGGCAGCATTGCGCGCCATCTATGAAGCTTCCTTCGGACAATTGGCCGAAGCTACTCTCGTCCAGCAACTGCGCACCGACGGCGACCTGATCCTGTCGCTCACCGCCTATGCGGCAGAACCCATAGGCCATATCGCCTTCTCTAGGCTCGGCATCGATGCTGAGCCCTCCATCAAGGGCTGCGCCCTTGCCCCGCTCGCCGTCGTTCCGGCAGCCCAAGGGCAAGGCGTGGGGACGTTCCTCGTCGATGAAGGGCTTAAGCGGATGAGAGCCGAGGCTTACGATTTCGTGGTCGTGCTCGGCGAGCCGGACTATTATGGCCGCTTCGGCTTCACGGCGGCGCTGGCGCGCCAACTCAAGACGGATTATGACGGGCCGTATCTCCAGGCCCTCGCCCTTTCCGAGAAGGGAAAAGAGGCTCATGGTTCGGTTTCCTACGCCAGAGCCTTCGCAGAACTGAAATAACATGCCTCGCTACAAGCTCGTCGTGGAATACGACGGCACGCCGTTTACCGGTTGGCAGCACCAGACGAACGGGCTCTCCGTGCAGCAGGCGGTGGAGGATGCTATCGCGCGCTTTGCCGGCGAGACGGTGCGCGTCCATTGCGCCGGCCGCACGGATTCCGGCGTCCACGCCACCCATCAGGTCGTCCATGTGGATCTGGCGAAGGAATGGCGCCCGGATACGGTGCGCGACGCCACGAACGCTCACCTGAAGCCCGCGCCCGTCGCGATCCTGTCCGCCCAGATGGTGCCGGATACGTTCAACGCCCGCATCTCGGCCATCAAGCGGCACTACGTCTATCGCATACTCAACCGCCGCGCCCCTCCGACACTCGATGCCGCCCGCGTCTGGCACGTAGCCTGGCATCTGGATGCCACTGTCATGCATGAGGCAGCCCAGACGCTCATCGGCCAACACGATTTCACGACCTTCCGCGCGGCAGAGTGCCAGGCGAACAGTCCGATCCGCACTCTCGACCGCCTGGACGTGGAGCGGATCGGCGACGAGATCCGCATCTACGCCTCCGCCCGCTCGTTCCTGCACCATCAGGTGCGCTCGCTCACGGGGACGTTGGAGCGCGCCGGAGCCGGACGCTGGTCGGTCGCAGATGTCCGCGCCGCCCTCGACGCGCGGGACCGCACCCGCTGCGGGCCGATGGCGCCCTCGACGGGCCTCTACCTGATCGGCGTCGATTATCCCGATTAGCCCAAAAGGCTGCGCGTCAAAGTCCCCACGCCGGAATTGAGCAGGATTCCGAAGAGCACGATTCCCAAGGCAGGAATGCTGGAGAGGCCGAGCGTCGCCTTGGTAGCGAACCACTGCATGCGCACCAGGATCACCGCAAAGGCGAGGCTGAAGAGGCCGGCGAGCGGCGGCGTGGCCCATCCCAGCAGCAGCAGCATGGTTGGAACCGACAGGACGAGCAGGGCGATCACGGAGATCCAGTTCGTCACGATGACGAAGGGTGCATAGCGATTGGTGAGTCCAAAACGGCGGGCGATGAAGATCATCGCAAGAGGAAGCGCGATATAGCCGCCCACATGGCCAAGAGCTACCACCGCATCGACCCAGAGGTTGTCGAGCAGCGATCCATTCGGCACGGCGCCGATGCGCATGCGCTCGATGGCGAGCGAGATGATGTAGGCGGGAAGCGTGAGCAAGATCGCCGCGAAGGAGCGCCAGAAACCCCGCTCGCTCATGTCGAAGGACTTCAGGCCCTCGGACCTGCTGTGGAGCAGGTCGAGCGTGCCTTTGAAGGAGCGGTTGACCTCATCTGCCGTGACGATCATGAGCCACCTCTTGACGGTTCAGGTGCTCACGAGAACAGACTGAAGCCGCAAAACGTTCCAAGCACGATGCGACTTTAGTTTAATACAGCTCTGCTTAACGCCTCAAGCCTCAGGGGCGAAGTAGGCGTTCAACACTTTGCGATAGATCGCTGCAAGCTTGGCCAGATCGTCCACGGCAACGCGCTCATTGCTCTGATGCATGGTCTGGCCTACGAGGCCGAACTCGACCACCGGGCAATCCTTCACGATGAACCGGGCATCGGAGGTGCCGCCCGTGGTGGAGAGCTTAGGGCGGACACCCGTCTCGGCCTCGATGGCATCGGCAATGAAGCCCACGAACTCGTTCGGCGGCGTGAGGAATGCGGTGGCGTTCGTTGGCTCGACGCGCAGGGTATAGCGCACCGTGTTTCCGGCTGCCTCGCGCAGGCGGCGGGCGATCTCTTCTTCCAGGCTCTCCGGCGTCCAGAGATCGTTGAAACGGATGTTGAAGGTGGCCCTCGCCTCGGTGGGGATCACGTTGGAGGCGGGATTGCCCACATCGACCGTGGTCACTTCCAGGTTCGAGGCATCGAAATGCTCGGTGCCGCGATCCAGCGGCTCGCGCAAAAGCCCATCGAGTAGGCGCAACATGCCGGGAATGGGATTGTCCGCGAGGTGCGGATAGGCCACGTGCCCTTGCTTGCCCTCGACCACGATCTTGCCCGTCAGCGACCCGCGCCGCCCGATCTTGATCATATCGCCGAGACGGTCGGGATTGGTCGGCTCGCCCAGGATGCAATGATCGAATTTCTCGCCACGCGCCCTCGCCCATTCGAGAAGCTTGACCGTGCCGTTGATCGCCGGCCCCTCCTCGTCTCCCGTGATGAGGAAGCCGATGGAGCCTTTGAAATCCGGGTTCTCACCGATGAACTCCAGCGCCGCCGCCATCGAGCAGGCAACGCCGCCCTTCATGTCCACCGCGCCGCGCCCATAAAGCTCACCGCCGTCGATCTCGCCGCTGAACGGATCGTGCTTCCAGCGGCTGAGATCGCCCGGCGGCACCACATCCGTATGGCCGGCGAAGAGGAGATACGGCTTACCCGATCCGTAGCGGGCATAGAGATTTTCCACATCCGGCGTGCCCGGTTCGGAAAACACCGGACGGTGCACCTCGAACCCCGCTTCCTTCAGCACGCCTTCGATGAACGAAAGCGCCCCGCCTTCCTCCGGCGTCACGGAGGGGCAGCGGATGAGAGATTGAGCGAGGGAGAGAGCGGATGTGTCGTGTGTCATGCTTCTCATGATGCATGACATGGACAGAAATCAATCCCTAGATGACTGCAAAGCGAAGTCTGGTCGCGTCTCAGCCAGTGGATCGGAGCCGTAACGATTAGACCCAACCGTTCCACGAAGGAAAAGCAGTTGGACGACGAGCCAGAGCCATAGCGCAAATAGCGGAATGCCAAGCCAGGGAAGATAATTGACCGAGCTCTCGAGTACTTCCGGACTTGCGAATAAAACAACAATCCAGAGAGCGCAATTCAAGAGGATGGCAGGCACCCAACCTGCAAGAACCCACCAAGCCGACATATCGCGATCATGGAAACGTCTCGCCTGAAATGAAGTGGCAGAGATCGATACGGCTAGGGAGAACCCAAACGAAAAAATCCAGACTGTGACCGTCCCCAACACTCGCTCGGCAAGTGGGGCGAGCACGTCAAAAAGCGCCCCGAGAATAACAATCGTAATAATAAAGATCCAAAGCGGAGCGCGATTTATCCGACCGTGGAACGAAAAAAGGTAACGCAATAATTCCATAAGCCCCTCCAATGATATCTTGTATCATATAGAGGAGCTTATAGCTGTCGCCAGAATTTAATCCCGCAACAGCTCGTTGATGCCCGTCTTGGCGCGGGTCTGTGCGTCGACGCGCTTGACGATGACGGCGCAGTAGAGCGACGGGCCGGGGGTGCCGTCGGGCAGGGGCTTGCCGGGGAGCGAGCCGGGGACGACGACTGAATACGGCGGCACGCGGCCGATGAAGACTTCGCCGGTGGTGCGGTCGATGATCTTCGTGGAGGCGGAGATGAAGACGCCCATGGAGAGCACCGAGCCTTCGCCCACGATCACGCCTTCCACCACTTCGGAGCGCGCGCCGATGAAGCAGTTGTCCTCGATGATGGTGGGGTTGGCCTGCAGCGGCTCCAGCACGCCGCCGATGCCTACGCCGCCCGACAGGTGCACGTTCTTGCCGATCTGCGCGCAGGAGCCGACGGTCGCCCAGGTATCGACCATGGTGCCCTCGTCCACATAGGCGCCGAGATTGACGAAGGACGGCATGAGCACGACGCCGGGCGCGATATAGGCGCCGCGCCGCACGGTGGTGTTCGGCACGGCGCGGAAGCCCGCCTCGCGGAAGCGGTTCTCGCCCCAGCCCTCGAATTTCGAGGGCACCTTGTCCCACCAGGTTGCGCCGTCAGGGCCGCCGGAGACGACCTTCATGTCGTTGAGGCGGAAAGACAGCAGCACCGCTTTCTTCAGCCATTGGTGAACCTGCCATTCGCCGTTCGCGGCTTTCTCCGCCACGCGGGCCTTGCCTGAATCGAGCAGGCTCATGGCCTCGTCGACGGCTTCGCGGACGATGCCGGTGGTATTGATGCTCACATCCGCCCGGTCTTCCCAGGCGGCTTCGACATTACGGGCGAGATCGGTGTTCGACATGGGAAAACTCGGCGCAAGAATTTCAGGTAGCGCTTGATTAGCAGCGGGATCGGAGCCTGTCACCTTCAGAACGAGGTGCGCTGGCGGATGGCGGCGGAGAGCGTACCCTCGTCGAGGTAATCGAGTTCGCCGCCCACCGGCACGCCGTGGGCGAGCTTCGTCACCTTCACGGGCAGGTGGCCGAGGAGTTCAGTGATGTAATGCGCCGTCGTCTGCCCATCGACCGTGGCGTTGAGCGCCAGGATGATCTCCGCGACGCCCGGTTCGGAGGCGCGCTCGACGAGGCGATCGAGGTTCAAGTGCTCGGGCCGCACGCCGTCGAGCGGCGAGAGCACGCCGCCGAGCACGTGATATTTCGCGTTGACCGCACCGGAACGCTCCAGCGCCCAGAGATCCGACACGTCTTCCACGACAACGAGGATCGACGGGTCTCGCTTGGCATCGCGGCAGATGGTGCACGGTTCCGACGTATCGACATTGCCGCAGGACGAGCACACGACGATGCGCTCGTTCGCGACGCGCATGGCATCGCTCAACGGATTGAGCAGCGTGTCGCGCTTCTTGATGAGGTGCAGAGCCGCACGCCGCGCCGAGCGCGGGCCGAGACCCGGCAGGCGCGCGAGCAGTTGGATCAGACGCTCGATTTCAGGACCGGCAACGTGCTGTGCCATCAAATCCTCAGAACATCTTCAGGCCGGGCGGAATCGGCAGGCCCTTGGTGATGCTTTCCATGCGTTCCTGCGCGGCGCGCTCGGACTTGGTCCGCGCATCGTTCATGGCGGCGACGATGAGATCCTCGAGGATCTCCTTCTCGTCCGGATTCATCAGGGTGGGATCGATGGAGATCGCCTTGAGTGCGCCCTTGCCGGACACCTTCACGGTGACGACACCGCCGCCGGCCGTGCCGTCGACTTCGAGAGTGTCCAGCTCGGCCTGGGCATCCTGCAGCTTCTGCTGCATCGCCTGAGCCTGCTTCATCAGTCCCATGATGTCCTTCATGACCGTGTCCTCTGATTCAAGAAAATTGTCGGTTAGAAAAGATCGTCGTCTTCTTCGGTCTCGTGCGCGGCCAACGCATCGGCCTCGCCGAGAATTTCCGTCTCGGCGTCCGTTTCACCGTCCTTCTCGGCGCGCTCGATCACGTTGACGATCTGCGCGCCGGGGAATTTCGACAGCACCGCCTGCACGAGCGGATGACTGGCGGCGCCTGCCTTGCGCTCGCGCTCGGCGGTTTCCGCCTGCTCGCGCAGGGTCGGCGCGCCTTCCTCCGACGACAACGCCACCATCCAACGCTCACCGGTCCATTTCTGGAGCGCGCGGGAGAGATCGTTCGCGATGGTGCGGTTTCCGGATTCGGTGAGGCTGAGCTCGATATGGCCTTCCTCGAAGCGCACGAGGCGCACATCGCGCTCAAGCGCCGCCTTCAGCACGATCTCGCGCTGCTCGCCGGCGAGCGCCACCACATCCTCGAAGCGGCGAAGCCGCATGGTCGGTTCCGTCTGCGCCGGTTGCGCGCGGGGCTGCGGCTGTGCTTGAGACGTCGCCAGGGCCATATTGCCGGAGGTGGCAGGGCCCCCGGACGGCCTGGACGGCGCGGGAGCGGGACCGCCTGCGGGCAGCGGCGAACCATCGCGCAGCGCGCGCAACGCCTCGTCGGGCGTCGGCAGATCGGCGGCGTAAGCCAGACGCACCAGCACCATTTCGGCAGCCGAAATCGGACGATTGGACGACTGAACTTCGGGAATGCCCTTCAGCAGCATCTGCCAGGCGCGCGAGAGCGTGCGCACCGAGAGCTTCTGCGCGAACTCCGTGCCGCGCACGCGCTCGATTTCCGACAACGCCGGATCTTTCGCGGCTTCCGGGATCAGCTTGAGACGCGTGACGATATGCGAGAAGGCAGCCAGATCGGACAGGATCACGCCGGGGTCCGCACCGGCATCGTATTGCGAGCGAAGACCGGCGAAGGCGGCGGGCACGTCGCCGCGCATCACGGCCTCGAACAGGTCGAGCACCTGCGTGCGATCCGCCAATCCCAGCATGTCGCGCACGGTGTCGGGCGTGACCACGCCCGCGCCATGGGCGATGGCCTGATCCATCAGCGAGAGCGAGTCGCGCGCCGAGCCTTCCGCCGCGCGGGCAATCGCCGCGAGCGCTTCCTGCTCGGCCTGCACGCCTTCTGCCTCGCAGATGCGGCCGAGATGGGCGACGAGCTTGTCGGCCTCGATGCGGCGCAAGTCGAAGCGCTGGCAGCGGGACAGGATGGTGACAGGGACTTTGCGAATCTCGGTCGTGGCGAAGATGAACTTCGCGTGCGGCGGCGGTTCTTCGAGCGTCTTCAGGAAGGCGTTGAACGCCTTCTCCGAGAGCATGTGAACCTCGTCGATGATGTAGACCTTGTAGCGGGCCGAGACCGGCGAATAGCGGATGCCGTCGATGATCTGGCGCACGTCGTCGATGCCGGTATGGGACGCGGCGTCCATCTCCAGCACGTCCACATGCCGCGATTCCATGATCGCCTGGCAGTGCACGCCGAGTTCCGGCATGTGGATGGTGGGCGCGCCGGTGCCATCCTCTTTCTGGTAGTTGAGGCCGCGAGCGAGAATACGGGCCGTGGTGGTCTTGCCCACGCCGCGGACGCCGGTGAGCATCCAGGCCTGAGGAATGCGGCCGGTCTCGAAGGCGTTGGAAAGCGTGCGAACCATCGCCTCCTGACCGATCAGGTCATCGAAGGTACGGGGGCGGTATTTGCGGGCGAGAACGCGATAGGGCGAAGCCTGGGCCGCGGGAGCGGGCGCAGCGGGGAAGCCCGGCAGGGCCGGCTCGTCGTTCAGGGGCGTGCCGGCTGTGGTATCGTCCATGGGCTGCAAGGCTTTGGGGAACTCTAGAGCTGCTTCCACTTACGTGGAATCATCTCTCTTTGTTGGCCGCATTTTTTGACGTCGAACCGGGGCCACTTCGCCGAAAAATGCTTTGTAAGGTGGGAGGCTGGACGAAGACCCGTTCGGTCTCGTTAGGGCTGCTTCCTTCCGGATCTGACCCGGTTGGCGAGTGAGACGTCCCTCGCCAACCTCCCAAGGGCTATATGGGCGTTTCGGGCGTGGAACGCAAGTTGGAAAGGCTTGGAGAACGAGTCGTCCCCGAATTGCACAGAGAAAGGTGAAGGCGATCCGTGGATGCGTGGCATTGTCGCTGGCACCATGACATGCGGGAATGACCTCGCGAGCTTCCGGCTCCGAGGTTTTCTGGTCGAGGGGGCGCGAGGAGGCGTCCGGCTCGGCTAGTGTGAGTGAAGAACCCGACGGCTCCTCGCGCACGGCTTTTTTAGGCGGACCGGCGCGACATGGCCCCAGCTCTGCCCAAGGCGGACACCGTCTTGATACGGGCGGCCTTGGACCAGAGCGGAGCCCAGCCTCTCGCCGGGGCCTCCCGTCACGGGGGATTGCGTCATCCTCCGCACGGGACCGTGCCCGATCCCACAAACACGACGCCTCGCGAGAGCGCCCCTCGGTGGATCAGGCTCAGCCACACATAGCCAAGCTTAGGCATATTGTCAAGAACAAATGCAGAACAAAACGTTGCGTGTCACGCTACCCTTTGTCATTCCGGGGCGAGCGATAGCGAGAGCCCGGAACCCATAACCACCGGTGGATCAGAAAGAGGTGAGAGGCGTCTCTCGTCATTCTGCAATGTCGCGGTTATGGGTTCCGGGCTCGCCTTCGGCGCCCCGGAATGACAAAGGGGCGTGCTTATCTGGCGCCCGATCCCGGATCGGCTTCGCCGTCCGGGATGACAGCTTGGTGGCGGCAGGTATTGGGATGGAACCGGCTGACAACCTCCCTCCCTCTCGGCTACAACCCCTCCCATGACATTCCAGCTCGATTCCCGGCTCGAAGCCGATACGATTCCCGTCGGCGATCTCGCCCTCTGCTCCGTCCTTCTCCTGAACGATGCGCGTTTTCCCTGGTTCGTCCTGGTTCCGCGCATCGATGGCGCGAGCGAGCTGACGGACCTTTCCGAGGAGCAGGCGGTTCAGCTGATGCAGGAGATCCGCATCGCCACCCGCGTGATGCTGGAGCTGTCGAAGCCGGACAAGGTGAATGTGGGGGCGCTCGGCAATATCGTGACGCAGCTTCATGTGCACGTGATCGGCCGCTTCCGCTCCGATCCGGCTTGGCCCGGCCCCGTCTGGGGCCATGGCACGAAGGCCCCCTACCCTGACCACGCGGCGACCGCGCTCATCGAGCGAGCAGCCGCCCTTTTCGCGGCGGCATGACCATGGCGACATCTCTCGGCTACACCAGCAATGCGCTCGTTCGGCACACGGTCGAACACGATCCTGAAGCACTTCCCAAGGCTCTGAAGGACCCGCGCAGTGCCGTGATCCTGCTCGCGGGCGATCAGCCGGTCCTTCGGGCAGGAGAGCCGGGAACGAGCCTGCTGCCCTGCTCCGTTCTCGACCGCCTGCCCGCGCACCGGGAACAGGTATTTCTCGGCCTTCTCCATGACAGGCCCATCATCGCGACGCTTGCGGCGGCGGAAGCGGCGGAGCTGTTTCAGGATGATACGGCTCATGCCGTGACCGACCTGCGCACGATTGCGGTTCAGGGCCTCGTGCCGGCTGAGGAACTCGGCATCCTCGCCATGGCGAAGTCCATGCTGGACTGGCACAACCGCCACCGCTTCTGCGCCAATTGCGGCGCGCCTTCTCAAGCAGCACAAGCGGGTTTCCGTCGCGATTGCAGTTCGTGCGGCGCGCAGCATTTTCCGCGCACCGATCCCGTGGTGATCATGCTGATCACGCGCGGCGACAAATGCCTGCTCGGGCGCCAGCCGCGTTTTGTGGAGAGGGTCTATTCCTGCCTCGCGGGCTTCCTCGAACCGGGCGAGACCATCGAGGACGCGGTGCGGCGCGAGACTTTCGAGGAATCCGGCATCCGCGTCGGCGAAGTGCGCTACCTCGCCTCGCAACCCTGGCCCTTCCCGTCGAACATCATGATCGGCTGCCAGGGCGAGGCGATCAGCGACGAGATCAATTTCGACCGCGAGGAATTGCAGGACGCGCGCTGGTTCTCGAAGGACGACGTTCGCCGCATGCTCGACGGCACGCACGAGGATTTCGCGGCGCCCATGCCGATCGCGATTGCGAATTACCTGCTGCGGGAATGGGTGAAGGGATAAATTGCAACAAGCTGAGGAGCGTCGGTGGACACACTCACGTCATGGCCGTCCCCGGCCTTGATCCTGGGATCAGTCCCGGCCATCCCGGGTGGAAGAGCGCGGCGCTTCACGCAATCGGGATCACCGGCACAAGGCCGGTGATGACGGGTTGAGGCTCAAGCGCTTTATTTTGCTGGCGATCCCGGATCGGCTCACGCCGTCCGGGATGACTGCGAAAAAATTTATTCCGCAGCCTCCTTGATCTTCTCGCGGAACGGTGCTGCGGGATACACGCCGAGAATGCGCAGCTCGCGGGAGAAGAACTCCAGTTCTTCCAATGCGCGCTTGAGGTTCACATCCTCCGGATGGCCGTCGACCTCGGCGTAGAACTGCGTCGCCAGGAACTCGCCTTCGAGCATGTAGCTCTCCAACTTCGTCATGTTGATGCCGTTCGTCGCGAAACCGCCCAGCGCCTTGTAGAGGGCGGCGGGCAGGTTGCGGACGCGGAAGACGAAGGAGGTCACCGTCGGGCCGTTGCCGGCGGGCGCCCATTTCGGCGTCTTGGAGAGAACGACGAAGCGCGTGGTGTTGTGCGCCTCGTCCTCCACATCCTCGGCGAGGATCTTCAGGCCGTAGAGGTCGGCAGCCATGCGCGGCGAGAGCGAGGCGCGGGTGGGATCCTTCCACTCGGCGACCTGTCGCGCGGAGCCTGCGGTGTCGCCCGCCACATGGGCCTTCAGGCCGAGCTTGCGGATGATCTTGCGGCATTGGCCGAGCGCGTGGACGTGGCTGTAGACGCTTTTGATCGTGCCGAGATCGGCCTCGGGCAGCGCCATGAGCTGGAAATGAATCGGCAGGAAGCCCTCGCCGATGATGTGCAGGCCCGACGTCGGCAGGAGGTGGTGAATATCCGCCACGCGACCCGCGATCGAGTTCTCGATCGGAATCATAGCGAGGCCCGCCTGCCCCTCGTTCACGGCCGCGAAGGCATCCTCGAAGGTGGGGCACGGCAGCACCTCCCAATCGGGATACATTTCCGAGCAGATGATGTGGGAATTGGCCCCCGGCTCGCCCTGGAACGAAATGACCTTGTTCATGCTGTCCTCCGGGCCGCGATGATCTCGCGGGCTCTCTCCAGATCGTGGGGGGTATCGACGCCGAGCGGCACGTCATCGACGACGACCGCGTCGATTCGCATGCCGGCTTCCAGCGCCCGCAGTTGCTCCAGCTTCTCGCGCAGCTCCAGCGGCGAGGGCTGAAGGCCGACGAAACGCTGAAGAGCTTTGCGGCGATAGGCGTAAAGGCCGATGTGATGATAGAGCGGCCCCTCGCCGTAAGGGGCCGTGGCGCGGGTGAAGTAGAGGGCGCGGAACCGGCCGGGCGAGACCTCGCTTCCCACCATCTTCACCACGTTGGGATTGGTCTTCTCCTCCTCGCGTTCGATCACCGCAACGAGGGTCGTGAGATCGACAGCGGGGTCGGACAGTGGCGCGATGGAGGCGGCGATGGCACGCGGATCGACGGTCGGCAGGTCGCCCTGGACGTTCACAACCACGTCATGACGGCCTTCCGGATCGAGCTTTTCCACAGCCTCGAAGATACGGTCGGAACCGGAGGCGTGGTCGGCCCTGGTCAGTACCGCCTGCCCGCCGGCGCGGGTTACGGCCTCGACGATCTCGGGGGCGTCGGTGGCGATGGCGACGGGGCCGATCCCGGCTTCAACCGCCCGGCGCCAGACATGGACGATCATCGGCTCGCCTGCGATATCGGCCAGGGGCTTGTTCGGCAGTCGGGTCGCCGCGAGGCGGGCGGGGATCAGGACGAGAGGATCGGACATGGGTTCTTCAGGGCTTGGATCTTTGGGGTCCTTACCAAGGCAGGGACCATTTGTCATGGGCCGTGGCGGGCAGAAGCCTGGACCTCTGGCGGAAATCGGGCGTTTTTCAGCCTGGACTGCGACCACAGGAACGCCGAAAACCTCGAAGAGATCTAAAGAACCCCATTGTCAAACCCCTATCTCTACGGCTAAGCAACGCCCCTATCGCGGGCGCCCGCTCGTGGAGTTGTTCTGCTGCGCTGATTTCGCCGATGAGGCGAGGAGAGCCTGACCTATGAATATCGAGACCAACAAGATCGCCGGTGCCGTTTTTGCCACGCTCCTTTTCGTGGTTGGCGTCAACGTTGTCGCCGGTGGCCTGTTCTCGCCCCATAAGCCTGCCGTTCCCGGCTACGATCTCCCGGCCCCCGAAGAGGGCGCCGCAGCAGGCGGAGCCCCGGCCGAGCCGGCCCAGCCCCTGCCCGTGCTTCTGGCGAGCGCCGATGCGACGAAGGGCCAGGCTTCGGCCAAGAAATGCGCCTCCTGCCACACCTTCGAGAAGGGCGGCGCCAACAAGGTCGGTCCGAACCTCTACGGCGTCGTCGGCCGCCCCGTGGCCTCGCATGAGGGCTTCAACTATTCGAACGCCATGAAGGCCCATGGCGGCAACTGGGACTATGAGGCCCTGAACGCCTTCATCCACAACCCGAAGCAGGCGACCCCCGGCACGATCATGGCCTTCGCCGGCATCGCCAGCGACAAGGAACGTGCCGACCTTCTGGCCTATCTCCGCACGCTTTCCGACAGCCCGGTTGCACTCCCGGCCGCTCAGTAACAAGAGCGAACATCCTTGCATTTCAGCAAAGCCGGGCCATTGTGCCCGGCTTTTGTTTTGCATGCGCTCCCTTGCGCTCGCCCTCGCGCGCACAAAAATGTACCTTGGAGCAGCGCCAGACCCCGCGGGCCGGTCTTGCGATGCTCTGATTTGAGAGGCATCGGATGGGTCTCAAAAGTGTAGATCCACTTTTGGGTCCGATGCTTTGACGACAGACGCCTCACGCCCAAGGAGACGCCTTTGATCCGTTTCGCGCCGCCACGCCTTTTGCCGAGCCTCCTGGCTGCCTGCCTCGCCTTCTCGCCCCTTGCAGCCCAGGAAGCCCCAAAGGAACCCCAATGGCGGCACGGCGCGACGCTCCTCGGCGAAGCCAAATACCCGGCCGGCTTCAAGCATTTCGATTACGTGAACCCGAACGCCCCCAAGGGCGGCGTCGTGCGGCTGGGCGCGCAGGGCACCTTCGACAGCTTCAACATCGTGGTGGCGGGGGTGAAAGGCTCGCCCGAGCAAGGCCTGGGCCTGATCTATGAAACCCTCATGACAGGCGCTCTGGACGAGACGAACGCGGCCTACGGCCTGCTGGCGGAAAGCTTCACCTATCCGGCGGATTATTCCACCGTCAGTTTTCGCCTGCGCCCGGAGGCCAAGTGGCATGACGGGCAGCCGGTCACGGTGGACGACGTGATCTTCTCCTTCGAGAACCTGAAGGCCAACAGCCCCACTTACGCCTATTACTACGCCAACGTGACCAAGGCCGAGAAGACGGGCGAGCGCGAGGTGAGGTTCACCTTCGACGAGAAGGGAAACCGCGAGCTGCCGCAGATCATGGGCCAGTTGATGGTGCTGCCGAAGCATTGGTGGGAAAGCACCGCGCCGGACGGGCGCAAGCGCGACATCACGCAGACGACACTCGAGCCGCCGCTGGGCTCGGGCCCCTATCGCCTCAAGAGCTTCGAGGCAGGCCGCAACTCGACCTATGAGCGCGTGAAAGATTATTGGGGCGCCGACATCAACGTGAATGTGGGCCAGAACAACTTCGACGAGATCCGCTACGAGTATTACCGCGACGCGACGGTGCTGCTCGAAGCCTTCAAGGGCGACCGCATCGACTTCCGCTATGAGAATAGCGCACGCAACTGGGCCACGGGCTACGATTTTCCCGCACGCCAGGAAGGGCGCGTCGTTCTTGAGGAATTTCGATATGCGGCCGTCGGCATCATGCAGGCCCTCGTGCTCAACCTGAGGCGCGACAAGTTCAAGGACGAGCGCGTTCGCCGCGCCTTCAACCTCGCCTTCCAGTTCGAGGAGATCAACAAGACGATCCTCTTCGGCCTTTATGAACGGCCATCGAGCTTCTTCTACGGCCTCGATCTCGCTTCTTCCGGCCTGCCTGAAGGCAAGGAGCTGGAAATCCTCGAAACCGTCCGCGACAAGGTTCCCGCTTCGGTCTTCACGACGCCCTACAAGAATCCGGTCAACGATTCGCCGGAAGCCATCCGCAACAACTTGCGCGAGGCCGACCGCCTGCTGCGCGAAGCCGGCTGGGAGGTGAAGGGCGGCCGCCGCGTCAACGCGAAGGGCGAGGTTATGAGCGTGGAGCTGCTCGGTGACAATCCCAGCGACGAGCGCCTCTTCCTGCTCTACAAATCGACACTCGACCGGCTGGGCATCCAGACCACGGTGCGCATCGTGGACGATGTGCAAGCCACCAACCGAACCCGCAGCTTCGACTTCGATATCACGACAGGCGCCTGGGCGCAGTCCACCTCGCCCGGCAACGAGCAGCGTGAATTCTGGGGCTCGAAGGCGGCGCAGCGCGAAGGCTCGCGCAACCTTGCCGGCATCGCCGATCCCGCCGTCGATGCCCTGATCGAGCGCATCGTTTACGCCAAGGATCGCGAGGAGCTGGTCGCAGCCTCGAAAGCCCTCGACCGCGTGCTGCTGGCGCACAACTACATGGTGCCGCAATGGACATCCCTGAAGCAGCGCACCGCCCGCTGGAACCGCTACAGCCATCCTGAGAACATGCCGCGTTACGGCGGTGCAGCCTTCCCCACCATCTGGTGGTACGACGAGGCCAAGGCCGCCAAGACCGGAGCGCCGCGATGAGAACGTTCGACCGCCGCGCGATCCTGAAAACCGGCATGGCTGCCGCCACGATCGGCCTCCTGCCGAGAGCGGCATTCGCGCAGGAGAACGGCGGCACTGAGGTTCACGGCCTCTCCAGCTTCGGCGAGTTGAATTACCCGCCGGACTTCAAGCATTTTTCCTACGTCAATCCGAATGCCCCGAAGGGCGGCACGCTGGCGCTCCAGATCAAGCAGAGCATCGGCAACCAGAACTTCGATACGTTCAACACGCTCAACATCTTCGTGCTGCAAGGCGACGGCGCCGCCGGCATGACAGCGACATTCGACACGCTGATGTCTGGCTCAGGCGACGAGCCGGACGCGCTGTACGGGCTTGTCGCGAAGAGCGTGCGCATTTCCGACGACAAGTTGACCTATCGCTTCATCATACGTCCCGAAGCGCGCTTTCATGATGGCTCGCGGCTGACGGCGAAGGATGCGGCTTTCTCGCTGAACATCCTCAAGGAGAAGGGGCACCCGGTCTTCCGCTCGCTCCTGACGCAGATGGCCTCGGCCGAAGCGGAGTCGGACGAAACCTTGCGCATTCAGTTCACGCCGCAGCGCAGCCGCGACCTGCATCTCGTCGTTGCCGGAATGCCGATCTTCTCGGAGCGCTACTGGCAGGGAAAGAATTTCGAAGCGGCGACGCTCGAAGCGCCGCTCGGTTCGGGCCCCTACAAGGTCAGCCGTTTCGAGACCGGACGCTTCATCGAGTTCGAACGCGTGGCGGATTACTGGGCCAAGGACTTGCCGGTGAATGTGGGCCTGAACAACTTCGACCGCGTGCGCTGGGATTACTTCCGCGATCGGACCGTGGCATTCGAGGCCTTCAAGAACGGCACGCTCAACTACCACGAGGAATACACCTCGCGCATCTGGTCCACCGGCTACGACTTCCCGGCCGTGCGCGAAGGCAAGGTGAAAAGGGAGGAGATCTCGAATGACTCCCCCGCCACCATCCAGGGCTGGTATTTCAACACGCGACGCGACGCGTTCAAGGACCCGCGCATCCGCCAGGCTATCGGGCTTGCATTCGATTTCGAATGGACGAACGCGAACATCATGTTCGGCCTTTACAAGCGCACCACGTCCTATTTCGAGAACAGCGACATGAAGGCATCGGGCATGCCTTCGCCACAGGAACTTGCCCTGTTGGAGCCGTTCCGCGCTCAGCTTCCGGCCTCGGTCTTTGGGGAGCCGCCCCTGCCGCCTGTCTCCGACGGATCGGGGCAGGACAGGCGCTTGCTTCGCCGTGCGGATGAATTGCTGCGCGAAGCCGGCTGCAAGCGCGAGGGCGGCGTGTTGAAGCTGCCCAACGGCCAGCCGTTCAGGATCGAGTTTCTCGATTCATCAGGTTTCCTCCAACCCCATACCCAGCCATTCCAGGCCAACCTGAAGCGGCTCGGCATCGATGCGTTCTCCCGCATCGTCGATGCCGCGCAGTATCAGCGCCGCATGGATGAGTATGATTTCGACATGGCGAGCCGGAATCTCGTCACCGGCTCGACACCGGGAGACAGCCTGCGAGTGGTCTATGGCTCTGCGGCTGGCAAGGCGCCCGGATCGCGGAACCTTGCCGGCATCAACGACCCGGCCGTCGATGCCCTGGTCGAGAAGATCGCCAATGCCAAGTCTCGCCAGGAGCTCAACATCGCCTGCCGCGCCCTGGACCGGGTTCTCCGTTCGGGCCATTATTGGGTGCCCATGTGGTTCAGAGCCAGTGAATGGATCGCCTATTGGGACCAGTTCTCACGCCCCGAGACGAAGCCGCGCTTCGCTTCCGGCGCGCCGGGGACCTGGTGGTACGATGCCGAGAAGGCCAAGCGGATCGGGCGAGGATAAGGCTTGAATACGACCATGACGGCTCCAGCCGTGGCGGGCACGCCCCGCCTTACCTTACGCCTTGAAGGGCTGGCGCTCTTCATTCTCGCCACCTGGGCATTTGCCCGAACCGGACAATCCTGGTGGCTCTACGGCCTCCTCTTCTTCAGCCCGGACTTGAGCTTTGCAGGATACATGGCAGGCCCGAGGATTGGTGCCGCGCTCTATAACGCAGCCCACACCACCATCGGCCCCGCGATCCTGGCAGGGCTCGGGCTGGTGCTGACGTCTTCGGTTCTCCTTGGACTTGCTGCCCTTTGGGCCGCGCATATCGGGTTCGACCGCGTGTTAGGATACGGCTTGAAATACGCCACCGCTTTCAGCGACACTCATCTCGGCCGCATCGGCCGCAACCGCGCAGGCGCCTGATGCTGGGCTATATCGCGCGTCGTCTCCTGCTCATGATTCCGACCATTCTCGGCATCATGCTCATCTCCTTCGTCATCATCCAGTTCGCGCCGGGTGGCCCGGTGGAGCGGATCATCGCGCAATTGCAGGGGCAGGACTCGAGCGCCACCTCCCGCATTTCGGGCGGCGGCGGCGATCTCGGCGGGGGAAGCCAGAGCCCCGGCGGAGGAGGCGGGGATTCCACCTCGTCCCGCTATCGCGGCGCGCAAGGGCTGGACCCGCAATTCATCAAGCAGTTGGAGACGCAGTTCGGCTTCGACAAGCCGGCCCACGAGCGCTTCTTCAAGATGATCTGGGATTATGCCCGCTTCGATTTCGGCAAGAGCTACTTTCGCGATATTTCCGTGCTGGAACTCATCAAGGAGAAGCTGCCCGTCTCGATCAGTTTAGGCCTCTGGATGACGCTTCTGTCCTACGCGATCTCGATTCCGCTCGGCATCAAGAAGGCGGTGCGGGACGGATCGTCCTTCGACATCTGGACATCCGCCATCGTCATCGTCGGCTATGCCATTCCGGGCTTCCTCTTCGCGATCCTGCTGATCGTGCTCTTCGCCGGCGGCTCGTTCTGGCAGGTCTTCCCGCTGCGCGGCCTCACCTCCGAGGGCTGGTCCTCGATGCCGTGGTACATGCAGATCATGGACTACTTCTGGCATCTGGTGCTGCCCATCACCGCCATGGCGCTCGGCGCCTTCGCCACCTCGACGCTGCTGACGAAGAACTCCTTCCTCGACGAGATCCGCAAGCAATACGTGCTCACCGCGCGCATGAAGGGCTTGTCCGAAGGCCAGGTTCTCTACGGCCACGTGTTCCGCAATGCGATGCTGATCGTCATCGCGGGATTCCCCGGCGCCTTCATCGGCGCGTTCTTCGCAGGCGCGCTGCTGATCGAGACGATCTTCTCCCTCGACGGCCTGGGTCTTCTCTCTTTCGAGTCCATCGTGAACCGCGATTATCCGGTGGTGTTCGCCAATCTCTACATCTTCTCCCTGGTCGGTCTCGTGGTGAATCTGATCTCCGACCTCACCTATACCTGGATCGATCCGCGCATCGATTTCGAGACGAGGGAGGCGTGAGATGGTGAAACTTATCCTCGTCATGCACGAGCGAAACCATGCCACCGCCGTCATGCCTGGCCTTGTGCCGGGTATCCACGCCCTCTTGCTCTGCGGCACCCAAGACGTGGATGGCCGGGTCAAGCCCGGCCATGACGATCGCAAGGGAGGCGTGAGATGAACGAGAACGTTCCCGTCGTCTCCCCCGCATCGTCGCCCGTCGCGCCGCCTCTGCCGAAAGAGGGCTTCATCAAGCTCTCGCCGCTCAACCGGCGGCGCCTGCAGAACTTCAAGGCGAACCGGCGCGGCTACTGGTCGTTCTGGATCTTCATGGTCCTGTTCGTGCTCAGCCTTTTCGCGGAACTCATCGCCAACGACAAGCCGATCCTCGCTTCCTACAAGGGCGAGATACTGTATCCCGCCTTCGTGGATTACCCGGAGGAAAAATTCGGCGGATTCCTTGCGGTGACGGATTACCGCGACCCCGTGATCTCGAAGGAAATCCAGGACAACGGATGGCTTCTCTGGGCGCCGATCCGCTTCTCCTACAACACGCACAATCTCGATCTCCCCGTGCCGGCGCCCGCGCCGCCCACATGGATGCTGACCGACGAGCAATGCCGTCCCATGGCGGAGCGCAACGGCGGCACGGGCTGCGACAGCATCGAATGGAACTGGCTCGGCACCGATGATCAGGGCCGCGACGTGGTCGCGCGTCTCATCTACGGCTTCCGCATCTCGGTGCTGTTCGGCCTGACGCTTGCCGCCATTTCCTCCGTCGTCGGCATCCTCGCAGGCGCCGTGCAGGGCTATTACGGCGGCTGGGTCGATCTGATCGCCCAGCGTTTCATCGAAATATGGACAGCGATCCCGGCGCTCTACCTGCTCATCATCATCTCGTCGATCATCACGCCGAGCTTCTTCGTGCTTCTCGGCATCCTGCTGCTCTTCTCGTGGGTGGCGCTGGTAGGCGTGGTGCGCGCGGAATTTCTGCGCGCCCGAAACTTCGAGTACGTGCGCGCCGCACGCGCCTTGGGTCTTTCCAACGGCACCATCATGTTCAAGCACCTTTTGCCGAACGCCATGGTGGCGACGCTCACCTTCATGCCCTTCATCATCAACGGCTCGATCACGACGCTCACCTCCCTCGACTTCCTCGGCTTCGGCCTGCCCCCCGGCTCGCCCTCGCTCGGCGAGTTGCTGGCTCAGGGCAAGGCGAACCTCCAGGCGCCATGGCTCGGCCTCGCCGGCTTCTTCGTGATCGCCGTGATGCTCAGCCTCCTCATCTTCATCGGCGAAGCGGTCCGTGACGCCTTCGATCCGCGAAAGACGTTTCGATGACAGAGCCCCTCCTCTCCGTGCAGGATCTCTCCGTCGCGTTCCGCCAGGGCGGGGGCGACATGCTGGCCGTCAACAAGGTGTCGTTCGACATCATGCCCGGCGAGACGGTAGCGCTCGTGGGCGAGTCGGGATCGGGCAAGTCGGTCTCGGCGCTCTCCGTGCTGAAGCTCCTGCCCTACCCGTCCGCGTATCATCCATCGGGCAAGATCCTGTTCAAGGGCAAGGACCTGATCGCGCTCACCGAAGACGAGATGCGCAAGGTGCGCGGCGACGACATCACCATGGTGTTTCAGGAGCCGATGACCTCGCTCAACCCGCTCCACACCATCGACCGGCAGATCGGCGAGATCCTCAAGCTGCACAAGGGTCTTTCCGACAAGGATGCGCGTGCGCGCACCCTGGAGCTTCTGCACCTGGTGGGCATCCGCGATGCGGAGTCGAGGCTCACCGCCTATCCCCACCAGCTCTCCGGCGGCCAGCGTCAGCGCGTGATGATCGCCATGGCGCTCGCCAACGAGCCCGACCTCTTCATCGCGGACGAGCCCACCACCGCGCTCGACGTGACGGTGCAGGCGCAGATCCTGAAGCTGCTGGCGGAACTCAAGGCCAAGCTCAATATGTCCATGCTCTTCATCACGCACGATCTCGGCATCGTGCGGAAGATCGCGGATCGCGTCTGCGTGATGCTGAAAGGCGAGATCGTCGAGCATGGCAGCGTGGAGGATGTGTTCGGCGATCCGCAGCACGAATACACGAAGCGCCTTCTGGCGGCGGAGCCGAAGGGCCGCGCGAACCCGGTTCCCGAGAATGCACCGACAGTGGTTGAGGCAGGCCCCATCAAAGTGTGGTTCCCCATCAAGCGCGGCTTTCTGCAACGCACCGTCGGTCATGTGAAGGCGGTAGACGGGGTGTCCGTGCGCGTGCGCCAGGGCGAGACCGTGGGCGTGGTGGGCGAATCCGGCTCCGGCAAGACGACGCTGGGCTTGGCGATCCTGCGCCTCGTGCAATCGGATGGCCCCATCGCGTTTCTCGGCAATCGCATCGACGGCCTGCGCGCGAAGGAAGTGCGCCCCATGCGCAAGGATCTTCAGGTAGTCTTCCAGGATCCCTACGGCTCCCTCTCGCCGCGCATGTCCGTGGCGGAGATCGTGGAGGAAGGTCTTCTCGTGCAGAACAAGGGCCTCTCCTATGCCGAGCGCAGGAACATCGTCGCGAAGGCGCTGCACGATGTCGGCCTCGATCCCGCGACCATGGACCGCTATCCGCACGAATTCTCCGGCGGCCAGCGCCAGCGCATCGCCATTGCCCGCGCCATGGCGCTGGAGCCGCAATTCATCATGCTCGACGAGCCGACCTCGGCCCTCGACATGTCCGTGCAGGCGCAGATCGTGGAGCTGCTGCGCGATCTGCAAAAGCGGCGCAACCTCGCCTACATGTTCATCAGCCACGACCTGAAGGTGGTGCGCGCGCTCGCGAACCATGTGGTCGTGATGCAGAACGGGAAAGTCGTCGAGGAAGGCGCGGCCGAGAGCATCTTCGCCGCGCCGCAGACGGATTACACGCGAGCCCTGTTCGCGGCGGCGTTCAACCTGGAAACGGCGGGGTCCAGCACCGTGAGGCAGTAAGGCGCAAGACGCCGGTCATGGCCGCCAGGGGCACGGATATGAGTGGCACCCCTATGGCTGTGGGGAATCGCATCTTTCGCCGTTATGCCGTATCAGTCGTGATTCGTATGTAGGGACTATCATTCATGGCACGCGCACTTCTCATCGTTCTCGATTCCGTCGGCATCGGCGGCGCGGAGGATGCGGCCGCTTACGGCGATGTGGGCGCCGACACGGTGGGCCATATCGCGGAGGCCTGCGCCGATGGACGCGGCGACCGCGAAGGCCTGCGCCGGGGCCCGCTGAACCTGCCTCACATGGCCGCTCTCGGCTTAGGGCTCGCCTGCGAGGCCTCCACAGGCCGCATGCCGCCGAACCTTGCGCCGCAAGGATCCCTGAAGGGTGCCTGGGGCTACGGCGTCGAAACCTCGAAGGGCAAGGATACGCCCTCCGGCCATTGGGAAATCGCGGGCGTGCCCGTCACCTTCGACTGGGGCTATTTCCCCAACACGGAGCCGACCTTTCCGGATAAGCTGACGGCGGCGCTGATCGAGCGCGCGAAGCTTCCCGGCATTCTCGGCAACAAGCATGCTTCCGGCACCGCCATCATCGACGAGTTCGCGGTGGAGCATCTGAAAACCGGCAAGCCGATCTGCTACACCTCCGTCGACAGCGTGCTGCAGATCGCGGCGCATGAGGAAAGCTTCGGGCTGAAGCGCCTGTACGAGATCTGCGAGATCGCCCGCGAGCTCTGCGACGAATACAAGATCGGCCGCGTGATCGCCCGCCCCTTCCAGGGCACGCCCGAGACCGGGTTCAAGCGCACGGGCAACCGCAAGGATTTCGCGACGCCTCCGCCGTCCGACACCATCATGGACACGCTCTCCAAAGCCGGACGCGCTGTGGTCACGGTCGGCAAGATCGGCGACATCTTCGCCCACCGCAGCACCGGCCAGGAGATCAAGCCGAACGGCAACGACGCCTGCCTGTCCGCCGCCATCGACGCCATGAAAACCTTGCCCGATGGCGGCTTCGTCTTCGCCAACCTCGTCGATTTCGACAGCGAGTTCGGCCACCGCCGCGACATCCCCGGCTATGCCGACGCGCTGGAGGCCTTCGACCGGCGCATTCCGGAAATCGAAGCGGCGCTGAAGGACGGCGATATCGTGATCATCACCGCCGATCACGGCAACGACCCCTCCTGGCAGGGCTCGGACCACACCCGCGAGCACGTGCCGATCCTCTGCTTCGGGCCGGGCGTGAAGCCGGGCAGCATCGGGCGGCGGGAGAGCTTTGCCGATATGGGTGAAACTATATTGCATCACCTGAAAGTAGCAGGCTATACTATTGGGAGATCTTGGCTGCCAGATTGATCCTCAAATGAAAAAGTCTGCCTTTGTTGTTTTCTTGTTTGGAAGTGTTTTCGCAGTCTCACAGGCCCATGCGGCAACACAGCGGGAATGTCTGCAATCCATCGAGACTACGAAGCGTTTCGAACGGGATAATCGAAACGCCAATGCAGTTTACAAGCGAGAGCAGACGGAACTTGCGAGATGCGAGTTTCTCAGCAAATCCAAAAGGTATTTTGCCCAGGCTGAGAAGACGGCAGGCCTATGCCAAGCCTATGAGCCGGAGCTGGCTGCAAAATTGAGGTCCGATGCGGCCGCTGGCATTCAGATTCTCGATTCATCAAGAAACACGTGCAATTCAAAGTCAAAAGCCGATCTTTCGGCTGAAAAGCGGTGCCTTGATACGCAAAAAGCCACCAACTCGAAAAATGAAATATTTCAGAAAGCACATACAATTTACAACATTAATAAGAACAAACAAACTCAATGCAGCTTCATAAAATCCTCCATCGAATACTTCACGAGCGTTGAGATAATGCTCAAGGCATGTGAGCCCATCTTCGGAGACGGAAAGCCTTCCAAATTGCCAGGGGCTCGGGAATCGATTCAAAATTCCAAAGCCGCACAAAGCAAATTCTGCAAGTAACATAAATATTAAAGCTCAGCCCCGGCACGATATAAGCTGCATTTTCTCGTGGCATTCTGAGCCATTGACGGCCCCGCAACTTTGGATCAGTCTCCTATAGATCGTATGGAGACTCTCCGGACGATCGTGGGGAGTCTTCCCGTTTTCGCGTGGAAGATCATCGATGAGCTCGCCTAACCGCTCGACCCATATCCGGCTCACCTCGCACCCCGAGCCGAACGCAGGCACGATCAAGCATCCGATCAAGTGGGGCGCCCCGACGCCGCAGGAACGCGGGCCGATCATCGGCACCGTCACCAATCCCGCCGACCGCAATGTCATCGGTGCCCATGGCGGTTCCTATTCGCTCTACCGGGCCCTCGCGATCTCCGCCCGCGCCCTGAACCCGCTGGCGCGGCCCGATCTTCACAACACGCATCCCACCGCCGAAATCGGCCCTCACCCGCAATGGACCGAACCGGGCAGGATCGTCTCCCTCGATCCCTGGGGCCACATGGTCGGCGAGGTGTACAAGGACGACATCGCCAGCGGCATCGACATCCGACCCAGCATCGCGGTGACGAAGGCACGCCTCAACATGCCGGAAATTCTCGCGGCCATGGGCGCGAAGAGGTTGAAGGCGGACGGCGGATTCCTGCACGATTCCGGCGACATTTCCGTCACCAAGATCGCGGTCGATCCCGTGTGGTATCTGCCCGGCATCGCGGAACGTTTCGGCTGCTCGGAAGGCGAGTTGCGCCGCACCTTGTTCGAGCAGACAGGCGGCATGTTCCCCGAACTCGTGACACGCCCCGACATGAGCGTGTTCCTGCCGCCCATCGGCAACATCACGGTCTATGTTGTCGGCGAGGTGTCGCGCCTGAGCGATCCGAAAACCCGCATCGCCTGTCGCGTGCATGACGAGTGCAACGGCTCCGACGTGTTCGGCTCAGACATCTGCACCTGTCGTCCTTATCTCGTGCACGGCATCGAGGAATGCGTGCGCGAAGCGCAGAACGGCGGCGTCGGCGTGATCGCCTATAACCGCAAGGAAGGCCGCGCGTTGGGCGAAGTCACCAAGTTCCTCGTCTATAATGCCCGCAAGCGCCAGGAAGGCGGCGATTCCGCCGCGACCTATTTCGAGCGCACGGAATGCGTGGCGGGCGTGCAGGATGCGCGCTTCCAGCAGCTCATGCCCGATGTGCTGCACTGGCTCGGCATCCGCCGCATCGACCGGCTCATGTCCATGTCGAACATGAAATACGATGCCATCACCGGCTCAGGCATCGAGGTGGTGGAGCGCGTGCCGATCCCCGCCGATCTGGTGCCGCCGGATGCGCAGGTGGAGTTGGAGGCGAAGAAGGCCGCCGGCTATTACACGCCGGATGGGACGCCCGACGCGTCCGATCTCGACAAGGTGAAGGGCCGCGATCTCGAGCGCTTTTAACCTTCTCCACAATCGGCCGGCCCCGACGGTGCTGGCCGGCGAAAGACTATGCTATCGCTTCCCGCGTCGAGAACACCGGAGCCCCGATTGACGGACCAGCCTGACCTGTCTTCAGAGACACATCTGTCTTCAGAGACCCTTGCCGCCCGCAAGCTCCTGACCGCGAAGGCGGTGCGGGAGCGCGCCCATCAGCTTCTCGATGCCGGCCTCGCGGGCCGCCTGCACCATTTCACGGTCGATCTCGATCGGCTGGAGCCCTGCGCGGACGAGGTGGTCGCCACCATTCGCGAAGCCTACCCTTCCCTCGACATCCCCTTCCATGCCCGCTGGCGCCATTTCTCGGCGGGAGGGCATGACCGGTGGGATGCGGTGATGCATGGCGCGCCCTGGGAGAACGCCGCCCAGATGGCCCGCGCGGCCTTCGATCTGGCCATCGTCTCCGTGCTGCTCGATGCGGGCGCCGGCCCCCAATGGCGCTACGAGGAAGGCCGCACGGGCGAGACCTATACGCGTTCCGAAGGGCTTGCGGTGGCAAGCTTCGACATGTTCGTGAGCGGCGCGTTTTCGAGCAATCCCAGCGACCCGTTCCGCGTCGATGCGGATGTGCTGATGACGATGACGGCCGAGGACCTGGCCTCCGGCTTCCACGTTTCGGCGGATAATCCGCTGGTCGGCCTGGAGGGCCGCGCCTCGCTCCTCAACCGTCTGGGCCGTGTCGTCGCGACCAATCCCGACATTTTCGGCCAGGCGGACGATCCCCGGCCCGGCGGCATCTTCGATGTGATCGTGGGCTCGACCCTGGACGACAACATCAAGGCGACCTCAATCCTCGAAGCATTGCTCGCCCATCTCGGCCCGATCTGGCCGGGGCGCATCACGCTCGGCGGCATCGATCTCGGCGATACGTGGCGCCACCCGCTCGTGGAGGCTCATGACGCCACGAAGGGGCTGATTCCCTTCCACAAGCTCTCGCAATGGCTTTCATACTCCCTCATCGAGCCGCTGGAATGGGCAGGCTACAATGTTGTGGAGATCGACGGCCTCACCGGCCTGCCGGAATACCGCAATGGCGGCCTTTTCCTCGATACGGGCGTTATCGCCCTGAAGGATCCGGAGGATGCCAATCGTGCTCATGCGGTGGATTCGCAGCTCGTTGTTGAGTGGCGGGCCTTGACGGTTGCGCTTCTGGACCGCATTGCCGATCCCATCCGCGCGAAGCTGGGCTTCAAGGCGGAAGACTTCCCCCTGGCCAAGGCGCTCGAAGGCGGCACCTGGGCGACGGGGCGCCGGTTGGCGAAGGAGAAGCGCGGCGACGGCTCGCCGCCTCTCAGCGTCATCAGCGATGGAACAGTGTTTTAGATTTAAGTCGGTATGCGACGATAAAAGAGGGGAAGAACATGCAGGGCGTAACGGTGGTCGATCACCCTCTGGTTCAGCACAAGCTGACCTTGATGCGCGACAAGGAGCGCTCCACGAAGGGCTTCCGCCAGCTCCTCAACGAGATCGGCATGCTGCTCTGCTACGAAGTCACCCGTGACCTGCCCATGGAGCGCATCGAGATCGAAACGCCCATGACCAAGATGGAAGGCGCGCAGATCGCCGGCAAGAAGCTGGTCTTCGCGCCGATCCTGCGCGCGGGCGTGGGCTTTCTCGACGGCATGCTGACGCTGGTGCCCGCGGCGCGCGTGGCGCATATCGGCCTCTATCGCGATCCGGAAACGCTGCAGGCGGTCGAGTATTACTTCAAGGCCCCGTCCGATCTCGCGGACCGAATGGTGCTCGTGCTCGATCCGATGCTCGCCACCGCGAACTCGGCCGTCGCCGCCATCGACCGCCTGAAGGAGCGCGGCGCGAAGGACCTGCGTTTCGTGTGCCTGCTGGCTGCGCCCGAAGGCATCGAGAAGATGCGCGGCGCGCATCCCGACGTGCATATCTGGACCGCGTCCATCGATGAGCGCCTCAACGATCACGGCTACATCGTTCCCGGTCTCGGCGATGCCGGCGACCGCATGTACGGAACGCGCTGACCAGGAAGGGATACGCATTTGCGTTTCATCGTCGCCGATTGGGGAACGACACGCTTCCGCGGCTATCTGATCGAGAATGAAACCATCCTCGATCAGGTCTCGTCCGATGAAGGCGTTTCCGAGCTGCAAAAGGGCCAGCATCGCGACGTGTTCCTGCGCCAATGCGGGCGCTGGCTCGAAGCCGAGCCCGACGCGCCCGTGCTGCTCGTCGGCATGGTGGGAAGCCGCGAAGGCTGGGTGGAAGCGCCCTACGCCACTTGCCCTGCCGGCCCCGAGGAAATCGCGAAGGCGATGGTGCCGGTGGATTTGGGCAATGGCCGCAACGGCTACATCATTCCCGGCCTGTTCTGCGAGCCTGCTCCGGGCGCCGCCGATGTGATGCGCGGCGAGGAAACGCTCGCGCTCGGCTCCGGCGTCGAGAACGGCATCATCTGCTCGGCGGGCACGCATCCCAAATGGATCGAGATGCGTAATAGCCGCATCATTCGCTTCGCTACCTACATGACGGGCGAGATGTACGCGCTGCTGCGCGAGCATTCCATGATCGGCCGTCCCGCGACCGAGCCGGAAGATCCGAAGGGTTTCGATCTCGGCCTCGACGCCGCCATGCGCAATGACGGCGAGAACGCCGTCGGCCTCCTGCATCTCCTGTTCAGCGCCCGTGCCTCCGTCGTGTCGAAGCGCATGGACAGCAACCTGCTCGCGCCATACCTGTCCGGTCTGCTCACGGGCGACGAGATCAACGGCGCGCTCGCGCAGTTCGGACGGCCCAACAGCGTCACCATCATGGCCGAGGAAAGCCGAGCCGCTCTCTATGTTCATGCCCTCAAGCGATACGGCATCGAGGCGCAGACGAAGGTTCCACAACAAGCCCTGCTCGCTGGATTGTCACGCATCGTGCGTGCACATGCACAGCGTTGAGCGGCGCAATCAACCCTCAGGTTCAATCCATGCCCAACCCGCTCCTTGCCGCCGACAATGAGACCTCGCGCCCGATCTGGCTCGTCAGCGACCAGACATGGCCCGAGATCGCATCCCAACTGCCGCAGGCCGCGCAGGCTTTCGCGAAGGCGCAGGGGTTCGAGGGAAAGGCCGGAAGCCATTGCCTGCTGCCTGATGCGAATGGCGAGGTTCTCGGCGTCGCATTCGGGCTGAATGGTTCCGATGCCAAGCACGCCGATCCCTTCCTCGTCGGCAAGTTGCCGACGCTGCTGCCGGACGGCGTTTATCGCTTCGAAACAGAAGCGCCGGACCCGACGCTTGCCGCGCTCGCGTGGATCCTGGGAAGCTACAGCTTCACCCGCTATCGCAAGCGCAGCGAGAAATCCGTGCGGCTCGTGGTGCCGAAAGGCGTCGATGCGGACGACGTGACGCGCATCGCCGATGCGGTTTATGCCAGCCGTGATCTCGTCAACACGCCGACGAGCGATCTCGGCCCCGATGGCATCGAGGCTGCCGCGCGCCAGATCGCGGAGAAGCACGGCGCGAAGTTCACCAGCATCGTCGGCGACGATCTGCTGAAGCAGAATTTCCCGATGATCCACGCGGTCGGCCGCGCATCGGCGACGCCGCCGCGCCTCATCGACTTCACCTGGGGCAACGAGAACGCACCGCGCGTCACGCTCGTCGGCAAGGGCGTCGCCTTCGATACCGGCGGCCTCGACATCAAGCCCGCCTCGTCCATGCTGCTCATGCGCAAGGACATGGGCGGATCCGCAGCGACCTTGGCGCTCGCCAGCATGATCATGGGCGCGAAGCTGCCGGTGCGCCTGCGCGTGCTCATTCCCGCCGTCGAGAACTCCATCTCGAGCAACGCCTTCCGTCCCGGCGATATCCTGCAAAGCCGCAAAGGCATCTCGGTGGAGATCGGCAACACGGATGCGGAGGGCCGCCTGATCCTCGCCGATGCGCTGGCGCTTGCGGACGAGGAGAAGCCGGATCTTCTCGTGGATTTCGCGACGCTCACCGGCGCTGCCCGCGTGGCGCTCGGCCCGGAGTTGCCGCCCTTCTTCACGGATGACGACGCGCTTGCCGCCGACATTTCCCGCCACGGGCAGGCCGTGAACGATCCCGTCTGGCGCTTGCCGCTCTGGGCACCCTACCAGTCTCAGCTCGATTCCAAGTTCGCCGATATGAACAACACCGGCGGCCCCTTGGGCGGCGCCATCACCGCCGCGCTCTTCCTGCGCCGCTTCGTGAAGGATGCGAAAGCCCATGTGCATTTCGACATCTTCGCCTGGAACCAATCCACCAAGCCGGGCCGCCCCGAAGGCGGCGAGGTCCATGCGGCCCGCCTGATGTATGCCTACCTGAAAGAGCGCTACGCACTTTAAGCATATCAGCAGGGAAAGGTTGCACCGTTCGTTACGACACCAAATAATACGGGTCCGAAACGAACGGTGCGGCCATGGCTGTCGAGTTGCGTCCCATTCAATCTCTGCGTCTCTGGCATGACGTGAACCTGGACCTCGTGCATCAGGGCGGTGATCTCTCTTCGCGTCAGATCGCCATTCTGCTGACCATCTATCTGGAGGCGCCGCCGCATACGGTGCGAGGCCTCGCTCACAAGCTCAACGTCACCAAGCCCGTCATCACCCGCGCGCTCGATACCCTGGGCAAGCTCGACCTTGTCACGCGTCGCCGGGATGAGGCGGATCGGCGCAATGTCATCATCCAGCGCACGGTCGCTGGCGCTTTGGCCGTTGAGCGGCTAGGAGATATCGTGACCGCCCGAGCCAAGGAGCTGCCCCGATGAGTTTCGACCGCCGCATCACGCCTGTCCGCGCCGATCTGGCCGATGAGCGCCTGCGTGGGCAGGTCGAGGCCGAGCGCTTCACCACCGGCACTGTCAAACGCCTCATCGCGTCCTTCGCGCCACTGCACCGCCACCCTTCCCGCGAGGCGCCTGTCGATACGCAGGCGATCTTCGGCGAGGCGGTGACGGTTTATGACGAGCACGAAGGCTGGGCCTGGGTACAACTGCACGACGACGGCTATGTGGGCTATCTGCCGAGCGCCTGCTTAAGCGATGCGGGTGCGGAACCCACGCACAAGGTCGGCACCATTCGCACCTTCATCTATCCCGGCCCGAACCTGAAGCTGCCGTATCAGGATCATCTCACGCTGAACTCCAAGGTCACTGTCGTGGACAGCCAAGGCGAATACGCACGCCTCGCCACCGGCGGCTGGGTGTTCGCCGCGCATCTGCGCACGCTCGATGCGTGGGAGACGGATTACGTCGGCACCGCCGAGCGCTTTCTGCATACGCCCTATCTCTGGGGCGGCAAGACGAGTCTCGGCATCGATTGCTCCGGTCTCGCGCAGACCGTGCTGACGACAGCCGGCATCGAGGCGCCCCGCGACAGCGACATGCAGGAGAAGGAGCTTGGGCGCAGCATCGAGATCAGGCCCGATCTCGGCGGCTTGCAGCGCGGCGACCTGATCTTCTGGAAAGGCCATGTGGGCCTCATGATGGATGCGGCGAACTTCATCCACGCCACCGGCCACAGCATGACCGTGATGATCGAGCCTCTGGCTGTCGCGGAGGAACGCATCCGCACGACAAGCTACGGCGCGATCAGCTCCATCAAGCGCCTGTAATTTTATTTTATAGCATTTTTCGGTGAAGTGGATCCGGTTCACCGTCAAAAAATGCGGCACCGCAAAGAAGAGAGCTGATTCCATGAAAATGGAAACAGCTCTAGTCTCGCAGCCATGCTTGTGCCCGGTCGCCGGCGGGCCTATATGGTGGCGCAAGCGAGGACGGCCTCCCCCAACCTTTGGGACAATCGTTCGGGACGACCCGAACCTTTCCCGTCGGGGGATTATCGTGCGCACCACACGCGACCGCATTCGTCACGCACTCAGCTTTGAAATCATCGGCCTTGCCCTTGTCACGCCGCTCGGCGCGTGGGCCTTCGGAATGCCCATGCACGATATCGGCGTGGTGGGCTTTGGTGGCGCGACCATCGCCACGATCTGGAATTACATCTACAATCTCGGCTTCGACCGCGCCATGCAGCGCCTGCGCGGCACTACGGCGAAGACCGCGCCGATCCGCGTGCTTCATGCGGTCTTGTTCGAAGGTGGATTGCTGCTCGTCCTGATGCCGCCGATTGCGTGGTATCTCGGGATATCGCTCTGGCAGGCCTTCCTGCTCGACATATCCTTCGCCGTTTTCTACCTGGTCTACGCGTTCGTATTCAACTGGGCTTACGACCGCGCATTCCCGCTGCCCGAATGGCAGAAGCTGGAAGCGGCTTAAGGCTCGTTCGCATTCGCTCTCTCGTCATGGCCGGACTTGATCCGGCCATCTCGATTGGACGAGCGCTACACCCCAAGGGTGCGGGATCACCGGCACAAGGCCGGTGATGACGCCGGAGACAAGAGTTCAGTATCCCCGTTTCCGATCCACGACGTTCTCGAACTGCTGGCCCGCTTCATGACGTCTGATCTGATCGGCAATGTAACGAGCCGTCGCTTCCGGCTCGCTCGTCGCGGCGTTGTGCGGCGAGATCGTGACGCGCGGATGCGTCCAGAGCGGCGAGTCCTGCGGCAGAGGTTCCACTTCGAACACGTCGAGCGTTGCCGCTTTCAAGGTGCCGTCGTCGAGGCAGGCGAGAATATCCGCTTCGACCTGAAGCTTGCCGCGTCCTGCATTGATGAGAACCGGGCCACCGAGCCTGCCGTCATGCGCCAGCTTCTCGAACAGCGAGCGGTTGAGAATGCCGCGCGTATCGGGCGTGAGCGGGATCAGGCTGACCAGAATATCCGTGCGGGCGAGAAAGACGGACAAGCCGTCATCGCCTGAATAAACCTCGAAATCTTCGACGTTCTTCGCCGTGCGACTCCAGCCGGCGACATCGAATCCCATCACCTTCAACTTGCGCGCCGCATCCTGGCCGAGCACGCCGAAGCCCATGATGCCGACCCGCACGTCGCCTGCAATCGGCGGCGCGCGATCCGGCTGCCACCGCTTCGCACGCTGGTCCGCATCGAAGCGGTGCTGGTCGCGCAGATGCATGAGGCAATGCATGACCACGTATTCGCTCATGCGATGGGTGAGATCATCCTGCGCCACCCGCACGATGGGCACATCGGGAAGATCCGGATAGCTCATCAGGTGATCGACACCGGCACCGAGCGAAAAGAGCGCGCGCAGGCCGGGCAGGCCGGAGAGGCTCCCCGGCTTCGGCCCCCAGGTGGCCACGTATTCCACGCGGGACTTGTCGAAATCCTCACCAAGCACGACGATGTCTCGATCCGGCAGCACTTTACGAAAGCGCTCGACCCAGGGCTTCGGATCCCACGTGAGAGCAACGAGCAGCGTCATCCCTGTGCTCCGATGCGTTCGAGAATGAGTTTTCCGACTGCAGGTTTACCCTGACCGAGCGTGTAGGCGGCACGCACCGCGCGGGCCGCAGCCTCGGCTGCCGCTTCGCTGCGCGCGTGAACAATCGCGAGCGGACGATCCTGATCAACAGAAGCGCCGACCTCCGCCAGATCGGTGAGACCGACCGCGTGATCGATGGGGTCCTGCGGACGGGTACGCCCGCCGCCGAGTGCGACGACGGCAACACCGATGTCGCGCGTCGCGATCTTCTGCACGATGCCTGCACCTTCAGCATGGATCGGGCGGATGATCGGCGCGGCTTGCAGATGCTGCTTATGCTTCTCCAGAAGATCGGACGGACCGCCGAGCGCGACGACCATGCGCTGGAATACTTCGGCCGCTTTGCCGGACGAAATCGCGTTCTCGATCTTCGCACGCGCTTCCACGATATCGGCGGCCAGTTTGCCGAGCACCAGCATCTCTGCCGATAGCTCGACCGTCACTTCATGGAACCGCTTCTCGCGGCGCCGGCCGGTGAGATAATCGACCGCATAGGCCATCTCGACGGCATTACCCGCAGCGGATGCAAGCGGCTGATCCATATCCGTCAGCAATGCGCTCGTCGGCAGGCCGGCACCATTGGCGACGAGAACGAGGCTTTCGGCCAAGGCGCGCGCATCCTTCGCGTTGTCCATGAAGGCGCCGGAGCCGAACTTCACGTCCATCACGAGGCCTTGCAGGCCGGCGGAGAGCTTCTTCGAGAGAATGGAAGCGGTAATGAGATCGATGGATTCAACCGTCGCCGTAACGTCGCGAATGGCGTACAGGCGCTTGTCGGCAGGCGCGAGATCGGCCGTCTGGCCGATGATCGCGCAGCCGACATCACGCGTCACGCGCCGGAAGGTCTCGATGTCGGGCTGCGTCACGTAGCCGGGAATGGAATCGAACTTGTCGAGCGTGCCGCCGGTGTGTCCAAGGCCGCGCCCCGAAATCATCGGCACATAGCCGCCGCAGGCCGCGACAGCAGGGCCGAGCGCGAGGCTTACCGTGTCGCCGACGCCGCCGGTGGAATGCTTGTCGAGCACGGGGCCGGGCAGGTTCCATTTCAGCACCTCGCCCGAATTCATCATGGCGCGCGTCAGCGCCACGCGCTCCGGCACGGTGAGGCCGCGAAAGAAGATCGCCATGGCGAAGGATGCCGCCTGGCCTTCGGAGACCTGACCGGAAGTCAGTCCCTCGATGAAGTGATGAATCTCTTCTGCTTCGAGTGTCGCGCCGTCGCGCTTGCGGCGGATGATTTCCTGCGGGAGATGATGGCTCATGTCAGTAAGCTCCGGTGGCGGCGGAGCCCGCGCGCCCTTCGATCGCGGCGATCAGGGTGTCGTACACGCTGCTCGCGCCGATGCGGAAAGTCTGCGGCGTCGCCCAGCCCTGCCCCATGATGCGGTCCGCGAGATCGAGATACACCTTTGCATCCTCGACCGTGCGAATACCGCCGGAAGGCTTCAAGCCGACCTTGCGGCCCGATGCCTTGATGGCTTTGAGCATGATCTCGGCAGCTTCCGGCGTGGCCGAAACCGGCGTCTTGCCGGTCGAGGTCTTGATGAAATCGGCGCCGGCTTCGATAGACAGGCGGCTTGCTGCCTCGATGAGCGCAGGATCCTTCAGCTCGCCGGTTTCCAGAATGACCTTCAGCAGTCGGTCGCCATCGACGAGATCGCGCACGGCCTCCACCATCTCGCGAGCCGTGCTGAGATCGCCGCGACGCAAGGCATTGTAGGGCAGAACGAGATCGATCTCGTTCGCGCCGTCGGAGAGCGCTTCCTGCGTGTCGTCGGTGACACGACCCACATCCTCGCCGCCGGCGGGGAAGTTGACCACCGTCGCGATGCGCACAGGCGAGCCCTTCAGGTTCTCCTGCGAGCGCTTGACGAATTGCGGCCATACGCAGACGGCAGCCACAGGGCCTCGCGGATCGAGCGCTTTCTTGCACAGCGCGTCGATGGCCTGGTCGGTGCAGTTGTCGTTTAGATCGGTGAGATCGAGAGAGCGCAGGGCACGTTGGGCAATGAGCGCGTCGGACATCTTACATCTCCGCGACGAATGAACGAATGAGGCGCTTGAACTTATCGGAGGCTTCCGCCGCCGTGTCCTTGGTTTCCTGGTGCGAGGGCGATGCGCCCTCGATGCCGGCGGCGAGATTGGTGACGACGGAAATCGCCGCGACCTTGAGGCCGTAATAGCGCGCGAGGATCACTTCGGGCACGGTTGACATGCCGACGAGATCGCCGCCGAGGATCTGCACCATCTTGATCTCGGCGGGCGTCTCGAAGCTCGGGCCGGAGAGCCAGGCGTAGACGCCTTCGGGAACGTCGATGCCGGTCTTCTTCGCGGCGCGCTGCAAGGTCTCGCGCAAGCCCTCGTCATAAGCGCCGGTCAGCGACACGAAGCGGCCCTCCGTGTGATCGCGCAGCAGCGGGTTGCTGCCGGAGAGATTGAGGTGATCGTTGATAGCCACGAGGCTGCCGGGGCGGATATGCGCGCGCACGGAGCCTGCGGCGTTCGTCGCCACCAGAACCGGAATGCCGAGTTCCTTGATGAAGGCGACGGGCAGACGCATCGCGCCCGCATCGCCGGTCTCATAATAATGCGCGCGGCCCTGGAACAGCAGGACGCGCTTGCCCTCCAGCGTGCCGGCGACGAGCTTGCCCGCGTGGCCGGACACGCCGCTCTTCGGGAAGTGCGGGATGTCGGCATAGGCGAGGCTCACCGCATCGCTCACCTCATCGACCAAGGTGCCGAGACCGGTGCCGAGCACGAAAGCGGCATCGAAGCGGCCATCGAAGCCGCGGGCGCGCACGAATTCGGCGGCCTCTTGAACGTTCTGGTGCATCATCGTCCTTGCAGGCTCAAGCGCGAGCCTTCCTTCCATTGCGCGAGGTCCGCTGACAGACCTCGTCGTTGAATCAACGGTTCGTCAAATTATCCGGCCCGAACGAGAAGGGCAGCAGCTCATCCAAGGTAAAGCTTTTGCGAATGCCCTCAGGACCCGCGATGTGGATCTTCGTATCGGGCAATGCGAATTCGCGGATGCGCTGGCGGCAACCGCCGCAGGGCGTGACGAGGTTTTCGCCGTCGCCGATCACGACGATTTCGTGGATCGCGCTGCCGCCGCCCGCAATCATGGCGGAGATGGCGCCCGCTTCCGCGCAGGCTCCTACCGGATAGGCGGCGTTCTCCACGTTGCAGCCGGTGAACATCTGCCCCTCCGGCGTCGCGATGGCGGCCCCCACCCTGAAACGGGAATAGGGCACATAGGCTCTGGTCTGAACGGCCCTGGCGGCTTCGAACAAGGTGTTGAGCGACGGCATGCTCAGCGCTCCTTCACATAGGGCACGCCGGAGGCGCGCGGCGGGATGGCGGTGCCGATGACGCCGGCGAGTAGGATGACGGTGAGAAGATAGGGCATAGCCTGAATCGCCTGCACCGGCACCTCGCCGATGAAGGGAAACGACCGGCCCTGCAACTGGTTGGCGAGGGCATCGAGGAAGCCGAAGAGGAAGCAGGCGCCGAGCGCCGGCCATGCGCGCCACTTCGCGAAGATCAGCGCGGCAAGTGCGATGAAGCCACGTCCCGTCGTCATGTTGGGAAGAAAGCCTGCCGCCTGCGCCACGGAGAGATAGGCTCCGCCCAAGCCGCAGAGAACGCCGCCGATCACCACGGCGGAATAGCGCAGGGCCGTCACGGAAATGCCGGCCGTATCGACCGCCGCCGGGTTCTCGCCGACAGCGCGAAGGCGCAGGCCGAAGCGCGTGCGGCCGAGCACGAACCACGTCACCGGCACGGCGAGCAGCACGATATAGACCAGCGCTGAGTGACCGAAGAGGATCCCTTCGAAGCGCTGATCGCCTTCCAACGGCGGCGTGCGTCCGCCCTGACCGTACCATGCATTGCCGACGATGGCGGTGAGGCCCGCCGCCAACATGTTGATGGCGACGCCCGACACGATCTGATTGCCGCGCTGGCTGATGGAAGCGAAGCCGTGAATGAGCGCAAAGGAGATGGAAGCGAAGATGCCGAAGATCAATCCGATCCAAGCAGAGTCGAACGCATAGGCGCCTGCCGCCGATGCGAATGCCGCGACCAGCATCTTGCCTTCGAGGCCGATATCGACCACGCCCGAGCGCTCCGACCACAGCCCTGCAAGGCAGGCGGCGAGCAGGGGAATGGAAAGCCGCAGGGCCGAGTCGAGAATGGTTGCGAAGATGCCGAAATCCATGCTCATGCCCCCGCGAGTTTCTGGCGCGTCATGACATGCGCCACGACACGCCTGAAGAGCCCGTCGAGCGCGCCTGCAAACAGAATGATGATGCCGCCGATCACCACCACCATGTCGCGGGTGATGTTGGGTTGCTCGAAGGCAAGCTCGGCGCCGCCCTGATAGAGAATGCCGAAAAGGATCGAGGCCAGCACGATTCCGACCGGATGCGCACGGCCCATGAGCGCCACCGCGATACCGACGAAGCCGTAGCCGGAGGTAAACTCCAGAAGCAGGCGGTGCTGGTAGCCCATGAGCTCGTTGACCGCGAGGCCGCCGGCGAGAGCGCCCGACAGCACCATGGCGATGATGATGATCCGCGCGGGTGAAATGCCCGCATAGACCGCAGCGGTCGGGTTCGAGCCGACGACGCGGATCGCGTAGCCGAGTCGCGAGCGGTAGATGAGAAGCCACACGAAATAGGCCGCAGCCAGCGCCAGCACGAGCGTGAGGTTCAGCTGCGACGCGGGGATCTCGATGCCGAAAGCCGCGAAGACCTCATGCATGAAGGGAATATGCGAGCCCTCGGGGAAAGCGCGCGTTTCAGGGTTCATGGATTGCGGCTCGCGCAGCACGTTCACCAGCAGATAGACGATCAGTACGCTGGCAAGCCAGTTGAACATGATCGTCGTGATCACGATGTGGCTGCCGCGCTTGGCCTGAAGATAGCCGGGGATCGCAGCCCAGCCCGCGCCGAAGGCGGCGGCACCGAGAATGCCGAGCGGAATCAGCAGGAAGCCCGGCAGGAAGGTGAGGTTGTTGAGCACGAGCGCGATGCCGAGGCCCGCGAGCGTCGCCTGACCTTCACCGCCGATGTTGAAGAGGCCGGCGTGATAGGCCACCGCGACGGCCAAGCCGACGAAGATGAAGTCGGTGGCGTAAAACAGGGTGAAGCCCAGGCCTTCGCCCGTGCCAAGGCTGCCTTGCAACAGATACCTCGTCGCCGTCAGCGGGTTCTCGCCGATGCCGAGCACCACGAGGCCCGCGATGAGGAAGGCCGCGACCACGGAAATCGCGGGAACAAGGACCGTGTCGGCCCATTTGGGCATGTCGAGAGGTGCGCTCACGTCTTAAGTGTCCGGAAGGAACAGGTGGCCCTGTTCGTCGAGAGGAAAGAACGGGTTCCAGGCCACTTCCCAGAGATGCCCGTCGGGATCGGCGAAATAGCCCGAGTAGCCGCCCCAGAACACGTCCTGCAGCGGCTTCACTTTGCTGGCGCCGGCAGCGATGGCGAGAGCATAGACCTCGTCGGCTTCCTGCTTGGAACGGGCGTTGTAGGCAAGCGTAACGGCGGCAAAGCCGGTGGGCTTGTCCTCCACATGCGCGTCGGCCGCGAGATCGGCGCGGCCGAACAGGCCGAGCGCCAACCCATTCGCCTGGAAGAACACGACGCTCGGCTGGCTCGCGCCGGAAGCTTTCCAGCCCCAGGCTTCGTAGAAGGCCCGGGATTTTGCGAGATCGGCCACGCCCAGCGTGACCAGCGTCAATCGCGGCTGCATCATGCGGCCTCGTCGGTCACGCCGGCCATGAGCAGGCCGAGATCCTGCTCGTTGGTCTCGGACGCGATGCGCTCGCCGGTGATCTTGCCGCCGCACATGGTGAGGATGCGGTCGGAAAGATTCATGATCTCGTCGAGCTCCACCGACACGAGCAGAATGCCGACGCCCGCATCGCGTAAGCTTATGAGACGGCGATGGATGAACTCGATGGCGCCGATATCGACGCCGCGTGTCGGCTGGCCGACGAGCAGCACCTTCGGATTACGCTCGATCTCACGCGCCAGCACGATCTTCTGCTGATTGCCGCCCGAGAACTTCGAGGACTTCAGGCGCGGCGCGGGCGGGCGCACATCGTACTGCTCCATCTTCTTCGCGAGATCGGCGATGAGGCGGTCATGATCCAGGATCGGGCCGCGCCCCAGATGCGGCTCGTCGCTGAAGCCGAGAATCGCGCTCTCGAAAGCCGGGAATGCGGGAACGAGGCCCATGCGCAGGCGATCCTCAGGCACGTGCAGGAGGCCCGCTTTTCGCATGTCGTGCGGATTGTGTTGCGAGTAATGGATCGGCTTGCCTTCGAGGCGGATAGAGCCCAGCACCGGCTGGCGCATGCCTGCAATCGCTTCGAGCAGTTCGCTCTGCCCGTTGCCCGCGACGCCTGCGATGCCGACGATCTCGCCGGCGCGCACCGTGAGCGACGCATTCGCGACACGTAAGACGCCGCGATTATCGATGACGGTCAGATCCTCGATTTCGAGAAGCGGCGCGCCGGGCGCCTTCTCCGATTTCTCGACGCGCAGAAGCACGCGGCGGCCCACCATCAGCTCCGCCAGTTCCGGCGGCGAGGTATTGGCCGTCTCAACCGTCGCGACCATCTCGCCGCGACGCATGACCGAGACGCGATCCGTGATCGCCATGATCTCGCGCAGCTTGTGCGTGATGAGGATGACGATCTTGCCCTGCTCCTTCAGCGAGCGCAGCAGCTCGAAGAGCGCATCCGCTTCCGGCGGCGTGAGCACGGCGGTGGGCTCGTCGAGAATGAGGATATCGGCGCCGCGATAGAGCGCCTTGAGAATTTCCACGCGCTGCTGCAGGCCGACGGAGAGTTCGCCGACGGTCGCGTCCACGTCGATCTCGAGTCCGTAATCCGCAGCCAGCCGCGCAAGCTCCTTGCGCACCTTGGCCTCGCCCGCGCGCAGCATGGCGCCGCCTTCGGCGCCGAGCATCACGTTTTCGACCACGGTGAGCGGCTCCACCAGCATGAAGTGCTGATGCACCATGCCGATGCCGGCATGAATGGCATCGTTGGAGGAGCGGATACGGATCAGCTGGCCGTTGACGCGGATCTCGCCGGAATCGGCCTCGTAGAAGCCGTAGAGGATCGACATGAGCGTCGATTTGCCGGCGCCGTTTTCACCGACGATGCCGTGGATCGTGCCGCGCTCGACGGAGAGGTTCACGTTCCTGTTGGCGTGAACGGCGCCGAAGCTCTTGTTGATCGCAATGAGTTCAATCGCGGGGAGCATTCTAGGACTCGAGATTGAGAGCGAAGCTGAATTTCTTGCGCTTGTTTATGATACAGTTTTGCAAGAGTCCTGTAAGAACCATTACTGCTGCTCCTTCAGCTTCAGATATGTCCTGAAAAATATCTGAGTTTATTTTGCTTGAGCGCATATTAGAAAATAATGGGGCCTCAGGTAACTGGCCATGAACCACTTTTGATCGTATACGATATATTTCCTTGAACAGCTTTACGACATCAAAGTTGCTCGCAGATTCACCAAGAATCACTTCGATCTTTTGAACAAGGGAGCTCGTGATTTTTTCGCTGGACTCTCCGAGCAAAGCCTCAATAGCAGCCACAGCCCAGAGAAGACGAGACCCGCTTCTGTTCAGGAACTCATCTACAAATTTTATAAGATAACTTAGAGCGCTGGCAATCTCGTTGTAATCTGAATCATTCTGCTTTTGATTGATATCAGAGATCCAATCCAGAACTGAGGTGAACTGTAGCTCTGAAGTGATCGATAGTCCAAACTTTCGCTGATATTGTTCTGCGTTATAAAAGCCATTTGGAAACATAATCAAATCAGCTTGGCGGCGATTATTTAAATATGAAGCGCCGCTTGCCAAATTGATAGAATTTACATTTGCGATGTTCGCAGCCAAGACAAACATATCTCTAGCCACTTCAATTATCTGAAGAGCCTCGAACAGTGTAAGCTTGTTTAACGTCGCGCTTCCGCCTAAGAGCCCTCCAAGAGTGTTATCTCTTAATTCAAAGGCCCCCTTGAATTCTATGAACCACTCATAATTCCCGATTCTGAATTTTTGTCTCTCATTGAAGTATTCAATGTCGTCGGCTGTAATGTCTTTTTTTAAGCCAACTGAGATTGTGTATTCAGTTCCCTCAGTTGAAGGGACCTTGATTTTCAATGCGTTCTTTAGAAGCTCATGCTCTAGAAAGCCAGCCTTCTTCAGACTCGAACCATTCAAGTTCAAGTTTGTAATCAGAGGATAGACTTGGGCAACTATACTACGGTCAGACAATTCAAATCATCCATTGCCTCCGAGCGAATGAAGCTCGGAGGCAAGTAGAGTTTAGCATTACATCGGGCACTTGGAGTCCGACATGTAGTCGTGCACCTTGATGGCGCCCGACTTGATATCGGCGGCGGCCTTGTCGGCGGCGGCCTTCATCTCGGGCGTGATCAGCGCCTTGTTGTTGTCGTCGAGCGCCCATGCCACGCCGTCCTCGTTGAGGCCGAGAACCGAGACGCCGGCCTTGAAGGTATTCTTCTTGGCCTGGTCGAAGGCGTTGTAGGTGGCGACGTCCACGCGCTTGACCATGGAGGTCAGCATCTTGCCCGGGTGCAGGCCGTTCTGGTTGGAATCGACGCCGATGCCGAGCTTGCCCGCGTCCACGGTGGCGCGCAGGACGCCGATGCCGGTGCCGCCGGCCGCGTGGTAGATCACGTCGGCGCCGCGATCGATCTGGCCCTTGGCGAGCTCGCCGCCTTTCACCGGGTCACCCCAGGCGGCGCCCGTGGTGCCGGTCATGTTCTGGAATACCTCGGCGTCCTTTTTGGCGTATTTCACGCCCTGGACGTAGCCGCAGGCGAATTTGCGGATGAGCGGAATGTCCATGCCGCCGACGAAGCCGACCTTATTGGTCTTGGAGGCCTGGGCCGCCAGAAGGCCGACCAGGAACGAGCCCTCGTGCTCCTTGAACACGACGGACTGCACGTTCGGCTTCTCGACGACGGCGTCGATGATGGCGAACTTGATGTTCGGGAACTCGTCCGCAACCTTCTTCAGCGCGGTCTCCTGGGAGAAGCCCACGGCCACGATCGGCGAATAGCCGTCGCGGGCGAAGCGGCGCAGGGCCTGCTCACGCTGGGCGTCGTTCTGCGGCTCGAAATCGCGGTATTCGGCGCCCGTATCCTTCTTGAACTTCTCGGCGCCCGAGTAGACGCCCTCGTTGAAGGACTTATCGAACTTGCCGCCGAGATCGTACACGATGGCGGGCTTGAAGGCGGCCTGCTGCGCGAAGGCAGCCGAGGCGGAAAAGGCGAGGCCCGCGAGCGCGAGGCCGAATTTGGTCACTGACATCGGCAATGTTCCCTGTTTTGACGCCGGCCTTGAGAAGGCCGGTTGCCCCCAGACGATGGCACGGGAAGGGTCACGACGCCAAGGTCTCTGTCAAGCGGCATGTTATTTCCTTAGTTGATAGCTCGCGCCGGGGCGTTAAGGTCGCAGCCATGCCGTTAAATCCCGAAGAAATCGACCGATATGCCCGCCATCTGGTGCTCCGAGACGTGGGGGGGCCGGGCCAGTTGAAACTCAAGGCCGCTCGCGTGCTCGTGATCGGCGCGGGGGGCCTCGGCGCGCCCCTCGTCCAGTATCTGGCGGCGGCCGGGATCGGCACCATCGGACTTGTGGATAATGATGCGGTCTCCCTCTCCAACCTCCAGAGGCAGGTGATTTTCGGGACCGGCGATGTCGGTCTTCCCAAGGTGGAGGTGGCGGCCAGAGTCGTGGCGGGGCTCAACCCGAACGTCGCGGTGGAGCCTCACAACCTGCGCCTGACGGAAGGGAATGCCCGCGATCTGATCCGCCGATACGACATCGTGGCAGACGGGTCCGACAATTTCGACACCCGCTATGCCGTGTCCGATGCCTGCTTTTTCGAGAGAAAGCCCCTGATCACGGCGGCTCTGGGCCAGTTCGACGGCTCGCTGACCACGATCCGCGCTCATGAGAGCGGCCCTGACGGCCGCCCCAATCCCACCTATCGCTGCCTGTTCCCCTCCCCGCCCCCGCCGGGGTCGATCCCCACCTGCGCCGAGGCCGGTGTGCTCGGCGCGCTCGCGGGCGTCATGGGCAGCCTGATGGCGATGGAGGTGATGCGGGAGATCGTGGGCTTCGGAGAAAGCCTCGTCGGGCGGCTTCTCATGGTCGATGCGCGGGGGATGCGGTTCGATACATTCCGCTACGGATGGGACGAGCGGAATCCGTTGAATGGCCTCTCCACAGTGTCATCCCGGACGAAGCGTAGCGCAGATCCGGGATCGTCCGGGGAGTTCGCGGGTGACTAAGACCTTCTACGTCTACATCTTAGCCACAAGGAAGGATGGCCCACTTTACATAGGGATTACCAGCGACCTGCATAAGCGGATTTTCGACCACAAAACCCATGCCATTCCGGGCTTCACAGCCCGCTACAACGTGGATCGATTGGTTTACTTCGAGGTGTTCGAGAACCCAGAGGCTGCGATTGCTCGCGAGAAACAGCTCAAGAAATGGCATCGCGCCTGGAAGGTCGAACTGATCGAGCGGGAAAATCCCGAGTGGCGAGACCTAGCGGAAGAGTTCGTCCCATAATCCCAGGCTGTCATCCCGGACGCGGCAAAGCCGCAATCCGGGATCGTAAGACGAGTATGGTGCCTTATTCTGAAGACGATCCCGGGTTCCGCTGCGCGGCCCCGGGATGACCATCATTTTGAGACAGCAATTTAAGACCGCAGCACCGCGCCGGTTTTCTTCGACACCTCGGCGACGATCTTGGCCGTGACGGCTTCGATCTCCACGTCGGTCAGCGTCTTTTCCGTCGGCTGGAGCGTGACGGCGATCGCGACGGACTTCTTGTCAGGGTCGATGCCGGTGCCCTCGTAGATGTCGAACACGTCGACGCCCACGATGAGCTGACGCTCCGCTCCTTGTGCGGCTTTCACGATGTCGCCCGCCGCCACGTCGCGGCCGACCACGAAGGCGAAGTCGCGGGTGAGCGGCTGGAAGTCGGGCAGGTTCAGCTTCGGCTTCATCTTGGTGGGCTTGGCCTTGGGTGGCACAAGCGCATCGAGATTGAGCTCGAAGGCCACCAGCGGCCCCTTCACGTCGAGCGCCTTCAGGATCTTCGGGTGAACCTCGCCGAACGCGCCGACGATGTTCTTCGGACCGAATTGCAGCGTTCCGGAACGGCCGGGATGGAACCAGGCGGGGCCGCCCGCGACGATCTGCAAGCCACCTGCCGGAATGCCGAGGGTTGCGAGCAGCGCCAGCACATCGGCTTTCGCATCGAAGGCATCGACATTCTCGGCGCCGCCATTCCAGTGACGTCCCACGCCTTCGGCGCGCGCGGTGCCGCGACGCACGGCGGCGGCCTTGATCGACTGGCCTTCCGGCTCATCCGACGCGAAGGTCTGGCCGACCTCGAACAAAGCCACATCACCCAGACCGCGATCCGCATTGCGCTGCGCGGCCTTCATGAGACCCGGCAGCAGGGATGGGCGCATGTCGGAGAGTTCCGCCGCAATCGGGTTGGCGAGCGCAAGACGCGCATCGCCGCCGCCGAACAGCTCGGCCTCATCCTTCGAGATGAAGGACCAGGTGACCGCTTCGACCAATCCACGCACGGCCAGCGAACGGCGCGCGAGGCGCGTGCGCTTCTGGATGAGCGTGAGGATGGGCTTCGCCACCGTTGCCTCGAGGCGCGGCAACGGCTGCGGCTCGATGCGATCGACACCGGCGATGCGGATCACCTCTTCGACGAGATCGGCCTTACCCTCGATGTCGGGACGCCAGGACGGCGGCACGACGTTCACGCGCTCGCCCGAGCCCTCGACCTTGAAGCCGAGCTTCTTGAGGATCTGTTCCGATTCCGCAGGCTTCACGTCGAGGCCCGACAGGCGCGGCACTTCCGACCATGGGAACTCGATGGCGCGCGTCGTGTCCGGAACCTTGCCTGCCACGACGGCCTCCGTCGGCTCACCGCCGCAGAGGTCGATCACCAGCTTCGTGGCGAGATCGAGACCCGGCACCGTGAAGGCCGGGTCGATGCCGCGCTCGAAGCGGTAGCGCGCATCGGTGATGATGCCGTGCTTGCGGCCCGTCTGCGCGATGTTGAGAGGATCCCACAAAGCGGACTCGATCAGCACGTCAGTGGTGTTCTCGTCCGAACCGGAATGCTCGCCGCCCATGATGCCGGCAATCGACTCGACGCCGTTCTCATCGGCGATCACCACAGTGCCTGCATCGAGCTTGTAGGTGCGTCCGTCGAGTGCCAGCACCTCCTCGCCATCCTTCGCGCGGCGAACGGTGAGATTACCCTTCACCTTCTTGGCGTCGAACACGTGCAGCGGACGGCCGCGGTCGAAGGTGACGTAGTTGGTGATGTCGACGAGCGCGTTGATCGGGCGCAGACCGATGGAGAGCAGACGGCGCTGCATCCATTCCGGAGACGGGCCGTTCCTCACGCCGCGCACGAGGCGAAGCGCGAAGGTCGGGCAGAGCTTCGCGTCCTCGCCCGAGAAATCGAGCGTCACGTAAACCGGGCATGCGCCCTTGCCCTGGATGGCGGGGACATCGCTGCTTTTGAGCGTGCCGAGACCGGCTGCCGCGAGATCGCGCGCGATGCCGAAGATCGACGTGCAATCGGGACGGTTCGGCGTGAGGTTGATCTCGATCACCGGATCGTCGAGGCCGGCATAGGCAGCGTAGGCAACGCCAACCGGCGCATCCTCGGGCAGCTCGATGATGCCGTCGTGATCGTCGGAGATTTCAAGCTCCGCCGCCGAGCACAGCATGCCCGCGCTCTCGACGCCGCGAATGGTGCCGACCCCGAGCGTGATGTTCTTGCCGGGCACGTAGGTGCCGGGAGGCGCGAACACGCTCTTCATGCCGGTGCGCGCATTGGGTGCGCCGCAGACGACCTGGATCGGCGCGCCCGTTCCGGTATCGACCATGCACACGCGCAGGCGATCCGCGTTCGGGTGCTGCTCGGCGGAGATCACATAGGCGTTGATGTAGGCGCCAAGCGTCTTCGCCTTGTCCTCGACGCCTTCGACCTCGAGGCCGATGCGCGTGAGCGTTTCCACGATCTCGTCGAGAGACGCGGTGGTGTCGAGGTGATCCTTGAGCCAGGAGAGAGTGAATTTCATGATTGCTCTCCTTTTACGAAGTCAGGCCGCTGACGAGGGACGGGATGTCGAGCGGGCGGAAGCCGTAGTGGTTCAGCCAGCGCACATCGGCCTCGAAGAACGGGCGCAAATCGGGCATGCCGTATTTCAGCATCGCGATGCGGTCGATGCCCATGCCCCAGGCGAAACCCTGGTACTCGTCGGGATCGAGGCCGCAATTGCGCAGCACGTTCGGATGCACCATGCCGCAGCCGAGAATTTCGAGCCAGTCGGTGCCTTCGCCGAAACGGATTTCGCCGCCCTTGCGCGAGCACTGGATATCCACTTCAGCCGAGGGTTCGGTGAAGGGGAAGAACGACGGGCGGAAGCGCATCTTCACCTGATCGACTTCGAAGAAGGCCTTGCAGAACTCTTCGAGAATCCACTTCAGGTGAGCGATGTTCGCCTGCTTGTCGATGACGAGGCCTTCGACCTGGTGGAACATCGGCGTGTGCGTCTGGTCCGAGTCGTGGCGATAGGTGCGGCCCGGAATGATCACGCGGATCGGCGGCTTTTGCGACTGCATCGTCCGGATCTGCACCGGCGAGGTGTGCGTGCGCAGCACCTTGCGCTCGCCCTTCTCGTCGGGGGCAAGGAAGAAGGTGTCGTGCATCTCGCGCGCCGGATGGCCTTCGGGGAAGTTCAGCGCCGTGAAGTTGAGATAATCCGTCTCGATATCCGGACCCTCGGCCACGGAGAAACCCATATCGGCGAAGATCGCCGTCAGTTCCTCGATCACCTGGCTGATCGGGTGGATGCGGCCGCGAGCCTCGGGCGCTTCCTGCACGGGCAGCGTCACGTCGATGCGCTCGGCGGCAAGGCGTGCTCCAAGAGCAGCCTCGGCGAGCGTCTCCTTCTTGGCGGCGAGCGCGCCCTGCACCTTGTCGCGCAGGCCGTTGATGAGGGGGCCGCGCTCTTTCCGCTCCTCGGGCGTCATCGCGCCGAGGGTTTTCAGCAATTCGGAGACGGAGCCCTTCTTGCCGAGCGCGGACACGCGCACGGATTCGAGGGCCGCTTCGTCGCCTGCGGCTTCGACCTGGGAAAGCAGGTCACGTTCGAGTTGATTGAGATCGGTCATCGGTCCCTAGCCAGATGCTAAGCGCTTTCAGGGGCGCAGCGCGGGAACCGTGAAGATAGCCGAGCCGCGTGGTCGCAACCGACAGCGTTTCAGCCGTCAGCGCGGATGGTCTCGGAGAAGGGGGAGAAAGGTGCGGCTGAACAAGCCAGCCGCACCGAAAGCTAGTCTATCCGACTTAGGCAGCCTGCTGAGGCAGGGCAGCCTTGGCAGCGTCCACATAGGCAGCGAAAGCCGCCGGCTCGTGGATGGCCATTTCGGACAGGACCTTGCGATCGACCTCGATCCCAGCCTTGCCGAGACCGTCGATAAATCGGGAATAGGTCAGGCCATGCGTGCGGACAGCGGCGTTGAGGCGCTGGATCCAGAGAGCGCGGAACGTGCGCTTCTTGGCGCGACGGTCGCGAGTAGCATACTGCATGCTCTTCTCGACCGCCTGCTTGGCGATGCGGATGGTGTTCTTGCGGCGGCCGTAGAAGCCTTTGGCGGCCTTAAAAACCTTCTTGTGCTTGGCGTGGGACGTAACGCCCCGTTTGACGCGTGCCATGGGAAAACTCCTTCAAAATCCGGGATGTGTTGGGAAGACCGCCTTAGCCGTTGGGCAGGAAGTACTTCTTCACGTTGTAGGCGTCGCCCTCGAACATCGTCGTGGTGCCGCGCAGGTTGCGGATCTGCTTGTTCGTCCGCTTGATCATCCCGTGGCGCTTGCCGGCCTGGGCGTAAACGACCTTGCCGGTGCCAGTGATCTTGAAGCGCTTCTTCGCGCCCGATTTCGTCTTCAGCTTGGGCATTTGGCTCTCCTTTGGTCAGGCATCGAGAGCGGCAAAACCGCCCTTTCAGCCCATATTGCTACTGTGAGCAACACAAACCGCCACGGCAGCCCTAACAGCCGGGCGGTTCGATGAAGGGCGGCTTATGGCAGAAGCCGCCCCAAAAAGCAATGGCCGCCGGAACCCCGACGGCCATGAATCTTTCTTGTGATTCCCGGCCGAAGCGCAGCGAAGGGGAAGGGAAACCACCCACAAGCGCCGCGCCATGGATCCCCTTCCCGGCCCTGCGGGCCGCCGGGGATGACACGGGATTAACGGGGCGCCAGCACCATGACGACCTGACGGCCTTCGAAGTTGGGCTCCATCTCGACCTTGGCGATATCGCCCACATCGGCCTTGACCCGGTCGAGGACCTTCAGGCCGAGAGCCTGGTGGGCCATCTCGCGACCGCGGAAGCGCAGGGTGATCTTCACCTTGTTGCCTTCCTCGAAGAAGCTCTTCATGGCCTTCATCTTCACGTCGTAATCGTGATCGTCGATGCCCGGACGCAGCTTGATTTCCTTGACCTCGACGGTCTTCTGCTTCTTGCGAGCCTCGGCGGCCTTCTTCTGCTCAAGGAAGCGGAATTTACCGTAATCGAGGATCTTGCAGACCGGAGGTGTGGCGTTCGGCGAGATTTCCACCAGGTCGAGGCCAGCATCCTCCGCGATGCGCAGGGCATCGAAGAAGGGCATGACGCCTTTGTTCTGTCCGGTATCATCGATCAGCTGAACTTCGCGGACTCCGCGAATGTCTCGGTTGGCGCGCGGTCCTTCTTTCTGCGGCACCGGCAGGGGTCTCATGGGACGACGAATGGCTCTTATCTCCTGTTTGAGGGCTCAGTTGAGAGAGGAGACTTGAGGTCAAGTCTCTGCAGGATGCTCAACGTTGCCGAGAATGATCTGACATTTCGCTCAAAATGACGCGAAGTCAACTTGTTCTATGGGTAAAATGGCGCTCCAGAAGGGCTGAATACACATTCAGCGTGCCGGAAACCATGCGTTCGAGCGAGAAGTGGCGCTCCACATGGGCTCTGGCGCGGGAACCCAGCGCGATCCGGGCGCTGGCGCCAAGGTTCAACGCTTCCCCGATCGCCTCTGCCAGAGCCTCCGCATCGCCCGGGAGCACGCGCCACCCAGTCCGCTCCTGCGGCGCGACGGCAGGAGGCGAGAGAACCGTCTCGGGCACCGCCCCCAGATCCGACACCACGACCGGCGTCCCCATGGCCTGGGCTTCCACCGCCGAGCGGCCGAAAGCCTCGGGTTCCGTGGAGGGCACGGTGACGACGGCGGCGGTCAGGAAGGCCGCCGGCATGTCCGTGCAATGGCCGACCCGGCGCACGATGTCCTTCAGCTTCCTCTCCGCGATCAGGCTGTCCAGCTCCTTCACGTAGGAATCGCGCCCCTGGGGATCTCCGGCGAGGATGTAGACCACGTCCGTCACGCCCCGGTCGCGCAGCTTGGCCGCCGCCTCGATCAGGAGCTTCTGACCCTTCCAACCGGTAAGCCGGGCCGCCAGCAGCACCACGCGCTCGTGGGGCGCCACCTTCCAGGCCTTCCGCAAAGCCTCGATCCGCTCCGGCGCGACCGCCGTGGCTGAGAACTTCATGAAATCCGTGCCGCGATAGATCACCCCCACCCGGTCGCCGGCCTGGGGATGCATCGAGCGGATCAGGTTGCCGGTATATTGCGAGTTGGCGATGACCACGTCGCCCCGGGCCATGACCGAATTGTAGAGCACCTTCACAGAGGAGCGGCCGGAATAGCTGCCGTGATAGGTGGTGACGAAGGGAATGTTGAGGCTGCGCGCGGCTCCCAAAGCCACCCAGGCCGGGGCCCGCGAGCGGGCATGGATCAGCGAGACCTTCTCCCGATGGCAGATCTTGGCGAGCTTGCGCACGTTGAGAAGCATGGAGATCGGGTTCTTCGTGGCCGCCGGGAAGGGAATCCAGATGCCGCCCTTCGCCTGCAATTCGCCCACGAGCCGCCCGCCGTCGGTGGCGACAAGCGCCCGCGCGCCGGCATTCACCAGGCCCTCGGCGATATCGACGGTGGTCCGCTCCGCACCGCCGGCCTCGAGCTCCGGAATGATCTGCAGGATCGTCCTTCCCGCCAGGGGATGAACCTGGGATGACGGAAAAGCCGCTCCTCCGCCGGGTCGCGCTGAAAAACTCACCGATGTAAGAGCCTTCTTCAAGGAATGACAGAATCGCTTGTAAACGCTTGCTTCAAAGCAGTTGAGGATCGGTTAACCATGCAGCAAAGCGTCACGATCGGCAAAGAGGCCGACGCACGCCAGATCGCCGTGATCTCCCGCGAGGGCAAGGGGCCGCCCGTGGTGTGGCTCGGCGGCTTCAAGTCCGACATGCGGGCCACCAAGGCCGGCGCCATCGACGCCTGGGCCGAGAAGAACGGCCGCGCCTTCCTGCGCTTCGACTATAGCGGACATGGCGAATCAGGGGGAGATTTCGAGCAGGGCACCATCTCCCGCTGGCTGGAAGAAGCGCTCGCGGTGATGGAGCAACATCTCAAGGAGCGCCCCATCCTGGTGGGCTCCTCCATGGGCGGCTGGATCTCCCTGCTCGCGGCGCGCGAGCTGATGACCAAGCGCCCGGCGCTTGCCCCGGTCGGAATCGTCCTCATCGCTCCCGCCACCGACATGACGGAAAAGCTCATGTGGGAGCGTTTTCCCGAAAGCCTGCGGCAGGGTCTCGAAGAGACCGGCGTCTATTATCGCCCCTCCGCCTATTCGGAGGATCCCTACCCGATCACGAAAAAACTGATCGAGGACGGACGCCGCCATCTCCTTCTCGGGCAGCCGATCCAGACCGGCTGCCCAGTGCATATCCTGCAAGGCATGGAAGACCCTGACGTGCCGTGGAGCCATGCGCTGCAGCTCGTCGAGAGGCTGCCGGGCGACAGCGTGTCTCTGACACTCATCAAGGATGGCGATCACCGATTGTCTCGGGATGAGGATCTGGAACGCCTGATCGGCGCCATCGAGGCGATTGCCTGAAATCAGTGAGGAAGGTGAGCCTTAATGCAGGCTCACCGTCGTCAGGTCATGCGCCCATGCGTTGGCGACCGCCGCGTCCTTGGAATCGGTGAGCACGATGGGCTCGCCGCTGGCGGAGAGGAGCGCGAAAAGCTCCATACCGGGCTGCAGCTTGGGGGCCTGAGGAAAGAGCCGCGCCACGTCGTCGGAGCGCAGGGGTTTCACATAGGCCACATCGCCGAGGCCCAGATTGGCCAGTTCGGCCATATCCAGAGGCTGTCCGGCATGATTGTTGATATCGAAGTTCATGGCCTTCTCCTTATGCGGCGGCCGTCACACCTTGTCCGAGGCGATGATGTCGATCTTACGGACGATCCGCTCCGGCTCGGGCCGGACCAGATCGATCGACAACAGGCCATTGGACAGATCCGCGCCCATCACCTCCATGCCGTCGACAAGAAGGAAGGTACGCTGGAACTGGCGGGCAGCGATGCCGCGATGAAGGAAGTGCCTTGTCTTGTCGTCGGACTGACGCCCCCGGATGACGAGTTGGTTCTCCTCCAGGGTCACTTCCAGCTGATCCCGGGTGAATCCGGCGACAGCCAGGGTGATGCGCAGACGCTCCGGAGCGTGCTCGGTGCGAGCAAGGCGCTCGATGTTGTAGGGCGGATATCCGTCCCCGGCGGCCTTGGCGACGCGGTCGAGAGCCTGCTCGATCTCATCGAAGCCTAACAGAAACGGGTGCCCAAAGGGCGACTGACGCGACATGTACGAAGCCCAAGGTTAGAGGCACTTCGGAATTTGAGCCCGCTCATGCGGCACTCAGGCGACCGTTGCCGGCCGCTGACAGCAATATGGATATGGTTTCCGGGTGGATCAAGGGTGGTTGGTGGGGCGTGGCAAGTGCGCCTGAGCCGTCAACCGCCATTCACCAATAACTACCAACTACTTACGACAAACCCTCAGACCTTCCCGCGCCACCAGGCCACCTGCTCGGCTACCTGGACCGGCGAGGTGCCGCCGAAGCTCGTGCGCGAGCGGACGGAGTTCTCGACGCCAAGCACATCGAAGATGCCCTTGTGGATGCGCGGCTCCACGGTCTGCATGACTTCGAGCGGCAGCTCTTCCAGCGTGCAGCCGCGCTGCTCGGCTTCCGACACGATGCGGCCAGTCACATGGTGAGCATCGCGGAACGGAATGCCGAGATCGCGCACGAGCCAGTCGGCGAGATCGGTCGCGGTGGAGAAGCCTGCTCCCGCCACCGCCGCCATGCGCTCCGGCACGGGCTCCAGATCCTCGATCATGCCGGTCATCGCGGCGAGTACGATCTCGATGCTGTCGGCGGCGTCGAAGACCTGCTCCTTGTCCTCCTGCATGTCCTTGGAATAGGTCAGCGGCAAGCCCTTCATCATGGAGAGCACGGCCATGAGCGAGCCGAAGATGCGGCCCGACTTGCCGCGCACCAGCTCCGCCGCATCGGGATTGCGCTTCTGCGGCATCATGCTGGAACCGGTGGTCCAGCGGTCGGGCAGCTTCACGAAGCCGAAGGGCGCCGACATCCAGATGATGATCTCTTCCGCCAGACGCGACAGGTGCACGGCGCAGATCGAGGCCGCGGCCATGAACTCCAGCAGGCTGTCGCGATCCGACACTGAATCGAGCGAGTTGCGCGTCGGCCCGTCGAAGCCCAGGGCTTTCGCCGTCATGTGCCGGTCGATGGGGAAGGACGTGCCCGCGAGCGCGCCCGCGCCGAGCGGGCATTCGTTGAGGCGCTTGCGGGAATCGCGGATGCGGCTGCGGTCGCGGCCGAACATTTCCACATAGGCCATGAGGTGATGACCGAAGGTCACTGGCTGCGCGCTCTGGAGATGCGTGAAGCCGGGCATCACGGTCGCCACATGCTTCTCGGCCTTGGCGAGAAGCGCCTTGATGAGGCTCGTCAGCTGCTCCTCGGTGCGGTCGTGTGCATCGCGCATCCAAAGGCGGATATCGACGGCGACCTGATCGTTGCGGCTGCGGGCCGTGTGCAGGCGCGCCGCAGGGTCGCCCACGATCTCGCGAAGCCTGCTTTCCACATTCATGTGAATGTCTTCGAGCGCCTTCGAATAGGTGAAGTTTCCTGTCTCGATCTCCCCCAGCACCCGCTGCAAGCCTTGGTGAATGGCATCGCGGTCGCTCTCAGCGATGATGCCTTGCTTGGCGAGCATGGCGCTGTGGGCAATGGAGCCCTGGATGTCCTGAGCATAGAGGCGCTTGTCGAAGTCGATGGAGGCGTTGATCGCTTCCATGAGCGCGCTCGGCGAGGACGAGAACCGCCCGCCCCACATGGTGTTGGCACCGGTCTTCTTGGCTTCTTCAGACACTGTGTTTCATCCAGAGATTAACATTGCTAAGCCTTTGCCATAGGTCACCCCACAAGGCAAAGCCGTAACAGGGATGCACAGGCATTATTCACTCTGAGCAATGTTTGCCAGTTTAAAACCAGTTGCTAGACTCGACAGGGCTTGTGTGATTTGCATTCATACATCGCCGCAAAAAGGCGCATGCAGCGCTTAAGGGAACTGGCCTATGAAAATGCTACCGAAATTACTCCTATCCGCCGCGATGGTCGCCACGATGGCAACCTCATTCTCTGCCGTTAAGGCAGCAACGCCTCCGGACACGCTGGTCCAGGCATGGCAGATGGACGACATCATCTCGCTCGACCCGGCTGAGGTGTTCGAGTTCACGGCTTCCGAGCTTCTGGGCAACACCTATGAGCGCCTGATCGCCTATGACTACAAGGACGTGTCCAAGATCTACGGCGAAGTCGCCGAATCCTGGACGGTCTCTCCCGACGGCAAGACCTTCACCTTCAAGATCCGCCAAGGCAAGAAGTTCGCCTCCGGCAACCCGTTGACGGCCGAGGATGCCGTGTACTCGCTCCAGCGCGCCGTGATCCTCGACAAGTCGCCTGCCTTCATTCTCGGTCAGTTCGGCTTCACGAAGGACAACGTGAAGGACAAGATCAAGCAGACGGGCCCGTTCGAGTTCACGATGGAGCTCGACAAGTCTTACGCCCCGACCTTCGTCCTGTACTGCATGACCTCCAGCGTCGCGTCGATCGTCGACAAGAAGCTCGTCATGCAGAACGAGAAAGACGGCGACATGGGCTACAACTGGCTGAAGACCAAGTATGCCGGTTCCGGTCCCTTCTCGATCCGCGATTGGAAGGCGAACGAAGTCGTCGTGTTGGAGCGCAATCCGAACTACGACAAGAAGGCTCCGCTTGCCCGCGTGATCTACCGCCACATCAAGGAAACGGCGACTCAGCGCCTGATGCTTGAGAAGGGCGACGTGGATATCGCACGCAACCTGAACCCGGAAGAGATCGCAGCCGTTTCGAAGAACGCCGACATCAAGGTGGATTCCGGCCCGAAGGGCGGCCTCTGGTATCTCGGCCTGAACCAGAAGAACCCGAACCTCGCAAAGCCTGAAGTCCGCAAGGCGCTCAAGTACCTCGTGGATTACGCGGCCATCGCCGACACGATCATGAAGAACAAAGGCACCGTCCATCAGGCGTTCCTGCCCAAGGGCTTCCTGGGTGCAGTCACGGAAACCCCTTACAAGCTCGATGTCGCCAAGGCGAAAGAACTGCTCGCGAAGGCCGGCCTGAAGGACGGCTTCACCGTGACCATGGACACCCGCTCCACCGCCGACGTCACCGGCACGGCGCAGGCCATTCAGAACACCTTTGCGCAGGCTGGCGTGAAGCTCGAAATCATCCCGGGCGACGGCAAGCAGACCCTGACCAAGTACCGTGCCCGTCAGCATGATATCTATATCGGCCGCTGGGGCGCCGACTATCAGGACCCGAACACCAACGCCGATACCTTTGCCGCGAACGACGACAACAAGGACGACGCGAAGGCAAAGCCCCTCTCCTGGCGTAACGCCTGGGATCCGGGCCCGCTGACCGCCAAGACCCGCGCCGCCGTTCTCGAGAAGGACGCCGAGAAGCGCGCCGCGATGTACAAGGAACTGCAGCAGGCGGTCATGGACGATGGTCCGTTCATCATCTACCTGCAGGAAATCGAGGTCGCTGCTCAGCGCAAGAACGTCGATGGCTTCATCATCGGTCCGTCCTTCGACACCAACAGCGTCGCTCAGGCCAAGAAGAACTAATTTCTCGATGGCATCTTCAATCGCGAACGGAGGCGGAGGGCACGATGCCCTCCGCCTCTATCTTACAAAGATCGTTCAATTTCTTGTCGTGCTGGCGACGACCCTGCTCGGGCTTGTTGCCGTCACCTTCTTCATCGGCCGCGTCGTTCCCATCGATCCCGTGATCGCCATCGTCGGCGACCGCGCTCCCGCGCATGTCTATGAGCGCGCGCGTCAGGAACTCGGCCTCGATCTGCCGATGATTCAGCAATTCTGGATCTATCTGAAGAAAGCCGTCACCGGCGATTTCGGCAATTCGGTTCTCACCACCAATCCGGTGATGACGGACATCATCAACGCCTTTCCGGCGACCTTCGAGCTTGCGACGCTCGGTACGCTGATCGGCACGATCATCGGCATCCCGCTCGGCGTTCTCGCCGCGGTGAAGCGCGGCAGTCTCATCGATCAGTTCGTGCGCTTTATCGGATTGGCCGGCTATTCGATTCCGATCTTCTGGCTCGGGCTCATGGGCCTGCTGCTGTTCTATGCCAAGCTCGGCTGGGTCGCAGGGCCAGGGCGCATCGACGTGACCTACTCCTATCTCTACACGCCGGTCACCAACATCGTGCTGCTCGACACTGCCATGCAGGGCCAATGGGACGCGTTCTGGGATGCGGTCTCGCACATCCTCCTGCCCGCGTGCCTGCTCGGCTATTTCTCACTCGCTTATATCAGCCGCATGACGCGCTCGTTCATGCTCAACGAGCTGGCGCAGGAATACGTGATCGCGGCGCGCGTGAAGGGCCTGTCCGAAATGCGCGTGATCTGGCGCCATGCCCTGCGCAACGCCGCCGTGCCGCTTGTGACCGTAATCGCCCTGTCCTACGCGAACCTGCTCGAAGGCTCCGTGCTCACCGAGACGGTTTTCGCATGGCCCGGTCTCGGCCAGTACATCACCAACTCCCTGCAGAACGCCGACATGAACGCGGTGCTGGGCGGAACGCTGGCGATCGGCACCGTCTTCGTGCTGCTGAACCTCGTCTCCGATCTGCTCTACCGTCTGCTTGACCCGAGGACCCGCTGATGGCTGGCTCCCCTGCTCTCTCCCAACCGACCGGCCTGCGGGCGTGGCTTCTCTCCCCGGAGCCGCATTCCCGCTGGCAGGCCCGCCTCGGACGCTTCTATCTCGGCTGGCGTTCGTTCACGACGAACCCGCTCGCCGTGCTGGGCCTCACCATCGTGCTGCTGCTGATCTTCGTAGCGGTCTTCGCCGATTTCATCGCGCCCTATTCGCCGATCTCCGGCGGCGATCTGCGCACGCAGCGCCTCCTGCCGCCGAGCGAGACCTTCTGGCTCGGCACGGACGATCAGGCGCGGGATATCTTCTCGCGCATCATCTACGGCTCGCGCATCACCCTGTTCGTGATCGTGCTGGTGTCGATCATCGCGACACCCATCGGCCTCCTGGTCGGCACCGTCTCCGGCTATCTCGGCGGGTGGGTCGATACGGTGCTCATGCGCATCACCGACATCTTCCTCGCCTTCCCTCGCCTCGTCCTGGCGCTCGCCTTCGTTGCGGCTTTGGGTCCGGGCATCGAGAACGCGGTCATCGCGATTGCGATCACGTCCTGGCCGCCTTACGCGCGCATCGCCCGCGCCGAGACGCTGATGATCCGCAACAGCGATTTCATCGCGGCGGTGAAGCTCCAAGGCGCTTCGACGCCGCGCATCATCCTGCGCCATATCGTGCCGCTCTGCATGTCGTCGCTCATCGTGCGCGTGACCCTGGACATGGCCGGCATCATTCTCACCGCGGCGGGCCTCGGCTTCCTCGGCCTCGGCGCGCAGCCGCCGGCACCCGAATGGGGCGCGATGGTAGCCACGGGCCGCAACTACCTGATCGATCAATGGTGGGTCGCCGCCATGCCGGGCATCGCCATCTTCGTGGTCAGCCTGGGCTTCAACCTGCTGGGCGACGGCCTGCGCGACGTTCTCGATCCGAAGGCAGCCAAATGACGAAGCCGCTTCTCGAAGTCGAGGACCTGCGCGTCCGCTTTCACCTTCGCACCGGCACCGTCGAGGCGGTGCGCGGCATCTCGTTCCAGCTCGGCCGCGAGCGTCTGGGCATCGTCGGCGAATCGGGTTCCGGCAAGTCGCAGACGGGCCGCGCGATCCTTGGCCTGACGCCGCCTCCCGGCGAAGTGACGGCCAAGCACCTCGCCTTCGACGGGATCGACTTGCAAAAAGCCTCGAAGCGGACGTTGCGCCAATTGCGCGGCGGCCGCATCAGCATGGTGATGCAGGATCCGAAATATTCGCTGAACCCGGTCATGACCATCGGCGAGCAGATCATCGAGGCCTATCAGGCGCACAGGAAGGCAAGCCGGGCGGAGGCGCGGGACAAGGCGCTCGCCATGCTGGAAGCGGTGAAGATGCGCGATCCGCAGCGCGTATTCTCCCTCTATCCGCACGAGGTCTCGGGCGGCATGGGCCAACGCGCCATGATCGCCATGATGCTCGTCACCGATCCGGACCTGCTGATTGCGGACGAGCCGACCTCCGCGCTCGACGTCACGGTGTCCATGGGGATCCTGCGAATCCTCGACGATCTCGTCTCCGAGCGCGGCATGGGCCTCATATTCATCTCGCACGATTTGAAGCTTGTCTCCTCCTTCTGCGACCGCGTGCTCGTGATGTATGCGGGCCGCGTGGTGGAGGAATTGGAAGCGAAGAATCTGCGCGAGGCCAAGCATCCCTACACGCAGGGCCTCATGCGCTGCCTGCCGACGCTCGCAAACGACGTTCGCCCGCTCCCCACCCTCAACCGCGACCCCTCGTGGGCTCTGTGAACGGGGGCTTGAGAAAAATGCTCGATATTCAAAACCTCAAAGTCACCTACGGCACCGGTCGCATGCGGGTCGATGCCGTCAAGGACGTGAGCTTCCATGTGGAACAGGGCGCGTCCTACGGGCTCGTGGGTGAATCCGGCTCCGGCAAATCGACGGTGCTGCGCGCCATCTGCGGCCTTGCGCCGGTCTCGGGCGGCCATGTGAAGGTCGACGGCAAGGAAGTCACGACCCCGCGCAGCAAGGAATTCTACCGCACCGTTCAGATGGTGTTTCAGGATCCTTACGGTTCGCTGCATCCGCGCCATACCGTGGACGGCACGCTCTCCGAACCACTCGCCATCCATGGCGAGAAGGATGCGGAGACGCGCATCGTTCAGGCGCTGAAGGAAGTGGGCTTGGGCCCCTCTTTCCGCTTCCGCTATCCGCACCAGCTCTCCGGCGGACAGCGCCAGCGCATCGCGATCGCCCGCGCGCTGATCCTGCGCCCGAAGGTTCTCCTGCTGGACGAACCCACATCGGCGCTCGATGCCTCCGTGCAGGCGGAAATTCTCAACCTTCTGGACGAGCTGCGCCGGAAGTTCGGCCTGACCTACATTCTGGTGAGTCATGACCTCGCCGTCGTCGCGCATCTGTGCGAGCGTCTTCTGGTCATGCGCCACGGCGAAGCGGTGGAGGAGACGACCTCGGCGGCTTTGCGCAGCGGCCAGGCATCCAACGAATATACGCAGTCCCTGATCCAGGCGAGCCGGGGCTTCACGCGTGACCCGTCTCAACCGGCTCCGGCTTTGGCCGGTTGAGTTTCACTCATTTCATCTGACGAGCAGAAAAACCGATGTCCTCTTCCGCCCTGATGCCCGTCTTCGACGGCCACAACGACGTTCTTCTCCGCCTGATGCGCGGCAAGATCCAGCCAGAGAAGGCGTTTCTGGAAGGCGACAATATCGGCCACATGGACTGGCCGCGCATGAAACAGGGCGGCATGTTCGGCGGCTTCTTCGCGGTCTATGTTCCGTCCGAGGACATGGGCACCGATGTCGATGCGCTGATGTCGAACGCGCAATACGACGTGCCCCTGCCCCCGCCGCTGCATTTGAATGGCAGCCAGCAAGTGACCGTGCACATGTCGTCGCTGCTGATCCGCATTGAGCGCGCCTCGAACGGCGAGGTGAAGATCTGCCGTTCGGCCGCCGACATCCGCCACTGCCTCGACAACGGCAAGCTCGCCGCGATCCTGCACATCGAGGGCGCCGAGGGAATCGACCCCGACCTGCACATGCTGGACGTGCTCTACGAGAGCGGTTTGCGTTCCATCGGCCCGGTCTGGAGCCGCTCCAACATCTTCGGCCACGGCGTGCCCTTCCGCTTTCCCTCGACACCGGATACCGGCCCCGGCCTCACCGAGCGCGGGCGCGCGCTGGTGCAGGCGTGCAATCGCCTGAAGATCATGATCGACCTGTCGCATCTGAACGAGGCGGGCTTCTGGGACGTGGCGAAGATGTCGGATGCACCGCTCGTCGCCACCCACTCGAACGCCTATGCGGTGTGCCATCACTCCCGCAACCTCACCGACAGGCAGCTCGCCGCCATCCGCGAAAGCCGCGGCATGGTGGGCGTGAACTTCGCCACCTCGTTCATCCGTCCGGACGGCCGCCGCAACGACGACACGCCGCTGGAAGAAATGATTCGCCACATGGATCACCTGATCGAGCATGTGGGCGTGGACGGCGTCGGCTTCGGGTCCGATTTCGATGGCGCCACCATTCCCGCCGAGATCGGCGACGTGCGCGGCCTTCCTCGGCTTGTGGATGCCATGCGCCGCCATGGCTACGACGAAGCCACCCTGCGCAAGCTCTGCTACGAGAACTGGATCAACGTTCTGGAGCGGACGTGGGGACGGTGAGGCTCCTGAGCCATGATCGTCATCCCGGGGCTGCGCAGCAGAACCCGGGATCGTTTTCAGAATAAAGCACTCGAAACAATAGTGTCATTCCCGCGCAGGCGGGAATCCAGACCCCCAGTCGGTTCAGAATAGAGCTGTTCGGGCCGAAGTGCTTTTCCTCCGACTGTCGTGGTTATGGATCCCCGCCTTCGCGGGGATGACAGCGGGGGAATCCTACCGCTCAGCCTTCGACGTCAGCGCGAAGACACTCGCGATCCCGCCGACACCCAGCATCAGCAGCAGACTCACAGCGTTGATCGCCGGCGATGCGCCCTCGCGCATCTGGCCGTACATGGTGATCGGCAGCGGCGCGTCCGAGCCCACGAGCATCAGCGTCGTGTTGAAGTTCTCGAACGACATCAGCAACGCCACCAATCCCGCGCCGATGAGCGCAGGGCTCAAGAAAGGCAGGGTGACCGTGCGCAGCACGCGAAGGCGGCTGGCGCCGAGATCGAAGGCTGCCTCTTCCAGCGAACGGTCGAACTTGCGCAGTCGCGCGGCGATGATGAGTGTGGAGATCGTCAGGATGAAGGAGAGCTGACCCAGCACGACGAGCGGCAATCCGGGACGCATGAAGTCGAGATCGGTCTGAAGCCACTCTTCCAACCCATTCGCCACGCGCGAGAAGAAGGCGAGGATCGAAATGCCGAGCACCACGCCGGGAATGACGAGGGGCCAGAGCATCATCATGGACAGGAACGTCTTGCCGGGGAATTCGGCACGCTCCAGCACCCACGCATTCACCGTGCCGATGAAGACGGCGAGCAGCGCCACGGGGATCGCGATCTTGAAGCTGTTGGCGATGGTGTCGAGCCAGATCGGATCGACCAGCACGCCGGGTTTGGCGCCTGCCGCGCCCGTACCGGTGAACCATTCCAGCGTGAAGCCGCGCCAGGGCGGCGACGGGAATGGGCTCGCGTTGAAGGCGAAGATGGCGACGACGAGGAGCGGCGCGAAGAGGAAGATGTAGAACGCCGCGATGTAGAGCTTCCAGGAAAGGGACGGACGATTCATGGCATCAGGCCTGCTTCAAGGTGGTGCCGAGGCTCTGCCCCGTGAGGCGAAGCCCTGCCCACACGATGGCGGAGGACAGCAGCAGAAGAAGGATTCCGAAAGCGGCGCCCTGCGGCCAGTTGAAGCGCGTGATGAACTGCGCGTAGATCTGCTCGGTGAACCACAGCCCGTTCTTGCCGCCGAGCAGAACCGGCGTCGCGAAATTGCCGACGGTGAGCATGAACACGATGATAGAGCCTGCGACGATGCCGGGCATCGCATGGGGAATGACGATGCGGCGCAGAACCGTCCAGCGGCTGCCGCCGAGATCGTAGCCCGCCTCCACCACGGATGGCTCAAGGCTCTCCAGCGCGTTGGCGAGCGGCACGATCATGAAGAGCAGGCCGCCATAGACGAGACCGAGGATCACCGCGCCATCGTTGTAGAGCAACTCCACCGGCTGATCGGCGAGGCCCATAGTGCGAAGCGTGTAGGAGATGATGCCGGTCTCCCGCAGCAGAATCATCCAGCCGAGCGTGCGCACGAGTTCCGACACCCAGAAGGGCAGAAGGCAGAGCAGCAGCAGCATCGCCTTCAGGTGGCCCTGCGCAACCCGGGCGATGTAGAGCGCGATGGGAAAGGCGAGCACGAGGGTGAGCGCCGTCACGATGATCGACATGATCGCCGTGCGCGCGAAAGTGCGCCAGTAAAGCGGCTCCGTGAAGAATTCGAGATAGTTGCCGAAGCCGAAGGCATAGACGCGCGGCGCCACGCGCTCGCTGAAGGAGAGAACGAGAATCTCCACATGCGGCAGCACGATCAGCAGGCCCAGCCACAGGACGGCCGGAGCCAGGAGAAGGAAGAGCGTGAGGCTCTGGGCCGGTTTCTGGCTCATGCGGCGAACACCTTCATGGCATCCGCCGTCCAGCCCACATGGATCGGCGCGCCGACCTGGATGCCGGCAAGCGGCCCCGCCTGCGGCAGCACGGCGCGAACCGGCTGATCGAAACCAGCGGTGTCGATGAGCAGGCTCGAATTCGCGCCGTCGAACAGAACCGCCGAGACGCGGCCTTCGAAACGGTTGGGCAGACCGCCGAGCGCGGACGATTCTTGAGCCAATGCGACGGCCTCGGGGCGCACGAAAGCAAGCGAGGCCTTGTCTGCGACCGTGCCTTGACCCTGCACCATCGTGCCGGATGGCAGGCGCACGGAGATGGCGCCGTTGGAAGAAGCTGCCGCTTCGCCCTGCCACTTGTTCGTCTCGCCAACGAAGCTCGCGACGAACGGCGTCTCAGGATTGTGGTAAAGCTCGCGTGGACTTCCCACCTGCTCGAATTTGCCCTGGTTCATCACGGCGATGCGGTCGGACATGACCAGCGCTTCCGACTGGTCGTGCGTGATGTAGGCGAATGTCGTGTTGAACGTGCCCTGCAGCTGCTTCAGCTCGATCTTCATGTGCTCGCGCAGCTTGAGATCGAGTGCGCCGAGCGGCTCGTCGAGCAGCACCAGCGTCGGCTCGAGCACGAGGCAGCGTGCGATCGCGACGCGCTGCCGCTGGCCGCCGGACAGCGCCGTCACGCGCCGCTCGCCGAAACCTTTCAGGCCCACGCGCTCCAGCATGCGATTGGCGCGCTCCTCGGCCTCAGCGCGCGACACGCCGCGGCAGGTGAGGCCGTAAGCGACGTTCTCGCCCACACTCATCATCGGGAAGAGCGCGAGGCTCTGGAATACCATGTTCACCGGGCGCTTGTTGGCGGGAACGCCGATCATCGATTGCCCGCGAATGCGGATGTCGCCGGATGTCGGATGCTCGAAGCCCGCGATCATGCGCATGAGCGTGGTCTTGCCGCAGCCGGAAGGTCCGAGAATGGAGAAGAACTCGCCGGGAGCGACGCTGAAGCTCACATCGTTGACGGCCGCATGAGAGCCGAAACGCTTGATGACGTTGACGAGATCGAGATCGGTGGAATGAGCCATGGCACTGCCGGAACGAGCATAGAAACAGGCATCCCCTGGATGAGATCCAGGGGATGTTGGTCAATCGAAGTGGATGACTACGAACCGGCCTTCAGGCGGTCGAGAACCTTGCCCTCGATCTCTTCGAGGCCAGCCGGCACGGCCGGATACCACTTGATGTTGTCGATGGCGGCCTTCGGGAAGCTCTCGGCGAACTGGTCCTTCAGCTTGCCCTGCATGAGCTTGTCGGCGCCGTTGGAGGCCGTGAAGTTGCCGGCGGCGGCAGCGACTTTCGCGGCGATCTCGGGACGCATGTTGAAGTTGATCCACTTGTAGGCGGCTTCATCGTTGCGGCCCTTCGCCGGAATCGCGAAGGTGTCGACCCAGCCCAGCGCGCCGGACTTCGGCGCGATGAACTTCATGTCGGCGTTTTCGGCATTGAGCTTCCAGCCGCCCGTATCCCACGCCATAGCGGCGACGATCTCGCCGGAGCGCACGGCGTTGAGGAGCTGGTCCGAGCCTTCCCAGAAGAACTTCACGTTCTTCTTGCACTCGGCGAGCTTGGCGCCGACCTTCTCCATCAGCGCGGCATAAGCCTTCGCATCGCCGTAAGCGGCGAAGGGGTCCATGCCATTGGCGAAGGCGAAAGCGATCAGAGCCGGGCGCTTGGCGCGGAAGCTGGTCTTGCCGGCGAGCGACGGATCGCAGAGATCGTTGTAATCGGCGACCTTTGGTGCTGCCTTCGTGTTCACCACGAGACCGTCGGTGCCCCAGATGTGGGGAACGCCGTAGACCTTGCCGTCAACGGTGGTGTTCTTCTTGGTCGCTTCCAGCATGGAGGCGATGAACTGGTCGGACTTGAGCTTGGAAAGATCGAGCGGCTTGTAGATGCCGAACTCCGTCTGCGGGCCGGCGATACGGTCCTGGCTCGGCTGCACGATGTCGAAGCCAGCGCCTTGCGTGGCGCGCAGCTTGGAGATCATCTCCTCGTTGTTGGAGGTCGTGACCTCCACCTCGATGCCGGTTTCCTTCTTGAACTGCTCGATCACGTCTGCCGGTGCGTAACCCGACCAGGTCAGGAGCCGCAGCTTCTCGGCGGCCTGGGCCGAACCGGTGATCATCAGAGCGGCGAAAGCCGTAGCCAGCTTCAGGCTGGCGCGCTTGGTCAACATTTTCATCCTCCATGTGGACGGGCTATTACCCTGTTCCCCAGTTGCAAAGTTATATGACAGTCAAACGACACGCTAGGGGGGTCCGAAGCCGGCTCATTACTCCTTCTGCGGATGACAATTACTTGCCCCAACGATATGGATAAGCTCTGCTTTCGGAGCCTTCTCGCCATGCGCACATTCTACCCCGAGATCGAACCCTACGACCACGGCATGCTCGATGTGGGCGACGGGCACCGGGTCTATTGGGAATTATGCGGCAACCCCAACGGGAAACCCGTCGTGTTTCTGCATGGCGGTCCCGGCGGCGGCTGCACGCCGACCCAGCGCAGGCTGTTCGACCCCGAGAAATACAAGATTCTGCTCTTCGATCAGCGCGGCTGCGGACGCTCGACGCCCTATGCCAGCCTGGATGCCAATACCACCTGGCATCTGGTGGCCGATATCGAGCGGCTGCGGGAGATGATCGGCGCGGACAAATGGATGGTCTTCGGCGGCTCCTGGGGCTCCACCCTCGCCCTCGCCTATGCCCAGACCCATCCGGAGCGCGTGACCGAGCTGGTGCTGCGCGGCATCTTCACCCTGCGCCGCGCGGAACTGCTCTGGTACTACCAGGAAGGCGCATCCTGGATCTTCCCGGACAAGTGGGAGGGCTTCCTGGCCCCGATCCCGGAGGAGGAGCGCGGCGATCTCATGGCCGCCTACCGCAAGCGCCTGATCGATCCCGATCCGGCCGTTCGCGCCAAGGCCGCGCGGGCCTGGAGCCTGTGGGAGGGCGAGACGATCACGCTGCTGCACGACCAGGGCTACAGCGACCAGTTCGGCGACGAGCATTATGCCATCGCTTTCGCCCGCATCGAGAACCACTACTTCGTCAATGAAGGATGGCTCGAGGAAGGGCAGCTGATCCGCGATGCCGGTAAGCTGAAAGGCATTCCCGGCGTCATCATCCAAGGCCGTTACGATATCGCGACGCCGGCGAAGACCGCATGGGATCTGCACAGGGCTTGGCCGGAAGCGGAATTCATCATGGTGCCTGATGCGGGACACGCGGTCAGCGAGCCGGGAATCACGCATCATCTGATTGAGGCGACGGATCGGTTTGCGAGGGGTTAGTGGTTGGTGGTTTGTAGTTACTGGCTAGTGGAAGCAGTGCCGCTACCACTCACCAACAACGACTAACTACCAAACCCTTTCCCCCTTACTTCGCCGTCCAGCCGCCATCCATGGAGATGTTCGCGCCGGACATCTGGCTTGCCGCATCCGAGCACAGGAACACGGCCATCGCCGCCACCTGATCGACCGTCACGAACTGCTTGGTCGGCTGGGCTTCCAGCAGCACGTCGTTGATGACCTGCTCCTTGGTGAGGCCGCGCGCCTTCATGGTATCGGGGATCTGCCTCTCGACGAGCGGCGTCCAAACATAGCCGGGGCTGATGCAGTTCACGGTAATGCCGTGGGTCGCGACTTCGAGCGCCACGGACTTGGTCAGGCCCGCGATGCCGTGCTTGGCGGCCACATAGGCCGACTTGAAGGGCGAGGCCACGAGGGAATGGGCGGAGGCCGTATTGATGATGCGGCCCCACTTGCGCGCCTTCATGCCGGGAACCACTGCTCGAATGCCGTGGAAGGCGGAGTTGAGGTTGATCGCGATGATCTGGTCCCATTTCTCGACCGGGAACTCCTCGACCGGCGAGACGAACTGAATCCCTGCGTTATTCACGAGAATGTCCACGCTGCCAAAGGTCTTCTCGGCCTGGTGGATCATGTCGGCGATCTCATCGCCACTCAGCATGTTGGCCGGTGAGTAAACCGCCTTCACGCCGAATTCGCTCTCGATCCCGGCGCGGGTCTTCTCGATCTCCGCCGCGTCGCCGAGGCCGTTGATGACCACGTTTGCCCCCTCCTTGGCGAGGGCCCGGGCGATGGCCAGCCCGATTCCGCTGGTGGAACCCGTGACGACGGCGGTCTTGGATGTCAAAGTCATGGTCTGCTCCGCATGGGCCCTCAAAGCCCCTCATGTGAGGTGACATAGCACGAAGGGAAAAGCGGGGTTAAGTCTAGCAAAAAGAGGCATGGGCAATCCGGCTGCGCGCAGCCCGTCACACCTGCTCCAGATGCATGGCACGCCAGCGCTCCGACGTTTTCATTTACCTCTGCCATTGTTGCGCCGTGGCCGATATGGGATGAAGAAGCATGTCTTACGGTCAATGCCATTGATGGGTGAATGGTGCAGATTCCAAGATTTCTCCCCTGCGGCGACAGCGCCCTGACGATCGAATTCGGAAGCACGGTCGATCCCGAGCTCAACGCCCGCGTTCTCGCGCTCGACGAAGCACTTCGCTCCCACCCTCCCAAGGGCCTGCTGGAGACCGTGCCGACCTATCGCTCGCTGACGGTTCAGTTCGACCCCGCGGTTCTGGACTATGACGCTTTAATCCGCCTCCTTACGGAGACGAGCGCGGAGCTGAAGCCTCGCGAGAGCACGGGCACGCGCTGGCGGGTGCCGGTGGTCTACGGCGGCGAATTCGGGATCGATCTTGAGAGCGTCGCGGAATCGAAGGGCCTCACGCCCAGTCAGGTGATCGATATTTTTTCGAGTGCCGTCTACAGGATCTACCTGATCGGGTTCATGCCGGGCTATGCGTATCTCGGCGGCCTCGATCCCCGTCTCGTGACCTCGCGCAGAACCCATCCGCGCGCAAAGGTGCCGCACGGCACGATCATGATCGGCGGAGAGCAGGCCGGGATCGTGCCCATGGAGATGCCGAGCGGCTGGCATCTTCTCGGGCGCACGCCCGTGCGCAGCTATGCCCCGGAGCGGGATCCGACTTTCCTGTTCGAGGCCGGCGACGAGATCGTGTTCGAACCCATCGACGCCTCGCGCTGGGACAAGCTGGAGAAGGCGGCCCTCGTGGGCGAGCCCGTTGCCGAACGGGTGCGCTCATGACGAACCTCGTTGTCAAAAGCTGCGGACCGATGACGAGCCTGCAGGATTGGGGCCGCCTCGGCTATCAGCGATTCGGCGTGTCGCCCTCCGGCGCCATGGACCGGCGCTGCCTCGCGATGGCGAATGCCCTCGTCGGCAATGCACCGGAAGCCGCCGCCATCGAATTCGTGAATCTCGGCGGAACGTTCACCGCCGAGGGCGGCGATTTGCTCGTGGCGCTCGTCGGCGCGGATTGCACGATGCACATTGACGATGTGCCGGTCGAGCCGCAGACATCGGCCATTCTGAAGGAAGGCCAGACGCTTCGCGTCGGGCACGCGCGGACGGGCACCTTCGCCTATCTTGCCGTGGCAGGCGGCTTCGCGATCGAACCGCAATTGGGCAGCCTGTCGTTCCACCTGCGCTCGCAGCTCGGCGGCTTGAAAGGCTCCGCGCTGAAAGCCGGCGACCATCTTCCCTGCACCGATGCAGGCAGCCGCATGCCGATGCATCTGCCCGTGGCAATTCTTGAGGAAGCAGGCCCGATCCGCGTGATTCTTGGGCCGCAGGACGATTACTTCACTGAAGCAGCCATCGACACGTTCCTGAATGCCGAATTCACCATCAGCCCCCAGGCCGACCGCATGGGGTTTCAATTGAGCGGCCCACAGGTCGAGCACGCGAAGGGCTTCAACATCGTCTCGGACGGCATCGTCGATGGGCACATCCAGGTGCCCGGCAGCGGCTTGCCGATCGTGCTCATGCGCGACCGCCAGACCGCCGGCGGCTATCCGAAGATCGCGACCATCATCAGCACCGATCTCGCGCGCTTCGCGCAGCTGCGCCCCGGCTCACCCGTGCGTTTCCGGGCCGTCTCGCGTGACGAAGCGGTTGCCGCCGCGCGCCAGTTCAAGGATTGGGTCGCCTCGCTGCCGTCGGCGATCAAGCCTCTCCGCTTCGACCTGACGACGGAGCATCTGCTCAGCACCAATCTCATCGGCGGGATGGTGGATGCGCTGGCGCAGAAGGTGCCGGAACACGGGACGTAAACTGAGGTTGCCGCTTGCAAACTCTCTCACGTCATGCCCGCACTTGTTGCGGGCATCCACGTCTTCGTTTCCAACCCACAAACCTCCTCAGGATGAGGTTGGTGTGGTGGGAGACGGGGTTTAAGACGTGGATGGCCGGGACGAGCCCGGCCATGACGGCGAGAGTGTTGCTATTCTCTCTTACTTCGTCTTCGCGCCGCTCTCATCCGAGCGTTCCACAGCGCCTGCGGCCTTAGCCTCGCGGCGGCGTTCGTGCAGCACGTATTCGGTGTAGCCGTTGGGCTGCTCGACGCCCTTGAAGATCAAGTCGCTCGCCGCCTGGAAGGCGGGGCCGTCGAAGCCCGGCGCCATGGGGCGATAGAGCGGATCGCCCGCATTCTGCCGGTCCACCACTTCCGCCATGCGGCGCAGGGTCTGCATCACCTGATCCTGCGTGACGATGCCGTGCCGCAGCCAGTTGGCGAGGTGCTGACTCGAGATGCGCAAGGTCGCGCGGTCCTCCATGAGTCCGACATCGTGAATGTCCGGCACCTTCGAGCAGCCGACGCCCTGATCGACCCAGCGCACCACGTAACCGAGAATGCCCTGGCAGTTGTTGTCGAGCTCCTGCTGTACCGCATCCGGCGCCCAGTTGGATTGCGAGACGGGAATCGTGAGGATGTCGGAGAGTTTCGCGCGCGGACGCTTCTTCAACTCCTCCTGACGCGCAGGCACGCTCACCTGATGGTAGTGCAGGGCGTGCAGCGTCGCTGCGGTCGGCGACGGCACCCAGGCGGTGTTCGCGCCGGCCTGCGGATGGCCGATCTTCTGCGCCATCATGTCCGCCATCTTGTCGGGCGCGGCCCACATGCCCTTGCCGATCTGAGCCTTGCCGGGCAGTCCGCACAGCATGCCAAGATCCACGTTGTTGTCTTCGTAGGCCTTGATCCACGCGGTCGACTTCATGTCGTTCTTGCGGATCATGGGGCCGGCTTCCATGGAGGTGTGGATCTCGTCTCCCGTGCGATCCAGGAAGCCCGTGTTGATGAACACGATGCGCTCGGCCGCCGCCTTGATACAGGCCTTGAGGTTGACGCTGGTGCGCCGCTCCTCGTCCATGATGCCCATCTTCAGCGTATTGCGTTGCAGGCCGAGCATGTCCTCGACGGCACCGAACAACTCATTTGCGAAGGCCACCTCGTCCGGCCCATGCATCTTGGGCTTCACGATATAGACCGAGCCGCTACGGCTGTTGCGGATAGGCCCCTTGCCCTTGAGATCGTGGATCGCGATCAGCGACGTGACGGCGGCATCGAGAATCGTTTCCGGTATCTCCTGGCCGTTCTCGTCCAGCACCGCATCCGTGAACATGTGGTGGCCCACATTGCGCACGAGCATGAGGCTGCGCCCGTGCAGGCGCACCTCGCCACTCTTCGGTGACGTGTAGACGCGATCCGGGTTGAGCTTGCGCTCGATGGTGCGCCCGCCCTTCTCGAAGCTCTCCACGAGGTCTCCCTTCATGAGGCCGAGCCAAGTGCGATAGATTTCGACCTTGTCCTCCGCATCCACCGCCGCGACCGAATCCTCCAGGTCCATGATGGTGGAGATGGCCGATTCGATGACGAGATCGGCAATGCCTGCCGCATCGTCGGCGCCAATGGGGTTTGAGCGGTCGATCTTGATCTCGATATGCAGGTTGTTGTGGCGAAGCAGGATGGCGGACGGATTCGCCGCGTCTCCCTGATAGCCCGCGAGCTGGCTTGCATCCTTCAGGGCTGTCTCGCCGCCACCCTTAAGCTTCACCTTGAGGGCGCCGCCCTGGATGGAGTATCCGGCAGCGTCCTTATGGCTTCCTTCAGCGAGCGGCGCCGCCTGGTCGAGCAGTTCGCGGGCGCGGGCAACGACTTTGGCGCCGCGCACCTTGTTGTAGCCGCCGGAGCGCGTGGCGCCTTCGTCCTCGGGAATCGCATCCGTGCCGTAGAGCGCGTCATAGAGACTGCCCCAGCGGGCGTTGGCGGCGTTCAGGGCATAACGGGCATTGGAGGTCGGCACCACGAGCTGAGGGCCGGCGATGCGGGCGATCTCGTCGTCCACGTTCTGCGTCTTCACCTCGAAATCGCCCGGCTCCGGCAGCACATATCCGATCTCGCGCAGGAACTGCTCGTATTCGATCTGATCGATGGGACGTCCCGCGCGGGCGCGATGGTAATCGTCGATCTGGGTCTGGATCTTGTCACGGACCGCCAGCAATTCCCGGTCCCGCGGGGCGAAGGTGCGAACGAGCCCAGCAAGGCCGCCCCAGAAGGCCTCCGCCGATACGCCCGTGCCGTTCAGCGCCTCCTTCTCGATGAAATCATGGAGAGTTGCTGCAACCTGGAGGCCATTCGTCTGAACGCGCTTCATCGCTTCCGCTTTCTTGGAGAGAGGAGATCCCTGCCCTTAGATTAAGGCGGGCCGACTAAAAATGAAGATCGGCACGCTTTCCATGAGACATTGGGCGGATGAAAGGTGCCTATTGAAAGCAAGGCAACAAAAAAAGCCGCCCGAAGGCGGCCTTTTGAAAGATTTGGTGGAGCCAGGCGGGATCGAACCGCCGACCTCTTGCATGCCATGCAAGCGCTCTCCCAGCTGAGCTATGGCCCCATCTGAACCGCGGCGTTTGGGGCGCCGCGGCGTCTCTATAGTCGGCTCCGAGCCGAGGTTCAAGTCTCTTCGTCGTCTTCGAGATCACTATCGATCAGGCCGGCCACATCGTCGTCGCCCTCTTCCTCGTCCTCGAGGAAGGTGTCGTCGCTGTCGTCGTCGACCACGTCGATATCGTCCTCGGTCGAGACACTGGCCTCGTTCTCGCCGGCTTCGACCTCGTCGAGGGACACCATCTCCGGACCATTGGTCTCGAGTTCGGTATCCTCATCCTCTTCCTTGGCACGGGCGATCGCGGGAGCCGGGACGCGGCTCAGGGCCACGGCCTGGAAGACGGTGCCGCATTTCGGGCAGACCGCCGGGTCCCTGTTGAGGTCGTAGAATTTCGCGCCGCAGCTCATGCACTGGCGCTTCAAGCCGAGTTCCGGTTTGGCCACGGGTGATTGCCTTCATAGAGTGAATCGTTGGGAAGGCACCCGTTAGTCATGAGGGAAGGCCTTGTCAAATAGGAAATTGCAGGAGACACCCCATCAAGGCGAGCTTGCGCGTGACGGAGAGAAACCATCGTGTTAGGAGCCCGCCTCTGGGAGAGAGCCTCCGGGGTCCAAGACTTAAGGAATTCTAGAATGTCGCACGCGCATGGCATGGCATCGCCGGTCACCAGCAAGCCGGGTACGGCCCTGAAAGGCCGCATCCGGGTTCCCGGCGACAAGTCCATCTCCCACCGCTCCATGATCTTCGGCCTCCTGTCCATCGGCGAAACCCGTGTCGAGGGCCTGCTCGAGGGCGACGATGTGCTGCGCACGGCGGAAGCCTGCCGGGCGCTCGGCGCCACCATCACCCGCGAGGCCCCCGGCCGCTGGCGCATCCAGGGCGTGGGCATCGGCGGCCTGACCGAACCCAAGGACGTTCTCGATTTCGGCAATGCGGGCACCGGCTCGCGCCTCATGATGGGCGTGGCGGGCAGCCACCCGATCACCTCGACCTTCGACGGCGACGCCTCGCTCCGCAAGCGCCCCATGCGCCGCATTCTCGATCCGCTGGTGCAGATGGGCGTTTCCGTGGTGAGCGAGGCCGAGGGTGGGCGCGTGCCGCTCACCTTGCGCGGCCCGAAGGAAACCCTGCCGATCACCTATGAAACGCCTGCCGCCTCGGCGCAGATCAAGTCGGCCATCCTGCTCGCCGGCCTCAATTCTCCCGGCAAGACCACCGTGATCGAGCGCGAGGCGACCCGCGACCACACGGAACGGATGCTGCGCCATTTCGGCGCCAAGGTGGATGTGGTGCCCCATGGCGAAGACGGACGCGCCATCACCCTCCAGGGCCAGCCGGAGCTGCGCGGCACGGATATCGTCGTTCCGACCGATCCATCCTCCGCCGCCTTCCCTCTGGTGGCGGCGCTCATCACCCCCGGCTCCGACATCGTGATCGAGGGCGTGATGATGAACCCGCTGCGCACGGGCCTGATCACCACGCTTCTGGAAATGGGCGCCTCCATCGAGCGCCTGAACGAGCGTGACGAGGGCGGCGAGACCGTGGCCGACCTGCGCGTCCGGCACAGCCAGCTCAAGGGCGTGACGGTTCCCCATGGCCGCGCGCCGGCCATGATCGACGAATACCCGATCCTTGCCGTCGCGGCCTCCTTCGCCGAGGGCACGACCCGCATGCAGGGCCTCCACGAGCTGCGCGTGAAGGAATCAGACCGCCTCGCCGCCGTGGCGGACGGCCTCGCGGAAGCCGGCGTCGACTATCAGATCGAAGGCGATGACCTGATCGTCCACGGCTCAAAGACTGTCCGGGGGGGCGGCAACCCGGTAAAGACCCATCTCGATCACCGCATCGCCATGGCCTTCCTGGTCATGGGCCTCGCCACAAGCGAGCCGGTGACGGTCGATGACGGCGGCATGATCGTGACGAGCTTCCCCTCCTTCATCCCGCTCATGCGCGAACTCGGCGCCACGATTCAGGACTGAGGCCCTCATGATCATCGCGATTGACGGCCCCGCCGCATCGGGCAAGGGAACCCTGGGCAAGCGCCTGTCGGAGCATTTCGGCTTCGCGCATCTCGATACCGGACTGCTCTACCGCGCGGTGGCCCGGGTGCTGCTCGACCGGGAGGTAGCCCTCACCGATGAGGCGGCGGCCCACGACGTCGCCCTCAATCTCGATGTGACCCATCTCGACGATCCCCGCCTGCGCGGGGCCGAGATGGGCGAGGCCGCCTCCATGATTTCCGGCTACCAGCCCGTCCGCGATGCTCTTCTCGCCTTCCAGCGCCAGTTCGCCGGGCAGCCCCCGGGCGCCGTGCTCGACGGGCGCGATATCGGCACCGTGGTCTGCCCTCACGCGGATGTGAAGCTGTTCATCACGGCTGCGCCCGAGGAACGGGCGCGTCGCCGCCACCTCGAACTGGCGAGGCGGGGCGAGAGTACGGAATATGAGAATATTCTCAATGACATCCGCCGACGGGACGAGCGGGACATGAACCGCCCCACGGCGCCCCTGAAGCCTGCTGCGGACGCCATTACGCTCGATACGACTCACCTCGATGCGGAAGCAGCTTTCGAAGCAGCCCTCGGCCTGGTCCTGGCTAAGCGTACCTAATTACAACTTGACCTTGCGTCAGCTTGAGAAGCTGGCACACTGACCGAACGTCCGCCTCCCACAAGGAGATTACGATGGTTCGCTCAGTGCCCACCCATCTGGCCGCAGGACTAGCCTTGCTGTGGACCTTCCTGGTCCTGCCGCAACAGGCGCGGGCTCAAGCCGAGGTCGATCTCACCCTCGTGATCGCCGTCGACATCTCGTTTTCGATGGATACCGATGAGCAGGCTCTCCAGCGCGAGGGCTTCGCACAGGCCTTCCGCTCCCCTGAGGTGCACGAGGCCATCAGCAGGGGCATGCTGGGCAAGATCGCGGTCACTTATGTGGAATGGGCCGGCTCTCCCGACCAGAAGGTGATCGTGCCCTGGACCGTGCTCGACAATCCCGAGGGCCTGATGGCTTTCGCGGACAAGATCGCCTCGACTCCTTTGCGCCGGGCGCAGCGCACCTCGATCTCCAGCGCCATCGATTACAGCGTGAAGCTCCTGGAAGAGAGCGGGTTCTCCTCCACGAGGCAGGTGATCGACGTCTCGGGGGACGGGCCCAACAACCAGGGCCGCAACGTGGTGGAGGCCCGCGACGCCGCTCTCGCCAAGGACATCACCATCAACGGACTGCCGATCATGCTGCGCAAGCCCGGCTATCTCGACATCCCCGAGCTCGATGTCTATTACAAGGATTGCGTGATCGGCGGGCAAGGCGCCTTCACGGTTCCGGTGAGAGATCGTGACCAGTTCATCACTGCCATCAAGACCAAGATCCTGCTCGAGATCGCCAATCTCACGCCAGAACGACCCCTCATCAACCGCATCCAGACCGCGCCCCGCACCAATTGCCTTGCCGGCGAGATGCAATGGCGGGACCGCTGGAGCAACTGAGCCTGTTTCATGACGCAGTTGACGTTGGCGCTCGTGGCCCACGACGCCAAGAAGGACGACATGGCGGATTTCGTCGCCATGTACGAAGACGACATTCGCCCCTTCGCCCTCTTCGCCACCGGCACCACCGGCGGACGCATCATGGAGCGCTGCCCTTCCCTCTCGGTCACGCGGCTGAAGAGCGGTCCGCTCGGCGGCGATCAGCAGATCGGCGCCATGATCGCGGAAGGCAAGATCGATGCTCTCTTCTTCTTCGTCGACCCCCTGTCCCCGCACCCGCATGACGTGGACGTGAAGGCACTGATGCGCCTGGCCCTCGTCTATGACATTCCGATGGCCCTCAACCGCGCGACGGCCGGACGGTTGATCGAGTCGTTTCGGGACTAGCTACTGGTTAGTGGTTAGTGGTTAGTGGTTAGTGGTTAGTGGCGAGTACCCTGAGTTCCGTCCTCGTCAACGACCAACCACTCACACCTAACTACCTACCCTCCGCTCTAAGTCCCACGCGGCTTCGCACGACGTGTCGGCGGCGCGGTGAGCGGGTCCTCGGGCCAGGGATGCTTGGGATATTGCCCACGCATGTCGGCGCGCACTGCCGCCCATGATCCGCGCCAGAAACCCGGCAGGTCTCGCGTGATCTGGATGGGGCGCTGCGCCGGCGAAAGAAGGTGCAGGATCAGCGGCACGCGTCCCGCCGCGATGGTCGGATGCTTGTCGAGCCCGAAAAGCTCCTGCACGCGCACGGCGAGAACGGGGCCCTCCTCGCCACCATAATCGATGGGGATCTGCGAACCTGTCGGCACTTCCACATGAGTCGGCGCTTCCATATCGAGGCGGCGCTGCAGGTTCCAGGGGAGCAAACCGCGCAACGCCTCGCTCAGCAGATCGGGGCCGATATCGTTGAGACTGCTTCTGCCGACGAGATGCGGCGCGAGCCATTCCGAAGCTGTCGCGATGAGCGCCTCATCGGACAAGTCGGGCCATTCATCGCCCTCGGCCTTGCGCAGGAACTGCACGCGTTCACGCCATTGCGCCAGCGCCTTCGACAAAGGGAGCGCATCGAGTCCCAGCGACACCAGACCTTCCGCGAGCGCGCGGGCAGCCTCTTCCGTCGCGGGCACTTTCAGTGGGCGCTCGTTGAACACGAGAGAGCCGAAACGCCTCACGCCGCGGGCCCGCAAGGCACGTGCTTGCCGGTCAAACGCGACTTCGTCGCTCTGCACGATCTCATCCGCGAAAAGAGTCTCGATCTCCTCGATGGAAATGGAAGCAGCTGCGAGAATGCGCGCCGCCGCAGCTCCGCCGGAAATCTCCGCGATGGCGAGATAAGGCTCCTTCGCCAGGCGTTCATGCGCTTCCAGCGACGCGCCGCGCCCATTGGCCATAAGGTATTCGCCGGGCTTGCCGCGCGCTTTCGCGAGACGGTCGGGATAGGCGAGCGTCAGCAATGCGCCGATGGAACGCTCCGCGCCTCTGCCGCCGTTATGCCCCTTCGCCCAATTCTCGGCCATGCGGCGCATGTCCTCCGCGCGGCGGGAGCGGTCGCGTCGGAAGCGCTCGACCCGGTCGGTGAGGTCCACCATGTCGCCGCCAAGCCCGCGCTCCACGAGCACGGCCGCCACATCGGCTGCGTCGCGCGCCTGCCCGCTCTCACCGGCGACCAGAACCATCCGCGCGAGGCGCGGCGGCAGGGGCAGGTCGCGCAGGCGTCGCCCGGTCGAAGTGATTCGCCCCTCGTCATCGAGCGCGTCGAGCTGCCGCAGGAGAGCCCTGCCCTCCTTCAGGGCCGGAGCCGGAGGCGGATCGAGAAAGGCAAGCGCCGTCGGGTCCGTGACTCCCCAGGCGGCGCAATCGAGAAGGAGCGGCGCGAGATCGGCAGCAAGGATTTCCGGACGGGCGAAGGGCTCCAGCGCCCCGGTCGCCGCCTCTTCCCACAGCCGGTAGCAGATTCCGGGCTCCGTTCGCCCCGCCCGGCCTCGCCGCTGATCGGCGGCAGCGCGGGAGACGCGCACGGTCTCGAGCCGCGTGAGGCCGATATTAGGCTCGTAGACCGGGACGCGGGCCAGACCGGAATCGATGACGACGCGCACTCCCTCGATGGTGAGCGAAGTCTCGGCGATGGAGGTTGCGAGCACCACCTTGCGCCGCCCCGGCTTCGCGGGACTGACGGCGAGGTCCTGCTCGCCGCGATCGAGGGCGCCATAAAGCGGCGCGAGATCCACAGTGGGATCGGCGATGCGCTCGCGTAAAAGGGTTTCGACGCGGCGGATTTCGCCCTGCCCCGGCAGGAACACGAGGATCGAGCCGCTTTCCGCCCGAAGAGCACGGGTGACGGCGTCGGCCACCTGCTCCTCGATGCGGCGGTTGGGATCGCGCCCGAGATAGCGCGTCTCGACCGGGTAGGCGCGGCCCTCGGATTCGATGACCGGCGCATCGCTCAACAGCCTTGCCACCCGCGCGCCGTCGAGGGTCGCGGACATCACCAGCAGGCGCAGGTCCTCACGCAACCCGCCTTGCGCATCGAGGGCAAGGGCCAGGCCGAGATCGGCATCGAGGGAGCGTTCATGAAACTCGTCGAAGAGAACGGCGGCGACACCTTCGAGCGAGGGATCATCCAGGATCATGCGCGCGAACACGCCCTCGGTCACCACCTCGATGCGCGTCTTGCGGCTGATCTTGGAGCCGAGGCGCACGCGAAGGCCCACCGTGTCGCCCACATTCTCGCCGAGCGTCCTGGCCATGCGGTCCGCCGCGGCGCGGGCCGCGAGACGGCGCGGCTCCAGCACGATGATCTTGGCACCGTTCACCCAAGGCTCGTCCATGAGCACGAGCGGCACGCGCGTCGTCTTGCCCGCGCCGGGCGGAGCCACGAGCACCGCATTGGCACGCTCACGCAGGCTCGCCGTGAGATCGGGGAGGACTGCGTCGATGGGAAGGGACGTGTCGAAATCGCGCATGCCGCGTGATGGCCCAAGGCGAGCCGAAGGGCAAGTCGGCTCAATCACAAGGTTTCTAACCCGCCAGTGTCATTCCCGGCCGGAGCGCAGCGGAGGGGAAGGGAATCCACCCACAAGCCGCAGCGCTATGGATCCCCTTCCCTCGCTGACGCTCGCCGGGGATGACAACGATCAGTATGCCCACCTCACACCGGGAAGCCGTAGCGGCGCAACTCGGCGGCGAGGTCGATCTCCTCGGTGGGGTAATGGATCGCCTCCATGCCCACCGCGCGGGCCGCTTCCGCGTTCGCCTTCGAATCATCGATGAAGACGCAATCGGCAGCCTCGAGCCCATAACGGGCGAGCAGCAGGTGATAGATGGCATGATCCGGCTTCAGCAGCCGCTCGTCGCCTGAGACGATCACGCCGTCGAAGCCGGCGAGGAACGGGAATCGCTGCTGCGCCAGAATGAACTTGGGCCCGGAAAAATTCGTGATGCAATAGTTCGGCACGCCCGAATCGCGCAGGCGCTGGAGGAGCGCCACGTTCTGCTCGAACACGCCGGAAACGGTCTCGGGCCAGCGCTCGTGGAAGGCGCGGATGGCAGGTTCATGCGTCGGATGGTCCTTGACCAGAAGTGCCACGGCCTCGTCCCAGTCGCGGCCGCGATCCTGCTCCAGGTTCCAGTCCGGCGTGCAGACATTGGACAGGAACCATTCCATCTCCGTGTGGTCGTCGAAGACATTGCGGTAGAGATTGCGCGGATCCCAGCGCAGCAGGACGTTGCCGATGTCGAAGACGACGGTCTTAGGCTTCCGATTGGTCATGTTTGCCCCCTGGCTTTATCGATTCATGTTTTGCCAATGGAAAGGCCCGACCCTGAACGCCGCATGAAGCTTGAGCATGCCGAAGAGCAGAATAAGGCGGGCGGCTCACATCGCAGCAATGCGACATGAACCACTTCTTTCATCGGGAGAACTGCGAACCTATCAGCCGCCGATATTATAGGCGGCCAGCGCCGCCATGTTGACGATGTCGTTATCGGTCGCGCCGAGCGAGACGATCTGCACCGGCTTGTCGAGGCCCACGACGAGCGGACCCATCACCATCGCGCCGCCGAGCTGCTGCAACATCTTCGTGGAGATGGATGCGGAGTGGAACGCAGGCATCACGAGCACGTTGGCAGGACCGGTGAGTCGGCTGAACGGATACTGCGCCATCAGCTCGCGGTCGAGCGCCACGTCGGCGGCCATCTCGCCGTCATACTCGAAATCGAGGCGCATGCCGTCGAGGATCTTCACTGCCTCCTGGATCTTCTCCGCACGCTCAGCACGGGGATGGCCGAAGGTGGAGAAGGACAGAAGCGCGACGCGTGGTTCGTAGCCGAGACGGCGCGCGACGCCGGCGGATTCAATGGCGATTTCCGCAAGCTCCTGCGCGCTCGGCATCTCGTGAATCGCCGTATCGGCGACGAGAACGGTGTGGCCGCGCGCAAGGCACAGGGACACGCCGATGACGCGATGGCCGGGCTTTTCGTCGATCACGTGGCGCACGTCGGCAAGAGCCGTCGAATAGTTGCGGGTCGCGCCCGTCACCATGGCGTCCGCATCGCCGAGCGCCACCATGGATGCCGCGAAGTGGTTGCGGTCCTGATTGATCAGGCGCTGGCAGTCGCGGAACAGATAGCCCTTGCGCTGAAGGCGCTCGTAGAGAAACTGCGCATAGGTGCTGTTGCGGCGCGACAGGCGCGCATTGTGGATCTCGATGCCTTCGCGGCCTTCGAGTTCGATGCCGGCGAGAGCCGCCGTCTCGAAGATGCGCTCCTCGCGACCAACGAGGATCGCGCGGCCGAGGCCCTGGTTCACGAAGGACAGGGCGGCGCGGATGACACGCTCCTCCTCGCCCTCGGCGAAGACCACGCGCTTGGGCATCTTGCGCACGCGCTCGAAGATGCCGTTGAGCGTGCCCGCGACGGGATCGCGGCGGGCGGAGAGCTGCGCCTTGTAAGCCTTGGTGTCCACGATGGGACGGCGCGCCACGCCGGTCTCCATCGCGGCCTGCGCCACCGCAATCGGAATCGTATGGATCAGGCGCGGATCGAACGGCACGGGGATGATGTAGTCGCGCCCGAAACGCGGGCGCGCCCCCTGGTACGCTGCGGCCACTTCATCGGGCACGTCCTCGCGGGCGAGATCGGCGAGAGCCTGCGCCGCCGCGATCTTCATCTCCATGTTGATCGTGGTCGCCTGCACATCGAGCGCGCCGCGGAAGATGTAAGGAAACCCGAGAACGTTGTTGACCTGGTTCGGGTAATCCGAGCGGCCCGTCGCGATGATCACGTCGTCACGGATGCGTGCCACTTCCTCAGGCGTGATCTCCGGATCGGGATTGGCCATTGCGAAGATGATGGGGTTGGGCGCCATGGAGCGGATCATGTCGTCGGAGAAAGCGCCTTTGGCGGAAAGGCCGAACACCGCGTCCGCGCCTTTCAGAGCGTCGGCCAGCGTGCGTGCATTGGTCTCCGCCGCGTGTGCCGACTTCCACTGGTTCATGCCCTCGGTGCGGCCCTTGTAGATCACGCCTTTCGTGTCGCAGAGAATCACGTTGTTGGGCGCAAAGCCCATGGCCTTGAGCAGTTCCGTGCAGGCGATGCCGGCAGCGCCCGCGCCGTTCACCACGAGCTTGGTCTTCGCCATGTCGCGGTCGGTCAGGTGCAGGGCGTTGATGAGGCCCGCCGCCGCGATGATCGCCGTGCCGTGCTGGTCGTCATGGAACACCGGAATGTCCATGAGCTCCCGCAGGCGCTCCTCGATGATGAAGCATTCCGGCGCCTTGATGTCCTCCAGGTTGATGCCGCCGAAGGATGGCCCGAGATAGCGCACGCAGTTGATGAAGGCGTCCGCATCCTCCGTGTCGACCTCAAGGTCGATGGAATCAACATCCGCGAAGCGCTTGAAGAGAACCGACTTGCCCTCCATCACCGGCTTGGAGGCGAGCGCGCCGAGATTGCCGAGGCCGAGGATGGCCGTGCCGTTCGAGATCACCGCCACCATGTTGGAGCGGGTGGTGTAGTCGAAGGCGAGCGAAGGGTTCTCGGCGATGGCGAGCACCGGCACGGCGACGCCCGGCGAATAGGCCAGCGACAGATCCCGCTGGGTCGCCATGGGCTTCGTCGGCACGACCTCCAGCTTGCCAGGCCTCCCCTGGGAGTGGAACAGCAACGCCTCCTGGTCAGTGAAGGTGGGGCGCTTGCGGGGGGCGGAGGGCTTATCGTCGGTCATGGGATGCTGCGGATCTCGAGAAAATCGGGGCTGCCATAAGGGGCTGCGACCTTAAGGCCAAGGATTGCACGCCTCAAGACTTGTGCACACCCTACTCTTGTAGCCTATCGCGGGGTGAAAGCCTGTCCCGGCTTTGCTAAACAACTGCAATGTCATCCCAAGCCCTCTATCAGCCCTCCGATAGCGCCGACCAAACCGTCCCTGCCGGCTCCAAGCCCGCCCAGGAGAACAAGGTCACGCCCATGATGGCGCAGTATATCGAGATCAAGGCCGCCAACCCGGACAGCCTCCTGTTCTACCGGATGGGGGATTTCTACGAGCTGTTCTTCGAGGATGCGGAGATCGCGAGCCGGTCGCTCGGCATCGTGCTCACCAAGCGGGGCAAGCACCAGGGGCAGGACATTCCGATGTGCGGCGTGCCCGTGGACCGGGCTGACGACTACCTTCAGCGCCTGATCGGCTTGGGCCATCGGGTGGCGGTCTGCGAGCAGACCGAGGACCCGGCGGAGGCCAAGAAACGCGGCTCGAAATCCGTCGTGCGCCGCGACGTCGTGCGCCTCGTGACCCCGGGCACGATCACCGAGGAGCGGCTGCTGGAGCCTGGGCGTGCCAATTTCCTCCTCGCCATCGCAAGGCGCCGCGCGTCGGAAACGCAATGGTGTTACGGGCTTGCCGCCGTCGATATATCCACAGGCCAGTTCGTGCTGAGCGAGACGGATGCGCTCGGCCTCCCCGCCGAGATCGCCCGCTTCGAGCCGCGCGAGATCCTGGTGCCGGACGTGATCCATGATGATCCGGAGCTCAGGGCCTTCTGGAACGAGACGCGCGCCTCGATCACGCCGCTTTCCCGCGAAGGTCTCGACCCCGCTTCCGCCGAGCGGCGCTTGAAGGAATATTTCGCCGTCGCGACGCTCGATGCCTTCGGCTCATTCGGCGCCGCCGAAATCACGGCGGCAGGCAGCGTGCTCTTCTACATCGAGAAGACGCAGATCGACAGCCGCCCCGTACTCAATCCGCCTGCGCGCGACAATGCGGGTGCGGCGCTCGCCATCGATGCGGCGACGCGCGCCAATCTCGAACTCACGCGCACGCTTTCCGGCGAGCGCGCGGGCAGCCTGCTCGCCACCATCGACTGCACGGTAACGCCGGGCGGCGCACGTTGCCTGGCTGAACGTTTGGCAGGCCCTCTCACCCATCCGGGTCTCATCCGCGAGCGGCAGGATGCGGTCGAGGCGCTGGTGAACAACGCCGATCTTCGCGACCGCCTGCGCCGCATTCTCAAGCGCTCCCCCGATCTGGCGCGCGCGCTCTCGCGCTTGAGCCTCGGACGCGGCGGGCCTCGGGACCTGGCCTGCGTGCGCGACGGATTGTTCGCGGCGCGCGAGCTTGGCCTTGAATTGGCGATTGCGCCCAATCTGCCGAAAGAACTGGCGGATGCGGCAGCGCGCCTGCAATCCCTGCGCACGGATGTGGCCGACAAGCTGGCCGCCGCGCTTGCAGAGGAAATTCCGCTGCTCAAGCGCGACGGTGGTTTCATTCGCGCCGGATATGACGCCAATCTCGATGAGCTGCGCGAGTTGCAGCAGGATTCCCGCCGCTTCATCGCAGCCCTTCAATCGCGCTACGCGAATGATACCGGCTGCCGAACCTTGCGGGTGAAGCACAACCACATGATCGGCTACTTCGTGGAAGTGCCGCAGAACGTGGGCGAGGATCTGCTGAAGGAACCATGGAAGGAGACCTTCATCCATCGCCAGACCATGGCGGGCGCCATGCGCTTTTCCACGCAGGAACTCGGCGAACTCGAAGCGAAGATCGCCTCGGCCTCCGACCGCGCGCTGAAGATCGAACTTGGGCTCTTCGATGAGATGGCGCAGGAACTGCTCGACCTGTCGGGCGAAGTGGCCTCGGCCGCGGAAGCGATCGCCGTCATCGACGTGACCGCAGCTCTTGCCGATCTTGCCATGCGCCTCGACTGGACGCGGCCCAATATCGACACGAGCCTTGCCTTCACCATAAAGGGCGGACGTCATCCCGTCGTCGAGGCGGCTCTCAAGCGCGAGGGCACGGCCTTCATCGCCAACGATTCCGATCTCTCAGGCAAGGATGCTGGCCATATCCTGCTCATCACCGGCCCGAACATGGGCGGTAAATCGACGTATCTGCGCCAGAACGCGCTCATCGTCGTGCTGGCGCAGATGGGCTCCTTCGTCCCGGCGAAGGAGGCGCATATCGGCGTGGTGGACAGGCTGTTCTCACGCGTCGGCGCTGCCGACGATCTCGCGCGCGGCCGCTCGACTTTCATGGTCGAGATGGTGGAGACGGCCGCGATCCTCAACCAGGCCACATCCCGCTCCCTCGTCATCCTCGACGAAATCGGACGCGGCACATCCACCTTCGACGGCTTGTCCATTGCATGGGCTGCCATCGAGCATCTGCACGAGGCCAATCGGTGCCGCGCGCTGTTCGCCACCCACTTCCACGAACTGACGGCCTTGTCCGAGCGTCTGCCGCGCATTTCCAACGCGACGCTGAAGGTCACGGAATGGCACGGCGAGGTGGTGTTCCTGCACGAGGTGGTGCCCGGCGCCGCCGACCGCTCATACGGCTTGCAGGTAGCACGACTCGCAGGCCTGCCATCGGCGGTGGTCGACAGGGCGAAAACGATTCTGAGCGAACTGGAAAAGTCGGACCGCGAGAACCCGAAGCGCGCCTTGGTGGACGATCTCCCGCTCTTCGCGGTGCCCGTGCGCTCAGAGCCTGCTCCCGCACCTGCGCCGAAGCAGGATCTCTTGCGTGATGCACTCGATGCCCTGGACCCTGACCAGATGACGCCGCGTGAAGCGCTCGACGCGCTCTACCGGCTGAAAGCTCAGCGGTAAGGAGAGACGGAGAGTTCAGGACAGCGAAGAGCTGTCCTCACGATTTTTGGACCCGAAAGGGATGAAGGTCATCCGATGCGGCTCCTTCTCATCGTGTTCCTGACCTGCCAAGACATAGGCCAGCGCTTCCCTCACGCCGCGTTCGGTATAGGGCTTGGCGATCACGCCGCGCGCTCCTGCGAAATCCTCAGGGATGCGCTTGGCATTGGCGGTCATGAACAGGACTGTCACCTGCTGCTCGGACAGCACGCGCGCGGCGTCGATCCCGGTCAGGCCATCGGAGAGATGCACATCCACGAATGCGAGATCCGGTGAGGCTTCCCTGGCGAGGTCAATGGCTTCGGTGGACGAGGCCGCGATGCCGACGACATCGTGCCCGATCTCCTGCAAGAGGCTTTCCAGCTCCAGGGCAATGAGAAACTCATCTTCCACGATCAGGATGCGCAAAGGCTGATCCTTACTCAATCCAAGATTCCTCCGCATCCACGGGCATGAGGATTTCAGCCCGTGTACCTGGCTCCATATCGCGCCAAGTCAACTGCCCTTTCAGTTGCCGGGCCAACATATCTATCAGGGTTTTTCCGAAACTCCCCTCGGGCGCAGGGATATGATGGAGCCCGATTCCGTCGTCCGCGACGATGATCTGCAGTGCCCTTTCAACGCGCCCGATCCGGATTGTCAATCGCCCCCGGCGATCGCCCGGGAAGGCGTGCTTGACGGCATTTCCGATCAGCTCGTTGAGAAGGAGCGCAAGAGGTGCCGCCTTGGCGGCCGGCACATCGGCCGAAGCCAGATCGAGGTGGAGAGAGACGTGCCCCCGCGGCAGCGCCGCCACATATTCCTCCGCCAGCTCGCGGGTAAAGTCCGCCAAGTTGAAGCTGCCGAGATCCTCGGAGGCGTAGAGGAGCCGATGAACGTGTGAGAGCGCGCTCACCCGCTCGGCCATATCCTGAAGGATCTGCCGCGTACCGGGGTCGCGGGTGCGGCGGCCCTTCAGCAACACGAGGGAGGCGATCATCTGAAGGCTGTTCTTGACCCTGTGCTCGACCTCGTGAAGCAAGGCGGTCTTCTCCGCAAGCGCGATCTTCAGATCCTGCGTGCGCTCATCGACGATCTTCTCTAGGCTCTGCATGGCGTCGCTCAGGTCGCGATCCGCCTGGACCTTTGCGCTTACGTCACTCTGGAAGCAGATGAAGCATCGCAGATCGCCGTTCCCGTCCCGGACGGGCCCTGCCCTCATGGCGTTCCAAAACGGCTGGCCGTTCTTGCGGTAGCACAGGATATCGGCCTCGATGCACCGCCCATCATGCAGCGCTTCCAGCAGGGCCGATGCCGTCTCCTGATTCGTCTCCGGCCCTTGCAGAAAGCGGCAACTGCGCCCGAGTGTCTCGTCCGGGGCATAACCCGTCAGGTCGTGAAACGCATCGTTGGCGAAGACAATGGGAAGTTCATCCTGATGCGGATCGATCATCAGAACAGCCGTTGGAGCCGTTTGGAGAGCGGTCTTGAAGAACTCGTCGGGTCCGGCTTGGTGCCGGTCCTTGCTTGGCTCGGAAGCCGGATGGGATGCCAGCATCATGACCTCGATACGCAACTTAAGGGATCATGACGTTTCGCACACAGGCCATCTTGAGATGAAACCGTCCCACGTCATGCCGATCTCCCCTTCTTGAACGGCCAATTCCTTTATGGGCTTGGAAGCCCGGCTGGCCGATAGTGGGACTCAACGTCAACGGGACGAGAGGGTTCCGCATTCAGCTCTTACGAGAATGTCACATCGCCTTTTTGCGGAATAGGAAACACTATCACGTTCTACCGGAGCAGGTTAAAGTCGCCCCTTCTGGGGGAGGAACGATTCCGATGGTCATGCGCGTGTCTACAGTTGCCTTCGAGGGGATCGAGGCGCGCGCGGTCGATGTTCAGGTCCAGATCTCGGCCGGCGCGGTGGCCTTCATGATCGTCGGGCTTCCCGACAAGGCGGTGGCGGAGTCGCGAGAGCGGGTGCGCTCGGCCCTCATCGCCTCCGGCCTCGCGCTCCCGGGCAAGCGGATCACCGTCAATCTGGCTCCCGCCGATCTGCCGAAGGAAGGCAGTCACTATGACCTCCCCATCGCGCTCGGCGTCATGGCGGCCATCGGCGCGATCCCAGGCGATGCGCTGAACGGCTTCACGGTTCTTGGAGAGCTCGCTCTCGACGGCTCCATCACCTCGGTGGCCGGCGTGCTGCCGGCTGCGATGGCGGCCTATGACCGTCAGCACGGCCTGATCTGCCCGGAGGCCTGCGGCTCGGAGGCGGCTTGGGCAAGCCAGGACATCGAGATCATCGCTCCGCGCTCGCTGATCCAGCTCGCCAACCATTTCAAGGGCACGCAGGTCCTGAGCCGCCCCGCGCCCGCGATCATGCCTACTCCCGGCACGCTGCCGGATCTTCGCGACATCAAGGGGCAGGAGAGCGCCAAGCGCACGCTCGAGATCGCGGCGGCGGGCGGCCATAACCTGTTGATGAACGGACCTCCCGGGGCCGGCAAATCCATGCTCGCCCAGCGCCTGCCCTCCATCCTGCCGCCGCTTTCGCCCCGCGAGCTGCTGGAGGTCTCGATGATCCAGTCGGTGGCGGGGCTCCTGGCGGATGGCGCGCTCTCGGATCGGCGGCCATTCCGCGCGCCGCACCACTCGGCCTCCATGGCGGCGCTGGTCGGCGGCGGCCTCAATGCACGGCCCGGCGAAGCCTCGCTCGCCCATCACGGCGTTCTCTTCCTTGACGAATTGCCCGAATTCCAGCCACAGGTTCTCGACTCGCTCAGGCAGCCCATCGAGGCCGGTGAGATCCTGATCGCCCGCGCCAACCATCGCGTGACCTATCCAGCCCGCTTCCAGCTCGTCGCTGCCATGAACCCCTGCCGCTGCGGACAGGCGACCGAACCTGGCTATGTATGCCGCCGCCAGCCGAACGAGCGCTGCATCGCGCAGTATCAGGCCCGCCTGTCCGGGCCTCTTCTGGACCGTATCGATCTCGCCATCGAGGTGCCTGCGGTCACCGCAGCCGACTTGATCCTGCCGCCTCCGGAGGAGGGCTCGGCGCAGGTTGCGGTCCGTGTCGCCGCCGCGAGAAGAAGGCAGGAACAGCGCTATGCGGCGCTCAATCTCAACGGCGTCACCACGAATGCAGCCTGCCCGCCCGCGCTTCTTGAAGAGATCGCGCAGCCCGATGCCGATGGGTTGTCGCTGATTCGCGATGCCGCCAACGCCATGCGCCTGTCGGCACGCGGCTTCCACCGGGTCCTGAAGGTCGGGCGGACGCTGGCAGACCTCGACGGCGAGGAGAAGGTCCGGCGCATCCATGTGGCGGAGGCCCTGTCCTATCGCGCCCATAGCGACCGCAGATCGGCGGCATGAGAATTTTAGCCGGATAATTCCTTTCGGACCTTGTGATATGATCCCGCGACCGCGATATACTTTGTCACAAAACGGTGTAATACCCCAGCTATGCCAAGGTTGGCCGGACAACGAAGACCCCGGCAGCCCCGAAGAGACGCCACCTGCGAGATTGCGATGAGCACCTCTGGCCTGAACGATCCAACGACTTCTCCAACCTCTGAACGCCCTGCCTTGTCGGGCAATCTGGTCAAGCTCATCCCCGGCTCCAGCCGCATCGTCCGTGACTACGGCAATCTCGATCCCGTGCTCGGACGCATCGGCTCGCTGGAAGTCCGCTTGGCCACGACGGCACAGGAGATCAGGCGGGCGCAGAAGCTTCGCTACAAAGTCTTCTACGAGGAAATGTCGGCGGTGCCGACGGGCACCGCGCGTCTCTCGCGGCGGGATGTCGACGACTACGATTATATCTGCGACCACCTTCTCGTTCTCGACCATGACGTCAAGCCGGGCGCACTGCGCTCGAAGAAACCCAAAGTGGTCGGCACTTATCGGCTTCTGCGCCAGGACGTGGCGGAGCAGCACGAGGGTTTCTACACGCGCTGCGAATACGATATCGCGCCCCTGTTGAAATCGCATGAGGGATTGCGCTTCCTCGAGCTCGGCCGCTCATGCGTTCTCGAGCCCTACCGCAACAAGCGCACGGTCGAACTCCTTTGGCACGGCATCTGGACCTATGTGCTGCATTACAAGATCGACGTGATGCTCGGCTGCGCGAGCCTTGAGGGCACGAACCCGCAGGATCTCGCGCTGCCTCTCAGCTTCCTGCATCACTACGCATCGGCGCCGGAAGCATGGCAGGCGAGCGCTTTGCCGGAACGCCTCACGCGCATGGATCTTCTGCCCAAGGATGCCGTCGATCCGAAAGCCGCGCTGCATGCCTTGCCGCCGCTGATCAAAGGTTATCTTCGCCTCGGCGCGACCTTCGGCACTGGTGCCGTGATCGACAGGCAATTCGGTACGACAGATGTGCTCGTCATCCTGCCCGTGTCAGCAATCAACCCGCGCTACATCGATCATTTCGGCCCCGCCGCCAATCGTCACGCGGCGTAGGTTCTGCTCTCCGCTTGGGATAATGCGCGGCTCCATTCCGCGCGTACCTCCGGATCGGTTTCGCGTTCCTGACGCGGCTGCGCGTGGTCAGCAATCACATCATGCGGAAGCAGTCGTCCGATAGCCCATATCGCCATAGCGCGCACGAGCGGTGACGGATCGTCGAGCAGGCGCACGGCTTCTGCCGTCAATCCCGCATCACCGGAATTGCCGATCGCGATAAGCACATTGCGAATGAAGCGGTCCCGCCCCGTGCGCTTGATCGGCGTTCCGGCGAAGCGCTCGCGGAAAGCGGCATCGTTGAGGCGCGCGAGTTCCGCGAGCGGAAGCGCGGCAAGATCGTCGCGCTGCATGAGCCGTGCTTCGCGACCGGCTTGTGCGAACTTGTTCCACGGACAGACGGCGAGGCAATCGTCGCAGCCGAAGATGCGGTTGCCGATGCCTTCGCGCAGTTCCTCTGAAATGTGCTCCTTATGCTCGATGGTCAGATACGAGATGCAGCGCCGCGCATCGATCTGGAACGGCGCGGGAAACGCATTGGTCGGGCACACATCGAGACAGCGGCGGCAGGAGCCGCAATGGTTGCGCTCCGGCTCGTCCACCGGCAATTCCGCCGTGGTGAAGATGGCGCCGAGAAAAAGCCAGTTGCCGAACTCGCGCGAGACGATGACCGTATGCTTGCCCTGAAAGCCGAGGCCCGCCGCTTCCGCGAGAGGCTTTTCCATCACCGGCGCGGTATCGACGAACACCTTCACGTCGGATGAGGCTTTCGATGCGAGAAACCCCGCGATCTCCTTCAGCTTGCCCTTGATCACGTCGTGATAGTCGCGGTTGCGGGCATAGACCGAGATCGAGCCGCGATCCTTCAAGGGGAGCGTCGCGAGCGGATCGTCGGCAGGGCCGTAATTGAGGCCGAGCAGAATGACGCTGCGCACGTCGGGCCAGAGCGCGCGCGGATCGGCGCGGCGCTCCGCCGTCTCGGCCATCCAGTCCATGGAGGCGTGATGGCCGGCCTCAAGCCATGCCTTCAGGCGCTCGGGCGCAAGCGGTATGGAATCGGGCGCGGCGATGCGCACGGCGTCGAAGCCGATCTGCTTCGCCCGCTCGACGAAGGCGTTCTTGAGCTTCTCGCCGCTCAGAAATCCAGATTGTCGTAATGGTCCGCCGGCGCCATCCCCGGGACCCGGTCGGCCAGGAGCGCGCGAAAGGACCGCCGGGATTTCACCCGGGCGTACCAATGCTTCGCTGTTTCGTCCTCGTCCCATGGCACGTCGCCGAGATAATCCACCACTGACAGATGGGCAGCCGCCGCCAGATCCGCATAGGTCATCTGGTCGCCGGCCAGCCAATTCCGCTTGGAAATCAGAAAACCGATATATTTCAAGTGATATCGCACATTGGTGCGCGCGGCGCGAATCGCGCTCATGTCCGGCGGGCCACCGCCAAGCTCGGCCGGCATGAAGCGCTTGTAGATCTTCTCCGTCGCCAGATAATCCGTGACCTCGTCGTTGAATTTCACGAGAAACCAGTCGAGCAGGCGGCGCACCTCGACCCTTCGCGCGATGTCCTGCGGCAAAAGCCTGCGGTCACGGAGGGTTTCGCCCTGCGTATCGTCGAGATAATCCGCGATGCCACGCGCTCCGGGGACCGCCAGCCCGTTATCGTCGATCAGCAGCGGCAAATTGCCCGCCGGGTTGATCTCCAGGAGAGGAAGCCGCCGCTCCCACGGCTTTTCCTCGACGAGGTCCGGCTCAAGGCCCAGCTCCGCCAGAATCAAGCGCGCGAACCGCGAATGCGGGCAGAAGGGATAGGAATGCAGGATGGCCATGAATGATGTCAGACGCGAAACAGGCGGCGAGAATAAGGCCGTGCTTCGTTAAGGAGCGGTAAGGAATTTTGGTGAATCTCATGCTCCAGGCGCATGTGGATGGCTTTGCCGGCGCAGAGCTTCCTTGACATGTCCGTGAGCGCCCCTGCATCTGGCGCCGATTTTGGGATTTTCAACGATGGCGAACATCATCGAGGCGCTCTTTCTTGGCCTCATCGAGGGTCTGACCGAGTTCCTGCCCGTCTCCTCCACGGGCCACCTGCTGCTGGTCGGGCATTTCCTGGGCTTCGAATCGACGGGCAAGACCTTCGAGGTGCTGATCCAGCTCGGCGCGATCCTGGCGATCCTGTCGGTCTACTTCAACAAGCTTCTCACCATCGCCAAGGCCCTGCCGCACGACCCCGACGCCCGGCGCTTCGTGGTGGGCGTGGTCATCGCCTTCCTGCCGGCGGCGCTCATCGGCGCGGTGCTGCATGGTTTCATCAAGGACGTGCTCTTCAACCCCTGGATCGTCTGCATGACTCTCATCGCCGGCGGCTTCGTGCTGCTGCTGGTGGACCGGATGCCGCTTAAGGCCACCCATGAGGACGCGACCCGCTTCCCCCTACCCATGTACCTCAAGATCGGCTTCCTCCAGTGCCTCGCCATGGTCCCCGGCGTGTCGCGTTCCGGCGCCACCATCGTGGGCGCCATGCTGATGGGCGCCTCCAAGCGTGCGGCCGCCGAGTTCTCGTTCTTCCTCGCCATGCCCACCATGGCCGGCGCTTTCGCCTACGATCTGCTCAAGAACTACAAATTCCTCTCGGCCAACGACGCTGTAATCATCGTTGCGGGCTTCATTTCGGCCTTCATCGCGGCGCTGGTGGTCGTGAGGATGCTGCTCGACTACGTTTCCCGCCACGGCTTCACGCCCTTCGCCTGGTGGCGGATCATCGTCGGCGCGGCGGGTCTGGCCGGCCTCATCGCGTTCGGGTGAGCGATGTTCAGCCGGGACGAATCCCTCGCTCTTTCCATCGCAGGAATCATCGCCTTCCTGGTCGTGGCCTTCGCCGTCTTCGCAGGCGTGGTCACGCCCGCGTCCGAGCGGGCCGCGAGGAGCGGCGTGCCCGCCTGCTCCGAGTGGACGGACGGCTGCGTCGTCTGCGCCCGCAGGCCGGAAGGGCTCGCCTGCTCGACGCCGGGCATTGCCTGCGTGCGGCAGGCGCCGAAGTGTTTGAAGCCCTGAAGCTCACTCTCTCCGTCATGGCCGGGCGTGTCCCGGCCATCCCGATTGGAAAAACGCGGCGCTCCAAGCCATCGGGATCACCGGCACGAGGCCGGTGATGACGTGGGAGGGTCTTACGGAATCGTCTTGTCCGGGAAGCGGCAGAGGTCGTTGACCGGGCAGCGCCAGCATTCGGGCTTCCGCGCCTTGCAGATGTAGCGCCCGTGCAGGATCAGCCAGTGATGGGCGTGGAGCAGGTATTCCTTCGGGATCAGCTTCTCCAGCGCGACCTGCGTTTCCAGCGGCGTCTTGGTATGCACCAGCGGCAGACGGTTGGCGACGCGGAAGATATGCGTATCGACGGCGATGCGCGGATCGCCGAAGGCGATGTTGACGACGACGCTCGCGGTCTTTCGGCCGACACCCGGAAGGGTCTCCAGGATCTCGACGGAATTCGGCACCTCGCCGCCGAACTCGTCGACCAGACGCTGCGCCGCCGCGATGACGTTCTTCCCCTTGGTGTTGTAGAAGTTCAGCGTCTTGATGTGCTCACGCAAACCCTCTTCGCCCAGGGCCAGCATCTTCCGCGGCGTGTCGGCGATGGGGAAGAGATCCCTCGTCGCCTTGTTGACGCCGACGTCCGTCGATTGCGCGGAGAGCGCCACGGCAACCAGCAGCGTATAGGGATTGGTGTAATTCAGCTCGCCCTTCGGCTCGGGATTGGCCGCATGAAGACGCCGGAAGACCTCGATCATCGCGTCGCGGTCGAGGAGTTTCGGCTTGCGCTCTTTAAGCGCTCTAGCGGTAGCCTTTGCGGGGATGGCTTTGGGCTTGGAAATCGCCTTGGAACTTCGGCGGGAGGGCGGCTTCAGATCGGACATTTCTGCGTTATATCTGGACCATGGCAGGCAGCAAGGTGACATTTGGGGACACCGACCGGTTCGAGCAGCCGGTGTTCTCGGCTGTCATCCGCCCGCACCGCTCGTTGAGCCCGCAGGGCTTCCGCATCCTGATGATGCTGGTCTGCGCGGTATCCATCGTTGCCAGCCTGCCCTTCGTCATCATGGGCTTCTGGCCGCTCGCCGGCTTCTTCGGCCTCGATTTCCTGGGCCTCTACATCGCCTTCCGCGTGAGCTACCGCCAGGGCCAGGCCTTCGAGCTTCTCGAACTGACGCCCATCCGCCTGCTGTTCAGAAAAGTCACCGCGCGCGGCGAGACCCAGGAATGGCATTTCAATCCGCTCTGGACCCGCCTCGACCGGGAGACCGACGACGAGTTCGGCCTGCAGAAGCTGGAGCTCACCTCCCGCAGCGAGCGTGTCGTCATCGCCCGCGACCTCTCCCCGCCGGAGCGGGAGACTTTGGCCGAAGCCTTCGGTCGGGCGCTGTCGGATGTGAAGCGGGGCTATTGATCAAGGAAACGATGTTGCGATAAGCGTCGGGAGTGAGGATATCCCGATGAACCGCCTGTTTCTGCCTGCTGCAAGCATTGTCGCCATCAGCCTTTCCCCCGGCGTCGCCGCCGCCAACGGGCGAGCAGACCTGGTGAGGCTTTTTCATGATCAGGTGAAAGCCTGCTACACCCTTCCCATCGACGCGAAGGGATCGGAGCCGGTTGTGGTGGAAATCCGCGTGAAGCCCGATGGGGGCTTGGACGGAGAACCTCAGATCATCGAAGGATCGCCCAAATCCGCCATCGCAGCCGCCGCACTCCGCGCCATCAAGAAATGCCTGCCGTTCAAGATCCCGAGCACTTGGACGCCCTGGCATCGGCAGTGGAAGGTTATGCGGATCGGGTTCACTGCTCCGAATTAAGGCGTAAGGCGCCGAGGTCCTCCTGGCAGCCTGCAAATCCATTCGGAAACTATCAAAGAGCATGCGGGATTATCCTCGCGGCGATTTTCGCCCGAGGGTTTGCGGTCGAGGGGGCGCGAGGAGGCGTCCGGCTCGGCTAGTGTGAGTGAAGAACCCGACGGCTCCCCGCGCACGGCTTTTTTAGGCGGACCGGCGCGACATGGCCCCAGCTCTGCCCAAGGCGGACACCGTCTTGATACGGGCGGCCTTGGACCAGAGCGGAGCCCAGCCTCTCGCCGGGGCCTCCCGTCACGGGGGATTGCGTCATCCTCCGCACGGGACCGCGCCCGATCCCACAAACACGACGCCTCGCGAAAGCGCCCCTCGGTGGATCGGGCTCAACCACGCATAGCCAAGCTTAGGAACCTTGTCAAGAACAAATACAGAACATAACGTTGCGTGTGCCACCCGCTCCCCCTGTCATCCCCGCGCAGGCGGGGACCCATAACCACGACGGTGCCAGGAAAGGCCACTTGGCCCGTGCAGCTTTGTTCTGAGCGGATCGGGAGTCTGGATCCCCGCCTGCGCGGGGATGACGGTGGAGGCGTTTGGTCTGGCTGGGTGAGCGTTTCGTCGTTAGTGAGCGCGGCGGGTGAGGGCATGCCGTGTCCGGAAGAAGGGGCATGCCCTCACCTCTGCCCGTCTCCCGCACGGGAGAGGGGAAACCGCGCTGGACTTGTCCACTCATCCCATCGACCTGACGGCAGGTTTGAAGCTACAAGAAAGGCATGTTCTCTTGCCGGCTCTCCCGCTTCCTCATTCTGTTTGCCGCACTCGGGCTTGTCGGCTGCGACTACCTTCCCCGCACGGTCGCGGGCCTCCATGCCGACGCCTCCTGGGGTGCCCTCCCCTTGCGCAAATGGCTGGCCGAGGACAGGGCCGAGCCCATCGCTCTTTCCTTCTGCGCGCCGCCGGAATGCAGCCCTGGCCTTGCCGTCAGCGTCATCCGCCTGAAAGGCCGGGATGCTCAAGTGACGGAAAGCCTGCTCAAGGACCCGGAGCGCCTCGCCCGAGCTTTGCGCTCTCCTGTCGACCGCAAGAAGCCGGTCAAGAGCACGATCGCCGTCGAGCGCCTGCGGAATGCCCCCTATCCGGGCTTTGCCATTACCTTGGCCCCCACTGATGGAGCCAAGCCACCCGCCTATGGTGCGGCCCTCGGGCGGCGGTCCGGCGAGGATCTGGACGTGGTCCTGGTCATCGGCGCATCGCCCGAGATCGTGCAGCAGAGTGTCCGTGAAGTGGCCGCCCGTGAATTGGGCGGCTAGAGCTATTTCCATTTTCATGGAATCAGCCCTCTGCTTTGCTGTGCCGCATTTTTGACGGTGAGCCGGATCCACTTCACCGAAAAATGCTCCAGGGCATCCGACCCAAAAGTGGATTTGCACTTTTGGGACCCGTCCGATGCTTATTCATAAAGCTGCGCATCGTTGGATGCGGAAAACCGGAATCACTTTTCCGCACGATGCGCTAAGCCCGTTGTTTCTTGAGGGCTTTCGCTTTATGGCGTGGGGCAAATCTTGAAACAGCCCGAGGCCCCCATGAAAGCTCGCGTCACCGTCACCCTCAAGAACGGCGTTCTCGACCCCCAAGGCAAGGCCATCGAAGGGGCCCTCAAATCCCTCGGCGTCGAGGGCATCGACGGGGTGCGCCAGGGCAAGGTCTTCGACATCGAGCTCGGCACTGCGGACAAGGCGCAGGCTGAAGCCCAGCTCAAGGCAGCCTGCGAGAAGCTGCTCGCCAATACCGTCATCGAGAATTACCGCGTCGAGATCGCGTGAGGCCGACATGAAATCCGCCGTCATCGTCTTCCCCGGCTCCAATCGCGAAGGCGATATGGTGCGGGCTCTCAAACTCGCCGGCTCCGACGCCCAGAAGGTCTGGCACGCAGAAACCGAATTGCCGAAGGGCACGGACCTCGTGGTCCTGCCGGGCGGCTTTTCCTATGGCGACTATCTGCGCTGCGGCGCGATTGCAGGCCGCGCGACGGTCATGGATGCGGTCCGTGCCCATGCGGCACGCGGCGGTCTCGTGCTCGGCGTCTGCAACGGCTTCCAGATTCTCTGCGAGGCAGGGCTCCTGCCCGGCATCCTGATGCGCAACGCAAACCTCAAGTTCATCTGCCATCGCCAGTTCCTGAAGGTTGAGCGCAACGACACCGCCTTCACGAAGGCCTACGCCAAGGGCCAGGCCATCGATGTCTGCGTGGCGCATGGCGAAGGCAATTACACGGCGGATGCGGAAACGCTGAAGCGTCTCGAAGGCGAAGGCCTCGTCGCCTTCCGCTATTCCGATGCGCACGGCAACGTGACGCCGGATGCCAACCGCAACGGCTCGATGAACTCGATTGCCGGCATCTATTCCGACAAGCTCAACGTGCTCGGCATGATGCCTCATCCGGAAAACCTGATCGAAGACCTCGTGGGCGGCACCGATGGGCGCGGCCTGTTCGAGAGCCTCGTTTCGTCCTTCGCCAAAGCGGCCTGAAACACCAGCGGGGACGAGACGCCCCCGCAGCCCTCATCCTGAGGAGCGAAGCGTCTCGAAGGACGAGGGCGTCTCCAGCGCTCTCTGGACCCGGTGTCCTCGTCCTTCGAGACGGGCCTAATGGCCCTCCTCAGGATGAGGACACCTGATTGTCCATTCCCTCTTCCGCTAAAAGAGGGTGAAACAAGCGAGACCCTGATGATCCGCAACGACGTCGCCATCACCCCAGAGCTGGTCAAGGAGCACGGGCTGAAGCCTGACGAATACGAGCGCTTCGTGAAGCTGATCGGCCGCGAGCCGACCATCACCGAGCTCGGCATCGTCTCCGCCATGTGGAACGAGCATTGCTCGTACAAATCCTCGCGCATCCATCTGCGCGGCCTGCCGACGAAGGCGCCCTGGGTCATTCAGGGCCCGGGCGAGAACGCGGGCGTGATCGATATCGGCGACGGCCTCGCCTGCATCTTCAAGATGGAAAGCCACAACCATCCGTCCTTCATCGAGCCCTATCAGGGTGCGGCGACAGGCGTGGGCGGCATTCTTCGCGACGTGTTCACCATGGGCGCGCGCCCGATCGCGGCGCTGAACTTCCTGCGCTTCGGCGAGCCCGATCATCCCAAGACACCGCACCTCGTCTCGGGCGTCGTCGCGGGCATCGGCGGCTACGGCAATTCCTTCGGCGTGCCGACCGTCGGCGGCAGCGTCGGGTTCGACAAGCGCTACAACGGCAATATCCTCGTCAACGCGATGGCTGTCGGCCTCGCCCGCACCGACGAGATTTGGTACGCGAAGGCCACCGGCGTCGGAAACCCGATCGTCTATCTCGGCTCAAAGACCGGACGCGACGGCATTCACGGCGCGACCATGGCCTCCGCCGAGTTCGACGATGCGTCGGAGGAGAAGCGTCCAACCGTGCAGGTCGGCGATCCCTTCGCGGAGAAGCTTCTGCTGGAAGCCTGCCTCGAACTCATGAAGTCTGGCGCGGTGATCGCGATTCAGGACATGGGCGCTGCGGGCCTCACCAGTTCCGCGGTGGAGATGGGCGCGAAGGGCAATCTCGGCGTCGAGCTCGATCTCGACAAGGTGCCGTGCCGCGAAGAAGGCATGACCGCTTACGAGATGATGCTTTCCGAGAGCCAGGAGCGCATGCTCATGGTGCTCAAGCCCGGCATGGAGAAAGAGGCCGAGGCCATCTTCCACAAATGGGGCCTCGACTTCGCCGTTATCGGCAAGACCACCGACACGCTGCGCTTCGTCATCAAGCACGAGGGCGAGGTGAAGGCCGATCTTCCGATCAAGGAACTCGGCGACGAGGCTCCGCTCTACGATCGTCCGTGGGTGGAGAGCCCGAAGCGTCCCGTCATCGCGCCCGAGAGCGTGAAGGCGCCGATGTCGGAAGCCGAAGCGCTTTTGAAGCTCGTCGGCTCGCCGGACCAGTGCTCGAAGCGTTGGGTGTGGGAGCAGTACGATCACCTGATCCTCGGCAACACCGTGCAGACACCTGGCGGCGACGCCGCCATCGTGCGCGTCGAGGACGGCCCGAAGGGTCTTGCGCTCACCACCGATGTCACGCCGCGCTACTGCGAGGCCGACCCGTTCGAGGGCGGCAAGCAGGCTGTGGCGGAAGCCTGGCGCAACATCACGGCGGTGGGCGGCCTTCCGCTCGCGATCACCGACAACCTGAACTTCGCGAGCCCCGAGCGCCCTGAATCCATGGGTCAGTTCGTAGGCTGCCTGAAAGGCATCGGCGAGGCCTGCAAGGTGCTCGATTTCCCCGTCGTGTCCGGCAACGTCTCGCTCTACAACGAGACCAACGGCCAGGGCATTCTGCCCACCCCCGCCATCGGCGGCGTCGGCGTGCTCGACGATGTGACGGTGAATGCCTCCATCGCCTTCAAGGCTGAGGGCGAGGCGATCCTCCTCATCGGCGCGACGGAAGGATGGCTCGGCCAGTCGATTTATCTCCGCGACGTCTGCGGCCGCGAGGAAGGCGCTCCGCCGCCGGTCGATCTTGTGCAGGAGAAGCGCCACGGCGACTTCATCCGCCAGCTCATCCGCTCCGGCCAGGTGAAGACGGTGCACGACTGCTCGGACGGCGGCATTGCCCTTTCTCTCGCCGAAATGGCCATGGCCGGCGATGTGGGCGCCGAGATCAGCGCAGTGCCGGAAGGGATGCCGCTGCATGCCTTCCTCTTCGGCGAGGATCAGGGCCGCTATCTCATCGCCGTCGATGAAGATGTTGCTGCCGATATTCTCTACGAAGCCGGCGCTCTCGGCATCCCCGCCGTGACGCTGGGCGTGACCGGTGGCGATTCGTTGATTCTGCCGGGCAAGCAGGCCATATCCGTGAAGCAGCTGAAGAGCGCTCATGAGGCATGGCTGCCCGAGTACATGACCGGCAAGTCCTAAGGAGTTTGATCCATGCCCATGGATGCACGCGATATCGAAAGCATGATCAAGGCTGCCCTCCCCGATGCAGTCGTGGAGATCAAGGATCTGGCGGGAGACGGCGATCACTACGCCGCCACCGTCACTTCCTCGGCCTTCAAGGGGAAATCCCGGGTCCAGCAGCACCAGATGGTCTATGCAGCGCTGCAAGGCCGCATGGGTGGCGTGCTTCACGCCCTTGCATTGACGACGCTGGCACCCGACAATTGAGAGACGAACTCAGCGCCTTGACCGCTGAGATGAGGAGAATTTCATGGCTGACGCCAACCAGATCATCGACAACGAAGTGAAGTCCAACGACGTCGTGCTGTTCATGAAGGGCACGCCGCAATTCCCGATGTGCGGGTTCTCAGGGCAAGTGGTCCAGATCCTCAACTATCTCGGCGTTCCCTATAAGGGCGTGAACGTGCTCGAGGACGAGACCATCCGCCAGGGCATCAAGGATTATTCCAACTGGCCGACCATTCCCCAGCTCTACGTGAAGGGCGAGTTCGTCGGCGGCTGCGACATCACCCGCGAGATGTTCCAGGCCGGCGAGCTGCAACAGCTCTTCACCGACAAGGGTATCCAGGTTCAGCAGAGCGCCTGATCGGCCTCGGCAGGCGAACAAATCAAAGCGGGGTTCAGCCCCGCTTTTTTATTGCCTGAATGGCCAAGCCTCCTATGAGCGGGGAGCGTTATATGTCGCATTCCTTAAACGGCTCAGTTTCCGGCACAATGCAGGCCTGATCGTTCATGAGCCGCCATACAAAAACAAAACGTGGCGGCCTGAAAAGGGGCACTCCATGGTCGAGCTAGACACGAATGTCGTCGCCTTCAAGCCGCGCGCGAAGGCGACCCATCATCCCAAGACGCTTCTGGAACGTATCTATGCGGCGGGTTCCCTGTCCGTGCCCGCGGACGATCTTGCGACCAAGCTCGCCTGCGTGACCCTCCAGGGTCTGGGCTTTCTGGTGATCGAGGAAATTCTGGCCGACGGCACGCCGCGGCTCTTGGAGCGCGGCCAGGCTCGTCAGGCCATGGATCGCCCCTGGCGGCTTTCGAAACCCGCGTTTTCAGGCAAATCCGGCGAGCCGGATGCGGACGGCGCTTTTCGGTTTTAACTGCGGCCCAGCGCAGCCTTTACGAAGGCCAGCGCATCGGGCGAGGCCCATTCCGCCGGGCCTTTCAGGATGGCGATCTCGCAGCCTGAGGGATCGACCACGAAGGTGGTCGGCAGGCCGACAACATGGCCGGATTTCTGCAGCACCTGAAGCAGCTTTCCGGCCGGGTCGGCATGATAGGCGAGGTTCTTGATCCCGTTCTCTTGCAGCCAGGCTTTCGGCTTGTCGGGATTGCGCGTGTCGACATTGATGGCGACGACCTGGAAGTCGCTACCGCCCAGTTCCGCCTGAAGCTTATCGAGGGCCGGCATTTCCTCGCGGCACGGCACGCACCAGGTTGCCCAGAGATTGACGAGAATGGTCTTGCCCTTGAAATCGGCAAGGCTCATGGGCTGCCCCTCCCCGCCTGTGAAGGCAATGGCCGGCGGCGCCTTGGGCGTGGCGTTCACGTTGAGAGCTGCGATCTCGCCCTTCGCCAGCGGCTTCAGCCCTGCCGTTTTCGTCTGCGCGGCGCGGCATTCGGCGGCAACGGCCGAGCCCGCGTCGTTGCGGGACAATCCATACCAGGCGGCGCCCGCGCCGATCAGGGCGAGGGCGGCGATGCCGGCAAGAACGATGCGGCTGCGAGGATTCTGCGGTTTCGGGGGCGTCGACATGGGGTGGATGTGACGCTTTTTGCGGCGAACCTCAAGACCTGGGCGGTTACTCAGATCATCCAGGTCATCACGATCCCGTAGAAAACGGCCCTTTCGGCGGAATCAAATGTCGCCAGTCGAACCGACATCCCGCTATTCAGCTTTGCCTCTCGCATCCGGCAACGCTTGCCGTTATGGTGCGGCCACGTTTCGGAGTTCTCGATGTCGTCCAGCCTGACCTTTTCCCGTGCCGTCCTGGTGTGCGGCCTTATCGTTCTCGGTCTTTCCGCCTGTGGCCGCCGTGGCGCGCTCGAGCCGCCTCCGGGCTCCGCCGGGGTGCAGGCCCAGCCGGAAGCAGCCGAGCAATCGACTCTGCCCTCCCCGGTCGGAACGCCGCGCTCGAAGCCGTCCCGCGGCTATACGGTGCCCAACAAGCCGTTTATCCTCGATCCGCTGCTCTGATCCCTGCCGTGCCGCGCTTTTTCGCGGCGGACCGGACGCATTTCGCCCAAGACACTAGGCTGCCCGATGCACCATTTTGCCTATCGTGACGGTGTTCTCCATGCGGAGGACATCAGCCTGCGCCGCCTCGCGGATGAGGTGGGAACTCCGTTCTATTGCTATTCTTCCGCTACCTTCGAGCGGCATTACCGCGTCTTCGCGGAAGCCTTCGCGGATACGGATGCGCTCGTCTGCTACGCCATGAAGGCGAACTCGAACCAAGCGGTTCTGAAAACCCTCGGCAATCTCGGAGCGGGGATGGACATCGTCTCCGAGGGCGAGCTGCGCCGGGCCTTGGCTGCGGGCGTTCCGGGCGAGCGGGTGGTGTTCTCCGGCGTCGGCAAGACCAAGGCCGAAATGGCTTTCGCCATCGACAGCGGCATCCTCTGCTTCAACGTCGAATCCGAGCCCGAGCTCGAGGCTCTTTCGGAAGTGGCCCTCTCCAAGGGCACCCGCGCCCCGGTCTCGATCCGCATCAACCCCGATGTGGATGCCAAGACTCACAAGAAGATCTCGACCGGCAAGTCCGAGAATAAATTCGGCATTCCCATCGCCCGCGCCCGCGAGGTCTATGCCCGCGCCGCCTCCTTGAAGGGCATTCAGGTCACCGGCGTCGATATGCATATCGGCAGCCAGATCACGGACCTCTCGCCCTTCGACAACGCCACCGCGCTCCTGGCGGAGCTCGCCCGCGACCTGATGGCCGACGGGCACAAGCTCCACCATATCGACCTCGGCGGCGGCCTCGGCGTGCCCTATCGCGAGGACAACGCCCCCCCGCCCGACCCGCAGGCCTATGCGGCGATCATCAAGCGCCACACCAAGGATCTCGGGCTCAAGCTCGTCTTCGAGATGGGCCGCCTGATCGCCGGCAATGCAGGCGTTCTCGTCGCCAAGGTCATCTACGTGAAGGAAGGCGCCGACCGGACCTTCGTGATCGTCGATGCGGCCATGAACGACCTGATCCGCCCGACCCTTTACGAGGCTCATCACGACCTCAAAACGGTTGCGGAACCCACCCCCGATACGCCGCGCGTGGTCGCCGACGTGGTCGGCCCGGTCTGCGAGACGGGCGATTACCTGGCGCTCTCCCGCGACATGCCCAAGGTGAAGCCCGGCGATCTCATCGCCTTCATGACGGCCGGCGCCTATGGCGCCGTGCAGGCCAACACCTACAACACGAGGCTTCTCGTGCCTGAGGTTCTGGTCAGGGGCGCGGACCATGCGGTGGTGCGGCCCCGGCCTTCCTATGACGATCTGATCGGCCTCGACCGCATCCCTTCCTGGCTCGCCTGACAAACATCAGGTCTTCCCGGCGGTTGTCCTGACGGACATGTGAATGCCGGGAAGGCCCAAAATCCCCATACGGGCACGATGTGCCCATTTGACCGCTGGCCATCCGGGCATCCCGTGCTAGCTTTCCCTTGGGGCGCTGGCACAGATTTCGTGCTGCGGAGACTGATTGCATGAGCGAAGGCCCGAACCCGTCGCCTGCGCAGAGCAACCTGAGCAAAAGGTTCGGGCGCCTGGTCACGCATGCGCGCTGGTCCCTCTGGTGGGAGGATGCCTGGCCGCGCCTGTGGCTGCCTATCGCCATCGTCCTCCTCTTCCTCACGGTCTCCTGGTTCGGCCTCTGGCTCGATACCCCGCCGCTGTGGCGCGGCATCGGCATCGCCCTTTTCGCCGCGGCCTTCCTGATATCCCTCTGGCCCCTCATCCGGCTTCGCATGCCGAGCCGGAACCGGGCGCTCGACCGGCTCGACCGGGATACGGGCCTGAAGCACGGCCCCGCCCGAGTGCTCGACGATTCCCTGGCGCTCGGCTCCTCCGATCCCGGAACGCGGGCCCTGTGGTCCCTTCACCGGAAAAGGGCCGAAGAGACTGTTAGCCGGATGCGCGTTGCCGCGCCCAACCCCGACATGCCGCGCCGGGACCACTACGCCCTGCGCGCCGCCGGCATTCTCGCTCTGGTGACGAGCGCCTTCGTGGCCGGCCCCGAAATCGGCTCGCGGCTTTCGGCGGCCTTCGACTGGCGCAATGTCCAGGCGTCCGGTCCCACCTTCCGCATCGACGGCTGGATCGACCCGCCGCTCTACACCCGCATGCCGCCGCTCATGATCGATCTCGCCAAGGGCCAGAGCCTGCGCGCGCCGATCCGCTCGACGATCGTCATCCGCATCGCCGGTGAAGGCACGGCGGAGATTTCACACGACAAGGGCCTGACGGCGCTGCCGCCCAAGGGCAATCAGCGGGCCGACCTGCGTGAGGAACGCTACACCCTGGAAGGCAGCACCGAACTGACGGTCAAGACGGGCTTCGCCAACAGCGTGACCCTGAACATCGAGGCCATTCCCGACCGCATGCCCGAGATCGCCTTCGCCGGCCCGCCGGAGGTGAATGCGCGGGGAACCTTCACGCTCATGTACAAGGGCAAGGACGATTACGGCATCTCCTCCATCGAAGGCGTGGTCGAGAAGGCCGATGGCAGCAAGGGCCGCTCACTCGTGCCCGCTCCTCCCCTTCCGCTTGCCATTCCGAGCAACGAGGAGAACGCGCCCGAAACCCGCTCGCCGGTGGACCTGACCAACCACGCCTGGGCCGGATCGCCGGTCACCATCCGCCTCAAGGTCAAGGACGAAGCCGGCCAGGAGGCGACGAGCGAGACGATCAAGTTCACCCTGCCGCAGCGCCCCTTCACCAACCCGCTCGCGAAGGCTCTCGTGGAGCAGCGGCGCAACCTCGTGCTCGCTCCCGACGACCGCAAGCGCGTGCAGGTGGCTCTCGATTCCCTTCTGATCTCGCCCGAGGAATTCACGCCGCAATGGGGCGTGTTCATGGGCCTGCGCACCGCCGCCGAGCGTCTGCGCGTGGCGAAGACGGACGAGAACCTGGTCGAGGTGGCCGACTGGCTCTGGACCATGGCGCTTCAGATCGAGGACGGGAACCTGTCGGATGCGGAGCGCGAGCTGCGCGCGGCGCAGGAGCGCCTCAAGGAGGCGATGGAGCGCGGCGCTACGGATGACGAGATCCGCCGCCTCACGGACGAGCTGCGTCAGGCCATGGACAAGTTCCTGCGCGAATTCGCCCAGCGCATGCAGCAGAACCAGCAGCAGGGCCAGGATCAGAACCAGCGCAGCCCCGACCGGATGATCTCGCAGGACGATCTCAACCGCATGCTGCAGCAGATGGAAGAGGCCATGCGCCGCGGCGACGTGGCCGAGGCCCAGCGGCTCCTGGAACAGCTGCGCAACATCCTGGAGAACCTTCAGACCGCGCAGCCGAACAGCCGGATGACCGATCCGCTCGGGCGCGAGATGAACCAGGCGATGCGCGACCTGGAGGACATGGCCCGAGAGCAGCAGAACCTGCGTGACGAGACCTTCCGCGACGGCCAGAACCGCCGGATGCAGCAGGGCGACCGCCCGCGTCAGGGGCAACGGCAGCAGGGTCAGCGCCAACAGGGCCAGCGTCAGCAGGGCCAACAGGGCGAGCAGGGTGAAGGCGGCGAAGAGCAAAGCCAGAACGGAACCTCGGACGAGCTGGACCCCCTGGGCCTGCGCCAGCGCCAGCAGGCCCTGCGCGAGCGGCTGGAAGAGCTACAGCGCCGCATGCAGGGCATGGGCATGCAGGGCGAGCAGGGCTTCGGTCAGGCCGAGCAGGACATGCGCGAGGCCGAAGGCGCTCTTGGGCAGGGCCAGGACGGCCCCGCCGTGGATGCTCAGGGGCGCGCTCTCGAGAACCTGAGGCGCGGCATGCAGGGCATGGCCCAGCAGATGCAGCAAATGCAGCAGGGCGACGGCAACGAGCAGGCGGGCGACCAGCCGGGCCAAGGCGAGCCGCAGGGTCAAGGGCAGGCCGGTCAGAACAACAACGATCCGCTGGGCCGCCCCACGCGCAACAGGGGCTATTCCGATAACACCCGCGACATGCTGGATGGGATGGCCGGCGCTACCCCTGCGCAACGGGCCCAGCGCATCCTCGAAGAGCTGCGACGCAAGCTCGGCGATCCGTCCCGCCAGCAGGAAGAACTCGATTATTTCGAGCGCCTGCTGCGCAGAAACTGACATGACGCAGGGGCAGCCAACGTCTGCCCCCTTGCCTCCACGGCGGGTTCGGGCCACGGTCCCGCAACTTTCCACGTGGAATCACCATGGACACCATTGCCGACCTGATCGTGCCGATTGCCGTTCTGGCTGTCGCCTTCGTGCTGCTTCTCGGCCTCATCAACATGCTGCGCGGCGGAAGCCCCAACCGATCGCAGCACCTCATGCGTGTGCGCGTCTTGCTACAGTTCCTCGCAATCGTGGTGATTATGGCGGTGATCTGGTGGAAAGCGGTTTAGCCTTCCCGCTCTTGACACTTTTTCGCCACGGTTTGTATTAAGACAACATTAGCCATGTCGGGCGTAACCTGACGGCAACTTCGATTGAGCAGTGGATTCCTTGATGCGCGCCAGCAAAGCCTTGGGCTTGACCCTCCTCGTTCTCTTGATGGGATCGACAGGTGCTCTCGCTGCCGACGCTCGCAATCAAACCGCCTTCCCTAGCGGCACTGCCCAGCCGAGCTTCCTCTCCGAATTCCGCTTCGGCCTCTCCGCTCAAGACCCGTGGGGCCCTGAAGGGCGTGATGGATCGGCCAACCTGACCGGCGAGATCCTTCTCGCGAAGCCGTTCACCGCGTCGGATCTGTTCACCAGCTATTTCATTCCACGCCCGCATATCGGCGGCAGCCTGAACGTCGACGGCAATACCAGCTTCGGCTATGCGGGCCTGACCTGGACCTTCGATCTCACGCCGAGCGTGTTCGTGGAAGGCAGCCTCGGCGGCGCCATCCACAACGGCAAAGACCGCGTGACCGATCCGTTCTCGGATCGTCAGTCCCTGGGCTGCTCGCCCCTGTTCCGTGAATCGGGCTCCGTGGGCGTCCGCCTCTCCGCCAATTGGAGCGTGATGGCCACCGTCGAGCATCTGTCCAATGCCGGCGCCTGCTCCGACAATCGCGGCCTGACCAATATCGGCGCCCGGGTCGGCTATTCCTTCTAAAGCCTGACTCAATTTCCGGCAGGACGATTTTTTAGCGGCGAATCCGTCTCGTCTCGCCGATAATGCCTCCCGAAATCAAGGAACCGTCAGGCCGATCATGGTCGTTCTCAATCGTATCTACACGCGCACCGGCGACACGGGCACCACGGCGTTGGCCGCCGGCGGACGCAGGCCCAAGCACGATCTGCGCATCGAAGCCTTCGGCACGGTCGACGAGACCAATGCCTGCATCGGCATGGTCCGCCTGCACACGCAAAACCTTCCCATCGATGCCATGCTGAGCCGCATCCAGAACGATCTCTTCGATCTGGGCGCCGACCTCGCAACCGTCGAGACGGATAAGAAGCTGCCCTACGAACCCTTGCGCATCACGCAAGGCCAGGTAGACCGGCTGGAGCGCGAGATCGACGAGCTCAATGCGGAGCTCGCTCCCCTGCGCTCCTTCGTGCTGCCCGGCGGCACACCGGCCGCTGCGGCCCTGCATCTGGCGCGTACCGTCTGCCGACGCGCGGAACGTCTCGTGGTTGCCCTCGGCGAGAAGCCGGAGGAAAAGGTGTCGCCCGAGACGGTGAAATATCTCAACCGTCTCTCCGACTTCCTGTTCGTGGCATCCCGCCACATCAACGACAAGGGCGCGCTCGACGTCCTCTGGGTGCCTGGCCAGAACCGCTGAGGAGCGGAACGCATCATGTTCTTACCGCTCCACGACGGCGTGCCTCTCGAACACATGAAGACGCCGGTCGTCGCGCGGTCGCTCATCGTGGCCTGCATCCTCTCCTATCTGTTCTACGCATACGGCCCCTATGGCGAGGATGCGATGGTGGGCGGCCTCGGCATGATCCCTTCCGTGCTCGTCGGCACGGAAGTGCTGCCCGATGGCTATCCCTTCGTGCCGGTATGGCTCACGCCCGCCACCAACATCTTCCTGCACGGCTCCTGGTTTCACCTCGTCGGAAACATGCTGTTCCTGTGGGTGTTCGGAGATAACGTGGAGGATGCGATGGGACACCTGCGCTTCCTCGTGTTCTTCCTGCTCTGCGGCATTGTCGCGAGCCTCACGCACACCCTTGTCGCCTTCTACGCCGCAGGCGCAAACCTGCCGGATCTCTTCATCTTCCCGACGCCGCATCGCCCCCTGATCGGCGCATCAGGCGCCGTGTCCGGCGTGGTGGCGGCCTATCTCATTCTCTATCCGCGCGTGCGGATCTGGGCCCTGTTTCTGGGCGGCATTCCGCTTCGCCTTCCGGCTTACTGGGCCATCGGCTTCTGGTTCGTGCTGCAATTCGTCTCCGCGTTCTTCGGCGGCGATGACGGTGTCGGTTGGTTCGCGCATCTTGGCGGCTTCATCGCGGGCGCTATTCTCATCCCCATCATGCGACACCGCTACGATCCCGTTTTGGCCCGTGCCGCGGCCCAGGAATTGCAGGCGCCGCGTTGACAATCGGGACCCGAAGGCTACGGTCCCATCCGTCTTTTTCCTATCTGTCCGGGGAGCCCGCGATGGGCCATATCCGGACCCGACCGTCAATGAGGACAGACGAATGAAGCTTCTTGTGTGCGTGAAGCGGGTTGTTGACTACAACGTGAAGATCCG
>JAYSGD010000011.1:0-171611 GCA_041913065.1 Microvirga sp. | reverse complement strand
CGGGTCCCGACCCAGATTGCCCACCAGGATTACCTTGTTCACACTGCCCGCCATCATAGCTCTCCATCATTTCTCCCGAACATCGTTCGGGTCTGATACGCTCTCCTGTCCCGGCATGGACATCGCCTAATGTTCTATATTTGTTCTTAAAATATTTCAAGCGCGACGATGGTAGGGACGGACAAGTGCAATGCAGCCTAGTAGAGGCGCAGAGGTAGCCGTTATACAAAAAAGCGGCGCTTTGGAGCGCCGCGTGAGAGTTTGGCTTACTCGGCCGCCTGAAGATAGACGACCTTGGATTGCTCACTTTGAATCTCGCGCAGGGTGCGCGCCATGTAATTCAACTGCTCGATCGCCTTGTCCAGATCGATCTTCGTGCCGGCGGCGAGATCATAAGCTTGGCGACCACGATAGAGGCGGTTGACTTGGGCCTCCATCTCCACGGTCGCTTCGCGGATCCGGTGGACGAGATTGTCTGCGATCACATCGGCATTGCCGTCGACGACGCAAAAGCCGACATCGCTTGCACGCATTCTAGCCATGGATTGATACCTCTTCTTCTTGTTGTTCTCTTAAGCCACTGCCTTGTGGGTCTCTGACCCTTCAAGGCCGAGCCGACGCGCCAGCGTGTGTTTCGTCACAGGGCCGATCCAAGGCAGCGTCGACAAAAAGCGAAGCTTGTCGGTGCTTGCCGTGTAATCGCGAAAGAGCTGTTCGCGCTCCTGCCAGATCAGATCGATAGCCTCGGCCTTGCCGGAATGGCGGAAGCCGACGCGCGCGCTCGAGCCAAGCATGAGAGAGCGCATGCAGCGATCGAACGTGCGGCGACCGACGCCTGGCGTCACGCTGGCATGGCAGATCGTCGCGATGACGCTTCGCGCGAAAGCATCCGCCGTTTCCGGCGCGCCGAAATCCTGATCGGAAGCGCTGCCGAAGGAAGCACTCCAGAAATCGTAAAATGTTTGGTCAAGCCTCACGCTTGGCATTCCTCTTACCGTACGTTCCAAGCCGCCTGCAGGAAGCGGACGAGCTTCGTCCCTGTCTTGCGGATTCGGCGCGACGTCTGCCAGGCCGGAACATGGGCCTCAGCGAAGCGTGCGGAGCGAAAACGCGTGGTCGTCGAGAAGGGGCGCGCACCTTTGTTTTTGCGGATGCGCCAAGAGTCATCAAAGGCTCGAAAGTCCTCGTCAGCCAAGGAGTTTTCGGAGTTTCCCGACCTTACATAGATGGGCTCGCGAACCTCGTTCCACAAGGGATCGCCCATCATCGGAGCCGGAATTGAAACCTTGCGTTGCTGCGTATTGCTCGCATGCGGCCAGGCCGAAACTTCGCAGCGCGCGACCTTGAAAGTGTGCGCAAGATCGGCGCCGGTTTCGATGTCATAGACGGAGGCTGCGCAGGAGAACGCCTCGGCGAACGGCATCATCGCGCACCAGTTCTTCTCGGCCATATGCAGCGGCCAGGTCCACAAGCCGTCTTCCCGGCGCTGGCCGACGCTTGCGCGATCGATGAAGTAGCCGGTTCTCTTATGCTCCAGGCCATCCTCCGATACGAGCCATTCCTCGTTCTCGAAGATCGGGAATTCTTCCGTCATCGCAGTCATCCAGCATTCCTCCGGTGAGGAGCCTTCGGCTCTCTTGCGTTCACCGCGCGAAACAGGGCTTGTATGGTGAACAAAACAAGAACATAATGCCGGACCGGTGCGTGTCAAGCAAAGTTCGTTGTGTGAGACTGTAATCTTGGAGTAACCGACACTATCTGAAGGTTTGGATTTCAGGTTTGAAGAGGTCGCCTAAGATCCGGATCGAAATAAGGCGAAGTCGTTGCGACGAAATATCGCCCCTCAGAACTGAACCTTGGCCATTGATCTGCAGCGGAGCCACTCTTCATGACGAGCCACACTCGCCTGGAATCAGACAGCCTGAGGCGGCTCGATGACCTGCGCAAAACCTTCGACAAGCTGCGCGCGGAGCGCATCCGGGCCGAAGGTGAGGTCGAGCGGCTGACACGCGATCTCGATGAGGCGAGGGCGCTTGCCGAGGCTGAGCTCGGCACGTCCGACGAGGTGGAGATCAAGAACCTGATCGAAGCGGCCCTGGCGCAAAACGCCAAGCTCGTCGAGGAGTTCGGCGCGGCCTTAAGCGATGTCGAAGCGCGGCTGCGACAGCTTGGAGACGAGCGCTGATGGATCAGCCTATCGATCATCAGCTGTCACGGGCGGAGGCCGCTCTCGCACGTCTCGAGGGACGCCGCGATGCGATGCGGATGCGCGTCGAAGATCTGAGGCGCGACGTCGAGCTCGCGAAGGGGCGCCTCGCCGTCAAGGATGAGGTCGAGGCCTTTATCGAGGCCGTGCATGGCAGCGCGAGCAGGCGCAATCTGGCGGCCTTCGAGACGCTGCTGACGGCCCTCGTGCAGGAGGTTCTACCCGGGGAGAAGCCGGTGGCGTTGGAGCTTTCGACGGAACGGGGCCTCGCCTCCCTCGACATCTGTGTCCGGCGTCCGGACGGCACGTTGGAAGACGTGCTCGAGGATAATGGCGGCGCGCTGACCAATGTCATCGGCATGGCGCTCAGGCTGATTGCGGTCGTGAAAGCCGATGTCGCCCGTTTCCTCGCGCTCGATGAAGCAGATTGCTGGATTGCGCCCGAGCGCGTGTCCTCCTTCTACAAGGTGCTGGAGGATGGCGCGGCGCGGCTTGGAGTGCAGTGCTTCGCCGTCTCTCACCATGATCTGTCGCAGTTTTCGGACAAGTTTCACATCGCCCGCATCGCGGGAGAGCCGATCTCCGGCGTGGATGTGCAATCGGCCGATTGCAGCGCGGCCTGGGATAATGCGCAGCCGGGCTTGCGCTTCATCCGCCTCATCAACGTGCAGGCTTACAAGGATGCGACGCTCAATCTCGGCCCCGGGGTCAATGCGCTGATCGGCCCGAACAATCGCGGCAAGTCCACTTTCATCCGCGCCCTGCGCGCCGTGTTCTATGGCGAGGCGCGCGACAGCCTCGTGCGGGCAGGAGCGAAGAATGCGACGGTGGAGATCGGTGTCGCGGGCAAGCGACTGCTGCGCTTCACGCGCCAGCCGCGACGTTCGCCGGTGAACATCTGGTCTTTGCATGAGGCGGATGGCTCCATCGTCGAAGAGAAGGGCATGCGCTACGAGACCGGCGGGCGCAATGTGCCTGACTGGGTGGCGGACCTGCTGCGCATCACCAAGGTCGAAGACCTTGATGTGCATATCGCGCATCAGAAGTTTCCGGTCTTCCTGTTGGGCGAGGCCGCATCCCGCCGTTCGGCCGTTCTGTCGATCGGGCAGGAGGCGAGTTATATCCGCGACATGCTGGTGATCCACCGCGAGCGCTGCACCCGCGACAACGCTACCGTGCGCAATGGCGAACGGGAGATGATCGCGCTCGAGGAAGCGCTCGCCGCGCTGGAAGAGATTTCTGTTCTGAAGGAAAAGCTCGACGTGCTCCGCAGCCGCGCCAATCTGATCAACGAACAGGCAGCCCATCTTCAGCGCGTACAGGATCATTCCGCTCGACTGGCCTCTCTCACGAAGCAATTGCGCAAGTCGCAAACAAAGATATCGACCATGGCAGACTTGCCTGACGTCGAGAGAATGTCCGACCTCACGCGTCGGGTCGAGCATGCCCGTGAGCGCGACCGTATCGGGCGTCAGGTCATGCAGCTGAGCAGGTCGCTGGCCTCGAGCAGGGCGCGGCTCGCCGCGTTGCAATCGCTGCCGGGAGAGGCGCCGGTTCTTGAAAGCACCACAAGTGCGCAGAATATCTTGAAGCGTCTCGGTGACCTGCGCAGCGCGGCCCTGATCGCACAGGGGCGCATGGCGCAGATCGATGAGGGGATCAAATCCTTGCAGGCCGAAATGGCACGTCTCGTGGAGGAAACGGGCGGGCTTTGCCCGACCTGCGGATCGCCTGTGAGCGCGGAAACCCTGCTCGATCATCACGCCCATTCATCACATTCGCCGTCGGAGCGGCTGACCGCATGATCCTGTCCGGAGATCGTCTTCCGCTCAAAATCTGTAAGGGCCTGCTCGTAATCGGCGATCCGCATGTGGGCTCGCGGCGTCCCGGGCGGCGCAAGGATGTTGTCTGGCCGCAGGCCGTGCTCGGTAAGCTCGAGCATTGCGTTGCGATTGCCAATGCGCGTGGGCTCGCGCCGGTGATCCTGGGCGATCTCTTCGACCGCCCCGTTGAGCCCGACGAGTCTCTGAAGAACCAGCTCATCCGCATTCTCAAAGGGTTCAACCAGCGCCCGCTCGTCAATGTCGGTAATCACGACATTCAGCACATGACGCTCACCGATGGCGACACGCTGGCGCTCTTGGGCTTGTGCGATGTGGTCGATGTGGTCGCCGCGTCAGCTCCCGTGGCGGAATTCCAGTTCGGCGAGAAGCGCCTTGGCGTCGGAATGACGCCTTACGGCCAGGCGATCCCGACCGATGCGCGCGGCTCGTTCTCCGATATCGACGGACAGGTGTGGTTCACCCATCACGATATCGCTTTCGACGGCGGCTATCCCGGCGCCGTGCCGCCCTTCGCAGTCGATGGCTGCGATGTGCTGATCAACGGGCACATCCACAAAACACAGAAGTCGGTTCTGGCCGGGCGCACGCGCTGGCTCAACCCCGGCACGATCAACCGGCAATCGGTGGATCTGATCGATCACGTGCCGCGCGCGTGGATTCTCGATGAAAGCGGCGAGCTGGAAGCCCAGCCTCTTCCCTACGAGAGCAACGTCTTCGATCTGACGGGACGACTCGTCGAAGCGGCCGAGGGCGGCGTGGTGGCGCGCGAGGTCGAGAGCGCCTTCGTCACGCTGCTCCAGGCGGAATCCTCCACCGAGCTGAAGCGCAGCGGCGACGGCTCCATCGTGCGTGATGAGATCGAGGCCAAGTTCAACGAGGACAATACGCCCGATGCGGTGCGCGCCATCGTGCGCACGCTCCTCAGCGAGGCCGTGGAAAGGCACTCTCAAATTTAGAACGAGAACGGGTCCGTAAAGGGCAGGCGGCGCCGGCGCACCTGGGTCTCCGGCAGGATCGGGCGGCTGATGTCGACAGCGATCAATCCTTCGCAGGCGAGCGCCAAAACGGCAGCAACGCCGTCCTGCGTGTTCATGACACCGCCCGCGCAATCGACGAGGCGCATGGTGCCAACTTCATCGAGCTGATGGAGAATGCGCACGCGGTCGCCTGCCGTCACCGGCGTGCGCCGGCAGGCCATGATGAGGCGCACGGTCGTCATGCGCGGCTCGGAGCGAATAGTGCCAGCGGTCTCGATGGAGAAGGTGCGGCCGTCAGCCGAGGTGAGGTCGTGGATCGCTGCCGTGCGCAGGGGATGGCTCAGAAGATCCTCGTCCGTCAGCACATCGATCAGCTGGGACTGTCCGTCCCGCACGATTTCGAAATCGGCGATGTGCTCGATGGTTTTGTCTCCGATCTCGAATTCGGCCGGCTCGGCGGGCGCGCGTAGGGACTCGATCTCCGGATCGAGCTCGCAGATTGCCAGAAAGTCGGCGATGAGGGCATTGCGTGTCACCGGCACGGAGGCGCGTTTCTGGGAGCGGCGGGACCCAGGGCGACGGTCCGAACGCTTGTCGGACAAGTCGAGGATCGCTTGCGCGGACATCGGAGCCTCCAGCTTTGTCTCGGATGAGGGACGACGAGGGCGGCAGTCGCAATCGTTCGTAAATAAATCTGTTGAGAACAAATATGGAACATGGCCAATAAAGTCAATTCCGAATCAGGTTCCAAAGGAGCATCGGAAATTCTCCGGGCCGGCTCGGTCGGACGGCCGCTTGGGACAAAACAACGCACAAGATAAGGTATTGTATTAATTAGCGTATCTGCGCCTCGCCTAGCCTTCGGAAATGGACGCCGGCAGCGGAATCTGGTATAGAACAAATAATGAACGCGTCGGCCTGGGAGTGGCCATTGGGAAGAGCGCGAAACTGATTTTGCGGGCCTTTGAAAGATAGGATTGATGATGAACACGACGGACAAGAAGATTGCTGAGGTGCTTGCAAAATTCGACGAGCCGATGGCCGGCAACGTTTGGCGCGTCCAGGGCACGGCGGTGATCTATCACAAGACCCTCGAACGCATCGCCGCCCAGGCGAAGGTCATCTTCGACGAGCCCAAGATCATTCGCTCTGAGCGTGACGAGGCCGTAATTCAGGTCACCGGGCGCATGGGCGAGCGCGTGGAATGGTCCATCGGCGAGGCCCTGGTCGGCGTGAACTACCGCGTCTCGGGCAAGCAGGCGGCTTATGTCTATGCCATGGCCGAGAAGCGCGCGAAGGACCGCGTCATTCTCAAGCTCATCGAGCTGCATGGCTTCGTCTATTCCGAGGAAGAGGCGGACGAGTTCAAGCAGGGCCGCCCTGGCTATGCGGAACAGCATGTGGAGACAGAGCGCACCGAAGTCGAGAAGACCCGGGTGGAAGTCACCGCCGATGCTGGCGTCGAGGAAGATCTGAAGCAGAAGATCAAGAAGGCGAAGACCATCAACGCCGTCACCGATCTCATGCTGCATGCCGACACGCAGAAGGTGCTGGCGGCTATGCCGGAGGGCATCCGAGACGAGATTCGCGATTTCGCCAAGGCCCGCCTCGTGGAGCTTGGCTGGCCGACCAAGAAGGCGGCAGCCTAATCAGCTTACCCGATATCTTGACCCAACGAGGCGGCCTTGGCCGCCTCGTTTTTTATGCGGATCGCGTTATGATAGTGTTCCGTAAGGCTTGGATGGATTCGAGATGAGCATCGGCACCGAACAAACTGCCATCCGCGAGCGCCGCACAGGCGCCTTGCTCGTTGCCGCCGCCGTGCTTTGCCTTGTGGCTTCCGGCGGCCTGCTCTGGTGGCATCAGGGCGGCGCGATCTTCAACGACATGGTTTCGGCCACATTGGCCTGGTGCTTCTGAGGCAGGTTTGCGCGGGAGGTGCGCGCATGGCCGTGACTCGTCTTGTTCCAGCGGAAGGGAGCAATGGTAAGCTCCCACACGCCTCTCCACGCAGCGATGCTGACAAGCGCATAGTAGAACGGCAGCAAGGGAACCCAGGGCAGCAACCGCCACAGACGTCGCCGATGTAGCGCGACGCAGGCGGGAATGAAGACCGCGAAGGCGCCGGAAGTGAACAGCGTCAAGCTTGCAGAAGACCAGATTGCCTCCCATCCCTGTCCCGTAATCCAAGTCGGCGTGCTGAACCGCGAAACGATAAACAAACCCGTGCCAAAGGGATAAAGCAGCGCGCTGAGCACGGCGCCGGCTGACAGGACCATCGCGGAGCAGAAGCCCCAAAACCCGAATTGCTTGAGAGCGAGCGCCGGGTTGCGCGAATGGCTGATGGTGGTCTGCATGTATCCCTTCATCCACCGCGTGCGCTGCCGCATCCAGGCTCCGAGTGTGATAGGCGCTTCCTCCAGGGTGGAGGAGAGGAGATCGGCGACGCGGTAGCCGAGGCGCGACAGCCTGAAGCCGAGATCCGCATCCTCGGTCACGTTCCAAGCGTCCCATCCGTGAATGCGCTTCAGAACGGATGTGCGGAAATGGTTGGAGGTGCCGCCGAGCGGGATCGGGCTGCCGATTTCCGCAAGGCCCGGATTGAGCACATCGAACAGGGCCGCATATTCAATGGTGAACAAGCGCGTCAGCCATGAATCGTCCGTGTTGTCGATTGTCAGGCGCGCCTGAAGGCACGCGACATCACGCGGGCTTCGCGCAAAGACCGAGGCGGCGAGGCGCAGCTGCGCCGCATCCGGCACATCCTCCGCATCGTACACGACGGTGTATCGCCCGCGCGCGAGCGGCAGGGCGATGTTGAGCGCGCGCGGCTTCGTGCGCGGTTCGCCTCGCGGCGCGACGATGACCTCGACGAAGCCCGGCAGCCGCAATCGGCGCAGGGCCGTCATGGTTTCCTGGTCGTCGGCTTCGAGCACAAGCTTGATGTCGAGCTTTGCGGCCGGATAATCGAGGCGTCTGAGCGCATCGATCAGACGTGGGGCGATGCGGCCTTCATGATAGAGCGCGACGATGACCGTGTAGATCGGCAGAGCCGCGTCATCGATGCGATTGGAATGATCATCGTGCGAGACGGGATGAGGCAGAAGCGAGGACGCGATTCGCAGCACGACGATCCCGAAGAACAAAGGACTGAGGAGTGCAGCCGCAACCGCGAAGGTGAGGGCGGGCACCCTCGCAACGCCGTATGAGAGAGCCAACGCGATGGATGCCGCGATGACGATCTGAAAAGTGCTGATCTCGCCACGGACCGATAGATGCGGAGCCGCATTCGGCAAGGCGTGGGCGGCGTGATCGGCGATTCGTCGCGCGTTGCCCCGAAACGCCGCCCGGGTCAGCAGCGAGGGCGCCGTGATGGCCAGCCGTCCGTGCGGAATGCCCTTGAGAAGCCGCGCCAGGGCTGCGCCGCGAGGGGCCACCACGAAGCCGCCATCGGGTTTCGCAAGGGGCGCGATGCCGGTCAGGATGCTGTCCGGGTGGCGAGCCATCGGCGACAGACGCGGGTCGGACAGAAAGGACAGTTTCAGTTCAGCGGCAACCGCTCGATAGAAAGCGATCTCCTCGATCATGCCGGTCTTCAGGACGATGTCGTCCACGGAAACACGGGCGAGTTCGGCCAGCATCACCGCGTCCCGCAATGCCTCCGGCGAATAACCGTATTGGGCCAGAAAGCCGATCTCGGCAGGCAGTACTGTTGACTGTCGAGAGCTCTCCGCTAGACCCTGCCTCATGCGCGAGGAATGCCTCTCTCGGCATTTCGATGTTTATGCAAGGCAATGGACAAGAGAGTATCGGCTCAAGATGGGTTACATAGTATCATTGATTGCCTGCCTTGCACGCAAGATCAAGCCCGGGGCCGGGGCGGCCCTGATACTGGCCTCCCTGCTGGCATTCGAGCCGGCGCAGGCCCAAGGCGTTACGATTCCCAGTTTCTGGAACCCGAAGGCGCAGATCGAGAAGCCGGAAATCCCGGCCACGCGCACCATCCGCTTCCTTGTGGACGATGACTTTCCGCCACTGCACTTCCCGAGCCTGGACGGCACGCCGACCGGGCTCTCCGTCGAACTCGCCCGGGCGGCCTGTGAGCGCCTTGCCCTGACCTGCACCGTTCAGGTCCGCCGGTTCGACACGCTGCTCGAAGCCCTGGCCGACCGGCAGGGAGACGTGGTAGCCGCCGCCATTCCCCTCAACGCGGATCTGCGGCGGCGCTTCGAGGTGACAGCTCCCTACTTCAAGATCCCGGCACGCTTCGTCGTCAGAAAGGATCGTAATCAGCCGGCCCCCGAGGTGAAGGCGCTTCAGGGAAAGACCGTCGGCGTGGTGGGCGGCACGGCCCACGAGGCCTTCGCCAAGGCCTTCATGACGCCTGCCACCCTCAAGCCCTTCCCGGATCTCGTGGCGGCTCAAGGAGCCCTGAAGGCGGGCGAGATCGACTATCTCTTCGCCGATGGGCTTGGTCTTGCTCTATGGATCGGCGGCGAGGATGCCGGCAATTGCTGCGCCTTCGTGGGCGGGCCCTATCTGGAGCCTCGGCATTTCGGCGAGGGGGTCGGTTTCATCACCCGTGCCGAGGATCAGGATCTTCGCAAGGCCCTGGATTTTGCCCTCCAGCAGCTCTGGAAGGAAGGCAAGTACGCCGAACTCTATCTGCGCTTCTTCCCCATCGGCCCCTATTGACGTGCGGCAGCCGGGTTTTTGCAGCTTTGCCAAGGCTCAAAGGCCCGAAGCCGCATTGACCCCTTCGGGCCGTGTCCCTACTGTGCCGCGCTTCTGCAAGCCCTTTCTGCAAGCATAGGCCCATGTCTCGACCCATTTCCCTCGACCCCGCTCTCGTTGAAGCCGCTCAGACCGCGAATGCCTGGCCTTTCGAAGAGGCCCGCAAGCTGGTGGAGCGTCTCAAACGCACGGGGAAGAAGGAGGCCCTGTTCGAGACCGGCTATGGCCCCTCGGGCCTGCCGCATATCGGCACCTTCGGCGAGGTGGCCCGCACCAGCATGGTGCGCCACGCCTTCCGGGTGTTGACGGGCGACACCATCCCGACCCGCCTCGTCGCCTTCTCTGATGACATGGACGGCCTGCGCAAGGTGCCGGACAACATCCCGAACAAGGAGCTCTTGGCTTCCGCCCTCGGCAAGCCGCTGACTCAGGTGCCGGACCCGTTCGGCACCCATGAGAGCTTCGCGCATCACAACAATGCGCGGCTTCGCGAATTCCTCGATGCGTTCGGCTTCGATTACGAGTTCCTGTCCGCGACCGAGTGCTACAAGGCAGGCCGTTTCGACAAGACGCTGCTGACGGTGCTCGAGCGCTACGACTCGGTGATGGCGATCATGCTGCCTTCCTTGCGCGAGGAGCGCCAGCAATCCTATTCGCCCTTCCTGCCGGTCCACCCGAAGACGGGCGTCGTGATGCAGGTGGCGATCGACGAGCGCAAGCTCGACGCCGGCACCATCGTGTGGCGCGATCCGGAGACGGGCGAGCGTTTCGAAACCCCGGTGACGGGCGGCCATGCCAAGCTGCAATGGAAGCCCGATTGGGCGATGCGCTGGGTCGCGCTCGGCGTCGATTATGAAATGGCAGGCAAGGACCTCATCGACAGCGTGAAGCTCTCGGGCGAGATCGCCAAGGCGCTCGGCGGCCTGCCGCCGGAAGGCTTCAATTACGAGCTGTTCCTCGACGACAAGGGCCAGAAGATCTCCAAGTCCAAGGGCAACGGGCTGACCATCGACGAGTGGCTGACCTACGGCACGCCGGACAGCCTCGCGCTCTTCATGTTCAACAAGCCGCGTGAGGCGAAGAAGCTCTATTTCGATGTGATCCCGCGTCAGGTGGACGACTACCTGACGTTCCTGGAAAAGTATCCGGCGCAGGACGCGAAGGCGCGCCTCATGAACCCGGTCTGGCACCTGCATGCGGGCGAGCCCCCGGCGCCGGAGCTTGTCTCGTCCGCCGGCTCCAACCAGCCCGGCACGACGATCTCCTTCTCCATGCTGCTCAACCTCGTGGCCGTGGCGAACTCGGAAGACCCGGCGGTGCTCTGGGGCTTCATCCGCCGCTATGCGCCGGGCGTCTCGCCCGAGACGCATCAGCGCCTCGACAGCCTCGTGAGAGGCGCCGGGCGCTATTTCGAGGATTTCGTGAAGCCGCAGAAGACCTATCGCCTGGCGGACGAGGTGGAGGCTGCATCTCTGCAGCGCCTCAGCGATGTCCTCGCCACCTTCGAAACCGGCGAGCGGCCTGTTACGGCTGAAGCGATTCAGGAGGAGATCTACAATGTGGGTCGCGCCGAGCCGCGCTATCAGGACCTCAAGGCCAAGGGCGCTACCCCTGAGCGTCCCGGCGTGTCCATCGAATGGTTCAACACGATCTATCAAGTGCTCCTTGGCGAACCGCGCGGTCCCCGCTTCGGCTCGTTCACCGCGCTCTATGGCGTGAAGGAAACGCGTGCGCTCATCGCGAAGGCGTTGGCCGGAGACCTCGTGCGCGAGCACGAGGCATTCCTGAAATCGCGGGCGGCCTGACTTTCTTCCAGCCTTACTGGCGGGCCCACATAATGCGGGCGATCCACACCACTTCCTCGGTAGGGATCGACCGTTCCTCGCCGGGTCGGGCAAGCGAGGTCACGTCGACGGTCTTGGCCGAGCGGCGCCTCAACTCCTGGGCCAGGATTTCGCCGCCGGTCGTGCACACGACGATGCGATCGCCCTTGCGCGGGCTTGCCGTCGGCGAGACGATGAGGATGTCTCCATCGCGGTAGAGCGGCGCCATGGTTTCGCCCGTGATTTCCAGGGCGAAAACTTTCTCCTGCCCGACATCGGGAAACTCGATCTCGTCCCATCCGGGGCCGCCGGTGGGCAGGCCTTCATCCGTCAGGATCTTGCCGGCGCTCGCCTGTGGCATGGCGATCATCGGGATCATCGAGCGGCGCAATGATCCCGAAGGCTCGACGAGCCTCAGGAAGTCTTCGAGCGTCGCGCCGGTGGCGCGAAGAATCTTCGAGATGGATTCGGTGGATGGCCAGCGCTCACGGCCCTCGGGGCTCACGCGCTTCGACTTGTTGAAGCTCGTCGCATCGAGTCCTGCCTTGCGCGCCAGCCCGGATGCCGTCATGCCGTGGCGTGCGGCAAGTGCATCGATGGCAGCCCAAACGCGCTCGTGAGATAACATCTTGCACACCTTCGCGGAGAGCGAATGAAAACTATACCGAACTTATGCCTAGGAATTAAGGTTGTTCTATGTCTCGCGCAATCAACAACATGAATATGAGACAATATGTCTAGTAGGGGTTGCTCCCAATGCGCTGCGAGGATACTCACATTTCATGCGCATAATCTATAAAATCTGCCAAAAATCCCTGTGGGCCGCTGCTGAGCAAGCAGGTTTCTTTGCGGGAGCTCCCATCGATATCAGGGACGGATACCTCCATTTTTCCACGGCTCAACAGGTGAGGGAAACGGCAGACAAGCATTTTGCCGGCCAGAATGATCTGCTTCTCGTCGCAATCGATGAGAGTCGACTCGGCGCTGATTTGCGTTACGAGCCTTCGCGCGGCGGCGATCTGTTTCCGCATCTCTACGCGCCGCTTGCCTTGTCGGCGGTCCTGTGGGTAAAGCCCCTGCCACTCGGCCCCGATGGCCGCCACATCTTTCCGGATCTCGACGCATGATCGGCGCGCTCTTCTCCCTCGCGAAACCCGCACTCCACGCGCTCGATGCGGAGACGGCGCACCAGCTGACGATCCGCAGCCTTTCCCTTCTGCCGCCCAAGCCCGCACTGCCGGATGACGCGCGTCTTTCGGTCGATGTGTTCGGCCTCAGCTTTCCCAACCCGGTCGGCCTCGCTCCCGGTTTCGACAAGCAATGCGAGGTGCCCGACCAACTGCTGTCGCTCGGCTTCGGCTTCGTCGAGCTCGGCGGCGTGGTGCCCAGGCCCCAGGCTGGCAATCCGCGCCCACGCGTGTTCCGTCTTCCTCAGGATGAGGCCGTCATCAACCGCTTCGGCCTCAACAGCGACGGCTTGGATGTCGCGCGCGAGCGTCTGATCCGCCGCCAGGGACGGCCGGGAATCGTCGGCGTCAATATCGGAGCGAACAAGGACTCGACGGATCGCATCGCCGATTACATCACCTGCATCGGCGCCTTGTGCGGCCTTGTCGATTTCCTCACCATCAACGTGTCCTCGCCCAACACGCCGGGCCTGCGCGACCTTCAGGGAGAGGCGTTTCTCGACGACCTGCTCGCCCGCAGCATCGAGGCGCGGGACAAGGCGGATGAGGGGCGCAGAAAAACAACGATCCTGCTCAAGATCGCGCCCGATATTTCCCTCGACACGCTCGACGCCATCGTCGCCACCGCGCTCAAGCGCGGCATCGATGGGATGACCGTGTCGAACACGACGATTGCCCGTCCCGACAGCCTGAAGGACAAGGTGCTGGCCTCGGAAACCGGCGGTCTGTCAGGCAAGCCGCTTTTCGTGCCCTCCACGAAACTGCTCGCGGAGGCCTTCCAGCGTGTGGAGCGCAAGCTTCCGCTCATCGGTGTCGGCGGCGTGGATTCAACCGATGCCGCCTGGGCAAAGATCCGTGCGGGGGCAAGCCTCGTGCAGCTCTATTCCGCCATGGTCTACAAGGGCCCCGGCCTGATCGGCGACATCAAGCAGGGTCTCGTGCAGAAGATCGAGCAGGAGAAAACCTCGCTCGTTCAAGCGATCGGACGCGATGCGGCGGCCATCGCGAAAGGACAGTTCTGAGTTACTTGAAGCTGGCGAAGGTCTTTCGCGCAAGTCTCGGGTAGAGCAGCACCTGGCCGATGCCGCGCGCACTCAGGAAGATCATGAGTGCGATCCACAAAGCCGTGTTGCCGAGGTTCCCGGCCATCAGCAGCACGCCGGCATAGGCCGCGAACGAGATCAGCATGAGATTGCGCATGGCTTCGGTCCAGGTTGCGCCCGTGTAGATGCCGTCGAAGACGAAGGCCGTTGCGCCCAGGAGCGGTGTCAAAGCCGCGAAGATCAGATATTCGCGTGCGAAACTGCGCACATCCGGATTGGTCGAGACAAAGTCGATGAAGAGGCCTCCGCCGATGAAGAAGAGCGCGGAGACCACGAGACCGAAACCGAGGCACCAGCCGACGTTGAGATGAATCGCGCGGCGGAAGCCGCGCTCGTCCCGCGCGCCGATGCATTGTCCGCAAAGAGTCTCCGCGGCGGTCGAGAACCCGTCGAGGAAATAACCGCCGATCAGGAAGATGTTGTAGAGCACCGCGTTGGCCGCGAGCGTCACGTCGCCTGCACGCGCTCCAAGCGAGCTGAAGATCGAGAAGGCTAGGATCAGCGTCACGTTGCGGATCATGATGTCCCGGTTCATGGCGAGCGTCTGCATGATCTCCGCACGATTTAGAACTTCCGCCCAGGTCACGGCGAGAGGATTCGAGCCGAGGCGCCGCAGAACGAAAATTCCGAGACCCACGCCGAACACTTCGGCAATCGCCGTGCCGATGGCGGCGCCCGCGATGCCGAGTTCGAAAACGAGAACAAAACCTGCCGTCAGCAGGATATTGGCGACGTTGATGGCGACCTGCAGGAGAAGGCCGAGATCGGTGCGTCCGCGCCCCAGGGTCGAGCCGAGGATCACGTAATTAGCGAGTGTGAAGGGCGCGGCCCAGATGCGGATGTAGAAATAGGTCGAAAGGGCTTCCGTCACGGCGGAGCTGGCGCCCACGAGCGGGAAGGCAATGGCCGCGATGGGCCATTGCAGCAGGATCAGCAGAAGCCCTGTGGCGCCCGCCACCAGAAAGGCGCGGGCAAGGGTCAGGTCGACCTCATGGGCATTGCCGGCGCCGGTTGCCTGGGCGGTCAGGCCGGCGGTTGCCATGCGCAGCGAACCGAAGCTCCAGAACACGAAATCGAAGATTACCGCACCGAGCGCTACCGCGCCGAGCAAATGCGCTTCGCCCAGCCGCCCGATCACCGTCGCGTCCACAAGCCCCAGCAGGGGCGTCGTCACATGCGACAAGGTCATCGGCAGGGCGAGGGCCAGGACACGCCAATGAGGAATGTCGATGCGTCTGGAAGCGACGGAGCCGTGCACGAGAAGGATCAGTTGCGCCCGAAGAACCGGGAAATCAGCCAGAGCGGCACCACGATCACGGCGCCGTAGAGGACCCACATGCCGACCTCCTTCACGGTTTCGAGGCTGAGATCCAGGACGGAGCTGATCCAATCGAACAGGCCTTCGATCAATCCGAAGGGTGTGATGTCGAGGAAGGCCATGAAGGCGCCGACCAGAAGCGACAGGAAGATGAGCTTCGCCAGGACGGAGCCGGGCGAGCCGCCAAGAAACCGGGTCAGGTTGGACATATCCTCAATCTCGTCAGAAAGCGTAACTGGACCTGCGCATGCGCGTGTGCTTCATCGCAAGGCTAGGCGTCGAACGCAACCATTCTGAGTTTCGCATGATTGATCCCGCTCTCTTCGATCCTTCCGCCATCAGCGACGAAATCCGCGCCCAGAACGCCGATATCGTGGCGAAGCTCTCAGGCCTTCCCGATCCCATGTCGGTCCCCCCGGCTCTGGTTCGGGAGCGTCGGCGCCAGGGCCTCGGCCCGTTCCCGCTGATGCCCGTGAGCCCGAAAGCCAAGGTCATCGAGATCGATGGGCCTGCCGGGCCCATCCCATTGCGGATCATCGCCCCTGAGAACCCGCGCGGCGTCTATCTGCATATCCATGGCGGCGGCTGGACCTGGGGTACGGCGGATGAGCAGGACCCTTGGCTCGACAGGCTTGCCGACCGTTGCGGCCTTGCGGTCATTTCCGTTGAATACCGCCTTGCCCCCGAGAATCCCTACCCGGCTGGGCCGGACGATTGCGAGGCTGCGGCACTTTGGGTGATCCGGGAGGCCGAGAGCCGGTTTGGAACCTCCCGCCTGTTCATCGGCGGTGAATCGGCCGGCGCACATCTCTCTGCCGTCACGATCTTGCGTCTGCGCGACCGTCATGGCCTGACACCCTTCCGGGGCGCCAACCTCTTCGCGGGCTGCTACGATCTCGACCTCACTCCAAGCGTTAGGCATTGGGGGCCTGAGCGGCTGATCCTCAACACCGCCGATGTGCGGGCCTTCGCCAACAATTTCGTCGGCCATGTGGAGGGCCGGACCAATCCGGATATCTCGCCCCTCTACGCGGACCTGAAGGGCCTGCCGCCGACCTTGTTCTCGGTGGGTACGAAGGACATGCTCCTCGACGACACGCTGTTTATGGCATCGCGCTATGCAGCCGCCGGCAACCGGACCGAACTCGCGGTCTGGCCGGGCGGCTGCCACGTGTTCATCCGCTTCGACAGCGCGATGTCCGAGCAGGCGCTGTCGCGGATCGATGCCTTCGTTGAGAGCCTTTAGTCCGCCCCGGCCGGGGAGGGGCGCTGGGTCACGCCGATCTTCGAGGCCGCGATGACGGCCTGGGTGCGGCTGTCGACGCCGAGCTTGTCGAGGATGGCGGAGACGTGGGCCTTTACGGTCGCTTCCGACACGCCGAGCTCGTAGGCGATCTGCTTGTTGAGCAGGCCTTCGGAGAGCATGGTCAGCACGCGCACCTGCTGCGGGGTGAGGGTCCCGAGACGGCGGACGAGGTCGGCGGTTTCAACGTCTTCGGCGGCGGACAGGTCCACATCCGGCGGCGTCCAGGTATCGCCGGCGAGAACCGACTGGATGGCGCCGCCGATGCTGTCGATATCGATCGATTTGGGGATGAAGCCCGAGGCGCCGAAATCCATGGCGCGGCGGATCACCTGAGGCTCTTCCGTTGCGGAAACGATGACCACGGGAAGCTCGGGATGCTGAGCCCTGAGCGACATCAGGCCGGAAAAGCCCTGCACGCCCGGCATCGTCAGGTCGAGGAGGATCAGGTCGACATCCCGCTCCTGGTTCAGCGAGGTGTTCAGGTCATCCATGCCACTCGCCTCGACCACGCGGGCCTGGGGCATCACGGAGGCAACGGCTTGCCTCAGGGCGCCACGGAACAGCGGATGGTCGTCGGCAATGATGATCGTGGTGGTTTGACTTTGCACGTTTGTCTTCTCCCACGGGAGGCGTCGGTGAGGCTTAGCCGGTTCCCTGGTGCAATAGCAAGGCGGCAATGAAAAAGCACGGCGATTCTACCGCAAAGTGCAGGAGGGAGACTACCCAAGCATGTGGATTACGCCCCAATGAGATGGAGAAGAAGGTCTCGGGCATGGGGTCTGTCCCGGTGCTCCACGAGATAGATGCCCTGCCAGGTGCCGAGCACCATCTGGCCTTCCATGACCGGAATGCTCAGGGAAACGCCGGAGAGGGCGGTCCTGATATGGGCCGGCATGTCGTCCGGCCCCTCCGCCGTGTGGACGTAGCCCGCATCCCGTGGGGCGAGGCGCTCAAGGGCGGTCAGCAGGTCCTGGCGCACCTCGGGGTCCGCGTTCTCCTGGATCATCAGGGAGGCCGAGGTATGGCGGCAGAAGATGGTCAGGAGGCCGTGCAGGACGCCGGTGCCGAAAACCCATCGGGAGACGGCCTCCGTGATCTCGGTAAAGCCCTGGCCCTCGGTCTCTACGATCAGCCGGCCATGGAGCTGCTGGGTCACGCTGCCCTCGGTAAGGGTTTCCACATTCAGCATGAATGATCTCCTTATCCCTTCTGAGCCTTCAGGGGATGAACCTCCTGCTCGCCCCGCTCAAGGATTTTTTCCAGGGTCTCGATCCGGTCGGCTTCCGCCGCGGGCTTGTCCCAGCGGATGCGGCTGATCCGGGGAAAGCGCATGGCGACGCCCGATTTGTGCCGGGTCGAGCGCTGAAGGCCCTCGAAGGCAACCTCCAGCACGAGGCCGCGATCCTTGCCGTATTCCACCTCCCGCACCGGGCCGAAGCGCTTGACCGTGTGGTTGCGGACGAAGCGGTCGAGCTTCACCAGTTCCTCGTCGGTAAAGCCGTGATAGGCCTTGCCCACCGGCACCAGCTCCTCGCCGCCCGGTCCGTCGCGCCAGACGCCGAAGGTGTAGTCGGAATAGAAGGACGAGCGCTTTCCGTGGCCGCGCTGGCCATACATCATCACCGCGTCCACGACGTAGGGATCGCGCTTCCACTTGTACCAATAGCCCTTGGGCCGCCCGGGGAGATAGGGGCTGTTCGCCCGCTTCACCATGCATCCTTCGATGGCATCCGCATCGAGACCAGCGCCCACGGAAGCCGGGTCGGCGCGGGCGGCGGCGAGATCATCCCAGGTGGAGAACGGCACCATGGGCGAGAGATCGATGCGCGGATCGTCGAGGCGGGTGACGAGCGCCTCCAGGCGCTTGCGCCGCTCGGCAAAGGGCAGGTCGCGCAGATCCTCCTCGCCTTCGGTCAGGATGTCGTAGACCCGTAAGTGCGCCGGAAACTCCGCGATGAGCTTCGGCGTTACGGCCTTCCGGTTCAGGCGCTGCTGAAGCACGTTGAAACTCTGGACACGGCCCTCGCGGACGATCAGCAATTCCCCATCGATGGCGCCGTCGAAGGTGAGCGCTTCTACCAGGTCGGGGAAAGCGCCCGACACATCCTCGCCCGTGCGGGAATAGATGCGCCGCACCGGCTTCCCATGGCTGTCATGGCCCGAGACGGCCTGAAGCCGGATGCCGTCCCATTTCCATTCGGCGAGGAAGTCGGAGGCGTCGAGCTTCGGGAAATCCTCGTCCTCGAGCGGATGCGAGAGCATCGGCGGGCGGAACGGGGCGGGATTGCTGGTCTCGGGCTTCGGACCTTTGCCTTCGACCCAGGCGAAGAGATCCTCGTAGGGAGCCTCCAGCCCGTGCCAGATCAGCTCGACCTCGTCGGCCTCGAAGCCGCCGAGCTGCGCCACCGCCGTCTTGGCAAGCCGCGCCGAGACGCCGACGCGCAATTCGCGGGTGATGAGCTTCAAGAGCGCCCAGCGCCCGGTCTCGTCGAGCGCGTCGAGCCAGCCCGCGACCTTGGCGGGCAGGTCGCTCTTGCCGGTAGTGGCGAGAGTTTCCACGACTTCCGTGAGGCTCGGGACATGAGGCGGCGGGTTGTTGTGGCCGATGGACGGTGTATCCCCGGCGGGAGCCACGCTTCCATGCCCCGGCGCGGGCCAGATCAGGGCCACTGTTTCCGCCAGATCGCCCACATAGTGATAGGACATGCGGAATAACTCGGGATCGGTGCGCTCTTCCACGAGACCGCGGATCAGGCCGGGCTTGGCCTCCTTGAACATGAGGGCGCTCGTCATGGCGGCGAGCGCATAGCCGCGATCCGGATCGGGCGTGTGGCTGAAGTAATCCATCAGCAGCCGCAGCTTCGCATTGCGGCGCGGCTCGAACATCAGCCGGTCGAGGAGGGCGGCGAAACGGTTCATGCCGTGCCTCCGTCGATGGCGCCCTCTTTATCCTCGCCGCCGATCTCGGGTGTTCCCGAGATCGGCTTATCTTTGCGCAAGTCGGGAACACCCGACTTGCGTGGGGGAGGATCGGCTCGAAGAGCCGAGGTGGGGTGGGAAGCGCCAGCATCGACGAAGGGCCCGCCTCCCACCCCACCCCGCTCGCTGTGCTCGCGACCCTCCCCCTCAAGGGGAGGGTTGGGCAGCTCCTCCACCTCGCCCTCGTCGCCATAGCCCAGCATGTGCAAGGGCCGCGCCTTGATGCCGTGGGTGGTGCACCAGTGGACCAGCGCATCCTCCTGGCCGTGGGTGACCCAGACTTCTCCCGCGCCGGTCTCGTGAATCGTGCGGCACAGATCGTCCCAATCGGAGTGGTCCGAAATCACGAGAGGCAGCTCCACGCCCTTCTGCCGGGCTCTCGCCCGCACCCGCATCCAGCCGGAGGCGAAGCACGTGACGGGATCGGGGAAGCGGCGGGACCAGAGGTCCTGAATGGAGGAGGGCGGGCAGAGCACGATGGCGCCTGCGAGCTTCGAGCGCTCGGCGGCCACCACCTTCGGCGTTTCCCCCAAAGGCACGCCCTCGGATTTGTAGAATTCCGTCAGGCGCTCCATGGCGCCATGGAGATGGATCGGCTTGTCGTAGCCTTCCTCTCGAAGCAATGCCATGACCCGCTGCGCCTTGCCCAGCGCATAGGCGCCCACGATGTGCGCGCGCTCGGGAAACAGCTCGACGGAATCGAGAAGCTTTCGCACCTCGTCGCGGGTGTCCGGATGGCGGAAGACGGGAAGGCCGAAGGTCGCTTCCGTGATGAAGACATCGCAGGGCACGACCTCGTAGGGCAGGCAGGTCGGGTCTTCCGCGCGCTTGTAATCGCCCGACACCACGACCCGGGTGCCGCCTGCCTCGATGGAAACTTGAGCCGAGCCCAGCACATGGCCGGCTGGCGTGAAGCGAACGGTCACGTCGCCGATACGGATGCTTTCGCCGAGGCGCGCCTCTTGGGTCGAGTCCGCGAAGTCCTCGCCGTAGCGCACGCCCATGATCAGCAGGGTCTCCCGCGTCGCCATGACGGAGCGGTGGCCGGAGCGGGCATGATCCGAATGGCCATGGGTGATCAGCGCCCGCTTCACCGGGCGGACCGGATCGATATGGAAGTCGCCGAGGGGGCAGTAGAGCCCTTGCGGGGTCTGGGTGAGGATGTCGGTGGAGCGCAACGCCATGGTGGAGGATATAGGGTGGCAGGGTGACATGTCAGGTTGGGTAACGCGGCGTCGGCCCCGACGTTCGATGCGCTTTCAAAGAGCAAGCGGGAGTATCCTCGCGGTCTATGCGGCCCGAGGGTTTGCGGTCGAGGGGGCGCGAGGAGGCGTCCGGCTCGGCTAGTGTGAGTGAAGAACCAAACGGCTCCCCGCGCACGGCTTTTTTAGGCGGACCGGCGCGACATGGCCCCAGCTCTGCCCAAGGCGGACACCGTCTTGATACGGGCGGCCTTGGACCAGAGCGGAGCCCAGCCTCTCGCCGGGGCCTCCCGTCACGGGGGATTGCGTCATCCTCCGCACGGGACCGTGCCCGATCCCACAAACACGACGCCTCGCGAGAGCGCCCCTCGGTGGATCAGGCCAAGCCACACATAGCCAAGCTTAGGCATATTGTCAAGAACAAAGAGAGAACGAAATATTGCAGACCGGGCGCCCGCTTGTTCCCTCCCCCTTGCGGGGAGGGAACATGTGCTCGATCCTGCACGCGATCCCGGATCTCCGCTGCGCTGTGTCCGGGATGACTGCTGGGCGGCACCCCTTCATGTCATCGCAGGTCTTATGTCACCATGGTGGCAAGGGTGTTCGACATTGACAGCCGCCACTCTTCTCAAGCATGGCAGAAGCCATGCCGCTGACCTCGACCTTCCGATCTTCCGGCGACCTCATCGCCGACCGCCGTTACGATTATGCCAGTGCCGCTTTCGAAGAACGCGACTTCGAGGCTGCCGCCGATCTGGCGCGGCAGGTGCTGGAACTGACGCCTGGCTTTGCGGCGGCTCATGCGCTGTTGGGTCGTGCGGCGGCTGAATTGGGTCTGCGGGACGAGGCGGTCGATGCCTTGCGCAAGGCCCTGGAGATCGAGCCCGAGGACGCGCTCGGCGTGCGGCTCGATCTCGCCAAGCTCGGTGCGCTTGCCGCCGACGAGGCCATCACGGACGGCTATGTGCGCGCGCTCTTCGACGATTACGCCCCGAAATTCGATCAGCATTTGACCAGGAGCCTCGCCTATCGCGGCCCCGAGCTGATCGCCGATGCCTTGAGCCGCGCATGCTCCAAACGGAAGAGGGATCATCGGTTCGGCCTCACCTTCGATCTCGGCTGCGGCACGGGCCTGATGGCGCAGGCGCTGGAAGGCCTGTGCGACTCCATCGAAGGTGTCGATCTCTCGCCCCGCATGCTGGAGAAGGCCGCGAAGACCACGCTTTATGCCGGGCTCCATGAGGGCGAACTCGTCGGCTTTCTCAAAACGCGGCAGGGCGGTGAAGCCGACCTCGTGGTGGCGGCGGATGTGTTCGTCTACATGGCCGGCCTCGACGCGGCGTTCGGCGAAGCGCGCCGCGTGCTGAAGCGGGAGGGGCTGTTCGCCTTCACCGTTCAGGCCCATGAGGGCGAAGGGTTCGTCCTTGGCGACGACGCCCGCTATGCCCACAGCGAAGCTTATCTGCGCAGCCTCGCCGATGCTGCGGGTTTCTCGGTGGTCGTGCTCGACAAGGTGTCGACCCGGGAGGATCGCGGCAAGCCGGTTCCCGGGCTTCTCGCCGTCATGCAGCGTTGATCTCTGCCTTCGTTTCCAGCTCACGAACCTCATCCTGAGGAGCCGCTATAAGCGGCGTCTCGAAGGATCGTCCAGAGTACACGGGAGACGCCCTCGTCCTTCGAGACGATCGCTCCGCGATCCCTCAGGATGAGGGCTATGGAATGGTTTTACTCCGTCGGCTTGGTCGGGTGCGGGGCGCTCTCGTAGCAGCCGACCACCGATTGATCGAAATCGATCACCGATCCCGTCATCATGCCGGATTCATTGCTCGCGAGAAACGCCACGGCGCGCGCGACTTCCTTCGGGTCGAGCAGGCGGCCGAAAGGCTGCTCCTTCTCGGCCTTCTCGAGCCAGCCATCCTGCGCGCCGTGGTAGAGCCGCACGATCCTGTCCTCGCCTGGCGTATTCATCCAGCCGATGTTGAGCGCGTTCACGCGGATGCGCCAGGGCATCAGGCTGAAGGCGGCGTTCTTGCTCAACGTCGCCAGCGCGCCCTTGGAGCCGCAATAGGCCGAGATGAAGGGCTGGCCGCCATGGGCCGACATGGACAGGATGTTGACCATCGTGCCCTCGATCTTCTCGCGCCGCATGATCTTGGCGGCCTCCTGCATGAGGAAGAACGGCGCGCGCACATTGACCGCGAACATGCGGTCGAACAGCTCGGGTGTCGTATCGAAGATCGTGCCGCGGTCGGTGATGCCGGCGGCATTCACCAGCACATCGACGCGCCCGAACGCGCTGTCGGCCTTCGCCGTCACCTTGCGGGCATCCTCCACCTTTTCGAGGTCGGCCTGCACGAATTCCGTGCGGCATCCCTGCGCCGTGATGTCCCGCGCCACGGCCTCGCCGCGCTCCGCGTTGCGGCCGCAGATCACGATGCCGGCCGCGCCGCGCTCCGCCAGGGTGCGGGCGATGGTCTCGCCAAGGCCTTGCGTGCCGCCGGTCACGACGGCGATGGCATTCTGGAACTGGGTTGCTGACGTCATGGTTTCCTGCCCTTGTGGTTTCTCTTGATTGGGGTGGCCTGAGATGAAGCGATATCCCTGCCGATAGCAAGCCGGCAAAGCACTGTATTCACATCGGACAACAGGCTCATATGGCGAAACCTTTCCCGCGGCCTTATCTTTAAGGATGTATGTCGAAAGCGCCCGCGTCCCTTCTCCCGCAAATATTCCGTGACTGGTTCGCGAGCCGTGGCTGGGAGCCGCGCGAACATCAGTTGCAACTCCTGGCCAAAGCCAAGAAGGGCAAATCGGTGCTTCTCGTCGCCCCGACCGGCGCGGGCAAGACGCTGGCGGGCTTCCTGCCGAGCCTCGTGGAACTGGCGGAACGACCGCCGCGCCGGGGCACGGCAAAGGACAAGCGCGGGCTTCACACCCTCTACATCTCGCCCCTGAAGGCGCTGGCGACCGACATCGCGCGGAACCTCGAAACCCCGGTCGGCGAGATGGGCCTGCCCATCCGAATCGAGACCCGCACCGGCGATACGCCCTCGCACAAGCGCGCAAGGCAGATCGAGCGCCCGCCGGATATTCTCCTGACCACGCCGGAGCAACTGGCGCTGCTGCTCGCCCATGCCGAGGCGCGGGAATTCTTCAAGGACCTGCGCCGCGTGGTGCTGGACGAGCTGCATTCCCTCGTCACCTCGAAACGCGGCGACCTGCTCTCGCTCGGCCTCGGGCGCTTGTTCGCGCTGGCACCTCATGCGACGGCAGTCGGCTTGTCGGCCACCGTGCGCGAGCCGGACGATCTGCGGCGGTACTTGGTGCCACAGCGCCCACCCCTCACCTCCCCCTTGAGGGGGGAGGTCGCGCCGCAGGCGCGGGAGGGGGTGGCAGCGCTACGTTCTGAGAGCTCTCGCTTCCCACCCCACCCCGGAGCGCTGACGCGCTCCGACCCTCCCCCTCAAGGGGAGGGTGAAGAACGGGTGGCGCTTGAACTTGCAGACCTCGTCGTCGTGAAAGGCGGCGCGCAGCCTGACATCCGTATGCTGGAACTCGACGAGCGCCTGCCTCTCGCGGGTCACACCGCATCGCTGTCGATGCCCGCGATCTACGATCTCATTCGCGATCACAAGACGACGCTGGTTTTCGTCAACACCCGTCTGCAGGCGGAATACACGTTTCAGGAATTGTGGAAGCTCAACGACGATGGCCTCGCCATCGCGCTCCATCACGGTTCCCTCGATGTCGCGCAACGGCGGCGCGTCGAGGAGGCGATGGCGGAAGGACGATTGAAGGCGGTCGTGTGCACCGCGACGCTCGATCTCGGCATCGATTGGGGCGATGTCGATCTCGTGGTGAATGTGGGCGCGCCGAAAGGGGCGTCTCGCATCATGCAGCGCATCGGCCGCTCCAATCACCGCATGGACGAGCCGTCGGAGGCCTATCTCGTGCCCGCGAACCGCTTCGAGATTCTCGAATGCCGCGCGGCGCTCGATGCCGTTCATGAGGCGGCGCAGGATACGCCGGACGCACGCGTCGGCGCGCTCGACGTGCTCTGCCAGCACATTCTCGGCATGGCCTGCGCCGACCCGTTCAGGCTCGAAGATCTTTATGATGAGATCGTCTCCGCTGCACCCTATGCCGATCTTTCGTGGGAGGATTTCGAGGCCTGCGTCGCCTTCGTCGCCACGGGCGGTTATGCGCTTCGTGCTTACGAGCGCTTCGCCAAGATCGTGAAGGGCAAGGACGGCTTGTGGCGCGTGCGCGATGCCAGGATCGCCCAGCAATACCGCCTGAATGTCGGCACCATCGTCGAGTCGACCATGATCAAGGTGCGGCTCGGAAAATCCATGCGCTCGCGCCCCGGCACCGTGCTGCCGCGCGGTCGCATTCTCGGCGAGATCGAAGAATATTTCGCGGAGACGCTGACGCCCGGCGACACCTTTCTGTTCGCAGGCGAGGTGCTGCGGTTCGAAGGGATCGCCGAGGATGAAGTCTTGGTGACCCGCGCGGCCTCCGGCACCGATCCGATGATACCGTCCTATGAGGGAGGCAAGTTTCCGCTCTCGACTTTCCTCGCGGCACGGGTGCGTGCGATCCTCGCCGATCCGTTCGAATGGGACCGCCTGCCGCCACAGATGACCGAGTGGCTGTTGCAGCAGCGCCGCCGCTCCATCGTGCCGGGGCCACGCGATCTTCTGGTCGAGACATTCCCGCGCGCCAATCGCTATTACATGACATGCTTTCCGTTCGAAGGCAGGCTCGCGCATCAGACGCTCGGCATGTTGCTCACGCGGCGGCTGGAGCGGGCGAAGCTGAAGCCCTTAGGCTTCGTCGCCAACGATTACGGCATCGCGGTTTACGCCTCCGGCGACATCGCCGCCCGTGCGGCGCGGGAGCCGGGTTTCCTCGATGAGCTGTTCTCCGAGGACATGCTCGGTGACGATCTCGAGGACTGGCTGGCGGAATCCGCGCTCATGAAGCGCACCTTCCGCCAATGCGCCGTGATCGCGGGGCTCATCGAGCGCCGCTTTCCGGGCGAGAAGAAGACCGGGCGGCAGGTCACGATCTCCACCGATCTCGTCTACGACGTGCTGCGCAAGCACGAGCCGGACCATGTGCTGCTGCGGGCCGCGCGGGCGGATGCGGCAACTGGACTCCTGGACGTGAAGCGCCTCGGCATGATGCTAGAGCGCATCCGGGGGCGAATCATCCACAAGCCGCTCGACCGGGTTTCTCCCTTAAGCGTGTCCGTCATGCTGGAGATCGGCCGCGAGCGCGTCTATAGCGACAATGCGGACGAGATTCTGGCCGAGGCGGAAGCGGCGCTTCTCGACGAGGCTTTGGCGTGACGGCATTGGCGAAGAACAAACAGACAACCCATGAGATCGAGCTCTCCGGGCAGCTGGCGCTGCTCGACCTGACGGGTGCGATGTACTTAGCCGCGCATGATGCGCTGCTCGTGGCCGATCTCCATTTCGAGAAGGGATCGTCCTTCGCCCGTCGCGGCATGATGCTGCCGCCCTACGACACCCGCGAGACGCTCATCGCGCTCACCGACGCGGTGCTGCGCTACAACCCGAAGACCGTCATCGCGCTCGGCGACAGCTTCCACGATATCGGCGGTCCGGAGCGTCTGGGCGATGAGGAGCGCGCGACCCTTTCGCGTGTCCAGGCAGGCCGCGACTGGATCTGGGTGACGGGCAATCACGACCGCATCCTGCCGGACAGCATCGGCGGGCAGGTGGTCGAGGAGATGATGCTCGGCTCGCTCACCTTGCGCCACGAGCCGATGGCAGGCGAGCAAGCGGAAATCGCCGGGCATCTGCACCCGGTCGGCAAGGTGGTGATGCGCGGCCGCGCTACCCGCCGCCGCTGCTTCCTAACCGATGGAACCCGCTGCGTCATGCCCGCGCTCGGCGCCTATGCGGGCGGCCTGAACGCCTGCGATGCCGCCTACAAGCCGCTTTTCGCGAAAGGTTTCACGGCCCATCTCATCGGCACGGAACGCATCTTCGCCATTGCGAAGTCGATGCTGTGCCGGGACTAGCGTTGCCAACACCATAGCCCTCATCCTGAGGAGGTCACGCAGTAACCGTCTCGAAAGAGGCTCCAGCGATCTCTGGACGCTCCTTCGAGACGCCTGCTGCGCAGGCTCCTCAGGATGAGGGCAGAGGATGTGGAAAAGGAAGAATAGGGTCTAGTCTCGCCTGAAGATCATGTTCGCCACCCAGCCGAAGAAGAGGGCGAGGGCGGCCGTGGCGAGGCCGTAGAAGAGGGACCAGTCGCGCGCGATCGAGCCCACCTGCTCCTCGAAGCCGGTTTTCACCAGCTCGAAATGCGTCATCGTCCGCGCGAGAATCACCGTATCGGCGAAGAGCGTAACCTCGACGCTGTACTCGCCGGGCGGCGCGGTGGCGGGGAGAGGGATGCTAGCGCGGAAGATGTCGGCGGTGAGGAAAGTCACGCCGCGTTCCTCTTCCAGGTAGAGCCCTTCCTGCGCCTTCAGGCGATAGAGGGCTTCGCGGAACTGCCGGTCGGCACCGCCGCGCTCGTTGGTGAAGTCGGTGGAATTGATGATGGCGGCAAGGCCGATCTTCTGGCGCTGGCGCAGCTGGTCGCTGGTGATCTCCTCGATGGGTCGCGAGGTCATCACGCTCAAATAGGCCGGAGCCGTAGGGAATTTCTGCTGCTCCTGGTTGATCCAGACCGGACCCAGCCGCTCCTTTTCGCGCACCACGAGAAACTGTTTCGGGCCGCGCACCGTCACGACCACGTCGTAGCCGGTGGCGCGGGCAACCGTCTGCGCGTCGCGCTCGATGGCACCGAACACGGCGATCTCCGTGCCGGTATAGTTGGAGTTGATGAGTACCCGATGGTTCGACAGCGAGGTGATCAGCTCCTCCGCCCTGGCGGAGCCGATCGAGAAAAGCGCGATGAGGATGAGGCCGAGCGTTCTCACTCGCGCACCTCCTGCACCGTGATGGAGAAGGGCTCCTGCGGCTGCAGCACGAGCTCGAGGGCAAAGCGCAGGCCCACCGCGAGCAGAAGGATTGCGAGGAGGAAACGGAACAGTTCCGCCCTCAGGTTGCGCCCGACCCGCGCGCCGAACTGCGCGCCGAACACGCCGCCCACGATGAGCAGGATCGCGAGCACCATGTCGACCGCCTGGTTCGTCACCGCATGGAGGATCAGCGCGACGAGGGTGGTGCAGACGATCTGGAACTGGGACGTGCCCACGACCACGTTGGTCGGCACGCGGAAGATATACAGCAGGGCAGGCACCACGATGAAGCCGCCGCCGATGCCGAGCAAAGCGCCCGCGAAGCCGATGAAGAGGGACAGGAGCAGGATCGGGATGACGCTCACATAGAGCTTCGAGCGATAGAACCGCATGCGCAGCGGCCAGCCGAGATAGGGCGCATGCTCGCCCGCCTGACGGCGCAGTCGCACAGTGCCGCCTTTCCGCTTGGTCCAGAACTCGCGGATGCTCTCCTTCATCATCAGGCTGCCGACGACGGTGAACAGCGTCACGTAGGAAACGACGATGACGAGATCGAGCTGGCCCGCGCGTCTTGCCGCCGCGAAGAACCAGACGCCCAGCGCCGAGCCCACGAAGCCGCCCGCGACGAGGATCGCGCCCAGTTTCCTGTCGAGAGCATCGCGCCTGATCGCGCCGAGAACGCTGGTGGTGGAGGAGGCGACGATCTGCGCCGATTGCGTCGCCACGGCGACGGCAGGCGGAATGCCGAGAAAGATCAGAAGCGGCGTCATGAGAAAGCCGCCGCCGATGCCGAACAGACCGGATATGAAGCCGACCGCCGCACCCATCCCGAGGATGAGAAGAACGCTCACGGGCATCTCAGCGATAGGCAGATAGATTTGCAACCTGGTTCCCTTTGCCGACTCCCTTGGCCGGCGCCCCTTGCCGGTTCCCATGGGCCGGCGCAGCCATGGTGTGGTTATGACATCGCGGAACGCGATTTAAAGGCTGTGTGATGAACGGAAGCTGACAGCCTCCACGCTTTTCTCAACTCTTTTGGCTCAGGTTCGATCCAGGGACGCCATCTGACCGGCAACGGAAGCGGAAATCTCATTGGCCGTCGGATCGACGGGCCGGGCACGCCACTGATCGGCTGAGGCCTTCGCGGCGGCGAGCTCCCCGGCATTGAGCCGTCCGGCGAGCTCTTCGCGCTTCTTCAGGGCAGCGGCATCGCCCTGAGCGGCGGCGAGGGAGAACCATTGATAGGCCTTTGGGAGATCCTGGCGGGTGCCGATGCCGCGCGAGAGCAGGATGCCCATGTTGAACTGGCTGTCGCGTAAGCCCGCTTCCGCAGCCTCGCCGTACCAGCGCAGGGCGGTGGCATAGTCGGGCTTGCCGTTGACATTCGATGCGAGAAGCGTCGCCAGATTGTGCATGGCGCGGATATTGCCGCCCTGTGCCGCGCGCTCGTACCATACGATGGCCTGCTTGGGATCGCGGGCGGTGCCGATGCCTTTTTCGAGCAGCATGGCGAAGCGCTCCTGCGCCGGGGGCAGGCCCGCCTGTGCCGCGCGCTCATAGAGATGCAGAGCCAGGGCCATGTCCTGAGCAAGCCCACGCCCTTCGGCTGCGCGGGATGCGATTTCGTAAAGTGCCGCCGCATCACCGGCGGCTGCCGCCTGTCGAAGCGCGGCCGGTGCCTGAGCGGGAATCTCGCCGACGGTCGCGGGATCGATGAGGAACTTGCCCGCCGCCGGCAGCAGTGGATCCGCCAATGCGGAACCCATGCTGGCGGGCTGGAACAGGTCGGTCTTCTCAAGGGTCGGCGTGAGGCTTCCGGTCTGCTTGGCGGGCTGCGCAGGCTTCTGTTCGGCAGCGGGCCCAGCCTGTGAGGCCTCGGTGCCGCCGGTCAGCGCCAGGGAGGCCGCGATCTGTCCGCTCGACAAGATCTGTGCCGTGCCGGCCGCGAGGATCAGAAGGCCGATCCCGAAGAGGAGGGGGCGGCGGTGGGAGTCGAAGCTGCGGCGGATGCGCTCGATGAGGGAGGGTGTGGGAACAGGCGGCGGTTGGTCGGCGGTCTCGGCTTCATCCGCGGCGGCCTGCAATTCGTCGTGGGATGCCGGTTCTGCGCTTTCCGATGTTACAGACTGCGCCGCGCGGCGGGCCGCTGCGATGAACCCGGCGCGCATGGTGCCGAGATCCGCGATATCGCCGATGACCTCGGCTGCCAAGTCTTTCTCCTCGGGGAGGGCGGTACTTGTTTCAGTGACAGGCTCGGCCGCCTTCGGTTCTGCGACCGGTGCCGTGAAGGCAACTTCCTCCAGCTGCGACAGGGCAGCCGTATGCAGGCGGCGCACGGCCGCCTCCAGGCGGTCTGCGGGCGGCATCTGCTCGGGGGGCATTGCAGGCAGGGCCTGTGCATTCGTGTGAACCCGATGCGCGACGGCGCTCTGTTCCGGGAACCGCGAGACGAGCGTTTCCAGGGCGGAAGAGACAGCGCGAAGGGTTTCCTGTGTCTTCTTGTCTGCGCGGGTGTGCAGGGCCTTCAGTTCGACGAAGCCCTGCTTGAGCGCATCGATGTCGCCCGTATCGGGAAGGCTCGGCTGAATCTCCTTCAAGGCGGCGCGTGCGGCGCGCTCCGCGATTCCGGCGGCTTCGTTCTGAATGTTGCGCAGGTGTCCGGTGGCTTCGTCGAGCGTCTTCTGAAGCGCGTCGTCGGACTTGCCGCCGAGGCGTTCCGCCAGGGACATGATCTGCCGTTCGAGCGCGTCGAGACCCGGCTGTTGGGTTGGAGCGCGATCGAGTTTCTCGTCGATGGAGCGCAGCATCGCTTCCACCGCCGCGGTGTCGGCGCGCTGGCCGACATCCTGAAGGCTCTGTTCGATCTTGTCGAAACGTTGCAGCAGCGGCTCGTGGGACGGCGCTTCCTTCTCCGCCACGGCCTGCACCTGCGCGGAGAGGCGGCCGATCATCTCGGTCAGCGCGTCCGCCTGCGTGAGGCGGCTGTCGGTCAGGCCTGCCATCTGCTCGGTGAGCACCGCCAGCTGATCGGTGACGGGAGTGAGGTCGGTGGGCTCCGGCGCCGGCCTATCGACGAGCGCGGCGAGATTCTCGCTCATGCTGTTGAGCCGCTCGGAAACGTCGCTTTCCTCCTGCACGGCGATGTTGCGCTGAAGCGCGGCGCAGACATTTTCGAGCGAGGTCTTCAGCGCCGCGAAATCGGCGCGCCCGACCTGGTGAATGCGAAGGTCCGCGATCTGGCGGCCGAGCGTGGTCACTTCCTCGGACAAGCGCTCGATCTGTCGGGGCTCGGCCCTGTTGGCGAGATCATGGCGCATGTCCACGATCTGGCTGCTGAGAAAATCGATCACCGTGCGGTCGACGCCCGTCGCGGCGATGGCATCGATCTTGGATTTCAGAACCTCGATCTCGCCGCTGATCCGCCCGTGCAGACCTTCGGTGACGTCGTCGGAGAGAACCTGGACCTGACGGTAGAGCGCCGCCGTCGATTGCGCGAGAACCAGGAGATCCTTGCTGGGCGAGGACTGCCCGATCTCGCGGACGATATCCTTCATCGCCTGATCGAGCGCGCCGACTTCCTCCCGGGTCGCCAAGCCGTCGAGGCCGGCGCGCAGGCGTTCGATCTCGATGCGGATATTGCCGATCCAGGCGGCATCCGGCTTGTCCATGCGCTCGGTAAGCCGCGACACATCCGAACGCAGCCCCGCGAGCGCATCCGACACGGCGGTCGCGTCGGCCTGGGCCTCGTCAATCGTGGCCTGCTGCTCCACGGAATCGAGGCGCTCCTTCAGGGTCGAGAGGGCTTGCGAGAGGGCGGTCGCCATGCGGTCCTGATGGTCGGCGGCGGCGCGGGCGGTCTCGTTGAGGCGCTCTTCCGTCTGCTCGATCCAACCGGCCATGGATTGCAGCGCCAAATTCGTGCGGGCAGCCTGATCCTGGGACTGGCGCTCGTTCTCGGCGGCGATGGCGGCCATCAGGGCCTCGTAGTCCCTGGCGGGCTGGGGGCGCAGATTGCGCGCGAGCCGCGCCATGATGGCATCGAACTCGTTGTCCTGAGGCTTGACCGCCGGGGGAGGGGCAGGGGGAGAGGCAGGGCGCTCTTCCCGTGCGGCGAGAATGGAGGCAGCCCATTCCTCCAGGCTCACGCCCGCCCTTTGAGCTGCGGCTGCGGCCAGTTCACGGGCATCGATGTCCAGATCGTCGAGGTTCGAAAGGACGTGTCGTCTCATAGCCATGCCCGCGGGGAATACTAAAACACTCCCGGCGGCCTGGCCCCCCTGCCCAGTTCCGCCGCGTCGGCACCCTGGACGAGGCGAATCATCATGCCTCAAGGCCAGCGGGCCGAGGCGTCAGCTTTTGGCGAACGTAGTAAAAAACCCGTTAAGCCTGGGGTATTTAGCTCCTGAACCCTCTGTCGAGGATGCCGGTTCCCTTGGGTTGCCTCCCCCAGGGAAAGCCTGTCTTCGCCAGCCTGAAAGCTGTGCGTTTACGGGGACTTGCAACTATTGGGTATAATGTAGTATCATAACATTACAAAGAATGCGTGCTTAGGGCACTGAAACAAAAGAGAAAGTCAAAGGGGCGACAGATGGACCATTCAGCAGGCAGCTCTGCCGGCGAGACGGCAGAGGGCGCGAAATTCTATACGATCGGGGACCTGGCCCGTGAGTTCGGCGTGACCCTGCGCACGCTGCGCTTCTACGAGGACCGTGGGCTCCTTTCCCCGCGCCGCGACGGCACGGCCCGCATCTATGACGCCCGCGACCGTGAGCGCCTGTCGGTGATCCTGAAGGGCAAGCAGCTCGGCTTCACCCTCACCGAGATCCGCGCCATGCTGGCCGAGGAGCGCTCCGGCGCCGGCCCGGCCATGAACCTCAAGCTGTCGCTGGATCAGGTCGAGGACCAGATTCGCCATCTTGAGCAGCAGAAGGTCGAGATCGAGGAAGCGCTCGCGGAGCTGAAGTCCCGCCGCGCCAGCCTCGCCGCAGCGGCCTGATCCGCTTCGACGGATTCACTATCGGGAAGAAGGCCTGCCGGAGGGGTGGGCCTTTTTCGTTTGTGGGGCAGGGGTAAGTGGATGCCGGTGCAGGACGAGCACTGCCTTCGCCACTGCATCGGCAATAGCCTTTCCTTAATGGAAGGGATCAGGCGCTGCCGCCGCGGTCATGATCCGCCTCACGACGCACGCTCTCCAAATCCTGAACTTTCGTCGGTTCCGCGCGGGAATTTGCGCCCTACCTCTTCCCTAGACGACCAGATGGTTTATATGTGAACTATATGGTTTGAGGGCAGGCCTCACAGGGCTTGCCGGCTGGAAGTGGGGAGAAGCGCGAATGCCGGTCTACAAGGCTCCTGTCGAAGACGTCATGTTTCTGCTGAACGATGTCTTTCCCATCGAGCGTCACAACAATCTTCCCGGCTTCGGAGACGCGACGCCCGACATGGTGGAGGCGATCCTCGCCGAAGGCGCGAAGCTCTGCGAGGAAGTGTTTGCGCCCCTCAACGGTACGGGTGACCTTGAGGGCTGCACCCGTAACGCGGACGGTTCCGTCACGACGCCGAAGGGTTTCAAGGAAGCCTACGAGGCCTATGCCTCCGGGGGCTGGATGGGCCTCTCGGTGCCGGAGGAGTTCGGCGGGCAGGGACTTCCCTCGACGCTCAACACGATCATGCAGGAGTTCATCTCCTCGTCGAACCTCGCCCTCGGCATGTATCCCGGCCTGACCCAAGGCGCCATCGCGGCGCTGCTGGTGCACGGCACCGAGGAGCAGAAGAAGACCTATCTGCCGAAGATGGTGGAAGGCGCCTGGACGGGCACCATGAATCTCACCGAGCCCCATTGCGGCACCGATCTCGGTCTCCTCAAGACCAAGGCCGTGCCGAACGGCGACGGCTCCTACGCGATCTCCGGCACCAAGATCTTCATCTCCGCAGGCGAGCACGACATGGCGGAGAACATCGTCCACCTCGTTCTCGCGCGCATCGAAGGTGCGCCAGCTGGCACCAAGGGCATCTCTCTCTTCGTCGTGCCGAAGTTCATCGTGAAGGACGATGGTTCGCTCGGCGACAGGAACGGCGTGTCCTGCGGCTCGCTGGAACACAAGATGGGCATTCACGGCAACGCCACCTGCGTCATGAACTATGACGGTGCACGGGGCTGGCTCGTGGGCGAAGAGAATCGCGGCCTCAACGCCATGTTCGTGATGATGAACGAGGCGCGTCTCGCGGTCGGCGTGCAAGGGCTCTCGCAATCCGAGGTCGCTTATCAGAACGCGGTGGCCTACGCGAAGGACCGCCTGCAGGGCCGCTCGCTGACCGGTGCGAAATTCCCGGACAAGCCCGCCGATCCGATCATCGTGCATCCGGACGTGCGGCGCACCCTGCTCTCGATAAAGTCCTTCAACGAGGCGGCGCGTGCGCTCGTCGTCTGGACGGGCCTCAACAGCGACATCGCGCATCGCTCCTCGGATGAAAAGGAGCGCCAGACCGCCGAGGACTATATGGGCCTCATGACGCCCGTGGTGAAAGGCGTGCTCACCGATCTTGGTTTCGATAACGCCGTGAAGGCGCAGCAGATGTTCGGCGGCCACGGATACATCGAGGAATGGGGCATGTCGCAGTTCATGCGCGATGCCCGCATCGCCATGATCTACGAGGGCGCCAACGGCATCCAGGCCATGGACTTGGTCGGCCGCAAGCTCGGCAAGGATGGCGGGCGCGCCATCATGGCCTTCTTCAACGAGGTCAGCGCGTTCTGCCAGGAGAACGAAGGCGACGAGAACCTGAAAGCCTTCGTCGCCCCCTTGCAACAGGGCCTCGGCCATCTGCAGCAGGCGACCATGTGGTTCATGCAGAACGCGATAGTGAAGCCCGACAACGCCGGCGCCGGCGCCACCGACTACATGCACCTCTTCGGCACGGTCGCCATGGGTTATATGTGGGCCAAGATGGCGAAGGCCGCGCATGCGAGGAAGGCGCAAGGCAATGGCAATGCGGAGAAGATGGATGCGAAGCTCCTCACCGGCCGCTTCTTCATGGAGCGTATGATGCCGGAAACGGGCGTTCGCCTCGCGCGTATCGCGAGCGGTGCGGATACGACCATGGCGATGCCGATGGAGGCTTTCTGACAAATGTCATCCCGGACGAAGCGCAGCGGAGATCCGGGAGCGTGTGACAAGTATAGTGCTGAATTCTGAAAACGATCCCGGGTCGCGCTTCGCTTGCCCGGGATGACAACATGACCGGGAGGGCCTGATGGCCGATGCATTCATCTACGACGCAGTCCGCACGCCGCGTGGGCGTGGTAAGCCCGATGGCTCCTTGCATGAGGTGCCCAGCATCGATCTTGCCGTCACCGCGCTCGATGCGATCCGCAGCCGCAACGATCTCGATCCGATGCTGGTGGAGGATGTGGTGCTCGGCTGCGTCGATCCTGTCGGCGAGGCAGGCGGCGACATTGCGCGCGCGGCGGCGTTGAAGGCAGGTTTCGGCAAGGAAGTGCCCGGCATTCAAATCAATCGCTTCTGCGCATCCGGCCTCGATGCGGTCAATCTGGCGGCGGCGCAGGTCATGTCCGGCATGAAGGACATCGCCATCGGCGGCGGCGTCGAATCCATGAGCCGCGTCGGCATGGGCGCGTCGGGCGGCGCATGGCCGGTCGATCCTGGCGTTGCCATTTCCACCTATTTTCTGCCTCAAGGCATTTCGGCGGATCTGATCGCCACGAAATATGGCTTCACCCGGGATGACGTGGATGCTTACGCTGTCGAGTCGCAGAAGCGCGCCGCGAAGGCGTGGGATGAAGGACGCTTCGCCAAGTCCATCGTGCCGGTGAAGGACGTGAATGGTCTTACGCTCCTTGCGAAGGACGAGCATATGCGGCCGCAGACGGACATGCAGTCGCTTGGCCAACTCAAGGCCGCCTTCGTGCAGATGGGCGAGATGGGCGGCTTCGACGCGGTGGCGACCGCTGCCCACCCGGATGTGGAATTCGTCAACCACGTGCACCACGCCGGCAATTCCTCCGGCATCGTGGATGGCGCGGCGGCGGTTCTCGTGGGCTCGAAGGAAGGCGGCGTGAAGGCCGGTCTCAAGCCGCGTGCGCGTCTGAAAGGTTTCGCCTCCATCGGCTCCGATCTTGCCCTCATGCTCACCGGCCCCATCGACGTGTCGGAGCTTGCGCTCAAGAAAGCCGGCATGACCAAGGACGATATCGATCTCTTCGAGATCAACGAGGCGTTCTCCGCAGTCGTGCTGCGCTACATCCAGGCGCTCGATCTCGACCCCGCCAAGGTCAATGTGAACGGCGGCGCGATCGCCATGGGCCATCCGCTCGGCGCGACCGGCGCGATGATCCTCGGCACGGTGCTCGACGAATTGGAGCGCACGAACAAGCAGACGGCTCTGATCACGCTCTGCGTTGCCGCAGGCATGGGCACCGCCGCGATCATCGAGCGCGTTTGAGGACACGGTTACGTTAGCATCCTCATCCTGAGGAGGCGCGAAGCGCCGTCTCGAAGGACGAGGATGCGGATCCAGAGCACACTGGACCATCCTTCGAGACGCCCGCGAGAAGCGGGCTCCTCAGGATGAGGTCCGAGGGAGGACAAGATGAACTTCACCAATTTCCGCTTCGACGTGGACGCCGATGGCATCGCGCTTGCAACCTGGGACATGCCGGATCGCTCCATGAACGTCATCACCCCGCAGGTGATGGACGAGCTCTCGCAGATCATCGATCGCGTGGTCGGCGACGAGACGATCAAGGGCTGCGTGATCACCTCCGGCAAGGAAAGTTTCTCCGGCGGCGCGGACCTCACCATGCTTCAGGGCTTGGGTGCGGAATATGCGCGGCTCGCGAAGGAGAAGGGCGAGGAAGAGGCCATGAGCTTCTTCTTCGAAGAATCGCGCAAGCTGTCGCTGCTCTATCGGCAGCTTGAAACCTGCGGCAAGCCTTTCGCCATCGCCATCCATGGCGTGTGCCTCGGCGGTGCTTTCGAGCTCGCGCTCGCCTGCCATTTCCGCGTCGTGTCCGATGTGGATTCCACCCGCGTCGGTCTTCCTGAGGTGAAGGTGGGGCTCTTCCCCGGCGCAGGCGGCACGCAGCGCGTGGCGCGCCTGATGCAGACGGGCGATGCCTTGCAGATGCTCTTCAAGGGCGAGCAGCTTCGTCCACTCATGGCGCGCAACATGGGCCTCGTGCACGCGGTCGCGCCGCGTGATGCGATCGTCCAGACGGCGAAGGACTGGATCAAGCAGGGCGGCTCCGCTGTCGCTCCATGGGATCAGAAGGGCTACAAGCTGCCCTCCAACAAGGTCTATTCCGCAGCCGGCATGCAGATCTGGCCGCCCGCCAACGCCATCTACCGCCGCGAGACGCAGGACAACTACCCGGCGATCCGCGCGATTCTGGAGGCGGTCTATCAGGGCCTGCAATTGCCGATGGACCTGGCGCTGAAGGTGGAGTCGCGCTGGTTCGCCAAGATTCTGCGCTCGAAGGAGGCGGCGGCGATGATCCGCACGCTCTTCATCTCCATGCAGGATCTCAACAAAGGCGCGCGCCGTCCCAAGGACGTGCCGCCCACATCCATCAAGAAGGTCGGTGTCGTCGGCGCGGGCTTCATGGGCGCGAGCGTGGCCTATGTCACGGCGAATGCCGGTCTCGAGGTCGTGCTGATCGACCGCGATGTGGAGGCCGCCGAGAAGGGCAAGGCGTATTCGCACAAGCTCATGAGCGACCAGATCATGAAGGGCCGCGCCAAGACGGCGGATCGGGACGCGCTGCTCGCACGCATCAAGGCGACCGCCGATTACAGCGATCTTTCCCATTGCGATCTCGTCATCGAGGCCGTGTTCGAGGATCCTAAAGTAAAGGCCGAAGTGATCGAGAAAGTGGAGGCGGCGATCCGCCCCGATTGCATCTTCGCGTCGAACACCTCGACGCTACCGATCTCAGGGCTGGCGAAGTCATCCAAGAACCCCGGTCAGTTCATCGGCATCCATTTCTTCTCGCCGGTCGAGAAGATGATGCTGGTCGAGATCATCATGGGTAAGGAGACCGGCGACAAGGCGCTTGCCACCGCGCTCGACTACGTGCGCGCCATCAAGAAGACGCCGATCGTGGTCAACGACTCGCGCGGTTTCTTCGCCAATCGCTGCGTGCTGGCCTACATCCTCGAAGGCCATCTCATGTTCACGGAAGGCTTAGCCCCGGCGATGATCGAGCAGGCGGGCAAGCAGGCCGGCATGCCGGTCGGACCGCTCTCGCTCAACGACGAGGTCGGCGTGGATCTCGGCCTCAAGATCCTGCGCGCCACCAAGGCGCAGCTCGGCGAAGGATCAATCGTGCCGCAGCAGGAAGAACTGCTCACCACGCTCGTGGACAAGGAAGGCCGCCTCGGCCGCAAGAACCGCAAGGGCTTCTACGATTATCCCGAAGGCGGCCAGAAGCGCCTCTGGCCGGGCCTGAAGGATCTTCAGGAGAAGCATGTGGAAGCCGAACTCGTCGACATGCAGGAGCTGAAGCAGCGCCTTCTGGTCACGCAGGCGCTGGAAGCCGCGCGCACTTTCGAGGAGGGCGTCATCACCGATCCGCGCGAGGCGGATGTGGGCTCCATCCTCGGCTTCGGCTTCGCGCCCTACACGGGCGGTGCGCTGTCCTACATCGACTTCATGGGCGCGAAGGCCTTCGTGGATCTGTGCAGGAAGCTGCAAGCCAAGCACGGCGACCGTTTCGCTCCGCCGCAGATCGTGGTCGACATGGCGGCGTCGGGCGAGACGTTCTACGGCAGGGCAGGGGCGAGGAAGGCTGCGTAGCAACCACATTCCTTAATCGTCATGGCCGTCCCCGGACTTGATCCGGGGATCAGTCCCGGCCATCCACGCCTTGGTGGCATCAGTTCCGACCCTGCCAAATAGGGCATTGAAGAGCTTGGGCCGATGGTTCAAGCTTCCGCCAGCTTGAATCAACCGCGAAGCTGGAAGCCCATGCCCCGGAATATCGACTATTACTTCTCCCTCGTGAGCCCCTGGGCTTATATCGGCCATGCGCCCTTCATGGAGATCGTGCGGAAGCACGGGCTCGAGGTGAACTACAAGCCCGTCTTCCTGGGTCGCGTCTTTTCCGAGACCGGCGGTCTGCCCCTGTCCCAGCGCCATCCCGCGCGTCAGCGCTATCGGCTGGTGGAGCTGCAGCGCTGGCGGGAGAAGCGCGGGTTGAGCTTCAACATCAATCCGAAGCACTGGCCCTTCGACGTGACCCTCGCCGACCGCTTCGTCATCGCGGTTTCGACGACGGACAAGAGCCCCGACGCGTTCCTGCGCCGCGCTTTCGCTGCCGTGTGGGAAGAGGAGCGCAATCTCGCCGATCCCCTCGTGCTGGCGGAACTGGCCGAGCAGTCAGGACTCGATTCATCGGCGCTCATGGACATCGCCACCGGCAGCACCACGGAGGCGATCTACGCGCTCAACCTGGAGAACGCGGTCGATGGCGACATCTTCGGCTCTCCGGCCTATGTGCTCGACGGCGAGGTGTTCTGGGGACAGGACAGGCTCGAACTTCTCGACGATGCGCTGACGGCAGGACGTGCGCCCTACACGCCGAGCCTCTGAGATTGCCATGCAGCAGAGGACCATCGGGCTCATCGGCGGCATGAGCTGGGAAAGCTCGGCCGAATATTACCGCATCATCAATCAGGAAACGCAGCGGCGATTGGGCGGCGTGCATTCCGCGCAATGCCTCATGTGGTCCGTCGACTTCGACGAGATCAAGCAACTCCAGCACGCGGGTGAGTGGGACAGGCTCGCGGAGCACATGAAGGACGCGGCCTTGCACCTGGAGCGGGGAGGGGCTGATTTCATCGTGATCTGCACGAACACGATGCACCGTCTGGCGGATCAGGTCTCCTCAGCCGTGGAGATTCCCTTGCTCCATATCGCCGATCCGACCGCCGAGCGCATCAAGGCGGCAGGTCACGGGCGCATCGGCCTGCTCGGCACGGCCTTCACCATGGAGCAGGACTTCTACAAGGGACGCCTGCATCAGCGTCATGGGCTCGACGTGATCGTGCCCGATGCGGACGACAGGAAGACCGTGCACGAGGTCATCTACAGGGAACTGGTGCTCGGCAAGATCAATCCGGAATCCCGGCAGGCTTACCGGGGGGTCATCTCCCGGCTCATCGAGCGCGGAGCCGAGGCCATCATCCTCGGCTGCACCGAGATCATGCTGCTCGTTTCCGACGAGGACAGCGCCGTGCCGCTCTTCGACACGACGACCATTCACGCCATCGCCGCCGTGGACCACGCCTTGAAAACGTGATCACTCCGCCGCAACGCGCGTCGCGCGCCATTGCGTGAGAAGCGCGCGCAAGGCGGCGGGCTTCAGCGGCTTGTTGAGGATGTGCACGTTCATGCTCGTCGCCAGGTCGCGCACGGCCGGCGTGCGGTCGGCCGTGACGAGAACGGCGGGCGTGTCGCCTTGCGTTCTCCAGCGCAGCGCCTTGATGAGCTCAAGGCCGTCGGTCTCGTCGAGGTGATAATCCGCCACGATGACCTCGGGCAGCCCCTTATGGGACCGCAGCACATGATGCGCGGTGTCGAGATCGGAGGCGGTCCACACATCGCATCCCCAGCCGGACAGAAGCAGCCGCATGCCTTCGAGAATGGCCGGCTCGTTGTCGATGACCATCACGCGAAGGCCCGACAGCGCCGTGGGCGGCGCCTTCGGGGGCTCGGGCGCGGCGGCGGTCGCAGGAAGGGCCGCCACGACCGGCACCTCGAAGCGGAAGACCGAGCCGCGCCCCACCTCGGATTTGAGCGTGACCGGATGCTTGAGCACGCGCCCGATGCGCTCCACGATGGAGAGGCCGAGGCCGAGGCCGCGCGCGGCTTTCGCTCCCTGATCGAGACGTTGGAACTCGCGGAACACGATGCGTTGCTTCGAGGGCGGAATGCCGAGGCCGGTATCCCACACCTCCAGCACCAGATGACCGCCGCGCCGGCGCGCGCCGACGAGAACGCGGCCCTTGGGCGTGTACTTGATGGCGTTGGACACGAGGTTCTGCAACAGTCGGCGCAGAAGACGACGGTCGGAGCGCACGGTGAGGGAGGAAGGCACGAAGGTGAGCTTCAATCCCTTCTCGCGCGCGACCGGATCGAATTCCAGCTGCAATTGGCGGAAGAGTTCATCGATGCGGAAGCTCGACCATTGCGGCTTCATGGCGCCGGTATCCAGACGCGAAATATCGAGAAGGGCCGTCAGAATTTCTTCGACAGCATCGAGAGAGGCGTCGATGTTTTCCGCCAGCGTCGCATTGCCTGCTTCCTTGTCACGCTCCACCAGCGACGTGGCATAAAGACGGGCCGCATTGAGGGGTTGCAGAATGTCGTGGGAGGCGGCGGCGAGGAAGCGCGTCTTGGAAATGTTGGCCTCGTCGGCCTCCGCCTTCGCGCTTCTCAAGGCCTCGTTGAGGCGGGTGAGTTCTTCGGTACGCTCGCGCACGCGCTGCTCCAGCGTCTCGTTGGCGCGGCGGCTTTCCTCCTCGGCCAGAACGGTCTCGGTCACATCCGTATAGGTGGTCACGTGGCCGCCGTCGGGCAGCGGATTCGAGCGGATCTCGATGACCTTGCCTGAAGGGTAGAGCTTGAGCCGCACCGGCTCGATATCGTGCCGGAACGAATAGATGCGCGCGGCGACCAGCTCGTCGATCCGGCCGGGGCCATAGGAGCCGCGGGCCGCGTTGTACTGCACGATGCGGTCCATGCCGATGCCCACATGCACGAAGTTGGGCGGCATGTCGTAGAGGTCGATGAAGGCCTGGTTCCACGCGAGCAGGCGCAGGTCGCGGTCGAGCACGGTGATGCCCTGCTTGGCGTAGTTCAGCGCGTGCTGCAGCAGGTCGCGGCTGTGCTGGATCGCGGCCGAGGCATCGTCGAGGAGCTTGAGCGCCGCCTCCGTCGAGACGGTTCGGCGGCGCAGCAGGAGCGACAAGGCGAGACGCGAGGAGGCGGTGCCGATGGCCGAGGCCAGCAGGTGCTCCGCATAGCGCAGGAGGTGAATGTCGGCCTCCGCGCGCGGCTCCAGGTTCTGCCCTCGGCTGTGGCTGAAGCCCTCGAAGGAGCGGGTCGTGCGCTCCTCGCCGAGATAGCGCGAGACCGTGGCGCGCAGCTCGTCCACGGTCACGCTGGCGCGGAACAGGCGGAAGCTTGGCGCGACGGATGTGTTCGGCTCGCCGACGAAAACGGTTGCCTGGATCTGCTCCATGGCTGTCGTCGGACGCCAGAGCGAGAAGCCGACATAGCAGAGAATGTTGAGGGTCAGGCTCCAGACGACGCCATGCGTGAGCTGCGGCAGGTCCACGCCGAACAGGGCGGTGGGCTTGAGCGCTGAAATGCCGAAGGGACCGGAGATGACGATGTCGGACCAGAACACCCCGTCCCAGACGAGGCTGGGAAGGAGGAGCGTATAGAGCCACGTTCCGAAGCCGACGATGAGTCCCACGCTCGCGCCGAGCGCCGTACCGCGCGACCAGATCAGCCCGCCGAGGAAGGCGGGCGCGACCTGCGCGATGGCGGCGAAGGACAGGAGGCCGATGGCGGCGAGCGCCGCCTCACCGGACGCCCGGTAATAGGCATAGCCCAGCAGGATCACGAAGATGATGGAGAGGCGGCGCACCGTGATGACGAAATTGCCGGGATCGACGCCCGCGAAAGCGCGGCGACGCAGCACGATGGGCATGACGAGATGGTTCGAGATCATCACGGCGACGGCGACGGAATCGACGATGACCATCGCGGTTGCGGCTGAGAAACCGCCGAGGAAGGTGATGATCGCGATCGTGCCGGCCTGATCGGCGAGCGGCAGCGCAAGCACGGTCATGTCCCGGTCGATGCCGCTGCCCGGGAAGGTGGCGAGGCCCGCGAGCGCGATGGGGATCACGAAGAGATTGATGAGGATGAGATAAAGCGGAAACATCCACGCTGCGCGCTTCAGGTCGCCGATGGCGTGGTTCTCCACCACCGTCACGTGGAACTGGCGCGGCAGGAGCAGGGCGGCGCAGCTCGATAGAAGAATGAGCGTGATGAAACTGCCGAAGCCGGAAGTCCGATCGAACAGGTCCGCGTTCCCGCCCTGGATGGTGACACGCTCGACGATGGAGTCGAAACCGTCGAACATGTAGAAAGTCACGTAGCTGCCGACCAGCAGGAACGCGACCAGCTTCACGATCGACTCCACGGAGATCGCCATGATCAGGCCGTCCTGATGCTCGGTGGCGTCGGGGTGGCGCGTGCCGAAAGCAACCGCGAAGCCTGCCAGCACGAGGGCGACGATGAACGCGAGATCGCCGAAGAAGAGCAGGTCCGCCGGAAGGTCCCCATCGGTTCTTGTCAGGAACACGTTGAGCGACGACGAGACGGCCTTCAGCTGAAGCGCGATGTAGGGAACGGAGCCCACGAGCGCGATGATGCTGACGATGGCGGCGACCCGCTCGCTCTTGCCGTAGCGCGCGGCGACGAAGTCGGCGATGGAGGAAATGTTCTGCGTCTTCGCCACGCGGATCACACGGGCCACGAGCACATGGCCGACGGTGATCACCAGGATGGGGCCGATATAGATTGCTAGGAAATCGAGGCCGGACTGGCTGGCAAGGCCCACCGACCCGAAGAAGGTCCAGGACGTGCAATAGACCGCAAGCGCCAGGGCCGAAATCGTGGAGCGCCAAGGGCCCTGCACGAAGCGCCTGCCGGCATTGTCGCCCCAATAGGCAACGGTGAACAGAAAGCAGAGGTAAACCAGCGCCGATAAGACAACCGCCCAGGTGGCGACCATATTCGAAAACCCTCGGAGACGACTTGGGACAGCTTTACTCCCTGGAGGCGGGGAGGGCTAGGGTGGGGGTGGTGCGACCGGGTGAGCGCCTTCAAGGTGAAGCGCGGAAACTCTCTCCCCCCACAAGCCTCGGGCTTGCCCGAGACTTGCCTTGTGTCTGGCGCAAGTCGGGAACACCCGACTTGCGGCGGGGGAGAGTTGGAGAGGGGGGTGCAGCCCCGAACTCCCAGAACGTGGCGCCAACATCCCCCTCCCTAGCCCTCCCCCACAAGGAGGGAGGGGACACCGGCAGAGCGTTTGATAGGGCGGTGCTGGTTCGGCATCCGCATGCCCTCACCCCTGCCCCTCTCCCGCACGGGAGAGCGGGCCACCTATCTCACTCCTTTGGTGTGAAGTAATATTCAACTTGGAGCATTATCATTTTATCAGGGTGAGGTCATATGGAGGCCACCAAACAGGAGACCTTCATGATCGATGCCCGCACTGCCCCCTATGCCGCCTTCATCCTGCGCGTGACGCTGGGTGTCCTCTTCCTGGCCCATGCCGGGTTGAAGATCTTCGTCTTCACGCCCGCCGGTGCGGCCCAGTTCTTCGGTAGCCTCGGGCTGCCGCCGTTCCTTGCTTACGTGACGATCCTGGCCGAGGTGGCCGGCGGCGTCGCGCTCATCGCCGGCTTCATGACCCGCTGGGCGGCCCTCGCGCTCATTCCGATCCTGCTCGGCGCCATCGTCACCGTGCACGGCCCGGCCGGGTTCTTCTTCAACAACCCAAAGGGCGGCTGGGAGTATCTGGCCTTCTGGATCGCCGCGCTCGTCGTGCAGGCGCTTCTCGGCGATGGCGCCTTTGCCCTGCGCCGCGGCTCGTCTAAGCTTTCGCCTGCCATCAGCATCCGTTCGGCCTGAGGATAAGCCATGCTCAAGCCTATTTCACTCAATGCTTCCGACGCGCCCGCGGTGCGCCCCATCGATCCCGGCGTGCGGATCGGCCATGTTCACTTGAAGGTCGCGGATCTCGACCGGGCGCTCTCTTTCTATTGCGGCGTGCTCGGCTTCGAGCTGATCCAGCGCTACGGCACGCAGGCCGCCTTCGTGTCGGCGGGTGGCTATCATCACCACATCGGCCTCAACACCTGGGAGAGCAAAGGCGGCTCGCCGCCCCCTCCCGGCACCACGGGCCTCTACCATGTGGCGATCCTCTATCCCACGCGCGCAGCCCTGGCCGATGCTCTCTATCGTCTGGCCGAGGCTGGTATCCAGCTCGACGGCGCGAGCGATCACGGGGTGAGCGAAGCCCTCTACCTGCGGGATCCGGACGGCAACGGCATCGAGCTCTATGTGGACCGCCCGCAGGAACAGTGGCCCATCGGCCCGAACGGGGAACTCCAGATGGTCACCGAGCGCCTGGATCTCCACGCTCTTCTTGCTTCAAGAGAGACTTGACGATATCGGCTTGACGATTTTCCTGGACCGGACACCTTTAAGCTTGGCGCACAAGCACAAGGAGTCCGGTCATGTGGAATGAGTTCAAGCAATTCGCCCTGCGCGGCAATGTGGTCGATCTCGCCATCGGCATCATCATCGGCGCGGCTTTCGGCAGGATCGTGGACTCCATCGTCGGCGACATCTTCATGCCGATCATCGGCGCCGTCACAGGCGGCCTCGACTTTTCGAATTACTTCACGCCACTGTCCGGCAACGTCACGTCCACCGCGCTGAACGAGGCCAAGAATCAGGGCGCGGTTCTGGCCTGGGGCAACTTCATCACGGTTGCCATCAACTTCGCCATCATCGCGTGGATATTGTTTCTTCTGGTCAAGGGCATGAACCGCCTGCGCCGCACAGAGGATGCCAAGACCGGCACGGCGGAAAAGCCCCCGGAAATCCCCGCCGACGTGAAGCTTCTCACGGAAATCCGCGACCTGCTGAAGACCGGGCGGACGCTCTGATCCATCACGGGATTCAATCGGTCTCGTTGCTTGTTTTCATGAGTGCCAAGGCGGCTCTTGCCTTACACGGATGAACGGGTCATGCCTGTTCGTCCGTCTGCAAGGAAAGTCTCCATGAACGCATCCGCACCGGTTCCCTCCGTTCTCAATCTGCGCCCCGAGGCGGAGCAGGCTCCCACGAGCGGCATCGTCGATGTCTTCAGCTATGGCCGCAACAAGCCCGGCATCATTCCGCTCTGGGTGGGCGAGGGCGATCTGACGACGCCTTCCTTCATCTGCGAGGCGGCGGCGCGCTCCCTGAGCGAGGGCGAAACCTTCTACACCTATCAGCGCGGCATTCCGGAGTTGCGCCAGGCCATCGCCGCCTATCACGAACGGGTCTACCGCAAACCCTTCGACCCCGAGCGCTTCTTCGTGACCTCGGGCGGCATGCCTGCGATGCAGATCGTCTTCCGCATGATTTCCGGCACCGGCGACGAGGTGCTCATACCAACGCCCGCATGGCCGAACTTCGCGGGCGCGATCACCATTTCCGGCGCGCGGCCTGTCGGCGTCCCGATGACCATCGACGCCAAGGGCTGGCATCTCGATTTCGAGCGGCTGGAACAGTCGATCACCCCGCGCACTCGCGCCATCGTCATCAACTCGCCGTCGAACCCCACCGGCTGGACGGCGAGCCACGAGGATCTGCGCCTCGTCCTGCGCATGGCGCGGCGGCACGGGCTCTGGATCGTCGCCGACGAAATCTACAGCCGCTTCGTGCACGAACCCGCCTTCGAGATCGAAGGGCGCACGCCGTCCTTCCGCGATGTGATGGAGCCGGAGGACAAGGTGCTGTTCGTGCAGACCTTCTCCAAGAACTGGGCCATGACCGGCTGGCGTCTCGGCTGGTTGGAAGCCCCACCAGCCCTGGGGCAGGTGATCGAGAACCTCGTTCAGTACCAGACGTCGGGGACGCCCGTTTTCGTTCAGCGCGGCGGCGTTGCCGCCATGGAGCAGGGCGAGGATTTTATCGCCGATCAGATCGCCCGCGCCAAGCGCGGCCGTGAGATCGTCGCACGTCTGACTGAGACAGGCCTCGTGGAGTTGCCGCTGCCGACGGGCGCTTTCTACGCCTTCCTTAAGATCAAGGGCGCGACGAGCTCCAAGGACATCGCCTTCAGGCTCATCGACGAGGCGAATGTGGGTCTCGCGCCCGGCTCGGCCTTCGGCGATGCGGGCGAGGGCTATTTGCGGCTGTGCTACCTGCGCAAGCACGAGGATCTGGAAGAAGCCGTGCGCCGCATCGGCGAGGCGCTGCCTCGATTGGTCGGGTGAGCTGGGTGAACGCCGTATAGGCAGACCTTCCTCGCATAGCCAATGCGCGTCATCGGCATTTGACCGAAGCGTCACCGGCGTTCATTGAAACGTTCTCGTCATGCGCCTCATCCTCGCTCACCTCACCCAGATTCTCGTGGCAGGCCTCGGCGGCCTTGTCTTCCATTCGCTCGGGCTTCCGGCGGCGTGGCTGTCGGGTGCGGCCATCGCGGCCATCTTCTGGGGGATGACCCCCTGGGCGGTGTCCATGCCGCGCGGGCTGGTGGACATCGCGATGCTGATCTCGGGAAGCGCCATGGGCGCGGCGGTGACGCCTGAGGCCATCGCCGCCATCGGGCGCTATCCGGGAAGCTTGATCCTGCTGGTGATCGGCGTGGTTGCGATCTCGGGCGCATCCTCGCTCTGGCTCATGCGCATTTCGGGCTGGCGGAAAGCCGATGCGGTGCTTGCTTCCGCGCCCGGCGCGCTCTCGACGGTGATGGCGGTCGCTGCGGACAGGAAGGCGGATGTGCCTTCCGTCGCCATCGTTCAGAATGTCCGCCTGCTGTTCCTGGTCGTGCTGCTTCCAGCCGTGGTGGTGCTGACGGGGCAGGCCGGCTCAGTGACCATGCTCGTCGGGGACGGGCTGCCGGTGGCGGGCGCGGCCAGCATCGGCATCATGCTTCTCCTCGGGCTGCTTCTTGGTGAGATTCTCAAAAAGCTGAACGTGGCTGCGCCCCTGCTGTTGGGGGGCACCATCGTGAGCGCCTTGGGGCACGGAACAGGCTCCATCGACGGCGTCATGCCGCCTGCCATCGCCACCTGCGGTCTCGTTCTGATCGGCCTGTTCATTGCCGGACGGTTCCGCCACATCCAGCGCTCGGCGCTGAAGAAGGCGCTGGTCGCCTCCATCGGGTCCTTCGCCACGGGCATGACCGTTGCTGCCGTCTTCGCGGCCGCTGCCGCCTGGGTCGCTGGCGTCAGCTTCGCCAACGGCCTCGTCGCTTTCGCGCCGGGAGGCCTTGAGGCCATGACGGTGCTCGCCCTCGTGCTCGGCCTCGACCCGCTCTATGTGGGCATCCACCACCTCGTCCGCTTCCTCGGCATCGCCTTCGCGCTGCCCTTCATGGTGGCATGGCTGCAGCGGGGGAAGGCTTAAGGGTTTCCGTTGCGCAGCCGTTCCACCGCTTCCATGCGCGGCTTGGCCGTGTCCCACAGGCGCTTGGTGACCGCCGCCACGAGGGCTTCCGTGAGCAGCAGAAGGCCCGCGGACGAATCCCAGTTCGACGGCACCACGATATGCGCCGGCAGCACGTGCCTTGCCACGCGGGCTATGGGGGAGAGCCAGGGGTCGGTGAGCAGGACCACGGTCGCACCCTGCTTGGCCGCCGTCTCGCAAAGCGCCGTCACATCCTCCTGATAGCGGCGGATGTCGAAGGCGACGATCACGTCCTTCTTGCCGATCTCGATCATCCGATCGCGCCACAGGGCCGGCTGGCCTTCGATGAAATCCACCTGGCTGCGCACGATGCGCAGATGACTCTCCGCATAGCGCGCGAGCGCACCGGTAAAGCGGCCGCCCGTGAAGTGGATGGATCGGCGCGGGTCGCTCAACAGGGAGACGACGGCCTCGAACTCGGCGGGCGCGATGTTGTCCACCGTCGCGCTGAGATTGCCGATCACCGCATCCGCGAAGGAGGCGAGGGGGGAATCGCCCTGCGTTTTGTCTGTGGGTGCTGCTTTCGCGAGTGGTGAGAGAAGCTGCGCCTCCAGCTCCTCGCGAAGGTGCTTCTGGAAGTCGGGAAAGCCGCTGAACCCGAGCCGCGTGACGAATCGCAGTGCCGAGGGCGCGGAAATTCCGGCTCTCGAGGCGAATTCCGCCACAGTGTCGAGGCCAGCGAAGGGATAATGGCTCAGGAGCAGGTGGGCGGCCCGTTTTTCGCTGGGCGTAAAGGATTCCATCTCCTGGCGGATGCGCTCGGCAAGGCTCGGAGGATCACCGGCACGGATGGCACCTGGCTCTTTCATGTTGGATTGTTTCACTCCCACGCCTTGACGGCTTGAGATTCCTGTACCAGAAATTTCAGAAGAAGGAAAAAGACCAAGAAACGTATCAAGCGTTCAATCGGGGCTTCACCTGTCTTGAAGGCAGGACAACGGAGGACCGCATGGTGCATGCGAGTCGGATGGCTGCCGGTCTTGATGCCGCCTCGGGGGCGGCTGATCCCGTGGCCGTCGTGGAGAACCCGAAGGGGCGTTCCCCGATCCTCCTCATCTGCGAGCATGCCTCCAACCATCTTCCCGCCCGCTACGGCACCCTCGGCCTCGATGCGGAAAAGCTCGAAAGCCATATCGCCTGGGACCCCGGCGCGCTCGGCGTGGCGCAGGCCCTGTCACGGCTGCTCGATGCCCCGTTGATCCATGCCGGCGTGTCACGCCTCGTGCTCGATCTCAACCGCGAGCCCTCGGCGCCGGATTCGATCTGGACGCTGAGCGAGCGCACCACCATTCCCGGCAATCTCGACCTCACCTCCGATGAGCGGGCCTATCGCATCCGTGAGGTCTATGACGCCTTCCACGACGCGGTGGATGATTTCGCCGATGCGCGAAAGGCTGCCGGGCAGCTTGCGGCCGTCGTCTCCGTTCATTCCTTCACGCCCGTTTATCGCGACGTGCCGCGCCCTTGGCAGATCGGCCTCATCTTCGACGAGGACGAGCGCCTGGCGCGCTTTGCCGAAGCCGGTCTGAGGAAGGACGCCTCGCTGAACGTGGGCATGAACGAACCCTATTCACCTGCGGACCGGGTGTTCCACACCCTCGAGCGCCATGCCGTTCGGCGTGGGCTTGCGCCGCTGATGATCGAGATCCGCAACGACCTGATCCGCACGGAAGACGAACAGGTGTCGTGGGCTAACCGTCTCGCGCCGCTTTTGAGGGAGGGCGCGCGGACGTTGTGACGAAAGCCGCGGCGCGGTCCGCGCCGTGGTTCCAGAGGCAGACTATTCTTGGAGGAAGAGTCGATGTCAGTCGGACAAGGAAGTTCCGGGGTTCATGCCCCGCCGGCCAGCGCGCAAGGCGCTGCCGGCATTACCTACACCACCGTGGATGAGAGCTATTTCGAGGCACGGCGCCTGAAGCGCCATGCGCGCGTCTGGTCGCTCTGGGCGCTCGGCGTCGGCGCGGTGATCTCGGGTCACTACTCAGGCTGGAATCTGGGCCTGGCGAATGGCTTCGGATCGATGTTCTATGCAACGATCATCATCGCCATCATGTATCTTGGCCTGACTTTCTCGCTCGCCGAGATGTCGCCGGCCCTGCCGCATACGGGCGGTGCCTATTCGTTCGCGCGCACATCGATGGGCCCCTGGGCGGGCTACATCACGGGCATCGCGGAGAACATCGAGTTCGTCCTCACTCCGGCGGTGATCGTGTTCTTCATCAGTGCGTATCTCGGCACGATCTTCGAGACATCCCCGGCCTTCCAGCCTGTCTACTGGGTGTTGTTCTATGCCTTGTTCGTCGGCTTGAACATCATCGGCGTCGAGCTTTCGTTCAAGGTCACCGTCACCGTTACTGTTCTGGCGCTGGCTGTCCTGGCGGCTTTCTACGTGTCGGTGCTGTTCTCCGGACAATTCGACTTCTCCCGCTGGGCCCTGAACGTGGGCGCCGATGGAGCGGAGCTGCCCAACGGCAACGGGCCTTGGCTGCCCATGGGCGTCGGCGGCATTCTGGCTTCGCTGCCCTTCGCGGTTTGGCTGTTTCTCGCCATCGAGCAGCTGCCGCTCGCGGCGGAAGAGTCTCACGATCCGCAACGCGATATGCCCAAGGGCATCATCGCGGGCATCCTGACGCTGATCACGTCCGCCTTCCTCGTGCTCTTCCTGAACACGGGTATTGCCCCCGGCGCGGCCGTTCTCGGCAAGTCGGGTGAACCGCTGCTCGACGGTTTCCGCACTCTGTTCGGAACCGACATCGCGAAGATCCTTGCGGCTATCGCGGTGATCGGCCTGATCGCATCGTTCCACACGATCATCTTCGCCTTCGGACGGCAGATCTACTCGCTTTCGCGGGCCGGCTACTTCCCGTCCTTCCTCTCGGTCACGCACGGCGAGCGCAAGACTCCGCACGTCGCGCTGGTCGCAGGTGCGGTGTTGGGCCTCCTCGTGATGATGATCATCTGGTTCTCGGTCGGCGCCGAGGCCGGTGCGGGCGTCATCGGCGGCACGCTGCTCAACATGGCTGTGGCAGGCGCAATGCTCGCCTACTTCATGCAGGGCATGTCCTACATCGTGCTCAAGAGAAGGTTCCCGAATCTGCACCGCCCTTACAAGAGCCCCTTCGGCATCGCGGGCGCGGTGGTATGCATGATCATCGCGGCGGTGACGCTCTACTTCCAGCTCACCGATTCCGTCTTCCAGACGGCGGTGATCGGTGTCGCCATCTACTACGCGGTGATGATGGCCTACTTCCTGCTGGTCGGTCGCCACAAGCTCATCCTCTCGCCGGAGGAGGAGTTCGCGCTCACCAAGGGCGAGGCCGAATACAAGTCCTATTGATCGAAACCGGGGAGCGCGCATGATGTGCGCTCCCTTTCCTTTTCTCGTTTGGGATTTCGAGCATGACAGCTCCCAAGATCAAGAATGCCGCCGAAGCGTTGCAATATGTGCGCAGCCGCGATCTTCCTTTCGTGAAGATCGGCGTGACGGACGTGGACGGCATCATGCGCGGCAAGTACATGGCTCGCGACAAGTTCGAGTCCGCTCTCGAGAAGGGCTTCGGCTTCTGCGACGTGGTGCTGGGCTGGGACTCCAACGATCAGCTCTACGACAACACCAAGCTCACGGGCTGGCACACGGCTTATCCCGATGCGACCGCGCGCGTGATCCCTGAATCCATGCGCCTCATTCCGTTCGAGAACGACCTGCCGTTCTTTCTGGCGGAGTTCGAAGGCTATGCGGAGGAGGCCTGTCCGCGCGGCGTGCTGCGCCGGGTGCTTAAAAAAGCGGAGGATATGGGCTTTGCCGTCTCCGCCGCCGCCGAATTCGAGTTCTTCGTGTTCGAGGAAACGCCGCATTCCGTGCGCGAAAAAGGCTACAAGAACCTCAAGAACATTACGCCGGGCTTCTTCGGCTATTCCGTGCTGCGCTCAGGCGTTCACGCTGATTTCTATCACGAGCTTCTCGAGCTCGCGAACAAGATGGATTTTGAGATCGAGGGTCTTCACACCGAGACGGGTCCAGGCGTTCTTGAAGCCGCGATCCGCGTCGACGATGCGCTGAAGGCCGCCGACAAGGCCGCGCTCTTCAAGACCTACACCAAGATCCTCGCGCAGAAGCGCGGCTGGATGGCGACCTTCATGGCCAAGTGGTCGAATGACTGGCCCGGCCAGTCGGGCCACCTCCACACCTCGCTGCGTGACATCAATAGCGGCAAGGGCGCGTTCTATGACGCGAACGCCAAGCACAACATGTCTCAGACCATGCGCTGGTTCGTCGGCGGTCAGCAGCAGCTGATGCCAGAGATCCTGGCCATGGTTGCCTGCACCGTGAACAGCTACACGCGCCTCATTCCCGGGTTCTGGGCGCCCACCGATTCCGCCTGGGGCGTGGAGAACCGCACCACGGCGCTTCGCGTCATTCCCGGTTCCGAGAAGTCGCAGCGCGTGGAGTACCGCGTCGCCGCCGCCGACATCAATCCGTATATCGCGCTCGCGGCCGCCATCGGCTCCGGCCTCTGGGGCATCGAGAACCGGGTCGATCCGGGCGAGCCGATTGAAGGAAATGCCTACGCGGTGGAACACCCCAAGGAGCGGGCCCTGCCGCGCTCGCTGGGCCAGGCCGCGGAGCGCCTCAAGAACTCTGCAGCCGCCCGGCAGCTCTTCGGCGATACCTTCGTGGAGCACTATGCGGCGACGCGCGAATGGGAGGAACGGGAGGCCCGCAAGGCCATCACCGACTGGCAGCTCGCGCGTTACTTCGAGATTATCTAGAAATCTGTATAAGCTTCATCATCAGAGCGCATTCTCCCTCCCCCTTGCGGGGAGGGGTAGGGGTGGGGGTCGTAAAGTCAGAGCGCAACGCTTCGTGATGTATGCATGAGGCTGTTACTGCGATTGACTGTTTCAAGCTCTCACCCAGTCGCGCCACCCCCACCCCTAACCCCTCCCCGCAAGGGGGAGGGGAGCCGCTGAAGGAGACGGCCTCATGGCCGATACCGATATCGTCCTTATTTCCCCCGTCGATGGACGCGAGCTCGTCCGTCGCCCTATCATGTCAGAAAGCGCCATCGACGCGACCATCACATCGGCGCGTGCGGCGCAAAAGGCGTGGCGCAACGTGCCGATTGCAGAACGCGCCGCGAAGGTTTCCGCCTTCCTCGATGCGTTGCTCGCCATGAACCAGGAAGTGGTGCCCGAGATCGCCCAGATGATGGGCCGCCCGGTGCGCTACGGCGGCGAGTTCCGCGGCGTCGAGGAACGCGCGCGCTACATGATCGGCATCGCCGAGAAAAGCCTGCAGAACATTCCCGCCGATGACGAGAAGCCCGGCTTCCGCCGCATGATCAAGCGCGAGCCGGTGGGTCTCGTGCTCGTGATCGCGCCGTGGAACTACCCGTATCTCACGGCGATCAACACCATCGTGCCGGCGCTCATGGCGGGTAATGCGGTGCTGCTGAAGCACGCCTCTCAGACGCTGCTGGCGGGCGAGCGCTTCCAGATGGCCATGGATCGCGCAGGCATCCCGAAGGGCCTGTTCCAGAACATGCATCTCTCGCATGATCAGACGAGCCGCATCCTGAGCAATGGTCTTGTCGATCACTGCAACTTCACCGGCTCGGTCTCCGGTGGACGTGCCATCGAGCGTGCTGCTGCCGGCAGCTTCACGTCGCTCGGCCTCGAACTCGGCGGCAAGGACCCGGCCTATGTGCGCGAGGATGCGAATATCGACCACGCCATCGAGAACCTCGTCGATGGCGCGTTCTTCAATTCCGGCCAGTGCTGCTGCGGCATCGAGCGCATCTATGTGCACGAGAAGCACTACGACCGCTTCGTCGAGGGCGCGGTGAACCTCGTGAACACCTATGTGCTCGGCAATCCGCTGGAAGAGGCAACGACCCTCGGCCCGATGGCGCACAAGCGCTTCGCCGACCTTGTGCGCCAGCAGAATGCGGAAGCGGTGGCGAAGGGCGCGAAGGCGCATATCGACGCGAAGAAATTTGCGGCTGACGTGGGCAGCACCGCCTATCTCGCGCCGCAGGTTCTCACCCATGTCGATCACTCCATGAGCGTCATGCGCGAAGAGAGCTTCGGACCCACCGTCGGCATCATGAAGGTGAAGGGCGACGAGGAGGCGATCCGCCTCATGAACGACTCGCCCTACGGTCTCTCCGCTGCCATCTGGACCTCCGATGTCGATGCGGCGGAAGCCATCGGCGATAAGCTCGAGACCGGCACCGTGTTCATGAACCGCTGCGACTACCTCGATCCCGCGCTCGCCTGGACCGGCGTGAAGGATACGGGGCGCGGCGCGAGCCTGTCGCGCTTGGCCTACGAGTCGCTCACCCGTCCGAAATCCTTCCACCTCCGTCAGATCTGATTGAAAGCATCATGACCACGTCTCCCCGCTCCAACTGGAATTACCCCACCGCCGTTCGCTTCGGCGCAGGCCGCATCTCCGAGCTCGCGGAAGCCTGCAAGTCTGTCGGCATGCAGGCTCCGCTCATCGTGACGGACCCGTTCTTGGCAACGCAGCCCATGACGAAGGCGGCGCTCGATCAGCTGCTTTCGGCCGGATTGAAGGCCGCGATCTTCTCCGATATCAAGCCGAACCCGGTCGAGACGAATGTCTACAAGGGTCTAGAAGCCCTGAAGGCCGGCAAGCATGACGGCGTCGTTGCCTTCGGCGGCGGCTCGGCGCTCGACGCGGGCAAGGTCATCGCCTTCATGGCGGGCCAGACGCGCCCCATGTGGGATTTCGAGGATATCGGCGATTGGTGGACCCGCGCGGACCCCAAGGGGATCCAGCCGATCATTGCCGTGCCGACGACGGCGGGCACGGGCTCCGAAGTCGGCCGCGCCGGTGTGATCACGCAGGAAGCCACGCACACCAAGAAGGTGATCTTCCATCCGCTCATGATGCCGAAGATCGTGATCTGCGATCCGGAGCTGACGGTCGGCATGCCGCCGCACATCACGGCAGGCACGGGCCTCGATGCGCTGGCTCATTGCATCGAAGCCTATTGCGCGCCCGGCTATCACCCGATGGCAGACGGCATTGCGGTCGAAGGCATCCGCCTCGTGAAGGAATACCTGCCGCGCGCCTACAAGGACGGCAAGGATATCGAAGCGCGCGCGCAGCTCATGTCGGCAGCCGCCATGGGCGCCACCGCGTTCCAGAAGGGCCTCGGTGCGATCCACGCGCTCTCGCACCCGACCGGCGCGCTCTACGACACGCATCACGGCCTGACCAACGCAGTCTTCATGCCGTATGTGCTGGTCTATAACCGCAAGGCTATCGAGAGCCGCATCGAGCGCCTTGCCGCTTATATTGGCCTCGAACCGTCGTTCCAGGCTTTCCTCGATTGGGTGCTGCAACTGCGCAGGGATCTCGGCGTCCCGCATACGCTCGAAGGCTTGAAGGTGGATGCTGCCCGCTTCGACGAAATGTCGGAGATGGCGCCCAACGATCCCACGGCCGGCGGGAATCCGGTGCCGATCACCAAGGAGAGCGCCCGCAAGCTCTTCGAGGATGCTCTCGCCGGACGGCTCTGATCCGTTCGGCTGTATGACAAAGGAAAAAGGCATCGCTGTTATTCGCAGCGATGCCTTTTGAATTTTTGGCGTGGCGATTAAGCCGCCTCGGCCTTGCGCTCCAGCGAAGCCTTGTGCTTCGAGCGCACACCCTTCAGCGCCTCGGCCCAGAGGTGCAGCTCATCGAGCATTGCTGCGGCCGACGTCTTGTAGATCTCGGGGGCGTTGAGTTTTCCGTTTTCCAAATGCTGGAACACCATCGGCATCGGCACGCCTTCCGTGATCGGCATGACCTTGAAAGTGGTGAGGATCTGCTTCGTCACCTGCACGGCGCGCAGGCCGCCGGATATGCCGCCATAGCTCACGAATCCGGCGGGCGTGTATTGCCACTCGGACACGAGATAGTTCAGCGCATTGAGCAGCGAGGGCGGCGGGCCGAAATTGTATTCGGGCGTCACGAACACGAAGGCATCGGCCTCGGCCACGCTGTCGCTCCAGGCCCTGGTGTGGGCGTGGTGGTAGTTGCGCAGGCGCGGATGCTCAGGCTCGTCGAAAACGGGTAAGTTGAAATCGGCGAGGTCCACCAGCACGGGGTCGAACTTGCCATGCTTGGCGGCGAAGTCGTTGAACCATGTCGCGATGCTGGGGCCGATCCGGCCAGGGCGGGTGCTGGCGACGATCGTGTGAAGCTTGAGAGCCATCGTATCTCCTGAATTTGCAAACTAAGGGATCTATCCTTAAGTTCCCTTTTGTAACCGAGGCTCATTAAGTAACTTCCTCAGGCTAGCGCAAGGAGGCACTTTCATGTCACCCAGTAACATCCATGTGCCCACCCATTGCCACACGGTCACGGAGATCCTGTCCCGCGTCGGCGACAAATGGAGCGTTCAGGTCGTCGTGCAGCTGGGCGAAGGCCCCAAGAGATTCAACGAGTTACGCCGCATCGTCAGCGGAATCTCTCAGCGCATGCTGACCCTGACCTTGCGCGGCCTGGAGCGCGACGGCCTCGTCACGCGCACCGTTTACCCCACGATCCCGCCTCGCGTTGAGTACAAACTCACAGGGCTGGGTTGCTCCCTGCTCAAGACTGTTCGGGGCCTGGGAGCCTGGGCCATCGAGAACCGGGATGAGATTCTTGAAGCCCGCAGGCGCTTCGATGAGCAGGGCGATGGCCCGGCAGAGGGCAGGCCCGACGCAGCCTAATGTTCCGCGTTGCGCTCCAGCCAATCCACGGCAAAGGCGCAGATGGCAGCAGCATCGACAAGCACCGATGCTGCCGAACCGGTAGGCCCCTTTCTCCCTTGGCCGCTCGCCAGGAACTCCCTCACGACAGTGGCGAAGTAATCCTCGGCAAGCCCCGGCACGACCGGATCGGAGGTGTCGAACTCCTCCACCATCCGCCACTCCACGCCAGCGACGGCGGCGAAGGGCACCTCGTAGCGGCGGATGCGCTTGTTCGGAATTCCTGCCAGATGCTCGGCATGGTGGAGCAGCGTCATCGTATCGAGCGGAGCGCCGACCATCAGCACCTTGCCGCCGGCCTCCACCAGCTTGGCAAAAGGCGAGCCTTCGCCATAACCGTAATCGAGCGGATGCTCCGCGGTCAGCCACTCCGCTCGTGCGCCGAGTGCCGCCACCGAGGCCCCCGGATTGCCGCTGCGCCGCGCTCCAGGCGTCGTGCGAATGAACTCGGCCAGTATGCCGTTGTCTCGTATGGCGCGGGACGATGCGACATCGAAGGGTGGGATGTGGTCGCGCCATTCGGGCGGAACACGCCCTTCCTCATCCAACAATACATCATAGCAGGCGTCCCAATCCACATAAGCCATCAAGGTCCCGTTAGGGCCGACGGCATCCATGAGCGCCCCGATCAGGGCATCGGGGCCGTTGAGCAGAGGACCGACCCGGCGCATGGCGGCATGGACCATCACCATGTCGCCATACCGGACGCCCAGGCGTTCTAGATCCGAGCGCAAGGATGCGCGGGTGTGGAAGAGAGGTTCGGACGGCTGCATCCCGCCAAGGTCATCGGCGCCGGACTGGGTGTCAATGACCCCGGCCCCGGGCGGGGTTCAGGCGGCGCTTTTCTGCTTCAGCAGTGTCCACAGGCCGGCATCGTGGAAATCGCTGAGCGTGGCATCGGCGCCAACGGCTCGCATTGCCTCGGCGCTGAGGCCTGTCAGCACGCCGAAGGAATAGATGCCGGCGCCTTTGGCGGCCTTCATGCCCGAGGGCGAATCCTCGAAGGCGATGGCCTCGTCGGCGCGGACGCCCAGACGCTCGAGGGCCGTCAGGTAGGGCAGAGGATCTGGCTTGCCGCGCTCCACCTGATCGATAGTGATCTGGACCGGAAAATGATCGGCCAGGCCCAGCACGTCCAGCATGTGGTCCGCATTCAGGCGCGGCGCGTTGGTAACGAGCGCGATCTTGATGCCTTGAGCCTTGGCCCAGTCGAGAACCTCGATCAGGCCATCCAGGGGCTTCAGGTCGAGGGCGAGGCGGCGGAAGGCGGCTTCCTTCTCGTCCGCGTAGGCTTCGTGCTCCTCGACGTCCAGATGGGGCAGAAGGGAGGCGAAGATCGCCGGGTTGGTGCGTCCGATGATCGTGGAGTGGTAGACTTCATCGTCGATGGTCACGCCCTGCGGCGCCAGAACCTCGGCGAAAGCCCGCAGATGAATGGGGTCGCTGTGAACCAGGGTGCCGTCCATGTCGAAAATCAGGGCCTTGAGCATCGATCCGTCTCTCACAAAGTCAGGGTACGAGGCTGGTGATACACTGTCTCGCACAGGCGCGCACCCTGTTGGAAATGCAGGTCTGCCTTATAGATAATGGTGGGGTCAATCACCAGAGAAAGCATGCTCCCACCCATGGCTCACTCCTCTTCCAGCCAAGCTGAAACGACAGGCCGGCCAAGGATCATCAGGAAACTCCGGGAGCTTTACGAAGGCGATACGACGGAGGCCCACAATTTCCGCTATGGGCTCCTCGTGTTCGACGTGGTGACGATCCTGTTCATCATCGTCACATCCTTCCTGCCGCGCTCGCCTTTCATGGAATGGGCCGACGTCATCATCGGCCTGCTCATCCTGGCCGATTTCCTGGCGAGGCTCGTCATCAGCCGAACCCCATGGCGGGATCTGGCGCATCCGATCACGATCGCGGACATCGCTGCAATCGTGTCCTTCCTGGCACCCATCGTCGGTGAGGGCATCGGATTCCTGCGGATCCTGCGGACATTACGGCTTCTGCGCACGTATCAGCTGCTGACACGCTTACGAAAGGACAGCACGTTCTTTCGCCGCAATGAGGAGCTGATCATCGCCACGGTCAATCTCGGCGTGTTCATCTTCATCATGACGGGCTTCGTCTACGAGACCCAACGCTGGACGAACACCAAGATCGGCAACTACATCGACGCGCTCTACTTCACTATCGCCGCGCTGACCACCACCGGCTTCGGCGACATCACGCTGACCGGCACGCTGGGACACCTGATCTCGGTGGTGATCATGATCTTCGGCGTGACGCTTTTCCTGCGCCTCGTGCAGGTTCTGCTCAGGCCCAACAAGGTGCGGCATCCCTGCCCCGTCTGCGGATTGCAGCGGCACGACAGGGATGCGGTTCATTGCAAGGCCTGCGGAACCACTCTCAACATTCCCGATGAGGGCGCGGTTTAAGAGTTACGCATTCGGAATGATGGCCACGCCCCGCTTCGTCGCGAAAGAGATCGAAACATGCGAGCCGATGGCCAAGGGCTCCGGCTTTGCATATTGCACGACGAACAGATTGCCGATGGGGCTGTCCACCTCGTATTCCACCTGCGTGCCGAGATAGGATGCCTTCCTCACCTCGCCGGCAATCGAGCCGGCTGCGGAGGCCTCATCGATCAGGATGGCGTCCGGGCGAACGGCGAGCTTCACGGGGCCGCGGCCCACGTTGCGGTGAGGCAGCTGAAGGGTTGCCGAGCCGATGCGCACATGGGCATCAGCGCCCGCCACATCCACGACTTCACCGGAGATGATGTTGGCGTCGCCGATGAAGTCGGCCACGAACAGATCCGCCGGCTGCTCGTAAAGCTCGCGCGGCGTGCCGGTCTGCGCGATGCGGGCATTCGACATCACGATGATGCGGTCGGAGACGGCGAGCGCTTCCTCCTGATCGTGCGTGACGTAAGCTACCGTCAGGTTGAGGCTCTGCTGCAGCTCGCGGATATCTTCGCGCACGCGGCGGCGGAGCTTGGCATCGAGGTTGGACAGGGGTTCGTCGAAGAGCAGCACCTGCGGCTCCAGCACGAGCGCGCGCGCCACGGCGACGCGCTGCTGCTGGCCGCCGGAGAGCTCGGATGGTGCGCGCTTCTCGAGGCCCTTCAGGCCGATGAGAGAGAGCTTCTCCATCGCCATCTCGTTGGCATCCTTTTTCGAGATGCCCTGCACGGTCGGGCCGTAGGCAACGTTCTCCAGCACCGACATGTGCGGGAAGAGCGCGTAGGATTGAAACACCATGCTCACGTCGCGGTCGGCGGCGGACAGATTCGTTACGTCCTTGCCGCCGATCAGGATCTGTCCTTCGCTCGCCATTTCAAGACCGGCGATCATGCGCAAAGTCGTGGTCTTGCCGCAGCCCGAGGGGCCGAGCAGGGTCACGAGCTGACCGGGCTCGATGGTGAAGGACACGCTGTCGACGGCCGTCACGTTGCCGTAGCGCTTCGTCACATTGCGGAATTCAACCGAAGCCGCCTGCTTCTTGGAGGCCGAGGTGCGGGACAGGGTGTTGAGGGATGACATCTGGTTCATGGAGCGGCCTGCACGGCAACGGGAGTGGTGGAGGTGCTTGCGGAGCGGCGTCCGAGGCGCCGCTCGCCGACAGCCAGCTGGATCGCCGTGATGGCAACCAGCATGACCAGGATGAGCACGGTGGAATAGGCGATGGCGAGACCGAACTCACCGGCCTCGACGCGGCCGACGATGTAGGTGGTGGCCATGTTGTACTCGGCAGTGACCAGGAAGATCACGGCGCTGACAGCCGTCATCGCGCGCACGAAGGAATAGACCAGCGAGGCGACGATGGCGGGACGCAGCAGCGGCAGCACCACGCGGCGCATGGTGGTGGCCGAGCGCGCGCCGAGGGTGAGGGATGCTTCGTCCAGGCTCTTGTCGATCTGGCTCAATGTCGCGATGCCGGAGCGGACGCCCACGGGCATGTTGCGGAACACGAAGCACATGACCAGCACGAAGCCCGTGCCGGTAATCTCGATCGGCGGCACGTTGAAGGCGAGAATGTAGGACACGCCGACGACCGTGCCGGGGATGGCGAAGCTGAGGAGCGTGCCGAACTCGAAGGAGCGCTGTCCGGAGAAACGCTGACGGGTGAGAAGGTAAGCCGTCAGAAGGCCTACGGCGGCGGTGAGCGGCGCGGCCAGAGCCGCCACCTTCACCGTCGCGAAGAACGAGTCCCACGCGGAGCCCGAGAAGTAGAGGCCCCAGTCGGCGCGCTCCACGCGGAAGGCCGTGAGGAAGTGCTCGAGGGTCGGCGTGTAGTCGCGGCCCATGGAGCGAACGAAGGCGCCGACGACGATGATCGCGTAAACGGCAACCGTGAAGAGCGCCCACGGAATGGCCGTGAAGTAGGAGGCCAAAGCCACGCGGCGGGGAAGGGGCAGCGGAATGCCCGCATCGCCCTTGCCCGTCACGGTCGTGTAGACCTTCTTGCCGAGCCAGGCATGCTGCAGCCAGAACGCGCCGAGGGTGAAGGCAAGAAGGATCAGCGACAGCACGGCGGCTCGCCCCTGATCCTGCTGCGCGCCGACGACGGCGAAGAAGATCTTGGTGGAGAGAACCTCGTAGTTGCCGCCGAGAACGAGCGGATTGCCGAAGTCGGCCAGACTTTCCACGAAACCGAGGAGGAAGGCGTTCGCCAGGCCCGGACGCATGAGCGGCAGCGTCACGGTGAGGAAAGTGGTCCAGCTCTTGGCGCGAAGCGTCTGCGAGGCCTCCTCGAGCGTCGGGCTGATGCCCTGCACCACGCCGATGAGAACGAGGAAGGCGATGGGCGTAAACGCCAGGAGCTGCGCGATGAAGATGCCGGGAAGACCATAGATCCAGCGTGTGCGCGGAATGCCGAACCATTCCCACATGAAGGCGGAGAGCGCGCCGGAACGGCCGAAGAGCAGGATCAGCGCGAGGCCGATCACGAAAGGCGGCGTGATGATGGGCAGCACGCTCATGACGCGCAGGAGCTTCTTGTAGCGGAAGGCCGTGCGCGTTGCGATCAGCGCGAAGGCGAGGCCGAGGGCGGTTGTGCCGAATGCGACGAGCAGGCCGAGGAACAGGGTGTTCCAGGCGACGCCGCAGCGCAGGTCGCTGGTCAGGCAGTCCAGGCCCCAGATCGACCTGTCCATGAACTTTTCCACGAACTCCAGCGGCGCGAAGTTGCCGCTGTTGTCGGCGAACGCGCTGGCGAGAATCGTGGAAACCGGGAAGAAGACGAAAACGGTGATGAGCGCGATGACGATGCCGATGGAAGACGTGACGAAGGCATCGCCCCTGCACCAGCCACGCGCTGCGAGACCATGGCAGAGGATGATCAGGAAGGAGGTCGCCGTGAGCGCCGCGCCGTAGCCCATGCCGCCCTGGCTCGGGCCGGGATCGCCAAAGGCGCCTTTGAGGATGTCGAGCGTCCAGCCGTTGAGGCCGATGGTGAAGCCTTGGAGAACGATCAACGCGAGGCCGAGAACGCCCGATGCCACAAGCCAGTTGCTGTTCGCGGAAGGCGAAGGCAGCGCGACCGGGCGCAGGCTCATGAGCAGAGGCACGACGATCGGCAGAAGCCACCAGGCTCCGCGCATGCTGTGCAGGAGTGCCGATCCGCCGACGAAGTAATCGCTGAAGGTGGGAGCGGCGCGGTCGAATCCGTACCAGGGCAGAAGGGCGAAGCCGACCCAGCCCAGAACGATCCAGCCAAGGGTTGCCCGTGACATGTCGTGTTCTCGCGTAAAGACTAAGAGCGGGGCGCAATCAGAGCCCGGCTTTGACAGTGATCATCTGAAAAAGAGCTCCCGGCGGAGCATATCATCGCTCCGCCGGGTCACATTCAGGCCGACTATTTCGGCAGGTTCTTCACCTCGTTGTCCCATTTGGACAGGAGGCGCTTGCGCTCTTCGGACGAGCCGTACTTCGCGAAATCGAAGTTGATCAGCTTGATGTCGGTGAGCTTGGGAGCCTGCGGCGGAACCGGCGTGTTCTTGTTGGAGGGAACCTGATAGGATTTGGCGCCGGCGCCGAGCTTCTGCGCATCTGCGGTCAGGGCCCAGTCATAGAACTTCTTGGCGCTCTCCATGTTCTTCGCGCCTTTGATGATCGACATCGAGCCGATCTCATATCCGGTGCCCTCGCAGGGAGCGACGACCTTCACGGGGGCCTTGTCCACGACCATCGTCACGACGTCATGCATGAAAGCAATGCCCACGGTCGTCTCGCCCAGAGCGGTTGCCTTTGCCGGAGCAGCGCCCGACTTGGTGTACTGGTTGACGTTCTTGTGGAGCGCCTTGAGATACTCGAAGCCCTTGTCCTCGCCCATGATCTGCACGATCGTGGCGAGCAGCGTATAGGCCGTGCCGGAGGAATTCGGGTCCGCGACCTGCACTTCGTCCTTCAGTTCAGGCTTCAGAAGATCGGCCCAGCATTTCGGCTCGCCGACGCCGTTCGACTTGGCGAGATCCGTGTTGTAGCCGAAGCCCAGAGCGCCCGAATAGATGCCGACGGTGTGCTTCTTGGACTGCTCCCACTGGCGCACGGCCCAATCCTGCAGCTCGTTCATTTTCGGCGAGGTGTATTCCGCCGTCAGGCCTTCTTCTGCCGCCTGCATGTGCGGATCGCCCGTGCCGCCCCACCAGATGTCGGCGCGGGGATTGGCCGATTCCGCCTTCACCTGCGCGAAGATTTCGCCCGAGCTCTTGCGGGTCATGGAGACCTTGATGCCCGTGTCACGCTCGAAGGCGCCGGTCATCGCGCGGCACCACTCCTCCTGCACGCCGCAATACATCACGAGTTCGCCCTGCGCCTGCGCCGCGCCTGCGGACAGGAACGACAGAGCCGTCATGGAGCCCGCGAGCATGGTTGCGGCAACGAGATTCTTTTTCAGTTTCATCAGTATCCTCCCGATAGAAGTTTGTTATCGTTTTTATTGGTCGGCTAAGCTCTCCCCAATAAAGTCCGTGGTCAAGAGCCTTGCCGCCGATAGTCGTGAATTTGTGAATAATGTAGCCGCTACGGCTCTTTGGAGATGCCTGTCGCGGCCATGATGGCCTCCGCCAACTCGGGCGTGCAGCCGAGAACAGGGTTGCCGCTACGCAAGCCGTCCCCCGCGAGGAAGTTGTTCGTCCAGCCGCCGGCTTCCTCGATGATGAGGAGCCCCGCCAGGGCGTCCCACGAATTGATGTGAAGCTCGCAATAGCCATCGATGCGCCCGTCGGCCACGTAAGCCAAGCCGAGCGTACCGGAGCCGGCACGGCGCACGTTGCAGCCGCTCTTCTTCAATTTCTCCACGGCGGCGATGTAAGGCTCGGGCGGCAGGCGCGATGACCAGCCTGCTTCCACCGTTGCCTGGCGCATGTCGGCGACGCCGCTCACGCGGATCGGCTCGCCATTGAGAACGGCCCCGCGCCCGCGCTGGGCTGTATAGAGTTCGGCATGCATGACATTGTAGATGACGCCGATTTCCACCTTGTTGTCGCGCACGAAGGCGATGGAGATCGCGAAATGCGGGATGCCGCGTGCGAAATTAGCGGTGCCGTCGATGGGATCCACCACCCAGACGTCGCGCTCGAAGGACCCGCCGCCTTCCTCTCCGAAGAAAGAGTCAGAAGGAAAAAGAGCGGTCAGGCGGCTGCGGATCAACTCTTCCACTTCCGCATCGGTGGCCGTCAGAAAGTCCTGATGCCCCTTGAAGTCGGGGCGCTGAGAGCGGGGACGCTCCAGGAACCGCTTGCGCGCCAGCACGCCCGCTTCGCGCGCGACGGCGCAGGCTGCGGCAAATCTCATATCCAGGTCGTTGGTCGTCATAGCGTCTTGGCGCTCCCCAGGGATCAAAAGTCGGGCCGGTCGGTTATCAGGCATTCATCCAGAAACGTGGACAATAGGGAGTCATCTGACCGTCAGGAAAGGAAGATACCCTCAATGCCTCTGAATTGATCCTTTATTAGCCGGCTCAAATCAATTACGTTACAAATTATCCCTCTTGGTATCCTACTCTCGTCGAATGCCCCGCACCCCAAAAGAAGAGCTCAGCCAGGTCGCAGCGCTTCCCTTCCGCATCAAGGGGGGGAGAGTCGAGGTGCTGCTCGTCACGTCCCGCGAGACGAAACGGTGGCTGATTCCCAAGGGCTGGCCGATGAAGGGCAAGAAGCCCCACAAGGCGGCGGCTCAGGAGGCTGAGGAGGAGGCCGGGGTCAAGGGCGAGATCAAGAACGTGCCCTTGGGCTACTACGACTACTGGAAGCGCCGCGCTTCGCACTTCGACCTGTGCCGGGTTAACGTCTATCCCTTGGAAGTCTCCAAGCAGCTGAAGTCCTGGCGCGAGAAGGGGCAGCGTGAGGCGCGGTGGTTCGAGGTCGACGAGGCCGCTCATCAGGTATTGGAACCCGCGCTCGCCGACCTCATCCGCAGGCTTCCCGAACACGTCGGGATCCTCGTTCCCATGAGCGTCTAGCCCGAAATTTACGACGACTAAGGGAACGCATCGCTCTCCGAGAAGTATTCAGAAGGCAAGACGGGCAAGTGTCGAAACTTGGCCGTTTACCGAGATGCTGCAAGGAGAGTTCGATGAAGGCGCTTGTTTGGCACGGCACCACTGATATCCGCTGCGATTCCGTACCCGATCCAGAGATCGAGCATCCCCGCGACGCGATCATCAAGGTGACGAGTTGCGCCATCTGCGGCTCCGACCTTCATCTCTACGATCACTTCATGCCCGGCATGAAGAACGGCGACATCATGGGCCACGAGACCATGGGCGAGGTCGTCGAAGTCGGTGCGCAGGCCAAAGGCAAGCTGAAGGTCGGCGACCGCGTGGTGATCCCCTTCACCATCATCTGCGGCGAGTGCGACCAGTGCAAACGCGGCAACTTCTCCGTCTGCGAGCGCACCAACCGCAACGGCCATATCGCCGCGAAGGCCTTCGGCCATGCGACGGCAGGTCTCTTCGGCTACACGCATCTCACAGGCGGTTATCCAGGCGGGCAGGCCGAGTATTTGCGCGTTCCCTTCGCGGACACCACGCATATCAAGGTGCCGAACGGCATTCCGGACGAGAAGCTGCTGTTCCTGAGCGACATCTTCCCGACAGGCTGGCAGGCCGCCGTGCAATGCGACATCCAGCCGGACGACACCGTGGCGATCTGGGGTGCAGGCCCTGTCGGTCAGATGACGGTTCGCAGCGCGATCCTGCTCGGCGCGAAACAGGTCGTCGTGATCGACCGCGTTCCCGAACGCCTCGCCATGGCGGAAGCGGGCGGCGCGATCACCATCAACTTCGATGAGGAAAGCGTCGTCGAGCGCCTGAATGAGCTGACCAACGGCAAAGGTCCCGAGAAGTGCATCGATGCCGTGGGCATGGAGGCGCATGCGGCCGGCACCATCGATGCGATGTATGATCGCGTGAAGCAGGCGACGATGATGGAGACGGATCGTCCGCATGTCTTGCGCGAGATGGCCTATGTCTGCCGTCCCGCAGGCGTTCTCTCGATTCCCGGCGTCTATGGCGGACTTCTCGACAAGATCCCGTTCGGCGCCATCATGAACAAGGGCCTGACGATCCGCACGGGCCAGACCCATGTGAATCGCTGGACGGACGATCTTCTGCGCCGCATCGAGGAGGGCCAGATCGACCCCTCCTTCGTGATCACTCACACGGTCGGCCTCGAAGAAGGCCCCGACATGTACAAGATCTTCCGCGACAAGCAGGACGGCTGCGTCAAGGTCGTGCTCAAGCCATAGGAGGTGACATCATGCGCTACGAAACAGACAGGACCCGAAGGCGCGGTCACGCCGATACGGCCACCGACACCCTGGCGCGAGGCCTCGGACTCCTCTCCATCGCTATCGGCATCGCCGAGGTGGTGGCGCCGCGCACATTGGCGCGCGCGCTCGGCATGAAGGGACAGGAAGGGTTGATCGCAGGCTACGGCGTGCGCGAGATCGCAACCGGCGTCGGCATCCTTGCCTCCAAGGATCCGACGCCCTGGATCTGGGGCCGCGTCGCCGGCGATGGTCTCGATCTCGCAACGCTCGTCACGGCGCTCGAAGGTGACAATCCGAAGAGGCAGAACGTGGGCATCGCCATGGCGGCGGTCGCCGGCATGACGGCGCTCGACGTCTATTGCGCGCAGACGCTGAGCCGTGAAACCACACAGCCGCTGCCGCCTCTGCAGGATTATTCGGACCGCACGGGCTATCCGCAGGGCATCGAACAATCGCATGGTGCGGCGAGCGATTTCGAGGTGCCGGAGGATTTCCGCATTCCGGCGGCGCTGCGTCCCTATACCCAGCCCGAGCTCCCGCAGCGGCCCATGCCGGGCCTGTAAGGCATGACGAAGCCACAGGTCTTCACGATCGGGTATGAGGGGGCGGACGTGGACCGCTTCCTCACCACCTTGAAGGATGCGGGCGTGGCAATGCTTGCCGACGTGCGCGCGGTCGCGCTCTCCCGCAAGCGCGGCTTTTCCAAGTCGGCGCTGCGCGACGCCCTGGCGAACCAGGACATCGGGTATGAGCATTTCATCAAGCTCGGAACCCCGAAGGAGGGCCGTCAGGCCGCACGGGCTGGAGACGGCGATCTGATGCGGCGCATCTATTGCGACGAGGTACTGGCGACCGAGGAGGCGCAAGCGGCATTCCGGGATCTGGAGGCACTCGCCTCGTCCCGCCCCATCTGCCTCCTGTGCTTCGAGCGTGACCCCCGCAACTGTCATCGCCGCGTACTCTCCCAACGGCTGGAGAAACTGGGATTCGAAACGGTCGACCTGACGGTTCCGTGAACCGATCGATCCGATATAAAATTGCATAATTCCGCAAAGTCAGCTAAGCCTCCCGCTGAATTACATGATCCGCAAGTTCCGCGCCTTAAGCGGACCCAATCATTGCTTCGGGGGCTTAGCCATGAAGATTAAGTTCTTAACCTGCCTGATCTTTTCTCTTCTGCTGAGTGCGGCGCCCGCCTCCGCTGCCGAATTGAAGCCTTATCAAAAGGAAGCCCTGAAGAAGCTGGAAGAGCTCCATGGCGGCATGTGGCCCATGGTCAAGCAGCAGTTCGAGGAGGTGGTCGCGACTTCCTCCGAGGAGCAGGTGAAGACCATCGTCAAGATGATTTCCGACGCGCGGGGCAATGCGACGGCCAACACCGATTCCGAGGAAGAGGAGGCCGATGACTCAAGCGGGCCCGACGCCTGGGAGGCAGCCCAGGCTGCCCGGGAGGATCTCGAGAAGCAGATCAGCGAGCCTTACGATGCCTTCGTCGAGCACGTCGCGAAGCTGGGCGCTGCGCGGCATGTCGTGGCTGGTCAGATCCGCGACACGATGTTCAAGAACGAAAAAGGCGCTCGCCTGAGCGGCGTCAGCGAGATGTTCACCCATAACAAGTTCCTCACCAACAAGTCGCTGGCTGACGGACTGGAAGAGCTGCGCCTGACGCGAGAGAAACTGGTCGAGAGCAAGAAGTACTACAAGGTCTCCCTTCCTACCGGAAATCCTCCGGACAACTCGCTGGCCGTCCGCACCATCATGGCCGATGGAGCAAAGCGCATCACGGCTCTCAACGATCAGTATGCCAAGATCGCTGCCGAGATCAAAAAGCGGATCGACAACATCCCCTTCTACAACCAGCAGAAGACCAAGCAGATTTACGACGCCCTGGTAGCCGAACGCGAGAAGCACAACAGGATCCTGAGCGCTCAGGCCATGGAGATCGCCAGCGAACTCAACACCAGAATCGCCGAGCAGGATCGCGCCCTGTTCAACTGGATGATTCAGCCTTTGAAGGATGCGAAGCCGCAGCCAGCTGCCTCGCGATAGACCCTTCCATGTCTATTCTACCGGCCCCGGTGAGAGCATCACAGGCGGTCGGAACAGGAAGGAACAGCGCGACAAACAGTGTTGCCGCGTGAGCCTTCAAATTTTGTAACAAGAATCAAGAGAAGCCCTTCCGCCGAGCCTTTTTGGTCAGCGGACGAGGCGCAGAGATTTTCTTTCAGGGGCATATCATGACCGCATTGAAGCCTTGGGGGGCTCGCATCGAGCCTGATACAAGTCAGTCTGCAGAACCGACGCGTCCCGTCATATCCATGAGTGGCGACGGCTCGTTCGTCGTTATTTGGGAGGGCGAGGATTCCGAAGGCGCCACCGGTTTATGGATGCAGATTTACAATGCGGACGGTAGCACCAGGAGAAGTGCTGTCGAGATCACGGTGGGGGCTGGTGACGGGGTAAAAACGACGCCGTCAATCACGATGCTCAAGAACGGCAATTTTGTCGTAGCGTGGGAAGATTACAGCGGGGCTGATGGCGATCCAATCGCCGGCATCCGCGGTCAGATCTTTACATCGACTGGCGACAAGGTTGGAGCGGATTTTCGCATCAACTCGGTACGAGACGGCGCTCAGGCGCAAGTCTCCATCGCTGCCCTCGCCAATGGCGGCTTTGCCGTTTCCTATGCGGACTATGCCGGTGACGGTGATGCGGCCGGCATACGAACTCGGGTTTTCAACGACCTGGGGCAAGCTCTTGGTGACGGCGATGATCCGGTGGCCAACAAGGTTGTCATTGGCTCGCAGACAACGCCGGTCACGATTGCGCTCAACAATGGCCGCTACGTTGTTCTTTATCAGGACGATGGCGGAACTGGCGGTGATACGGCGGACGATACGATCCGTGGCCACATATTCGAGGAAGATGGTACGCGAGTGGATGGAGATGGGTTTTTCATCTCCGATGCCACCGGATTTGAGCAATCGGCAGCGGCAGTGACCCTCGCCGACGGGAAATTCGTCGTGACGTGGGAAAGCAGGGCGACAGACGACAGCAATCCAATCGTCAAAGCTCAGGTTTTCAATGCCGACGGTACGAAGTTCAGTGATGAGATCATAGATCTGACGGGCAGTTCTCATCAGCAAAGCCCTCGGATCGTCGCTCTGAAGGACGGCGGCTTCGCGATATCATATTGGAGTCAGTCGGATTCGGAAGAAGCAGTCGTGAAACTCGCCACTTTCACGGCAACCGGCGCATTCGTCTCGGATACGGCGGTAGAAGCCTCGTCCGGGTACGGCGTCATGTTCGATACCGACCTAAGCGTTCTTGGCGATGGCCGCATCGTTCTGACCTGGGTTGAGCAGGATCCCGATACGAACGAGTCGGGCATTCATGCCCAGATCTTCGATCCGCGCAGCGGCGGCGTAAACCTCCCGGGTACGAGCCAGAATGACCAGTATATCGGCACTGCCTTCAACGATGTTCTCGCAGGCGCCGGTGGTAATGATCGTCTGACCGGCGCAGGGGGTAATGATGCGCTTATCGGCGGAGCGGGCTCCGACACGATGATCGGCGGTGCGGGAGACGATGTCTATTACATGGACGCTGGCGATGTCGTGATCGAGGAGGGCGGCGGCTACGATACCATCATCGCCTCTTACAGCGCTGCGCTCGGCAACAACACCCAGGTCGAGGTGCTGCGGGCTGCCGCCGGCGTCGCTCCGTTGAGCCTCGGCGGCGCCAACATGAACGATACGCTTATCGGCAATGACGGCGGAAATATCCTCGATGGCGGCGCTGGCCGCGATACGTTGATCGGCGGAAGGGGTGACGATGTCTATTACATCGACGCCGATGACGTCGTGATCGAAGAGGGTGGCGGTGGTTACGATACCATCATTGCGTCCTACAACGCCACGCTGGGCGACAACACTCAGGTTGAAGTGCTGCAGGCCATTGCCGGCCTTGCCCCGCTGAGTCTCGGCGGCGCCAACATGAACGATACGCTCGTCGGCAATGACGGCCACAACGTCATCAATGGCGGCAGCGGCGCCGATCGCATGATGGGGCAGGGCGGGAACGACATCTATCATGTCGACAACGCTTCCGACGCGGTGATCGAGGCGAGCGCCGACGGTGGGGACGATCACGTGTTCACCAGCGTCAACTTCACGCTCGGTGCCTTCGTGGAGAATGTGACGGCCAACACCACGGCGGCGATGAGCCTGTCCGGCAACGAGCTCAACAACGCGATCACCGGCAATCTCGGCCGCGACACCCTGCGCGGCAATGCGGGCGCCGACACGCTGGCGGGCGGCAATGGCAACGACAGGCTCTATGGCGGCACGGGCAAGGACGTGTTCCTGTTCGACACGGCGGGGCACAAGACCCACAACAAGGACAAGATCCTCGACTGGAAGTACCGCGACGACACGATCCAGCTCGACAAGGACTTCTTCAAGAAGCTGCCCAAGGGCAAGCTCAAGAGCAAGTACTTCACGTTGGGCGACAAGGCGAAGGACGCCAACGACTATGTCGGGGTGAACAAGAGGACCGGCGACGTCTGGTACGACAAGAATGGCGACAAGGCCGGCGGTCAGGTGATCTTTGCCAATATCGGCAAGAACAAAGCCATCTTCGCCTCCGACTTCTTCGTGGTTTGATCAGCGCAACCTAAACGTCGATTGCGTCAGGTGGACGTATGTTCGAGAGCCTGCCTCTGAACCCAAGAGGCAGGTTTTTCTTTGCAAAAATGCTAAAGAAGACTTGGGCGGAAATAGCCATAAGGTTAACATATATACGTTTTTTAGTTTGTATGCTTGCGTAGATGCAAGAATTCGAGGGCTTTTAAGAGTCCCTTTGGCTTTGCCGGGTTGATCACAGCCCCAAACCCTCCCAATGTAAGGAAATAATGTATCAAGCAGGAAATGGGCCTGCGCTTATCTTTAAGGGGCACTGCCATGGCGACACCGGTTCTTTGGAGCACGTCCGACATTCTGGTGAATCACGGTTATGAACCGGGATCCACAGAGAGGGATAAGCCGCAAGGAGATGCATCCGTAGTGGCCTTGAAGGATGGCACCTTCCTGGTCGTATGGGCCGACGCGATCCGCACCATCGGCCCAACGAGCGGCGCAACCGCAGACTGGGACATTCGCGGGCAAATCTTCAATGCTGACGGCACGAAGAAAGGTTCAGAGTTCATCGTCAATGGGACTGAGATATCAACCGGAACTGGGACGACAATCAGCACTGCGAGCGCTCAGACGAAACCACAGGTCGCGGTACTTACGGACGGACGTTTCGTAGTCACTTGGGTCGATACAAGTGGCTACGGTGAGGATGGGACGCCGGCGACGAACGATTCCGGTCAAGGAATACGCGCTAGAATTTTCAATGCGGATGGTACGCCGAGCAGCGGCGATTTTTGGGTCAATACCACGCGCGTCAGCGAGCAAACGGAATCATCCGTTGCCGCTCTCAGCAATGGCGGCTTTGTCATCACCTATACGCATAGAGATTCGGGTGGTCTCAATTACGACATCAAAGCTCAGGCTTTCGATGCAAATGGAGTGAAGATTGGTGGAGACGCCACATCAAAGGAAATCAGCGTCAACACCACCACTACGGGCATCCAGCAAGAATCGGCGGTCATCGGGCTTGCCGATGGGAAGTATGCTGTCTTGTATACTGACGTGAATAGCGGCAGTTTGGATGAAGGCCTCAATAGCACCATTCGAGGCAAAATATTCAACACGGACGGAAGCGTATCGGTCCCCGAATTTCTCGTTCCAAGCTCAAGGCTGACGAAGAAACTGCCTGATGTGACAGTTCTCTCAAGTGGCATGTTCGTTGTCACGTGGACGCACGAAAGTGATACTACCGGAGACGGATCGGGCAGTGCCATCAAGGCGCAGATGTTCCGGCCGGATGGTATCAAGTTCGGTGGCGAGTTTGTTGTAAACTCCACAACGGCTTTCAGCCAGTTCGACTCTTCCGTCACCGCGCTGCCTGATGGAGGCTTCGCCGTCTCATATACCAGCGGCTCCCCGGGATTTTTCGTGCAGGGACTGGGCGTTGCGGTATTCGATGCTCAAGGTAACCGGACTGGGGTAGACCTTCTCCACACGCTGCCTATGGGCACCGCTCTAACGGGGAAAACCTCGGTGACGGCCTTGGCCGATGGGCGTTTGGTTCTCACTTGGAGTGAAATCACCTCAGTAAGTGCCGGTCGTCCTGATTCTAATGGCGTCTATGCCCGCATTCTCGATCCACGTGACAAGGCCGTGACCGTCACAGGCGATGGCATGAACGATGACTTTATCGGAACCAAGTTCAACGACACGCTCAACGGCAAAGCCGGAAGCGACCGTCTGCTCGGCGATGCCGGCGATGACACGCTTATAGGCGGTACCGGCGAGGATATCCTCAATGGCGGCGAAGGAAACGACACCGCATCCTATGCCGATGCCGCCGGCGACGTCGTGGCAAACCTCGAAGACCAACTGCTGAACACGGGCGATGCGTTCGGCGACATCTACATTTCCATCGAGAACCTTACGGGTTCGAGCCATAAGGACAAGCTCACCGGCAATGGCGCCAACAACGCTCTCGACGGTGGCGATGACAACGACACGCTCGTCGGCGGGGCAGGCTCCGATACGCTGATCGGTGGCAGGGGTAACGATGAGCTCGACGGCGGAACGGGTGCGGACTCGCTCTCCGGCGGGCAGGGGAATGACACCTATACCGTCGATGACGCTGGCGATAAGGTTGTCGAGAGTGCCGGCCAAGGATACGACAAGGTTACGGCTTCCGTCAGCTATGCTCTGGATGCGACTGCCGAGATCGAGGAGCTGCATGCCGCTGCCGGTTCCGCGGCTATCAACCTGACCGGCAGCAACAGCGCCAACAAGCTCTTCGGCAATGGAGCCGCCAATATCCTCAATGGCGGCCTGGGAGCCGACACTCTTGAGGGTTATGCCGGTAACGATACCTACGTCATCGACAATGCCGGTGACACGATCATCGAAGCTGCCGGAGACGATCAGGGCTTCGACAAGGTCGTCATCGGGCTGAATTTCCAGGCGGATAGCACCTACAGCCTGACCGCCTTCGCGAATGTCGAGGCGATCGAAGCCCTCAACAGCGCGGGCGACGTCAACCTCACCGGCAATAGCGGCTCCAACCTGATCATCGGCAACGATGGAAAGAATATCCTCGATGGCGGCATCGATGTCGTCAGCGCCACGCCCATCCGCGATACGCTTCAGGGAGGCAAGGGAGATGATACTTACGTCATTCGTGACGCAGACGACATCATTGTGGAAAGGGCAGGCGAGGGGACTGACACCGCCAACATTCTGACCGCGAGCTACTCCCTCGGGAATGATGTTTCGATCGAGATCCTCAAGGCTGATACGGTCGGCGGCGCGTCGGCCTTTACCCTGACCGGCAACATTCATGCCAATACCATCGAGGGGTCTGACGGCAACGATGTGCTCGATGGCGGCGGCGCTGCCAGTGACGCATCCGACAGACTCATCGGCGGCGACGGCAACGATACTTACTATGTCCGCCGCTCGAACGATATCGTCGTCGAAGCCGCAGGAAAAGGAACGGAAGACAAGATCATCGCGTCCGTGAGCTACGAGCTTCAGGACGGCATGCATGTCGAGATCCTGCAGGCGGCGGACGGCAACGCGAAGATCAACCTGACCGGCAATGCATCGGCGAACAAGCTGATCGGCAATGCCGGCGACAACATCCTCGAAGGTGGCCGCGGCAACGACGACATCGACGGTGGCGGCGGCTTCAACACGGCCGTCTTCACCGGTGCGCAGGCCGATTATACGATCAGCCGCAATGCCGACGGCACCTACACGGTCACGGACAGCACCGCCGGCCGGGATGGAATAGATACCCTCCGCAATATCAAGTATGCCCGCTTCAGCGACGGAATCTTAGACCTGCAGGCGACCGGGACCATGAACATCGTGGCGGATCGTGCGGCGCAGGATGAGGGGAACGATGGTGGGTGGACCGCGTACACCTTCACGATCAGCCGCACGAACGGCATCGGAGAGGCGGCCGTCACCTGGAAAGTCGTCGGCGCCGGAGCATCGGATGACGACTTCGAGTTCCCGATTGCCGATCTGACGGGCAGGATCACCTTCCTCGACGGGGAAATCACGAAGACCATCACCGTCCGCGTCAAGGCCGACGCTATCGATGAGGGGCATGAGTCGTTCAACGTCGTGCTGTCCGATCTGACAGGGGCGGACATGGGCACTTCGACGGCATCGGGGCTCATCCTGAACGACGACGCGCCGGCGACCATGTCGATCAGCGCGACGGATGCCGTAAAGTACGAAGGGGATGAAGGGGACACGGACTATACCGAGTATACCTTCACGGTCACCCGCACCAGCGGCATCGGCTCGGCCAAGGCTGTCTGGACAGTCAAGGGGTACGGTCCCAACGCCGCGCAGGACGAGGACTTCCTCGAACTGACGGGCGAGGTGGCATTCGAAGATGGTGAGACTTCGCAGGTCATCACGATCAAGGTCAGGAAGGATGCAGTTCCAGAGAAGGACGAGACATTCTCCGTCGTCCTGTCCGAAGCGGAAGGCGCGGCCGTCATCACGGATACGGCCTATGGCACGATCACGAATGACGACGTGCTTCCGAATGAGGCGCCGACCAACATCCACCTGACCACGGGCGGGATTGCAATTTTCGTCGATGAAAACAAGGCGCCCGAAACTGTCATCGGTACCGTGATCGCGGACGACGATGCTGGGCGGGCTGGTCTGCGCTACTATCTCGTCACGGCAGACGACAACTTCGAGATCGATGAAGTCACGGGCCAGATCAGGATCAGGGCCGATGCCACGCTCGATTTCGAGGACGTGAATACTTACACCCTGTCAGTGCGCGTCCGGGACCTCGACGGAACCGGTTTGGACGCGGTGGAGACCATCACGATCGACCTCCGCGACGTCAACGAGGCTCCTGTGCTGGGAGCGGCCGTTACGGCTGTCACCGTCAGCGAGAACGCGGCGAACGACGACATCGTCGCGCACTTCACGCTGGACGATCCCGACGCAGGCGAGGAATACGTCTTCGAGATCCTGGGCGTTCCGCTCGCTTTTGCGGGAGCTTTCAAGGTCGATGAGGCGACCAAGACGATCGTGGTCGCGGATCGCTCCAAGCTCGCCGTGACCGGCACGCAAAACTTCACGCTGACGCTGAAGGTGACTGACAAGAAGGGCGGAGCGGGGAGCTTCTCGGACACGCAGGAATTCATCATCACCGTTCAGGATATTCCTCCGGACAACGAGGGACCGGAGAATCTCCGTCTCACGACGGGCGAGGCTGAGGTCTTCATCACCGAGAGCCTGAGTGCGGGACAGAGCGTAGCCTCCGTCATGGCCGATGACGACGGCCCTGCCAGCGAGCTTCGCTACTATCTCGATGACAATCCTTACTTCGTCATCGACCAGCGCAGCGGCGAGATCAAAGTCAAGGGCGGCGCACGCCTCAATTATGAGGAATTGCCTGACGGCAAATATACCGTGCGCGTGACGGTGAAAGATCTCAACGGCGTCGGCGAGGCGGTCACCCGAGATATCGTGATCAACATCGACGACGTGAACGAAGCCGCGACAGGCATCGACTTCACGAACCTGCAGATCGTCAAAGCCGGCGCCACGGGAAGCGGTGCGAACGTCGTGTTGGCGACTGCCGTCGATCCGGATGCGAAAGTGGATTATCGGGAAAATCTGTACAGGTTCGCGAATGGCACGACGACGGATGGAATCTTCTCGATCGATCCCCTCACCGGGCAGGTCACCACGAATCGTAACGTCACCGCGGCCGATGTGCGCGACCATGTGCTCAAGGTCGTGGCATACGATGCGGACTTGCAGCATCTGACCAAGACCATTTCCTACACGATCAAGGTCGTTGCTGCGGACGTCGTGACTCCGGGGGATCCCGAAAACGTTGCGCCGACTGGGCTGTCACTGAGCAATGCCTCCGTTCTGGAATACGCTCAGCCGGGAGCCGAGATCGGAACATTCTCCGCGTCTGACAAGAATGGCGACGCGCTGACCTATACGCTCCTCGACAGCGCGGGCGGTCGCTTCGATATCGTGGGCAACAAGCTCGTCCTGGCGGGACCCGGCGTCAACTACGAGGAGGCCAGGTCTCACGAGATCAAGGTGCAGGTCAGCGATCGCAAGGGTGGCGTGCAGGACGCAACCTTCATCATCAATGTCGGTGACGAGTGGACCCTGAACCTGCGCGGCAAGTCGAAGAACGACAGGATCAATGGCTCGGAGCAGGATGACATCCTGAGCGGTGGCCCCGGCAAGGGCAAGGATACGATCAGGGGTCTCGGCGGTGACGATCGGCTCAACGGCGAAGGCGGCAACGACAACCTCTATGGCGGCGCCGGCAGGGACACGTTCGTCTTCAACACCAAGCTCGGAACGGCCCAGACCGACCGCAAGGTCAACTTCGACACGATCAGGGACTTCAACGTCGCCGAAGACACGATCTGGCTCGAGAACAGGATCTTCAAGAAGCTCGGCGGCGCCGGTTCGGAAGCTGCTCCGGCCGCGCTGAACAAGGACTTCTTCCGGGTCGGAACCAAGGCCAAGGACAAGAACGACTACCTCATCTACAACAACAAGAAGGGCATTCTCTATTACGATGCCGACGGCAAAGGTAAGAAAGAGGCCATCGAGTTCGCCAAGATCGGCAAGAAGCTCCAGCTCACCGCCGATGACTTCTTCGTTATCTAAAGCTGAAGTCATGAGATAGCCATGAAGAGGGCTCCTTTCATCCGAGAGGAGCCCTTCTTCATGCGGCAAGTCCCTCAAGCCTTGCCTTGCCCCTAGAGCATCGTGCGCAAAAGCGGCCCCGGTTTTGCGCGAGAATGATGCTTTGATTCAAAAAGGCAGCATCGGACCAGAAAGTGCATATCCAATTTTTCGTCCGATGCTGTAGACAAGCGGATGCGGGGCTCATAAGTGAATTCTATGTTCGAAGCCAAACCGCTCCCGCAGACCGATAACAAGCGCGACTTCTACGCGTCGCTGGCCCAGCAGCTGGCTGGCCTCCTCGAGGGCGAGCCGGATGCCATCGCCAACGCGGCCAATATGTCGGCGCTGATCTATCAGTTCCTGCCTGATCTCAACTGGGCCGGATTCTATTTCATGCGCGGACCCGAGCTGGTGCTGGGACCCTTCCAGGGAAAGACGGCCTGCGTCCGGATTGCGGTCGGTCGGGGCGTCTGCGGCGCGGCCGTGGAGCGGCGGGAATCCATCGTGGTGCCGGACGTCCACGCCTTTCCGGGCCATATCGCCTGTGACAGCGCCTCTCGCTCCGAACTCGTGGTGCCGTTGATCCGGGATGGCCGCGTTCTCGGCGTGCTCGATCTCGACAGTCCCAACCCCAACCGCTTCGATGATGAGGACCGATTGGGTTGCGAGAAGCTGGTGCAGATCTATCTCGACGCATCCGAGCCATCCTTCTGAGGCCAGGCTGTAGCAATCCTGTGGCCGTTGTTGAATTCACCGCATGAATGCTCCGTCTTCCCTTGGCTACATCGACACCTATTACCGACGTACCCTGACTACGTCTGAGGACTACGCTCGCGCGACAGGCCGCATTGAGGCGGATATCTGCATCGTCGGCGGCGGCCTCGCAGGTTTGACAGCCGCTCTCGAACTCGCACGCGCCGGGCGCTTGGTTGTGCTGCTGGAAGCGAACCGCATCGCCTGGGGCGCATCCGGCCGCAACGGCGGCTTCGTCGCGGCCGGTTATGCAACAGGGCTCGACAGCATTGCCCGCCATGTCGGCCAGCATCAGGCGCACGAACTCTACAGGCTTTCCATCGAAGGCGTGGAGATCATGCGGACGCATATCGACACGCTGAGCATCCGGGACGCATCTCCTGTACCCGGAATCGCCAAGGCCCTGCGTTATGACTCTGGAGGTGCCTTGAAAGCGTCGTGCGAGAAGCAGCAGCGCGATTTCGGGATGAAGCTCCGGCACCTGAATCGGGACGAGGTGCGGGCACTGTTCAACTCGCCCAAATATCACGAGGCGGTTTTGGATGAGGACGCGTTTCATTTCAATCCTCTGAACTATGCACGGGCACTCGCGCGTGAGGCTGTCCGGCTGGGTGCCTCCATTTATGAGCAGTCCACCGTCGTATCCGTGGAGCTGGATGGAGCCCGCAAACGGATATACACGCAGAATGCGGCGATCGAGGCCGGCCAGGTGCTGTTCGCAACGGGCGGTTACACCGGCCGTCTCGTGCCGGCATTGCGGCGGTCCTTCCTGCCCATCGCCACTTACGTCCTCCTTACAGAGGAAGCCCCTGAACTGGTGCGCCATGCGATCCGCACCGATGCCGCCATTCTCGATGACAGGAGGGCCGGGGACTATTATCGCGTCGTCGACGAGGGGCGCCGGATCCTCTGGGGAGGGCGGATCACCACCCGCACGGGCGACCCACGCAACATCGCGGGTTTGCTCAGGCGCGAGATGGTGACGACTTATCCGCAGCTGGAAGAATTGAAGGTGGATGTCGCCTGGTCGGGGCTGATGTCCTATGCCCGCCACCTGATGCCGCAGATCGGGCAGCTGCAGCCGGGCGTCTGGTATTGCACGGCATTCGGCGGGCACGGCATGAACACGACCGCCATTGGCGGAACCGTCATCGCGGAGGGCATGGCAGGGAAGAGCGACCGCTATCGTCTCTTCGAGCCGTTCGGCCTGACATGGAACGGCGGAATCCTCGGCAGGGCCGCAGCGCAGCTCACCTATTGGACCTATCAGATGTCTGACGCGATCCGCGAGTTCCGTCAGAGATAGAAGTCCGCTCGCACGAGCCGCGAAACGCCCGCAAGAACGATCTCAAGATCGGCAAGGCCGTCGCCGTTCACGTCTCCGGCCAGGAGACTGTCTGCAAATCTCAGCTCGCCCGCACGGTGGCCGAATGCACTCTGCTCAATGAAGATGAAGGCCTGATCGCCACCTTGATTGGCATCGGCATCGATGATGCGCAGGTCGATGTGATCGACCCTGCTCCGGAAATCACGGATTATGTCTTTCTCGGTGCCGTAGGAATCGCTGGTGCCCCAAAACACGAAGGTGTCCGCTCCTTTCCCACCGGTGAGAACATCGGCGCCGCTCTGCCCGAACAGCTTGTCGTTTCCGCTGCCGCCGTTGAGGATGTCGCTCCCCTCGCGTCCATAGAGCTTGTCGTTGCCGGAGTTGCCCTTCAGGATGTTGGCTGCGGTGTTGCCCTTGATGATGTCTCGTCCCGAGCCGCCAACGGCTTTCTCGATGAGGGAGCGGGTATCGTCGTTGTAAAGAAGCGCATTGGCAATGCTGCCGGCCGCGAACTTCTTGCGGCCCTCATCGACCATTGGGCGCTGCGCGAGCGTCGTCTTCGTCCAGGCGCCTGGATTGAGATCGATGGCAAGCGAGGTCGTGTAACGCGAGAAGTCGTAGGTGTCGAAGCCGTTGCCGTCCCACACGGTTTGAAAGATCCGGTTTCCGCCGGGCGCTCCCTGGCGATGGCCGTTGACGATCATCTCGCCTGTCGTCGGCAGCCAGGCATAGGTGGTGTTGCCGCTGTTCGTCGCGTAGTTCGCGCCGTACATGTGCTGGATAGCGGCGATGTCGTCCATCATCAGGGATTGGGGGTAGCTCCATTCCTCGTTGCCATAGCCCCTGCCGATGGAGGCTCCCGCATAGGAGCGGTAGCTCATTACGGTGTGTTGCACCGAGTCGCGGGCCAGCGGCAGGATGCTCGATCCCTCATGCGGATGCTCGAGGCCTAGCGCATGCCCCGTCTCGTGGACGATGGTCATGAAGGCATAGTTGCCCTTGATGGGATTGTCGTATTTCCTGCCTGCCTTGTTGAGCCAGACATCGCCTCCGAAATCGAAGGAAGAGGGAAAGTAGGCCCACGCCGTATATGGCTCGTTCGACAGGGCATAGCGCAACTCCGCGTGATGCGATGTCGTTTCGGTGATCGCCTGGAAGGTAAGATTGCTGACCGATGCATAAAGCTTCAGGACTGCGCGAACAGCGGCCTTGTGGCTGGCACTGAAGGCTCCAAACCCGTTCGTCGGTTCCTCGCCGTAGAAGGCGCCATAGTGATTTGCGGATGTGGGAAAGCTGTAGGTCAGCCTGCTCGTCGCCCATTTCACGTCGCTCAGGAGCGCGTCGACATAGACGTTGCCGGACCGGTCAAGTGTCGAAATTTCAGGCATGGGCGCTGCCTCTGCACGTGTTTCTTCGAGCTGTTCAGATTATCGCAGACATAGCGTGAAGAGTGTGTGAGCATCGGCAGCGACGAAGCGAGCATGCCTGTGGTGCGCACCGCAGGAGGCGGTGCCGCTCATAGGTCGCTGGAAATCTTAACGTTGCCCCAAAGCTCAGGCGCCTTCAGCCGCCTGCTTTAGTATTCTTGGTCGTTGCGACATCGGTAACAGAAATACATTCCTCTTCGCAGAAGACAAAACGTCGCCTTTGAAGGACGCAATCCCTGATCGATGGGCTACTTCCCGGCAGCCTTCCGCAATGCCTCATTGATCCGGTCCTGCCAGCCTGGTCCATCCTCCTGAAAGAAGTCGAGGACGTCCCGGTCGATGCGAAGGGTAACCGCTTCTTTGACGCCGGGGATGGAAGGCTTCTTCGGCGCGGACTCCGCCGGCGCGGGAGCCTTCTTGAAGACAGCTTCAGCCGTCTTCCACGGGTCACTTGGCCTGCGGCCACCAGTGGGTGTTTTCGACATCGAGTTTTGATCCCATTCGTGTTGGCCGCTCAGCTCGGGCTGCCGCCATAGAAGCACAAGGTCTATGGCGCGAACCTAACACGTTGGACGGCACAAATCGAAAGTCTCAAAAATCGCAAGTGGCGGGATCGATGAGGGGACGCCCAACTCACCTCAAAGGCGAGGATGTGTTGCCTAGGCTTGTACGCAGCGGTTTTATGATGTGATGGCTAAATGCTGCCCACAGATCGCTGATGCGGAGATCAGCGGGGCGGAAACCCAAGAGGTCAAACCTTAAAGGGCTTCGATGGTGCTGCCAGAGAGGATCGAACTCTCGACCTCTCCCTTACCAAGGGAGTGCTCTACCACTGAGCTACGGCAGCCCGCCAACGAAGAGGCCGCTTACTGCCATAGCGCGGCCCCATGCGCAAGCTTGAAAATGATCTTTATTCCGCCGCCTGCACTTTCGGTTCCAGAGGAAGCTTCAAAGCGGTCCAAACTTCCACAAGCGCGGCACCCAGAACGTGGATATGGGCGTCCGAATGGAAGGGGCCGGGCGTGATGCGCAGGCGCTCGGTGCCGCGGGGTACGGTAGGGTAGTTGATCGGCTGGATATAGATGCCGTGCTTCTCCAGCAGGCGGTCGGAGGCGGCCTTGCAGGCCTCCGCATCGCCCACCATCACCGGGACGATATGGGTCACCGTGTCCATGACCGGCAGGCCGAGGCCGCTGAGCACCTGCTTGGTCTTGGCCACCTGGCGCTGCTGCTTCTGGCGCTCGGCCGAGGAAGCCTTGAGGTAGCGGATCGAGGCCGTTGCCGCCGCCGCCACAGCGGGGGGGAGGGCGGTGGTGAAGATGAAGCCGTTCGCGAAGCTGCGCACGGCGTCGATGACGGCCCTGGTGCCGGTGAGATAGCCGCCCATGACGCCGAAGGCCTTGCCGAGGGTGCCCTCGATCACGTCGAGCCGGTGCATGGCGCCGTCCCGCTCGGCAATGCCGCCGCCACGGGGGCCGTACATGCCCACCGCATGGACCTCGTCGATATAGGTCATGGCGTTGTAGCGCTCGGCCAGGTCGCAGATGGCGTGGATGGGGGAAATGTCCCCGTCCATGGAATAGACGCTCTCGAACACGATCAGCTTGGGCCGGTCGCTCGCCGCCTTCAGCAGCTCTTCCAGGTGGTCGAGGTCGTTATGGCGGAACACAACCTTGTCGCAGCCGGAGTGGCGCACGCCCTCGATCATCGAGTTGTGGTTCAGCGCATCCGACAGGATCAGGCAGTTGGGGATGAGCTTGGCCAGGGTGGCGATGCCGGTCTGATTCGACACGTAGCCCGAGGTGAAGACGAGGGCCGCCTCCTTGCCGTGCAGGTCGGCCAGCTCGGCTTCCAGCTCCACGATGGGGTGGCTGGTGCCGGAAATGTTGCGGGTGCCGCCGGCGCCGGTGCCGAGCCGCCATGCGGCCTCCACCATGGCGCGGGTCACGTCCCGGTTCTGGCCCATGCCGAGATAGTCGTTGGAGCACCACACGGTGATGGGCTTGGGCCCCTCGGGGCTGTGCCAGAGGGCCTGGGGGAACTGGCCCGCCTTGCGCTCGATGTCGGCGAAGACGCGGTAGCGGCGCTCGCTCTGGAGGCGGTCGAGGGCTGACGTGAAGAAGCTCTGATAATCCATCATCTCACCGGGTGGGCACTAAATGCCCGGGGATTGTGCATCGATTATGCCAGACGACATTGATCCCGGTCAAAGCCCGGAACGCTGATATTGCGGTTGAGACCCGCTTGCGAAGCCTCTATTTGATGAAGGCGACGATGGGTCGCGTGAACCATGACTGACGTGAAATCGCAAGAAAAAGCTGACCGGCTCAAGGCCGCTTTGAAGGAAAACCTGAAAAAGCGTAAGGCTCAGGCGCGGGGCCGGCAGGCGGCCAGGGTCTCTCCATCCCCCTCTGAGGACGAAAACGGGTCTCCTGAGCGCGACAAGCCGTCCGACTAGCCTATAAAGCTCAAGACGCGCATAGCTTGAGCACGCACAAAGCAAGGAACACTGACTAATGGATCGCATTCGCATCAGGGGCGGCGCGCCGCTCAACGGCTTGATTCCGATTTCCGGCGCCAAGAATGCGGCCTTGCCTCTCATGATCGCAAGCCTGCTGACGGAGGATACCCTCGAGCTCGGCAATGTGCCGAGGCTCGCCGACATCTCCTCGCTGCTGCGCATCATGAGCAACTTCGGCGTGGATCACTCCATCGCCGGCCGGCGCCCGGGCCAGTCCACCGAGACCGGACAGACGATTCGCCTGTCGGCCAAGAACATCATCGATACCTGCGCGCCCTATGAGCTGGTCTCGACCATGCGCGCCAGCTTCTGGGTCATCGCGCCGCTACTTGCCCGCTTCGGCCATGCCAAGGTGTCCATGCCCGGCGGCTGCGCCATCGGCACCCGCCCGGTGGACCTGCTGATCATGGCTCTGGCCAAGTTGGGAGCCGCCATCGAGATCGACGGCGGTTATGTCGTCGCAAGCGCTCCCAAAGGGCTCCAGGGCGCCGAGATCGATTTCTCGAAGGTGACGGTCGGCGGCACCCATGTGGCCCTCATGGCTGCGACCCTTGCCAACGGCACCACCGTGCTCCGCAACGCCGCCCGCGAGCCGGAAGTCGTGGATCTCGCCGAATGCCTCATCAAGATGGGCGCCAAGATCACGGGCCACGGCACCTCGGAGATCGTGGTCGAGGGCGTCGCCAAGCTCAACGGCGCGTCCCATGACGTGATGCCCGACCGCATCGAGACCGGCACATACGCCATGGCGGTCGCCATGACCGGCGGCGATCTGGTGCTGGAGAATACCCGCGGCGAATACCTCCAGGCGGCGCTCGACGTGCTGGCTCAGGCCGGCGCGGAGGTCTCCTCGACCCATAGCGGCATCCGCATCCGCCGCAACGGCAACGGAATCCAGGCGGTCGATATTACGACCGATCCGTTCCCCGGCTTCCCGACCGACCTGCAGGCGCAGTTCATGGCTCTCATGACCCGCGCCAGCGGCACCTCGCGTATCCGCGAGACCATCTTCGAGAATCGCTTCATGCACGTTCAGGAGCTGGCGCGTCTCGGCGCCCAGATCCGCCTCGACGGCGACAGCGCCTATGTGGATGGCGTGCCCGGCCTGAAAGGGGCGCCGGTCATGGCGACCGACCTTCGCGCTTCGGTATCGCTGGTGATCGCCGGCCTCGTGGCCGATGGCGAGACGACCATCAACCGGGTCTATCACCTCGATCGCGGTTTCGAGGCCCTCGAGGCCAAGCTCGCCCGGTGCGGCGCTGAGATAGAACGCCTCAGAGGCTGATAATATGAGAGCGGGGGCTCTAGCGCATCGTGCGGAAAAGTGGACCCGGTTTTCCGCAATAACGATGCGCCAGCTTAAACTTGAGCATCGGATTCGCCCCAAAAGTGCAAATCCACTTTTGGGTCCGATGCTCTAGCCTCCGCTTTCTGCATTACCGCTGAATATTGCCGCGCTTGATCCCGAAACCGGGGATGTCGCAGGTGCAGTTGGCGCCGTTCGACATGGTTTGCGGGTATTGGCAGCTGCCACGCGAGGTCACGCAGATACTGCCGCCCTGGGCCCGGCGCTGCCGGTCTCCACGGGGCTGGGAATAGCGGTAGTCCTGGCGATAGCCGTCGCGGTATTCCCGCCGAGGCTCATAACCGTAGCGAGGCTCGGGCCTGTAGCCGTAATCGGGTCGGCGCTCGTAATAGCGGCGCGCCGGCTCGCGCTCCACCCATTCTTCCTCATAGGGCTGCGAATAGGGGTTGCCGTAATACTGCGCCGCAGCGGGCGCGGTGAGGGTGAGGGCCGCCATGGCGGCCAGCAGGAGGCGTTTCATCGACCGTTCCTTTGCGATGTCGGGCATCATGGCCATTGAAAGATGAACCGAGCCTGAGCCGGAAGGTTGCGCAGGGCCGGGGCGCTCTCTACCTAAAGCTTAAAGTTCAACAATAGGTTGGCAGACCATGGATCTCCTGAGACTCGTTGCATTCGACCCCGAAGATCTGGCCGTCATCTCGGCCCACCTGCAGGATTCGCTCCTGCGGCTCGGCGATATCGCCTATCTTCCCAAGGAGCGCCGCTTCGCCATCCAGGTGCGCCGGTACGATTGGGAGGCGGCAACGCCCCAGCGCCGGCTGACCTGCATGCATTTCGAGAACGTCACGGGCGTTCGCGTCCGCGGCATCGACCAGTCCAGCAAGGACGCCGTTCTTAACCTTCTCGCCATTACATTCGAGGAGCGCGATGCTCCATCGGGCACAGCCACCTTGATCTTTGCCGAAGGCGGAGCCATCCAGGTGGATCTGGAGTGCGTCGAGATGCAGATGAAAGACACAGGCCCCGTCTGGGCCGCCGAAAGCCGCCCGTTGCATGAGGACCAGCCACAGGCGGAGCGCCTGTAATGGTTCAGAGGCTCGATGCGCGGGACGCCTCGTTCCCGCTCGCCTTCGCCGCACTTCTTTCGGCGAAGCGCGAGGTGTCTGAAGATGTGGACCAGGCGGTCCGCGCCATCATCGAGGATGTGGTGGCCAAGGGCGACGAGGCCCTGATCGACTACACCTACCGGTTCGACGGTCTGGCCCTTCAGCCCGAAACCCTGCGCATCTCCGACGCGGAAATCGATGCGGCCGAGGCCCAGTGCCCCAAGGACGCGCTCGAGGCGCTGGCTCTCGCGAAGGAGCGTATCGAAGTCTATCACCGTGCGCAGCGCCCGCAGGATTCCATGTCGACCGATGCGCTCGGCGTCACGCTCGGCTGGCGCTGGACCGCGATTGAATCCGTCGGGCTCTATGTGCCGGGCGGTCGCGCGAGCTATCCCTCATCCGTTCTCATGAACGCCGTGCCTGCGAAGGTCGCCGGCGTTCCGCGCATCGCGATGGTGGTGCCAACGCCGCGGGGGGAAACCAATCCGCTCGTGCTCGCAGCCGCCCGCCTTGCCGGCGTGGACGAAGTCTTCCGCATCGGCGGCGCGCAGGCCGTCGCGGCCCTGGCCTATGGCACCCATTCGGTAAAGCCCGTGGCGAAGATCGTCGGTCCCGGCAATGCCTATGTGGCCGCCGCCAAGCGCCGGGTGTTCGGCCAGGTCGGCATCGACATGATCGCCGGTCCTTCGGAGGTGCTGATCCTCGCCGATTCCCATGCCAACCCGGATTGGATCGCCGCCGATCTCCTGGCGCAGGCCGAGCATGACCCTGCCGCCCAATCGATCCTCATCACCGACAGCGCAACCCTTGCCGATGCGGTCGAGCAGGCGGTGGAGCGCCAGCTCAAGACCCTGCCGAAGGCCGAGATCGCTCGTGCGAGCTGGCGCGATTTCGGTGCGATCATCCTGATCGACAAACTCGACAACGCCATTCCGCTCGTGGACCGGCTGGCGCCGGAGCATCTCGAGATCGAGACGGAGAATGCCGAGGAGCTGGCGGCCAAAGTGCGCAATGCCGGCGCGATCTTCCTCGGCAGCCACACGCCGGAGGCCATCGGCGATTACGTGGGCGGCCCGAACCACGTTCTCCCCACCGCCCGCTCGGCTCGCTTCTCGTCCGGCTTGGGCGTACTTGACTTCATGAAGCGAACCTCGATCCTGAAATGCGACCCGGGTGCCTTGAGGGCGCTCGGCCCTGCGGCCATCGCCCTTGGGCGGTCCGAGGGGTTGGAGGGTCACGCGCGATCGGTCGCGATCCGCCTGAACCTGTAAGGATTGAGTGGAGAGGGGATGTCGAGCGAAGGGAAAGAGCGGTGCCGGCTGGTCGCGGTTACCCTCGACGAGGCATCCATCGGCCGTGGCAATCCCGATCAGGAGCATGAGCGGGCGATCGCCATCTATGACATCATCGAGGAGAACAGCTTCGCGCTGCCGAACTATGACGGCGGCCCCTATGCCTTGCGCATCTCCCTCATCGAGAAGAAGCTCTGCTTCGAGGTGACGGCGCAGGATGGCGCGCATCTTATCTCTCATCATCTGTCGCTCACGCCGTTTCGCAAGGCGATCCGCGATTACGAGATGATCTGCGACAGCTATTACCAGGCCATCCGCTCCGCATCGCCTGCGCAGATCGAGGCCATCGACATGGGACGCAGAGGGCTGCATAACGAAGCCGCGGAGCTTCTGCGCCAGCGTCTCGACGGCAAGATCGTCGTCGACTTCGACACGGCGCGGCGCCTGTTCACACTCATTTTCGCCCTGCACTGGAGGGGCTGACGCTTGGCCGCGGCCCCGAAGAAAGTCCATTCCGTCCTGTTCGTCTGTGCGATGAACGCGGTGCGCTCCCCCATGGCCGAGGCCATCGCGCGGCATTATTTCGGCAAGTCGATCTATGTGCAGTCCGCGGGCGTGCGCAAGGGCGAGACCGACGGTTTTATGGCGACCGCCCTGTCCGAGATCGGCATCGACGGCTCCAAGCATAAGCCGCGCACGCTGGAAGAGCTCGAAGAGTGGGAAGGGCTGAACTTCGACCTCATCATCTCGCTGTCGCCGGAGGCGCATCACGCGGCGCTCGAGTTGACGCGAACGATTGCAGCCGATGTGGAATATTGGCCGACGCCCGACCCGACGATCACGCAGGGCTCGCGCGAGCAGATGCTCGATGCTTACCGCAACATTCGCGACGGCCTGATGTACCGCATCCGCATGCGGCTCAAGCAGGGATCACAGAAGAGCCCTGATGATGGAGAGGGTGCCTAAGCCCGCCAGCAACCCGAGCAGATCGATGCGCGTGAAGGCCATCACGGCGATGGCGGACGTCACGGCGATGATCGCAGGCGGGCCGCTGTCGATCACGACGGGTAGGATGGTTGCGAGAATGATGGAGCCCGGCAATGCGCGAAGGCCGCGCTCGATCCGTGGCGTGATCCGCACGCGGCTCATGAGCACCACGCCGCCGATGCGGCACAGATATGTGACGACCGCCATGCCGAAAATGGCGATGGCCGAGCCCCAGGGCGTGGCGATGAAGGCGCTCAGTCCGCTCATTCGATCAGCATCCCCGCAATGACGCCCGCAAGGGCGCCTGCAATGATGAAGAGATAGCCCGGCACAAGCGCATGCACGATGAGCGAGACAAGGCCCGCAATGAGCCAGGGCAGCGCGACGCGTGCGCCTTTCCAGAGCGGCACGAGCATGACGCTGAAGAAAATCGGCATGACGAGATCGAGGCCGAAGCGCTGCGGCTCCGGCACGAGCCCACCCGCAAGATAACCGACCAATGTTGCGATGAGCCAAACGCTCCAGAGCACGACGCCGGAGCCCAGAAGCATCCCCACATCGCGGCCTCCTTCGTTGTGGTAGCGTGTGGACACGATCCATCCCGCCTCCGTCATGAGGAAGAGATTGAGCGCGCTGCGGGAAAGGGGCTCGTGGCGGAGCCACGGCTGGAGCGTCGCGCCGAGCAGGATCATGCGCGAGTTGACGACGGCGGTGACCGTCATGATCGTGAGGATCGTCGAAGGCGACCAGACCTCCTGCCAGATTTCGAGAGCAACCATCTGCGATGCGCCGGCATAGACGAAGGCGCTCAGCCCGAATGCCTCGGCGAGAGACAAGCCCTTCTGGGCCGCGGCCGTCCCGAACGCGAGGGAGAACATGATGAAGCCCGGAAACGCCGGCAGCGCGGCGCGTGCACCATGTTTGAAGCCGGCAGCGGAAAAATAGGGGCGCGAAGAGGAGGACATGCGGAACAGTTCTCTGCCTTTCCTCAGCTCTTCCGTCAATCGCGGAGCCCGAGAAATGCGCGCTGCACAAGGAAATGGCCGGCCCCACTTTCGTAGGGCCGGCCCTGGACGTCTTGGCTGGCGAGGGGCTTGATCAGCCCGTCACGCCGTTCACGAGAGGGTAGATCTCCATGAAGCCTTCGTAGATCATCTTGAGAGAGACATAGAGGATGATCGCCAGACCCACATAGGCGATCCAGCGGTAGCGCTGGAGCAGGCGGGCGATGTAGGACGCGGCCAGACCCATGAGGGCGATGGAGAGCAGCAGGCCGAAGGCCAGGATGTAGGGATGCTCGCGAGCGGCACCTGCGACGGCCAGCACGTTGTCGAGGGACATCGACACGTCGGCGATGATGATCTGCCAGGCGGCCTGGGAGAAAGTCTTGCGCGGAGCGCCGCCGGCGATCGTGCCGTCCTGGTTCAGGTCCTTGCCTTCGAGCGCCTCTTCGGCGGCCTCTTCCTCCTCATGGGTGGTGCGCAGCTCGCGCCACATTTTCCAGCACACCCACAGGAGCAGCACGCCACCGGCGAGCAGCAGGCCCACGATCGCCAGAAGCTGGGTCGTGATCAGGGCAAAGATGATACGCAGGACCGTGGCGGCGAGAACGCCGAGCAGAATGGCCTTGTTGCGCTGCTCCTTGGGTAGGCCCGCGGCGGCGAGACCGATGACGATGGCGTTGTCGCCTGCCAGCGCGAGGTCAATGCCGACCACCATCAGGAAGGCGACGACCTCAGGGCCGAAAAAGTTAGAAAGTTCAAACATGTGATGCCTCGGTTGTCGGGAAGGGCAGCACAAATACGCTCGAGGAGACACTTGTCCGGCATCGTCGGGCCCGGACGAATACAAGTCCGGCGATGGCCTTGAGATGCGGGCAAACGTCTTCTTGAACGAATCCAGGGGCCGCCCTGGTCTTCATCCAGTCCGACATCGCCGCCCCTCGGTGGAGCGACCAGAGGGGCCCGGCCTGGCTAAGGGGGATCATCTAGACAACCTGGGGCTGGGGATCAAGTGAGCATTGTTGCCGGGCCGGCCGCCATGCACTGGGGTTACTGTCCTATAGTCGAATAGACGCTTCCCCACCGCTTATTTCACAGATGGCGCCCCTTGGTCGCCTGGAGGCAGGTTTGTTGAGAACCTTCGCTCTTCCTGGAAGGGCGGCTTGATCCAAAGGCGGCCTTAGGCACATATCGGTCTGAATGAACTCAGGCGTCCTGGAGGCGCTTTTCGGGAGGTCGTCCATGTCCAATCCTCACGAACGCCAAGGGTCGCCGGCCAGGCGCTACGGGCCGGTCCGCGCGCCGCAAAGCGTTGCAGGAGGCCTCCTGCTGCTTGCCCTGGCTGCCCTGGCCCTGTGGCTGACGCGCGATCTCGACCAGGGCACCCTGAATTCCATGGGGCCGGCCATGCTGCCGCGCTGGCTCGCGGTCGGCGTCGGTCTTGCGGGCCTGACTCTCCTCGTCACCGGCTTCACGAAGGAAGGCGACCCTCTCGAAGGCTGGAGCCTGCGCGGCCCCTTCTTCATCATCGTGGCGATCCTGGCCTTCGCCGTCACGATCCGCCCCTTCTCGTTCGGAAGCCTCACCCTGCCCGGCCTCGGCCTCGTGGCGGCAGGGCCGCTTGCCATCATCATCGGCGGTTTCGCGACGCCTGAAGCGCGCCTGCGCGATCTGGTGCTGCTCTCGTTGAGCCTCACGCCGTTCTGCATGCTGCTGTTCGGCGATCTGCTGAACCTGCCTATCCCGATCTTCCCGCAGCAGCTCACGAGCCTTTTCCCAAGCGACTGGTCGCAGAAAGCGGTCATGCGCGCCACCGCCGCGATCATGGTGGCGGGAGCGGTCGTCGTGTTCTTCGCAACGCGCGGACGCCGGACCACGACCATTGATGTCGCCGATCACAGCGGGAGAATCTGATGGGTGATCTTTTCTCCAATCTCGCGCTCGGCTTTTCCGTCGCGCTCACCTTCCAGAACATCGGCCTGGCCTTCCTCGGCTGCCTCGTCGGCACGCTTATCGGGGTGCTCCCCGGTGTCGGACCCATCGCGACCATCGCGATGCTGCTGCCCATCACCTTCGGCCTCGATCCGACAGGCGCGCTCATCATGCTCGCCGGCATTTATTACGGCGCGCAATACGGCGGCTCGACCACCGCGATCCTCGTCAACATTCCCGGTGAGGCGACATCGGTCGTCACCGCGCTCGACGGACACCAGATGGCGCGTCAGGGCCGCGCGGGCGTGGCGCTTGGAATCGCGGCCATCGGCTCGTTCTTCGCGGGAACGGTGGCGACGCTCGTCATCGCAGCGCTCGGCGCGCCGCTGACTGGCCTCGCGCTCATCTTCGGACCGACCGAGTATTTCTCGCTGATGATCATGGGCCTGGTCTTCGCCGTCGTGCTGGCGCGCGGCTCGATCCTGAAGGCGATCGCGATGATCCTCGTGGGCGTTCTGCTCTCGACGGTGGGCCTCGATCTCGAAACCGGCGAAGAGCGCATGACCTTCGGTCTGCCCTTCCTGTCCGACGGCATCGACTTCGCCGTGCTGGCCATGGGCATCTTCGGCATCGCCGAGATCATGCGCAATCTCGATCACACCGAACATCGCGACGTGGTGCGCCAGGCCATCGGCCGCCTGCTGCCGAATAAGGAAGACTTCAAGCAATCCTATAAGCCCGTTCTGCGCGGCACGTTCATCGGCGCCATCCTCGGTATCCTGCCGGGCAACGGAGCTGTGCTCGGGCCGTTCGCGGCGTATACGCTCGAGAAGAAAATCGCCAAGGATCCCCGCCGCTTCGGCCGCGGCGCCATCGAAGGAGTGGCAGGACCTGAATCCGCCAACAATGCCGGCGCGCAGACTTCGTTCATTCCGCTGCTCACGCTCGGCATTCCGCCGAATGCGGTGATGGCGCTGATGGTCGGCGCGATGACCATTCACGGCATCATTCCCGGTCCGCAGGTCATGACCAAGAATCCGAACCTGTTCTGGGGCATGATCGCTTCCATGTGGCTCGGCAACCTGATGCTGCTCGTCATCAACCTGCCGCTGGTGGGCATGTGGGTGCGCCTGTTGAAGGTGCCGTACCGGCTGCTGTTCCCGGCGATCCTGATGTTCTGCTGCATCGGCATCTACTCCATCAATTCGCTGCCGACGGACGTGATGTTCATCGCGCTCTTCGGTTTCGTCGGCTACACGCTGATGAAGTTCGGCTTCGAGCCCGCGCCGATGCTGCTCGGCTTCGTGCTCGGCAAGCTGATGGAGGAGAACCTGCGGCGTGCGCTCATCCTGTCGCGCGGCTCGATGGAAACCTTTATCGAGCGCCCGATCAGCGCCGCTTTGCTCGCGGTTGCCGCGATCCTTCTGATCATCGCGCTCCTGCCCTCCATACGAAAGGGGAGGGACGAGGTGTTCACCGAATAGCTTGCCTTCGGGCGTATCAATACCAAATGTAAGGCGATAACTTTCCTAGGGAGGAAGACAAATGAAGAAAGTCGCACTGGCCCTCGCCGCGGTGGCAGGTCTCGCTGCCACCGGCGCTCAGGCCCAGAACTATCCGACCCGCCCGATCACGATGATCGTGCCCTTCGCGGCCGGCGGCCCGACCGACGTCGTGGCCCGTATCGTGACGGACCACATGTCCCGCACCCTCGGCCAGCAGATCGTGATCGAGAACGTGGCGGGTGCCGGCGGCACCACGGGCATCACCCGCGCCGCCCAGTCCCAGCCGGATGGCTACACCATCATGATGGGCCACATGGGCACCCATGGCGCCGCACCGGCCCTCTATCCGAACCTGAAATACGATCCGGCGAAGGATTTCGCGCCCATCGGCCTCGCCGCCGGCACGCCGATCGTCATCGTCGCCAAGAAGGACTTCCCGGCCACCGATCTCAAGGGCTTCCTTGAGTACATGAAGACCAATGGCGAGAAGGTGAACATGGCCCATGCGGGCGTGGGCTCGGTCTCGCACTCGACCGGCATCTTCTTCAACTCGGTCATCAAGGCAAAGCCCACCATGGTCGCCTATCGCGGCACGGGCCCGGCCCTGAACGACCTCATGGCGAACACGGTCGATTTCATGACCGACCAGATCGTCAACGTGGCGCCGCAGATCCAAGGCGGCAACATCAAGGCCTTCGCCATCGCGACGCCTGAGCGCTCGCCCGTTCTGCCGAACGTGCCGACCACCAAGGAAGCCGGCCTCGACGGCTATGAGGTCAGCGCCTGGAACGCGGTCTTCGCGCCCAAGGGCACCCCTCCGGACGTGGTCAAGAAGCTGAGCGACGCCCTCTCGAAGTCCCTCGATGACGAGAACACCAAGAAGCGCCTCTCGGAGCTGGGCGGCGTGATCCCGACCTCAACGGAGCGCACGCCGGAAGCCCTCCAGAAGCTGGTGGAGAGCGAAGTGGCCCGCTGGACCCCGGTCCTCAAGGCTGCCGGCGCCACCGCCGAGTAAGCTTTTTCAAGCTTAACCCTTTGAAACGGCGGGCCCTTTGGCCCGCCGTCTTCTTTTCAGGGCCTGCGAGTGCAAAGAAGCCTTGAAATTGATCGCCGGCGCGATTACACCCTGCCTCACGTGCAGCCGTAGCTCAGTTGGTTAGAGCACCAGATTGTGGATCTGGGGGTCCCCCGTTCGAGCCGGGGCGGCTGTACCATTTGATATCAAATGGCTTAAGTCTCGTAGATTCGAGGCCTGCTTACCGCACTTCTGCATCGGGTAAGTCAGTGTAAGCAACCTTGGCTTCCATCCTCATTCGGCATCGCGCCGATCCCTAGAAATCCGCGCTGGATAGTGGAACTGGTCTTAGGCGGCTTGCGCACCCGACCATACTGAACGGCGCGATCGCCGGCAGCGGCGGCCTTCCCAAAATATAGCTTGGCAATAGGTTTGCTCTGGGACGATAAAGAGCATGTTCAGGGCATGGCTATAACCTCTCGTTACCCTGACTTTTGAAGGCTCCGGACACTATAGCAGCATAGAGCGTTGGGTCGGGGCAGCATGCGATCCGCGAATAGTTGTACCGGTTGGGCTTCCTGGCCGAACGGTTCTTCGCCGAAGATCCGAAGGCCTTTCTCATCAAGACGCGCCAGTTCGCCGAGATTCTTTTAAAGGAGATCGCAGCCCGCACCGGCACCTATCGGCTCGAACTGCGCGAGAAATTCATCGCCATGCTCCAACGCCTGCAGAGCGAGCGGGATAATCCTCGGGAGGCCATTGATGGATTCCATGTCATCCGCAAACGCGGGAACGTGGCCGCTCATGACCTGTCGCGACATTGTATCGCCTGTCTCCGGTGCCGTTAAACGTGAAATCCGACCGGGCCAAATCCTTCGCCGCTGTCAGACAGTCACTCTGCAAGCATAGAAAACTACGGGCTTGGCTTGCGCCTTTTCCGCACTGCTTTCGGCGGGGCAGAGAGGACTGACGTTTCCATTCCCAACACGTGTGCCGAGAACGCTTCGACGAACTCTTCTGCGACAGGCGAAGGACGGCGTTGCGGCGGGAAGACTGCCGCAAACTCGAAGTCGATGCGCGGTATGAAGGGACGGGAGACCACGCCGCGCGGTGCGAATTCTGCGGCCGTGAAAGGATCGCAGATAGAGACGCCTAGTCCCGAGGAAACCATGCCGCACATGATCTCCGACAGTGCCGTCTCGACCCGAAGAATGCGTGAGATACCGTGTTTGGTGAAAACGCTGTCAATCAGGTGTCTGCTGCTGCTCCCTGGGGTTAGCGAAATGAATGTTTCACCCTCGAAATCGCGGGGACGCAGCACCGATTTGGCGCAAAGGTGATGTCCCTGCGGGAGTATGGCAACACGCGGTAGTGTCGGCATGCGCATGGTGGGAAGGCCCGCATGCGCCATCGGCGCCTCTGCAAAGCCGAGGTCACATTGGAAGTTAAGAACCCAATCGATCACGAGCGGCGAAATCACGCCAAAGAGCGAAAAGCTAAGGTTGGGCCTGTCTCTCAGAAAATGCCCTGCAAAGCGCGGCATGAAGCCGTTGGCCAGCGCCGGCAGTGCGGCGACACGCAGCATTCCGGTGCGTCGGGTACGGATTTCCTCCGCCGCGGCCGAGATGCGGTCGAGACCGGAAAACGAGCGCTCGACTTCTGCGTAGAGGGCCGTCGCTGCTGCGGTCGGCACGAGGCCGGTGCCCCGTTTTTCGAACAGGGGCATCTTCAGATTTAACTGAAGATCGCGCAGCAGGCGGCTCACCGCCGGTTGGGTGACCCCGATCATACTGGCCGCAGCGGTCACGCTGCCGGAGAGCATGACTGCTCGGAACGCCTCTACCTGCCTCAGATTGATTGCTGCCATGTCCTCTCCGTTCATAACATTCAAGCATGAAGATAAAGCCATTATGCATTTGACGATCAATATACGAGTTGGGATCGTTGGTCACCGTCGCGGCACGCCGGCGGACTAATAAGAGGGACATCTTCGTCAGTTTACTGGCGATTCAAAAAAGAGGAACGAAATTACATGAAGATCTCCGGCTTATTTACTGCAGTGAGCCTCGCAGCGCTCATCGTCTCTGCGGCTCCGGCAACGGCACAGCAGAAGACCTTGTATGTCGCAGGATATGGTGGGTCGTTCGAGAAGACGATGCGCGACGAAGTCATCTCAGACTTCGAGAAGAAGCATGGCGTCAAAGTCGAATATATTGCGGGCAATTCAACCGACACCTTGGCCAAGCTGCAGGCGCAGAAAGGCAATCAGCAAATCGATGTCGCAATCGTCGATGACGGTCCGATGTACCAGGCCATCGAACTCGGCTTCTGCGGGCAGGTTCAGAATCTTCCGACAGCCGATCTGTACGACACTGCGCGGTTCAAGGACGACCGTGCCGTCGCTGTTGGCTTCGTTGCAACCGGCCTGATGTACAACAAAAAGTTTTTTGAAGAGAAAGGCTGGGCCGCGCCGACCTCATGGAATGATCTCAAGGATCCCAAGTACAAGGGCCTGATCGTCATTCCGCCTATCAATAACACCTACGGCCTCTACACGCTCCTCATGTTCGCGAAGATGAATGGCGGCGGTGAGAAGAACGTCGAGACGGGCTTCGACATCATGAAGAAAGATGTCAACCCGAACGTGCTCGCCTACGAGCCGTCACCCGGCAAGATGACGGAACTCTTCCAGTCCGGACAGGCAGCCCTGGCCGTATGGGGCACAGGTCGCGTGCAATCCTTCGCCAATACCGGATTCCCGGTCGATTTCGTCTATCCCAAAGAGGGTGCGGTGTCGCTGCTCGCTTCAGCCTGCCCGATCGAGAAACCGAACGCCTCGCCGATGGCGTCCGAATTCATCAAGGCGATGCTGGAACCGAAGATTCAGCTCATCTTGCTCAAGGATTACGGTTACGGCCCCGTCAATAAGAAGGTCGAGGTGCCGGCCGAACTCGGAAAGATGGCACCGATCGGCGAGCGTGCCGCCAGCCTCTACAATCCCGACTGGACCAGCATCAACGCCAAGCGTGACGAATGGACGAAGCGCTGGAACCGTGAGGTCGAGCGCTGATACGCACAGCGCCCTGACTTGCCGTCCGGCCCCGGTGGAAATCGGGGTCGGAACTCCTTCAAGCTCCAGAGGGTCTGATCAAACGCATGTCTCTTCTCGAACTGAATCGTGTCTGCAAACGCTTCGGCGATCATGTGGCCGTCGAAGACATATCCCTCACTGTCGCCAAGGGTGAATTCATCTCGCTGCTCGGTCCATCGGGCTGCGGCAAGACCACCACGCTGCAGATGATCGCCGGGTTTATGGATCCGTCTGCAGGAGCCATCAGTCTCAACGGCCGAAACCTTGTGAGCGTGAAGCCCGCAAAGCGCGGCCTCGGCATTGTGTTTCAGAGTTATGCGTTGTTCCCCCACATGACGGCTGCGGAGAACATCGCCTTCGGACTCGAGATGCGGGGCGTTCCCCGGGCCGAACGTGAGGTGCGCGTGCGCGATGCACTGGCCATGGTCGGGCTCGACGGATACGCGGATCGTTACCCACGTCGCATGTCTGGCGGACAGCAGCAGCGCGTTGCCCTGGCGCGTGCACTCGTCATCAAACCAGATGTACTCCTGCTCGATGAGCCGCTCTCAAACCTCGATGCGAAGCTGCGCGAAGACATGCAGATCGAGCTCCGTCAGATCCAGCGCAGCATCGGCACCACCACCATTCTGGTGACGCACGATCAGACGGAAGCCATGGCGCTCTCGGATCGTATCGTCGTGATGAGCAAGGGCCGCATCGAGCAGATTGGCACGCCGCACGAGGCATATGAGAGGCCGGCCTCCGCGTTCGTATCTCAGTTCCTCGGTAAGACCAACGAATTTCCAGGAGAGATCGTTCGGCACGCCGCATCGCCACGTCTCGTTGCCGGCTCCTGTCAGTGGCCGGCGCCCGCTGGGGCCTCCGGTCCTGTGACCATCACTGTACGCCCGGAGAAGGTCGGCTTCGGCAGCGAATCCGACAGCGGATTCAAGGCCCGGATCACGAATCGCATCTTTCAGGGGAACCACTGGCTATTCCAGTGTGAGACCGAATGTGGTCCCGCGGTCGTCGTGCGCCAGAACACGGGCGAGGCACAACCAGCCGAGGGCGAGAACGTTCGCCTTGTCTGGCGCCTCGAGGACATGGTGATCCGTCCGGGAGGAGGGGGCAAATGAGCAGCTCCGCCTCCATGACAACGGTCCAGGAGCCGGCGGCTCCCGCGCCCGTCAAGCAGGAGCGCTCCGGCGCACGGGTGCCATGGCCGCTGCTGCTGCCTGCGCTCATCCTCTTCATCGCCGTCGTGATCGTGCCTCTCGCCATGACGGTTCTGCTCTCATTCCACAATTGGGGACAGTACACAGGCATTCAGTTCGTGATCACCCTCAAGAACTGGAAGGAGATTTGGTCGGACCCGTACTTCTTTGAAATGTTTGCCCGGACGTTCCGTATCGCAGCGTTGGCGACCCTCGCGGCTGCCATTATCGGCGCGCCCGAAGCTTACATCCTGAACCGTATGCGCGCGCCCTGGAAAGGGTTCTTCCTGCTCATCATCCTCGGGCCGCTCCTCATTTCGGTTGTTGCGCGAACGCTCGGATGGGCTTTGCTCTTCGGCGGGAACAACGGGGTCGTCAACCAGGCCCTGATGGCGGTTGGGCTAATCGACTCCCCCATTCCATTTATGTTCACGGAAACTGGCGTCGTGATCGCGCTCGCCCACGTTATGATGCCGTTCATGGTGCTGTCGGTCTGGGCCGCATTGCAACGGGTCGATCCCCAGATCGAGAACGCAGCGCTCTCGCTCGGTGCCGGGCAAATCACGATCATGCGCCGGATCATCCTGCCGCAGATTATGCCGGGCGTGCTGTCCGGCGGGATCATCGTGTTTGCTCTCTCCGCAAGCGCTTTCGCAACTCCGTCGATCATCGGTGGCCGGCGTCTCAAGGTTGCGGCTACTCTCGCCTATGACGAGTTCCTCAACACGCTCAACTGGCCACTTGGCGCAGCCGTGGCTGTGCTCCTTCTCGTTGCGCTCGTGCTCATCATCGTCGGCAGCAACGCGATCATCGAGCGGCGCTATTCGGAGGTCTTCAGATGAGTCGCAATGGCCCTGTCGCGCTGATTTTCCACACTCTCTTCGTAATCTTCATGGTTGCGCCGATCGTTGTGGTCTGCCTTGTCGCTTTCACGCCGGAAGGCTACCTGTCCCTGCCCACGAGCAGCTTCTCGCTCCGGTGGTTCCGCACGATCGCCGAGTACCCTGAGTTCATCAACGCTTTCTGGGTCAGCCTGTGGATTGGCGCGGTTTCCTCCGTCGTCGCGCTCCTGTTCGCAGTGCCTGCGGCTCTTGCAATCGCGCGCCACCAGTTCCGCGGCCGCGAGGCATTGTCGGCCCTGTTCCTGTCTCCGCTGATGATTCCGCACGTGGTGCTCGGCATCGCATTCCTGCGGTTCTTCACTCAGACGGGGCTTAGCGGCACTTTCACGGCGCTTCTCATCGCCCACGTCGTCGTGGTGTTCCCCTTCGCTCTGCGACTGACTCTGGCCGCGGCAACAGGCATGGATCGCTCCGTCGAAATGGCTGCCGTGTCTCTCGGTGCCAACAGCTGGACGCTGTTCCGCCGGGTGACTCTCCCTCTCATCCTTCCTGGAGTTGTGAGTGGCTGGGCACTCGCCTTCATCCAGTCGTTCGATGAGGTCACCATGACGGTGTTCCTTGCTGCGCCGGGCGTCGAGACGCTTCCGGTGCGCATGTTCCTCTACATCCAAGATAATATCGACCCACTCGTGACCTCGGTATCCGCAACCGTAATCGTGATTACGATGCTCGCACTCATCCTGCTCGACCGGTTCTACGGCCTTGAGCGTGTGCTTGCCGGACATAGCGACCGTGGGCGGTAAGGAATAGCTCAATGCGTAACAGTTATGACATCGTCGTGGTCGGTGGAGGCCTCCTGGGGTCCGCCATCGCATGGGGGCTCGGCCGTATCGGCCAGAAAGTCTGCGTGCTCGACGAAGGAGACATTGCCAAGCGCGCGTCCCGAGCGAACTTCGCCTTGGTCTGGGTACAGAGCAAGGGACTCGGCATGCCGGCCTATACGGGCTGGACCATGCAGGCCTCGGACAGCTGGCCGAAGCTCGCAGCCGAACTGCGCGACCAGACCGGCCTGGACGTCTGCTTCCAGCGCAATGGCGGCTTTCATCTCACGCTCGGAGAAGAGGAACTGGAGCAGCGTTCAGTGCTTCTGAAGCGCCTGCACAACCAGCCCGGCGCTGTCGACTACAAGATGGAAATTCTCGGCCGCGAGCAGGTCGCAAAGATGTTGCCGCATATCGGTCCGGAGGTGTCGGGCGGGAGCTTCTGCCCCTACGATGGACACGTGAACTCGCTGCGCACGTTCCGTGCGCTGCATACAGGCATGGCGAAGTTCGGGGTCGACTACCGGCCGGAGCATCCTGTCTCCGACATCAAGCACGTGCAGGGCGAGTTCCGGCTCACGAGCCCGAAGGGTGAGATCAGAGCCGGGAAGATCGTTCTTGCGGCAGGCAACGCGAACCAGACGCTCGCCCCGATGGTCGGACTCGAAGCTCCCATGGGTCCCACGCGCGGGCAGATCGTCGTGACCGAACGGACGATGCCCTTCCTGCCCCATCCCCTTACGACGGTTCGGCAGACAGACGAAGGCACGGTCATGATCGGCGACAGCAAGGAAGACTTGCTGGACGACACCGTCCTGAACCTCCCGATAAGCTCCGTTATGGCCGACCGGGCGCAGCGTATGTTCCCGCTGCTCGGTCGGTTGAACGTCGTGCGATCCTGGTCCGGCATCCGCGTCATGCCGAAGGATGGGTTCCCGATTTACGACCAGTCCGAGACGTGCCCCGGCGCGTTCGTCACCTGCTGCCACTCCGGCGTGACGCTCGCTTCCAATCACGCTTTTGAAATTGCCCCGATGGTGGCAGCGGGCGCGCTCGACAAGAGCAAGCTCGGCGCGTTCTCGGCCAAGCGGTTTCAGCAGGCGGACGTACGGACCAGTGGGTACTACTGAGCCGTAAGGGATAGGGCTGACGCAAGGCCTGGGAGACGATGAATGTTCAAGCGATTTGACAATGACACCAGGAAGACGGTCGAGATCTTCGTTGACGGTCGCCCGGTCCTGGCGAGAGAAGGCGATACGGTTTCAGCCGCTTTGCTGGCATCCGGTCTCGATGTGCGAAGGGAGACCGCGGTGAGCGGGGCGCCACGCCTTCCGTATTGCATGATGGGCGTATGCTTCGATTGCCTTGTGACCATCGACGGGATGGGTAACCGACAGGGCTGTCTCGTTCCCGTGCATCCCGGCATGCAGGTTGAAATCCAGAAGGGCAAGAGAGAGATCGGCCGATGACCAACAATCGTCCAATGCGCGATGAGTACGACGTCGCTGTCATCGGCGCGGGTCCCGCAGGACTTGCGGCTGGAAGCCTGGCCGCGCAGTCCGGTCTCTCTACCCTGCTGCTTGACGAAAACCAGGGCCCCGGCGGGCAGGTCTGGCGTGGCGTCACGTCGACGCCGGTGAAGGAAACGCGCTTGCTCGGTGACGACTATTGGGCAGGCTCGAAGCTCGTCGATGAAATGCGCGCGAGCGGTGCTGAAATTCTGCAGGGCGCGACAGTGTGGAGTCTCGATCGGCACCTGGAGATCGGCATATCGATCGGCGGCGGATCGCAGTTCATCCGAGCCAAGCGTGTGATCCTCGCAACGGGCGCTCTCGAACGGCCCTTCCCGATCCCCGGTTGGACATTACCGGGCGTGATGACCGCGGGCGCTGTACAGACTGCGCTGAAATCCTCCGGGCTGATACCCGATGGCAAGACGGTCGTCGCGGGACAGGGACCTCTCTTCTGGCTGCTGACGGCGCAAATCCTGCGCATGGGTGGGCGCATCGACCTTGTGTTGGACACGACGGAGCGCCGCAACTATCTCCGTGCCCTGCCACACGCGGCGGCGTTTCTGACATCGCCTTACTTCCGCAAAGGTCTTGCGATGATGCGGGAGGTACGATCCAAGGTGCGGGTCGTCGGTGGCGTTACAAAGATCGAGGCCACTGGCCAGGGCCGGCTCGAAAGCATCACCTATGAGGCAGGAGGCCGCGAGGTGCGTGTTCCGGCCGACCTGCTGCTTCTGCATCAAGGTGTTGTTCCGAACGTCAATCTGGCCATGTCCGCTGGGGTCAAGCACCGGTGGGATGATATCCAACTCTGCTGGTCGCCCGTTCTCGACGCCAATGGCGGCACTTCGGTCGAAGGGATTGCCATCGCGGGCGACGGTGCCGGGATCGGCGGTGCGCTTGCCGCTGTGGAACGCGGCCGGATCGCCGCGCGAGCCGCTGTCGAGGCCCTCCGGCCACAAGCCGGCGCAAAGGCACCGAGCATGGAACTCCTCAAGGCTGCCTTGGCAAAGGCAGAGCGTGGGCGGACCTTCCTTGACATCCTGTTCCGGCCGTCGAAGCAGTTCCGGATTCCTAGAGGTGATACGATCGTCTGTCGCTGCGAGGAGGTCACGGCGCAGGACATCCTGGATTCCGTGGCAATCGGCGCTACCGGTCCGAACCAGCTCAAGGCCTATCGTCGCACAGGCATGGGCCCATGCCAGGGGCGCCTTTGTGGGCTTACGGTAACGGAGCTGATGGCCGACGCCCGCGGCAAGGCTCCCGAGGAGATCGGGTATTATCGTCTTCGCGCGCCAGTGAAGCCGATCACGCTGTCGGAGCTTGCCTCCCTTCCCAAAAACGAGAGCGCGACGAAGGCCGTGGTGCGCGGATGACCGTGAGGGCAGACGCGATCATTGTCGGTGGCGGTATTCACGGTTGCTCGACGGCCCTGCACCTCTGTCTGCGGGGTCTCCGGCCCGTCCTGATCGAGAAAGACTATGCAGGCCGGCATGCCTCGGGCGTGAATGCCGGCGGGGTGCGTCAGCTGGCTCGGCATGTCGCGGAAATCCCTCTCTCGATCCGCTCCATGGATGTGTGGGAAGGCATCCAGGAACTCGTCGGTGACGACTGCGGCTTCGACAGTCATGGTCAGGTACTTGTCGCCGAAGACGATGAGGAGCTTGAGGCCTGCCGTTCCCGCGTCGCTGATCTGAACCTGCGCGGCTTTACTCATGAAGAGCTGATCGATGCAAAGGAGTTGCGTCGTCTCGTTCCTGCCGTCGCTGAGACATGTCCTGGGGGGGTCGTGTCACGGCGCGACGGTGCGGCCAACCCGGCAAAGACGACGACCGCCTTCCGCCGCAGGGCGGAGCAGCTCGGAACCATCGTGCGCGAGGGAGTTGCGGCGACCAATATTCGCAAGGACGGTCAGTTCTGGCGCGTCGACGCGGGTGGTGAGACTTACGAGGCTCCCGTGCTCGTCAATGCCGCCGGCGCGTGGGGCGGGCGCATTGCCGCTGCCCTGGGTGAGCCGGTGCCGGTCGAAACGGTTGCGCCCATGCTGATGATCACTTCGCGTGTGCCCGAGTTCATCAGGCCGGTGGTGATCCTGCGAGGACGCAAGCTCTCGTTCAAGCAGTTTGCGAATGGAACCGTATTGATCGGCGGCGGATACCTCGCAACTCCCTACCAAGACACCGGCGAGACAGTTCTGGACTGGCGCAAGCTCCAGGAGAGCGCCCGCACGGTGTGGGAGGTTTTCCCGGTCATGCGCAATGCGACAGTCGTCCGGGCTTGGGCCGGCATAGAGGCACGGACGGCGGATGACCTTCCAGTCCTCGGCCCGAGTGCCAAGCATGAGGGTCTTTTCCACCAGTTCGGATTCTCGCTGCACGGGTTCCAGCTGGGACCAGGTACCGGTGCGGTCATGGCGGAACTCATTGCCATTGGAAACACGAACACACCAATCGACGGCCTGCGCATTGAGCGCTTCGCCACCTGACTTTTTTAACCTGAGAGGATAATACGATGATCCAGAGAAACATCCGCACACCGATCATGCATCGCGCAGTCGAGGCGAATGGCTTCGTTTATATCGGCGGCACGATTGCTGACGACACGAGCGTTTCGATGGGCGAGCAAACCCGCAATATCCTGGGAAAGATCGCCGGATATCTGAAAGAGGCCGGTACGGACGCGACGAAGGTCGTCGCAGCGTCGATCTTCGTCACCGACCTTTCGCATAAGAAGGAAATGGATGCTGTCTGGACCGAGTTCTTCGGTGACAATCTGCCGGCACGGGCCACGGTCGGCGTTGCGGATCTTGGAGGTGGCGCCTTGATCGAGGTCGTCGTGACAGCCGTCAAAGGCTGAGACTGCCGAAGGATTGGAAGAAACGCTTCGGCGGCTGAAAAGCAGGCTCCCGGCCCTTTGCGGCCGGGGCCTGGACCAGGGCTTTGCCCGCAAGGTCCCTCCTTCAGCTGGAGGAGGGTGCGCCGCCAGCAATGCAGGAACGGGGCGAGTTGTGGATCAAGCAGGACATCCGGCGCCAGTGAGCCCCTCAGCCACGTCCTGGTGGCTCGAAGAGGCCTTGCAGAACGAACGCAATGCCCCGCAGGCGCCCGGCCTGATCGGTGAAACGCGATGCGACGTGGTCATCGTGGGCGGGGGCTTCACGGGGCTCTGGACCGCGCTGGCTCTCAAGGACAGACAGCCGGGTCTCTCAATCGTCCTCATCGAAGCCTCGATCTGTGGGGCAGGCGCTAGCGGCATGAACGGTGGCAAGGTCCACGGTTACTGGAGCGCACTGCCGGGCATGGTGAAGACCATTGGGGACGATCCGGCACTGGCTGTCGCCCGTGCCGGCACCCGCGCCCAAAACGCCATCCGGGCCTTTGCGACGGAACGCGGAAGAGATGTCTGGTGGCGGGAAAGCGGGAACCTCCGTGTTTCGGCAGCCGCCGCACAGGATCGCAAGATCGACGAATACGTGCATCAGGCGCAGCGGCTGGGCGTACCCGATACGGCCATTCCGCTCACGCCCGCGGCATTGCGGGAGCGCGCCAACTCGCCTGTCTTCCGGGGCGGCATATTTTTCCCCGAAGGGGCGAACATCCAGCCGGCACGGCTGGCGCGTGAGCTCCGGGCGGCTGCAATCAGGGCAGGGGTCCGCATTCACGAACACACCAGAATGACTGGCCTGGACCCGGGCCAGCCCTCGCGGGTCCGCACGTGCAAGGGCGCGGTTATCGCTCGCGAGGTCGTGCTCGCCACCAATGTCGCGCTGGCAGCGGAACCGACGATCCGGCGTCACATGAGCATCTTCTCGAGCTACGCGCTCATGACCCATCCTGCGCCTGGCTCCATCGAGGCCATGGACTGGAGGGGCGATGAAGGCATCGCTGACCTGCGCATGTTCGTTCACTATTTCCGCAAGACACCGGATGGCCGCGTTCTGATGGGCTCAGGCTCGGGGCCGATTGCGTATGGAGGGGCAGTCGGGATGCCGTCACTCAGGCAGGATCAGCCGAGCGTAGGCCGCGCGGAGCGCGGTCTCAGACGGCTCCTGCCCGCTTTCGCGAGCGTGTCGGTTGAGAGAGCCTGGGGAGGACCGATCGATGTGTCATCTGACCGGCTGCCTTTCATCCGGACGCAGCCTGGAACCCGTGTTCACTATGCCTGCGGATTCTCCGGACATGGTGTGAACCCGACCTATATCGCGGGTCAGTGTTTGGCATCGCTCGTACTCGGTGTGCGAGACGAATGGTCAACATTGCCGCTTTGCACTCGCCCGTTGCCATCGCTCCCGCCGGAGCCTTTTCGATATATTGGCGCGCGTGCGATCCGGTGGGGCATCATCAACGTGGAAGAAGCGGAAGAGAAAGGGCAGAAACCGTCGCCCGCAGCCAGTGTTGTTGCTGTGCTGCCGAAAGTCCTTGGCTTGCGGATCGGCACCCGATAGGACAAGCCAAAATCTCTTGCGCTCGCGTGCTGAGAAAGACGAGCTCTCATGAAAAGGTCCGCAACTGCGGAGTGAGAGGATCTTCGCATAACCTCTAGGTTAAAGTCGTCCCTATGCCGTTAACTGGCTCGAGTGCTACTAGCTGGTTCTTCGTCCGCTCGCGGGATCGCCCATATCTCCCTAAGGAGGCGCGGCTCCGATCACTTCAACTCCTAACTTCATGCCGCCGTTTGCCCGTCGGGTACAGGGCAGAACGATAAGGCCGCAATCAACGTCGTTGAAGGCCCTCGATATCCTAGGGAGCGCCGCGATATGCCCTTGATGAATTAATGCTTTTGAGATAGTATAAATCCGCATCAAGTGAGTAAATATGTATAGTCGATCAGTGATCGACTAGAGTCGCTCTATATTGGCGCATTTTTTAACTATCCATAGGTGGTAGTTGGCGCCGTCTCTTGGTGGCGTGCTGAATTTGCTCCGCGCGTACAATAGCGACAGTAATCAAAATTTTTATTGTCGAATATCTGTCTGTGCTCTCCTCAGTACAGTTGCGTCAGCATCAACAGTACAGGGCGCAGCGCGTTGCGCCGCGCCGTCCATCATGAGGATCTCGCGGCTTGCCAAGAACTTCGTTGGATCCTGTTTCCGTGGAGCCAGTCAATGTCAACATTCCTACAGGATGAACTCGGCGTCGCTATGTCCGGTGTTATGTGGGACGTGAACCGGTACAAGCTCTGGCAGAGCACCCGCCCGGATATCATTCTTTTCTCGCCTAAGCAGCCCGTTCTCGCGAGAAGCCTCGATACTGGGCGCTACCAAGTGGCTGTCAGCCAATTCCGTCAGCAGAAGGACGACACCTACAAGATCACCGGCGGATCGGCGATCTTTACGATCACTTCTGCAATTCAGCAGGACGCTGCCGCATTCGAGGAACTCAAGCAGCAATGGCTGGCTCAGATGTCTGCGGTCGGGCCTGCTCCGCCGCGGAACCCCAAGTTCATTCCACTGAATGTCCAGAAGGGCGAAGCAACGGTTCTGATCAACCCTGAATCAGGAACGCCTGATCCAGCGCACAATGCCAAGGATGTCGGAACCCCAGGTGGAACAAACTCCTTTCTTATCAAGCTGACAGAACTTGGAGCTCAGGAATGGGCGCAGGGCATCCGCGAGCGCAAAGCGATCCCCGCGGGTGTGAAATTCATGTACGAGTACCTGCGGCTGATGCCTAAGGTCGGGGCAGAGGTAATCGTTCATGGCAAGCGGGTATTCACGCATCTGTCAACTCAGTTGAAAGCCGATGTTCGAGGCTTCTGGTATGGAGGCAGCGCAAACATAGAAGCAGCTTGGGAGAGCATGAGACGCAACGGCGCGATCGAAATCAACTTCATCGGCACGATGCCTCCCGAGCTTGAGCAAATGCGAACCGATCTTGTCACGAGCTTTGCAAATCAAGCTCGCGAGATGCTCTTCAAGTCCTTGTTCGAACCAAAGCCCGACGTTAAGCCAGCACAAGCTGGTGACACGAGAGGCTTGTTCGGTGGCGCAAATTTCGCCCTGAAGTGGCGCCGTGAAGAAGAGACGACAGATCTCAAGCTCACGCTGGGGTTCGAGGGGTGGACTTGGCTTAAAGCAAGTATGGACGCAGATCTGTCCGCGCTTTTCGCCGGTCTTGACGAGAGTTACATCAACGACGTCAACACTCAGTTGTCTTTTCCAGCTTCAATCGTGGTCGACGCCGACCCGCTTCTGTCCGATGTGGCAATCTCATGGTCCACAAGCGAAGGCGCAGCTCCGAAGGCGCCGGTATTCCGCGAGGACGGCGGCAATGCTGAGTATATCGTCACAAGCCAAAAACCAGACGATGTCGTTGTTCGTTACAAAGCCAAGGTGAACTTCGATCCGCCACGGTGGCCCGTCATCGAAGCCAGTGGCGAAGCGACAACGAAAGACGGCGGAAACCAAATCGTCATCAAGCCGTCTGCTTGGGTCGGTCGTCATATGATCTTCATGTTCATCCGTGACGGAGACAAGATCGTTGCGCCACAAGACCTGTCTGAAGATGATTATCTCATCGTGAACGTTTCTTACGAGGGCGCCCATCTTCCTAGCGCTGTCAAAGATAGCTCTCGAATTACACCTCTTGCCCCAGTTGAATTCAGTTACCCGCTATCTCCCACCGGGCAGCGTGGCAAAGCGAAGTTCAGCGCCTTTGGAGTTATTGGCAACCAGATGGTGCGTGCGAAGGAGCAAGAAATCAACTTCGATGAAGACGCTGTCTTCATTCTTGCTGACAAGGAAAAGATCCAGCTCGTGTCTCAGTCGAGTGTCATCTCGGAGAATGACCGTTTGGCATCTTCGTTGCTAAAGGCGGGCGCTCGGCCGACCGTGTCGAATATCGAGGGTGTCCCGGCAGAGCGTCGTGCAGAAATTGAGAAGAAGCCGAAAGCTGCCAAGCCGAATGGGCTCGATAGCAAGCCCTCCACCTGGGACACAAAACCAGGAATCGGCGATATCATGGGAACAACGCGCGCCATTGAGGTAGGCGACTTCGGATATGCCCTCGTCGTCGAGACCGATCAAGGCGTCAAGCGGGTCCTTATCAAGAACGAAAGGCTTCTCGAGCCGCTCGATGAGGGGCGCCGGAAGGTTCGGATTCACATGGATCCGTCGGGGCAGGCTGCAGAGAGCATCTACGTAGAGCTCTAGAAAGCTCGTTCCCCGTAAAGATCTGGTCCGCCCACTCCTATAGTGTGCGGACCAAGGCAGGGGATGCATGCGCCTGAGGCAGGCGCTACGGAGGAACACGATGAGCCGAGTCGTTCTCGTCCCACCCAATGCCAGTCTTCTCACTGATCCTTCGACAGAGTATCTGCATACATATCTCTCAGGCGAGATGCTTGTCAGGACGAATGCTCGGACAAGTGAGTCCGAGGCGTCCCTTGAAACTCCTGTCGAATCCGGAGTTCGGCTTGGACATGGCCCGCGCCCTGAAACCGTCCGAAATCGGCCCCTCGCGGAGCTTCTGCCGGAAAAAGACGGACTCGCCTACGTGGAACTTATCGGCCCAGTGGATCCGGCGTGGCCGTCTGCTTTGGCGAGCACGGGTTTGAAGGTCCTACGCTACGTGCCTAACCACGCGTATCTCTGCCGCGGCCCCCTGGCGGCGTTCGAAGCCGCCGATCGCATTGCATTCGTCAGTTCGGTAATTCCGCTCGTACCAGATATGAAGCCGAGCCCGCGGATCACAGAAGCCGGGGGGACCGTGTGGATTGTCGTCCAGGCCAGCTCGGCAGAGGCTGACCAGATGAAGCAGACGCTTGGCGCATTGCCGGGCGTAGTCATCGATCAGCGCGCGGGAGCTGAACCCGCCGATGTGTATCTGCGTATCAAGGCGCGGATCAGTGCCGAAGGGGAGGAGAGTCTGCGCGCGCATCCCCTCGTCGTTTCAATCGAACCGTTCGCTCCTAGGGTGCCGGAGGATGAACTCGCCGGCCTAGTCATCGCTGGTCAGTATGACGACAATGGCCATCCCTCAGGATCGTATCTGCAGTGGCTTGAAGATCATGCGCTGACAGGCGAGGGGATCTCTATTGCAGTGGTCGATACCGGCGTGCAGCTCGACCATCCTGCGTTCGGTGATAGGGCGCGAGCAGGTACAGGAGCTTCGCTAAGTTGGCACGGGACGTTTGTGGCCGGCCATGCCGCAGGCAATTACCTGTCCGACACAGACGCTGACGGATACATCTATGGGCTTGGCACAGCACCGGCGGCAGACATCTTCGCGCAGGATAACAGCAGGAATGCCCTAGACATCTGCCGTGAGACCCTTACCGAACTCGAACGAGAGTCGATCAATGCGGTCATCCAGAACAATTCGTGGGGAGCAGGCCTCAAGGACCCGATGGATTACGGTTCACTGGAGGCTCAGTATGACAGCCTTGTCCGCAATTCGTCCGGCGACGCTTCGAACCCGCAGCCTCTAACAATCTGTTTCTCGTCGGGAAATTCGGGTCCAAGCGGCCTGACCCGTCCAAAATCCGCAAAGAACATCATTGTGACGGGCAACTCCGAAATCTACCGCCCGACCGTTGGCCTCACCGATAGCGATAATATCAATGATGTTTACCAGGGTGACCACGGCAGCAGTTGGGGCAACTGTGGCGACGGGAGGATACGCCCTGACGTCGTCGCTCCGGGTGAATGGACCGCATCGGCCGGGTACGACACGCATCCGGGTGAGACGGAATACATCAATGAGCGACTTACCTGGGGCGGAGGCTCCTCCGGGGCCAGCCCTAAGACAACAGGAGCATGCGCTCTCCTAACGCAATGGTGGCAAAATCACACAGGTGAGCTGCCATCGCCCGCGATGTTGCGCGCTTTGATCGTGAACGGCGCCTCTGACATGGGAGTGGACGGCGGCATCCCCAGCCGCAAACAGGGGTGGGGACGGTTGAACTTGGACGTGATCCTCGACGATTCGGTACATCACACCTACGTAGATCAGACGGTGCTTCTGATGGCGCGCGGTGAGGAGTACTCATGGACTCTCTGCCCCACGAATCTGGATCGTCCTATCCTGATAACTCTGGCCTGGACTGATCCGCCCGGTGCTCTAGGGAGCGGGACTGCCGCAGCATCGGCTATCGTCAACAAGCTGGCGCTGCGCGTAACTGCCGGTGGTCGAACTTATCTCGGTAATGCGCTTAGTGGTGGATGGTCTACCGATCATGCGCCGGGGCATAAAGAAGGTGCAGACAACCTTCAGAACGTTTTTCTCCCCTCGGGTATCGTTGCAGATAATTTCACGGTTACGGTTGCCGCCCTCGAGGTAACGACTGACTGTCTCACCAACCAAGCAGACAATCCCCAGCAGGATTTTGCCCTCGTGATCACAAATGGATTTGTTGATGAGGGGCAGACGCCTGCGGACATTTTCCTTGTGATTGATGCCGATTCTGCCAACGGGCCGAACCCTGAAGCTGCCGCTAGAAGCGAAGAGACAGCCACTCCTGGCGATGTCCAAGCAATGAATTCTCCCCTTTGGGAGAACTCGTCCAAACGTCTTGAGACCCTTGGCAGAGAAGAGGGGTCGAAGAGTAGTGGTAGGGCGACAGAGGGAGGCTGGTGGGAGGAGAAAGGACTTGAGTGGTCGAAGCCCGAGACAACGCGGGGGACTAATCAGGCTAAAGACGAGGTGGTCCGAGCCTCGCTGATACGAGAGGCTCTAGTCGGCCTCGATCTTATCTATGCTGCTGGGAATACACGAGTCTCTTGTGCCGCCAACAGCGGAAAACCGGCAATTCCTGTGACTGACGATCTTGCGCAGGCACAGACGATTGTTGGCAGCATCTTCTCCGTCTCGTTACACACGCAGCTCGACGCATTACGGAAGTGGCTCGCCGGCCGCTCTCATATCACACCTGGGGTCATTCGCCGGCGGAACGTGATGGTGGCTGTGGGGCCAGCTTCGAAAATTTCTGCTGAGGATCTGGCAACGCTGCGTCGTGCGGCCTTCGTTGCTGATCTCACCATCGTTTCATCGGATCATGAAACTCTCGCTTGGCTCGCCCAACGAATCCATAGGCGCTGCGGTGTGAAATACCGTCTGGCAGAAAGTACGAACTCTCTGGGAAAGACTGTTCGCGACAGTTTGGCTGAGGCAACTGGCGGCCAGCTAGTTAGAGTGAGCGCGTCACCACAGCAGGAAAGCAGCCGCGCAATATCCGTGCATTCCTTCTTTGTGTCCTTGCAAGATCGGCAGATCTATATCCGCGTGAGCGCAACGGATGGGGTTCAAATCGGAGAAGTCCGACTGCATCGGCCTGGGCGAGTGTCCTATCCACTGTCCGCAAGAACCCGGCGAAGTGGCCATAGCGTGCGCGTTGAATCGGGAGTTTTGCAAGCGAGGATTGATGTTCCCGCGGATGGCCAGGATTGGTCGGGCGAATGGCGCGTCGAGGCGACTCTGTCAAGCGGGCCCGCTGATGCGCGAGCCACGATTGACGTTTGGGCCTGGGGCGGGTTGCGAATTCAAACGACTGTCGTGGAGGCACCTGCAGTCGAGAGCTCATCGGCAGGTGTTGGCTACATCGTGAGTGTCGGGGACAGGCGATCCCTCGTTCAGGGTTGCGATGTTACCATCATCCCTAAGTCCGGTCAGCGTAGCGAGACTACGAAGCGGATTCGCCCGAAACCTCGTAGGCTCAATCAAAGTGGCCAGTTTGGGGAGACCGCGCGTTACGCTGAACTCGACCCAGGCATGAGCCGTACTTCGTCATCATCGTCGGGCAAACTTTCGGCTGTTGTGCGGGCTAAGTCCCCAAAAGCAGGAAGTGTTTTGGAGGATGTCGCCGTCTCAACTTATGGGACTACACCCGCAGGCGAGCCTTTCGAGCGAGCTCTGCGGCTAAACATGCTTCGCCTTGAGCCTCGTTCCGCTTGGCGAACGCGGTTGATGCGTGACGCTCAACCTCATTTGATCAAAGCTGAAGTTGCCGACGTCAGGCGTGAGGGTGACGAGGTGGTTGCTCTGCTGTTACGGAGCGGAGCGCGACAAAAGGCTGTCAGTGTCGCTTCACCGCTCCTGCGGCGATACTTGGCGACTATCGATCTCAAGCATCCCGGGCTTAGGTTTGGCGTTGCAGGCGCCCGGCTCCTCACAGCAGTTCTGGATTTGGCTCAGGACTATGGCGACCCGACTTCGGAGTACGGAATCGAAGAGCCCGTCCCGGACCGACAGACACGAATGTCGGAGGCTGGCGAGACTTCGGAATATCTGTATGCAAGCCGATTCGTGCCAGCAAAGCACTTTTGGAGGCCTCCTTCGCCTCGGGCCATTGGTCGTGTCGTCGTGCACATCACCGACGGAGGCACGAGCATAGAAGGACCAATCAGCTGGTTTAAGAACCCGGTTAAGCCGGATGGCTCGCCTTTGCCTGTGAGTGCACATTATGTGATCGGTCAGAACGGCGAAGTCGTGCAGATGGTTAAACACGGCGACGTAGCCTATCACGCAGGTTCTGCTAACGGGGACAGCATCGGGATAGAGCACTGTGCACGGGCGCCACGGGCCAATGTTTCGGGGATCGATCCAACGCCGATCCAGTATGCCGCATCAGCCGCGCTCGTGCGCTGGCTATGCGAAGGCTACGGAATCCCAATGGATCGAGAGCACATCCTGGGCCACGCGGAGGCTGATCCACATACCACCCACACAGCATGTCCGAACGCCGTATGGGACTGGGATTATTACATGTCCCTGGTCCTCGAAGGGATGAGTATTCCTGAAGACGAAACATGAGTGCTGACAGCCATGGGGCTCTGTCGCCGACGGAAGGGACCACGGTCATGAGGACAAAGGAGACGGTTTGGACAGCGGAACTCCTCTCCCATTTCGGTGGTCGGCCGAATGGATCAGGCCAACGAAAGGCAGAAGGCGAGCGGCTGGGAGCCCGCGCATTGGCTCACAGTGCCCGAAGCTCAGCGGTCGCAGGTGGACGACCACTTTCCGGTTCCGTGCTAACTCGCCCGGTTGTGACAGCGCCCTCACGGAATTCGGCTCGCCACCTGATCGTGCGTGACATAAAATGGGCTCGAGCCATCAAGACCAGACCTCGTTGGGAGATAGCAACTGCTCCTGCGCTCCCGATTCTCCCGTTTTTTCCGGTTCCAGTCATTTCGCCACCCATTCCGGCCGGCATTTTCCAACTCTGGGCAATGCCCGAGGCCGACATCGCATTCTTCGCGCTTACAGCTCCGCGCCGGGAAACGTTCTCGATTTCGCTGCGAGTTGAAGAGACAGCCGGAACTGTGAAGATAACGGGTGGCGAAGCAACGCTGTCTGTCTCCGCCTATCCGGAGGGGACGGCTGCCGAGATCGAGCAAAACCGGCAGGCTTGGGCTGAGGCGCTGGCAGCAGCAGGTCATGAGCAGCGCAGCTGGAGTTTCCGGCCCCTTCTGATGAATGGCCTCACGGCATCGATCAATCTTCCACAAGAGTATTTGCGCGCTCCTCCAACCGTCGCGACATCCTCCGATTTAGGTAACGCGACTTTTCAGATTCTTCTGTCGGAACTGGGTGCGTTGGCATTCAAGTCTTCGCTGGAAGGGGGTAGAGTCGATGGCTTGAATGGTACTTGCACCTTGAACGCCAAGTTCCTTGCCCAAAACGGTAGCACAGTCGCAGTACGAGATCAGAGTTTGACTTCCCCGTTGTCGATAGTTCTTGCAGGGGTCGACTCCGAGTCACTTCGCGTCATAAACCCACAGATGTCGGTAGAAGCACAAGTTGCTGTGCTTGGTCACTCAGTGCTCCAAAGTGCCACGATCAATTGGGTCCCATCGGAAGGGCATCAGCCTGAAAGCCTAATATTTGACTCATCTGGAGGACGCTTCACAGGCGTCATCACATCTGGAAACCTTGAACGTGTGACGATCGATTGGAGCGCTGTCGTCGAATACAAACCGGCAGGATGGCCCCTGATCCAACTTAAAGGTCGCAACAACATCGCCGACAGTGATTGGAATCTGGTCATTAAACCGGATTCTTGGGTCGTTACCTATTCCCTTATGGTTTTGATGGCAGATGCAAGGGGCAACGTCATACCCTCGGGCGGTCGAATCGACCCAGCTGATCGCGTGCAGGGTGAAGTGCGCTACAGTGCCCCCTATCTTAATGGAGGCACCCCCCTCACAACCACGTTTGAGACGAGTTCCCAGCAAGCGATCCAAATCGCAGTGCCCCTGCCACCAGGCGAAAAGCTGGGCGAAGTGAGGCTGACGCTATTTGCGCTTAGGGGTGGAAACAGCTCTATGGAAGTCCGTCTCCTTAAATCAGATGAGACTTTCATCGTGGCCCGTATTTCCACCGACGCAAAAATCGTCATCAAGACGAACCAAGATCCTGTTGAGGAGTCGTCCGATGAGGGCAACGCATTAACTGCGCTCACGACGCTTCTGTCTGCGGACATCGCTACCGAAGCATCGAGGACAGGGCCGGCCATCGGGGTGGTTGTGGATGGTGATGATATCTACCTCGATCCACCGGTGCGCTTGTTGCCGCAATACGACGGGCGCTGGGCATATGAGCGGATTGGGGGGCCTAGGACGGGGCGGATGCTCGACTGGATTACAAATGGATGCAATGCGTCTACGGCCGCTATGATCCTTCGCTGGTTCGCGGAGGACTGCACGGGAGGGAGCATCCCTTTCCCGACCAAACCGGATAGCGCCATCGATCCAAGCTGGTACCCGCTGAGAATGGCAGAGGCATTCTGGCCCGAAGCCGATCCTCCCGGAAAGGTGGAGCTGACGCCGGAAGGCAGAATAAATTTCCGCAAGCTCTATTCAGTCGCCGCGCATTATTTGAAGACCGGTGAGATCGAGCGGAGAGAAGGAGGCAACGTCATAGATCCGTCTCCGCCCAAGGCTCACTACGTGACGAGCCGGCCGGCGGGGGGATGGATGGACCTTATCAGGACGATGCTTGAGATGGGGCCGGTGATCGTCGGTATCGGTGCGCCCGCCGGTCATTTCGTCGTTGCTCACGGCATCGTGGCGGGAGGCCTTCTGATAGCTGATCCTGGTGCTGTGCTGTACCAGGCGCACCACGGTGGAAGGGGAGAAATCGAGGATTGGAGCAGTAAGGAAGGATACCTGGACGGCACGATGGACAGCGAACAGGTGCGAATGCCGTCTCCGTCGTGTTGGCCTGATGGAGATGCGCCTGGCCGAGAGCTAGACGGCAGAAGTTATCATCTCATTTCGGGTGAATATTTGAGTGACCTGCTCGATCGGCTGATATCGGTCACATCTCTGGCGTATCCCGGTGGCGCCGAGTTTTCGAACAGCGATACGTAGAATGTCCGAGAGTATCGGGACCGACAGCATAGGCCCCGCTGGGATTCACTCTGCCGCGGGCATATACCAATGGCCACTCGCCTTGCTTCTGTCGCCAAATGGCCAACGCGGCTGTACCACTTCAAAATCAGAGTCGTAGGCCTCGTAGGTATGAGGCCCCCTTACCAGGAGACGCAGCGGGTGAGCTCATACTAAGAAGATACTGTGCTTCACCCATGACGGATATCATTGAGGTCGCTTAGCTTTGGGCGGCGTCCTGCATTTAGACTACAGCTTCGAAATCTTCCATTTCCTTCAACTCGCTATTCGGCGCGCTCGTGGCTCATGGCCGTTCGGTGTTTCGCAGCTTTTTGGGCCTACAACGACAAATGGCGAACTCGACAAGCACGGAAAGTCCGGCTCATCTTGCTGATGCTGCTTGATGGTTCCGACTATCAGGCAGCTCCTACGTTGTAGCATTAGGAGGCAGCATTGCGCCGCAAGATCCCGAGCACGAGCGCGTTGCTCACCTTCGAAGCCGCAGGTCGCCATGAAAGTTTCTCGCGCGCAGCCGAAGAGCTTGCGATGACCGAAGGAGCTGTCAGCCGCCAGATCGGTCGTCTTGAGGACTTTCTTGGGGTTATGCTCTTCAACCGGGTTAAAGGGCGTATCTACCTGACCGAGTCCGGACGGGAGTACTGGACGCAAATCGTGAGCGACCTCGATCGGATTGAACGAGATACGCTCAAGCTGTTGGCACACCCCTCCGAAGGCGGCGTTCTTGAACTCGCGGTCATTCCGACGTTCACCAACAAATGGATTATTCCGCGGCTGCCGGATTTCTGCGCCAAGAACCCCGGTATCATCATCAACATGAGCGAGCGGCCGGAGCCCTTCCTTTTCGCGGATAGCTCCTTCGATGCCGCTATTCATTACGATCATCCCGGCTGGGCCGGCATGATCAAGAAGGATCTCTTTGCCGAAGAACTCGTTCCGGTGTGCAGTCCGAAGCTGATCGGTGGACGGACGGAAATCGATCTGGCCGATCTGAAGAAATTGCCTCTCCTGCATAAGCGCGGACGGCTGGATTCCTGGAAGAAGTGGTGGGACCACCTTGGCGTCACCGGGCTTAATCCCATGGAGGGCGCGCAATACGATCTGTTCTCGATGGCGATCGAAGCCGCATCGGCCGGTCTCGGCGTCGCGCTGGTGCCACGGCTCTACGTCACGCGCGAGATCGAGGATGGCCGGATCGTCATACCTTATGATCACTACGTGCCGGGGGATAAGCGTTATTGTGTGGTCTGCCCGGAACATAAATACGGCTCCTGGCCGCTCAGGCCGTTTCTCGACTGGCTCGTTCAGGAGTCCGATGCTTATGTCCGCCTGCGCAATCAATCTTCGGCTCAAACTCACATAAGGTCCTTTGCTTAGGTTGCAGGGCGAGCCATTACATTCTGTCACTGGTTCTTACCGGCGTGTTTATTGAGGTCTGAGACCGAGGCCATCTAGGTTGCTCCCACAGGAGCACCTAGACGATGCATAGATACAGATTGTTCATTGATAACGAGTGGTACGATCCCGCTTCGAACGATTGGTTCGAAACCGAAGACCCCTTCACAGGAGAAGCATGGGCCGAGATTCCGCGCGCCAACGCGGAGGATGTAGACCGCGCCGTCCGTTCGGCCAAGGCTGCCCTTGAAGGACCGTGGGGCAACATGTCCGCTACGGATCGCGGCATGCTTCTGTACCGGCTTGGTCAGCTGATCGACGAGAACGCTGCCGCTCTCGCCGAAGTCGAAGCGCGCGATAACGGCAAGCTGTTGAGCGAGGTTTCCGGCCAAGTCCGCTATGTGGCGAAGTACTTCTACTATTATGCAGGCCTCGCCGACAAAATTCAGGGCTCGGTCATTCCGATCGATAAGCCCAAGGTGTTCAATTACACCAAGTACGAACCCATGGGTGTCGTAGCCTCCATCACACCATGGAATTCGTCGCTTCTGCTCACCGCCTGGAAGATGGCGCCCGCGCTGTGCGGAGGCAACACCTTCATCTCCAAGCCGTCCGAGTTCACCTCCGCCTCGATGTTCGAGCTCGCGAAGCTCGTAGCGCAGGCCGGTATCCCGCCCGGAGTCTTCAACGTAGTGACGGGCTTTGCTTCCGAGGCAGGCGAACCGCTCATCCGCCATCCGGATGTCGCGCGCGTCGCCTTCACGGGCGGCGACCAGGGCGGCCGCGCGGTCGCCAGGATCGCGGCCGAGAATCTGAAGCGCATCTCGCTGGAGCTGGGCGGGAAATCCCCCAACATCGTGTTCGACGATGCCGATCTCGATCAGGCGGTAAACGGCGTCATCACGGGCATCTTCTCGGCTGGTGGTCAAACCTGCATGGCGGGCTCCCGCCTGTTGCTGCAGGACAGCATCCACGATGCCTTCGTCGAGAAGCTTCTTGAGGTGACCAAGCGTGCCAAGGCGGGCGATCCGCGCGCGCCGGGCGTGCAGGTGGGACCCGTGGCCACCAAGCCGCAATTCGACAAGGTCATGAACTACATCGGCATCGCAAAGGGCGAGGGCGCTCGCTGCGTCGCTGGAGGACGTGCGCTCACCGGGCCGGAATACGGCGCCGGCCGCATCGTCGAGCCCACCATCTTCCTTGATGTGACCAACGACATGCGCATCGCACAGGAAGAGGTCTTCGGTCCGGTTTTGGCTGTGCTGCGATTCAAGGATGAAGAGGATGCGGTGCGCATCGGCAACGACATCCGCTTCGGGCTCGCTGCCGGCGTTTGGACCCGCAGCCTCAAGCGCGCGATGTACATGTCGGACAAGCTGAAAGCAGGGACGGTTTGGATCAACAATTACCGCTCGACGAGCTTCACAACACCGTTCGGTGGCTTCAAGGACAGCGGCCTTGGCCGTGAGGGGGGAGTGGAAGCCGTCAAGGAATATCTCGAAGTGAAGAGCGTTTGGATCTCGAGCGATCTCCAAATGCCTGATCCGTTTATCCGCAAATATTGATGATCCCACACTCGCCGCGTGCGGGATCATCCCGCCGCGGCGCGATGAAGAGGGACGGGAGGGAACTGCCATGAATGAATCGATCACCGCCGCGTCCGCACCAGCCACCGGCTGGTTCGGAAGCCTCACCAAGAAAGAAAAGCATACATTCTGGGCCTCTTTCGGCGGCTTCGGCATCGATGCCCTGGATATCCAGCTCTACAGCTTCGTCATGCCAACGCTCATCTCCCTGTGGGCGATGAGCCGCGCCGAGGCCGGCATGATCGCAACCGTCGCACTCTTGGTATCGGCCACGGGCGGCTGGATCGGCGGCATGCTTGCGGACCGTTATGGGCGCGTTCTGACGCTGCAGATAACGATTGTCTGGTTCACGCTTTTCACCTGCCTCAGTGGCTTCACGAACTCCTCTGAACAGCTGATGATTGTTCGTGCGCTCCAAGGCTTCGGCTTTGGTGCCGAATGGGCGATCGGTGCCGCACTCATGAGCGAGATCGTTCAGGCAAAACATCGCGGCAAAGCGTTAGGCTTCGTGCAAAGTTCATGGGCAGTCGGGTGGGGCGCTGCAGCCCTGATCTATGCTCTCACTTTCTATCTGCTGCCTGAGGAGATTGCTTGGCGCGCTCTGTTCTTCGTCGCCATCATTCCCGCGCTCTTCGTGTTCTATATTCGCAAGTATGTCGATGAGCCGGAGGTTTTCGAAAAGCATTCAAAATCCTCGGCTCAGAAGGCATCGCTTCTCGACATCTTCTCGGGACGGGTCCTCTACATCACCATCTTCACGTCGCTCCTTGCAACGGGGGTGCAGGGCGGCTTCTATGCCATCGCGACCTGGCTCCCGACATACCTGAAGACGGTGCGGAATTTGTCCGTGCTCAACACCTCGGGTTATCTCGCCGTGATCATCGTGGCTGCATTCTGCGGTTACATCGTCGGTGCTTACCTTACCGATGCGATCGGGCGCAGGCGCACCTTCGCTCTGTTCGCAGTCGGCGCAATCGTCACGGTGGTTCTCTACACCTTCATACCGATTTCCGACACATGGATGTTGGTTCTCGGGTTCCCGATCGGCTTCTGCTACGCGGGTACTTTTGCCGGGCTTGGCTCCTACTTTGCGGAACTGTTCCCGACACGCGTGCGCGGAACCGGAATGGGCTTCGCCTACAACTTCGGACGGGCGGTCGGCGCGCTCTTCCCCGCTCTCGTGGGCTATATCAGTCAGCAGATTGCCCTTGAGACGGCTATCGGCATCTTCACCACGGGCTCCTATGCTCTGGTGCTGTTTGCCATCCTTGCTCTTCCTGAAACGAAGGGCCGCGAGCTCCCGGTCGACTGACCGGGGCTCACCCCTCACACCAAGGACTCACATGCCTAACGTTTCAGTTTTTATTCCGAGCCCGAGGATGCCCGACGCTGTAGCGCTTGAGCGCTTCACGGAGGAGTGCACGGAGCTCTGCACCGGCCTGCTTAAGGCGACGCTCGACAAGGTGCACATCATCTTCATCCCGGTTCTGCCGCAAGGCCGAGGACAGGATGCCTTTGTGGAGGTCAAATATCGCCTCGAGACGTTCCGCCCGCCGGAAGTGATGAACGAATTCATCGCGAAGGTCGACGGTATCGTGAAGGACGGGTTCGGCTTCACGGCTCGCATCCGATGCTTCGGGTACGGACCGCAAGCGATCTACGCGCTCAACTAACTCATTCAGTGCGAGGGAAGCCAATGACCTCCTTTCCTGATTGCCAGGTTCCAGGCGTCTATCGACGCCGCGTCGGCGATATCGTTGTAACTGCCTTGAGCGATGGCTATCTCGACGCGGATGTCGGTGTGCTGCAGCGCATCTCACGGGAGGAAATCGATCAGATCCTCTCGGAGACCTTTCGGCCGTCGCCGCCACGCCTCTCCGTCAATGCTTTCCTGGTTCATTCAAAAGGCCGCGTCGCTCTGATCGAAACCGGCTCCGGCGATACGATGGGGCCTTCACTTGGCAAGCTCGTCGCCAATATGGAAGCCTCGGGGACGAGGCCGGGGGACATCGACACGGTGCTCTTGACCCACATGCACCCCGATCACTCCAACGGGCTCTGCGACGGGTCCGGCGAGCGCATCTATCCTAATGCGGAGCTTCTCATTCATGAGGAAGAGGTGAGGCACTGGAACGACGATGTTGCCATGAGCGTAGCGCCGGAACGCAAGAAAGTCCGCTATTTCCAGGCCGCGCGAAAGCAGCTTGCACCTTACCGGAGACAGTTGCGGACGATTCGGGACGGAGAGGTGTTTCCCGGCGTAACGGCGGTTCCTATTCCAGGACATACTCCGGGGCATACGGCCTATCTCATCGCAGACGGTGATGAGTCGGTCCTTGTATGGGGCGACACGGTTCATGTTCCCGAAATCCAGGTCCGCAACCCCGATGTGACCCTCGACTTCGACAGCGATCCCGACGCTTCCGCCGCGATGCGCCGCCGCGTCTTCGACATGGCATCCACTGACCGTATGCTCATTGCGGGTATGCATGTGCATTTCCCCGGTTTCTCTTTCGTCGTGCGCCGGGGCAAGGGATACGACCTAATTCCTGAGGCCTGGTCGCCGGTTCTGTGACTAGAGTCGGGCCGATCTGCGCCAGGAAGTGCTCCTGGATCCTAGGAAGCGCCCGGCAGCCTTCGCTGCCGCCAACGAGAGGGCAACAGCAGCCCTGGGCGCTACGTTGGAACTACCTCGGAAGGCTGCCTAACATCGCACGCAAGCTGCGGCTAGACTGGGTACATTGTGGGCGAAGAAGGCGAAGAACGGCCTCGTTTGGTTGAACGCTATCGTTCGATCCGTCCCGCATCTCAATACTGCATTCGGGAAATGCAGAGGAAACGCTAGGGGTGAGGCGGCAAGTTGCGGCCATTGCATGGGAGATCAAGATGACTCTCGCTCTTCAACCGAGTGCAGCGCCAGTTCATCCAGATCCCATCCACACTCTGAAGCCGAAGAGAGAAGACAGATTGGCCGACCTCGCACCTATCAAGGTCGAGGATGCCGATCTTTTCCTCTCCGTCATGGAGCAAGCAGGGGTCAAGGCGGCCTTCTATTTCTTTCCCCATCTGTATTTTGCCGGGCAGTCGCGCTCACGGTCGCTGCTCTGGGAGCAGCATGCAGGATCCCTTATCATCTATCAGGTCCGGCGCCAGAAGGATGGCTCGGAAATGAGGCTTTATTGCCCGCCGCTTCCCTTCGATGCGGCTGCCATGCGGCACGCCATGCAGCGGATGCAGGATTTCAACGGTAGCCGATCGGGCCGGATCACCTTCGTGCCGGAGGAACAGGCGCTGCAGGTCATGCGGGAAGGCTTCTCGATTCAGCTCAAGTCGGAAGACTTCATCTATGATCGCGCCGCCGTCGTGGCCTTGGAGGGTTCAAGATTCGCCAAGCTGCGGCAGGAGCTGTCGCGTGCCCTCAGGCAAGGGCAGGTCGAGGCGCGGCCCTATGCTTCTGCGGACCGTTCCGCCTGCCTCGCCCTTACGGAGGCATGGAGGGAAAGGCTTGCCTCCAGGAACATGAAGGTTGGCGCCGCATATGGCGTCACTAAAGCCTGCTTGACGAGCGGCCATCATTTTCAGCCGCCCCTGCTGACCGGCATGGTGGTGGAAGTCGACGGCAAGGTTTGCGGTTTCGGTTTCTCAGGGCTGCTGACCTCCAGAATGGGTTGCAACTATGCCTGTGTCACCGACCTCGCGTACCCTGGATTGACGCTCGTTCTGCGTCGGCACGTCATGGGCGCATTCCCCGATATTGCTCACTTCAACGACGCTGACGATGCCAACAGGCCGGAGTTGCGCGCCAGTAAGCAGCGGTTCAACCCGGTGGAGATGTACGGGGTCTTCAAGGCCACGATGCAATGAACAAGCTTCGGGCGAGAGTCGTACATTCCGCGGCATAGGACTTCTTGCAAATCGCGGCGGCGTGCTCGTCGTAGGCCATGACAGGACCCGATGGGCGCGGGCATGAGAAAACCCCGCCGGATACTTTCGATCCGGCGGGGTTTCGCATTGGAACTAGGCTCAGTAGGTGCCGAACTTGAAGTTCAGCTTGGCGCGGGCGACCCAGAAGTCGCTTTCGTCGCCACCGCCCGCCGGGCGGAAGACATCGACCGATCCGCCGGTTGCCGGAAGGAAGGTGCCGACGCGGCGGTCGCCGTTATCGTCGTCATCGTCGAAGCTGAGCCACAGGGCTTCAACGCCGAAGGTGACGGCCGAGGAGCCGAGCCAGTTTACAGGCAGCGCCCATTCGACACCGCCGCCGAGCGCCCAACCGGTGTTGTCATCGGTGTAGGCAAGGCCACCGGTGCCGTAGACGAGGACGCGATCAAACGCGACGCCGAGACGGGCACGCACCGAACCCCACCATTCCGGAGCATTGCTCTCGAAGACGCCAGGCGTGAATGTGCCGACGAATCCGGGACCTGGAACGAATGCGACGTTCTGGTTCTGGTCGGTATCGGCCCATTGAATATCGGTTTCGAGACCGATCACGAACGAGCCGATCTGGTAGTTGTAGCCGATCTGAGCGCCGCCGGTGAAACCGCCATCGTCGTTGTTGTTGAAGAGCAACGTACCGGCCAGACCCGGAGTGCCGGGGCCTGGGGTCAGGACCACGGACTGCGAGTCGTCATCGCGCCAGCCCCAGCCGGCGTTCACGCCGGCATAGAAGCCCGTCCAGGTAAAGACTGGAACGGCGAGGATAGGAGCTGGAGGCGGAGCCGCGGAAGGCAGATCCGCCGCATTGGCGGCCGATAACGCAAGAGCCGAAATGGCGCTACCGGCTAGAAGGCAAAGAAGAGGTTTTCTCATGCTGACCACCCTTGTGCAGAGATGAACCAGCACAGCTTAGGGCGAGTTATTTGACATTTCCTATAGCAAACGGGCAACAGGCCTTAAATTAACGCCAGACGAATACATACTACTATAGAAGTAACCCGGCGTAAGGTATAGGAATTTATAAACACATAAGTGACGTTGTTTCAGTATTCGATTGGGGAAATCTAAATCGTATATTGACGTCGTTAGAGATGCATGGCCTACTCATGGAGCTTTCGGGAAGTGACCGAGGCGAGGAAAGCAGACTGGCCCTGCCCTGAAAGGGGCAGGGTTTTTTATTCTTTGCAGCGCGATGTATTCGCCGTTGAGTTTTCATTTTTCCGGGCCCTCTTCGAGTTGGCCCACTGGTCTAGTCCATCCGGCTGAATGGTTGGCATCGAAGCCCGATGCTAAGACGCTGATACAAGTATCAATTTCAGAGTAGCAGCGTCTTGTTTCAGTCCTGGACAAAGTGCTTTCGGCGCGAGCATTTGCTGAGAGGCGCTGTTTTCGGCCCCATAGTGCGGAAGGTGCGGAGCCTGCGCGGTGACGAGATGGGGTCCGTCGCCCAAATCTTCGCGGTGACGCTCGTCCCACTCGCCGGGTTTTCCGGACTTGCTCTGGACTATGCTCGCATCTCCCTGGCGCGAGCCGAACTCCAGACCGCAATCGATTCCGCAGGTCTTGCCGTAGCGCACCTGCCGCGAAGCGCATCGGTTGCGACGGTGGAGCAGAAGGCGCAGGAATGGGTCAATGTGCGCCTCGCCGGCAAGGGCTTCGGTCCGATCACCATCACGGCGCAACGCGAGACCAACGGCATCTCGTTCGCGGCGTCCACGACGATGGGGCTCACGCTGTTCAAGCTCCTGCGCGAGGAGCCCGTGGAGCTGACGGCCCGCAGCGAGGTGAACTGGAGCATCGGCAAGGTCGAGATCGCGCTTGTTCTCGACAACACTGCGTCGATGACAAACAACAATTCACCCAAGCTCAAGAACCTGAAGACGGCGGCGGCCTCGCTCATTGATCAGTTGGAGAGTGCGACAGCTGAGCCTGGGCAGGTGAAAGTCGGCGTCGTGCCGTTCTCGATGACCGTGAATGTGGGAGCGGGATACAAAGACGAGCCTTGGATCGACAAGGATGGTTTGTCGCCGATCAACGGCGAAATATTCAGCTCGAACCAAAGCCGTTTCTCGCTGTTCACAGGCATGGGCGTGAATTGGGGAGGGTGCGTCGAAAGTCGGCTATCTCCTTACGATGTGCAGGATACCGCGCCTGCTTCAACTACGCCAAGTACATTGTTTGTCCCGTATTTCGCTCCTGATGAACCCGACGGGAGTACATATGGCACGTTCTACAACAACTACATCGACGACCAGTCGACTTCGACCAACGCGCGGACGCGCCAAGCGAATGTCAGCAAGTACAATCGCAAGCCGAGAACCGGAACGAATTCGACGACCGGGTACGTATACGGCCCCAACGCAGGTTGCGCCTTGCAGCCTGTCTTGCGGTTGTCCTCAAATATGGACAGCGCGCGGACAACGATTTCCAGTATGACGGCGATCGGAGATACGAATATCCCGATAGGTTTGGTCTGGGGATGGCATGTTCTCTCCCCGAACGCGCCCTTCAGCGACGGCGTGCCCTACCAGACGCCTGACCTGACGAAGTACATCATCCTCATGACGGACGGCGATAACTCGAATTTTGTGACCTCAAACACAAACGCATCGATCTATTCCGGCATAGGCTATATCTGGCAGAAGCGGCTCGGGATCACGGGCGGATCGAGCACTCAACGACAGCAGGCGATGGACAGCCGCTTGTCGACACTCTGCACGAACATCAAGGCCTCCGGCATTCAGATCTTCACGGTGCGGGTTGAGGTGAATACGAACAGCAGCAGCCTTCTTGAGAATTGCGCGTCCGACAAGGATATGTTCTTCAACGTTTCCAACTCGGCGGATCTAGGCGAAATCTTCGGGCGCATCGGCGAGAAGATCACCAAACTGCACCTTGCGAAATGATCCGCAGAATCTGTTCCGCATCGCCGCTCAAGACACTGCGCCGCTTCCGTCGGAATCAGGTTGGAAGCGCGGCGGTCGAGTTTGCGATCATCCTGCCTGTTTTCGTGCTGATGCTGGTAGGGATGATCCAGATCCCTCTGGTATTCGTGGCGGCGCATCATTTGGAAAGCGCCACGACGAGGGTAGGGCGCCTGATCCAGACGGGACAGGTCCAATCGCAAGGGGTGACTCCCTCCCAATTCCGATCCGTTCTTTGCGATCAGATGGGAGTCTTCCTGAAGTGCAGCGACACGAACCTCCGCGTGGAGGTTCGAAAACTATCCGGTTTTGCATCGGTTCCTCGTGGAACCCCCGTCGATGAAGAAGGGGCGTTCGAGGAAGAAGTCGTTTATGATCCGGGCAACGCCGGAGAGGTCGTTGCCGTGCGCGTCTTCTATCAGTTTCCCATCTGGCTGCCGGCTTTGCTTCCGACTTTGGCGAACCTGCCGAACGGCAACCGCCTGCTGATGTCCAGTGTCGTTTTCCAGAACGAGCCATTCTACCAACCGCAGGCAACAGGCTCATGAAGGCGTCTCCCATCGCCCGCCTTCTCAGGAACGATGACGGTCTAGCCGCCATCGAGTTCGCAATCATCCTGCCCGTGATGCTTTTGCTCTCGATGGGAGCCATCGAGTTGACCGATGCGCTCGCCGCACGTCGCAAGGTCACGCTGGCATCGAGCACCCTGTCGGATCTCATTGCGCAGCAGCGCGAAGTCGATGACGCTTACGCGGATAATGCCTTCACAGCCGTTTCCATGATCATGGAGCCGTTCTCAGGCGAGGGGCTGGCATCCGTCGTATCGAGCATCGTGGTCGATAAGGATCTCAACGCCAAGGTCGCCTGGAGCATCGCAAGACATACAGCTCCGCTCGAGAAGGAAAATTCCTATACCCTGCCGGCAGAGCTGCGGGTTGCGAATAGCAGCGTGGTGATCGCCCAGGTCGGCTATAGCCACAGCCCCATGCTCGGCTATGTGCTCACCGGCGCGATCCGCATGTCGGAAACCACATATGCCCGCCCACGCGTCGCGTCACAGATCAGCGGCGTCGTCTGCACGGCAGCCGGTTGTTGAGAGGAACGGCTAAGTTCGGATTTTTGAGCTTTATCGGGAAGCCGACATGCCCGCTGCTTCGGGGACAGGACTCTTGGTCAGGACCATGCGGTTGTCACTCCGGCTGCACGAAACGGTAACGAAGCCGTCTGAGGCCGGAATGCGGACGGTAGTCTGGTCGCTCGTATCGACAAGGCGCAACGGCTGTTCGTCCATCTCCTCGGAAGCCTCCGCGATGATGGCCATGCAATCGGCATAGGGCATCGACGCGATGCGCGTATTGGCATCCTGTGCGTGAACGGCAGCGCCGCAAGACATAATTCCCAGAACGCCGGAGATGATGGAAACCATTGTGAGCCGCATCGAACCAATCCTCCCAACGCTCGGAAGATGATCGCGACCGAGGTTTCGCGCTGTGTCCTATCACACAGGGCATGAACGTTCCCCTAGCGCGGGGCGTTCCTGGCAGGATTGTCGCAGGTGATGGGGGCTTTCTCCACAGTGAAAGCTTAGCCGCTCGATTCTTTCAGGCGAGCCGACGTTTCGCGCCCGCGACGCTCTGCCTCTTCCAACGCTTCCGCAATCACCCGCAGGCTTTCAGCCGGGGCGCCTGACTTGGTGGCATGCATCCGCGCCAGAATTTTTTCAGCCTCCGCCTCGTATCGCCTTTCCAACATGGACCACATCTCCCTTCAAGCTATGCCAATGAAACGGTGAGGCGAAGGGGCCAGTTCCGCTTGCATCACGACTTCGCGAGAGAAGGTGGCCTGCGGCGTCATGCGCGCTCTTCAAGCCTTGCCATTCGGGATTGAATGTAAGACAGTTCTGCTTGTGAGGAGATAGCGTTCCCCTCACGATTCGGCCCCCCCCTCCGGCGATCCTGTTACTACCTTTTGTGCTTTGCGTTCCTGTTTTGCAGGCGGTGGGCTCTGTGCTCATCGCACGACAGCCGTGTTCTTCCGCGCTTATCACCCAGAGGCATCCGTCTCGTTTTTGATTTTCGTGTTCAGCCATGATTCATCCCAAGTCCGTCAGGGGTGGTCCCATGATGTTATCCGGACCTGATCCCTTACAGGATGCCCTCGAACTCAGGGCGCAGATCCGGGGCCTCAAGGCCCTGCTCGATCTGCAGCGCTGGCAGATCGAGGTGCTCAACGAAAGGCTTTATTCCGCACAGCCCGGCGGGACCGCGGCAAGGCGGCTGTTGGCGCTCAAGCAAAGCGAAGAGCGGGAGAAGCACAGGATCGAAGTCGACAGAAGTCAGTGACTGGCGCTCGAGCGCTGGTCGTGGGTCATTACAAAGTGCCGGTCGAGAAGGCCGAAGCGCGCGCCGTTCCATGTTGGGATCAGGTCGGGGATGTTCTTGCCGGGAACCGCCTGCCCAAACAGGAAGCCTTGGCCCAGATCGCATCCCTGACTGCGCAGGAAGGCGGCCTGAACCGATGTTTCCACGCCCTCGGCGACCGTGGTGATACCGAGATTGCGTCCGAGATTGAGCACGGCCTGCAGGATGGCCGTGTCGTTGGTGTTGCTCGCCAGATCATGCACGAACGAACGGTCGATCTTGATGATGTCGACCGGGAACTGCTTCAGGTGCGAGAGCGACGCGTAGCCCGTGCCGAAATCGTCCAAGGCGATCTTGACGCCTTCGTCGCTGAGCGTGCGCAGCGCCTTCTCGACGCCCTCGGCTCCGTGGCCGAGGAAGACCGTTTCCGTGACTTCGAGTTCGAGGTGGTCGGTAGGAATGTCGGCCCGGCGCAGACGCTCCAGGATCTGATCGGCAAAATCGCCCGACTTGAACTCGGCAGCGGACGCATTGATGGCCACATGGCCGAATTCGAGGCCGGATTGCAGCCAGCGGCGCATGTCTTCGAAGACGATATCGTGCATCTGCTTGCTGAGGCCGATGGCAAGATGCGGATCCTCGAACGCGGCCAGAAGCTTTCCAGGAAGCTCGATGCCGTTGCTGGGATTGCGCCAGCGCAGAAGCGCCTCGAAGCCAGCGAGCCCCCCGGACTCCAGGAGAACCTTGGGCTGATAGAAAGCCTCGATGCTGCGACTGTCGATGGCCTCCCGCGCATTGTTGCGCATCTGCACCTTCTTCTGCGTCTCGGTGCGCATCGAAGGTTCGAACACCATGACCTTGCTGCGCCCGGTGGTCTTGGCCGTCATGAGCGCGACATCCGCCTGCTTCAGCAGGCCGGCTGCTTCCTGCGCATGATCGGGCCAGATGCTGACGCCGAAGCTCGCGCGGCAATCGAGGAAGCGGCCGCCGTAGGCGAAAGGCTTTTGAAGCTCTTCCAAGATCGGCAAGACGACGGCGTTCACCTCATCCGCGCTCATGATGCCGGGGAGGATGACGGCGAATTCATCGCCTCCATTGCGTGCAACGATATCGGTGGGGCGGACCGACCGGCTGAGCTTTGTCGCGACAGCTTGCAGAACGGCATCGCCGGCATCGTGGCCGATGGTGTCGTTGATTTCCTTCAAGTGATCCACGTCGAGAAGGATCAGCCCAACTTTGCGCCCCAGAATCTCGGATTGTTCGAGGGCATTCGCGAGGCGTGCCTGAAAGAGGGCACGGTTGGGAAGCTTCGTGAGTGGATCGTGGTGCGCCGTCCAGAGGATCCGCTCCTCCGCTTCCTTCTGGGTCGTGATGTCGCTGATGATGCCCTCGAGCGCGATCGGTTCTCCGGATGCGTCGTAGACACCCTGTCCCCGGTCGACGACCCAGCGGACCGTGCCGCTTCGAGTGATGATGCGGTAGACGATATTGAAGATGCGCCGTTTCTCCACCCCGTCCCGAACCATCTCTTCCACGAGCGGAAGATCGTCCGGATGAATCAGATCGCCCCATGTGATCCTGTGCTCCTCGAAATCTCTCACGTGATAGTCGGTGAGAGCCTCCGCGCCTTCGCTGATCAGGGAGAAGGGCCAAGGAGCCTCGGGGCTGCACCGGTAGACGAGGCCAGGAAGATTATCGATGAGCGTTGCGAGCTGGCGCTTGCTCTCGCGCAGCTTCGCCTCCGCTTCCAATCGCTCCTCTTCTGCGAGCTTGCGCGCATGAATGTCATTCGCAACCGTGATGGTGGAAACGACCTTGCCTGTGTCGTCCCGCACGAAGGATACATAGACCGCGCACCAGAGGTACGATCCATCTGGGCGCACATAGCGCTTCTCGATCTGAAACGGTGTGCCGGTTCTCAGATTTTCCTGGAAGGTCGCGGTGTTCCACTCCGCATCGTCGGGATGGGTGAAGTCCTGCATCGGCAGGCCGTCAAGCTCCTCGCGGCTGCGGCCCACGATCTCGCAGTAGCGGTCGTTGACCATCAGAACGCCGGAGTTCAAATCCCGGTGCAGAATGCCGACCATGGTCTGCCCGAAGACCGTGGCAAGCTGGCGCTCGCGGACCCGCAAGGCCTCCGCGGCGCTCCGACGCTCGTTGATGTTGCGGAAGATGACGGTCAGGCCCCTATCGACGGGAACGGCATGGACTTCGTACCAGGCGGAGAGAGGTTCGAAGTAGGCCTCGAAAACCTGCGGCTTTTTCTCAGTGATGGCCCGGCGGTAATAGTGCTCGAAGATCGAGCCCAACGCTCTTGGAAAGCACTCCCATAAAACCGAGCCGACGAGATCGGTACTGGCGCCGAGTTCGCGCCCGGCCCGCTCGTTGAGATAAATGAAGCGCCACTGATCATCGAGAAAGAACACGCAATCCGTGGTGCGTTCCACGAGAGCCTGAACATGGCGTGACGGATGTGCGAGAGGGGAGGCCGCGTCGGCACGCATGGATTGGCGAATGCCGAGGGAGAGGCGATGCAGCCAGGAACGGCCCCAGTTACGCATTACTGCACTCGTTGTTATGACTGCGGAAATCTCCACGGCCTTGTTCTTGCTTGGTCAGTTCCAGCGTTCTGTGAAGTCGTCGCGATTAAGACGACTGGGTAGGAAAAGTATGACGGTCGCTTCAACTGAAAATCAAGTGGAACTTGCCGTAACGCTTCGATAAATGGATCAAGAAATGAAGTAACGTTGAGCAATAAAATGGGTCGAAAACGGAAAAAGCCCGGCTGTTGAGCCGGGCTTTCGAGTACGTCTTTCAGGGACGATCAGTTGAACTTGTAGTTCACGCCGGCGCGAAGCACGCCGAACTCCGTGTCGCGTCGCACGTTGATGCGATCGGCGAGAGCGTAGTTATCCTTCGTGTCGAGGTTCACGTAGAGGCCTTCGACCTTCGCGGTGAAGTTGTCGGTCACGGCATATTCCATGCCACCGCCGATGGTCCAGCCGCCGTTGGTGTCGTTGCTGCGGTGGCTGCCGAGCACGGCATCGAGGCCCTTGTTGCCGCCGATGTCGCCATAGGCGAAGCCGGCGGTGCCGAACACGAGAGCGCGGTCGAAAGCGACACCGGCGCGAGCGCGGATCGTGCCGAAGTAACCGTCCGAGTCGCCCGGATAATAGGTGTTGCCGTAGGACGAGCCCTTGTTGCCGACAGCGGCATACTGGATGTCGGTTTCAACACCGACCACGAACATGCCCATCTGATAGTTGTAGCCAGCCTGGGCGCCGCCGATGAAGCCGCCCTGGCGGTCGCCGCCGGCCACGCCGAAGGCGGGATCGTAATACTGGCTCGTGCCGGTGCTCCAGCCATAGCCCGCGTTCAGACCAGCGTAGAAGCCGCTCCAGGTGAAGATCGGCATGGCATTGTATGCCGGAGCGGGCGAGTAGCGGGACGGAAGATCGGCAGCCTGGGCGGTCGAAGCGGCGATCGCGAGAGCGGCTGTGGCGGCGAGCAGTCCAAGAGCAGATTTACGCATAACTATATTCCATTGTTAGGCACGAAAGATGGTAGGCATTTATTGCCCGTGCGATCAGTAATAAAGGCCGATGTGAGGTAATTGCAATATGATTACGGGTAATCGTTGCTGGCATGCTTGATGATTTATGAATGTTTACTCTTCATCAACCATGATGGGGTGGTATCGTTGACGCTGTGCCTATGATGGTGTGCAGATCAACTCATCAACTGGGCCTCGCGGCACAAAGTTTTGAGATAAACTTCAACCCTGCTTTTCGCGAGGCAGGGTTTTTTCTTGTCCGCGATGCTCTCATTCAGAGAGAAAGCATCGCCTCGGCGCGCCTTGCGATCACGTCCACATCCGCGCTCATGGGCAGCGTCCCGGGCTGAAGGTCATCGATTGCGAACCAGCCTGCCTCGAGCGCGTCGTCGGCCGCCATGGGCTCGCCCGACACCCAGCGGCAGAGAACCGCGATCAGAATGTAATGCTGCATGACGGCGCCATCCTCGGCGCGCACGACAATGTCGAGGGTCGTGACCACATCGAGCGCGCGGGCTACGACGCCGGTTTCCTCCCGCAGCTCGCGGACCGCGGCCTCGGAAACCGATTCGCCATATTCGATCTTGCCGCCCGGATAGCCCCAGAGACCCGCATCCGGTGGGTTGGCGCGGCGCACGAGTAGGGCTCTGCCGCTTTCAATGACGACGGCTATCACTGCCGGAATAGGAGAGGGCGCATGAAAAAAGGCTTGGCTCATGGAGCCAAGCCTTATCGCATATCGGTCGATACCGACAGGGATCAGCCAGGGGTCAACGCTGACGATGCAGCGCGGATTGAAGCGGCTCGAAGCTCTTCGTCATCCACTGCGCCGTGGTCTCGGCGATGTCCTTCCACTGGGCGGAAGCGGTCTCGAAAACTTCGCGGGCCGCCTGTGTCTGGGTCTTAAGGGCCGTCTGCAGATCCTTGCTGTCGAGGGCGCTGCGCCACAGCTCGATGGCCGCATGGCCCTGGCTGTGAAGCGCCTCGATGATCTTGCCGTTCACTTCCAGCGCACCCTTGGCCGAGACGTTGGCGGATTCGCGCATGGCATGACGAAGGGCATCGCCCTGGCTGCGCACGGTGGAGAAAACCTCTTCAGCCTTCTTCACGGTTGCGGTGACCGGGGCAGGGGAAGTTGCTGCCGGATCGACTGGCGTTGCCGCCTCGATCACTTCCACATCCTCCGCAACCGGTGCTGCCGCCAGTTCGACGAGATCAGCCTTGGGAGCACTTTTCGGGCTCCGGTTTCTGGTCTTCTTCGCTTCCGCCATAGGAACGTCCTCTCGGAAAGTTTCGGAATTACTTCTTCGACGTGGGCTGCTTCATCGCCGACTGAGCGAGGGAGCCGAATTCCTTCATCTGGGTCTGCATCGCCTCGAACTGGGTGCGGACGAAATCAGCCTGAATCTGCATGGCTTCCTGCATGTCCTTCGCGCGCACCATGCGCTGAGCGAGGTCGAAGGCAGCCGTGAGGTTCTGCTCGGCATAGGTGAAGGTCTTGCGGGTGGCGTCCTTCGCGCTGGCCTGAACAGTGTTGGCCGAGCCCTCGAAGGTGTCGACCGTCTTCTGGGCGGCGTTCATGAAACCGTCGATGGCCTTGCGGGCCTGCTCGACGCTCTTCTCGGCGAAGTCGCGCATTTCGGCAGGAATTTCGTAGTTCTGGTTCGGGTTCGTCGCCATGTCTCGCTCCTGTCAGGGTGGATATTTGTGCACTGCAATATCACATTGTGCGGTGCAAAATCAAGTAGCTTTTCCCTGCTTTCATTAAGGTTACCTCGAAGTAAAAGGATTCAAGCCCTCCATGCCTCATGCCACCTTGCCAACAATAGTCTAAAACCTCTTCAATAAGGTGACTCCGAGAAAGGTGAGGGCGAAGCTTTCCATGAACCGGGCCCCGGACCAGTATGAGGCGATGATCGCGCGGCTTGCCGCCGAACCCGGCCTGAGCGTGATGGCTCAGCCGGATGCCGTCGTTTTGGTATGGGATCGGGCGGTCGACAGGCTGCTCTGGGCCTCGCCTGCCGCGCAGGGGCTTCGGGATGCCTTGACGGTCGAGGCCGGGTGGGTCGCGTCGGACCTGCGGGCGAAGGACCGGCTGAAGGCTCTGGCCGCCGGTGCGGCGCCGATGGAGAGCGCCCGCGCCGAGCGCCTGCGCATCAACCCCCTCCGGCCCTGGCAGTCAATCGCCTGCCTCTGCCGTCTCGCCACGGTTGAGGGCGGCGAAACCGTTCTGGTGACAGTGGTCACAGGTTCCATTCCAAAACTCCCAATCCGGCAGGAAGGGCCAGCCGCCCAGCCCGTCGCCGTTTCGGCGGATGAGCCGGAAGTGGCTCAGGAGAGGCCGCGTGGGCCGATCCGCTTCATCTGGCAGGCAGATGCCGATATGCGGTTCACCCAGGTTTCCCCAGGGCTTGCCCAAGCGGTCGGCCAGCGCACCGGCGATGTCGTCGGCCGGACATGGGATGATCTCACCCGATCCATCGTTCAGGATCCCGAAGGCAGTATCGCGCAGCTCACCGGACGCGGAGAGACCTGGAGCGGACGAACGGTTTTCTGGACCTTGGATGACGCTTCTCAGGAAGTGCCCGTGGATCTTGCCGGCATGGCTGTTTTCGGGGCCGACCGCGAGATCATAGGCTATCGCGGTTTCGGCCTTCTGCGCATGGATGAACCGCGCAAGCGGAAGGCTCCTTTGGAGAGCCCCGCAGAATTGCATCAGGAGGTCGCGAAAGATTTTTCCCAAGGCGCTCCTGAGGATAAGCACGACATTCATGAGACCGCCGAGGAGGCGGAAATTCCGGCGGGGATCCCGCCGGCATCGTCAGTCGATCCCGGCGTCGACGCCTTCCTGACGGACGCGGCCCTTCCTTTCGCACCGCCGGAGGAAGTACAGTCCGAAGGACAATCCGAAGAGCCTGCTCCCGCGGAAGACGAGAACTGGTTCGCTAACCTGCGCGACCGCGTGGCGGAGGCCCTCGCGACCACGAAGGCGCCGGAGGCGACTGCGCCGCAAGCTCCCACCGAGGAAATTGCCAAGCCGACCAAACCCGAAGCGCCGGCTTCGAGCCTCTCCAACGCCGAGCGTCATGCCTTCCGCGAAATTGCTCGCGCCCTCGGCGCGCGCCTGGAGAACGAGGAGAAGCCTCAGGCCTCGCCTGCCGTTCAGGCTTCCTCCGCCGCCGAGGATAAGGCCGCCATCGCACAACCCGCTTCGCAGTTGTCATTGCCGCGAACGGAAGAATTCGTGCTCCTGCCGGAAAAGCCTCCCGAGCTGGCACAGGCAACATCATCGGAGCCTGACGGCTCCGACCGGGTTCTCGACCGGCTGCCCATCGGCATCCTCGTGCATCGCGGCGAGCGCATTCTGTTCGCGAACCGCTTCCTGCTCGATCTCACCGGCTATGCCGATGCCGACCAGCTCGCCAATGAAGGCGGCCTGGTGCAGCTGTTCCGGGATTCGCCCGCGCTCACGGGATCGGATGAGGACGATACCGGCCTCTCTCTTACCATGCGCACAAGCGATGCCATCGCCGTTACCGTCCGCACGACGGAAACGGAATGGCAGGGGGAGCCCGCACAGCTCATGGTCATTCGTCGTGCGCTCAGCCAGGAAGCGGCGCAGCGCACCCGCGACAGCCGCGTGCTCGAGCTCGAGGCCATTCTCGATACGGCGACAGATGGCGTGATCCTGTTCGACGAGACGGGGCGCATCCTGTCGCTCAACCGCTCGGCGGAAGCCCTTTTCGGCTATCACCAACGCGAGGTCGTCGGCAGCGCCATCACGGTGCTTCTCGCGCCTGAGAGCCACATGGTCGCGCTCGATTACCTCGAAGGCCTGCGCGCACCGGGCGTTGCGAGCCTGCTCAACGACGGGCGCGAGGTTCTGGGCCGCGAGCGGCAGGGCGGCACGATTCCGCTGTTCATGACCATGGGCTCCGTGGGCGAGGGCGCGAGCCGCAAGTTCTGCGCGGTCCTGCGCGACATGACCACGTTCAAGAAGGCGGAGGGCGAGCTCGTCGGCGCCAAGCGTGCGGCGGAGGAGGCGAGCGCCCAGAAATCCGATCTTCTCGCCAAGATCAGCCATGAGATCCGCACGCCGCTCAATGCGATCCTCGGTTTCGCCGAGGTGATGCTGGAGGAGCGCTTCGGCCCCATCGGCAACGAGCGCTACAAGGAGTATATGCGCGACGTCCATGCTTCCGGCTCGCATGTGATCAGCCTCGTCAACGACCTGCTCGATCTCGCGAAGGTCGAGGCGGGCCGGCTGGAGCTGTCGTTCACGGGCGTGAACCTGAACGATCTCGTCTCGTCCTGCGTCACGCTGCTTCAGCCGCAGGCGGCGCGCGACCGGATCGTGATGCGCATGAGCTTCGCGCCCAAGCTGCCGCCGGTCGTGGCCGATGAGCGATCCGTTCGGCAGATCGTGCTCAACCTCGTGTCGAACGCCATCAAATTCACCGATGCCGGCGGACAGGTGATCGTCTCGACCGCGATGACGGATCGCGGCGAGGTCGCTTTCCGCGTGCGCGACACGGGCATCGGCATGACGGAGAGCGAAGTCGAGGCCGCGCTCGAACCGTTCCGGCAGGTTGCCACCTCCCGCAAGCCCGGCGGCACGGGCCTCGGCCTGCCGCTGACCAAGGCGCTTGTTGAAGCGAACCGGGGCGCCCTCCAGATTGCAAGCAATCCCAACGAGGGCACCCTCGTCGAGGTGATCTTCCCGCCCACCCGCGTTCTGGCCGAGTAGCTCAGGCCTTCACCGGAGTTTGATCCCTGACGGATCGGCGCTAGCTTGAAGCTGTGTTTCAATCCCCGAGACGAAGGATCGCTCATGTCCACCTATCGCCTCGATAAGCTGTTCTCGCCCCGCTCCATCGCGGTCGTGGGCGCAAGCCCGCGTCCGGGCTCGCTCGGCCTGACCTTCCTGAAAAATCTTATCGGAGGCGGCTTTGCGGGCATGGTCTATCCCGTCAATCCGCACCACACGGAGATCGAGGGACTACCCTGCTACGCTTCCATTGCCACGCTGCCGGAAACGCCCGACCTCGTGATCGTCGCCGTGCCGCCGAACAGGGTGCTCCATGTCATCGAAGAGGCGGGCGAGCGCGGCGTCGCGGCGGCCATCATCGCAACCGCAGGCCTCGGGTACGGGCCGGAGAGCCAATCCGAGGAAGTCAGGCTCGCTGCCCGGCGCTATGGCTTGCGCATCGTCGGCCCCAATTGCATCGGCGTTCTCGCTCCGCGCGCGCGCATGAATGCGAGCTTCGCGGCGAGTCATGCCAAGCCCGGCGATCTTGCATTGATCTCGCAATCCGGCGCGGTCGCGGTGGGGCTCGTCGAATGGGCGGCGCAGCGGCAAGTGGGTTTCTCGGCCATCGTGTCGCTCGGCGACAAGATCGACGTGGATTTCAGCGACTGCCTCGACTTCTTCTCAGCCGACGCCGGCACGCGCGCGATCCTGCTCTATATCGAATCCATCGGCAACGCGAAGAAGTTCATGTCGGCGGCCCGCGCCGCCGCGCGCATCAAGCCGGTGGTCGTCATCAAAGCAGGCCGCCATGCGCTCGGCGCGAAAGCTGCGGCCACGCATACGGGCGCTCTCGCAGGCTCCGATGCCGTCTATGACGCTGCGTTCCGGCGAGCAGGTCTCCTGCGCGTGCTTGATCTCGATCAGCTCTTCTCCGCCGCCGAAACGCTTGGACGCCAGAAGCCTTTCCCCGGCAGTCGCCTGGCGGTTCTCACAAATGGCGGCGGCGTTGGCGTGCTGGCCACCGACAGGTTGATGGATCTCGGCGGAACGCTCGCGACGATCTCGGATGCGACGCTGGAAAAGTTGAACGCGATTCTGCCGCCTACATGGTCACGATCCAATCCGGTGGACATCATCGGGGATGCCGATCCTGAGCGCTATGCGGGCGCACTCGAAGCGCTGCTTGCGGACAAGGAAAACGACGCGGTCCTCATTCTCAACGTGCCCACCGCCGTGGCCGGTGCCGCCGAAGTGGCGAAAGCCGTCACCGAGGTGATCAAGCGCGAGCGCGCGAAGGGATTGCGGCAGAAGCCGGTCTTTGCCGCATGGATCGGCGAGGGCCCTGATTCCGCGCGTGTGTTCGAGCAGTCCCGCATTCCGCATTTCGCGACAGAGGCCGACGCGGTGCGCGGCTTCCTTCAGCTCGTGCGCTATCGCGAGGCGCAGGACGAGCTGATGGAAACACCCGACAGCCTGCCTCATGATTTCGTGCCGGATCTGGAAGCGGCCCGCGCCATCATCGCCGGGGTGCTGGCGCAAAATCGCCGCTGGCTCAATCCGCTCGAAGTCGACGGGTTGCTCAAGGCCTACGACATTCCCACCGCTCCGGTCTTCCTCGCGAAGACGCCCGACGAGGCCGCCGCTGCCGCGAAGCCCTTGCTGGAGGAGGGCGGGACGGTCGCGGTGAAAATTCTCTCTCCCGACATCATTCACAAATCCGATATCGGCGGCGTGCAGCTTGATCTCACGACGGAAACAGCCGTCCGTAAGGCAGCTACGGAGATCTTCGAGCGCGCCGCGCGCCTGCGCCCGCAGGCCTCGGTCACCGGCGTCACCGTGCAGCCCATGGTGCGCCGTGCGAAGGCACGCGAGCTGATCGTCGGCTTGGCGGACGATCCGTCCTTCGGCCCAGTCGTCCTGTTCGGACGCGGCGGAACCGCGGTCGAGGTCATCAACGACAAGGCGCTGGCCTTGCCGCCTCTCGATCTCAAGCTGGCGGACGACCTGATCGCGCGCACCCGGGTCTCCCGCCGCCTGAAAGCATACCGCGATGTTCCCGCCGCCGATGAGCGCGCCATCGCGCTCACCCTCGTGAAGCTCGCGCAGCTTGCCGCCGATCTGCCCGAGGTGCGGGAGATCGACATCAATCCGCTGCTCGCGGACCATACCGGCGTCATCGCCGTCGATGCGCGCGTGGTCGTCGCGCCCGAAACGCGCAAGGGCGCAGGCCATCCACGTTTCGCCGTGCGGCCGTATCCGAAGGAATGGGAGCGCACGATCAAGCTGCGCAATGGACGTTCGGCCTTCGTGCGTCCGGTCAGGCCGGAGGATGAGGAGGCCTTTAGAATCTTCTTCGAGAAGATCACGCCGGAGGATCTGCGCCTGCGCTTCTTCGCGCCGGTGCGCGACTTCAGTCACACCTTCCTCGCGCGGCTCACGCAGCTCGACTATGCCCGCGCCATCGCCTTCGTCGCCTTCGACGAGGAAACCGGTGAGATGATGGGCGCGGTGCGCGTCCATGCGGATGCCAATCACGAGACCGGCGAATACGGCATCCTGCTCCGATCCGACCTGAAGGGGTTGGGTCTTGGATGGACGCTGATGAAGCTCATGATCGAATGGGCGAAGGTGGAGGGCTTGCACGAGGTCGAGGGGCAGGTTCTACGCGAGAATACCACTATGCTCGACATGTGCCGCGATCTCGGCTTCTCCATCCGCATCGATCCGGATGATCATGAGCTGAGGATCGTGACGCTGCCGATCGCGACGATTGACGAGCCGAGGAAGCTCGCGGAACCAGCCTGAAAACAAAAAGGGCGGCGAATGCAACCGCATCTCACCGCCCGCTTGAAAACGTGTGTCTGAAGCTTTGCGCTCAGTGGCCTTCGTCGAGGCCGCCGATATGCTTCTGAGCGTAGAGCTCGACGCCGATCTGTTCGACGAGGTTGAGCTGGGTCTCAAGGAAGTCGATATGGCCTTCCTCGTCCTTCATCAGCTCTTCGAAGAGGTTCTTCGAAACGCGGTCGCCGATGCTCTCGCAATAGGCCGCGGCTTCACCGTAGAGGTTGCGGGCATCGTATTCGGCGGCGAGGTCGGCTTCCAGGATTTCCTGAATGTTCTGGCCGATGCGCAGCGGGTCGAGCACCTGCAGGTTCGCGAAGCCTTCGAGGAAGATGATGCGCTCGATGAAACGGTCCGCATGGTGCATCTCTTCGATGGATTCCTTGCGCCACTGCTTGGCGAGTTCCTTGTAGCCCCAATCGTCCAGCAGCCGGTAATGCAGCCAGTACTGGTTGACCGCCGTAAGCTCGCTGCGCAGGCCGCGATTGAGATACTCGATAACCTTCGGATCGCCCTTCATCATACCCTCACGTCAAGACAGCACCGGGAAGCACCGTGTCTTCTTTAGAGGATTTATGAACTAGAGGGGAAGCCCCTTTATTCAAAGGGTGGGCTCTGCTGCTGCCTTCTCGAGGGAAGCCGGGCAGCAGCCCTTCTGACAGACGGCGATGGGCATGACGCCGGCCTCCGCCAGAGCCTTGTCCATGATGTCCCGGATCGTGCGGGCGCATCGTCCGCAATTGGGGCTGCAGCCGAGGCAACGATAGACCTGCGCCGGGGTGCGCGGGCATTCGGGGCCAGGCTTCAGGCACGCTTTTACATCGCCGTCGGAGAGGATGTTGCAGGAGCAGACGATCATGGAATTCTAGTTTAGAATGATTAAAAACTACTTGAGATATCAGACACTTAGCCTGAATTCCGAACAAGCGCCAGTGCTTCCTGGCGCGCCGAGTTGTCACGCCGATAAAATATCCGTCAGCCGAGGCGACGAAACAATTCAGGATAATCCCGTACAAATCCGTCTTCATCGACGGGCAAGTCGGCCGTGAAACCGGTGCCTAAGCTCTCGAAACGGTAGATGGAGTGGCCAAGGGCCGTATAGCGCTGCTCCGCGACCGAAACCGTCAGCTCCGGCACATGGATGTAACACAGGCGCAGGTCCAGGCTTTTCCCTTCCTTGAGATCGAGGCGCCGGATCGGCAGGGTGTTCGTGAGCGGCGTTGCCTGGATGTCGATGTCGATGCAGCCCTGAAGGTCGGGACGCACGGCGCCGTCCACTTGCCAATGCCCGTGGCCGTCGCTTTCCAGATGCAGAGCCTGACCCGACGTGGTGCGAAGATGCGCCTCGCGGGTATGCCAGGTCGCATCGAGCTTGATCCGGTAGGTGAGACCGAAACGGGCGCCATCCTTCGCACCGATCACGACGCCGGATAAATCGAGGCCGCCGTCCGCAGGCCGTACATCCGTATGCTCCATGCCTGTCTCGCAGCCCTCCCAGGCCGACCAGCGGATGGTGCGGAAGATCAGGTTGGACAGGGGCATGCCGGGCCTCGCGACTGGGTCTCACGCTTGCTCCATGATTTTGGGCAGGCGTGAGATATTGTCGAGGTGGACGCTACTCTTTCACCACCACCACATGCAGCCTGCGGGGGCCATGGGCGCCGAGCAGAAGGGTCTGCTCGATATCGCCCGAGCGGGACGGACCGGTGATGAAGTTAACCGTTCGCGGCATGGAGCCCTTGCCGAACGCGAAGCGCACCCGGTTCCAGACGGATTCGTAATCGCCCGCGATGTCTTTGGCGGAGACGACGATGATGTGGTTGTCCGGCAGAAAGTTGAGCGTGGAGGGATTTTCCGCGCCCGAGACCATGGCGAGAGTGCCGGTTTCAGCCACGCCGCCGAAGGCGAAACTCACCGCATTGAGATCGCGTCCTTCACTTGGGCCGTGCGAGAGCTCGAGCGCGGTCTCGCTCCAGGGCATCGCCTTGAGGCGCAGGTCATCGCCCATGCGCAGGGTTGCCGGCAGGTTGTGGTTGCGCAGGAAGAGGGCGATGGATTGCGGCACGTCGGCAGCGGAGTCCACTTCCGTCACGGTGGCGAGCGATGCTTCCGCCTGCACCTTGAACAGGGCAATCCGCTCGTCGCCCGAAACCTGACCGCGCTTGGGAATCACCCCTTTCGGGGCGCGCTCCAGCCTGTCCTGCACGATCTGGCGGCGGATGGTCTCGCCGCCTTTCACGCCGAGCGAGCGGCGGATGTTGCCGAGGATGTCGTCGCGGGCGCTCATGCGCGTCGTCCTTTACGCTCGCGCTGCCAGCGCGCCTGGAATGTCTCGCCTTGCGGAGCGGGGAAGTCGCGGTACTTGGTCCAGCCTTTCGACATCGGCAACCATGCGAAGCGTCCGCGCTGGCGGCCGGCGAAACCGAGCGTCGCCATCGCGGCGCGGGTTGCCAGCCGATAGAGCGCGGGGCGTCTGGCGAAGAAGGCCCAGAGGCCGAGGCCAGACCGCACGGTGGCGGGCGTGAGGTGGCGCTCGTATTCCCGCTCGCGCCAATGGCGCATGAGCTTGGGTAGCGGAATGCGCACCGGGCACACGCTCTCGCAGCGCCCGCAGAACGTGGATGCGTTGGGCAGGTGGCCAGCCTTGTCGACGCCGATCAGAGAGGGCGTGAGCACCGCGCCCATGGGACCGGGATAGACCCAGCCGTAAGCGTGTCCGCCGACCGCGTGATAGACCGGGCAATGGTTCATGCAGGCACCGCAGCGGATGCAGCGCAGCATCTCCTCGAAGCTCGTGCCGAGCATGGAGGAGCGCCCGTTGTCGATGATGACCACGTGGTAATTCTCAGGCCCGTCCGCATCGCTCGGGCGGCGCGGGCCGGTCGAGAACGTGGTGTAGACCGACATCTCCTGGCCCGTCGCGGAGCGTGCCAGCACGCGCAGCAGCTGGCTCACGTCTTCGAGCGTCGGCACCAGCTTCTCGATGGAAGCAAGCACGATGTGGGTCTTCGGCAGGATCTGCGTGAGATCGCCGTTGCCCTCGTTGGTCACGATGATCGAGGTGCCGGTTTCCGCCACGAGGAAATTGGCGCCGGTGATGCCCACATCGGCGGCGAGGAACCGCTCACGCAGCACGGCGCGCGCTTCGGTGAGCAGCTGCACCGGCTCGGAGAGGTCGCGCTTGGCGTCGAGATGCGTGTGAACGCGCCGGAAATCCTGCTCCACCTGCGTCGCGTTCAGGTGAACGGCGGGTGCGATGATGTGGCTCGGCAATTCGTTGCGTAGCTGGATGATGTATTCGCCGAGATCCGTCTCGACGGGCGTGATGCCGTTGGCTTGGAGATAGTGGTTGACCCCGATCTCCTCGGAGATCATCGACTTCCCCTTGGTGACGGTTTTCGCATCGACCTCACGGCAAATGCCGAGCACGATCTTGCAGGCCTCGTCCGCGTTGCGGGCGAAATGAACATGCCCGCCGGAGGCCTTCACCTTCTCCTCGTAGGATTCGAGATAAAGGTCTAGATGTTCGAGGGTGTGGTTCTTGATGTCGCGCGCCGCATCGCGCAGCGCCTCGAATTCCGGCAGCTTGTCGGCGGCGGCCTGGCGCTTGTCGATGAAGCCCTGCTTCACGTTGCCGAGCGCCTTCTGCAGCTGCGCATCGTCAAGGGCGCGCGCGGCGTTCTGCTTGAATTGGGGAGAGGTGGAGTGAACGCTCATCGAACCTCTTTCTGTCCGTCCCTCAGCCATCGGGCATAGGGCGGGTGTTTATCTTTCATCTCGTCAAACAGCCAGACCATCCTGTCGCAAAACCACATCTTGGAAAACCAGGCAATCAGGCCGCCAGCGGCGGTCAGGAGCAGATCGTTCATGAATGCTCCAGCGAGCGACACCGCAAAGCCGCAGGCGGAAACGGCGGCGAGAAAATGCGCCATGCGAGCATGATGATCGGGAATGGGAACGCTCTTGCGGTTCAGCCAGACCCGTTCCCCGAAGGTCGCCATGGCGCTCCAGGTATCCGTTCGGGCGGGTGCCGGGAAGAGGCGAGGGTTCAGCCATAACCAGAGAATGATGACCGCGACGGGCAAAACTGCCCAGACGCCGAGCCAATCATGGCTCCAGATTGCTGCAAGCAGGAAAGGGAGGGACGCAACCCGCGTCCAGACGCTCCAAGGACTTGCATGGCGCTTCCAGGTCTCCTCGTCCATATGGAAGAGCCCCGCTGTGATGTGCCCATAGTCCTTCATGCCGAACGGGGCTCCTTTGGAGCGCCGATGGGCGGTTCGTCCGTCATTCCCGCGAGCACTTCCGCCACATGCCGTACTGCAATCGGTTTACCTTCGCGACTGAGCCTGCCGGCCATATTCATAAGACAGCCCAGATCGCCTGCTAACAGTGTGTGAGTCTTCGCCTCTTCGACATTTTTGATCTTGGCTTCCACGATCGCGCCAGAGATGTCGCTGTATTTGACGGCGAATGTTCCGCCGAAGCCGCAGCACACGTCGCTGTCCTTCATCTCCACCATGGACAGGCCGTCGACGCTCGCGAGCAGCTTGCGCGGCTGGCTTCTCACGCCGAGCTCGCGCAGGCCCGAGCAAGAATCGTGATAGGTCACAGCGCCGTCGAAAGAGGCATCAACGCTCGTCACGCCGAGCACATCGACCAGAAAGCTCGTGAGCTCATGGGTCTTGCCGGCAAGCACATCCGCCTTCGCGCGCCAGTTCGGATCCTCTTCGAAGAGCTCCGGATAATGCTTTTTGATCATGCCGGCGCAGGAGCCGGAAGGGGCCACGACATAATCATAGTCCTGAAAGGCCTCGATCATCCGCATCGCAAGATCGCGGGTGGTGCCCCGATCACCTGAATTATAGGCGGGCTGCCCGCAGCACGTCTGCACGGGCGCTTCGACGATGCACCCGGCATCCTCCAGAAGCTTCACCGCCGCGAAGCCCACGGAAGGGCGCATCAGATCGACGAGGCAGGTTACGAAAAGGCCGACGCGAGGGCGACCGTTGCGTTCGATGGTCACGGACAAAAGCACTCCAAAGACAGGCTTACACCATCATCGTTCTTTGGAATTGGTCAAGAGGACGGGGAAGGGGCTCATTCGACACGGGCTCATGTCCGTACAACAGAGCGCAGCATGTGACAGAGCGCACCGTGTTATCATTCGCTAATGATGTTATGTTGCAAACAGATGAATCGGCCCGAAGGGCCACGACATTCCGGGGACTTACCAATGACCTCTCTTTTCCGGCTCCTGCGGCTTGGGGCACTCATTCTCGGGTTGATGGCCGTGCCTGCCATGGCCGCCTCCCGCGCTCCTTTGACGTCAGGCGCCGAGCGTACCCTCGTCGCCTATGTGGAATGGGTCTACGACGTGAAGCTCGACGCTTCGCAGAAAGAGGCTGTTCTGGACGTCTTCCGCAAGGAATGGCTCGGTACGGACGAGACCTACCGGAATGTGAAGAACGTCATCGACATGTATGAGCGTTCCAGGCGCATGTCGGAGAGGGAGGCGGTGAGCGCACGGATCGTCGCCTTCTCCCAGGCCTGGCCCATGATGTATGCCGCCCGCCAGCTCCCGGACGTCAACGCGGTCATGACGGCCTATCTCGCCCAGCACCGCATCCTGGCCGACGGACAGCCGCCGCTCAGCGAGGAGATCGCGGAGGCAAAGGCGAAATATGTCCAGTTCACGCTCAAAGAGGGTTCGGGCGGCGCGATCCAGCTGGACTTGGAGGCCCTTAAAAGCCAGCTGGTGAAGAGCTACCCGACGCTGTCCGCCGACGAGCAGAAGAAGACCGTTCACGCCATGGGACAGTGGGCGGAGCTCCATTACGGCTGGCCCGACATGTCCGAGAGAGAGCGCAACGATCACCGCCGGCAATGGCGCCAGCAGGCCGAACAGCTCTATCCGGATGCCGTCGCCCAAATGCCGCCGATCGGCGAGGAGCAAAGCGCCGATGCGGGATCTTCCTCCGGGGCTGAGCGGAGCATGATGGGAATCTTCAATCAGTATCAGGCGGATGTGAAGAAGCTGGACGAAAAGCGCGCCGCCGAGCTCGAGGCCGCCCTTAAGGCCACGCCCGAACCGCCGGCGGAGCCGTCCACGGGCAATGCGGACCTCGACAAGTTCAAGGCCGCGCAGCGCAAGGTCATGATGGATCAGATGAAAGCCCAGATGATCAGCAACATGCTGGCTTCTCAGCATCAGGCGCGCATGGGAATCATCAGCAACATGCCGGGTGCGCCTGCCTATAAGTGGGTCTGGACCTACCGGTAATCGGGTTCCGGCCATCTCCGCTCAATAGAAAAGGCCGCCCGTGGAGGCGGCCTTTTCCATATTCTCGGGCGTGGCGCCGTGTTACTGCGCCTTCTTGCCTGTCGCGTCGAACTGCTTGAGATAGGCGATCAGGTCGGTGATCCGCTGCTCGTCCTTGAGGCCCGCATAGATCATCTTGGTGCCGGGGATTTTGGCCTTCGGGTTCTGGATATACTCGCGGAAGACCGGCTCGTCCCAGGTGATGCCGGAATTCTTGTTGGCGGCGGAGTAGTTGTAGCCCTCGACCGTGCCGGAGTGGCGTCCGAACAGGCCGTTCAGAACCGGCCCTACGGCGTTCTTGGCGTTCTCGCCGACCTGATGGCAGGCCCGGCATTGGGCAAACACCTTCTCGCCGGCGGCGGCATCCTGGGCTTGGGCCTGGCTGAAGCCGGTGAGGATCAGGGCGGCGGTGAGGACGGCGGTACGCATCGAAAACTCCTTTGCTGGACGAGGCTGCCTTTTTTCAACAGCGGATCAACGGTCGAACAAAACTAGGTCCCATTTTCCCCGCGATAAGCTAGAGAGATTCTACATTATTGGAAAACTGCCCCAAGGCCAGCTACCCTGTCGAGAGAGGCAGCCATGCCGAGAAAGCAGCCTATAACCGCCCAGGGAGGGTGCCATGACGATTGCATTTCCCAAGCCGGACGAAGCGATTCTGTCGCGCCGCAAGGAAATCATCGAGGGGTTGGGGCGACTTGTCCCATCCGAGGCCCTCATCGTGACCGAAGACGAGCGCCGGGCCTTCGAGACGGACGGCCTGACGGCCTATCGCCAGATGCCGCTTGCCGTGGTGCTGCCCTCGACCACCGAGCAGGTGTCCGAGATCATGCGATTTTGTAACGAGCGTGGTGTCAAAGTGGTGGCGCGCGGGGCAGGGACATCCCTCTGCGGCGGGGCGATCCCGCAGGAGGACGCCATCGTGCTCGGCGTCGCCAAGATGAACCAAGTGATCGATATCGATTTCGAGAACCGCACGGCCAGGGTCCAATCGGGCATCACCAATCTCGGCATCAGCCAGGCGGTCTCTTACGAGGGCTTCTTCTACGCCCCCGACCCGTCGAGCCAGCTCGCCTGCACGATCGCCGGCAACATCGCCATGAATTCGGGCGGGGCGCATTGCCTGAAATACGGCGTGACCACCAACAACCTCATGGGCGTCACCATGGTGATGCTCGACGGCACGGTGGTGGAGATCGGCGGCGACCATCTCGACAGCGCCGGTTATGACCTTCTCGGTCTCATCTGCGGTTCGGAGGGGCAGCTCGGCATCATCACGGAAGCGGTGGTGCGTATCCTGCGGGCGGCGGAAGGGGCGCGGCCCGCGCTCTTCGGCTTCAGCACCGTCGAGGATGCGGGCGCCTGCGTCGCCGCCATCATCGGAGCCGGCATCATTCCGGTTGCGCTCGAATACATGGACAAGCCCGCGATCCAGATCTGCGAGGCCTTCGCCCATGCGGGCTATCCGCTGGATGTGGAAGCCATGCTCATCTGCGAGGTGGAAGGGTCCGATCAGGAGATCGAGGACATGCTCCGCCGCATCGTGGCGATCGCGGAACCGTTCAAGCCGAAGACCATGAAGGTCTCGCAATCGGAGGCCGAGAGCGCGGCGATCTGGAAGGGCCGCAAATCCGCCTTCGGCGCCACGGGACGCGTGGCCGATTACATCTGCATGGACGGCACCATCCCCACGGGCCAATTGCCTTACGTCCTCAAGCGCATCGACGAGATCGCGAAATCCTACGGGCTCGGCGTCGCCAACGTGTTCCATGCGGGCGACGGCAACCTCCATCCGCTCGTCATGTTCAACACCAACAAACCGGGCGAGATGGAAAAGGCCGAGAAGGCAGGTGAGGATATTCTCCGCCTCTGCGTCGAGGTCGGCGGCTGCCTCACCGGTGAGCATGGCGTCGGCATTGAGAAGCGCGATCTCATGACTGAGCAGTTCAACCCGGTCGATCTTGCGCAGCAGATGCGCGTGCGCGGTGTGTTCGATCCGCTCTGGCTGCTCAACCCCGCAAAAGTATTCCCCCTGGAAGGAAGGCTCGCCGCGTGACGACTCATACCCCCCGCGACGAGCAGGACGCCTCGACCATCATCCGCGAAGCCTCTGAGAAGGGCACGCTGCTCAGCGTGTCCGGCCAGGGCACCAAGGCCGCGATGGGCCGCCCGAACCAGACGGATGCTTCCATATCCTCTGCCTCCATGAGCGGCGTAACGCTCTATGAGCCGGCTGAAATGGTGATTGCTGCCCATAGCGGCACGCCGGTATCCGAGGTCGTGCGCACGCTCGCGGCCAAAGGCCAGCAATTGCCCTTCGAGCCGATGGATTACCGGCCGCTTCTGGGAACGAGAGGCGAGCCGACCATCGGCGCGGTAGCCGCCATGAATATCTCCGGCCCGCGCCGCATCATGGCGGGAGCCGCCCGCGACAGCCTCATCGGCGTGCGCTTTGTCAATGGGCGCGGCGAGGTGGTGAAGTCGGGTGGTCGCGTGATGAAGAACGTCACCGGGCTCGATCTCGTGAAGCTCATCGCCGGGTCCTGGGGCACGCTGGGCTTCCTGACGGAAGTGACCTTCAAGGTCCTGCCGAAGCAGGAGCGCATGGCGACCCTCGTCCTGCGCGGCCTCAATGACCGACAGGCCATCGAGGCCCTGTCGCAGGCTCTCGGCTCGCCCTTCGACGTGACGGGTGCGGCGCATATCCCGTCGAAGGACCGGCAGGGCGCAAGCACGCTCATCCGCCTCGAAGGTTTTTCCGTTTCCGTCGATTACCGCTTGAACGAATTGAAACGTCTCCTCAAGCGCGCGACCTTCATGGATATCCTGGAGGGCAGGGGCGCGGAGGCCCTGTGGCAGTCGGTGCGCGATGCCACAATGTTCAATGATATGGATCGGGCGATCTGGCGCGTTTCGACCGCCCCGACGCGCGGCCCGGACTTCGCCGCGCATGTCGCGCGCTCCATCGATGCGCAATGGTTCTACGATTGGGGCGGGGGCCTCATCTGGATCGCGACGCCGGTCAATGGCGATGCGGGCGCTTCCGTCATCCGCGACGCGACACGCGAGTTCGGCGGTCATGCCATGCTCGTGCGGGCCCCTGCGGAGGTGCGCTCCAGCATCGACGTGTTCGAGCCGCAGAATGATGCGATCATGACCTTGACCAGAGGCATCAAGGCATCCTTCGATCCGGCGGGCATTCTCAACCCTGGCCGCATGTATGCGGGAGTTTGACATGACGTCCGCAACTCTCGCAGAGAGCCCTGTCGGGAAGGGCCTGCCGCCTGCCGTCTATGGCGGCCTCGCCGTTGCGATGATCGCTGTCACCGCGCTCATTCTGCTCGCCATGGGCCGCACGCCGATCTGCACCTGCGGCACGGTCGAGCTTTGGCACGGCGTAGTGCGCGACTCCGGCAACTCGCAGCACCTGACGGATTGGTACACGCCGTCTCACGTCATCCACGGCTTCCTGTTCTATGCGGGCATCTGGTTCGTCGGGCATCTGCGCGGGAAGCATCTGCCGTTCGGCGCGGCGCTTCTGGTCGCCATCGGCATCGAGGCCGCGTGGGAGATCGTCGAGAACACCAGCATGGTGATCGACCGCTACCGTGCGACGAATATCGCTCTCGACTATTACGGTGACAGCGTCATCAATTCCGTGTTCGACATCCTGGCGATGATCGCCGGCTTCACGCTGGCGCGCATCATGCCGGTCTGGGTGACGATTGTTGCGGCTTTGCTGATGGAAGTCGTCGTCGGCTACTGGATTCGCGACAATCTCGCGCTCAATATCATCATGCTGATCCATCCCCTTGACGCCATCAACCAATGGCAATCGGCGAGCTGAGTGAAGAACCATGCAAACGAATTTCACGCCCGATCAGCTGAAGGATTCCGCCACCGCTTCGTCCGAAAAGATCCTGCGGACCTGCGTGCATTGCGGCTTCTGCACCGCCACCTGCCCGACCTATCTGCTGCTCGGCGACGAGCTCGATTCACCGCGCGGGCGCATCTATCTCATCAAGGACATGCTGGAGAGCGGCAAGCCCGCCTCGCCGGAGGTCGTGAAGCATATCGACCGCTGCCTCTCCTGCCTCTCCTGCATGACCACTTGTCCCTCAGGCGTGCATTACATGCACCTCGTGGATCACGCCCGCTCCTATATCGAGGCGACCTACAAGCGCCCCTGGCATGACCGCCTGCTGCGCGCGGTGCTGGCCAAGGTGCTGCCCTATCCCAACCGTTTCCGTTTCGCCATGGGAGCTGCCATCCTGGCGAAACCCTTCAAGGGCGCTATCGGCGCGCTGCCGTTCCTCGGCAACCGCCTGCAGGCGATGATCGATCTGGCGCCGGCGAAGGTGCCGGCTCGTTCGCCCTTCAACCATCCCGGCACCTTCGCGCCCGAAGGCGAGCGCCGGGGCCGCGTCGCCATCCTGTCCGGCTGCGCCCAGCCGGTGCTCAAGCCCGGCTTCAACGAGGCAGCCCTGCGCCTTCTCAATCGTCATGGGATCGAGGTGGTGCAGGCCAAGGGGGAGGGGTGCTGCGGCGCTCTCGTCCATCACATGGGCCGGGAGGCGGAGGGGCACGACTTCGCCAAGCGCAATATCGACGCCTGGATCGCCGAGATGGACGGCGAGGGCCTGGACGCCATCGTCATCACGGCTTCCGGCTGTGGCACGACCATCAAGGATTACGGCTTCATGTTCCGGGACGACCCGGATTATGCCGAGAAGGCCGCCCGGGTCTCAGGGCTGGCCAAGGACATCACCGAATACGCCCTGTCCCTCGACCTCATGGAGCCCGTGCGCGAGACCGACCTCGTGGTCGCCTACCACTCCGCCTGCTCCATGCAGCACGGCCAGGCGATCCGCACCGAGCCCAAGACCCTGCTCAAGCAGGCGGGATTCACCGTGAAGGACGTTCCCGAAGGGCATATCTGCTGTGGCTCGGCCGGCACCTACAACCTGCTCCAGCCGGAGATCGCCGGGCAGCTCAGGGCCCGGAAAGTCGCCAATATCGAGCGGACGAAGCCGGACCTCATCGCCACCGGCAATATCGGCTGCATGACCCAGATCGGGAAGGGAACGGAGATCCCCATCGTCCATACGGTCGAGCTTCTGGATTGGGCGACCGGCGGCCCGATGCCTGAAACCCTTGAAAATGCTGGGTTCGAGAGTCGGGTCTCCCGACCGTTAACCATAGCCGCCGAGTAAATCCGCCACAGGGTTGCGCAACGAAATTTTATTTTCCTCTCGCCTGACTCTGGGTTAAAAGGGGCGGATAGAGTGAAATTTCAGGCGTGAAGGGGCGGCACCATGTCTTCGGGTTGGACGTCTTTCAAAAACCGTTTCGGCAACAAGAAGCCAGAGGATGAGGTGTTGAGCGTTCTGCCCGGGCAGAGCGAGGCCGCCTTGCCCGTGCCCGTGCAGGCTTCCGCCCCCGCGGAAAAGACCGAGACCGTTGTGGTGCGCCACAACGCTCCCCTCGATTCCGTGGGCCAGAAGAACGAACTGATCCGCGTCCGCTTCGCCAACATGATCGACCGGCTGGAGGAAATCCGCAGCCTCAAGGAGGACTTCGCCCTCCTGAACGAGCCGGTGAACGAGCTGATCCGCTCCTATCCGCAGCTGCAGTCGCGCCTCTTGGAGACCGAGGCCGTCCTCAAGCAGGAGAGCGAAAATACCGCCGCGCTCCGCCGCGAGCTCGGCGACCTCAACACCGCTCATGCCCGTGCGATGGACGATCTGTCCGCCACCGTGTCCCAGCTGCGCAAGGCCGAGTCCAAGACCCGCGAGCAGGAATCCTTCATCGAGGACCTGCGCCTGAACGTGAAGGACAAGGAAGCGATCGTCGCCGATCTGGAGAACCAGCTCTCCATCGAGACCGAGCGCGCCCGCAACATCACGGAAGAGAACCAGGCCCTGCGCCTCGAGGCCCAGGAAGCGGACCAGACGGTCGCCCGCGCCGAGCGCGAGCTGATCGAGACCCGCGAGCGCAACGGCCTCCTCGACCACGAGGTGAAGCGCCTTCAGAAGGTCGCCGAGGAACAGAACTACCGTCTCTCCAGCCTCACCAACCGCTATGGCGAGCTGGAGACCCAGCTGGAAGCCACCCGCCAGCGCGCCTCCGAGCTCGAGACCAAGCTCATGGCCGAGCAGGTGCTGCGCCAGCGCCTCGAAACCCAGCTCGATTCCGAGCGCTCCTCGCACCAGACCGACCTGTCGGCACTGGACATGAAGATCGAGGGCCTCAACTCGCGCCTTGCCGCGACGGACAAGATCCTGGCCCATACCCGCGACCAGCTGCGCGACAAGAACGAGGCGCTTCGCGGCGTCGAGCGCGGCCTCAAAGAGACCACCATCGAGAAGAACACCCTCGACCGCCGTCTCGAAGCGACCCAGCAGGAGGTCGAGCGTCAGGTGGCCATGGTCAACGAACTCCAGCGCTCGCGCATCGAGCTGCAGGAGCGCGTGGAAATGCTCAACAAGGCCATCGCCGCCAAGGACTTCCAGATCGAAAGCTCCGACAACAAGCTGGCGAGCCTCACCGAGCGCAACGACCAGCTCAACAAGCGCTTCGACCAGGAGCGCAGCACCCTCGAAGCCGCCAACCGCCGCCTTACGGAAGAGCTGCAGAACGAGAAGGCCGAGCGCGCTCTCGTGCAGGGCGCCCTGGAGATCGCGCGCGAAAGCCGCATCAAGATTCAGAAGAAGTACATCGCCCTGCGCAAGAGGACGCGCCTCGACGCGCAGGATGACGATGGACTCATCGATGAGGATGAGGTCGAAACAAATGTCCATCCGCTGAAACCGGCGGATGGCGAGTAAGCAAAAAGCCCCGCGGTTGCGGGGCTTTTTTGTTGTTGGGAAGAAGGTTTCACGCGCTTGTTCCCTCCCCCTTGCGGGGAGGGCCAGGGTGGGGGTGTGCGACTGGTGAGTGGCTGATGGGTCTGGCGCGATCCCAACCTCTCCCATGTGGGAGAGGTCGACGCACGTCAGTGCGGCGGTTGAGGGAATGCGATTTCCGGAAACGGCATTCCCTCACCCCTGCCCCTCTCCCACACGGGAGAGGGGTTGATGGTAGCGGCTTTTGAGATAACTGGCTGAAGCGCATTGCTCCGACTTTGCGACCCCCACCCTTAATCCCTCCCCGCAAGGGGGAGGGAAGTGCCGCATCCTTCACGCCCCAACTCTCACCAAGCTATGCCGCTTGCGCCCGGCACTCAGCATGATAGCGCCGTCACGTAGGTGTGCGGTTGTCACGAGCACATTCTCATCCGTAATCGCATCACCGTTGAGCTTCGCGCCGCCGCCCTTGATCAACCGCCTGCCTTCGCTGCGGGAGGCTGCAAGGCCCGCCTGATGCAGCAGGTTGGCCACCGGAATGCCTGCATCGAGATCGGCAGCCGGCACATCAATGCTTGGCAGGCCATCGGCCGATGCGCCTTCCGCAAAAATACCGCGGGCCGTTTCCACGGCCTCCTGCGCGGCCGCATCGCCATGGGCGAGACGCGTCACCTCCGTGGCGAGGATCTGCTTCGCCGCGTTGACGTCGGCGCCTTGCAGGCGGGCGAGGCGCTGCACCTCGTCGAGCGGCAGCTCGGTAAAGAGGCGCAGGAAGCGCGCGACGTCGTCATCCTCCGTGTTGCGCCAGAATTGCCAGAACTCGTATGGGGAGAGCCGGTCGCTGTTGAGCCACACCGCGCCGAGAGCCGTCTTGCCCATCTTTGCGCCGGAGGACGTGGTGAGCAGCGGCGTCGTCAGGCCGAAGAGCTGGCGCTGGTCGATGCGCCGGGCGAGCTCGATGCCGTTGACGATGTTGCCCCATTGGTCCGAACCGCCCATTTGAAGCACGCAGCCGTGCCGGCGCGACAGTTCGAGGAAGTCGAAAGCCTGCAGCACCATGTAGTTGAACTCGAGCAGCGTCAGCGGCTGCTCGCGTTCGAGCCGCAGGCGCACGCTGTCAAAGCTCAGCATGCGGTTGATGGTGAAATGCGTGCCGAACTCCCGCAAGAACGGCAGGTAGCGCAGCGGGTCGAGCCAGTCGGCATTGTCGACCATCACCGCATCCGTCGGCCCGTCCCCGAAGGTGAGGTATTGCGAGAACACCTTCCTGATGCCCGCGCTGTTGCGCGCGATCTGCTCATCGCTCAGTAAGGGACGACTGGCGTCGCGAAAGCTCGGATCGCCGAGCTGCGTCGTGCCGCCACCCATCAGAATGATCGGCTTGTGTCCCGCCTTCTGGAGCCAGCGCAGCACCATGATCTGCACGAGGCTGCCCACATGCAGGCTGTCCGCCGTTGCGTCGAAGCCGATGTAAGCAGCAATCGGCCCTGCACTCAGCGTTTCGTCGAGCGCGGCGAGATCGGTGCATTGATGAATGAAGCCGCGTTCGGTGAGCGTCTTCATGAAGAGGGATCGTGTCATCGGGGTCTCCTGGGTTCTGGACAAACCGCAGACCGGAGACCGATCCAGAAATGAAAACGCCGCCGGAATGCGGCGGCATGGATCGTGAGGTCGCAACCAAACGCAGCCGCCCTATGGGGACGGCGTATAATAGTAGAAGAACGTGGCGCGGCTCGTGATCATGGGCGTGATTGTAACGCCAGCCCGAGCTTGCGTCAATCGTGACTGGTTCGCTGCCTCTTGGCAGGCTGGGCAGCGGCTTTACTTGTGAAGCCGGCGGCTCCTGTTGAGAGCCTGCCGCCAGCTTGCCAAAACGCGCCTCCACCATCATTCCAAAGGACGCCGGGCGGCGCCCGTCCTGAATCGAGAAGAAGGATTCCAGCAATGGCCTCTCACCCTGCATTCGCCAAGAACCGCGTTGCGGTCATCACCGGGGCCGCCAGCGGCATTGGACTGGCGGCCGCCAAGCATTTCGCAGGTTCAGGAATGAAGGTGTGTCTCACCGATCTGCCGGGCGAGGCCCTCCAGAAAGCTGCTGCCGAAGTCACCGCTCTCGCCGGCGAGCAGAATGTGCTCGCCGTTCCGACCGATGTGAGCAAGCGCGAAGAGATCGAGAAGCTCAAGGAGCAGGTTTATGCCGCTTTCGGTGAAGTGGCCATGCTTATGAACAATGCGGGCATCGAAGGCGACGGCGCGATCTTCGGCGATCCGCAGAGGTGGCGCTCCATCCTTGAAACCAATCTTTGGGGCGTGATTCACGGCTCCCAGGTTTTCGCTCCCGCCATGCTCGAACAGGCCAACCCGTCGGTTATCATCAACACGGGTTCGAAGCAGGGCATCACCACGCCACCGGGCAATGCCGCTTATAATGTCTCGAAAGCGGGTGTGAAGGTGTTCACGGAAGCATTAGCGCATGAGCTGCGCAACAGGCCCGACAGCAAGGTGACGGCGCACCTCTTCATTCCCGGCTTCGTCTATACGGGCCTCACGAAGGCGCGGGGCGTCACCGAGAAGCCGGCGGGCGCCTGGACGTCGGAACAGGTTATTGACTTCATGCTGGCATCCCTCGAGCGTGGCGACTTCTATGTGCTGTGTCCTGACAACGAGACCACGCGCGAGATGGACGAGAAGCGCATCCGCTGGGCGGCGGAGGACATCATCGAGAACCGCCCGGCGCTGTCGCGTTGGCATCCCGACTACAAGGAGGCGTTTGCGAAGGTGATGGAAGGATGACGGCAAATCCCTTCGAAATCTTCGATGCCATGCAGTTTCGAACGGGCGTGCAGATGCTCCTCGACCAATATGCGCATGCTTTTGGTCTCGACTCCGAACGCCATGCCCTGTTGCGACACCAGCTTGCGGAAGGTGACGACATCCATTCACGCCGCACCTTTCCGGGTCATGTCACGACCTCGGCCATGATCCTCGACGAGGAGGGTGGACGGGTGCTTCTCATCCACCACCGTTCCCTCGCGCGCTGGCTCCAGCCCGGCGGGCATTACGAGCCGCCCGATGACCTCGCGCAATCGGCCCTGCGCGAGGCCTTCGAGGAGACGGGGGTGGAGGTGCTGAGCATCGATCCCTGGCATGCGGCCTCCGGCATTCCCATCGACATCGACAGCCATCTCATCCCGGCCCGTCCGGCGCGTGACGAGCCGGAGCATTGGCACCACGACTTCCGCTATCTCGTGCGAGCCGGGAAAGGCAGCCGCATCCGGCCCGATCTCGCCGAGGTGCATGCCGCCGAGTGGCGCGATCTGCGGGAGTTGGAAGCGATTGCCCCTCAAACCCTCGTGAATATGGCGAGGCTCGGGATGCTGCGCCTCTAACAATCGCGAATGCCGCGCTTACATGGAAAGCGGCCCTATTGTTTGGGAGGAGGCTTGCCATGAACGAACAGGAACGCCAGGTCATTTCCGACATCTTCCGACGCCTCGAGCAGGTAGCGAACCAGCCGCGCGATCCGGAGGCCGAGCGCTTCATTGCCGAGAAGCTGCGTCAGCAGCCCTATGCGCCTTACGCGATGGCACAGGCGGTCTATGTTCAGGAGCAGGCGCTGGCCAACCTCCAGGCCGAGAACGAGCGCCTGCGCGCCGAACTCGATCAGGCCAGCCGGCAGCCGCAGCAGGGCGGTTTCCTATCCAGCATCTTCGGCGGCGCGCCGCGTCCGCCGGGACCAGCCTACAATGAGCCGCCCGCCCGTCGGGCATCGCCCTGGGGCGGCCAGCAATCGCATGCCATGCCGCAGCAGCCTCATGGGGCGCCAGGTCCCTGGGGCAGCGCGATGCAGGCACGCGGCGGAGGCGGTTTTCTCCAGAGCGCTCTTACCACAGCGGCCGGCGTCGCGGGCGGCATGATGATCGCCAACGCCCTGTCGAGCGCCTTCAGCGGCGGGAACAACCCGCTCGAGGCAGGCCAGCAGGCCCTGGCCGATCTCGGCAATCAGGCCGCCAATACCGACACGGCCGGCATCACGGACTCGCTCTACGACAAGCCCGCCGACGACAATCAGGACTTCTCCGATTTCGGCGGAGATTCCGGCGACGACGGCGACTGGGCTTGAGGATCGCTTCGCATCATGACAAAGCGCCCGCCATTGGCGGGCGCTTTTTGCTTTGTAGAGTGTCGTCCGATCAGATCACGACCACCGATGTTCCGACCTTCACGCGATTGTAGAGATCGACCACGTCCTCGTTGAGCATGCGGATGCAGCCCGAGGAGACGGCCTGGCCGATGGTGTGCGGCTCGTTGGTGCCGTGGATGCGATAGAGCGACGAGCCGAGATAGAGGGCACGCGCGCCGAGCGGATTGTCCGGGCCGCCTTCCATGAAGCGCGGAAGATCGGGGCGACGGCGCAGCATCTCGGCCGGCGGACGCCAGCTCGGCCATTCGCGCTTCATCGAGACGGTCTTGCGGCCGGCCCATTCGAAGCCGGGACGTCCCACGCCGATGCCGTAGCGGATGGCGCGGCCGCCGTCCTGCACGAGATAGAGGAATTTGTCGTTGGTATCGACGACGATGGTGCCGGGACGATGGCCGCCGCGATAGGACACGATCTGCCGCTGATATTCAGGCGAGATCGCATAATCGATGGCGTTGTCGTAACCTTGATCGGAATAGCTTTGCGGCAGGGTCGCAACCTGCGTGCCGGCGCGCACCGAACCCGTCGCATAGGGATAGCCCGCCGCCGTGCGGCGCTCGGCCGGGCGCGTCACCATCGGATAGCCGGCATAGCCGTCCTGCGTCACCGCATAGGGATAGTTGTATTCGGAAGAGATGTAGGTATTGCCGTAGTATTGACCGCCGCCGTATCGGGACTGGGCCGAGGCAGAGGCCGGGATGAGGGCAGCCAAAAGCATTGCCGAGCAAGGGATCCAAGCGCGCATGGGAGCATCCTGTCTGGTTGTTTTCCTATTAACGGCAAGCGCGGCTTTTGTTTCCGTCAAGCTGGTTTCGAATATGCGAAAACGCACATTTTCTTTCCTATAACGTCGTGCGCAAAAGTGGCCCCGGTTTTCAGCGGGTGCGATGCACTGAATTCAGAGAATAAGCATTGGAGCGATCCAAAAAGTGAAAATCCACTTTTTGATCCAATGCTGTGGGCTTTCCTGTCGAAGGAGTAAAAGGAGAGATGAAGCGGCGGCGGAAGTGGGTTAAGAGCGTCGTTCCTCTGCGACGCTGTCCATCCCGGATGTCGCGTTTCACATCGTTGTGAGCCAATGCAATACGGTCCCGCCCTGCGGGCTGCCGCGGGCATCGCGGTCCTGTCCGTCATGGATGCGGTCATCAAGGGGATGTCCGCCTTTTACTCGACCTTCCAGGTTGCGTCGCTGCGCTTCCTGTGCGGCTCGCTCATCGCGACGGGCGTGGTTGTGGTGATGCGTCCGGGCTGGCCGAGCCGCGAGACCATCCGCGCCAACCTGCTGCGCTCCGTCGCCGCCGTCATCACGGCAATCACCTTCTTCTATGCCCTGGGCCAGCTGCCGCTCGCCGAGACGCTGGTGCTGTCGTTCCTCTCGCCCATGTTCATCGCCGTGTTCGGGCTGCTGATGCTCAAGGAGAAGGTGGACAGCCGCATCATCGTCGCCATCGTGGTCGGCTTTGCGGGAACGCTCATCGTCGTCCTGGGGCAAACGGAAGATGCAGGCGCCACCCGTTCCTGGAGCGGCGTCGCGGCGGCGCTCCTCTCGGCGGTCTCCTATGCCTTGAGCCTGGTGCTGCTGCGCCAGCGCGCTCAGCGGGACAAGTATCTGCACATCGTCCTCTTCCAGAATATCGGCCCGGCGATTCTCGTTCTCCCCTTCGCGCTCTGGGTCTGGCAGCCGGTCAATCTCACCCATCTCGCCTGGTTCATGGTGCTGGGCGTGCTCGGCTTCATCGGCCACGTGCTCATGGCCACCGCCTATGCCAGGGCCGAGGCGGCCCGGCTTGCGCCATTAGAATACACGGCTCTGATCTGGGCCGTCCTGCTCGGCTACGGCGCCTTCGGCGAGGTCCCCACCTGGGCGACCCTGGGGGGAGGGCTCCTCATCGTCGCGGCGGCCCTGCTGACCTCCAGGCGGTAGGCCTGCCGGGCCTGCTTGAAAATGTAATAAAATTCATGGCCCTGGCCGGTCTTGACTCCTCTCAAGCTCCTGCTTATCTCGCCCATCGACGTTAGCACTCGCCTCAAGACAGTGCTAACAGATCGCAGACCAGGGTGCGGCCAGAGGGGCCGTACCTCATAGTCAAAGGGGAAGTTCCATGAAGTTCCGTCCGCTGCACGACCGCGTCGTCGTTCGCCGCATCGAAGCCGAAGAGAAGACGGCCGGTGGCATCATCATCCCGGACACCGCCAAGGAAAAGCCGCAAGAGGGCGAAGTCGTCGCCGTCGGCGCTGGCGCCCGTGACGAGAGCGGCAAGATCGTTGCCCTCGATGTGAAGGCCGGCGACCGCGTCCTGTTCGGCAAGTGGTCCGGCACCGAGGTGCGTATCGATGGCAAGGATCTCCTGATCATGAAGGAATCCGACATCATGGGCATCGTCGGCTAATCGAGCCTTCGACCCACCAAAAGATTTCAATTTAACTGGAGGCTAAGCCCATGGCTGCCAAAGACGTTAAGTTTTCTTCCGAAGCCCGCGAGAAGATGCTGCGCGGCGTCGACATCCTCGCCGATGCGGTGAAGGTGACCCTCGGCCCGAAGGGCCGCAACGTCGTGATTGAGAAGTCCTTCGGCGCTCCGCGCATCACGAAGGACGGCGTGTCGGTCGCGAAGGAAATCGAGCTCGCCGACCGTTTCGAGAACATGGGCGCCCAGATGGTGCGCGAAGTGGCCTCGAAGACCAACGACATCGCCGGTGACGGCACCACGACGGCGACCGTCCTGGCCCAGTCCATCGTCCGCGAAGGCGCCAAGGCCGTTGCCGCCGGCATGAACCCGATGGACCTGAAGCGCGGCATCGACCTCGCCACCACGGAAGCCATCAAGGACATCCAGGCTCGCGCCAAGAAGGTGAAGTCGTCGGATGAGGTTGCCCAGGTCGGCACCATCTCCGCCAACGGCGACAAGGACATCGGCGAGATGATCGCCCATGCCATGCAGAAGGTCGGCAACGAGGGTGTCATCACCGTCGAGGAAGCCAAGACCGCCGAGACCGAGCTCGATGTCGTGGAAGGCATGCAGTTCGACCGCGGCTATCTCTCGCCGTACTTCATCACGAACGCCGAGAAGATGGTTGCCGAGCTCGAGGACCCCTACATCCTCATCCACGAGAAGAAGCTCTCCTCGCTGCAGACCATGCTCCCCATCCTCGAGGCCGTTGTGCAGACCGGCAAGCCGCTGCTCATCATCGCCGAGGACGTGGAAGGTGAGGCTCTCGCCACCCTCGTCGTCAACAAGCTGCGTGGCGGCCTGAAGATCGCCGCCGTGAAGGCTCCCGGCTTCGGCGATCGCCGCAAGGCCATGCTCGAGGACATCGCGATCCTGACCGCCGGTCAGACGATCTCCGAAGACCTCGGCATCAAGCTCGAGTCCGTGACGCTCCCGATGCTCGGCCGCGCCAAGCGCGTTCGCATCGAGAAGGAGAACACCACGATCATCGACGGTGCCGGCAAGAAGGAAGACATCGAAGCCCGCGTCGGCCAGATCAAGGCTCAGATCGAAGAGACCACCTCGGACTACGACCGTGAGAAGCTCCAGGAGCGTCTCGCCAAGCTCGCAGGCGGCGTCGCGGTGATCCGCGTCGGCGGCGCGACCGAGGTCGAGGTGAAGGAGAAGAAGGACCGCGTTGACGACGCCCTGAACGCCACCCGCGCTGCGGTGGAAGAAGGCATCGTTCCCGGCGGCGGCACGGCACTGCTCCGCGCCAAGGCTGCGGTTGCCAAGCTCTCCAGCGACAACGCTGACGTGAAGGCCGGTATCAACATCGTCCTGCGCGCTCTCGAGGCTCCGCTCCGCCAGATCGCCGAGAACGCCGGCGTGGAAGGCTCGATCGTGGTCGGCAAGATCTCGGAGAACAAGTCGGACACCTTCGGCTTCAACGCTCAGACCGAAGAGTTCGTGGACATGCTCCAGGCCGGTATCGTCGACCCCGCAAAGGTCGTCCGCACCGCTCTGCAGGACGCAGCCTCCGTGGCCGGCCTCCTCGTCACGACGGAAGCCATGGTCGCCGACGCTCCCAAGCGCGACTCCGGCGCCCCGGCCATGCCCGGCGGCGGCATGGGCGGCATGGGCGGCATGGACTTCTAAGAAGTCCTGGCGCTACAGCCTGAAGAATAAAGAAGCCCCGGAGGAAACTCCGGGGCTTTTTGTTGTTCGAAGCTAAGCTGTTGCTTAAGTTGTTGAAATATAGTAACAAAGGATATTAAGCCTAGGAAACAGCTATGCCCGTTCACATCATCGACCTGTCCAACCCGCTGCCGCCGACTTATGAAGACCGTCAGCATGCTCTGGTGTTGGGAATGAGAGATACTGTCATTCTTGGTGAAGGGGCGGAGATCGCAGCGTATGGTGCTTCGTCGTATGGAATCCGCGGTAGCCTAGGCAATACCTTCATTATCGATGGGCGTGTTCACAGTGAACAAAGTCATGGGATCGCAGCGCAAGGGACGATCACCGTAGGCGAGAATGGATCCGTTCACGGTGGAATGTTAGGGGTCTATTTTCTGTATGACAGAGATTTTCCGCTGAATGCCTTGACCAACGCCGGTACGATCTCCTCCCAAGACTACTCAGCTGTCTATCTCGAAGGTAGCCCGGCCATCGTGTCGAACTCCGGCACTATTGATGGAAAGACGGGGATCACATTCTCGAATATCTATAGCCCGTCTCTCACGCTGGATCAGACCTTGGTCGTCAATAACACCGGGCTTATCAAAGGGACAGGGGCGAGCAATATAGCTATCGATGGATCAAACATTGGTTCCAACACGGTGACCAATAGCGGCCGCATCGAGGGCGGTGTGAACTTAGGCGACTACAATGATGTCTATGACGGTCGCGGCGGGACGGTCACAGGTAAGGTTTGGCTTGGGACCGGTGACGATGTCTTTTTCGGTGGCGATAGATCGGAAACCGTCTGGCTCGGTAAGGGCTCCGACGTTGTTGACGGCGGCGAAGGCGTCGATACGCTCGATTTCAGCGCTGCCGCTACGGTCGACCTGAGAATTACCGGACGTCAGCAAACCGGCAGCGATAGCTGGGCCACGATCAGAAACTTCGAGAGCCTGAACGGCAGCGGGTTCGATGATCGCTTCATCGGCAACGACCTCGCAAACACCCTCGTCGGCAATGGCGGCAACGACACGCTCGACGGCTATGGCGGCGATGACCTGCTGAGCGGTGGCGCAGGCAATGATCTTCTCGTAGGCAGCGCGGGCTCGGATATCGCCGTGTTCACCGGCAAGTTTTCCGACTACACCATCACGGTCGGCGCCGGTTCGATCACGATTGCCGACAAGCGTGCCTTGGGCGATGGCGTCGATGTTCTCGGCGGCGTGGAGTTCGCTCTCTTCAGCGACCGCGTCTACACGCTTTCGTATACCAGCCCCTCGCCCGCAGGTTCGCCGGCAACGCCGACGTCTCCGGCTGTACCTGCCGTGCCGGGCACGCCAGTATCGATTATGCCCGAACCCAGCCTGAAGCTCGTAGGCGGCCGGAAGGTTGACGCGCTGGTTGGCGGTACGGGCGATGATTATCTCAACGGTGGCTTGGGACGCGACATCCTCACGGGCAACGAGGGCAAGGACGTATTCGTCTTCAGAACCAAGCTGAAGAAGAATGTCGACACCATCACTGACTTCACAGCTGGCGAAGACATGATCCAGATGGCGAAGGGCATCTTCAGCAAGATCGAGAAGGGCGCCTTGAAGAAGAGCGCGTTCCACACCGGCACGAAGGCCAAGGATGCGAAGGACCGGATCATCTTCAACGAGAAGACCGGCGCGGTGTCTTACGATGCCGACGGCAGCGGCAGGAAGTTCAAGGCGGTGAAGTTCGCGCAAGTCGAGGCCGGCACGGATCTCTCGGCGAGCGACTTCTGGGTCCTCTGAGAACGACAGCAGCATCAGTAAAAAAAGCCACGGATCGCTCCGTGGCTTTTTCTTTGGCATGGATCGCTTGGTTTAAGCCGCCTGCTTCAACCCTTCCGCGACAAGCGCTTCCTGCACCTTGGGGCGCGCGGCCACGCGGCCCATGAAGGCGCTCAGGTTCTTGAAGGACGAGATGTCGATGCCGTGGAAGTTCGTCCAGTTCACGACGGTGAAGAGATAGGCGTCGGCAATCGTGAAGGTCTCGCCCATCAGGAAAGGCTGCTGGCCCAGGCGCTCGTCGAGATAGGCGAAGCGCGTGGCGAGGCGGTCCTTTGCGGCGGTCTTCACGGAATCCGGCGTCGTGGGATTCCAGAGCGGACCGAAGCCCTTGTGGATCTCAGAGCTGATGAAGGTGATCCACTCGATGAGGCGGTAGCGCTCCGTCGTGCCGTTGGCAGGAGCAAGGTTCGACGCGGGTTGCTGGTCGGCGAGGTACTGGATGATCGCAGCCGCCTCGGTGAGCAGCGAGCCGTCGTTCAGCGCGATGGCAGGCACATAGCCCTTCGGGTTGATGGCGCGGAAATCCTGGCCTGCTTCCGTCGTGTGCTTCGCCAGATCCACCTTTTCAAGTGTGATCGGCAGGCCGGCCTCGCGGGCGACGATATGCGGAGCAAGCGAGCAGGCGCCGGGGGTGTAATAGAGCTTCATCGGATCATTCCTAATTGAGGTAAAAGGCGTTAGAGAGCGGGCTTCAGCGCTGCGGAACCCGAGCCGATGGGAAGAGGCCGGGAGGGCTTAAGGGCATAGGCGCCATCGCCCAGCAATGCCTGCGCCACCGACAGGACAATCAGGTAAAGCGGATATTCCCAGCCGCCGCCTTGGGCCGAAAACACCCAGCCGTTGCCGATATGCACCCAGGCCGCGCCGAACAGGACCGGCAGGAGGGCAAGCGCGACCCAGCGGCTCTGGACGCCGAGAACCAGCATGACGCCGCCGATGAGCTCGGCGAAGAACGTCGCATAGGCGAGGAAGGCCGGAAGGCCGAGGGATTCGAAATACTGCGCCGTGCCGGCGAGCCCGAAGGTCATGCCTTTCAGGACGAGGCTGTGGGCGATGAACATGACGCCGAGGGATACCCGAAGCAGGAGGGCGGCATAATCGGCGTTCGAGGTCTTTGTCTGTGACATCGGAAAACTCCATGCAGATGCATGAATATTCATATGCACTTGCATGGAAATGTCAAATATGATGCAATTGCATGGAAACAGGAGGATCTTTGCCGTGGTGCAAAAGATGCAGGACCCGTCCGATGCGGTCACGGATGCATGGGTTCGCCTCATCAGGGCGGAGAAGTCGATCGTCGGGCGCATCGAGGCGGAGCTGAAGGAGGCAGGCTTCCCCTCGCTCTCCTGGTATGACGTGCTCCTGCACCTCAAGAAGCAGTCGCAAGGCCGCGCCTCGCCGCGCGAGATCGAGGAGGCGGTGCTGTTCGAGCAGTACAACCTCTCGCGCCACCTCGACCGCATGGAGGCGGAAGGCCTTGTCCGCCGCATCCCGTTCCCCGGCGACAAGCGGCGCCAGCTCGTGGAGATCACGGCGGAGGGAAGGGCGCTTCAAAAGCGCATGTGGAGCATCTACGGCCCCGCCATCAACCGCACCATCGGCGATCCGTTGACCGAGAGCGAGGCAGAGCAATTGGCCGCTTTGCTGCTCAAGCTGGTGCAACCTCAGAACAATCGGGCTTGATGCGCGTTCATGAAAAGGCGGCTAAGTTCCGGCGGCCTCATGAGGGATGCATGGTGAAAGCCCGCGCTTCTTCCAATTCGCTGCGACGCGCCCGGATGCGCGCGATTGCAACTCTGTCGCTCGTTGCCGCTCTTCTGGTGGCGATGACATTCGCGCATGCGCAGAGAGGGCTTGCTTCCAGCTCAAGCTCGGTTTCCATCCGCACGCCTGATTTCGATGCGAGCGTGAAATGGTATCGGGACACGCTCGGCTTCCGCCTGATCACGACGCAGAGCGCCACGCCGGATCGAACGGCGGTTCTGGAACGAACAGGCGCTCTCATCCAGATCACGGAGGTGGACCACGCCGCCGTGACCGTGCAGGAGGAGCCCCATGCCACCGGCGGCTTCGACGCCATGGAAGCGCCGGTGCTCAGCCTGCTCGTTCCCGATGTGGACAAGGAAGTGGAGCAACTCGCCAAGGCCGGTGTCGATATTCTGCAGATGCCGCAGGACGATATCGAGGGCACCTATCGCGTTGCGCAGATAAGGGACAACGATCGCCACCGGATCGAGCTGCGCGAACCGATCGACGAGTATGGCGCGTTCAATCCTGCCGGACGCTGATGATTTTTCGCGTCCGGATGGAATAAAGTGGGCCCGAAACATGTCTCCAGGGTCATGACCATCATGGTCCTCGGAGAACGCATCCATGAAATTGTTGTCTCGCTCAACCATTCTCGCCGGACTTCTCGTTGCGGCGACCGGCGCGCTCGCGCAGACCGCGCCCGCCAAGGTCGCCGACACCAGCAAGGGCAAGTCCCTCGTCGATGCCAAGGGCATGACGCTCTACATCTTCGACAAGGACAGCACGGGCAAATCGGCCTGCAACGGCCAATGCGCCCAGAACTGGCCGCCGCTCATGGCGCCCGCCAACGCGGCAGCGTCGGGCGACTGGAGCGTCATCACCCGCGACGATGGCGGAAAGCAGTGGGCCTACAAGGGAAAGCCGCTCTACACCTGGGTGAAGGACACCAAGCCCGGTGACGCCACCGGAGACGGCGTGGCCAACAACACCTGGCACGTCGCGGCGCCATAGGGCTTGCGAGCGACGCAGCTTCGTCGTTCAATGATCCCTGTCGGGTGAGTGTCTGAGCTTGGACGAGATCGCATCCCTTCTCGAACCGCAGATACCGGGCTTGCGCCGCTATGCCTGGGCGCTTCTGCGCGATAATGAGGCCGCCGACGATCTCGTTCAGGACACGCTGGAAAAGGCGATCCGCTATTGGAGCCAACGCCACCGCGAGGGGGAGTTGCGCGCCTGGCTCTTTGCGATCCAGCGCAATCTCTACATCGATACCTTACGCCGTCGCAAAGGGCGCGGCACGCAGGTGGGCGTCGAGGCGCTGGACAGCGTGCCGGCATCGGGCGAAGCCCCAGACGGACATGTGGGCATGCGCGATCTGCTGGCAGGGCTCGACGCTTTGTCGGAAGAGCATCGCTCTGTTCTGCTCCTCGTCGGCGTCGAGGACTTTTCATACGAGCAGGCAGCGCGGGTTCTGGATGTGCCGCTCGGCACGGTGATGTCGCGCCTCAGCCGCGCGCGAAAGCATCTTCGGGAATTCATGGAGGGTGGACGCATTCCTACGTTGAGGAGAGTGAAGTGACGGGCGACGGACCCATCGGAGAGGACGATCTGCAGGCCTTTGTCGATGGCCGGCTTGAGCCCGCGCGGCTTGTAACGGTCAAGGCCTTCCTTGCGTCCAATCCGGCCCTGGCGTCTCAGGTCGAAAGCGAGATCGCGCAACGTGAAGCCTTGCGCGCGCGGCTGGCGTTCAAGGCGCAGGAGCCGATTCCCGCGCGCCTGCGTGTGTCCAACCTCATGGCTGCTCCGCGAAAGGCATCGCGCGTCAATCGAGGAGCGGTTGCCGCTGCCGTTGCGTGGCTTGCGATAGGCGGGCTGCTGGGCGTTGCCGGGAGTTCGTTGTGGTTTACGCGAACCGTGCAGGATGCGAGCGTTGCGGACAACGCGATTGCCGCGCATCGCATCTATGTGAGCGAGCGCGTGCATCCGGTCGAGGTGCCGGCCGAGCAGGAGGCGCATCTCGTGCAATGGCTGTCCCGGCGCGTGGGCAAGCCGCTGACGGCGCCGAACCTCAATGCGCAGGGCTATCGGCTCATCGGCGGCAGGCTTCTGCCTTCCAATGGCGAAGCAGCGGCTCAGTTCATGTATGAGAATGCAGGCGGCAACCGCCTGACGATCTATGCCCGTTCCGGCGGATCCGAGCCGCAGACCGCGTTCCGCTTCGAGGAACAGGATGGCATCTCGGCCTTCTCGTGGATCGAGAACGGGCTGTCCTATGTGGTCTCCGCGAAGGCGGATCGCGCGCAGCTGCTGCCGATCGCGGAGAGCATCTACAAACAGTTCGAAGCCGCAGGCGACGCCGCGCGGGGCCGCCTCTAGAGCATCGTGCGCAAAAGTGGCCCCGGTTTTGCGCGCGAACGATGCTCCAATTCAAGGAGAAAGCATCGTGCGCAAAAGTGGCCCCGGTTTTGCGCGTGAACGATGCTCTCATTCAGAAACAAAGCATCGGACCAAAAAAGTGCAGATCCACTTTTTGGTCCGATGCTGTAGCCTCATTTCAGCTTCAGCCGAAGACAGAAGGGTCGGGGCCGACTCGCCCGCCCTTGTCGTCCATCCGTTCGATGATTTGCATATCCTCCGCGTCGAGCTTGAAGTCGAACACGTCGAGATTCTCGCGGATACGCGATGGCGTGACGGATTTCGGAATCGCGATGAGGCCGTGATCGAGGTGCCAGCGCAGGATGACCTGAGCTGGCGTCTTGTTGTACTTCCGGCCGATAGCGGCAAGCTCCTCGTTGTTGACCAGCGAGCCCTGACCGAGCGGCCCCCAGGATTCGGTTGCGATGCCGTTGGCGGCATGAAAATCGCGCAGTTCGCCCTGCTGGAAACGAGGATGCGCCTCGATCTGGTTGACGGCGGGCGTCACGCCGGTCTCGGCAATGATGCGCTGCAGATGCGGGATGTTGAAGTTCGACACGCCGATGGACTTCGCGCGCCCTTCGTCCCGCAAGCGGATGAGCGTGCGCCATGCATCGAGATAGGCCTCGCTTCCGGCGACCGGCCAGTGGATGAGATAGAGATCGACGAAGTCGAGGCGCAGGCGTGCGAGGCTCTCGTCGAAGGCCTTGAGAGCGGCATCCGGGTTGTGGCTGTTGTTCCAGAGCTTGGTGGTGATGAAGAGCTCGTCACGCGGAATGTCCGATGCGGCGATGGCCTTGCCGACGCCCTCCTCGTTCTCGTAGATCGACGCCGTGTCGATGGAGCGATATCCGGCTCTCAAAGCCTCGCCGACGCTTGTGGCCGCCTCATCGTTCGAGACCCGCCATACGCCGTAGCCGAGCTGCGGCATCGTGCGGTTGTCGTTCAGGCGAATGGTCGGTGTCGTCGGCATAGGCTGCTCCTGTAGGCGGGATAGGTAAAGGTCTGCGTTAATTAGGCATGGCTCGACCGTAAACCAACCGTGAAGCCGTGATTTTCACGCATGCGGAACCGGCAGAGCGTTAGGGGCGTTCCGAGCTTAGCATTGTTACATTCGTGAGGGAGTGTCTCTTGTCGATTCCGGAAGCGCGAACAGGCACGCCCGATCCAATGCTGGATGAGACCGAGTTTCGCAGGCGCTACCTGCAGCAATTCCAGGATCCTGCCTTCGATGCGCTGAGTAATGAGCTCCAGCGCGTCGCGGACGCGGCCTGGGATGCCTACAGCAACCATCGCAAGAGCCCGCACACGCGCAAGGCTGGGCCTGGCTTCGCCGATCCCGATTACGATCTCTCGGTCGATTGGATTGCCGCGAAGGAGGCCATCGATGAAGCGCAGAAGAGGCATGAGGACGACGGTGGCCCCGCCCGCTTCCTGCTGATCGCAGGCTCATCGCGCAGCGAACATACATGCCCCGGCGAGATGTCGAAGAGCTACCGCCTCATCGAGATCGCGCGGCAGGTGATCGCCAGCGGCGGGAACGTTGAGGTTGAGGTTCTCGAACTCAGTCGCCTCACGTCGGAATACGGCTGCCATATCCATCCGTGCAAGGCGTGCTTCTCCACGGCGGCGGCTTTATGCCATTGGCCCTGCTCCTGCTATCCCAATTACTCCCTCGGCCAGACCCATGACTGGATGAACGAGATCTATCCCAAATGGGTCGCGGCTCATGGCGTCATGATCGTCACGCCGGTGAACTGGTATCAGGTCTCGTCGCCGCTCAAGCTGATGATGGATCGGCTTGTCTGCGCCGATGGCGGCAATCCCGATCCTACATCCACGCACGGCAAGAAGGTCGATCAGGCCAAGGGACTCGAACTGAAAGGATGGGATTATCCCAAGCATCTCTCGGGCCGTCTGTTCTCCGTCATCGTCCATGGCGATGCGGAGGGCGCAGGCGATGTGCGGCGCAGCGTATCGGATTGGCTACGCGCGATGGATCTTCACCCCGCCGGCAATCTTGCGGAGATCGATCGCTATATCGGCTACTGGAAGCCCTATGCGACAAGCCATGACGAGCTCGATCGCGACACCAACGTACAGGATGAAGTGCGCAACGCTGCCTTGACGCTGCTCGATGCGGTGAAGGCGAAGAGGGCAGGGCAGTGGAAAGATGCAGGCGAGCACATGCAGGAGCCGCGCATGAAGTAAAGAAAAAGGCCAGGCTTGCGCCCGGCCTTTGTGAGAAGCGATAGATCCGCCTATTTCGGGGCGGACTTGACGTCCGTGTCCCACTTCTTGAGCAGGCGCGTGCGCTCCGCGACGGAGCCGTATTTGACCGTGTCGTAGTTGATGAGCTTCATCTCGGAGAGCTTCGGTGCGCTCGGCGAGATCGGAGCGTTCTTGTTGGACGGGATCGAGTAGATCTTTTGGTCCGCGCCCACAAGCTTCTGCGCTTCGGCCGTGAGAGCCCAATCGACGAACTTCTTCGCCGCATCCTGGTTCTTGCCTTTGACGACGGAGACGGAGCCCGTCTCGTACCCGGTGCCTTCGCAGGGCGCGATGGTCTTCACGGGGGCGCCGTCGGCGATCATCGTCACCATGTCATGCATGAAGGCGATGCCGATGGCGGTCTCGCCCAATGCCGTCGCCTTCACGGGGGCGGCGCCCGACTTGGTGTATTGATTGATGTTCTTGTGCAGGGCCTTCATGTAGTCGAAGGCCTTGTCCTCGCCCATCAGCTGCACGAGCGACGCCAGGAAGACGTAAGCGGTGCCGGATGAATTCGGATCGGAGACCTGCACTTCGTCCTTGTATTTGGGATCGAGCAGGTCAGCCCAGCATTTCGGCTCCGGCAGGCCGCGGCTCTTCAGAACGTCGGTGTTGTAGCCGATGCCGAGCGCACCGAGATAGGTGGCCGTAGCGCGGTTGCCGGATTGCTCCGAGAAGCGCTGAGCCCAGTCATAGAGCTCCGTCAGATTGGGCGATTTGTATGCGACCGTGAGGCCTTCCTCGGCGGCCTGAATGTGGGAATCGCCAGGTCCACCCCACCACACGTCGGCGCGCGGATTGGAGACCTCGGCGCGGATCTGCGCCAGGGTTTCGCCGGTGCTCTTGCGCACCATCGTCACCTTGATGCCCGATGCTTTCTCGAAGGCGGCGACGCCGACGCGGCATTGCTCCTCTAGGATCGAGCAATAGATGGTCAGCTGTTCCTGAGCCTGGGCAGCGAGAGGCGCAGCGTAGAGCGTGGCGGCCAAAGCGACGCCGGCGAGTAAATGACGCATGGGGCTTTCCTCCTGAATGCCGGGCTCTTCGGCCCGACTTATCCGTCAACGTAAGAGACGGTCACATGAGGAAACTTAGCCGGCTGCATTGTCAAGGTGCTGCCAACGAAAAAGGCCGGGCTTTCACCCGGCCTTCTCGCAACTGGACTTGCGGCTCTTACCAGCTGGTGAGCACGGCGCCCTTGAACTTCTCTTCCACGAACTTCTTCACTTCGGGGGAGTGGTAGGACTCGACCAGCGCCTTCACCCACGGCTTGTCCTTGTCGGCCGCGCGCACGGCGATGACGTTCACGTAGGGACCCTTCGGGTTCTCGCGGGTCAGCGCGTCCTTCACCGGGTCAAGGCCGGCCTGCGTGGCATAGTTGGTGTTGATGACAGCGGCATCGACATCATCGAGCACGCGCGGGGCCTGGGCCGCGTCGATTTCCGTGAACTTCAGGTTTTTGGTGTTGGCGGTTACATCCAGGATCGTCGGCTTGAAGCCCACGCCGTCCTTCAGCTTGATCAGGCCCTTGTCCTGCAACAGCAGAAGCGCACGGCCGCCATTGGTCGGATCGTTCGGGATCGCGACGCGAGCGCCATCCGGCAACGCATCGAAAGCCTTGTGCTTCTTCGAATAGACGCCGATCGGGAAGTTCACGGTCTGCGCCACGGTCTCGATCTTGTAGCCGCGATTTTCCTTCTGGTTGTCCAGATAGGGCTGATGCTGGAAGGAGTTGGCTTCCAACTCACCCGAGGAGAGAGCCTCGTTCGGCACCACGTAGTCGGAGAACTCGACGATCTTGATGTCGAGGCCCTTCTGCGCGGCGATAGGCTTCACGACTTCGAGGATCTGCGCATGCGGGCCGGGCGTCGCGCCGATGCGGACGACTTGCGTCTGCGCAACAGCCGGAAGCGCGGCGAGCGAGAGAAGGGCAGCGAGGCTTAAGGTCTTCAGGGACATGCGGGTACTCCTTGTACGTGTCCTGTTAGGAAGAGAGATCAACCGTGGCGGATGCGCTTGTTGAGGCGTCGTGCGAGACGGTCGCCGATGCTCTGCACGGCCTGCACGAGCACGATGAGCACAAGCACCACGGCCAGCATCATTTCAGGCATGAAGCGCTGGTAGCCGTAGCGGATGCCGAGGTCGCCGAGGCCGCCGCCGCCGACCGCGCCGACCATGGCCGAGAAGCCGAGGAGCGAGACGACGGCGAGCGTGAGGCCGAGCACGATGCCGGGCAGGGCTTCCGGGATGAGGACTTTCAGCACGATCTGGAGCGGCGTTGCGCCGAAGGCGCGGGCTGCTTCGACGAGGCCCTGATCGACCTCGCGGATCGCGCCTTCGATGAGGCGCGCGATGAAAGGTGTCGCGGCAATCGTCAGCGGCACGATGGCGGCGTTGGTGCCGATGGACGTGCCCGCGATCAGTCGCGTGAAAGGAATGATCGCGACGACGAGAATGATGAAGGGCGTGGAGCGCGTGGCGTTGACGACGACGCCGAGAACGCGGTTGACCCAGGGCGCAGCGAACAGCTCGCCCTTGCCGCTGGTGGCGAGAAACACGCCGAGCGGCAGGCCGAGAAGGGTAGCGATCAGCGCCGCTACGCCGACCATGTAGAGCGTTTCGCCGGTGGAGCTGGCGATGAGGCGGATCATCTCAGGCGACATGGCCGAGCACCTCCGTGTCGAGACCGTGCTTGTTCAGGAATTCGAGTGTCTTCAGCGAGGCTGCTTCCGGCACGCTGACGACGAGGGTGCCGAAGGGGCGCCCCGCGATCTCATCCACCGCACCGGACAGGATGTTGGCTTCGACCCCGAGATCGCGCGCGAGCCGCGCCAGCACCGGGTCCGTTGCATGAGGCCCACGGAAGCCGATGCGGATCACCGCCTGGCTGTTGGGCGACACGTCCGCGGTGAGGCGCTTCTGAACATACGGCGGCAGAGCGCGACCCGCCTCGTCTCCGAGGAAGGACCGCGTCACTTCGTGCTGCGGCCTCGTGAACACCTCGAACACGTCGCCCTGCTCGACGATGCGTCCGCCTTCGATCACGGCGACTTCGCGCGCGATGTTGCGGATCACGGACATTTCGTGGGTGATGAGCAGAATGGTGAGGCCAAGCTCGTCGTTGATCTTAGCCAGAAGATCGAGAATGGAGCGCGTGGTCTCGGGGTCGAGCGCGGAAGTCGCCTCGTCCGAGAGCAGCACCTT
>JAYSGD010000010.1:0-173699 GCA_041913065.1 Microvirga sp. | reverse complement strand
GCTACAACCGGGCGGCGTCGCTCATGGAGCGGATGGAGAACGAGGGCATCGTCGGTCCCGCAAACCATGCCGGTAAACGCGAAATCCTGATCGACCATCTGACATTGGACGATTGAAGCTTCGGCGTTTCGTCAGAAAAAAGGCGGCTCGCATGAGCCGCCTTTTCTTTTGAAGTCTGCGCGGGATTACTCGATGACCTGCACGACCGTGCGGGTCTGCGGGTCCACGAGAACCGTCTGGTCGTTCACGATGGTGTAGCTGTAGGGGTTCTGCAGGCCGACGCTCGGGGGCACGTCGTAGATACGGACGCGGGACGGAAGCGGCTGGCCGACGACGACCTGTTCCGAAATCCGCATCGACGGACGGCGCTGAGCGACCGTGTAGGTACGAACGCGTGTGGATTCCTCCGCCGACAGCACAGTGCCCACGGCTGCGCCGGCAACGCCGCCGACGGCTGCACCGATGGGGCCGCCCACGATGGCGCCCGTCACGGCGCCGCCGGCGGCGCCTGCGGTCGTTCCGCTCTGACAGGCGGCGAGGGCGAGGGGAAGAGCAAGAACGGCCAGCGTGGCAGCCGAACGTAGGACACGATTGCGCATGACGGACTCCTTTCCGATTGGCAGAATGCGAACGCGAGAAAAGCTTGGCCGGTTCCATGGGAGGAAATCATGTCCGGAAGTTCCAAAGTTGCCGTCGTCACGGGTGCAGGCAGCGGGGTCGGAAAGGCGATCGCCGCCGGGCTTGTCGCAGCGGGTTACAATGTTGTCATAGCGGGACGGCGCAAGGATGCCTTGGAACAGGCGTCCGCGGAGATGGATGGCGGGGGCACAACTCCGCTGATCGTCCCGACCGATGTCACCGATCCGGAATCCGTCGCGGCGCTTTTCGCCAAAACCAGGAAGGCCTATGGCAGGCTCGACCTCCTCGTAAACAATGCCGGCATCGGCGCACCGGCGGTTCCCCTGGAGGATATTTCGCTCGAGCAGTGGCGCAGCGTCGTCGACACGAACCTCACGGGAGCATTCCTCTGCACGCAGGAAGCGTTCCGGATCATGAAGGCGCAGGATCCGCGTGGCGGGAGGATCATCAATAACGGCTCGATCTCCGCCTATGCGCCGCGTCCGTTCTCAGCGCCCTATACGGCCACGAAACATGCCATCCTGGGGCTGACGAAATCCACGTCGCTCGACGGGCGTGCCTACGACATCGCCTGCGGGCAGATCGATATCGGGAATGCGGCCACCGACATGACGGCGAGAATGGCGTCGGGCGTTCTGCAGCCGAACGGGACGATCGCCGCCGAGCCGACGATCGACCCGGCTCATGTGGCCGAGGCAGTCGTCTATATGGCGAGCCTGCCGTTGAGCGCGAACGTGCTCACCATGACGGTGATGGCGACCAAGATGCCTTTCGTTGGACGGGGGTGATTCAAAAGTCGCGTGATCGTGTCTGGCCGTTCCGAGCGAATGGCCTAGCTTTTCCTTGGAAGTGAAAGCGGTCCTAAAACAGCCGTACTATCCAGCTTACATTCAGGCTGCCTCCCGTAGCGTGCTTCGGCTGCCGAGGTCCCTCACACCATGATCCGAGGAGTTGGTCGTTCAATGATGGCGGTGGAATGAGCGCTATTCTCGTCAAGATTTTTGCGACGGCGCTGACGCTGAGCCAGGTCCTCGTCGATCCTGACACGGTGAGAACATCGTTCGACCCGGTGGCCGATCAGGAGAAGGTCGCTCAAGTCCTCAAGGATGGCTGCACGCACATGCGGCGCGCCTTCGATATCGAGGACATCAACCTCGACGACCTGATGGTCACCGCCATGGACGATCCGCAGGCGGTGACAGGCGAGTTGAAGATCCTCCAAGGCCTGAGCTTCAGCGACCTGCACGCGAGCTATCGGCTCTTCTGCAAGAACGAGAAGGTCGAGCCGTCTCCGGTCAATCTCGGCGAGGTGATCACTTACTATAACGGTGCCGTCGCCGACCTGCCCGATGCGGGCAAACTGAAAGGCCTCAAGCTGCCTGGCGCCAGCGTCGTTCTGGATGGAGAGGGAAAGAAATTCGCGGAAGTGTTCGAGGCGGATCATCGGCGTGTCTGGGTGCCCTTGTCGAGCATTCCCAAATCCGTGCAGCAGGCTTTCGTTTCGGCCGAGGATAAGCGCTTCTACCAGCACAAGGGCGTCGACGAGCGCGGCGTCATCCGGGCTTTCGTGAACAATCTCGCCAATCCAGGCCGGCCTGCCGGCGGTTCCACGATCACGCAGCAGGTCGCCAAGAACCTGCTCGTCGGCGACGACGTGACCTATGAACGCAAAATGCGCGAGATGATCGTGGCATCGCGGATCGAGAGCGCGCTGAGCAAGTTTGAGATCCTGGAGATCTATCTCAACTCCATCTATCTCGGCCGCACGTCCTGGGGTGTTGAGATGGCGGCGAGAAGCTATTTCGGCAAGAATGCCGGGGCGTTGTCCGTGTCCGAGGGGGCACTCCTGGCGGGGCTTGCCAAGGGGCCGAATTATTACAATCCGGACAGCCAAGCCGAGCGCGCGCGGGAGCGTATGGCCTATGTCCTGAGCCGGATGCAGGAGGACGGTTTTCTGACGCCTGAACAAGTGCAGCAAGAGGTGCAGGCGCTTCCGAAGACGATACCTTTCGAACGCCCCCGCCGCACGACCGGGTTTCATTTCATCGATCATATCAACCGCGATGCGCGCACGCTGGCCGATATCGAAAACCTGACCGCCGGATCGTACACCGTGCTCTCAACCATCAATGCCCCATTGCAGCAGGCGACCGAAGCCGCCTTGCAGGAGGGATTGGCACGTTACGAGATGAGCATCGGCAGGCAGAAGTTTCAGGGGGCCGAGATCAACCTTGCCGAGACGGTCAAAGGTCTCAAGGATGCTAAAGACGCGGCCGAGCCGCCATGGCAGCGGGCGCTCAATGCCGCGCGGTTGCCGCTTTACGATGTGCATTGGCCAGCAGCCGTCGTCATCGAAAAGGGCAGGGATCGCAAGACAGGTGCCAATGTCCTACGCGTTGGACTGAGCGACGGACGCGTGTTGACGCTCAATGCCTGGGAGGCGGCACGGCGCGATGTGAAGCTTTATGATGTGGTGCGCGTCCGGCTGATCGAGCAGAAGAACAAGGGCGTCGTGCGCGCCGATCTGCGCACCCCGCCATCCGTGCAGGGCGGTGCCGTCGTTCTGGAGAACAAGACCGGCCGAATTCTCGCGATGGCAGGCGGCTTTTCCTATCCGTTGAGTCAGCTCAATCGCGTCACGCAGGCCCACCGTCAGCCGGGCTCGGCATTCAAGCCGCTGACCTATCTCGCGGCTCTGGCGAAAGGGCTGCAGCCGAACACGCTCGTCTGGGATTCTCCCGTCACTCTCCCGCCCGTGAGGGGCGAGGACGGCACGCGAGGCGGCGACTATTGGCGGCCGAAGAATTACGACGGTGGCGGCTCGGGCATCGTCACCCTGCGCCGGGCATTGGAGAATTCAAAGAACCTCGTCACGGCGCGTCTGCTCGACGGGGGCATCGAAACCTCGCCGGAGCAGAGCCTGGAGCGTGTGTGTGACTTGGCGCTCGAGGCGCAGCTCTATCTCGAATGCACGCCGCATTACCCCTTCGTTCTCGGCGCGCAGCCGGTGCGCATCCTCGATCTTGCTGCCTTCTATGCGGCCATCGCGAACGAGGGCGCGATGCCGGTGCCGCACGCATTCGAAAGCATCGAGCAGCGCGGGCGCATCATCTACAGCCGCAGGTCGAAGGCCCTGGCGCGGCTCGGTTCGGCGGATGCTGCCGCCTTTTATCAGCTCAAGACCATGCTTCAGGGCGTTCTGGAGCGTGGGACGGCGCGCAACCTGAAGGCGCTCGCGCCTTATGCCGGCGGCAAGACGGGCACGTCCGACAACGAGAACGATGCCTGGTTCGCAGGCTTTACCAACGATGTCACTGTGGTGGTCTGGGTCGGTCATGACAATGCGGACGGCAAGCGCCGAACCCTGGGACGCGGGCAAACGGGCGCGAAGGTGTCAGCCCCCATCTTCAAGGATATCTTGGAGGCGGCCTGGGTTCACCACGCCCCGAAAACGCCCTTGAGCCAACCCTCGCCGCAGGCCGCCAAACAGCTCATCGCCATGCCGATCGATCTCAATTCGGGCGAGCGTCTCACCGACGGGCAGAGAGGCGCTTTCACCGAGTACTTCCGACTCAACTGGTTCGGGCGCCTCAGCGAGACCCAGTACCGTCTCGTGCCGCAGGAAGAGGTCTATGCCTATCGTCATCCCGATCTCTGGGGCGATGGCGATGAGCAGGGAAGCTACGATCCTTACGCTGAAGCGCCGTCGCCGCAGGGCCCCGGCTGGCTCGATAGCCTGCGCCAGAATGCTCCTTCGCAACCGCGCTCCAGTTATGGTTCGCGCTGGTGGTGGGAGGATGATCCTCCGCCACGGCCGCGGCGTGTCGATCCGGATTATCCCTGGGGTTCAAGGCGAGTTTATTGATGCGATTGTTTGATTGGTTGCGCTGTGGCCTGATCGGCGCGGCGGCATTCTCCTGCGCTGCGCCAGCGTTGGCGGAGTTCCGGATTGAGGACGTGCCTTCCGTGACGAGCGTTTCGCCGTCCCAGGTGAAGGCGAACACGATTCTGTTCAGCGACAGAAGCGGCGGCAAGTCGACCGAGGCCGAGACGGGCCTGATCCGTTTCGAGGATTGGGCGCGCGAGAACCCGCAGCAGAAGCGGTATCTGAGCCTTTTTCCGGATTATGCGGAGCCGAATATCAGGGTCTCCGTTCATGGCATTGTGAAGCCTTATACCGAGAAGCTGCATATGTACGTGGCGGAAGCCCGGTTTCTGATCGAGAAAGCAGCGACCAACATCGATCTTGCCCGCTACACCAGCCTCGACATGCTTGAGAAGATCGATCCGTCCATCAAGCACCGCATCATCACGGCTGATCAGGTGCGGCCTCAAACCGATCCGCAAAGCGCCCATAATCGCAATCCAGGCCGGCGCTGGTGCGAAGCGCCGCAGAGCGTATGCATCGAGTCTCGCTACTCCTTGGAGGGCAAGCTGCCGACCGGTGTTCGGCTTGCCAACAAGCTTGAGGAGGGCGGCAAGAAGATCTCGGACTTCATGGAATTCCAGAGCGAGATCCGGGTGCTTCCGTCATCGGAGATCGATCCCGGGCTCGCCAAGCTGACCGGATTGAGCGCTCCGATTTCTGGAGTGCTCGAACAGACGATTTTCGATGTGAACCAGGTGATGCAGTTCGGGAAGCTGCTGGCCGTCCTTCAGGCGCACCCGGCGGATAACGGCAAGACGATTGCGACCGTCTTTATGGTGCTTGGGGTCGAAACGGATGTGCTGCAGCAGAAGAAGGAATTCGCGAACGTGCCGGTGCTGCGCAACCTCATCCCCGCGCAGGTGCTGATGGGGAAGAGCTCTTTCAATTCCGGTCATTCCATCAGCGCCGGACTGCCAAGCTACGTGCGTAACCGCATCCGCGCCATTGCCGAGCTATTCTAGCAGGAAAAAGCCCCGTTCCAGCAGGCTGAACGGGGCTGCAAGTTGCCGGAGGCGACAAGGGGTTGCGGGTGTGATGCCTCCGTGCCAAACCAATTCGCTCAAGGCTTCGGAAGTTCCTAGCCATTCAGGCTAGTTCAAGCTTGGCAGGTTCACGTTTTCTCGACTGTAACCGAACGTTCTCGGGTGGGGCGATCTCCTGCGCCGGCAGTCCGAAATCTCTTCCGTCAAGCTTCCCTGCCTGCTAGTGCAGAGCGCTATATTGAATCGAGGTGCTCAATCCATGGCCAAGACCATCCATTCCATGATCCGGGTGCTGGACGAGCAGCGCTCGCTGGATTTCTACGGTAAGGCTTTTGGCCTCAAGGTCGCCGAGCGTCTTGGCTTCGATGGCTTCACTCTCGTCTATCTGAGCAACGCGGAGAGCGAGTTCGAGGTCGAGCTGACCATCAATCATGACCGGACGGAGCCCTATGTCCTGGGCGACGGCTATGGGCACCTGGCGGTATCGGTCGATGATCTCGAGGCGGAGCATGCGCGTATGACGTCGCTTGGCCTGACGCCGCTCCCGATCAAGGAATTCATGCACGAGGGAAGGCTCCTGGCGAAGTTCTTCTTCATCCAGGATCCCGATGGTTACAAAATCGAGGTTCTCCAGCGCGCCGGGCGCTACAAGTAGTCCCTCCATGACCGTCCGCCCTATCGTCCGTTTCCCCGATCCCCGCCTGCGCCGGAAAGCCGAGCCCGTCGTCGCCTTCGACGAAGAACTCGCAACGCTGGCGCGAGACTTGAGCGAGACCATGCGGGCGGCGCCTGGAATCGGGATTACGGCTCCCCATATCGGAGAGCCCAGGCGCGTCGTCGTCATCCAGCTCGAAACCGATCCTGCCCCGCGCATCTATATCAATCCGCAGATCCTGTGGGCCTCGGCGGACATGATCCGTCACGTGGAGGGAAGCGTTTCGATGCCGGGCGTGACGGACGAAATCGAGCGCCATGCGCGTGTTCGGGTTGCCTATCAGGGGCTCGATGGCTTCGCGTATGAGGAAGAGGCGGAAGGCCTCCTTGCGGTGTGCCATCAGCACGAGATCGATCAGCTCGACGGGATCTTCTGGATCGACCGGCTGTCAAAGCTCAAGCGGGATCGCCTGATCAAGAAATACGAGAAGCTCCAGCGCCTTCAGGCGTAGCGGCATCTCATCAAACTGGAGTTTCAGCTTCGTGATCGAAGTCTATCGCATCGAGACCATCGCCTCGGATGAGGCGGGAGGAGGGGTGATCCGCCGGATCATGGTCCGCACGGATTCCCTGGACAAGGCGAAGGAGCGTGCCCTCAAGGTGTTCACGCTCGCCCGCCGTCCGCAATCCCGCGAGCCCGAGATCCAGTCTGTGCGCGTCCTCAACGGAGCCGGCTACGAAGTTTTCTCGATCAGCACGCAGGACTGATTGAAGAATTTTCTCCCCATATGTGCATGAGTGGGCGAAAACGCCTCCAAACCATTTGACAGCATGCTCATTCACCGGTACGAGCGCGCCTCCATCCCTCGAAACCGAGCCTCGGCCGGCGAGCGATGGTCGAGAAAATGCGCGGGCGTAGCTCAGTCGGTTAGAGTGCCGGCCTGTCACGCCGGAGGTCGCGGGTTCGAGCCCCGTCGCCCGCGCCACTTCTTCCCCGATAATTTGTCTCCTGGGTCCGTTGACGCAGCTCCTGAACGAACAAAGGAGCCGCTGGGGCTCCTCTGTCGCTTCGCACATCGGTTGTCCCGTTTGTGCGATCTTGCCGCCACCCTGCATGGTGATGACAACAGGGAGAGACGAGGCAGGATGCCGTCCTTGAAGCCGAAGAGGCTGGCCATCGACTTCTTGGCAGCCAGTTCACAGGTGCCGATAGTCACGGTTTGCAGCCAACGGGACAGCGGTGCCGGGATCGTGTATGGATCGGGAATGACGAACGATGTTTCCGCGCTTCGGGCGCAATTGTCGGACGAATGGCAGAAACTTGCCATCGAACTGATCAAAAAGGGGCTGCCGGCCGAACTGATCTTCGAGACCCTGCTGACGGTCGGTCTGGCGGGGCAGGTCGAGGTGTTGGGCAAGGATGCGGCGGCTTCCCGCCTCGTGGCGATTGCCGAACAATTGTCAGAACAGGTGCGTCGGGAGAAGGAGGCTCTGCAGGAGGCCTCCAACGCGACCAAGAACTGACTCTGGAGCATCGTGCGCAAAAGTGGCCTCGGTTTTGCGCACGAACGATGCTCTGATTCAAAGAGAAAGCATCGGATGGGTCCCAAAAAGGGCAAATTCACTTTTTGGTCCGATGTTGTCGTCTTCAATCGCAAAAAAGTTCGTCGAGTTCCTTCAGTCGGTGCAACACCTCGGCAGATTGCCGCGTTAGGCTCGAAAGAAGTCATGCGTGGCAATGCGACGCTGCTTCTGGGCAATCGAACGATTGAGGTGATGTCCTCATGCAGCCGGCACTCGACAGAACCATCCTGGACCGCCTGACCATCCTCGGACGCGAGCGCGGCCATCTCACTACGGAAGACCTGCGGCTCAATCTTCCCGTGGAAAGGATGAGTGCGGAGGAGATCGCGCTGATCGTCGTGCAGCTCGAAGGCTCGGGCGTGGCGGTCGAACTGGAAGACAGCCTGATCTCGCCGGCGCCTGAGCCGGCTCTGCGCAAGAGCGCGGAGATCATTCCTTTCCCTAAACGGCCCGCTGCGGATCGCGCCCGTCCGAGGCCGCTTCCACTCAAGCCGGCCGCACCGCAGCCGGTCGCGGAAGATCCGATTCAGGCCGAAGAAACAACGCCGCTCTCGCTCTGGATCTTCGCCTTGGCCGGGATCCTGGCTTTCGTGGCTTTTACGCTGATCATTCTCGCGACCGCAATTTAAGGGTGGTCAGTTCGTCCTGGTCTCGGCGCCGGCCCATTGGGTCGCCGGCATGTCCTGAACGCCATCGGGAGCCTTGACGGCTGGCCCGGTGAAACGCGTGGTGCTGAGATCGTCCGCAAGTCGGGGCGCGAAGCCGTTATCGGCGAGTGCGATCATAGGTTCGAAGAGAGACCGGATCGCGGCCTTCTCGTTGAAGCCGAGAATGGGCTGAACCAACCCGATCCGCCGCGTCGCTGCCTTTGGCTCATTCGCGTCGCTGACGATGAGGGTATCCGGCTCCGCGCTGGCGACCTGGGTCGCCTCCAGCTTCGGACGCTGCGGCGGAAGCGGAACGGCGACCGGCTCGACGGCCACGGCCTTTTCAGGCTCGACCGAGGCGACGACCGTCTCGGGCGCTGGTGCGGGAGCCGGCGCTGGTGTCTTCCTGCCGAAAATATTGGCGAACAGATTTCCAATGGAGCCTCCACCGGCGGAGGCCTGGGTGGCGAGCGTTTCGTTGCGGGCTGCGATCTGCACCCGTGCCTGTTCATAACCGGGCAGGGGCTTTCCATTCGATGGCAGGTGGGCGGTATTCCCGTCCGGGAAGAGGCGTGCGAGTTGCTGTTGCGACATGCGCGGCCATGCGCGCACATTGCCCGTGTCCACGTGGACGAAACCGGATGAGGCGTAGTATCCGACGCCGCCATATTGCATCTTCATCGCGATTTCCCGAAGCCGCTCCGTGGTGACGTCGGGCAGTCGAATGTCCATCGCCTTGCCCAGCATGTGCTGGCTGTTTTCGGCGACGCCGCTCGAACGCCGACGCAGCGCGGAGTTCGTTTCGGGTGACCGGTAGGAGGAGATGACGTGAATAGGCTGCCGGGAGCCGGACTCGCGATAGACCTCCCACAGAATATCGAAGAGACGCGGGTCCATCTTTGTGGGCTTTTGGTTGCGCCAATCGCGCAGGAGCCAGTTGAGCTGCGTGAGAGCCTGCTCGTCATAGCGCCCGTTTCGGCGGAACGTAACGGTGGCGGTTTCCTGGCTATGGGTATGGTAGAAGGAGAGGCTGCGTGTCTCGCCGTCTGCAAGGGCGCTGGCCCAGAACGATCCCGCCATCAGCAGTGCTGCACAGGCCGCAGCAGGTGTGAACGGAAGGATGTTTTTCCTGAGTGTATGGCGGCTGCGCGCAGGCGCGCGAACCGATCCGCGCCTGCCCTGCGACCCTGTCGGTCGGGCAACAATATTCCGCATGTTGGCTTATGTCCCGCTTCCCTTGCGAGACATTTGCATATCAACCATGGCGAAAATAGGCGCGATCGGCCTGTTTTCGCCAAGTTCGGGCAAGATCAGATGCGGGCGGCCGTCTGATTGCGTTTTGACCGTGCGGAGCCGACCACGACCACCTTCGTGCCTTCCGGAACATGATTGTAGAGGTCGATCACGTCCTGGTTGATCATGCGGATGCAGCCCGAGGACACGTTCGTGCCGATGGTCCAGGGCTCGAAGGTGCCGTGGATGCGGTAGAGCGTGTCCTTGTTGCCCTGCCAGAGGTAGAGCGCCCGTGCCCCGAGTGGATTGCCGGGGCCGCCGGGCATTCCGGGACCTCCGGGCAACTCGCCCATCTGGTCCATCAGGTCCGGCTCTCGTGCGAACATTTCCTTGGGCGGATACCAGTCCGGCCATTCCTGCTTGCTCTTGATCACGGCGCTACCCGACCAGCCGAAACCCGCGCGGCCGACGCCGACTCCGTAACGGACGGCCATGCCGTCCCGCAGCACGAGATAGAGATAGCGGCTGCGCGGATCGACGACGATGGTGCCCGGCGCTTCGCCGGTCTGGTAGGGCACGACCTTGCGCAGGTAATTCGGATCGACACGGGTAAGATCGATGCCCGGGATCGGATAGATGTCGTTGTCGATGGGCGCATACATCGCCTGATAGGTCGACCGGCTGATCGTGGCCTGTGCAAGGCTGGGGCCGGAAGGAAGGCTGGAGCAGATGGCGGCTGCTGGCACACCCAGCAGGAACGAGCGGCGGTTCAGTTCCATCTCGCATTCTCCCCGAATATTAACTCGACAGTAAGAAGACGCGGGACCATGGGGCCGGGTTTCATGCTGCCTCACTTGAAGCGCGGCAGGACGAGGCTAATAAGTTCACGAAAGCGTGGGCATTGGAGAACGATAGTGGATTGGCTGTTCGGACAGGGCACTTGGGTCTTGCTCGCAAGTGTAGGCGGGCTTGCCCTGGTTTTCGTGCTGTATCTGTCGTGGGCGCGGCGGCCGCGGTACAAGCGCTGCTCGGTGATGACGGCCAATGAGCGCGAGTTCTACCAACGAATCCTGAAAGCCTGCCCCGATTGCGAGATCTGGCCGCAGGTTCCGCTCCTCGCTCTCGTGCGGCCCGAGGGCAGGGAGGGCTCCCGCGCGTTCTGGGCAGCCTTCCGCCTGATTTCGAACACGCGTGCGGATTGGGTGATCGCGCAGAACACGGAAGTTCTCGCGATCATCGAACTCGACGACCGCTCGCACGATGCGAAGCGGGATGCCCGGCGCGACGATATCCTGAAAAGCTGCGGCTATCGGGTGCTGCGGTTCCAGTCGAAAAACCGGCCGGAGCCTGAACAGCTCCATGATGCGATATTCGCCGGGCGCTAGAGCAGGGCGGACTGCATCTCTTCCCGCAGCACGTCCGGTTCCGCCAAATAGCGTGCCGAGTGGTGAAAGGGCGTGACGTGGCGGGCCTTGGCCTCTCTTGCGATCAGTCCCGCTTCCTGTGCCGTCAGATGCAATGATGCGACCGCCAGATGGCGATCCCGCTCGAGAAAGACGGCCTCGATGAAGAGTCGATCAGCGTGATCCGCGAGTTTGATAATTCTGGCACGGTTCTCCGCATGGGGAGCGGCATCGGTGACATAGGCGACGACCTGCCCCGGTGCGATGTGAAAGGCGGTTTCCTTCAACGCGCCCAGGCTGATCGTGCCCTCCGGACGTTCGATGAGATGATCATCCGGCAAGCCGATGCGAATGGCTCGTTTCGCTGTGTTGAGCCACGGCCCGAGAGGCAATCCCATTTTCTCCAATCGAGCGCGCCAGACATTGACCTGTAGAACTTCCTTGAGGGCGAAGGCGAGGGAAGGGATGCCGTGGTCGAGGGCGACGCATTCGACTCGGAACTCATCCTCCTCCCATGTGGTGCCGTCGCCAAAAGTCGGCGGCGCCACATCGCGTCGGGCAAAGGCCTCCCTGGCACGAAACTCGGCGACGCGGGTCAGGCGAGTTCCGTCGAACTCCATCGCCCTCAGGCAAAAGTCCACGGAGTTCTCATCGAGCAGGTTCCAGGTGAAGCTGCGGATGCGATGCTCGATCTGAGCGATGAAGTTGGATGGGCCGATCAGGACCAGCGGCGTTGTCCGATGGAGGCAGAGCCGGAACAGGCGGTCGAAGCCTGCCATGTGATCCACATGCGTATGGGACACGAAGACATGGCTTACGCGCAGCAATTCGCGGGAGGAAAGCGGCGACACATCGCCCAGATCGAACAGGATGGCGCGGCGACCGAAGCGGAAATCGAGATACACGCCCGGGTCGCTGAAGGGGTCGTTTATGAGACGAGGTTGAACGAGCCAACTCATCCGGTGCCAACGGTCAGGCTCGATACCTGTTCCAGCCTCGGGCGGGAGGGCCGGGCGGCCTAAACAGCCGCCCGGCTTGAAAGAGATCAGGCTTCGTCGGCTTCGTCCGGATCGGTCACATCGACGAGGAACATGATGTAAGGACCTTCCTCCTCATCATCATCGCCTTCCTCATCGTCGAAATCCGCATCCTCGAACTCGGCCTTTTCGGTGTCGGTGGCTGCGCGGACGTTCAGGCTCGCATAGCCATCCCACAGGGGAGCGCCATTGCTCTCAAGGACCTTGAGGTCTTCCTTGAAATCATCGCTCAAGAGGAGTTCGCGGGCTTCGTCCTCTTCGGCATTGGTGATGGCAATCGGCTTGTCGCTGATTGTGAGTGTGAACATGGTTTTTCCTTTCCATTTGCCCGCAGGGAATGCTCGTTAACGCACGACCCCGCCGGTTGGAACCAGGGGAAGGTCGCCGAATGCGCAATGGCCAAGCTCTACACGTTCCGGACCGGCATTGACACCTCAAAGGTGCGAGGCAGGGCATCCTTCCGGAAAGGATAAACGCCCCAAAGCCTTATGCCCTGGGGCGCTGCTGAAGGAGACGGCCTCCTAGAAGCCCTTTTTCTTGAGCCAGTCCCGCATCTCGGCGATCTCGCGTTCCTGTTCGCGGATCACGTCCGTGGCCCATTTGCGGATCTGCTCGTCCTTAGCGTGCTGCAGGGCCACCTTGGCCATCTCGATGGCGCCCTGGTGATGGGGGATCATGCCGCGCACGAAATCGACATCGGAATCGCCGCTATAGGCGATGTCCATGTCGCGATGCATCTTGGCATTAGCTTCACGGTAGGCCTTCGTGGCAGGCGTTTCCGATGAGCTCTGCGTCTGCATCGGCGTCGAGTGCCCTCCGTGCGAGTGGCCTTGCGCGAGGGCCAGGGAGGGAGCCAGCGCAACCATGGCGGCCAGCATCAGATAGCATCGTTTCATCTCGGCTCTCCTGAACGAAAGATGGGATCAGCAGCGCCTAGACCTTCCCACCGTTGCAAGGTCAAGCGATTCCTGGGACGGCACGCGGGACGACATGTAAGCCGAAAGAGGGGCGTGAAGGTATCGAGAAAGGGTGTATCGATGATGCTGGGTGCTATCCTGTGACCCACGGTTAAGGTTATATGCGCTTTCGCAGGTTTTGAATCCCGGAAGGGTCGAGGAGTCGGGGGTGTCGGTGGCAAGAGGTAGGGTTTCATGAAGGTCGTTACCCATAGCGGAACCTTCCATGCCGATGATGTCTTCGCCTCCGTCGTTCTGCGCGCCGCTCTAGGCTCCTTCGATCTGGTTCGCACTCGCGATCCCAATGAGATCGCCTCGGCCGATATCGTCTTCGATGTCGGCGGGGTCTATGACGTAGGCGCCAAACGCTACGACCATCACATGCGGGATCTCCCTCGCCGGGAGGATGGCACGCCCTACAGCTCGGTCGGGCTGGTCTGGCGCGATTTCGGACGGAAGGCTCTGGAGACCTTCGTGCCCGGCATCGAGGCCGACGCGATCGAGATGGTCTGGCAGGATATCGATGCCAGCATCATCCTTTCCATCGATCTGGCGGACAATGGCGTTGCTTCCACGAGCCCCGGTCATCTGTCCCTGCTGATCGAAGCCTTCAACCCTACCTGGGACTCCGCTCAGAGCTTCGACGAAGCCTTCCTCGAGGCGGCCGAATTCGCCCGCGGTATTCTCGTGCGCTCCTGCCGGCAGGCCCACGCCGAAGCGCAGGCCATGGCATTCGTGATGGCAGCCGCGCGGGCAGCGACAGACCCGCGCATGATCGTCTTGAATAGGAAGTTGCCCTGGGAGAAAGCGGTCTTCGAAGGCCGGCTCAACAACCTGCTTTTCGTCATCTATCCCAACGAGGATTCGACCTCCTGGTACTGCCGCACCGTACCGCCGGAGCCCAACTCCTTCGGTCAGCGCCTGTCCCTGCCGGAGGCTTGGCGGGGCTTGCAGGAAGAGGCTTTCTCCGAAGTTGCCGGCATCCCCGATGGCGTCTTCTGCCATCCGAGCGGTTTCATCTGCGGGGCGCGCTCGCAGGCTTCGGTCCTCAGGCTCGCGGAGCAGGCGCTTGCCGAAGGGCAGCGGATCGGAGCGATCTAGGGCTGCGGCATGCAAACGGGGCCAGACATGTTTTTGACCAATCAGGATGTGGTGGATCTCACCGAGTGGCGGCGCGAGTTGCACCGTGTGCCGGAGGTCTCCCGGGAGGAGGCGGAAACCGCCCGCAAGGTTCAGGCATTCCTGAAAGCCAGCGGTGCCGACCGCATTGTCGCCGGTCTCGGTGGTCATGGCGTTGCCGGGATCTTCGAAGGCGGGAAGCCCGGGCCGACCGTGATGTTCCGCGCGGAGCTCGATGCCTTGCCGATCGAGGAGATTTCGGATGCTCCCCACCGCTCGACCATTCCGGGCAAGGCGCATCTATGCGGCCATGACGGACACATGGCGATCCTTGCGGCCTTGGCCCGTGGCCTCAGCCGTGAGCGCCCGCGGCATGGGCGCGTAATCCTGCTGTTCCAGCCTGCCGAGGAAGACGGCTCGGGCGCCGCTGCCGTCGTCGCCGATCCGAGATTTGACGAGATCCAGCCCGATTTCGTTTTCGCGCTTCACAATCTGCCGGGCATGAAGCTGGGCAAAGCCGCGCTCATCGAGGGGCCCGTCAGCTGTGCCTCGCGTGGAATGCGTATCACGCTTACCGGCAAGACCGCGCATGCCTCCATGCCGGAAACGGGCCTCTCGCCTGCCAATGCTTTGGCGCGCCTCATGCCGGCCCTGACGTCTTTGGGCAGCGGCGGCTCCATGGATGAGACCTTCGCCATGGTGACGGTGACTCATGCCCGGCTGGGTGAACCTGCTTTCGGCATCGCGCCGGCTCATGGCGAGATCTGGGCAACTTTGCGAACTTTGACCGATGCGGGAATGGATGCTCTCGTCGCGAAGGCCGAAGGCTTGGCGAAGGATGCCGCGCGCGACAACGGGCTTGCTTTGGACATTGCATATGACGACGTCTTCCGCCATTGCGAGAATGCGCCGGAAGCCGTGGCGCATCTGAGACGGGCGCTCGACGCCGAAGGCGTGCCCCATGATCGCGGCGATCTGCCCATGCGGCCTTCCGAGGATTTCGGGAATTTCGGTGCGAAGGCGCCTGCCGCCATGTTCTTCCTCGGCGCGGGGGAGCGGCACCCCAGCCTGCACAATCCTGACTACGACTTTCCCGATGAGCTGATCGCCATCGGCTCGCGGGTGTTCATGCGGACCCTGCGCGATCTTCTCGGTTAAGGCTGTTTCGGCCTGGCGGCATCCGGGTTGGCGGTATCGGGATTGGATGGAATCGTTCCGGTCGTCTCCTGATTGGCTGCGCGGCCCGGGGCCGTATCTTGAGCGTTGAAGGTCGAATGCAGGGCGAAGAAGATCAGAACGACGGCCAGTGCGATTGACGCTAGCGCGATCCAACGGCGCGGTCCCATGAGGCGCTCCTGAGTTTGGGATGTCAGAAGGTCTGAACACCAGCCACTTGGAGTGGTTCCGCAGAAACTCCCGGCTCGTAAGCCGGGAGCTTTGTCCTGTAAGCTGATCAGGCGACCCTGCTCGGCTTACGGGCAGCCTTTTCGGAAGCGTCGATTTGAACCGTCACATTGCGGGTGGCCTCATCCGCCACCTGGATCGCCAGTTCCGCGACGCGCCGGCTGTTGTCGACCGTCTGCTCCACGTTGTCTCGGATGAGGGAACTCTGAGCGGCCAGGAGATCCGCCATCGAGCGGCAGCGGGCCAGGGTGTTCAGCCCTTCGAGATTGCGCTGCATCCGCTTCTGGCTCAGCTCGAAGCATTCGCGGGAAACATCTTGAAGGCCGCGGGCGAAGACAGTGCCGGAATGCACGGCGGCACGCAGGTTCTGCGTCGCTTCCTCGGCCAAATCTCGCGTTTCCCCATTGGGTTGTGAGAGCATCTGCATGCTCCGTCCCGTTGAGTATCGGGCGAGTTCCGAGAAGGCATAGAGGCTGTTCTGCAAAGCCTCCTGCATGGTGTGGACGATGTTCTGGGCGCTCTCGGCCCCGACGCGCATCGTATCGGCGACCTCATCCGCAGCCTTGCGGACGGCTTCGGTCTGCTGGTGTGCCCGGCGTGTATCGAGCCGTTTGATCTCATCGATATTGGCCATTTCGTCCTCAACTTTCTCGGCGACGGCCTCGACTTCTTCCTCGCTGAGCACTTCGAGCACGGCGGGGATCAGTTCCTTCTTGTCGTCGCGGATATGCTGCTGGAAGATTTTTCGCAGTTCACTGATCTGCGTCAAAAACTCCCCGGAGTTCTTGGGCATGCTCTCGATTTCGACGAGGAGCGCAATGGTCCTCTCGTTGTCGTTCACCGACGTCGTCACGAGATCCTGCATCCCGTTACGGCGCAGGATCGGAAAGAGGTGTTCCTCCTGAAGAGTGGCGAGGAGTTCCAACTCCTCCTTCAGCTCCGTGAACAGGCGCTCGCGTGTCTTGACGGCGGTTTCGGACGTGGCGAGCAGTTTCTCGAAAAGCTCGTTGGCCTTGTCGGGTGGGGTTTGGCTGAATCGTCTATTTGCAGGCATCGTTCCTCACAAGGATGAAAGAGTGCTGTCAATTACTGGAACGCAAACGGCGGAGATTGAGCTGCCCCCAGGCTCAAGCCCGCAAGACTTCATCGATACACGCGCTTAATGAAGCGGATGAAGCCATGACAAACATGTGTCAGATATCGGGCCGCTCTCTGGCGTGTCAACGCACCGCAGGCCTCTTTGATGCAGGCCGTCCGGCGTTGCCGCCGGACGAAGAGATATAGATTGGATTAATCTATGTTGTTTTTGGGGCGCTAGGTTTCAAGGCCGCTGCGGAATCTCGAGGCCGCGCTGCACGGCAGGGCGGGCGAGGCCGCGTTCGAGCCAGGCCGGCACGTTCTTCAGCGTGTCGTATTCCACCAGTTCGCCCGCATCATAGAAGCCGATGAGATTGCGCACCCATCCCAAGAGCGAGATATCGGCGATGGTGTATTCGTCGCCCATGATCCAATGGCGCCCTTCAAAACGCGTTTCCAGCACGCCGAGCAGACGCTTCGTCTCCGCCCGATAGCGCTCTAGCGGCCGCTTGTCCTCGATCTCGCGACCAGCAAACTTATGGAAGAAGCCGAGTTGGCCGAACATGGGGCCAACGGCCGCCATCTGGAAGAATACCCACTGGATCGTCTCGTAGCGCTGTGCCGCGTCCTTCGGCAGGAACTTGCCCGTTTTCTCCGCGAGATAGAGCAGGATCGCGCCCGACTCGAACAGGGCCAGCGGCTTTCCATCAGGACCGTTCGGATCGATAATGGCCGGGATCTTGCCGTTCGGGTTGAGCGACAGGAACTCAGGCGTCCACGTCTCGTTCTGGCCGATATTGATCGTGTGCGGCTCGTAAGGAAGCCCCGTCTCTTCCAGCATGATGGACGCCTTAACCCCGTTCGGGGTCGGCAGGGAATAAAGCTGGATACGGTCCGGCTGGCTAGCGTGCCAGCGGCGGGTGATGGGAAATGCGGACAGGTCTGTCATGAAATCTCCGTCAGGCCGCTGGAAACTGTCGAACCTCGGCCTTCGCATTCAGTTAATCCGCCCCTTTGCCGGATGGAAGGTCGGCGGCAGGCATGGCAGCCATGACGCCCAGAGATCGAGCGCAGAAGCGGACCTGCTTTTGCGCGCGAACGATGCTCTCATTCAGGGAAAAGCGTCGGACTTCCTCGTTTCGAAATTCCTGCAGGCTGGGTGGTCGCGTTCTTTGCCCTAAGGGAAGATGTACTTTATGGTAACAGCGCTCAGTAATTCTTGGCCGCGATGACCCATTTCGTTTCAGATCTCAGCGACGAGACCCTGCGGTGCCTTGTAGAGGCGCTGGGGCAAAGCGGGCAGGCGGTTTCCATCTATGATGCCGAGGACAATCTCCGCTTCGCCAACGAGGCCTATGCGGGCTTGTTCCTCGGCGATTTCAAGGGGCCCTTTACCTTTGCCGAGATCCTTCGCTACGGTGCGAGAGAGGGCATCGGCGTCCGCATCGACGGCGATGATGTGGAAGCGCTCATCGCCCGCACGCTTCCCCGGCGGCGAAGCATGCCACGCAAGTCCTTCGAGTCGGACTTCATGGACGGCCGCTGGTTCTGGTTCGAGCATACGGTTCTTCCCAACGGCTGGGTGCTGACGGTGGCAACGGACATCACCGCGCTCAAGCACAACGAGAAGACCTTGCGTCAGGCCCATGAAACCGCCCTCGAGGCTTCCCGAACCGATCAGCTTACGGGCTTGGCGAACCGGCGCTATATCCTGGAGCTTCTCGACGATGCGCTCGGGGTCCATGAGGACACGGGCTGCGGGCTCTGCGTGGCCTCGATCGACATCGATCTCTTCAAAACCATCAACGATGCCTATGGCCATGATGCGGGCGACACCGTACTCCGGCATTTCTCCCGGGTCTGCACCGAAAGAATGCGAACCCAGGATTGCCTCGGGCGGATGGGCGGCGAGGAGTTCCTGCTGCTGCTCCCCGAGACGAAGCTGGAAGACGCCCTGGATTTGATCAGCGCTATCCGTGAAGACTTTCCCACGGCCCTGCTTGATGAAGAGGCTATCGATCTCGCCTACACCTTCAGCGCGGGTCTGACGGAAGCCCTGCCTGGTGAAACCCGCAGCTCCATTCTTCGCCGCGCCGACCGTGCCCTTTACGGTGCAAAGACGGAAGGTCGGAACCGCACCAAGATCGACCACGAATTCGCGGATGCAACCAACAACGCGCGTTGCTAGATGTTGCGCGCCGAGCGTCCCGTTCGGTTGTTGACGATGCGGGGCAGCAGGTCCTGCCTGCGTCCAGCCGTTACGACCATGCGCTGAACTTCGCCGCGTAGATAAGCCTGCAGGAACTTGTTGTAATCCTTGAACGATACGCAGCCATTCGAGTCGCCGCGCGGCCCTAGCAGGTAGCTGTGAGCCAGGATGCCGTCGCGCCCGTATATCGCCGCGCTGCCGCCGACCGGGTTCATGCGGATGGCGCGCACGCCATGGAACAACGCCTCGCGTTCTTTGAGAATGTAGGTTCCGGGCGGTGTCGCGCCCTTCATGCGCACGTTCACGTAGCGCGGGTCGTCCATCTTGTCGCCGAGGCCGGAATGCGCCTCCAGCTTCTCGCCGTTAGGCATGTAGACGATCTGCGCCGAGATATCATAGACGGCCGTTCCCGGCTCCGGTGCGAAGGGAGACCCGAAGCGCGCGGTGGGGTTGATACTCCCCGTTCCCCGGTCCAGGGCCGCATAGCTCAATGCCGCGTCGGGTGGGGAGGTGGGTTTGACATTGAACAGCTTCTCGAAAAACGAGCGGTCGTCCGACGGTGTGTTTGGCTTTGCGGGCTCAGGCTGAGCGGCGCTCCTCCGGGCAGCGGGAATATCCGCGCTCGCCATCTGGCGCGGCTCTATCGGCTTTTGGAGGCGGAACTCGGGCGGGCGCGGGACAGGCAGCGGGATGGGCGCAGCCGCGATGACCTCCGAGGTCTGCGTTTCCTTGGCCTCCATGTCCGCAGGTTGCTTCTGGGGAATGGCTGCGATGTCATGATCCATCCCCGCCCTCGGCGTGCCAAGCATGCTGAAGGCCTTCGGCGATGGAGCATGATGCGCGGTCTTGAAGGTCTGAAGCTTCAAGGCCGGGGCCGGGTCGAACAAAGCCGATATGCTTGCCGGTTGAGGCGCTAAGGCGGCGATCTGCGCAGCAGGCTTAGGGAAGGTCGCAGGGGGCAGGGAGGCGACCGTTTCCGGCGCTGGGACCTCGTCCCTGAGATCCGCGAAATAGGCCAACGGGCTCAAGGAGATTGCCATTAGCAGAGACGTCGTGAAGAGGCTGCGCCGGGTGCGGCGCCGGACATGACGGGCAGAAGGGAGATAGCGGTGCGCCATGGCGGTTCTCTACGCAACAATCTGAACTGCGCCCGGCATGCCCCGCCCCTGGAGACAAAGGCAAACCCTTGTACGCCAAGGGCCGCCGCGCGCGAAAAAGGCAACTTCACTCTTCGCCCATTAAAGGACGGCTTGGTTAAAACATGGCTAACCGGATCGTTGAGGGTTTAGGCTGAAGTTTGATATTTGGCTTACCTGTGCGTCCGTCCTTCGGTCGCGCCTCGCCATTTGTATGCATAAAATTGCAATTGTATCGTGATTGTATCTATGGTGTAGTGTCCATGCGTGGCTGTTCGGTGCCGGCGTCATGATTGTGATGCTCGGCCGTCGCTGAAAGGGAAGGGCTGATCATGCGCGATGTCATGCTGGTGACGGGCGGTGGACGAGGAATCGGAGCCGCTACCGTGCGCGCGGCGGCCTCCAAGGGCTATGCCGTCTGCTTCAGTTACTTGCAGGACGATGATGCGGCGGCGCAGCTCGTCAGGGAACTCCGGGGCGCGGGCTACGGGGCGCACGCCGTTCGCGGCGATGTGGCCGATGTTGCCTTCGCGCAAGCCTTCTTCGATGAGGCGGAAACGACCTTCGGACCCAGCACAGCGCTGGTGAACAATGCCGGCATCACGGGTAGCATCGGTCTGTTCCGCGACGCGGATCATGCGACGATGCGTAGGATCCTGGACACCAATGTTCTCGGAACGATGGCCATGGCGCAGGAGGCCGTTCGCCGCTGGGGCGATGCGGGCACGGCGGGAAGAATGGTGAACATCTCCTCGATCGCCTCGACCATCGGCGCGCCGAACGAATACGTTCACTACGCCGCGAGCAAAGCCGCCGTCGAAGCTTTCACCATCGGCCTCGCGAAGGAGGTCGCGCCGTCGGGCATGCGCGTCAACGCGGTCGCGCCCGGGACCGTTTATACGGATATCCACGCCGCGGCTGGAGAGCCGGAGCGTCCCACGCGCGTTGTGTCCCGTGTGCCCATGGGCCGGATCGGGCAGGCGGACGAGATCGCCAATGCGGTGCTGTGGCTTCTGTCGCCCGAAGCTTCCTACGTGACCGGCGCGGTGCTGCGCGTGTCCGGCGGATTATGACGTGAAGGAGACACACGTATGGATTCCCCCATCGCCATCAAGGCTATCGACGCCCCGCCACGCGTGAAGCCTTCCAATTACCCGGAGCCGTTCGCGTCCCGCATGAAAGGCCGGACCAAGAGACAGCTCGGAGACCTTTTCGGGCTTTCGAATTTTGGCGTGAACCTCACGACGCTTGCTCCCGGTGCGGTTTCCGCCCTCCAGCACCGTCACACCCTTCAGGATGAATTCGTCTATGTCCTCGAAGGGGAGGCCGTTCTCGTCACGGGTGACGTCGAAACCGTCCTGACCGCCGGCACGTGCGCCGGATTCAAGGCGGGCGGCATCAGCCATCACCTCGAAAATCGCACGGATGCACCGGTTCTCTATCTCGAGATCGGAGACCGCACGAAGGGCGACGAAGCCACATACCCCGCCGACGATCTCATCGCCGTCGCAGGGCCGAATGGCTGGATATTCACACACAAAGACGGCTCGCCGTACTGAAAGGATTTGAACTATGCCGACACAGACGGAGAAGGCCGCGCTCTTTCGCAGACTGCATGAGGAGCGGCGGGCTTTCATTATGGCCAATGCCTGGGATGCGGGCTCCGCCGCAAGGCTGACCGCGCTCGGGTTCGAGGCCATCGGCACCACGAGCGCCGGTCTTGCCTTGTCCATGGGCATAGAGGATGGTGAGGTCGGGCGCGACGGCACGCTCGCCAATGCTAGCCAGATCGTGCAGGCGACGCATCTGCCGGTGTCGGCGGATCTCGAGAACTGTTTCGCGGATGATCCGGCAGGCTGTGCCGAGACGATTCATTCCGCCATCGACGTCGGACTTGCCGGCGGCTCCATCGAGGATGCCACCGGCAACGCGGATGAGCCGATCTACCCTTTCGAGCTTTCCGTCGCGCGTGTGCGGGCAGCAGCCGAGGAGGCGCGCGGAAGCGGAACCGGCTTCGTGCTCACTGCGCGTGCGGAGAACTTCCTGCACGGACGTCCGGACCTCGATGATACGATTACCCGCCTGCGGGCCTATGCAGAGGCCGGAGCCGATGTGCTCTTCGCGCCCGGCTTGCCTGATCTCCGCTCGGTCCAGGCGGTCTGCGAGGCTGTGAGCAAGCCCGTGAACATGCTGATGGGCTTGAGCGCTCCCCTTGTCTCGGCGTCGGATATCGCCAGGATCGGCGTTGCCCGCATCAGCCTGGGCAGCGCGCTTGCCCGCACCGCTGACGCTGCAATGCTTCACGCCGCGTCCCAGATCCGGCAGCAGGGTCATTTCCACTACGGGCGGCGTTAGAGCATCGTACGGACCTGGAGGGCCACGTTAGTGAAAAGTGGCTCCGGTTTTCCGATCATACGATGCTCTCATTCTAAGAAGGAAGCATCGGATCGATCCCAGAAGTGCAAATCCACTTTTTGGTCCGATGCTATAGGAGACGCTCAATGCGCGAGCCAGAAGCAATCGAGATCGTCTGCGTGGACGGCTACAGGCTCCGAGGGCATCTGTGGCGCACGAATGGGACCAGCCAGGGCATCGTGATCGTCAATCCAGCGACGGCCGTTCTCGCACGGTACTATCACTACTATACCCGCTTCCTCACGGAGAACGGGTTCGACGCTCTGACCTACGATTATCGCGGCATCGGGCTCTCGCGGCCCGATCGGCTGCGCGGCAGCGGCATCCGCTGGCGTGATTGGGGCGAACTGGATTTCGATGCCGTGGTCACATTCGCCAAGGGCCTGGACCCGGACGGGAGGCTACTCGTCGTGGGGCACAGCATCGGCGGGTTTTTGCCGGGACTGTCGGAGAATGCAGCCCTCATCGACCGCATGCTGACGGTAGGGGCGCAATATGCCTGGTGGCGAGACTATGTGGCTCACCGGCGCGCTCAAATGTTTCTCAGGTGGCACGTGTTCATGCCGGCCATCACCGCACTGTGCGGATACTTTCCCGGGCGTCGTCTCGGCTGGCTCGAGGATTTGCCCGCAGGCGTGGCGAATGAATGGTCGTTCCGCCGCTCGAAGATGGAACTCAGCCATCCGCGTGAGCATAGGGAAGACGTCCTGCGCCGTTTCGCAGCGGTGACAGCGCCGATCCTCGCGATCACCGTTTCGGATGACGACTATGCCACGCCTGTGGCGGTCAAGCGTGGGCTTGCCTACTACACCTCTTCCGACCGCCATTTCGTCCAGCTCAAGCCTATGGATCTTGGATATGAGGAGATCGGCCATTTTGGTCTCTTCCATGCGCGGCACAGGGAAGACTTCTGGCGGCTGACGTTGTCTTGGCTCGCGGACGGAAACAATCCCTGGGCATTGGAGCAAGGTCCGACCCACATGCAGGGTCTCAACCTGTGCGAGGGACACCCCTCATGAACGTGGTTTGTGTCGCCATATAGTTTGGTCGATCCGCCTTCAGATCACCGCCTCGTCGGGGCTGGCCATCAGTCCTTTGATCGTCAGCAGCGCGCGCTCGAGTTCGTTGCGCCCGGAGGGGGCCAGAACGCAGAGGCGGATGCCACCGGCGCCGGAGCCCTCCACCACCATGGAATCGGGCGGCGTGAGGCGAACGCCATGCTCGCGTGCCCGGCGGGCGAGTTTTTCGGCGGCGAGCAGCGGCATCGGTACCCACACATGTGGCGCGCCCTCGGGCATGGGCAGGGGCGGCAGATCGATGAGGCCAGCCGTAAGCTTCAGCCGCTCCTTGGCCTCGGCGCGAAGAAACTCCGCGGCGCCGACATCGGCCTCCATGTCGATCAGCGCGCAGCCGACGCCGATCGCCAGCGACGAGGCGCCCCAGATCTCCGCCCGCAGACGTACCGCCATCTGTGAGCGCCGCTCCCTCGGCGGCATGATGATGCCGGTGCGAACAACAGGTGAGAGAACCTTCGACAGGCTGGTTACGTAATAGACGAGATCCGGCGCGAGCGACTTGTAAGTGATGCGTCCCTTCGTACCGTAGAAGCTGTAGATATCATCCTCGACGATATACGCGCTGTGCTTGCGGCAGATGGCCAGAATGTCCTTGCGCCGTTGCAGTCCTGTCTCGAAGCCGAGAGGGTTCTGGCAAACGGGCGTGGTGTAGACGGCCTTGCATGAGCCTTGCCGCAGCACGCGATCAAGGTCATCGGGGATCATGCCTTCCTCGTCATACGCGACGGGGAGCACCTTGAGTCCCAAAGTCTCGGCGGCGACCATGGCGCCATTGAAGGTCGCGGCTTCCGTCGCAATCGATGGGGTGCTTGAGGCAAGATCGGCGAAGCTTAGAAAAATGCCGTGCTGAGCGCCGACGCAGAGGATGAGATCATCCGCTTCGGCCCCTTCGAGGCGCGTGCGGTTCAGCCAGGCGGCGAGCGTGGCGCGCTGCTCGGGCGTTCCGGTGAGATCGACATAGCCACCATAGGGCAGGCTCGCCGCATAGCGGGCTGCGCGCTCGGCGGCGGCGGCCAAAACGTCGGGCTTCACGACGGGCGGAGGGCCGTTGATGCTGAGATCGATGGGGCCTTGCAGCTGTGGCGTCTCCGTATCCTGCACGAAGGTGCCGCGCCCGATCTCGCCCCGCACGATGCCGCGGCGGCTCAGGGAGTCGATGGCCTTCGTCACGGTGCCGATGCCGACCTCGAAGCCTTTTGAGAGTTCGCGATGCGTTGGCAGCTTCTGTCCGGCCTTGAGGTTGCCGCGCAGAATCGCGGTCTCGATGGCCTCGGCGAGGCGCTCATGCAATGGCAGGTCGGTGTCGGGCAGGCGGATGCTGGCGAGGCTGGAGATTTTTCCCGGCAAGGGCCGTCCTTTGAGCTGAAATCCCGAAAACGAGCCGGATCATATCGGTAGGGTGGCTCGGAGACAAATACAATCGGGCGGCAGAGCGCGACAAATGCCGCGCCCGGCCTGACATGCCCATGGCGAAGTCGCTCTATTGAGACTTGCGCGGGTCGTCTGCCGGATTCACGTAGGCGATGCTCCACGGACCCTTCGTGCTCAGCTGCACGACAGTTTCTTGGTTGATCTGGACGTAATGCTGCGTGCCCGGCGGCATGGCAACGACGCCACCGGCTTTGAGGGCCATGGTCTTTCCGGCGTCGAATTGCGGGCCCATGCCGAGATTGAATTCGCCGCTGACCACTGTGACCACTTCATCGACGGCATGGGTATGCGGCGGGATCTTGTAGTTCGCCGGGAGTTTCAAGCGCATCACGAAGATGCCGTCCTTCGACGGATCGCCGTAGAGCACCGCCATCTGCGATCCCTTCGGCAGGGACGGAGGCCCGTCCTTCCAGGTAACGTCGTCCGCATTGACGACGGCGTGCTGGTGGTGCTGTTGCGCAGCGGCGGGGATGAGGAAGACGATAAAGCTTAAGCCGCAGGCTGCGGCCAGGAGTTTGGACTGCATCACGACCTCCCGATGCGGGTGATGTGGCGGACGCAAACGCGGGCGCGAAGGCAGGTGCCTTCCGCTCCACCGGAGGCTCTGCCTTCCCATGGCTGATGTCAAGGAAAGCAAGGGTTACGGGTCAAGATCGAGATCCATTTCGAACTGGCCGATGGGCGTGCGGGCAAAGCCCATGCGAGTGATGAAACCGGCAGCAAGCTCTTCCGGGAAATTGGCGGAGATCCCGAGATCCTGCTCGGGATGGCTTGCCGCCAGCGATGCGATCATGCGGCTCCCTACGCCTCGCCCTCGCGCTTGGCGGGGGACCACGAGGGTGCGCAGGCTCAACAGGTTGGGCTGGGGCGTGGGTTCGACGATGGCGAAGGCCTCTTGCCCAAGCGCGAAGCCGCGTGCAGGCGCGGCGCAGGCGGCGAGCGTTTCCGGGGCATTGAACCAGGGAAGGTCGGGCGCGCCTTCCGCCGCGACCACACGGGCGACGATGAGCGGATCGACCTCGACGAGTTCGCTCGCCTCTACCGCGTCGACCGGGCCTGCGGGACGGCGATAGCCGACGAGGTTGCGCCGGGTCTTGAAGCCGAGGCTTTTGTAGAGCCGGATCGCGGGCTCGTTCGTGTCGATGACCTCCAGCATGAGACGGCGGTCGCCGAGCCGGCGCAGATCGTCCATCACGGAGCTCAAGGCCGCGCGTCCCAGGCCCTTTGCCCGGAAATCGGTGACGATGCCCATGGCGGCGATCCGCGCCGTCCAGCCCCGGCGCACCACGAGAATCAGAGCGACGGCGCGCTCGCCATCCATGAACACGCGGCTGGCATGAAGATCGAGATTCTCGCGGCGGAAGCGCCCGTTGAAGGCCTCGCCCGTCATTGTCGTTGGCACGACGTAGCCTTCGAAGCACGCGGTCATGATCTCGGCGAGCGCATCCGTCGTGAAGGCGAGGGCGGGGCGGCTGGTCACGCCGGCGGGCAGAGGCATCGGGCATTCTCCGGAAGCGGTTGGATGTTTCACTATCACAGGTCCGAGCATCGAGAAACAGATCGGCGCCGGATTGGACAAGGCAATGTTCCCTGGCTCGGCGGCATGCCTGCCCCACGCTCTCGGCATTTGCGACGCGGCTGCAGGTTGCGTTATCACGCATCATGGCCGTTCGCGATTTCCTCCTGATGTTCTTCGTCTGCTTTATCTGGGCCGCGCATACGGTCGTCAGCAAGCTTGTCGTGTCAGGCATGGAGATCCCGCCGCTGTTCTACGCGGCGATCCGCTTCGGCATCGTGGGTCTTGTCACCCTGCCGTGGCTGCTGCCCGTGCCGAGGCCCACATGGCGCATTCTGGTGGTCGGCTTCCTGATGGGCGGCGGCGGGTTTGCGCTGTTCTTTCTCGGAATCAGAACGGCAAGCCCGTCCAGCGCCGCGGTGGTGGGCCAGCTCGGGCTGCCGATCACGACGCTGCTTTCCGTGGCCATGCTCGGCGAGAAAATCTATTGGAGGCGGGCGCTCGGCATCACGCTGACCTTCCTCGGCGGCGTGCTCGTCATGTGGGATCCGTCGAGCGGGTTTCCCCTGTCGGGCGGCCTCGTCCTGATCCTGCTCGGCGCTGCCGCAGGCTCTCTCGCGGCGGTGATGATGAAGCAGATCAAGGGCGTCGCGCCGCTGCAGTTCCAGGCCTGGATCGGGCTTGCCTCCGTGGTGCCGCTCGCTCTCCTGACGACGGGTTTCGAGACGGGCCAGATCACCCGGTCCCTGGCGGCCGGATGGCCGTTCGTGGCGGCCCTTCTGTTTTCCGCCCTCGTCGTGTCGCTCGGCGCCCACACGATCTATTACGGCCTGATCCGCAAATACCCCGCCAACCTGATCGCCCCACTGCTGATCATGAACCCGCTGCTGACGGTGACGATGGGCCTCGTCATCACGGACGACCCGTTCGACGCGAGGATGGCGCTCGGCACGGGCATCGCCCTGTGCGGCGTGCTGATCATCGCGCTCAGGCGCAACCACGTCATGCCGCTCGCCACCGTGTTGTGGGGACGTTTTCGCTGAACGAGCGATGTGCCGAAGAGCGTGCGGACGTAGCCTCGCGAGCGAAGACGCTCCGAGGTTTCAGGATCGAGGGGGCGCGAGTGGCGGTCCGGCTCGATGATGGAGTGAGTGAAGAACCAGACGGCCCCTCGCGCACGGCTTTTTTAGGCGGACAGGCGCGACCGGCCCACGCTCTGCCCGAGGCGGACACCGTCTTGATACGGGCGGCCTCGGACCAGAACTGAGCCCAGCCTCTCGCCTGGGCCTCCCGTCACACCGGCTTGCGTCAGCCGGCGCACGGGACCGTGCCTGACCCCACAAACACGACGCCTCGCGAGAGCGCCCCTCGGTGGATCAGGCTGCCACCACACATAGCCAAGGTTAGGACCAAAATCAAGAACAAAACATGAACACAGGTTGTGTAGCCCACGCGCCCTGTCATTCCGGGGACGCGCAGCGGAGCCCGGAACCCAGAACCACGACGGTTCAAGCGAGTTGGTGAGCTTGCCGCCCAATCGTTACACGTATCGGTTATGGGTTCCGGGCTCTCGCTCCCGCTCGCCCCGGAATGACAGAGCGACGTGCTCATCCTGCACACGATCCCGGATCGGCTTTGCCGTCCGGGATGACCACTCTTGATGAGCCTCTCACGTCATGGCCGGCACAAGGCCCGCCATGACGTGAGGGGGCTTCAGATCCGCTTGTGCTTCCCCAGAGACAGCTGACCCTGCGTGGGTGATCTTAACGACGAATGAGATGCGTGAGTGCAGCGCTGCTTACGAACTCCCTCCATCCGCAAGCAGCGCCGCCTCTTTCGCCAGTGGCATGCCGGCTTTCAGGGGCGTGTCGCGGCGGGTTCTGTCCCAAGTGAGGATCTGCCGGAGCGTTTCGTCGAGCGGGCGGGGCTTGAAGCCGTTGGCGAAGGCCCTCTCCACGTCGATCTCGAGAAAATGCCGGAAGGCTTCGTCAGTTTGCGGCAGCCAGAGGGGAACCTCGGTCCAGGGCGCGAGCCCCGCCGCCAGCACCACCTCGTCGGAACGCCAGAGGAAGCGCACATCCGATCCCGCGACGCGGCGGATGGCATCCATGAGATCGCCCATCGGGAAGGGGCGTCCCGTGAGATTGAAGAGGCCGCTCAAACCGCGCTCGCCACCGTCGACGATGAAGGCTGCCGCATCGCGCACATCGACGAGCTGGACGAGGCGTTGCGGATCGCCGGGCGCCGGGATCGCGCCGCCCTGGTCGATCCGGCGCACCCAGTAGGTGAGGCGGTCCGTGTAATCGCCCGCGCCGACCAGAAGGCCCGCGCGGAGAATGAACGCGCGCTCACCGAGCCGATCCAGCGCCACGAGTTCGCATTCGCGCTTCAGCGGCCCATAGGCCGTGCCGTAATTCCCGGCACCCGAGCGCTTCTCCGGCGGCAGCGAGCGCGCCATCTCCATCTGCTCCGGCGTCGCGCGGCTTGCCGGCGAAGCCTCCGAGATGCCAGGCCTCGCAAAACCCGCATAGACGGAAGCGCTCGTCACCAGCGCATAGCGGCCGATATCGGGCAGCGCATCGAGCAGCGAGGTCACCGCGTCGGGCGCGAAGGCACAGGTATCGACCACGAGATCGAACGACCGGCCCTTGAGGCTTAAAAGATCCCGATGCCGGTCCCCGACAAGAACCTCGATCCCGCCCAGTGCCGCATCCTGCTCTTTCTGCCCGCGCGTAAAGATCGCAACCCGATGTCCCCGCGCCAGCGCATCTCGCGCAACCGCCCCGCCGAGAAAACCCGTTCCGCCTACGACGAGGATGTTCATGGTGTGGTTTCCCCTATGAGCCGCGTTCGGCGGCTCATGCATTTGTGTTGCATGGGGGGTAGGCTGACAAGGTGGAAAGACAGCCTCACCGCATCATGCCCGGACTTGATCCGGGCATCCACGTCTTGGAACCGCCGGCGCTAAAAGGCGTGGATACCCGCGACAAGCGCGGGCATGACGGTGGAGGGTTGGGAGCAACCGCGTATCATCGCCCCATGCAGAAGGGCGGCTGGGTCTACATCATGTCGAACGGACGCAACGGCACGCTCTACCTCGGCGTGACGAGCGATCTCGCGCGCCGTGCGTGGCAGCACCGCGAAGGCCTGATCGACGGCTTCACGAAGCAATACCGCCTGAAGGCTCTCGTCTGGTACGAGTGGCACGACGACATCCGCCTCGCGATCCAGCGCGAGAAGACCATGAAGCACTGGCCCCGCGCCTGGAAAGTCCGCCTGATCCACGGCATGAATCCGGACTGGGACGATCTCTACGAGACGCTGAACCAATGAGCGCCCCCGCTCCCATATCCTCTCCGTCATGCCCGGCCTTGTGCCGGGCATCCACGCCTTTGCTCCGCGCCGGCGTGGGAATGCCACCAACTTAGAAATAGCAAATTGGCGGATAATTGGATTATCATCCTTCCGCTGCCAAGGTTGAGGGCCTCTCGTGAATTCCACGGAAAAGGGCGATAAGCTAGAAGATCAGTTCTATGAATATCTCATCGAACAAAAGCGTCGCGGTGAACTTGTCTACAGCTTGTATCCCTCAGAAAATTGCCAGATTTTCAAAAAGAAAGGTTACTATTGCAAGGAGCGAGAGGCTGACGTCCAATTCGATGTTGTTATAGAGATTTACCAACAAGGCAGGAATGATCCATTTTCCTACATTGTTTTTGAGTGCAAGAATTATGAAGGTGGCATTCCAGAGAAATGCGTAACTGACTTTTCGGATAAATTAGGGCGGGTCTTCAGGCATGCAGCCAAAGGTGTTTTAGTCGTATCTTCACGTTTGCAATCCGGCGCGGATAAAATCGCCAGAAGCAGATCCATTGGGATCGTGAAATACAACGAGGCTGGATTGGAAGTCGTAGCCGATCGTAGAGGTCATTATTGCTTAGAGAATCGTTTCGTAAAATCGCAAATATTTCGGAATGACCGTCCTATTAAGTCTCTCAAATTTTCGGCGTTTCACGACGGAAAATTCTTCGGCACTATCAATCATTTTCTTCGCAGCCTTGAACCCGGACTATCTGGCGACGGTGGATATGCAACTGAAAGCGTCCGAGTATCTGTGCCGTATCTTCCCGTGGAACAAATAGAAAAATCAGCTCAAGAGCTCCTGGAGCAGGCGGGCTACAGATCTGGCCCAGTCGATCTCAAGAAAATTTGCTCTATGCTGTCCATAAGCCTTCAATTCAGTGAGGAGTTGATCGAGGATGAGGATGGCGCGCCAATTCTGGGTTCAGCAAACTTCGATCGCAAATTGATCAGGATAAATTCTCACGCGGACAGTAATCGAGAGCGATTTACATTAGGACACGAAATCGGACATTTTTGTTTGAGTCATGATCGGTATCTGCGTTCAGAGACAATTGTTGAACGAGATCTTTTTGTCGACAGAGAGAACAAAGATGTCTTCAATTATGAGCGCCTTGAGTTCCAAGCTAATTCCTTTTCGTCCAACATTATTCTGCCTAGTCACGTATTTCTCGCCGAAATTGCCGTAGCCCGAACCAAGCTTGATATTCGAGATCGAGGGCACGGTTACATATTTGTCGACGACCAGCCGTGTAACTTTCAGCCTTTCGAGGAATTATTAGTAAATATTTCTCAATATTTTGAGGTCTCGAAGCAGGCGATCGAGATAAAATTGAAACAGATGGGTTTACTTACTGATCAGAGGAGGAGAAGCCGAGCTTCCCTGCTAAAGACCTTCTGAAGAAACGGTGCCGCATCTCTTCATCCTTGACCTCTGAGAGCACCTTTCGACGCAACCCGCCAGGACGAAGGCAGAGTTCCAGATCAATCGCGAAAAAGCCCGCCTCTAGGGGTGAGGCGGGCTTTGATTTTATTTTAGGCGCGCTACGGGGATTATGGCTATCCTTTACGAGCGTCTTCAGGAGCCTTAGCTTTAACTATCAGCTACAACCCGTCGTGCTGCCGCAGGTATCGCACTTCAAGCAGGTCCCGTTCCGCACCAGCGTGAAGTTCGCGCATTCGGGGCAGGATTCGCCGACATAGCCCTTCATCTTGGCCTCGGCGCGCTTGTCCGCGATGGACGGGGCGGCGGGGGCGGTGAAGGCGAGCTTGGACATCTCGGCTTCGCCGACCGTCACTTCCTGCGTGGCGGGTGATGCGAGCTCGCTCTTGAGAGCGTTCGCGCCGACCGTGCTCGGACGCTGAACAAGGCCTCCGCCGCTGGCGGCGCCGCCGGGGATGAGCATGAGGCGGTCGACGTTGCCGCGGGTGAAGCCGCGGGAGACGATGGCCGTGGCGGGCGCGGCTTCCGGCGCCTTCGACTGGGCTTCGCCCGAGCCGATGGTGGTGGGGCCGAGTTCCGACGGGTCCACATGGGCGAGGTCGTTGCGGGCGAGGTAGGACACCGCGAGCTCACGGAACACGTAGTCGAGGATCGACGTCGCGCTCTTGATGCGCTCGTTGCCCTGCACGAAGCCGGCCGGCTCGAAGCGCGTGAAGGTGAAGGCCTCCACGTATTCCTCCAGCGGCACGCCGTATTGCAGGCCGAGCGAGATCGCGATGGCGAAGTTGTTCATCATCGCACGGAAGGCGGCGCCTTCCTTATGCATGTCGATGAAGATCTCGCCGAGACGGCCGTCGTCGTATTCGCCAGTACGCAGATACACTTTATGGCCACCGACGACGGCCTTCTGGGTGTAGCCCTTGCGACGGTCGGGCATCTTCTCGCGGTCGCGCATCGCAACCACGCGCTCGACGATCTTCTCGACGATCTTCTCCGACACATGGGCTGCTTTCGCCGCAGTAGGCATGGCGGTGAGCGCTTCCACCGCATCCTCGGAATCCTCCTCCTCATCGGCGATGAGCGCGGAGTTCAAGGGCTGCGACAGCTTGGAGCCGTCGCGGTAGAGGGCGTTCGCCTTCAGCGCCAGCTTCCAGGAGAGCATGTAGGCGTTCTTGCAATCCTCGACGGTGGCGTCGTTGGGCATGTTGATGGTCTTGGAGATCGCGCCCGAGATGAAGGGCTGCGCCGCCGCCATCATGCGGATGTGGCTTTCCACCGAGAGGTAACGCTTGCCGATCTTGCCGCACGGGTTGGCGCAATCGAACACCGCGTAATGCTCGGTCTTCAGGTGCGGCGCGCCCTCAAGTGTCATCGCACCGCAGATGTGGATGTTGGCGGCCTCGATATCGGCCTTCGAGAAGCCGAGGAAGGAGAGCAGGTCGAAGGTCGGATCGCTGAGCTTCTCCGCAGGCACTTTGAGCGTGCCGGTCAGGAAGTCGTCGCCGAGCGTCCAGCGGTTGAAGACGAACTTGATGTCGAAAGCGGATTTCAGGCCCTTCTCGACAGCCTCGATCTTCTCATCCGTCAGACCCTTTGCACGCAGCGAGCCGGGGTTGATGGCGGGCGCCTGCTTCATGGAGCCGTGACCGACCGCGTAGGCCTCGATCTCGGCGATCTCGGATTCGCGATACCCCAGAGTTCTCAAGGCGTCGGGCACTGCCCGATTGATGATCTTGAAGTAGCCGCCGCCGGCGAGCTTCTTGAACTTCACGAGAGCGAAGTCGGGCTCGATGCCGGTGGTGTCGCAATCCATCACGAGGCCGATTGTGCCGGTGGGCGCGATCACGGTGGACTGGGCGTTGCGGTAGCCGTTCTTCTCGCCGAGCTGGAGCGCCTGATCCCAGGCGCGCTTGGCATGAGCGACGAGATCCTGATCGGGGCAGGAGGCGTGATCGAGCGGAACCGGGTTGACCGAGAGGCCTTCATAGCCGTTGGCCTCGCCATGGGCCGCGCGGCGGTGATTGCGGATCACGCGCAGCATGGACTTGGCGTTGGCCTTGTAGTTCGGGAACGGCCCGAGCTCGCCCGCCATCTCGGCGGAGGTGGCATAGGACACGCCGGTCATGATGGCGGTGAGCGCGCCGCCGAGCGCACGGCCCGCGTCGCTGTCGTAGGGCAGGCCCATGGTCATGAGCAGGCCGCCGATATTGGCGTAGCCGAGGCCCAGCGTGCGGTACTCGTAGGAGAGCTGCGCGATTTCCTTGGACGGGAACTGCGCCATCATCACCGAGATTTCGAGAACGACGGTCCACAGACGGCAGGCATGCTCGAACGAGTCGGCATCGAACTTGTGCGCGGCGCGGTCGAAGAACTGCAGCAGGTTGGCGGAGGCCAGGTTGCAGGCCGTGTCGTCCAGGAACATGTATTCCGAGCAGGGATTCGACGCCCGGATGCGGCCACCGGCGGGGCTGGTGTGCCAATCGTTCATGGTGGTGTTGAAGTGCAGGCCGGGATCGGCGGACGCCCACGCGGCGTGGCCGATCTGCTCCCAAAGGTCGCGGGCCTTCAGGGTCTTTACGACCTTGCCGTCCTTGCGGGCCTTGAGGTGCCAATCGGCATCGTTCTCGACGGCGCGCAAAAAGTCGTCGGTCAGCGAGACGGAGTTGTTGGAGTTCTGGCCGGAGACCGTGAGGTAAGCCTCGGAATCCCAATCCGTGTCGTAGATCGGGAACTCGATGTCGGTGTAGCCCTGCTTGGCGAACTGGATGACCCGCTTGATGTAGTTGTCCGGGATCATCACCCGGCGCGCCATCTTGATTTCCTTCTTCAGAGCCGGGTTCTTCTCCGGATCGAAGCAGGCGTCTCCTTCAGCCTCGCAGTTCACGCAGGCCTTCATGATGGCCTTGAGGTGCTTGTTGCCGAGCTTGGAGCCGGTCACGAGGGCAGCGACCTTCTGCTCCTCCTTCACCTTCCAGTCGATGTAGCTCTCGATATCCGGGTGATCGACATCGACCACGACCATCTTGGCCGCGCGACGGGTGGTGCCGCCCGACTTGATCGCGCCGGCAGCGCGGTCGCCGATCTTGAGGAAGGACATGAGGCCAGACGAACGGCCGCCGCCGGAGAGCTTCTCGCCCTCGCCACGGAGATTCGAGAAGTTCGAGCCGGTGCCCGAGCCGTACTTGAACAGGCGCGCCTCGCGGACCCACAGGTCCATGATGCCGCCTTCGTTCACCAGATCGTCCTCGACGCCCTGGATGAAGCAGGCATGCGGCTGCGGATGCTCGTAGGAAGACTTGGACTTGGTCAGCTTGCCGGTCTTATAGTCCACGTAATAGTGGCCCTGGCCGGGGCCATCGATGCCGTAGGCCCAGTGCAGGCCGGTGTTGAACCATTGCGGCGAGTTCGGCGCGACCATCTGGTTGGCGAGCATGAAGCACAGCTCGTCATAGAAGGTGCGGGCATCTTCTTCCGATGAGAAATAGCCACCCTTCCAGCCCCAATAGGTCCAGCAGCCGGCGAGGCGGTTGAACACCTGCTTGGAGGAGATCTCGGAACCATAGCGCTGGTCTTCCGGCAGCTTGGCGAGCTTGGCCTCGTCGGGGGCGGAGCGCCACAGCCAGGAGGGGACGTCGTTCTCCTCGACCTTCTTCAGCGCCGCAGGAACGCCGGCCTTGCGGAAATACTTCTGCGCCAGAACGTCGGACGCCACCTGGCTCCAGGTCTCCGGCACCTCGATGTTCTCGAGCTTGAAGACGATCGATCCGTCCGGATTGCGGATCTCGCTCGTCGCGAGTCGGAAGGAGAGGGAGGAGTAGGGATCCTGTCCCGGTTTCGTATAGCGCCGCTCAATCCGCATCGGTCTTTATCCTAAGTTTGGAGACAAAGCGTCCCCGTCGCCGCAAGTCGCCCCTGCGGCTGTCAGCCCAAAAATTTTTCGATACCCCAACGACCCGTTTTGCGGACCGCCACACGCACCACGCCCGAGTTACGGTCTCCCTTCAGACGCCACAGGTCGCGCGACAAGCAATTTGCCGCGGGCTCTGAACGCTCACTCTGGGGAGTTTCGGCCTCCCTTTCGGGTCGGTCGCCGGTCTCGGATCGGAACCCCGGCAAGCTAGTCGTGATGCGAGCCTTACGTCAAGAACTTGTGCCGAACGTTTCTGTTCCAACTATATGTAGTGGGCAATTGTTAACAATGTGGAAAAGTGGCTAAGCCTCAGAGACTCCTTTCAGAATCCAAAATCCACTTTTGGAATGGCCAAGTTTGGCTGGCTCAGATTCGCGTTTTTGGAGCTCAAAAGAGGGGCCAGATGTTGTGCCGGCGCATCAATTTCCCCTGGGGAAACCATAATGGCCAAAAAAGACTGTCCGAATGGCAAAATCCCGTGAATTCAGGGAAATGGCCTCAGAATCGCCTGAATAGAATCAGCGGAGAATCAGTTGCGGCTCCGAGGTCGGAAAAGCTGGACTTCGCGACGGGGGGAAGCCATATTCCGCGCAACTTCAAGAACCCCCTCGGCGGTAGCGATGAAAACCTTTTTGGCTCAGTTCTTTACCTGGTGGAACGGACAGACCCTCGGCACGCGATTCTTCACCTGGCGCAAGGGCCAGTTCGTCGGCCAGGACGAGTTCGGGAACAAGTACTACCGCTACACCCAGGCTCAGGCCATCGACTCGAACGTGGGCGCCGAGCGCCGTTGGGTTGTCTATAACGGCGACATCGATGCCTCGCGGGTGCCCCCCGGCTGGCGCGCCTGGCTCTGCCACAACGGCGACGTTCCCCCGAGCGAGGAAAACTACCAGCCGCGTTCCTGGGAAAAGCCCTATGTGCCCAACATGACCGGCACGCCTTACGCCTATCGTCCTCAGGGCTCCCAGCTCGCCACCGGCCAGCGCCCCGCCGCCACGGGCGATTACGTGCCCTGGACGCCAGGAGAGTAAGGTCCGCGGTCTGAGGCAAACGATATGCCGTCAGACGGCATCGCAGACGGGGAGGGAGCAGGCGTTCCGACACCCGCTCAGCTCGATGCGTTAAGGCGCCTCGCCGACCACGAGATGATCCGGGGCAACTACGGCACGGCCGGCGCGCTCTACAATTTCGTACTGATGATGCGCGGGGATGATTCTCATGCCCGGAAGCGTCTCATCTATAGCCTCTTCATGCGCGAGGATTGGGAGCAGGCCTGGGAAGCCTACGACTGGCGCTGGTCCATGATGGAGAAGCCGCCCAGGATTCATTTCACCCGAAATGGCCAAACGATCGAACTGCCGCGCTGGACCGGCGGCGCATTGCCGAAAAAGCTCGTCGTCATGGACGAGCAGGGGGCTGGCGACACCATCCAGTTCTGCCGGTTCCTCGCCGATCTCGTGCAGCTTGGCGTCGAGACATACGTGTTTCTCAACAACGAACTCGGCAACAAGCCCAGCCTTCGCGCCCTGATCGCCTCCATGGGCCTGCCGGTCGGGATCATATCGGAGCGCGAGGGAGCGATTGCGGGGCTTCAGGCCTGGACGGCCATGATGGACCTGCCGAGGGCATTGAGGACGCCGGTGGAGCAATATGCCCGCCATGTGCCTTACCTGAGGGCCGAGCCGGAACGAGTCTCGCGCTGGCGCGAAAGGATCGGAGAACGCGGTTTTCGAATCGGGATCGCCTGGCAAGGCAATCCCGGGCATCCGGAAGATGGCTTACGCTCCATGCGCCTGGAGCAGCTTGCTCCGTTGGCCGGTCTCGACGGCGTGCGCCTGATCAGCCTGCAGAAAGGCTTCGGCGTGGAGCAGATCGACACCTGCTCGTTTCGCGACAAGGTGGAAACGCTCGGCCCCGATTTCGAAACCGGTCCAGATGCATTTGTCGATACCGCCGCCGCGATGGAAGTTCTCGATCTGGTCGTAACCGTCGATACCTCTATCGGGCATCTCGCCGGCGCGCTCGGCCGCCCGGTCCATCTGCTCCTGCATCCTCAAGCGGATTGGCGCTGGCTCGCGCCGCCGCGGCGGGACACGGTCTGGTATCCGACGATGCGACTTTACCGCCAGACACGCGCGGGCGATTGGGGCGAACCCTTGGGGCAATGCGTTCAGGACATCAGGGCGAAGCTTGGTTACGCCGCCACGGGTGCAAAACCGGTCCACGCACCAATCTCCGCCGGTGAGCTGATCGACAAGATCACCATTCTCGGCATCAAGCTCGCTCAGATCGACGAGCCGCCAAAGCGCGCCAATGTCGAGCGGGAGCTGTCCCTGCTCATCGCAATCCGCGCCGAGCAAGGTCTGAGCGGTGCGGCCATCGATGCGGCGATGAACGAGCTGCGTGAGGTCAACGAAACCCTTTGGGCCGTTGAGGACCGTCTGCGCGAGCACGAGGCGCGGGGAGATTTCGGCTCCGATTTCGTTGCCCTTGCCCGCAAGGTCTACGTGACGAACGACAAGCGAGCGTCACTCAAGAAAGCCATCGACCGCATGGCCGGGTCGAGCATCACCGAGGAAAAGTCATACAAGGGTTCATGATGCTGAACCGATTGCCTGCGCGCCAAAACCGTTTGGGAAGGATCAGGGCCGAGAGAAGTCAGGCGAGGCCATAGAGCTTGCGTGCTCGCGCCAAATCCACCGGCCGATCATCGGACGTTTCCAGAAAGCATTCGAGCTGCCATGCCTGGCTCCGAGCGGCTTGCGGACTCTCCGGGTCGTCCCAGGGCGGGTAAACGCGAATGGCGCGCTTTCCGCCCTTGCCGTTCCTTGAGAAGACACCCCGCAGGCATAGAACGCCTTTCGGGAATACGAACTGCCCGCACCGTTGGTCCGTGCGGCAGTGAATGACGACCATCTCGACCGGATCGGTTTCATCGAAAGGCTGGATCGGGCCGTCGCCGATCCTTTTCCAGAGGGTCACGAACTGGCCTATTTTCGTAGGCGTGATCTTCGCGACGCGGAAGCGGGCGGGGAAGCCTCCCAGCTCAAGCTTCACGGCGCCGTATTCACGGCTCTCAGGCTCAAGCTCCGCATTCGAGCACGTCAGCCCGATGGGTGCGAACACGCGTTTCGCGGCGACTTCCAGATCCGGGAGCAACATCGCAGGCCTAATTGACCTTGCTCTTCAGCCACTCGCCGATGACCCGGCCTGCTTCCGGATTGTACTCGCCCTCTCGGCCTTCCCGCCGCGACACGAAGCTCTCCTGCTGATCCTTCATGCGGTAGAAGGAGTGATCCAGCCCGGCGATCTCCACGAAGGTCGCGGCGCCGGGGCGGGCGGCGTTGATGGTGTCGAGGATCTCGCGATGCTCTTCCGCGCTCGTCAGGAAATCGGCGCTGCCATAGACGAGCAGGGTATCGGGCTTCAGCCGCGTCCACAGATCCGCGAAGTCAGTGGCGGCGATCTGCTGGAGATAGGCATCGGAGGAGGGGATCTTCATTTCCTCGGCGCATGCCGGACGCTTCTCCAGGATCTGCGCGCGGGGCGTTTTCTCGATGAGTAGTTGGTGCATGCACCATTGCTTGAGCAGCATCTGCGCGCCGATCTTGGCTGGCGGCATGCCTTCCAGCTTGAGCTGGCGGCGGCGATTGATGAGTTCGTATTCGAACCATGTGCTGCCGACCGTCGCGGCGGCGGCGATGCCGCGCACGGGCTCGCGCTCCGCGATCAGCGGGCCGACGATGCCGCCGATGCTGTGGCCGACGATGAAGACCTTCTCGGGGTTCACGTAAGGCTTCGCCTTCAGGTCCTTCAGGCCGGCGACATAGCCCTCGACCTCGGTTTGCAGGTCCACCTTGGCGCAGGCTTCGCCCTCGCTGTCGCCCATGCCGCTCTTCTCGACGCGCATGGTCACGAAGCCGTCGCGGCTCATGGACTCGATGAGCTGGCGGTAGGGCGTCTCCGTGTCGAAGGGATAATCCATGCTGTAGCAGCCGATGCCGCCAACGAAGAGCACGGCGGACTTGCGGCCATCCTGCTTCGGCCGGGTGACGATGGTGCGGCGACGGGCGCCGGCGGCTTCCACCGTCTCGTAGAGCGCGTCATGATGGGGCGAGGTTTCGTGCGGGAAGCCGATCAAGCCGACTTTCTGCTCCATGGGCTTGCCGGCCCGCAGCAGGGAGAGGGTGAGGCTGTCGCCGGCGCGCTTCCTGCGAATCGCAGCCGCCACATCACCCGTCGAGCGGATCGTTTCCCCATCGAGCTTGAGCACGATGTCCCGCGCTTGGAGCCCCGCTGCTTCAGCGGAGGAGCCGGGAATCACCCGCTCGACGATGATGCCTTCGCCGGAAGCCAGCTTGTTCTCGGTCCGTATGGCCTCGGGAACCGCAGCCATGCCGATTCCCATGAAGGCGCGGCGCGCCAGTTCGGCGGCTTCGGCATTGGCGGTCAAGGAAAGCAGGAGGGCGGCGGGCAGCAGGGCGCGAACAGAGAAGAGCATGAGTCGGATCCTTTGTTGATGTTATTTTATCCGATATCCGCCCGACTGCTAAGCTTTGTGACGCATCGCCCTTTTTCCAACACGGTTGGCGTGTTAACGCGTGACGAGAATTTGGGAACGGCCGCGTGGCCGGGCCATGAAGGCGTGGACCAGTGAATATGAAACTCGGGTGGACGCGGGCGGCTTTCGTGCTCGCATCGATCGTCGGCGGCGTCTCGGCCGCCCAGGCGGACAGAATCAAGAATCCGACGGCGGTCTTCTCGGGGCTCGACAAGATCACCGGGCGCATCGTGTCGTTCGAGGTCAAGGTCGATGAGACCGTGCAGTTCGGCGCCCTGCAGATGACGCCGCGCGTGTGCTTCACCAAGCCGCCGACGGAAACGCCGAACACAACTTCCTTCGTCGAGGTGGAGGAGCCCGGCGCCGAGGGCGAGGGCAAGAAGGTCTTTTCCGGCTGGCTCTTCGCCGCGAGTCCCGGCCTGCACGGTATCCAGCACCCGGTCTACGATATCTGGCTCGTGGACTGCAAAGGCGGGACGGAAGTCATCGCCGAACCCAAGGAAGCGGTCGAGCCGCCTCCGCCGATCGAGCAGGACGCGGCCCGCACCCCGCCCGCTCCGCCGCGCTCAGGCGGCATCATGGCGCCTCCAGAGAGCGCGCAGCGTGCGCCCGCTCCGCCCGCCGTCCAGAGCGCGCCGCTGCAGCAGCCGGCCCGCCGCCTTCAGATGAGGGAAGCGCCCCTCGTCAACACGGATCGCTAGAGCATCGGATCCAAAAGTGGTCCACTTTTGGGGCAAATTCGATGCTCCGCTCGATAGATAGAGCATCGTTCGATGAGCTGAATTCAAAGCGCGGCGAGGATTTCCTCGCCGCTCACCACCTGTCCGCGCGGCCAGACATTCCAGTCGCCTTCGTGTTCGAGGGCGCAGCGCAGCAACTGCTTGTATTCCCGGCGTGGAACCTCGACCGCCCCGAACTGGGAGAGGTGCGAGGTCACGAATTGCGTATCGAGCAGGCTGAAGCCGCCGCGCTTGAGACGGGCCACCAGATGCACCAGGGCGATCTTGGACGCATCGCGCTCCCGATGAAACATGCTTTCACCAAAGAAGGCCCCCCGAAGGCGCACGCCATAAAGCCCCCCGACGAGCTGCTCTTCCCGATACACCTCGACCGTATGGCAGAAGCCCCTGTCGAACAGCTGGCCGTAGAGATCGCGGATGCGTCCGTTGATCCAGGTTTTTTCCCGGTCGGTTCCCGGCGCTGCGCAGCCCGCGATTACCGCATCGAAATCGCGGTCCACGTGCACGGTGAATTCCTCGGAGCGGATCGTGCGGGCAAGGCGCTTGGGCAGGTGAAAGCCGTCGAGCGGAATGATGCCCCGCTCCCTGGGCTCGACCCAGAAAAGCGACGGGTCGTCCGCGTCCTCCGCCATCGGAAAGATGCCTGCGGCATAGGCTTTCAGCAGGATCTCGGGCGTGATGGTGATGGTATCGTCGGGAGACAGTGCCATGAACTCGCAGAACCGGTCGGGTATCATGCCATAAATAGACACGACTGCGCCGGAAGTCAGACCGGCGCGATATAGATTTTCGCCAGTTCCTGGAGTTCTTCCTTGCTTGTGGCCTTTTTTGTCGCAATGCACCACAGCTCGCGGGTGTTCTGCATGCGGAAGCAGAGGACCCCTCTGAACGCGGCCTTGGCGCAAGCCTCCGCGAGTGTCTTGTGGGTGAAACCCGTGTGATGGGCCATGTAGAGGTTGCCGTCCGCCATCGCGGGACGGAAGCCGTAGAGCATGTCGAGCGGGGCGACCGGCCCGAGGCCGCTGACATAGAGCGGCTTGTCGATCTCGCCCTTGGCCAGGGCCGCGCCGATGGTTTGCAGGTCGGGGCAGCGGATGATCGCGATGCCCTCAGCGTTCAGAACCCGGTGAAAGGCTTCCAGGGCGACAGGCACTTCGTGAGGATAGAGATGTTCGAGGCTGTGGCTCGAATAGACCGCATCGAAGCTGTTCGGCTCGACCTTGGCGAGGTTCGGCAGCTTGTCGACGATGTCCGGCTTCACCTTCTTGTCGATGTCGAGCGAAACCTCATCCCATTCCGGCCCCTGGAAGGCCTTGATGGTTTGTGGCTTGCGGTAACGGCCAGATCCGACATGTAAAAAACGAGGCATCTGCAATTGCCCCGCTTGCAATCCGTCCGCAGGGCCTCCCTTGTTGCGCAAGGTAAAGCTCTGCGGACGTTATAACAAGATTATTCTGCGTCCCCGAGGCCGCCCGTCTTCAGGAAATTCTCCAGCCAGTGGATGTCGTACTGGCCGTTCTGAATGTCGGGGTTGCGCACGAGGGTGCGGAAGAGCGGGAGCGTCGTGTCCACGCCGTCCACCACGAACTCGTCGAGGGCGCGGCGCAGGCGCATGAGGCACTCGTTGCGGGTGCGGCCATGCACGATGAGCTTGCCCACGAGGGAGTCGTAATGCGGCGGGATGCGGTAGCCCTGGTAGGCCGCCGAATCGACGCGCACGCCGAGACCGCCCGGCGGGTGGAAGTAGCTGATCGTGCCGGGCGAGGGACGGAAGGTCGAGGGATGCTCGGCATTCACGCGGCACTCGATGGCATGGCCTTCGATCTTGATGTCGGCCTGCGTCACGGACAGGGGGTGACCGGCGGCCACACGGATCTGCTCGTTCACCAGGTCGATGCCGGTGATCATCTCCGTCACCGGATGCTCCACCTGGATGCGGGTGTTCATCTCGATGAAGTAGAACTCGCCGTCCTCGTAGAGGAACTCGATGGTGCCGGCGCCTGCATATTTCAGGTCCTGCATGGCCTTCGCCACGACGCCGCCGATGCGCTCGCGCATTTCGACGTTCAGGGCGGGCGAGGGGCCTTCTTCCCAGACCTTCTGGTGGCGGCGCTGAAGCGAGCAGTCGCGCTCGCCCAGATGGATGGCGTTGCCCTTGCCGTCGCCAAGCACCTGAATCTCGATATGGCGCGGCTTCTCGAGGTACTTCTCGATATAGACCGCGTCATCGCCGAAGGCGGCCTTGGCCTCGGTCTTGGCGGTCTGGAGCGCGTGGACGAGGTCTTCCTCGTTGCGCGCGACCTTCATGCCGCGACCGCCGCCGCCGGCGGCAGCCTTGATGATGACCGGATAACCGATGTCCTTGGCGACCTTCTTGGCCTCCGTCTCATCGGAAATGCCGCCTTCCGAGCCCGGAACGCAGGGGATGCCCAGACGCTTCGCGGTGCGCTTCGCCTCGATCTTGTCGCCCATGATGCGGATGTGCTCCGCCTTGGGGCCGATGAAGGCGATGCGGTGATGCTCCAGCACCTCGGCGAAGCGGGCATTCTCGGAGAGGAAGCCGTAGCCGGGGTGGATGGCGTCCGCGCCGGTGATCTCGCACGCGGCGATCAGGGCCGGAATGTTGAGATAGCTGTCGCGGGCAGCCGGAGGGCCGATGCACACGCTCTCGTCGGCGAGGCGCACATGCATGGCGTCCGCGTCGGCGGTGGAATGCACCGCGACGGTGGCAATACCGAGCTCCTTCGCCGCGCGCAGGATGCGCAGGGCGATCTCGCCTCGGTTCGCAATGAGGATCTTATCGAACATGTCGCGCCTTACTCGATGACGAGGAGGGGTTCGCCGTATTCAACAGGAGTTCCGTCTTCGACAAAGATGGCGGTCACGGTGCCCGCACGGGGAGCAACGATCTCGTTGAAGGTCTTCATGGCTTCGACGAGGAGCACCTTGTCGCCGGCCTGGACCTTGGAGCCGATCTCGACGAAGGCCTTCGCGTCCGGAGAGGGCTTGCGGTAGGCGGTGCCGACCATCGGGGAGAGCACGGCGCCCGGATGGGGCGCGCCGGGCTTTGCGCCAGCCGCAGGAGCCTCGGCGGCTGCCGGCGGAGGAGCGACCACGGCAGGCGGAGCATAGGCTGCGGGGGCCGACATCGGAACCTGCACGACGGCCTGGGCCGAGCGCGCCACCACGCGAATGCGAAGGTCGCCCTTCTCCACTTCGATCTCGCTGAGATCCGTATCGGCGATCATGTTCGCCAGCTCCCGGATGAGATCGGGATCGAAAGGGTTGTCCTTGGCCATGGGGCTCACCTCTTACCTTGAGGAACTAGTGCTGCGATGGTTTGGCTTGCCGCATCCGCTCCACCATGACGCGGTGAACCGCCTCCAGGCCGAGCAGATAGCTCATGGGCCCGAATCCGGCGATGACGCCGACGGAAACCGGAGCGATGAGAGAGCGATGGCGAAAGCCTTCGCGAGCATGAACGTTGGAAATGTGAATCTCGACCGTCGGCGCGCCGCTGCCGGAAATGGCATCGCGCAAGGCGATCGAGGTGTGGGTATAGGCGCCGGCATTGATGACGATGCCCGCACCCTGCGCTCCCGCTTCATGAATCCAGTCCACCAGATGTCCTTCATGGTTGGACTGGCGGAACGTAATCGCCGCCCCCAGGGTCTCAGCCTTCTCGCGGACGAGCTTCTCGATGTCCGACAGCGTCGTGCTGCCGTAAACCTGAGGCTCTCTGCGGCCGAGCAGATTGAGGTTGGGTCCGTTGAGGACGTGGACGTTGATCATTGCGAAAGGAGCATTCCTTGAAGCCCCGCGAGGCGGAGCCGAAACGCCCTCTTAGCCAAAAGGCGAGCATGGGGGAAGGGGAAAAGCGGGACTTTCCCAAGGCTTGAGCGGGTTTCCGTAGGGGGAAGGTGCCTATTCGCCGGGGAAAAGGTCGGCCTGGCGCCCACTGCCCGTCTTGGCCGGGCTTGTCCCGGCCATCCCGACCCGAAAGGCGCGGCGCTTAAAACAAGCGGGATCACCGGCACGAGGCCGGTGATGACGTGGCGCGTGTCGAAGCCTAGCCGCAGCTCGCCTTGCCGCAGGAGCGGACGTTGTTCACCACCTGCTTGAGCGGTTCCGCGCCGACCGCGCCGGGGATGACCGTCTCGCCGATGATGAAGGCCGGGGTGCCGGTGAGGCTCAGCTTGTCGCCCAGCGCCATGTTCTCCTGAAGAGCGTTACGGACCTCCGCGCCTTCGATGTCCTTCTGAAGCTTGGCCATGTCGACGCCCATGTCCTTTGCGACCGCCATGGCGCGCTCGCCGTTCACGCGGCCACGGCTCTCCAGAAGCTTCACATGGTAGCTCATCATCTTTTCGCCCTGGAGCTGCTTGCCCACGGCAAGGGCCACACGGCTGGCCTCGACCGAGTCGGGGCCGAGCACGGGGAAGTCCTTCAGCACCACGCGAAGCTTGGGATCTGCCTTCACGAGGGTCTGCACGTCGGCGAGGGCCTTTTTGCAGTAGCCGCAATTGTAGTCGAAGAACTCGACTAGGGTGACGTCACCCGACGGATTGCCCGCCACATAGGAATGCGGTGCGTTCAGCAGGGATTGCTTGGTTTCCTGCACGGCGCTCGCCTGGGCCACCTGCTGCGCTTCGGCCTGGCGCTTCTCGAGCTCGGCGATCACCTCGGTCAGAACCTCCGGATTCTTCAGGAGGTAATCCTTCACGACCTCTCCGATGGCCTGCTTCTGCTGCTCATTGAAGACGCCGCTCTGGGCCTGGGCTGCGGGAGCGAGCGCCAGCGCGCCGATCAGGGCCACGGCCTTGCCGATTTGGGGAAGCGAGAAGCGCATGTCGGTCCTTTGCGGAAGTGTCCGGGGGCTCAGGCCCCTTGGGGCCGCCCGCCTGAAATGATTAAGTGGCGTGAGTTAGCGGCTTGTGGAGTGTGGCGTCAAATCACGCCTTTGTTGAGGTCTTCAAGTGTCATCCCCGGCGAGCGTCAGCGAGGGAAGGGGATCCATAGTGCGGTCCTTGTGGGTGGATTCCCTTCCGCTCCGCTGCGCTCCGGCCGGGAATGACACTGGTAAGAACCGTCTTGAGACACATCGTGCGTCGGGCTACGAACTTTGCCATGACAAAATCATCCGCCGATCTTCATTCGCCCGCCATCGCCCGCCGCATGGAGCGGGTCTCGTCGTTCCTCGCCATGGACGTGCTGAGCGCCGCAGCGGCTAAGGAGCGACGCGGGGACAGCGTGATCCACATGGAGGTCGGCCAGCCCTCGGCTTCGGCTCCCTGGGCGGCGCGGGAGGCGGCCAAGGCCGCGCTCGATCTCGGGCGAATCGGCTACACGGAAGCGCTCGGCATCTCGGCCCTGAGAGAGCGGATCGCACGTCATTACCGCGAGGCTTACGGCGTCTCCATCGCGCCGGAACGGGTCGTCGTCACCACGGGCTCCTCGGCGGGTTTCGTGCTGGCGTTCCTGAGCCTCTTCGATGCGGGGCAGCGCGTCGCCATCACGGCGCCGGGCTATCCGGCCTATCGCAACATTCTTGAGGCCCTCGGCATCGAGCCGGTCACGATCCCGCTCGCAAAGGCCGATGGATGGATCATGACGGCTGAGGCCATCGAGAAGGCCCATGCGGAAAAGCCGCTGCACGGCATCCTGGCCATGAGCCCCGCGAACCCGTCAGGCACGATGATCGGGCAGAAGGCGCTGGCCGAACTCGGCGAGACCTGCCGTCGTCTGGGCCTCTGGTTCGTGTCGGACGAAATCTATCACGGCCTGACCTACAGCGAGGTCGCCTCGACCGCGCTCGCCTCCGATGACGATGCCGTCGTCATCAACTCGTTCTCCAAGTATTACTGCATGACCGGCTGGCGCATCGGCTGGATCGTGGTGCCCGAACGCCTCGTGCGTCCCATCGAGCGGCTGGCGCAGAACCTCTACATCTCGCCGCCTTATCTCTCCCAGGTCGCGGCGCTCGCCGCCTTCGATGCCGCGGAGGAGCTCGAGGCCGTGAAGGCAGGATATGCGCGAAACCGTGCGTACTTGCTGGAGGAATTGCCGAAAGCCGGCATCGCCGACATGCATCCGGTGGACGGCGCGTTCTACATCTATGCCGACATCGCCCGCTACACGAACGACTCCATCGGCTTCTGCAAGCGCATGCTGGAAGAGACCGGCGTCGCCGCAACCCCAGGCCTCGATTTCGACCCCATCGAAGGCTCGCACTACATGCGCCTGTCCTTCGCGGGTTCGGAAAACGATTGCCGCGAGACGGTGCAGCGGCTGAAGGGGTGGCTGCGGTAGGGTGCTGCCCCTCACCGTCATGGCCGGCCTTGTGCCGGCTATCCCCGCCTTAAGACGGCTCAAAAATGTGGGTGCCCGCAACAAGTGCGGGCATGACGGAGAGGATATGGGAGCGGGGGCGCTCATTGGTTCAGCGTCTCGTAGAGATCGTCCCAGTCCGGATTCATGCCGTGGATCAGGCGGACTTTCCAGGCGCGGGGCCAGTGCTTCATGGTCTTCTCGCGCTGGATCGCGAGGCGGATGTCGTCGTGCCATTCATACCAGACGAGAGCCTTCAGGCCGTATTGCTTCGTGAAGCCGTCGATCAGGCCTTCGCGGTGCTCCCAACCACGGCGCGCGAGATCGCTCGTCACGCCGAGGTAGAGCGTGCCGTTGCGCCCGTTCGACATGATGTAGACCCAGCCGCCCTTCTGAATGAAGCGATGATACGCGGTTGCTCCCAGCCCTCCACCGTCATGCCCGCGCTTGTCGCGGGTATCCACGCCTTTTAGCGCCGGTGCTTCCAAGACGTGGATGCCCGGATCAAGTCCGGGCATGACGGTGAGGTATACGTCATGAGAAATGCCCGGTTTTCACCGGGCATTTTGCTATCTCTAATCGTTAGGATCCGCTGAGGACCGACTTGGCTTTCGACCACCAGCCGGCGCGCTTCGGGCGTTCCGGGTCGGGCGGGGTCAGGACGACGGCGACGGGTTCGGGCTCCGGAATCACGGGGCGCGGCTCCTCGGCCTTTTCCTCGACCGGCGCGGGCTTGGTCAGGATGTGCTCAGGGGCAGCAGCCACAGGCTGAGCGGTTTCCTCACGCTCGCGTGCCGGAGTGTCCGATGCCGCAGTTTCATCCGACGCTCCGACCGCTTCAGCGACGGCTTCGGTGACGGCGACAAAACCTTCCTCGGAGGCGAATTCCTCGATGGCCTCGTCGCGGCCACGGCCACGGCCACCGCGGCGGCCACGACGGCGGCGGCGGTTACGGCCTTCACCGTCGGTGCCGGCTGCCTCTGCGGCCTCGCCCTCAGCGCCGGATTCTTCACCCTCGGCGCCTTCGAGCTCTTCGCCTTCAGCGATTTCACCCTCGGAGCCTTCTTCACCCTGAGAGGCTTCGACGCCGTTCTCGCGATCGCCGCGTCCGCGACGGCGGCGACGGCGACGGCGACGGCGTCCGCCGCCTTCGCTGTCGTCCTCGCGGCCTTCACCCTCGGAGCCACGGGCCTCTTCGGTAGCTTCTTCCTCCTCGGCCTCGATCTCGACATCGGCCTCTTCAGGCTCGTCGACAGGCACGATGGCGTCGATCTGGATGCCGGTGGCGGCGGACTTGTGCTCGAGACGCAGGGCAGGCTCGCCCCGGTCGATGGCGTAGTTGGTGGTGCCGGTGAGCGTATCGTCGGCGACGATGGAGATCATCACGCCGAAGCGGGTTTCCAGCTCGCGCAGGTGAATGCGCTTCTGGTTGAGGATGTAGAAGGCCGCCTCCATCCGCGTGCGGACGATGAGGTTGTAGCCGGCATTCTTGATGAGCGTTTCCTCGATCGAGCGCAGCACGTGCAGCGCCACCGACGGCGTCGAGCGCACGAAGCCGGTGCCTGCGCAATGCGCGCAAGGCACGGAGGAGGATTCGAGCACGCCGGTGCGGATGCGCTGGCGCGACATTTCGAGAAGGCCGAAGGGCGAGATGCGTCCCACCTGGATGCGGGCGCGGTCGTTCTTCAGGCACTCGTTGAGCTTCTTCTCGACGGCGCGGTTGTTCCGCTTCTCTTCCATGTCGATGAAGTCGATCACGACGAGGCCGGCGAGGTCGCGCAGGCGCAGCTGCCGCGCGATCTCTTCCGCCGCTTCGAGGTTCGTGCGAAGCGCCGTGTCCTCGATGTTGTGCTCGCGAGTCGAGCGGCCCGAGTTCACGTCGATGGAGACCAGCGCTTCCGTCGGGTTGATGACGAGATAGCCGCCGGACTTCAGCGTCACGACATTGGAGAACATCGCGTCGAGCTGGGCCTCGACGCCGAACTTGGCGAAGACCGGCTGCGGATCGCGGTGGGGCTGGACGATCTTGGCATGGCTCGGCATGAGCATGCGCATGAAGTCCTTGGCCTCGCGGTAGCCGTCCTCGCCGGAGACGAGAATGTCGTCGATCTCCTTGTTGTAGAGATCGCGGATGGCGCGCTTGATCAGCGAGCCTTCCTCATAGACCAGAGCGGGAGCAGCGGAGTTGAGCGTCAGCTCGCGCACGCTCTCCCACAGGCGCATCAGATATTCGTAGTCGCGCTTGATTTCAGGCTTGGTGCGCGAGGCGCCCGCCGTGCGCAGGATGATGCCCATTCCTTCCGGCACCTCCAGCTCCTGGGCGATTTCCTTCAGGCGCTTGCGGTCGGCGGCGTTGGTGATCTTGCGCGAGATGCCGCCGCCCCGGCCCGTGTTGGGCATGAGCACCGAATAGCGGCCGGCCAGCGACAGATAGGTGGTGAGAGCGGCGCCCTTGTTGCCGCGCTCTTCCTTCACGACCTGGACAAGCAGGATCTGGCGGCGCTTGATGACTTCCTGGATCTTGTACTGCTTGCGCGGGGTGCGGCGCTGGGGAAGGTCCTCCATCGCGTCGCCGCCGCCGAGCTGCTCGACGTGATCCTCGTCTTCGCCTTCCTCGCCTTCGGCATGCTCGTCGTCGTGGTCTTCCCCGTCCTCGTCACCTTCGGACGATGCGTCGGCCTGCGCCTCGGAATCCTCGGCGGATTCGTCGGAGACCGTGATGGACTCCGCCTCGATCACGGGAGCCGCGACGTCCTCGCCGCCCTCGGCAGCTTGGATGGGTTCACCGGATTCGACTTCGAAATCGCCGCCGGCGGCGATCAGGTCGATGGTCTCGTCGGTCCCTTCGGCAGGAACTTGGCTCTCAGCCTGAGCATGGGCCTCGCCGCCCTCCGTGCCGGCTTCGGCCTCGGTGGAGACGACGGCGTCGCCGGTAGGCTGGCGGCGCTGCGAGGAGCGGCGGCCACGGCGGTTGCGGCGGCGCTCTTCCTCGCGCTCTTCCTCGGCCTGGGCCTCGGCTTCGGCCTCCAGGAGAGCCTGACGGTCGGCGACCGGAATCTGGTAGTAATCGGGATGAATTTCGCTGAAGGCGAGGAACCCGTGACGGTTTCCGCCGTATTCCACGAAGGCCGCCTGCAGCGACGGCTCTACGCGGGTGACCTTGGCGAGATAGATGTTCCCGCGCAGCTGCTTCCGGGTTGCGGATTCAAAGTCGAATTCTTCGACCTTCTGTCCACGTACCACCACGACCCGGGTTTCTTCCGGGTGGGAGGCATCGATAAGCATCTTGTTTGCCATGTTGAACTCTCGACATGGCGATCGAGGGCAGGACCTGAGGCAGGGGCCGCAGTGAAGGCGGGTTTCCGCGCCGCAAGAGAAGGCGGCGGGCTGGAATTGCGTTCGGAGTGCTGTCGATCGCCATCGTGCGCCTCAGAGGGGCGCATTCTGGGTTGAAACGAAACGGCTTGGAGCCGGATGAGGTGGAGCGAGGGCGAGCGCGAAACGAGACGCGCGCTTGGAACGGTGCCGTTACGAGAGTCAGTGCTGACTTCGTGTGCGCAACCATTCAAGACTGCCCTTTCTAGGAAACGATGAGCCGAATTGAGGTCCGGTCATCGGTAAAAAAGCGGCGACCTGTATCGCCTGTTGAACCCTGCCTGGCGCCTGTCGAGGGTGACGGGAGTCCTTGAGGATCGGTCAAGACAACCGTCTCCTCAGGTCCGCCGTCAGATTCGGCCATGCCGGACGGGGTCAAAGATCATTACAGAGCGAATGGGGCATTTGGCAAGATGCCGAGGCAATGTGTCGTTAATGCAACAGTGTCTCGATAACGGGCTTCCCGAGGGAAAGCTTCATTAACCAAACCCCGCCTATGAGATAGGAAGGAGGCCTCGGACTTCCAGCGACAGCCATGAACCTGAAACCTCTCATACGCCTTCTCGGTGCATGCCTCCTGGCGACCTTCGTCGCTTCAGGCGCGGGCCGCGCGTGGGCGAATGCCCCCGAGGCCAAGGCTGCCGGTCCCGCCATCGCGGCGGACGTGTCCGTCGAGGTGGACGGCCCCAAGACCCGCTTCAGAATCACCCTGTCCAAGCCCGTGACGGCCGAAGCCTCACTGATGGAGCGACCCGACCGGCTCATCATCGATCTTCCCGAGGTCGCCTTCCATCTGCCTCCCGAATCGGGACGGCAGAAGGCGGGGCTGATCTCTTCCTATCGCTACGGTCTCTTCGCTCCCGGCCGCTCTCGGGTCGTGATGGACCTGGCCCAGCCAGCCGTGGTCTCCGGCCTCACCGTCGAGCCCAACATGGCCGGCGGAGCGGCGCTCCTGACCATCGAGCTGACCGGGACGGAGCGGGCCGATTTCCGCCGCGCCGCCGTCGAGAGCGCGGCCAAGGCGGCCCAGAATCCTGCCCCTGAGATCCGCGCCCAGACCAAGGATGCCCGGCCCGTGATCATGATCGATCCCGGCCATGGCGGCATCGATCCGGGCGCTGCGGCTTCTGGCTCGGTCGTGGAGAAGGATCTCGTTCTCGCCTTCTCCCAACGCCTGCAGAAGAAGCTTGAGGCGGATGGGCGCTACAAGGTTCTTCTGACCCGCGACAAGGACGTGTTCATTTCCCTCGGCGACCGGGTGAAGATGGCAAAGGCTGCGCAGGCCGACCTCTTCATTTCCATCCACGCGGACTCGATTTCCGGTGGACAAGAGGTGAGGGGCCTCACGGTCTATACCGGCGCCGAGCGCGCCTCCGACGCGGATTCGGCCCGTCTGGCCGACCGCGAAAACAAGGCCGATGCGGTGGCCGGCATCGAATCGACCGAAGTGGCGGACGACGTCTCCGACATCCTGGCGGATCTGACCCTTCGCGAGACGCGCGGCTTCTCGCACAGCTTCGCGACGCGTCTCGTCGGCGTCTTCGACGAGGTGGCCCGTCTCAACAAGAATCCGCACCGGCAGGCACGCTTCCAGGTGCTGCGCGCCCATGACGTTCCCTCGGTCCTCGTGGAGCTGGGCTACCTGTCCAGCAAGAAGGATCTCGACCTGATCATGTCCGAGGAATGGCGGGAAAAGATGGTCTCGGCCATGAGCGTGGCCGTGGATCGCTTTTTTGCAACACGGTTCGCCCGACAGGGCTCTGCCGCAGTTTTACCATAGATAGAGTGTGGATACCCGTAGCGGGGGCGCGATTCCTCGGTTAACAGAGCGGGGCAGGCTGGTTCCGATCTTTTCACCTGAGAATCGGCGTTCAGGATCTGCATGAAAAGGTGCCGCAAGGCACTGAGAACGGAAACACTTTCGGATGCGTTTTGTCCTACGATTCTTCGGCTTCCTGTTCAGCATCGGAGCGATCTTCTTCCTGATCGGCGCCGTGGGACTGGCCTATGGATTCTGGTTCTTCTCGAAGGACCTGCCGGATCACGCGCAGCTCGCCAACTACGAGCCGCCGGTGATGACGCGCGTCCACGCCTCGGACGGCAGCCTGATCGCCGAATATGCCCGCGAGCGCCGTCTCTACGTGCCGATCCGCGCGGTGCCGAAGCTGGTGAAAGATGCCTTCCTCTCCGCAGAGGACAAGAATTTCTACAAGCATGTGGGTATCGATCCCGAGGGTCTGGCCCGCGCCATTCTGATCAATGTCCGCTCGGGAGGCTCGCGCGAGCAGGGCGCGTCCACCATCACGCAACAGGTGGCCAAGAACTTCCTCGTCGGCAACGAGCGCAGCTACGAGCGCAAGATCCGCGAGGCGCTGATCGCGCTGCGCATCGAATCCACCTTCTCGAAGGACAAGATACTCGAGCTGTACCTGAACGAGATCTTCCTCGGCACCCTGACCCCGGGCCGCAACCTTCACGGGGTTGCTGCCGCGGCTCTCGACTATTTCGGCAAGTCGATCCAGGAACTGACCATCGCCGAGGCCGCCTATATCGCGGCTCTGCCGAAGGGCCCGAACAATTATCATCCCTTCCGTCAGCGCAAGGCCGCCGTCGATCGCCGCAACTGGGTGATCGAGCGCATGGCCGTGAACGGCTACATCACGAAGGAAGAGGCGGCCGCCGCCCAGAACGAGCCGCTCAACGTCAAGCCGCGCATGGTGTCGCCGAACAGCATCGCCTCCGGCTACTTCGCCGAGGGCGTGCGCCGCGACATCGCCGAGCGGTATGGCGAGGAAAGCCTTTATGAAGGCGGCCTCCTGATCCGCTCCACCCTCGACCCGAAGATGCAGGCCATGGCCCGCAAGTCGCTGGTCGACGGCCTCGTGCGGTTCGACGAGGCGCGCGGCTGGCGCGGCGCTCAGCAGAAGATCGATCTGACCGGCCGCGAATGGGGCCTGGCGCTCGGCGAGGTTCAGACCCTCGGCGACGTGCAGCCCTGGCGTCTCGCCGTCGTGCTGGAAGTATCCGGCGGGCGCGCCCGCGTCGGCCTCCAGCCGCGCCGCGAGGCCTCGGGCCAGCAGGTGCGCGACCGTGAGACCGGCTTCGTGGGTGCCGACGGCGTCAAGTGGACCCGCCGTTCGGTGGAGCGCGCCCTCTCGGTGGGCGACGTGGTCTATGTGGAGCCCATCGAGGGCAAGCAGGGCCAGTTCCGCCTGCGCCAATACCCTGAGATTTCCGGCGCCATCGTCGCCATGGACCCCAATACGGGCCGCGTTCACGCCATGGTCGGCGGCTTCTCCTACGACCAGAGCGAGTTCAACCGCGCCACGCAGGCCATGCGCCAGCCGGGCTCGTCGTTCAAGCCGCTGGTCTATGCCACGGCCCTGGACAATGGCTACACTCCGTCGTCGCAGATCATGGACGCGCCCTTCGTGCTCGACATGGGACCGGGGCAGGCCGCCTGGGCGCCGTCGAACTATGATGGCAAGGCCGCCGGCCTGCGGACGCTTCGCTACGGCATCGAGCATTCCAAGAACCTGATGACCGTGCGTCTCGCCAACGAGATCGGCATGCCGGTCGTCTCGGAATATTCCCGCCGCTTCGGCGTCTATGACGACCTGCTGCCGCTCCTCTCCATGTCGCTCGGCGCGGGCGAGACCACGGTCATGCGCATGACGGCGGCCTATTCCATGTTCGTCAACGGCGGACGCCGCATCAAGCCGACCCTGATCGACCAGATCCAGGACCGCAACGGACGCACCATCTACCGTCACGACGACCGCAAATGCACCTCCTGCGATGCGGACAAGTGGGATGGCGGCGCGGCGCCGAAGCTCACGGAAAACCGCGAGCAGGTGATCGACCCGCTCACCGCCTACCAGATCACCTCGATCCTGGAAGGCGTCGTCCAGCGCGGCACGGCGCAGTCGGTCAAGGCCGTCGGCAAGCCGCTCGCCGGCAAGACGGGCACGACCAACGATGCGAAGGACGTGTGGTTCGTCGGCTTCTCGCCCGACCTCGCGGTCGGCGTGTTCCTCGGCTTCGACCAGCCGAAGTCCCTCGGCAGTGCGGCCACCGCCGGCCAGTACGCCGCGCCTGTCTTCCGCGACTTCATGCAGATGGCGCTGAAGGACAAGCCGGCCACGCCGTTCCGCGTGCCCCCTGGCATCAAGCTCATCAGGGTGAATGCGTCCACCGGCACCAGAGCCGGTGGCGAAGGCGGCGGCACGATCCTCGAGGCCTTTAAACCAGGCCAGTCCCCCCCCGCCTATTTCGCGCCGACTGAAGAGGAGGGCGTGCCTCAGGCGGAGTACGAGCCGGCTCCGCCTCCCGAGCCCGCTCGCCGCGCCGTGGGCGTCGGCCCCGCCGGATTGTATTGATCCAACCCCATGCGGTTCCCATATGAGCCGCATCTCAAGAAATCCCATGGTCGCTGCAGGTGCATCCGCGCCGCGGCGATCATCGGTTTTGAGGGCAGGGCTGCTTTACACCACCGAGCGCTCCCCTTAAGACCGCCATCAACAAGCATCGGACACCAGCACGACAATGCGCGCCGAAATCGAACACCTCGTAGAAGAGACCAAGCAGTCAGTCGGGCTGCTGAGGAGGCATCTTTGACTGGGATAATGCCCAGCGCCGCCTCGCCGAACTGAACGCCAACGCCGAAGACCCGAGCCTCTGGAACGACGCGGACGCGGCGCAGAAGATCATGCGCGAGCGCACGGTCCTCGAAGAGCAGATTTCCTCCATCAAGCGCATGGAGCAGGAGCTCGACGACGCCGTCACGCTGATCGAGCTCGGCGAGATGGAAGAGGACGAGGGCACGATCAAGGAAGGCGAGGATGCCATCCGCGCCCTTCAGGAAGAGGCCGCCCGCCGTCAGGTGGAAACGCTGCTCTCCGGCGAGGCCGATGCCAACGACACCTATGTCGAAGTGCATTCGGGTGCCGGCGGCACGGAAAGCCAGGACTGGGCCAACATGCTTCAGCGCATGTATGCCCGCTGGGCCGAACGCCGGAAGTACAAGGTCGAGCTTCTCGAAATCACCGATGGCGAAGAGGCCGGCATCAAGAGCGCCACGCTCCTGATCAAGGGCCATAACGCCTATGGCTGGCTCAAGACCGAGTCGGGCGTGCACCGCCTCGTGCGCATCTCGCCCTACGACTCGAATGCGCGCCGCCACACGAGCTTCGCGTCGGTGTGGGTCTATCCGGTGGTGGATGACCGCATCAACATCGAGATCAAGGAATCGGACTGCCGCATCGATACGTTCCGCTCATCGGGCGCCGGCGGTCAGCACGTGAACACGACCGACTCCGCGGTGCGTATCACGCACATTCCGAGCGGCATCGTCGTGGCGTGTCAGCAGGAGCGTTCGCAGCACAAGAACCGCGCGACCGCCTGGAACATGCTGCGCGCCCGTCTCTACGAGGCCGAGCTGAAGAAGCGCGAGGAAAAGGCGAACGCCGAAGCCGCTTCCAAGACGGATATCGGCTGGGGCCACCAGATCCGCTCCTACGTGCTGCAGCCCTACCAGCTCGTGAAGGACCTGCGCACGGGCACCCAGTCCCAGACCCCGCAGGACGTGCTCGACGGCGACATCGATCATTTCATCGAAGCCTCCCTCGCCCAGCGCGTCTATGGCGGCGTCGGGGAGGTTGAGGATATCGACTGAACATGACCGAGGGCGCCCTTGCGGCGCCCTCGATGCATTCGGTCAGATGACGTAGAAGTGGGATTCGCTCACGTCGTACAGATCGAACATCATGAACAGGTCATAAGTAACGATCTTCGCAAAGAGCTGCTGAGCCGCCGCGCCGGATCCGTCCGGATCGTAGAAAACCTTTCCGCTGCTTTGGTCGAGGACGATTCGATCATCCTCGTCGCGGGCGTATCCACTGTCAGAAAAGCAGTTTCCCGAGAGACGCCCCGGGGTAAGCCCGACGAAAATCGCAGCTGAGAGATGGATCACGTCGTCCTCGTCGAACTTGGCGATCTTGTCGACATTCGAAACGGGATCGAGCGCGGTATCGAAGACGAATGTATCGTCGCCCCAGCCGCCCACCAGAACGTCATTGCCCATGCCGCCATTGAGGGTGTTGTCGCCGTCATGAGCGTAGAGCCGATCATTGCCGCCGAGGCCGTAAATCACGTCCTGCACGGCGGTGCCATGGATCCGGTCGTTGCCTTCCTTGCCCACCTGCGTCAGGGTTTCCTTGCGTGAATTCCAGGACCAATGGGAGACGTGCTTTCCATCGTCCTTGCTCGAACCGTAAAGTTCCTTGATCGCGCGCTTATCCAGGTGGCGCAGGGTGGTCGGGTAGATCGTGCTGGTGCCGTTGTCGTAGCTCATCACCGTATTGCTGGTGTGATCTTGAGCATCGCTCAGGAGCTTCTTGTTGTACGGCATCTTGTGAAATGGATGCTTGAGGCCGAGAGCATGGCCGATCTCATGCAGCATCACATAGGTCTTGTAGGACCTGTTCGCGTTGAGATCGCCCTGGCTGTCCAGGTTGAAATGCACGCTGCCGGCTCCGTAATCGCGCTCCAGAACCTCGCCGCGCTCATAATCGGAATCGCTCCTCAGGATCGGAAATTCGGCGTAGGCGACCGTGTCGCTGTCGGGCACGTTGTACCAGGAGAACGTGATGTCCGCGTTGCCGCTCTTGGTTTCCAGAAAGCGAATGCCGGATGCGTTGCCCCATTGCTTCAGGGCATATTTGGCAATCGCCTTGTCGTCCGCGTTGAACCGCCTGAAGCCGATATCCAGCCATCCGCCCGTCTTGGGAAATGAATAGGTCAGGAAGACCGGCGTCTTCTGCGCCTTCAGGGTCGGAAGCGAATTCCAGTTGTAGCCGGAAATGATGGCTTTGTGGGCAGACATCGGAACCTCGGGGAGAATAGGTTCCTTTCTGCTAGATGATATGAGGTATCATTTCAACCTGAGATACCATACCTCCCCAGACGATTCCGCCTTGATGCGGCTTTGTGGCTCATCTTGTTCCTATAGGGAACATCAGAGGTTGCGGGCCGCCTCCAGCACTTCCTCCACATGGCCGGGCACCTTCACCTTGTTCCAGACCCTCGCAACCGCGCCGTCGCGGTCGATCAGGACGGTGGTGCGTTCGACGCCCATGTATTTGCGGCCATACATGCTCTTCTCCACCCACACGCCATAGGCCTGGAGCATGGATTTGCCCTCATCCGAGGCGAGGGGAAATTCGAGATCGTATTTGGCTCTGAATTTGTCGTGGCTCTTTAAGGAGTCGGGCGACACGCCGATGACTTCCGTGTCGGCAGCTGCGAATTCCTGCCGCATGGCTTGGAAATCCTTGGCCTCCAACGTGCAGCCGCTGGTGTCGTCTTTCGGGTAGAAATAGAGCACGACCTTTCGGCCCTTGAGGCTGTCGAGAGAAATCTCACCATTCCCGGTCGCGGGGAGGGAGAAGGCGGGGGCAGGTTTTCCAGGAATAAGAGACATTATTCGCCTTCCTTTTGGCGGAATGTATTGGTTGGAACCTCTGATGCGCGAGGGGAAAGAGGCGGTCGCGGGAGGCTCCCAGGACGGCTATAGCATCGGACCGGAAAGTGGATCCGCACTTTTTGGATTGATCCCATGCTTTCGCTCGGAGTGAGGGCATCGTCTCCCGCAAAACCGTGTCCACTTTTGCGGACGATGCTCTAAGGTCCACCCACTGATTCCCTCGCTGTCGCGAAAGTACAACAACCCGGCTGCCCGACATCACAAGAATGAAGTTGCCATTTCGCACCAAGCTGTCCCGGCGAGAACCGGCCAAGCGTAGCGTTCTGAGAAGGATGCTACGGGGTGCGCTGTATGTGAAGCTCGGGCTTGTCGTCTTTCTCGGCGTTGCATTCGGCCTGATCTACCTGCGCCTTTCGGCGGCGCCCTTGAGCTTCGGGCGCTTGCCGGAGCGGGTGGCGGAGTCGATCGCCGCCCGCATCGGACCCGGCTGGGCCGTGACGATGCGCAATACCGCGATAGAACTGCAGGACGGAGCGCCGGCCCTGCGCGCCAACGGCTTGGACATCCGCGCTCCCGGCGGCGAACTGGTCCTGCGGGCTCCCTATGCTCTGGTGAGCATGGACCTCCTATCCCTGGTGACCGCCAATCTTCAGCCCAAAGCCATCGAGGTGCGGGATCTCCAGTTGCGGGTCCTGGTCAACCGCGACGGATCGCTGGCCTTCTCGCCGGTTCCCGCCACCGAGGATGGGCAGGGCCCGGTCGTTCCAGAGGCCAAGCCGGCTCCCTCGACGGAGGCCGCCGCCTCGCTCTCTGCGAAGACCGACGGCCCTTCGCAGGTTTCGGGCACGGTCGGGTCCCTCTTCGATCTCGTGGTTGGCCCGCGCAGCATCCTGAGTTCCCTCGGCAGCGCCCAGCTGACCAACGCCAAGCTCGTCTTCATCGACGCCGACCTGCGCGAGCGCGCCAATTATCAGCGCGTGGACGCGACCTTCGACTGGACGGAGGATGGCGGGCGTCATTTCTCGGCGACCGTCGTGGGGGATCAGGGCCCCTGGCAGCTCAGCGGCGATGCCAAGGCCGAGGGCAACGGGGCTTACCGGGCCGTTGTCGCAGCGGATGCCGCGCCGATTCAGGATATTCTCCTGCTCAGCGGCATGTCGGACCTGCCGGCCGCGACCGATCTCGAGTTCTCCGGCCGCTTCGATGTGGCTTATGCCGATGGCCGCGTGACGGAGCTGAAGACTCGCCTCGACAGCAATGCCGGCACGATCCAGATCGAGGACAAGGACACTTCGGCCCTGCCGGTGGAGCGTGCCACCATCGTGGCCGAATGGGACGAAGCCAGAAAAACCCTGAACCTGCCGACCGTCGAGATGAAGGGCGGCGCCACGCACCTTAAGCTTCAGGGGCAGCTTTCACTTCCGACAGTCAACGATCCCTGGCGGGCGCGCCTGAGCGGAAAGGATATCGTCTGGGCGGGCGCTGCCGCCGACGATGCGCCGCTTCTGGTTTCGACTGCGGAGGCGGAGCTGTCCGGCCCCGACGGCATCGCGATAAAGTCCGTGAAGCTGCGCGGCCCCGATCTTCACGTGGATGTCGGCGGCGCCGTTGCTGCTGCCGCCGATCCAAAGGGCCTGAAATTCGATGTGACGGCCTCGAAGACCAATATCCGCTCCGCCTTGAGAATCTGGCCGGAAGCCGTGGCTCCGCCGGTTCGGCGTTTCCTCGTCGACAACCTGAAGGGCGGTTCGCTCGAAAGCTTCGACCTCAAGATCGCGATGAAGGGATCGGATGTGGAGAAATCCATGTCGGGCGGGCCGATCGCGGATGAATCGGTGAAGATCAACTTCGTGATCTCCCAGGGCATTCTTCAGGCAGCCGAAGGCCTTCCGCCGATCTCGCGGCTGGATGTGACCGGGCAGGTCTCAGGCACGAAGGTGTCGCTGCGCGCGCCCACGGGCTATGTGGAGATGGCTGGCGCCCATAATCTCAACGCATCGGAAGGCACCTTCGCGCTCGACAATTACTGGGACGACAATTCCCAGGCGCGCATCAACTTCCGCCTCACCGGCGGTGCGGACGGCGTGGGCGCGCTTCTGCAATCGCCGCTGGTGAAGCAGATCGCCGGTTTCGAGGTCGACCCCGCGGCCATGAAGGGCAAGGCGGATATGCGCGTCGGCATCGGCCTGCCGGTGGCGAACATTCCCGCCGTCATGGATCTTCCCCTCAAGGTCACCGGCACCCTGAACGACCTTTCCATCGACAAGGTGTTCGGCAAGGACAAGCTCGAGGCCGCCAATCTGAGCGTCGCCTATGACAGGGGCGATCTGGCGATCAAGGGCGACGGCAAGATCGGCGGCGGGCCTGCGATCATCGACGTCCAGAAGGGCCGTCAGGGCGGGCAGGCCATCGTCTCCTTCGCGTTGGATGAGGCGGCGCGCTCGAAGCGCGGCCTGTCCTTCGGCTCGCAGCTCACCGGCAGCGTCGCGGTCAAGGCTACGCTCCCGCTCGGGCAATCCGCTCCCGTGGGCACGCTCGTGGAAGCCGATCTGGCAAAGGCCGGCGTGGATCAGTTGATCCCGGGCTGGACCAAGGCGTCAGGCCGCCCCGGCAAGCTTACCTTCACGATGATCGATACCCCGCAGGGCACGGAGGTGCAGGATCTCCAGCTCGACAGCGGTTCGGTTCAGCTGCGCGGTACGGCAATGCTTTCCGCGGACGGCAATCTCGAAAAGGCCGACATGGCCACGTTCAAGATCTCGCCCGGCGATGACATGCGCGCGCAGCTCGAACGCGCGAACGGCGCCTACAAGGTCACGGTCAGAGGCAATACGGGCGATGCGCGTCCCTTCCTCAAGGATTTCGGCGGGCAGTCCTCCTCGTCGAGCCGCAACGGATCGTCTTCCTCGAAGGATGTCGATCTCGATCTGAACCTCAACATCCTGACCGGCTACAACAACGAGGCGATCACCAATGCCTCGATCAAGGCCTCGATGCGCAAGGACGTGCTGCGTCAGCTCGACATGAAGGGGCGGCTCGGCGCCACCAACGTCGTCGGGCGCACGGATGCGCAGGGACGGAGCGGTTCCGTCATCATCGTCCAGGCCGACGATGCGGGCGGGCTGCTGCGCTTCACCGATACCTACCGGCGCATGGTCGGCGGCGATCTCATCCTGCACATGGCGACCGGCGAGGGGCCTCAGAGCGGCTTCGTGATGCTGCGCGACTTTGCCCTCGTGAACGAGCCCGCCTTGCGCCGCATCATCCCCACGCAGACCCAGGTGATCGCCGGTCAGGATCGCGCGGGCAAGCCGCAGGCGGTGCGGGTCGATGTCAACGAGATCACCTTCAGCAAAGCGCGGGTGGAATTCACGCGCGCCTCGGGCCGCGTCGATTTCAAGGATGCCGCTATATTCGGCAACCAAATCGGCTTCACCCTCGGTGGCTTCATCGACTATGCCCGCGACCGGATGGACATTTCCGGCACCTTCGTCCCGGCCTTCGGCCTGAACAACGCTTTCGCCCAGGTCCCGCTTTTCGGGCCGCTTTTGGGGGGCGGGCAATATGAGGGTCTGTTCGCAGTCAACTTCCGCGTCGGCGGACAGGCGAGTGCGCCGACACTGACCGTCAACCCGCTCTCGGCGGTTGCGCCAGGCTTCCTGCGCAAGCTCTTCGGCGTCGGCGGCGCGCCGGCGCAGACGGATGCGGTGCCGGTGACGCCTGAGCGGTAAGCTTAGACTTTCAAATCTTCCCCTGTCATGGCCGGGCTTGTCCCGGCCATCCACGTTTTTCAAACCCATAGCCCTCATCCTGAGGAAGCGCGGAGCGCTGTGTCGAAGGACGAGGGCGTCTCCAGAGAACACTGGAAGATCCTTCGAGACGCAGCCTCACGGCCGCTCCTCAGGATGAGGGTGGTGGTTGGGAATCGCCGAAAAGAATGGTCGGGACAAGCCCGGCCATGACGCTAGATCTCAAAAATATGGAAATTTGCGCGAAAGGCTCAAACAGCCCGCAGCAGCACGTGCTTCTTCTTGCCAAAGGACAGCTTGATTACGCCTTCCGCCGTCAGGTCCGAGAGGCCAAGCGTGCTGCGCTCGTCGGAGACAGTCTGATCGTTGACCTTCAGGCCGCCGCTCTTCACCTGACGCCTCGCCTCGCTGGAGGAGGGCACGAGCTTCGCGTAATCGGGGCCGAAGGCGGTGAGAACGCCGAGGCCTTCCGCAAGCACGCTTGAAGCGATTTCGACGGTCGGCAGGCTCTCGGCCAGCGCGCCTTGCTCGAAAGTCTTCTGCGCGGTTTCAGCCGCCAGTTCCGCCGCCTCGCGGCTATGGAGCAGGGCAGTGGCCTCTGTCGCCAGCACCTTCTTCGCCTCGTTGATCTCGGCGCCCTGAAGGGCTGAGAGCTTGGCGATCTCGTCCATCGGCAGGATCGTGAAGAGCTTGAGGAAGCGCGGAACGTCCGCATCTTCCGTGTTGCGCCAGAACTGCCAGTAATCGTAGGGGCTGAGCATGTCGGCATTGAGCCACACGGCGCCCGAGGCGGTCTTGCCCATCTTCGCGCCGGAGGCCGTGGTGAGCAGCGGGCAGGTGACCGCATAGAGCTGCGGCGTGCCGAGGCGGCGGCCGAGATCGATGCCGTTGACGATGTTGCCCCACTGGTCCGAGCCGCCCATCTGCAGCACGCAGCCGTAGCGCTTGTTGAGCTCCACGAAGTCGTAGGCCTGGAGGATCATGTAGTTGAATTCCAGGAACGACAGCTCGTGCTCGCGGTCGAGGCGCAGCTTCACGCTGTCGAAGGACAGCATGCGGTTGACCGAGAAGTGACGGCCCACATCGCGCAGGAACTCGATGTAGTTGAGCTTGGTCAGCCACTCGGCATTGTCGACCATCATCGCATCGATCTTGCCATCGCCGAACGAGATGAAGCGCGAGAACACCGTCCTGATGCTCTCCTTGTTGGCCTCGATCTGCTCGACGGTCAGGAGCTTGCGGCTCTCGTCCTTGCCGGAAGGATCGCCGACGCGCGTCGTGCCGCCGCCCATGAGCGTGATCGGCTTGCCGGCCCCGGTCTTCTGCAGCCAGTGCAACATCATGATCGAGAGCAGGTGGCCCACATGAAGCGACGGGCCGGTGCAGTCGTAGCCGACATAGGTCGTGAGCCGCTGTTCGAGGGCAGCCGCATCCACGCCGTCGAAATCGGACGTCTGATGAATGAATCCGCGCTCGGTGAGCACCTTGAGGAATTCGGAACGTGGCGCGTTCATCGCGGCTCTCGTCTTCGTCTGTCGTGATTGTTGATTAAGTGGCGTCCGGCGTCTCGACGGGTTCCTCGGTCACGCCGAGGCGCTTGTCGAGGTATTCGTCCACGGACACCATCAGCTCATCGACCTTGCCGTCGAAGAAGTGGTTCGCGCCGTCGATGACGGCGTGCTCGAGCTTCACGCCCTTTTGCGTCTTCACCTTCTCGATGACGCTGACCACGTCCTTCACCGGCGCCACGCGGTCTTCCGAGCCATGCACGAACAGGCCGGAGGACGGGCAGGGGGCGAGGAACGAAAAGTCGTAGCGGTTTGCCATGGCGGCGATCGATATGAAGCCCTCGATCTCCGGACGGCGCATGAGGAGCTGCATGCCGATCCAGGCGCCGAAGGATACGCCGGCGATCCAGCAGGCGCGGGCATCCGGGTTCATGGCCTGCGCCCAGTCGAGCGCGGCGGCGGCATCCGAGAGCTCGCCTTGGCCGTGGTCGAACGCGCCCTGACTGCGGCCCACGCCGCGGAAGTTGAAGCGCAGCACCGAGAAGCCGCGTTTCACGAAATCATAGTACAGGTTGTACACGATCTGGTTGTTCATCGTGCCGCCGAACTGCGGGTGCGGGTGCAGGATGATGGCGATCGGGGCGCCTTTTTCCTTGGCGGGCTGATAACGGCCTTCGATGCGGCCGGCAGGGCCCGTGAAGATAACCTCAGGCATGTACGCGAACCTCTTTCTCACCTCTCCGCCGGGAGAGGGAAAACCCCCATGCGACCTTGACCAAGGCCAGGGATTCTCATAAAAAACCTTTAGAATTCTTCTAAGTTGTTACCTTGTTTCAAATCGGGCGGGCGGAATGGCCACCAGCGAAACGAGGGGAACACGCGGTTGCGGTGCTTTAGCACGGCACCCAGGGTCAATTGCAAGAATTTCGTGAGGCTTAAGCAGCATCAATGGCATCGGGCCAGCGCACATACCTCGATCATAACGCTACTTCGCCCCTGCGGCCGGAAGCGGCGGAGGTCGTTCTGCGCGTGCTCCAGGTGCCGGGGAATGCCTCTTCGGTTCACACCGAAGGCCGCGCCGCAAGGGCCGAACTCGAGGCCGGGCGGGTGAGTGTTGCCAGGCTCGTCGGGGCCAAGGCCAAGAACACCGTGTTCACGAGCGGCGGCACAGAGGCGGCGAACCTCGTTCTGACGCCCTCCTTCCGCAGGCTCGGCCAGACCTTTCCGGCGAAGCTCCTGATCGGGGCGATAGAGCATCCCTGCATACTCAACGGCCACCGCTTTCCCGCCGACAAGGTCGAGATCATCCCCGTCGATGGCAACGGAATCCTTGATCTGGCCTGGCTCAAGGCCCACCTCGAAGAGGCGGGGGAGGAGCGGGTTCTCGTCTCCGTCCAGCTGGCCAACAATGAAACGGGCGTCATCCAGCCGGTGGCCGAGATCTCTGCGCTTGTCCATGCCCATGGCGGCCTCGTTCATACGGACGCGGTCCAGGCGGCCGGGCGCATCCCGGTCGATATTGCGGCTCTCGGCGTCGATGCGCTGACCCTGTCCGCGCACAAGCTCGGCGGGCCGAAGGGCGTCGGCGCTCTCGTGCTGGCCTCCGACCAGTATGAAATCGGCGACAAGCTGATCCGGGGCGGCGGGCAGGAGAAAAATTATCGGGCCGGCACCGAGAACGTGGCCGGCATCGCCGGCTTCGGCGCGGCGGCGGAGCTTGCCTTGGGTGCCCTGGAATCGGAAGCCGGAAGGCTCAAGGCTCTCAGGGACGAGGCGCAGGCCGAGGTCATGCGTATCGCGCCGGACGCTCTTGTTGTGGGCGCAGGCGCGGAAAGGTTGCCTAATACCTTGGCCTTTGCCATACCCGGCCTCAAGGCCGAGACGGCGTTGATCGCCTTCGATCTGGCGGGGATCGCCCTGTCATCCGGTTCGGCCTGCTCGTCCGGAAAGGTCAAGCGGTCGCACGTGCTCGATGCCATGGGCGTCGAGCCGACCGTTGCCGAGGGCGTTTTGCGAGTGAGTTTGGGGTGGACGACCACAAAAGAGGACGTGATCCGCTTTGCGGAGGCGTGCGAAAGGGTGGTGGGCACCTTATATAAGCGGAAGGCGAGCGCGGCCTGAAAGGCCCCGCCAGTTTTCCATGTCCATATCACGACCCCCGGCCCTTGAAGCCGTGAGCGGTGGGAGAGACAGATGCCTGCAGTGCAGGAGACAATCGATCAGGTTCGATCGATCGACGTCGACCAGTATAAGTATGGCTTCGAGACCGAAGTCGAGATGGAGAAGTCGCCCAAGGGCCTCTCCGAGGACGTGATCCGTTTCATCTCGGCCAAGAAGGGCGAGCCGGAATGGATGCTCCAGTGGCGCCTCGACGCCTACAAGCGCTGGCTCACCATGAACGAGCCGAACTGGGCGCGCGTGTCGTATGACAAGATCGACTACAACGACATCTATTACTACGCCGCTCCGAAGAAGAACCCGGCGCCGAAGTCCCTCGACGAGGTGGACCCTGAGATTCTCAGAACTTATGAGAAGCTCGGCATTCCGCTGCGCGAGCAGGAGATCCTGGCCGGTATCGAGCCGGAGCGCCGCGTGGCCGTGGACGCCGTGTTCGATTCCGTATCGGTCGCCACGACCTTCAAGGAAGAGCTGAAGAAGGCCGGCGTGATCTTCATGCCGATCTCGGAAGCGATCCGCGAATATCCCGACCTCGTGCGCCAGTATCTCGGCACCGTGGTGCCGGTGACGGACAACTTCTTCGCGACGCTGAACTCGGCCGTCTTCACGGACGGTTCCTTCGTCTACATCCCGCCGGGCGTCCGCTGCCCGATGGAGCTGTCCACGTATTTCCGCATCAACGAGAAGAACACCGGCCAGTTCGAGCGCACGCTCATCATCGCGGACAAGGGCTCCTACGTTTCGTATCTCGAAGGCTGCACGGCCCCGAAGCGCGACGAGAACCAGCTCCACGCCGCCGTGGTCGAGCTGATCGCGCTGGACGATGCCGAGATCAAGTATTCGACGGTGCAGAACTGGTATCCCGGCGACGCCGAGGGCCGGGGCGGCATCTACAACTTCGTGACGAAGCGCGGCGATTGCCGTGGCACGAACTCGGTCATCACCTGGACCCAGGTGGAGACCGGTTCGGCGATTACGTGGAAGTACCCGTCCTGCATCCTGCGCGGCGACAACTCGCGCGGCGAGTTCTACTCGATTGCCGTGTCGAACGGCATGCAGCAGGTCGACTCCGGCACCAAGATGATCCACCTCGGCAAGAACACCACGAGCCGAATCATCTCGAAGGGCATCGCCGCCGGCAAGTCCGAGAACACCTATCGCGGCCTGGTATCGGCTCACCGCAAGGCGACCGGCGCGCGCAACTTCACGAACTGCGACTCGCTGCTCATCGGCAACCAGTGCGGCGCGCATACGGTGCCATACATCGAGTCGAAGAACGCGACCGCCGTGTTCGAGCACGAGGCGACGACATCGAAGATCTCCGAAGATCAGATGTTCTACTGCCAGCAGCGCGGTCTCTCGGAAGAAGAGGCAACCGCGCTCATCGTGAACGGCTTCGTGAAGGACGTGCTGCAGCAGCTCCCCATGGAGTTCGCGGTGGAAGCGCAGAAGCTGATCTCGATCTCGCTGGAAGGCTCGGTCGGTTAACACAGGAACAAGAAGGGGATGCCCGGCACGAGGCCGGGCATGACGCGAGACCTTCAGGCCCGTCATGGCCGGACTTGATCCGGCCATCCACGACTCAAACAACGGAATACTCAGATGCTCGAAATCAAGAACCTTGTTGTCCAGATCGAGGACAAGCGCATTCTCAACGGCCTCAACCTCACCGTGAACAAGGGCGAGGTCGCCGCCATCATGGGCCCGAACGGCTCGGGCAAGTCGACCCTGTCCTATGTCATCGCCGGGAAGGAGGACTACGAAGTCCTCGACGGCGAGATCCTGCTCGACGGCCAGAACCTGCTGGAGATGGAAGCCGACCAGCGCGCGGCCGCCGGCGTGTTCCTGGCCTTCCAGTATCCGCTGGAAATCCCAGGCGTCGGCTCGATGACCTTCCTGAAGGCCGCCATGAACGCCCAGCGCAAGTCGCGCGGTGAGGATGAGTTGACCACGCCCGACTTCATCAAGCAGGTGAACGCAGCCGCGGCGAAGCTCGAAATTCCGAAGGACATGCTCAAGCGCGCCCTGAACGTCGGCTTCTCCGGCGGCGAGAAGAAGCGCATGGAAATCCTGCAGATGGCGCTGCTCCAGCCGTCCTTCTGCATCCTGGACGAGACCGATTCCGGCCTCGACATCGACGCCCTGCGCATCGTGTCCGAGGGCGTGAACGCCCTCCGTTCGCCGGACCGCGCCTTCCTCGTCATCACGCACTACCAGCGCCTGCTGAACCACATCGTGCCCGACACCGTGCACGTGATGCATGGCGGACGCATCGTGCGTTCGGGCGGCAAGGAGCTGGCGCTCGAACTCGAGGCCAACGGCTATGCCGATTACCGTGAAAGCGAGGCCGCTTAAGCCATGGCTGACGTGACCCTCATGAAGACACCGGCGGAAACCGCGCTGGTACAGGCCTTCGAGAGCGCGAAGACCGCGCTCCCGGGCAACGCGGAGTCGCGTGCCCAGGCTTTCGAGCAGTTCAGCGCGCGCGGCCTTCCGCATCGCCGCGTCGAGGAGTTCAAGTACACGGATCTGCGCGCCCTGATGCGCGAGGTCGCGCCCTTCGCAGGCGTGCCCTCCGCCGAGGAGTCGAAGGCAGCTCTCGGCAACGCCAAGACGCTTGCCGGGATCGAGGCGCTTCAGGTTCCGTTCGTGAACGGCCACTTCGTGCGCGAGGCTGTGGACTTCCATAACCTGCCCGAGAACGTCGAGATCGTGCCCCTGGCCGAGGCTCTGGCGAACGGCCATGAATGGCTGGCGAAGCTCAGCCCCGTTCCTTGGGCGAGCGATAACCCGGTCTACCAGCTCAACACCTCGTTCATGGCCGACGGCGTCATGATCCGCGTGGCTGGGCCGGTCGAGAAGCCGGTTCATCTGCGCTTCGTCACCTCTGCCGCGTCTGCCGTCGCCACCGCGACCCGCATTCTGGTGGTGGTTGAGGAGGGGGCATCAGTTACCCTGCTCGAAAGCCATGAGAGCACGAACGGCGCGAACCATCAGCCGAACGATGTGATCGAGCTGATCGCGGGCGACCGCACGAATGTGCAGCACGTTCGCGTGAATGCGGAAGGCGACAAGTCGCTGGCTCTCTCGACCCTGGCCCTGAAGGTCGGCGCCGAGGCTCTGTTCAACAGCATCAACGTGGTGGCCGGCTCCGCCGTGTCCCGCCATCAGGTCTACGCCATCCTCGATGGCGAGAACACGAATCTGCGCGTCAACGGCGCGACGATGCTGAAGGGCACGCAGCACAGCGATTCCACGCTGGTGGTCGAGCACAATGCTCTTCACTGCGAGAGCCGCGAGCTGTTCAAGACGGTCATCGACAACGAGGCGACCGGCGTCTTCCAGGGCAAGATCATCGTTCCGCATCACGCCCAGAAGACCGACGGGCGCATGATGTCGGCGGCGCTCCTCCTGGAGGAGGGCGGATCGATGAACAACAAGCCGGAGCTCGAAATCTTCGCCGACGACGTGCAGTGCGCCCACGGCGCCACCTGCGGCCAGCTCGACGAGGATCTCCTGTTCTACCTTATGGCCCGCGGCCTGCCGAAGAAGGATGCCGAGAGCCTGCTGGTCCAGGCTTTCCTCGGCGAGTCCATCGAGTTCGTCGAGAACGAGGACGTTCGCGAAGCCTTGGTCGGCACGGTCGAGGGCTGGTTGAGCGCCCGTTCGTAATACTCTGCGTCATGACCGGGCTTGTCCCGGTCATCCACGTCTTGAGCGCGAAAGGCGTGGGTGCCCGCAACAAGTGCGGGCATGACGGTAGAGGGAGCAACAAGCAATGAATGCACCTGTGAAGCCATACGATGTCGAAGCGATCCGGGCTCAGTTTCCGATCCTGGGCGAGCAGGTCTATGGCAAGCCGCTCGTCTATCTCGACAATGCCGCCTCGGCCCAGAAGCCGCTCGCGGTGATCGACGCCATGGTGAACACCATGCGGACGGGCTACGCGAACGTGCATCGCGGCCTGCACTACATGGCGAATGTGGCGACGGAAGGCTTCGAGCAGGCTCGCGAGACCGCGCGAGCGTTCCTCAACGCCGAGTCGGTGGACGAGATCGTCTTCACCAAGTCGGCGACGGAAGCCTACAATCTCGTGGCGGATTCCTTCGGACGCATGAATATCGGGGAGGGCGACGAGATCATCCTCTCCATCATGGAGCACCACTCCAACATCGTGCCCTGGCACTTTCTGCGCGAGCGGAAAGGAGCGGTTATCAAGTGGGCGCCGGTGGACGATGAGGGCAACTTCCTCCTCGCCGAGTTCGAGAAGCTGATTTCGCCGCGTACCAAGATCGTCGCGATCACGCATATGTCGAACGTGACCGGCACGGTCACCCCGATCAAGGACATCATCCGCATCGCTCACGCCCATGGCGTGCCCGTTCTCGTGGACGGCGCGCAGGGCGCCGTGCATCTCGATGTGGACGTGCGCGATCTCGATGCGGATTTCTATGTCTTCACCGGCCACAAGGTCTACGGCCCCACCGGTATCGGCGTACTCTACGGCAAGCGCGCGCTACTCGAAAAGATGCCGCCCTATTCCGGCGGCGGCGAGATGATCCGCGAGGTGAAGCAGGATGCGATCACCTACAACGATCCGCCGCACCGCTTCGAGGCCGGTACTCCCGCCATCATCGAGGCCATCGGGCTCGATGCGGCCCTACGCTTCATGCTGCAACTGGGCCGCGAGAATATCCGCGCCCATGAGGAGGCCCTCTCGGCCTATGCCCACGAACGGCTGGGCGCCATGAACTCCGTGCGCATCATCGGCAGGGCCAAGGGCAAGGGGCCGATTCTCGCCTTCGAGATGAAGAATGCCCATGCCCATGACGTAGCGACCATCATCGACCGTCAGGGCGTGGCGGTTCGCGCAGGCACCCATTGCGCCATGCCGCTGCTGGAGCGGTTCGGCGCAACGTCCACCTGCCGCGCTTCATTTGGCCTCTACAACACCATGGAAGAAGTCGATAAGCTGGCGGAGGCTTTGCAGAAGGCCGAAGCCCTGTTCGCCTGAAGGATCAACCTGTGAACGACCAGACACCCATCCAAGACGGGCCCAACGCCCCGCAGGTCTCACCCGGCTCAGGGATTCCGCCGGAAGAGCTGGACCGTATGACGGACGACATCATCGCGGCCCTCAAAACCGTCTATGACCCCGAGATTCCGTCCGACATCTACGAGCTTGGCCTGATTTACCGGGTCGATATCGATGACGACCGGAATGTCGCCATCGACATGACCCTCACGGCCCCGGGCTGCCCCGTCGCGGGCGAAATGCCGGGCTGGGTGGAGAACGCGGTCGCGGCCGTCCCGGGCGTCCAGAGCGTCAAGGCCACCATCGTCTTCGACCCGCCGTGGGACCAGAGCCGCATGTCCGACGAGGCCCGCGTCGCGCTGGATATGTGGTAAGGATTCTTAGCTTGCACTTATGAAAATGGCCGGGGCGAACCCGGCCATTTTTGTATCTGAAGCAGACTTCAAAGGCGCTGAGCTCAGCGCTCAGGATCGTCCGCAGCCTATTTTAGCGGCCGTTCGACCACGGGTTCCTCGTCTGCGGGGCCGGCAACAGGCTTCGGCTCCGGCGCCTCCTCATCCGAGAGCAGCGCCGCAACATCCGGGTCTCCATCCGCATCCTCTACAGCCGACAGGATCGGCTCGCGCGGAGCGTCGGGAACGGCGGCGACCATGGCGCGGGCTATCTCCTGCTCGCCCATCACCACTCGCGAGGCGCCGAATTTCGTCACGTGCTCTTCCTGGGCGTCGGAATGGACGCGCACGATGATCGGCAGGTCCGGGTTGGTGCGGCGTGCCTGATCGACAACCTGACCGCTCTCGAAAGCATCGGGAATGGCGACGAGCAGGCAGCGCGCTTCCTTGATGTTGGCGGCGGCGGCCACTTCGGGATCGGCGGCGTTGCCGACGATCACCGTGGTCTTATCGCTTTGAAGATTGGCGACCTGGCTCTTGTTCGTCTCGATGATCAGGAAGGGCGTTCCTGAATCGATGAGCTTGCTAGTGATGAAACGGCCGACACGCCCATGACCAACGAGGATCACATGGTCGGTGAGAGCCGTCGTCAGAAGCGGCTCGGGTGCGGGCTGAGCCGGTTCCCTTTCCTTCGGTGCCGCCGCATTCTCGACCTCGGCCTCGGCCTTGGCGGCTTCGCGCTTCGCGAACCAGCCGTCGAGCAGGGTGAACAGGAACGGGTTGACCATGATCGAGAGAATGGCGCCGGCCAGGATCAGGTCTCGGCCCTGCTCGGGCAGCAGCTTCAGATCGACGCCGAGGCCCGCGAGTATGAAGGAGAACTCGCCGATCTGAGCCAGGCTCGCGGCGATGGTCAGCGCGGTGGAATCGGGATGGCGGAACAGCCTGACGATAGCGAAGGCGGCAAGCGATTTGCCGACGACGATGATGAGGAAAGTCGCCAGCACCGGGCCGAACTCGTTCACCACGATCATCGGGTCGAACAGCATGCCGACCGAGACGAAGAACAGCACGGCGAAGGCATCGCGCAGCGGCAGGGATTCGGAAGCCGCCTGATGGCTTAGCTCCGACTCGCTGAGGACCATGCCGGCGAAGAACGCGCCCAAAGCGAAAGATACGCCGAACAGCTCAGCAGCACCGAAGGCGGCGCCGAGCGCGATGGCGAGGACCGAGAGGCGGAACAGCTCGCGCGAACCAGTATGGGCCACGTAGTGCAGGATCCAGGGGATTACCCGGCGTCCGACGATGAGCATGATGGCGACAAAAGCCACGACCTTGCCGAGGGTGAGGCCCAAGGACATCACGATGGATTCCGTGTCCGCGGAGGCGCTGGATGTGGCATCGGCGAAGGCCGGGAGCAGAACGAGGGTCAGCACCATCGCGAGGTCTTCGACGATCAGCCAGCCGACAGCGATATGGCCGCGCTCGGTCTCGACAAGGCGGCGCTCCTGAAGGGCGCGCAGCAGCACGACCGTCGAGGCGACCGAAAGCGCAAGGCCGAAGACCACGCCTCCGGCAATGCCCCAGCCCATGAGCCAGGCAAGCCCCATGCCGAGAAGCGTGGCGACCGCGATCTGAACCACCGCTCCCGGAATCGCGATGGCCTTAACGGAGAGAAGATCCTTGAGAGAGAAATGCAGGCCGACGCCGAACATCAGCAGGATCACGCCGATCTCGGCGAGCTGATTGGCGAGACCCTGATCGGCCACGTAGCCCGGCGTGAAGGGGCCGACGAGGACGCCGGCGAGCAGATATCCGACCAGAGGAGAGATACGCAGGCGATGGGCCAAAGCGCCGAAGCAGAATGCCAGAACCAAGCCGACGACGATGGTTGAAATCAGCGGCGTGTGGTGCGGCATCGGGTCTCCTTAAATAGGTGGGATTTCCTCGGGGGAGGCCCATTTCATATGATCGACCTAGGCTGTATGCACAACCCCATCCGGTCTCGACGTTTGCGCTCTCATCTCTTATCTAAGGATTATTGTACTCGTTCTGCCCGGGCCTTGAACCCGGCTGCCAGGAGAGAAAGCCAATGGCTCTACCCGGTTTCAAGGTCGTCACCTTGAGCGATGCGGCGGCGAACCGCGTCAAGGATATCATCGCGAAGGCCGACAAGCCTATCGTCGGCGTGCGCGTCGGCGTGAAGAACGGCGGTTGCGCCGGCATGTCCTACACCATGGAATATGCCGAGAGCATCAATCCGCTCGACGAGGTGGTCGAAGACAAGGGCGTGACCGTGCTCATCGACCCGAAAGCGGTGCTTTTCCTGCTCGGCACGGAAATGGACTTCCAAACCACCAAGATGTCGTCCCAATTCGTGTTCAACAACCCGAACCAGACCTCCGCCTGCGGCTGCGGCGAATCCGTCGCGATCACCCCGGCCACGCTGGCTGGCCTTCAATCGGCAGGCTGATTCATGGATGCTGAGACCATCCGCGATGTTTTCCGGGGTCTCGGGCCGATTCACATTCGCAGGATGTTCGGAGGGCAGGGCGTCTATCAGGGCGAGCTGATGTTCGCGCTGGAGGCCTATGGCGAGCTGTACCTGAAGGTCGATGACGAGAGCGTCGCGACCTTCCGAGGCCTGGGCTCGCGGCCCTTCGCCTACACGACCAAGGACGGAAGGACCACGGCCATGAGCTACTGGCTCATGCCGGAAACGGCCCTGGACGATCCGGATGAAGCAACCCAGCTCGGTCGCCTGGCCTTGCAGGCCGCGCAGCGTCGGAAAGCGGTTGGCGCGAAGAAGCCTAAGAAAAACTCAAATGCGCGGAAGACGCGAGGGACTGTCTAAAGGCTGCTCTTCAATGGTAAACTCGACCTCGCCAGTCATGGCCGTCCCCGGACTTGATCCGGGGATCAGTCCCGGCCATCGCGATCGGAAGGGTGCGGTACTCTACCAATCGGGATCACCGGCACGTGGCCGGCGATGACATGAGAGTTCTTGATCCCTTAAGACTTCTTGACCGTCACAGGACGCATGAGGAAGGCGGGCACGTGATCACCCAGTCCCTTCACCGGCGGCTCGTTGTCGTCATCGCGGCGCGGGCGGCGCTGATCCTGCTTCGGCTGCTGACGCTCGCGCTCGGGACGGGCGCGGCGCTCCTGTTCGGGCTGAGGGGGGCTGGGAGCCTGGGCTTCCACGGCTTCTTCAGCCGGCTTGCGATGCCGGTCGGCACTGGAACGCACCTTGACCTTGCGGCCACGCGATGAGCGCTCCTCATCTCGGCCCTCGCGTCCACCGCGTCCGCCGCCGCGACGTCGGGAGGAGCCCTCGGAAGCCGGGCGCTCGGCAAGCGTCGGCCCTTCCCATTCGATCGGGGTGGTGATCAGCTTCTCGATGGCGGCGAGAGACTTCTCGTCGCCCGGGCTTACGAGCGTGAAGGACTGTCCCGCGCGACCGGCGCGACCCGTGCGGCCAATGCGGTGCACGTAATCCTCCGCATGATGCGGCACGTCGTAATTGAAGACGTGGCTCACGGTTGGAATGTCGAGGCCACGGGCGGCCACGTCGGATGCCACGAGAATCGGCATCTCGCCACTGCGGAAGCTGTCGAGAGCCGCCATGCGGGCATGCTGGTCCATGTCGCCATGGAGGGCCACCGCGCCGAAGCCGTGCTTCTGCAGGGAGCGGTGGAGCACGGCCACATCGCGCTTGCGGTTACAGAAGACGACCGCGTTCTGCAAGTCCGTCGCATTCCGGATCAGCTCGCGCAGGGTCTCGCGCTTCTCGAAGTCCTCACGTCCCGTCGCCACGAGGCGCTGCGTGATCGTTGCCGCCGTCGAAGCGGCGCGGGCGACCTCGACCTTCACCGGATTGTGAAGGAAGGCATCGGCCAAGCGCTGGATTTCCGGCGGCATGGTCGCGGAGAAGAAGAGGGTCTGGCGCGTGAAGGGCACGAGCTTCACGATACGCTCGATATCGGGGATGAAGCCCATGTCGAGCATCCGGTCCGCCTCGTCGATCACCAGTAGCTCGACGCCTGTCAGCAGAAGCTTGCCGCGTTCGAAATGGTCGAGCAGGCGGCCGGGAGTGGCGATGAGCACATCCACGCCGCGCGTGATCTTGGCATCCTGGTCGCCGAAGGAAACGCCGCCGATGAGCAAGGCGACGGAAAGGCGGTGATTGATGCCGTACTTGTCGAAATTGTCTTCGACCTGCGCGGCGAGCTCGCGCGTCGGCTCGAGGATGAGGGTGCGCGGCATGCGGGCCCGGGCGCGTCCCGTCTCGAGCAGGGTCAGCATCGGAAGCGTGAAGGCAGCCGTCTTGCCCGTGCCCGTCTGGGCGATGCCCAGCACGTCCTTGCGGGCGAGCACATGGGGGATGGCCTGCGCCTGAATCGGGGTCGGCTCGGAATAGCCGGCGGCGGCGACAGCCTGTTGTACTTTATCGCTAAGTCCGAGTTCGGCGAACGACATGAATATCTAAACCGTTGAGCTGGTGCGCTTTGGATGCCGGCGGCGCTCTACGGCAACAAACGGGCGCGAGACTGGTTTCACTTGAGGTTTGTACTCAAGTTATAGGTGTGGCGGGACCATAGGGTAAGCTATGAGCTTGTCAATACAAGGAAACTTCCAGGGAAAAACGGCCGATGGGCGAAACTCTCATTCTGATTCCGGGTCTGGCCTGCACCGAGCGCCTGTTCGAGCCGCAGATTTCGGCGCTTTCCACGGACGGAAACATCGTCGTCGCCGACCATCGACAGGACGATTCGATGGAGGCCATCGCAAAGCGCCTGTTGAAGAATGCGCCCGAGTGTTTCGCCCTCGCCGGTCTCTCCATGGGCGGCTACGTGGCCATGGAGGTGATGCGACAGGCCCCCGAGCGCGTCTCGCGCCTTGCCTTGCTGGACACGACAGCCCGACCCGATACGCCCGAGACGCGGCAGAACCGCGAGCGTCAGATCGCCCTGGCCGAGGCGGGACGCTTCGAGGACATTTTCACGACCCTTTGGCCTCGTTTGGTTCATGCGGACCGCCAGTCCGACAAGGTACTGCAGGAAATCGTCTTCGGCATGATGCGTGAGACCGGGCCTGAAGCCTTCATCCGGCAGCAGCGCGCCATCATGGGGCGGCCCGATTCGAGACCGCTTCTACCCAACATTGAAATTCCGACGCTGATTCTGGTCGGGGAGGGCGACGTCATCACCCCGCCTGAAGTCGCCCGCGAGATGGCCGATCTGATCGAATGGGCTTCCCTTACCGTGATCCCGGAGGCCGGGCACACATCGACGCTGGAGCAGTCGGAACGTGTCACCCAAGCCATGCACCTCTGGCTTGAGGAAGGCTAGCCAAGGGCAGGAACTGGCTTCCGCAAGGTATGGTCAACAATGTGTTACCGCGCACATCGGCATTCCGGATAGGTGCCGGACTGCCTGTCTGTCCCGAAATTGCGGTGCTTTCTCAACGACATGGATGATTAGCAGCCTGTTAATTTCCTTGCGTAATGGAGTTGCCAAGGCAGCTTGGGCGTTCTAAGAATTCTGTCTCGAACAGGGTTACCCTACGACCGCCGTTAACTGTTGCATGAAAGTGACAGACGACTCCCTCGCGCTGGGTTACAAGCGCAGCCATAGCCTTCACTAAGAACGGACTTACAAAATGAAAAAGATCCTCCTCTCCTCGGTCGCCCTTCTCGCCTTCGCTGGCGCCGCTTCGGCTGCTGACCTTCCGTCCCGCCGCGCTCCGGCTCCGATCGTCGCTGCCGTTCCGGTCTTCACCTGGACCGGCTTCTACGTCGGTGTGAACGCTGGCTACGGCTGGAACGACGGCAGCGATGTCACCTTCGCTGACGGCACCGTGTTCCGCACCGTCGGCAACGACGACGGCGGCTTCGTCGGCGGCGCTCAGCTCGGCTACAACTACCAGATCGGTTCGTTCGTTGTCGGTCTCGAAGGCGACATCCAGTACGCTGACTTCGGCGGCAACCGCTACGACTTCGGCGCTCTCGGCATCTTCGAAGACGACAGCGACGATTGGTTCGGCACCGTGCGCGCTCGCGCTGGTGTGGCCTTCGACCGCGCTCTCGTTTACGCAACCGGCGGTTTCGCCTTCGCTGACGACCGCGCTGGCTGGACCCTCGGTGGCGGTCTCGAGTACGCCTTCACGAACAACCTGACCGGCAAGATCGAAGGTCTGTACGTGAACCTCGAAGACCAGGACTACACCTTCAACGGCACCACCTTCTCCACTGAAGAGCAGGAGTTCGGCGTGGTCCGCGCTGGTCTGAACTACAAGTTCTCGACCTACTAAGATCCATCGCTCCGGCGATAGACGAAAGGCCCGGGGAAACCCGGGCCTTTTTCGTTTTTGTTGCTCTCTCCACGCATCAGTTGACGGATGCCCGTGCTGCGAGGAGTGCATTTGCTTTCCTTGATTTGAAAGGCTGATTTTGGCCGCTGGGTGAGGTGAGCGAGCAACTCAATGTCATAGCCGTCCCTAGGCTTGATCCGGGGATCCGTCCTGGCCAGCCCAATTTGAAAGGCGCGGCGCCTCTCATCGCCGGGATCACCGGCACAAGACCGGTGATGAAGAGAGAGGATGTCGTCTCCACCAAACGGTCATCCCGGACGGAGCGCAGCGTAGATCCGGGATCGGGCGCAGGATGAGCGCGTGTATCCCGCTTGCGCAGAGGGCGAGAGTGGGGGCGCAAAGTCGGAGCGCTTCGCTCATCCACTGAACTCAGCAGCCATACAGTGAACCCTTCTCACGTGTGGGAGAGGGGCAGGGGTGAGGAAATGCGCTTTCCGGAGACGGCATTCCCTCACCCGCCGCGAGTCCGCGCGTCCGCGCGTCGACCTCTCCCACACGGGAGAGGTTAGGCCTGCGCTTTATTCATGAAGCTCTCAGCCAGCCGGACGCCGTGTGTGAATCCTCAGATGAATCACTAAGTCGAGGTACAAGCACCCCGATGCAAGTCTGATACCGACCGCCATCCGAAACCCACATATCAGGCACAAAAAAAGCCGGGGCTTGTGGCCCCGGCGAAGGTTGGCTGCGGAAAGGCCGCAGCCGGGAGGATTTCCTGTCCGCTTAGACGGAATAGTACATCTGGAACTCGACCGGGTGCGGGGTCATCTCGAAGCGCGCGACCTCGGACATCTTCAGCTCGATGTAGCTGTCGATGAAATCGTCGCTGAAGACGCCGCCGGCCTTGAGGAACGTGCGGTCCTTGTCGAGGCTGGCGAGGGCTTCTCGCAGAGAGCCGCAGACCGTCGGGATCTTCTTCAGCTCGCGCGGAGGCAGATCGTAAAGGTCCTTGTCCATGGCCTGGCCGGGATCGATCTTGTTCAGGATGCCGTCGAGACCAGCCATCATAATCGCCGTGAAAGCGAGATAGGGGTTGGCGGTCGGGTCGGGGAAGCGGATCTCGACGCGCTTGGCCTTCGGCGAAGTCGTCCACGGAATACGGCACGAGGCCGAGCGGTTACGGGCCGAGTAGGCCAGCAGAACCGGAGCCTCGTAGCCCGGGACGAGACGCTTGTAGGAATTCGTCGACGGGTTGGTGAAGGCGTTCAGCGCCTTGGCGTGCTTGATGATGCCGCCGATGTACCACAGGCATTCCTGAGACAGGTCGGCATACTTGTTGCCGGCGAAAAGAGGCTTGCCGTCCTTCCAGAGTGACTGGTGAACGTGCATGCCCGAGCCGTTGTCGCCATAGACCGGCTTCGGCATGAAGGTGGCCGTCTTGCCGTAGGACTGGGCGACGTTGTGGATGCAGTACTTGTAGATCTGCATCTCGTCGGCGGTCTTCACGAGGGTGTTGAACTTGGTGCCCAGCTCGTGCTGCGCGGAAGCCACCTCGTGGTGGTGCTTCTCGACCGTCACGCCCATCGCCTTCATGGCGGCGAGCATTTCGCTGCGCATGTCCTGAGCTGAATCCAGCGGGGGAACCGGGAAGTAGCCGCCCTTGACCGGGATGCGGTGGCCGAGGTTGCCGCCTTCATACGCGGTATCGCCGTTGATCGGCAGTTCGGCGGCATCGAGCTTGAAGCCGGTGTTGTACGGATCGGCCGAGAAGCGCACGTCGTCGAACACGAAGAACTCAGCCTCAGGGCCGACATATACAGTGTCGGCGATGCCGGTGGACTTCAGGTAGGCCTCGGCCTTCTTGGCGATGCCGCGCGGGTCGCGGTTATAGGGCTCGCCGGTGGCAGGCTCGAGAATGTCGCAGTTGATGGACAGGGTCGAGGCAGAGAAGAACGGGTCCAGCTGAGCGGTCGTCGGGTCGGGCATGAGGGTCATGTCGGACTCGTTGATCGCCTTCCAGCCTGCGATGGACGAACCGTCGAACATGATGCCGTCGGCGAACATGTCCTCATCGACCATCGAGACGTCGAACGTCACGTGCTGCCACTTGCCGCGCGGATCCGTGAAACGGAAATCGACGTATTTGACGTCGTTGTCCTTGATCGCCTTGAGCACATCCTTGACGGTCTGCATGATAGTTCAGTCCTTCTGCCCTTGAGAGTAATTCCGAGGCTTCAAGCCCCGGTTCATGGAAGCGTGGTCAGATCGCGTCGGATCCGGTCTCGCCTGTTCTAATGCGGACGGCCTCTTCGACCGTCGACACGAAGATCTTGCCGTCTCCGATGCGGCCCGTCTGGGCAGCCTTGCGGATGGCTTCGATGGCGCTTTCCGCCATGTCGTCGTTCAGGACGATCTCGAGCTTCACCTTGGGCAAGAAGTCGACGACATACTCCGCCCCGCGATAGAGTTCGGTGTGACCCTTCTGGCGTCCGAAGCCCTTGGCTTCGATTACGGTAATTCCTTGGAGACCTACCTCCTGGAGAGCTTCTTTGACTTCATCCAGCTTGAAAGGCTTGATGATGGCTTCGATTTTCTTCATCGGATGACCGTTTCAGTTCGAGATTGCCGCTTTTAGCACCAGCACGAGGCCCCTTCCATGGATTCATCTTTCCAAATGAGGCGCTTTTGCTGCTCTACAGTGCACATGCTGCTCAAAGTTTATGCAAGTGCGATTTTCGGCATCAAACGGCCCTAAAACAGAATTTTTGGAGTCCCTGATGGGCGCTGAACTGGTTCTCCGACCCCATGAAATGAAAAAGGCCGACCTCGCGACCATCGCGTCGGGGATTCCGGGCATCGAGCTCATGCGGCGTGCCGGGCTTGCGGTCGCTGAAACTGCCAAAGGAATGATCACGAAGCCGGCGAAGGTGGTCGTGGCGGCGGGGCCGGGCCAAAACGGAGGCGACGGCTTCATTGCGGCGAGCCTTCTGGCGGAGCAGGGGTATCAGGTCAGCCTCGGGCTTCTAGGCTCGCCGGACCGTCTGTCAGGCGATGCGGCGCTTGCGGCAAGGGATTGGAGTGGCAAGGTCGAACCAATCGAGAAACTGGCGTTCGCCGAGGCCGATCTCATCATCGATGCCTTGTTCGGCACGGGCCTCGCGCGTGATCTCGACGGCGCTGCTCGGCTTGCGGTCGAGCATATGAATGCCTCAGGCCGGCCGATCCTCGCCGTGGACCTCCCTTCCGGCATCGACGGGGATAGCGGCGCCGTGCGGGGCGTCGCCGTCAGGGCCACGCGGACGGTGACCTTCGCTGCCCGCAAACCCTGCCACCTTCTGATGCCGGGCCGTGCTTTCAGCGGCAGGGTCGACGTGGCGGATATCGGCATTGCGCGATCGACCCTTGAGATTGAAGGCGGCACCCTGTTCGCCAATGCTCCGGACTTATGGCTTGAAAAGCTTCCGAGACCGGAACTGTCCTCTCATAAATACGACCGTGGCCATACGCTTGTGGTTTCAGGTGGGGCCACGCGAACCGGCGCCGCGCGTCTGGCTGCCCGGGCAGCCTTGAGGATCGGGTCGGGCCTCGTCACCGTAGCCTCGCCGCCGGAGGCCCTGGGCATCAACGCCGCCCATCTCACCGCCGTCATGCTCCGCGGCTGCGACGGGCCGGAAGGGCTGCATGCGATTCTGCAGGATGGCCGGTTCAATGCGCTGGTCATGGGGCCTGCTCTCGGCGTCCATTCCGGCACCCGCGCCATGGTGAGCGTTGCGGCGCAGGCCCGGCGCAGCCTCGTGCTGGATGCCGACGCCCTGACCTCGTTCGAAGGGCTTGGGACCGAGCTGCATCAGGCCTTCCGCCATGCTCCGACCGTGCTGACCCCGCATGACGGCGAATTCAACCGTCTGTTCAAAGGTCACCCGGATATCCTTGATCCAGAATCGAAAATCGAGCGCGCCCGCCGCGCCGCGTTCTATCTCGGCGGCGTCATGGTGCTCAAAGGGCCGGATACGGTGATCGCATCGCCGGACGGCCGCATCGCCATCAACGAGAACGGCACGCCCTATCTGGCGACGGCCGGATCGGGCGACACGCTTTGCGGCATCATCGCCGGGCTGATGGCGCAGGGTGTTCCCGCCTTCGAGGCGGCGAGCGCCGGGGTCTGGATCCATGCGGAGGCGGGGGCGAGCTTCGGTCCCGGTCTGATCGCGGAGGATCTGGCCGAACTGGTGCACTGCGTTCTGAGGAAGCTTCTCAAGACTAGCTCATGAAGCGCGAACAGGCCCTCCCCACAAGGGGAAGGGAAACACGTGCCATATTCTGCTCAGCGAAAGCTTTAAGTCACCTCGATCCAGGTCCACAGGCCCGCGTCGAACCGTTCCATAACAGTCGAGGCGAGAAGCCATTTTCCGGGATTGTCCGCCACGAAGGCGATGCGGGTCGTCTTGTTTTCCGGCACCTGCACCGTATCGAGCCAATAGGGCTCCCAACCGTCATCGAGGGCATGGAGCAGGCGGAAGGAATGGCCGTGCAGGTGCATGGGCTGGCTGAGCCCGGTCTCGTTCTTGAGCGCGAGCACGACCGGGGTGCCGCGCTTTACCTTGACGAGCGGGACATCCGAGGGACGGCCCGGCGCGCCATTGATCGTCCAGGGAGAATTTGTGTCACCCTTGATCACCACATCCTTGCGCGTAGCGTCCTGAAGCTTGATGGCATCCGGGAGCTTGGGATTAGGCGCCAGAGGCGCCACGGGAGGCAGGGCGTCGCGCTTGGTGCCCTCCGTGACGATTTCGGCAAGCGGAAAGCCATTCCCGATCATTGCCATGACGTTGCCGCTCTGGCCTTCCTCCGGGGACAGGTCGATCAGCAGGTCGTAGCGATTGCCCGGTGCGAAGGGCAGGGTGGCCTTCAGGGGCTCGAAGGTGCTGGACGGCTGCCCATCGACCGCGATCACATGGGCCTTCAGCCCGTCGAAGCGCAGGCGCATAGTGCGGGCGTTGCAGGCATTGGCGAGGCGCAGGCGGATGCGCCCACCCGGCTGGGCCTTGATCTGCTGAGGCGTGGGCTTGCCGTTCAGTGTCAGGAAGCTGCCGAGGCGGCCGGCCGGGGCGGGTTGGGACAGAGCCAGGCTGCCATCGTCGGTAAGCGCCCAATCATCCACGAGGAGGGCGATGTCATGATCGACCTCGGGCGGGTTGGCCTCTTCCACGATCAGGAGGCGCGACAGCCCGCGCTCCATGGGCTCCGCGCTGCCGCCGATGACGCCGGGGCGGATCAGGAAGATGCCGGAATCGGGCGGCGTGAACCGATATTCGAAATCCTTGCCAGCAGCGACCGGCTCCTGGGTCAGGCCGCCGATGCCGTCCATGGCATTGGGGCCACGCAGTCCATGAAAATGCAGCGAAAGCGGGAGGTTAGTCTCGTTCCTTAAGGTAAAGGTGAGCGCCTCACCCTGCTTCAGACGCGTCACCCCACCGAGATCGCCGTTGAACGCCCACACCTCGGCTTCCTTTGCTGCATCGGGGCGAAGGCGTTGCGGAGCGGGGCTGGCAGATAGCATGGCTGCCTGATCGTTTCCTGTTCCCGCCGAGGCTGGCGTCTGAGCCGCGCTTCGTCCCGCCAATCCGATGAGCGTGGTGGCAAGCCCTGCGGTGGCGGCGCGGCGGGTGATCATGGGGTGGGGCCTTCGAGCTGAAACCGTTGATACGGAGGTACAATCTTGAACGGAAAAGGCCAAGTTCGGTTGCTTTGCGCCCCACACGAACTTTTTTGATGCATGCTTGGAGAAGCATGCTATAGAGCCGCGTCCCGGAAGAGGGGCGCGTATATCGTGCTACTCCCGCGCGGGCGTGGCGGAACTGGTAGACGCACTGGATTTAGGTTCCAGCGACGCAAGTCGTGGGGGTTCGACTCCCTCCGCCCGCACCAATCGTCAGGATTGGGGTCCGGGGGCTCCTGGCAAAAGGTTGACGGCGTCATGCCGCGCGGCCAGAGCCTAACATAGATTTTTTCGAGTGAATGAAGGCGAATAGAACCATGCAGGTGACGGAAACACTGTCCCAAGGCTTGAAGCGAGAGTTCAAGGTCGTGCTCCCGGCCACCGAGTTGGAGCAGCGCCTGAACAGCGAGCTGGACAACATCAAGGATCGCGTGCGGATCAACGGCTTCCGCCCCGGCAAGGTGCCGGCAGCCCATCTGCGCAAGGTGTATGGCCGCTCCGTGATGTCCGACGTTCTCCAGAACGCCGTGAACGAGGCCAACCGCAAGATCGTCGAGGACAACAGCCTGAAGCTCGCTCAGGAGCCGCAGGTTCAGTTCCCCGAGGACAAGGAGACCATCGAGAAGGCCATGGACGCCAAGGGCGACCTGTCCTTCACGGTTGCTCTCGAAGTCCTGCCCGAGTTCGAGCTGGTCGATCTCTCCGGCGTGAGCGTGAAGAAGCCGGTTGCCGAGGTTTCCGAAACGGAAATCAACGAGTCGCTTGAGCGCATGGCGAAGCAGAATCGTACCTTCGAGACGAAGAAGGGCGCTTCCGCCGACGGCGACCGCGTGGTCGTGGACTTCGTGGGCCGCATCGACGGCGAAGAGTTCGAAGGCGGCAAGGGTCAGGACATCCGTGTGGAGCTCGGCTCCAACACCTTCATTCCGGGCTTCGAAGAGCAGCTCGTCGGCCTCAAGGCAGGCGACACCAAGCTCGTCAAGGTCTCGTTCCCCGAGAACTACCTGGCTGCTCACCTCGCCGGCAAGGCCGCCGAGTTCGACGTGACCGTGAAGGACGTCGAGGCTCCCGGCGAGCTGAAGATCGACGACGAGATGGCCAAGAACTTCGGCATGGATTCCCTTGATAAGCTCAAGGAAGCCATCCGCGACGCCATCAAGCGCGACTTCGACACCCAGTCCCGCCGCAAGGTGAAGAAGGACCTGCTCGACGCTCTCGACGCCAAGTACAGCTTCGAGCTGCCCCCGACCCTCGTGGAGCAGGAATTCGCTGCCGTGTGGTCGCAGGTCGAGGCCGACATGAAGTCGAACGGCCGCACCTTCGCCGATGAAGACACCACGGAAGAAGAGGCCAAGGCCGAATACCAGAAGATCGCCGAGCGCCGCGTGCGGCTTGGTTTGGTCCTTGCGCAGATCGGCGAGAAGTCCGATATCAAGATTTCCGACGACGAGGTGACTCAGGCCCTCATCGAGCGGGTCCGCCAGTACCCCGGCCAGGAGCGGCAGGTTTGGGAGTTCTATCAAAAGAACCCGCAGGCTCTCGCCGAAATCCGGGCTCCTCTGTTCGAGGAGAAAGTCGTCGACCAGATCCTGTCCCAGGTGAAGGTGAACGAAGAGACCGTTTCCAAGGAAGCTCTCTTCGCCGACGATGAGAACGAGGAAGCCGATTCCAAGCCGAAGGCTAAGGGCGGCAAGAAAGCCAGCAAGGGCGAGTAACCCTCGACTCGAGTGTCTCGCACCTTGCATCAATCAGACGGCCGCGCACCCGCGCGGCCGCTTTGGAGCAGTGAGACATGAGAGATCCGGTAGCGCTCTTTAACAATACGCTCGTCCCGATGGTGGTCGAGCAGTCGAACCGCGGCGAGCGCGCCTTCGACATCTATTCGCGCCTCCTGCGCGAACGGATTATTTTCCTTACGGGACCGGTCGAAGATTACTCGGCTTCGCTCATCGTGGCGCAGCTGCTCTTCCTCGAAGCCGAGAATCCGAAGAAGGAAATTTCCTTCTACATCAACTCGCCCGGCGGCGTCGTGACCTCGGGCCTGTCGATCTACGATACCATGCAGTTCATCCGCTGCCCCGTCTCGACGCTGTGCGTCGGCCAGGCCGCGTCCATGGGTTCGCTCCTCCTTACCGCTGGCGAGAAGGGTATGCGCTTCGCGCTCCCGAACGCCCGAATCATGGTTCACCAGCCTTCCGGCGGTTACCAGGGTCAGGTCACGGACATCATGATCCATGCCCGCGAGAGCGAGGCCCTGAAGCGTCGCCTGAATGAAATCTACGTGAATCATACAGGCCAGCCCTATGAGGCCATCGAGCGGGCTCTCGAGCGCGACAACTTCATGACGGCCGAGGCCGCCCGGGAGTTCGGAATTATCGATCAGGTGGTCGAGAAGCGCCCCGAACCTGCAGCCACTCCGGCCTAATCCCGAAAACCTGGGGAAAAATTCTCCCCAGGTGCGTCTTTTTCGCCTGTAATCCCGTTTCTATTGATCGCGCGCCTATCACGTGATTGCATGTGGATTCGGGAGACGTGGCGATTTGACGGAATTGTTAGCGCTGGAACCTTTCATTAGGCCTCGCGCTCATAAACTTAAGAAGTGCAGGGCCGGCAAGGGGCCGGTCCGGCACGAATTGGAGATGTGATAATGACCAAGGCTGGCGGCAACGACTCCAAGAGCACCCTGTACTGCTCGTTCTGCGGCAAGAGCCAGCACGAGGTTCGCAAGCTGATCGCTGGTCCGACGGTTTTCATCTGCGATGAATGCGTCGAGCTGTGCATGGACATCATCCGCGAGGAATCGAAATCTTCCCTCGTGAAGTCCCGGGATGGCGTCCCCACCCCGAAAGAGATCAGCCGGGTCCTTGACGATTACGTGATCGGCCAGGAGCACGCCAAGAAGGTGCTCTCGGTGGCGGTCCACAACCATTACAAGCGCCTCGCCCACGCCACGAAGCACAACGACGTGGAACTGGCGAAGTCCAACATCCTTCTGATCGGCCCCACCGGTTCGGGCAAGACCCTGCTCGCGCAGACGCTCGCCCGCATCCTGGACGTGCCCTTCACCATGGCCGACGCCACGACGCTGACGGAAGCCGGTTACGTCGGCGAGGATGTGGAGAACATCATCCTCAAGCTGCTCCAGGCCTCCGACTACAATGTCGAACGGGCGCAGCGCGGCATCGTCTATATCGACGAAATCGACAAGATCTCCCGCAAGTCCGACAACCCGTCCATCACCCGTGACGTATCGGGCGAGGGCGTGCAGCAGGCCCTTCTGAAGATCATGGAAGGCACCGTGGCCTCCGTGCCCCCGCAGGGCGGCCGCAAGCATCCGCAGCAGGAATTCCTGCAGGTGGACACCACGAACATCCTGTTCATCTGCGGCGGAGCTTTCGCCGGCCTGGAGCGGATCATCGCCGGTCGCGGCAAGGGCACGTCTATTGGCTTCGGTGCCTCCGTGAGCGCGCCGGACGACCGCCGCACGGGCGAGATCTTCCGCGAAGTGGAGCCCGAGGATCTGCTGAAGTTCGGCCTCATCCCCGAGTTCGTCGGCCGTCTGCCGGTTCTAGCGACGCTGGAAGACCTCGACGTGGACGCCCTGAAGACCATTCTTCAGGAGCCGAAGAACGCCCTGGTCAAGCAGTACCAGCGCCTCTTCGAGATGGAGAACGTGCAGCTCACCTTCCAGGACGAGGCCCTGACCCTGATCGCCAAGAAGGCCATCGAGCGCCGCACAGGCGCCCGCGGCCTGCGCTCGATCATGGAAGGCATCCTGCTGGAGACCATGTACGACCTGCCGGGCCTCGAGTCCGTCGAGCAGGTGGTCATCGGGCCGGAAGTCGTGGAAGGAAAGGCCAAGCCGCTCTTCATCCATGGCGACCGCAGCGAGCAGGCGGCGAGCGCCAGCGCCTAAAGGGAGCTTAGGGGCGCCCTTGTGACAAAGGCGTTGCGGATACGGTTCTTGAAACACTGCTTCCGCAGCGCCACATTACCTCTTGCGACGGTGTCGTCCGCTCATCCCCCGAGGGAACACGCCGCGTACCGGATGCAGCCCATAAAAAAAGCCTGAGCATTCCGGTTTCCCGTCCAAGGACCAGCTTATTCAAGGGGCCCTCCGGACGCAGACAAAAGGATGTCATTCATGACACAATCGAAGCCACGTCAGCCTGTTGTTCCAGGCTCGACCGGAACCTATGCGGTTCTGCCCCTGCGCGACATTGTTGTCTTCCCGCACATGATCGTGCCGCTGTTCGTCGGCCGCGAGAAGTCGATCCGAGCGCTTGAGGAAGTGGTCAAGAACGACCGTCACATCCTGCTGGCTACTCAGATCGATGCGACGGATGACGATCCTGCCACGGACGCGATCTACAAGGTCGGTACGCTCGCCAATGTGCTTCAGCTCCTGAAGCTTCCCGACGGCACCGTGAAGGTGCTGGTGGAAGGCGCGAGCCGAGCCGAGGTGAAGAATTACACCCGCACGGACGAATATTACGAAGCCGAAGCCGAAGTGCTTCCGGACTCCCTTGGCGACCAGATCGAGGCGGAGGCGCTTGCCCGCTCGGTGGTGGCCGAGTTCGAAAACTATGTGAAGCTGAACAAGAAGGTTTCGCCGGAAGTCGTTTCCGCCGTCACCCAGATCGACGAGCCCGCAAAGCTCGCCGACACGATCGCTTCGCATCTCGCCATCAAGATCGCCGACAAGCAGGCGATCCTGGAGACGCCGACCGTCGCTCAGCGCCTCGAGAAGGTGCTCGGCATGATGGAGAGCGAGATCTCCGTTCTCCAGGTCGAGAAGCGCATCCGCACCCGCGTGAAGCGCCAGATGGAGAAGACGCAGCGCGAGTACTATCTCAACGAGCAGATGAAGGCGATCCAGAAGGAGCTCGGCGACGACGAAGGTCGCGACGAGTTGGCCGAGCTCGAGGAGAAGATCGAAAAGACCAAGTTCACGAAGGAAGCCCGCGAAAAGGCGCTGGGCGAGCTGAAGAAGCTCCGCCAGATGTCGCCCATGTCCGCGGAAGCGACCGTCGTGCGCAATTATCTCGACTGGCTGCTCGGCATTCCGTGGGGCCGACGCTCGAAGATGAAGAAGGACCTGAAGGCCGCGCAGGATCTGCTCGATGCGGATCACTACGGTCTCGAAAAGGTCAAGGAGCGCATCGTCGAGTACCTGGCCGTGCAGCAGCGCGCCAACAAGCTCACGGGCCCGATCCTCTGCCTCGTCGGCCCTCCCGGCGTGGGTAAGACCTCGCTCGGCAAGTCGATCGCCAAGGCGACCGGACGCGAATTTGTGCGCATGTCGCTCGGCGGCGTTCGCGACGAGTCCGAGATACGCGGTCACCGCCGCACCTATATCGGCTCGATGCCCGGCAAGATCATCCAGTCGATGCGCAAGGCCAAGACGTCCAACCCGCTCATCCTGCTCGACGAGATCGACAAGATGGGCATGGACTTCCGCGGCGATCCGTCGGCGGCGTTGCTCGAGGTTCTGGACCCTGAGCAGAACAACACGTTCAACGACCATTACCTGGAGGTCGATTACGATCTCTCCAACGTGATGTTCGTGACGACGGCCAACACGCTGAACATCCCGGGCCCGCTTCTCGACCGTATGGAAGTGATCCGCATCGCGGGTTACACCGAGGAAGAGAAGGCCGAGATCGCGCGCACGCACCTGATCCCCTCGTCCATGCAGAAGCATGGCCTTCAGCAGAAGGAGTGGAAGATCAACGATGAGGCTCTCCTCATGCTGGTCCGCCGCTACACCCGCGAGGCAGGCGTGCGTAACCTGGAACGCGAGATCAACAACCTCGTCCGCAAGGCGGTGAAGGAGATCCTGCTGTCCAAGGTTCCGTCGGTCGAGGTCACCACGGAGAACCTGCCCGACTTCCTCGGTCCCCCGCGCTATCGCTACGGCGAGGCCGAGACGGAGGATTCAGTCGGCACGGTGACCGGTCTTGCCTGGACCGAGGTGGGCGGCGAGTTGCTGACCATCGAAGGCATCGGCATGCCGGGCAAGGGTAAGATGACCGTCACCGGCAACCTGCGTGACGTAATGAAGGAATCGATCTCTGCGGCGGCGTCCTACGTTCGCTCCCGTGCGGTTGCCTTCGGCGTCGAGCCGCCGCTGTTCGACCGTCGCGACATCCACGTGCACGTGCCGGAAGGCGCGACGCCCAAGGATGGTCCGTCGGCAGGCATCGCCATGGCGACCGCCATCGTCTCCGTCATCACGGGTATCCCGGTTCGCCGCGATATCGCCATGACGGGCGAGGTCACGCTGCGGGGCAGGGTGCTGCCCATCGGCGGGTTGAAGGAAAAGCTCCTGGCGGCACTTCGCGGCGGCATCAAGAAGGTCTTGATCCCCGAGGAGAACGCCAAGGATCTGGTCGACATCCCGGCAAGCGTGAAGAACGGCCTGGAAATCGTCCCGGTTTCCATGATGGATCAGGTTCTCCAGCACGCTCTCGTGCGTATGCCCGAGCCGATCGAATGGGACGAGACTGCCGTTCCGAGTGCCCCTAAGGCAGGCGTCGAGGACGACAGTGCCGGCGTAGTCGCGCACTAAATTCCTGACCTAACGTCATCAAGAAAGGCCCCCGAAAGTATTTTTCGGGGGCCTTTTTCGTGTGAAAGGGTACAAAACGCTTTGTTTTCGCCCGTTTACCACTTGCTAACGGACTAGCTTTGCGCCACACGAGTCCTTCCTGAAACGATGAAACATAACTTGTTTTCATCGTGATCATTGGAGGATATGAAGATGAACAAAGGCGAGCTCGTTGCTGCCGTTGCCGACAAGGTCGGCCTTTCCCGTGGCCAGGCTGGCGAGGCGATTGACGCCGCCATCGAGGCGATCACGGGCGCTCTCAAGAAGGGCGACGAAGTGAAGATCGTCGGTTTCGGCACGTTCGTGGTCACCAACCGCGCTGCTGGCGAAGCCCGTAACCCCCGCACCGGCGAGAAGGTGAAGGTTCCGGCTTCCAAGACCCCGAAGTTCCGCGCCGGCGCGGGCCTGAAGGACGCCGTCAACGCGAAGTAAGCGCTTTTCGAGCTGCTTTCGTTTTGAAAAGAAGGCCAACCGCGCTTGCGTTGTTGGCCTTCTCTTTTTATGTGATGCGCATCGGGGCTGGAAACCACGCCAGCTTCTGATATGACGCTTCCTCCCGCCGCGGCCGATTCCGCAGGGCAGGGGTCTTAAGGGCGGTTAGCTCAGCTGGTAGAGCATCGGTTTTACACACCGCAGGTCGGGGGTTCGATCCCCTCACCGCCCACCATTTTCCTGACAATTAGCTTCAATGACTTCTGCGCGAAGCAGCGAGGGGTTGGATTTGCTCTCGCGGCGCCGGGATGCGGCTTGATTTCACCGTTTCAAGACGAAGGCCGCGGTAGGGCTCCCGGTCAGCGTGATGGCAACACTTCGGCCAAGGACGCTTTCAGTGGTGCTCGCATGCCGAAAAAGAGAACGGCGCCACTAAGGGCGCCATTGGCATATTCTCTTGAATTTAGATTTAATGGTCGGAGCGAGAGGATTTGAACCTCCGACCCCTAGTCCCCCAGACTAGTGCGCTAACCGGGCTGCGCTACGCTCCGACGCCTTGAACGGCAGGTGTCAATTAGCTTTTGGGGCGCCGGTTCGCAACCCCTGAAATGCACTTTCGTGGTGATCGTAGCCAAAATCTCCCGAGCCCCCCATCGCCGGCTTCGACTCCACGCGGCCTCCGCAGCCCTATGGCGAGGGAACGAACCTGCGCCGTCAATGATTGTGTCAACGGCGAAGCTTCACTTCAGGCGTTCAAGGCCTGATCAGGCAAGGGGTTTGCGGCACGGGCGATGGCGCAGCTTTTCACACCATCGGCGACCACCCTGTTTCGGGTAGCCATCGTGCTTGCGGGCTTAGGCCTCCTGGGGGCGGGCGCGACCGCCTATGTCTGGGCGCGTGCCGGCAGCACGTGGAATGTGGGCAAGCCCGCGTCCCAGCCGGTTCCGTTCAGGCACGATCTTCACAGCGGCTCGCTCGACATCGACTGCCGGTATTGCCACTCCAACGTGGAGAAGGCGGCCGATGCGGGGATGCCCTCGGCTCAGACGTGCATGTCGTGCCATTCCCAGGTGTGGGTTGGGGCGAGCGTCCTCGATCCCGTCCGTTCCAGCTACACGCTCGGCCAGCCCATCGAGTGGACTTCCGTCCATCGCCTGCCTGATTACGCATACTTCCACCACGCGGCCCATGTGACCAAGGGCGTGGCCTGCGAGACCTGCCATGGCCGGGTCGATCAGATGCCGAAGACGGTCAAGACGCAGACCATGTCCATGGGCTGGTGCCTCGATTGCCACCGCGATCCGACGCCGCGTCTTAGGCCCAAGGAGGACGTGTTCACCATGGGCTACGAGCCGCATGGAGCGGAGTTACCGGAGGATATCCGTGTGTTCTACCAGGAGGCCTCCCGCCGCCTCACCAGTTGCAGCACGTGTCACAGGTGACGGCGATGGAACGGGAAGAGCCATTCGATCTCGAACTTTTAAGAACCCGCCTCGCGGACGAGGAGGGGCCGCGCCTGTGGCGCAGCCTGGAGGAACTGGCCGACCGGCCCGATGTGCGCCGATACATCGAGGCCGAGTTCCCGGATGTCATGCAGGCTTCGTCCGTCGACCGCCGCACGCTGTTACGGCTCATGAGCGCATCGCTCGCGCTTGGCGGCCTCGCCGCCTGCAACAGCGGCGCCGTCAAGAACGCGCCGCTCCTGTCGCAGAGCCACAACGCGCCGGGCTACATGCCGGGCGTTCCGGCGATCATCGCCACATCGCTTCCGCTCAACGGCTATGGGCGTGGCGTGCTTGTCAAGGCGCAGGAAGGGCGTGCGATCAAGGTCGAGGGCAATCCGCTGCATCCGGCGAGCCTCGGCGCGACCGATGTGTTCGCTCAGGCAGAGATCCTGTCGCTCTACGATCCCGACAGATCCGGCACGCCGCTCTACGACGGCGAGGCGCGAAGCTGGGAGGAGCTGACGCAATTCATTCGCCCCGTGCGCAATGAACTCGTGGTCGGGGAGGGGCGGGGGCTGCATGTGCTGATGCCGCCCACATCCTCGCCGACGATCCAGCGCCTCGTCATGCAGGCGCGCCAGCTTTTCCCTCACGCGCAATGGCATTCCTTCGCGCCCATCGACGACATCAATCGCCAGCAGGCGGCTCAGTCCGTCTTCGGGCGCGATGTCGATCTCGTTTACGATCTCACGCAGGCCGATGTCATCGTTACCCTGGGCGGCGATCTCTTCGCGGAAGAGGCTGGCCATATCCGTTACGCGGCCGATTACCAGAACAGGCGGCGCATTCAGGACCGCGACCTGCCGCGCCTTTTCGCTGTCGAGACCCGGCCAAGCCTCGTTGGCGCTCGTGCGGATGAGCGGATCTCCTTGAGGCCGCGCGACTTCGAAGCCTTCGCGCGAGCTCTTGCGGATGCGGTCCGGTCAGGCACCGTTTCCTCGGATGCTCATCCATCGCTCTCGCGGCTTGTAAACGATCTCCGCAGAGCAGGCTCCCGCGGCCTCGTGACAGTTGGTCGTGAGCAGCCTGCTTCGGTTCATGCGCTTGCTCTCGCCATCAACACGCAGCTCGGAGCATTCGGGACCACGATCCGCCCCATCGACCCGGTTCGGAACGCTCTGGGCAATGTCTCGATGCTTGGCGATCTGGCGAAGGCCATCGAAGCGGGCCAGGTTTCGCGCCTCATCATCCTCGGCAGCAATCCGGCCTATACCGCGCCCGCCGATCTCGATGTCGCGGCGCTTATACGCCGAGTACCGCTTTCGCTTCATCTCGGCTCTCACGTCGATGAGACGGCTTCCGTCTGCACCTGGCATGTGCCCGAGGCTCATCCGCTCGAAAGCTGGGGCGATCTTCGCGCTTTCGACGGCACCGTAGGATTGCGGCAGCCGGCGATGTTGCCAATGAAGCCTTCCTTGAGCGCGGAAGAGTTTCTGGGCCTCATGACCGGCCAGACCCTCGACGGCCATGGCCTTGTCCAGGCAACCTGGCGCGAGGTGTGGGGCGATGCGTTCAACGGGCGTTGGAGCCGGGCGCTGGAGGATGGCGTCGTCGACGATACGGCATCAGCCTCGCTCGATATCGCCCCTCAATCCTCCTGGAGCGACGAGCCTGCGGTTCAGGTTTCCTCCGCTGGCATCGACGTCGTCTTCGCGCCTGATCCGTCTTTGTGGGACGGCACCTATGCGAATAATGGCTGGCTTCAGGAATTGCCCAAGCCGCTGACGAAGCAGGTCTGGGGCAATGCCGCGCTGATCGCGCCCGAAACCGCGGAGGTTTTCGGCCTCTCGTCAGGCGACCTCATCGATCTTTCCGTCGATGGGCGCATGTTGCGCGCGCCTGTCTGGGTGCTTCCTGGGCACGCGCCGGGCGCGATGACGATCACGCTCGGCTATGGCCGCAAGCTTGCGGGCCGGATCGGCAACGGAATCGGCTTCAACGCCTACGCACTCCGCACATCCGCTCGGCCATGGAACGCGACGGGTGAAATCAGGCGTGCGGGTGAACGCGTGAAGCTCGTCACGACGCAGCAGCACCATTCGCTGCAGGGGCGGGATATCGTGCGTGTCACGGCGCCCGGCCGGACTGAAACCATCGACGAGGCGAAGCCGCCGTCGATCTATCCGGATTGGGAGTACCCTGACCATGCCTGGGGCATGGTCATCGATCTCGATGCCTGCATCGGCTGCAATGCCTGCGTCATCGCTTGTCAGGCCGAGAACAACATCGCCGTCGTGGGGCCGGAAGAGGTGGCCAAGGGGCGCGAGATGCATTGGCTTCGCGTGGACCGCTACTATGCAGGCGATCCAGCAAAGCCGGATACGTATTTCCAGCCCGTTCCCTGCATGCAATGCGAGAAGGCGCCCTGCGAGGTGGTGTGCCCGGTCAATGCCACGGTGCATTCGTCCGAAGGGCTGAACGACATGGTCTATAACCGCTGCGTCGGCACGCGGACTTGCTCGAACAACTGTCCCTACAAGGTGCGCCGCTTCAACTTCCTCGATTATCAGGGCACCGATTTCTCCGCGCCCTATGACGCCATGAACCCGCAGGTGACGGTTCGTGACCGGGGCGTGATGGAGAAATGTACCTATTGCGTCCATAGGATCGGCGCTGCCCGCGCCGATGCGAGGGTGGAAGACCGACGGCTCGAGGACGGGGAGGTGAGGACCGCCTGCCAGCAATCCTGCCCGACGCAGGCGATCGTATTCGGGGACATCAACGATCCCGACAGCGCGGTGAGCCGCCTGAAGAAAAGCCCGCGCAACTACGCCCTGCTCGGCGCGCTGAACACGAGGCCGCGCACCACCTATCTCGCCCGCGTCGAAGACCCGCTGGAGACCGAGTGATGGGAACCGAGGCGCAGGCCATCACGAGCCCGGTGGCGGATGTTCCCCTCACGCCGCATTTCGGCTGGGGCTGGTGGATCACGCTGCTGATCTCGGGCGCTCTCGTTGTGCTGCTCGGCTACACGCTTTTGTCCATCGTGTTCGTCGGCGTCGGCGTCTGGGGCGTCAACGTTCCTTTCGTGTGGGGCTTCGACCTCATCAACTATGCCTGGTGGATCGGCATCGCCAACGGGTCGAGCCTGTTCGCGGCGATCCTCGTGCTGCGACGGCACGATCTTCGCACGGCCGTCAATCGCTTCGCGGAAGGCGTCGCGCTTTTCGCCGTCATCTGCGCAGGCATCTTCCCGATCTTCCATCTCGGGCGTCCATGGCTGTTCTACTGGACCTTTCCCTATCCGGCGACCTTCGAGGTCTGGCCGCAATTTCGCAGCACGCTCACCTGGGATTTCTGGGCCATCAGCACCCACGCCATCGTCACCAGCCTGCTCTGGTATGTGGGCCTGATCCCCGACCTCGCGACCCTGCGCGACCGGGCGCGGCGCAAAACCGTCAGGCAGATATACGGTGTCCTCGCACTGGGCTGGCGCGGCTCGGTGCGCCATTGGGCCTATCATCAACGGGCCTACCGCCTCGTGGCGATCCTGGTCCTGCCGCTCATCCTGATCATGCAGAGCACGGTCGCCTTCGAGTTCGCGGTGACGCTCGTGCCGGACTGGCACGAGACGCGTCAGCCGCTCCACTTCGTGGTGACAGGCTTGGCCCAAGGCCTGTCCATCGTTCTGCTCGTGGCAATGCTGCTGCGCTGGGGCTTGCGGTTGGAGCGCTACATCGACGATCAGGACGTGGACCTTCTCGGCAAGCTCGTTCTCGCGAGCGCCCTTGTCACCGCCTATCTCTATCTCGACGAGATCGCCGCGGCTTTGCTGTCCGATGATCTGACCCGCGAGGCCACCCTTAACCGGATAACGGGGGATTACGCCGGCCTCTATTGGGCGGCCATCGTCTACAGCATTCTGGTGCCGCAATTGCTCTGGCTCAGGGCCGCACGCAGAAGCACCATCGCGGGCGTGTTCGTCGGTTTCTCCATCGGCGTCGGCATCTGGTTCGACCGCTATTCCATCATCGTCGGGGGGCTCCAGACAGATCATCTGCCGTCCGTCTGGCGCACCTATAGTCCGACGCTGCCGGAAACCGGGCTCTTTCTCGGAACCCTCGGCTTGTTTGCAGCGCTTCTGCTGCTCTTCGTCCGCTACCTCCCGGTGGTCTCCATGTTCGAGACGCGCCACGACGAGCATGAGGACAAATCCTCATGACGCAGAACATTCATGGCATCATCGCGGAATTCAAAACGCCCGAGGCGCTGAAAACCGCTGTCGTCGAAGCCAAGAGGGCCGGCTTCACCAGGCTCGATGCGTATAGCCCATTTCCCTTGTCTGAAGTCGCCGACGAGCTCGGCGTTCGCACGACGGCGATCCCCTGGATCGCGCTGGCGGCAGCCCTTATCGGAGGTTGCGTCCAGTATGGGGCGCAATATTGGATGAACGCGGTCGATTATCCGCTCAATGTCGGCGGGCGTCCCCTCCACAGCTGGCCCGCCTTCATTCCCTCGGCGTTGATCGTCGCGATCCTGTGGGCGGGGGCGGCGACCCTCATCAGCCTGCTCCTGATCCTGCGGCTTCCGCGCCTGCACCATCCGGTCTTTGAGGTGCACGGCTTCAACAGGGCATCCGAGGATCGGTTCTTCCTCTGCATCATGAGCGATGACCCGCGCTTCGAATCCGCTCAAGACTTCCTGAGGACCTGCTCGCCGCTCGCTGTCCGGGAGGTTCCGGCATGCGATTAGCGATCGTCCTCGCCACGTCGCTTCTGCTGGCCGCCTGCGACAGCGGCACCGAGGAACGGGACGCGGTGGCTTCGACCCGCACGGTGCAGCGGGCTTATGAGCCGGCCCCTGCCGGCGTCGTCGCCCGGGGGGGCGCCGCGCAGGCGGCGGCTCTCACGTCGCCGGGGCCTGATGTGACACCCGCATTGATCGCACGGGGTGAAGAGCGGTTCGGGGCCTTCTGCACACCCTGTCATGGACAGAGCGGCCGTGGAGACGGGGCTGTGGTGTCTCGGGGCTTTCCGGCGCCGCCGACATATCATCAGGAGCGGCTTCGGGCCTATACGCCTGAGCAGATCGTGCGCGTGATCACGCATGGCGCGGGCCGCATGTATCCTTATGCGGATCGTGTCTCGCCGGAGGATCGATGGGCCATAGCCCATTACGTGAAGACCCTGCAGGCGCGGGAAGCGGGAACTCGGCCATGAGCACGATGGAGGCGCTTTATCTCGCGTTCATCGCCCTGGCCGGACTCGGGATGGGCAGTCTCGTCGCCCTCATGATCGGCCATATCATGAACGAGCATTGGCTCGCCCCGGTGCGGGCCGAGCTGGAGGCTGCGGCTCTCACGCTGCCGCTCATGCTGCTGCTCGGCCTCGTGCTCGCTTTCGGGCTCGACCAGATCTATCCCTGGACCCTCGACAGCTCCAATCTCCCGCCTATACGGGCCGGATATCTGAGCCCCGCTTTCTTCCTTATCCGCAGCTTCATCTATCTGCTGGCAAGTGCCGCCATTGCCTTCTGGCTGATCCGCACACGGCATGTGCGCCGGACGAGCGGCTTTGGTCTTGCGCTGATGACGCCGATCATGACGTTCGCCGCCTATGACTGGGTACTGTCGCGCGAGCCGCATTGGTGGTCGAGCCTCTTCGGCCTCGCCTTCGCGCAATCGCAGGTGCTCGCCGCTCTGGCAGGCGCTATCCTGGTGACCCTGCTCGGGGCCGAGCATGCTTCGCTCAAGCGGATGAAGAGTCTCGAGCGGGCGCTCCTCACGTTGCTGCTTCTGACGCTCTGGACATGGTTCGCGCAGTTCCTGATCGTCTGGCTCTCCAACCTTCCGCACGAGGTCACCTGGTACCTGCGGCGCTCCGACCCTTGGAATTTCACGCTCGTCATGACGGCTTTCGCGCTCATGGTCGCGGCCATCGTCGTGCTGGCGCCGTCCGGCGTCAGCCGCATCGGCATGATCATCGGCAGCGCGCTCGCGCTCATGCACCACGCGACGCATATGGTCTGGATTCTCCAGCCGAAGGGCAGGGCGTCATGGCCTGATCTCGGCCTGATCGTGGGGATGGCCGTACTCTGGGCCGTGGCCTTCGCCATGATCATGCGGAGGCGCCCGACCTACGCGGACGAGGCATCCGAGGAGCCGTAACTACTGCGTGACAGGGGCCACGCCCGGCACGATGCGTTGCGTGCGCGGCGCGGTCTCCGCGTCACTCACCGATGGCAGATCGGCAGGATGCTCGATCTGATCGCGCAGAGGCAATGGAGGGTCGGGCGGGTAGACCTGTCGGTTCTGCTCGCCAAGGGTATAGAGATAAGCCGCGATATGCCGGGCCTCGGCCTCCGTCACGCCCTGCGACGGCATGCCGGTCTGCGGCTTCAGCGCCACGGGGTCCATGAGCCATGCGATCAGGTTCAATGGCGTGTTGGGCATGAACCCGGCGAGGAGATGCTGCTGCGCATAATTTTCCAGGCGAGGGCCGACCCTGCCGCGCGCGCCGCGCACACCCTCGATCACATGGCATGTTCCGCAGCCATAGCTTTGGATCAGGCTCAGGCCTTGTTCGGCGTCCCCTCCCGCAATCGTGAGAGGCGAGGGCTCGCTCTGGGTCTCGCCGCATGCGGCAAGCCCGGTAAGGGCGAGCAGTGCAAGGGCTCGCAGCGGATGCGGCACGGTCATTCCCCAGTTCAGGACCCACGAGGTGGCAACCGTCGAGCTTGCCATCCGTTCCGCTGAAGCGGGCCGAACGGACCTGCAATGGCAGACGATCTGTCTGTCTGGCGACTTTCGAGGGAACCAACTCTCACGGCCAAGCTTTTCCGTTCACTGCATGCAAGACAACGTAGGGCGGATGGACCGAGAAGCGACCGAGCATCGCCATCATGGGCGGCTGCGCACCTGTCTGGGACGGGCAGGGCTGCTTGCCTGCGCCCTGCCGGTCGCGGGCTGCAGCGGCGTTCAATCGGCCCTTGATCCGGCGGGAGGCGATGCCCAGCGCCTCTATTGGCTGACCATCGTCATGACGATTGGCGCGACGGTCATTTTCCTGGGCGTCACCGCACTCGTGCTCTACGCAGTCTTCGCGGCGCCCGAACGACGGTCCTGGCTCGGCACCCGCCGCACCATCGTCTATGGCGGGATCGCCTTTCCCATCGTTGTCCTCTCCCTGTTGCTGCCCTACGGCCTCATCGTGATGCGCGATACCGACGTGCCGGTGGCGGGCGCGCTGCCCATCGAGGTAACCGGCGAGCAGTATTGGTGGCGGGTGCGCTACCCGGCTCACGCCAATGGCGCTGAATTCGTGACGGCAAACGAGATCGTCGTCCCCGTCGGGCAGCCCGTCACCGTGTCACTGACGGCAGCCGACGTGATCCATAGCTTCTGGATTCCCAATTTCGGCGGCAAGGTCGACATGATCCCGGGGCGGATGAACCGCCTCAGCTTCACGGCGGAGCGGGCAGGGGTCTATCGCGGCGTTTGCGCCGAGTTCTGCGGCGATCAGCATGCCCGCATGGCCTTCGATGTCATCGCCATGGAGCCTGCCGGGTTCCAGGCATGGCGTGCAGGGCAAGCTCAGCCTGCGCGGCAGCCCGACCTTCCCCTCATCGAGCGCGGACGCCAGCTCTTCATCAGCGGCGGTTGCGGCACCTGCCATGTGGTGCGGGGCACCGAAGCCAATGGCCAATTCGGGCCGGACCTGACCCATGTGGGCAGCCGCAGGACCATCGGCGCGGGCCAGTTCCCGAACAATGTCGGTACGCTTGCCGGTTGGATCGCCAATACGCAGCACATCAAGCCGGGCGCGCGCATGCCGTCCTACGGATCGCTCAGCGGTGAGGATCTACGCGCCCTGGCCGGATACATGGAAAGCCTGAAATGAACGCACCCGAGAACCCGCGCTCCTTCGGGCAGGGCGAGCCTGAGCTTCCCAACCCGCTGCCGCGGCCGCCGGGTGAGTTCGAGAAGCTGAAGAAGGTTTGGGAAACGCCGCGCGGCTTGGGCTTCGTCACCGCCGTCAACAACAGCTATGTCGGCTTGTGGTACGTCGGCACGGCCTTCCTGTTCTTCGTGCTCGCCGGCATCCTCGCGCTCATCATGCGCGCCCAACTCGCCGTGCCGGAAAGTAATCTCGTCAGCCACGATCTGTACAACCAGCTCTTCACCATGCATGGCACGGTGATGATGTTCCTCTTCGCCGTTCCGGCGGTGGAGGCGGCGAGCGTCTATCTTCTGCCGAACATGCAGGCGGCGCGCGATCTCCCGTTTCCGCGCCTCTCGGCCTATGCGTTCTGGGCTTATTTCGTCGGCGGGCTGGTGTTCTTCGGCACCATCTTCTTCGGCCTGTCTCCCAATGGCGGCTGGTTCATGTATCCGCCGCTCACCGGCACCAAATACTCGCCCGCCGACAATGCCGACTGGTGGCTGCTCGGCATAGGCTTCATCGAGATTTCCGCGATTGCGGGCGCCATCGAGATCATCGTCGGCGTCATGAAGACCCGCGCGGTCGGCATGAGCCTCGACAAGTTGCCGATCTATTCCTGGGCGATGCTGGTTTTCGCGGTGATGATCATCATCGCCTTCCCGGCGATCATCCTGGCAACGCTGCTGCTCGAGATGGAGCGCGCCTTCGACTGGCCGTTCTTCATCGCCGAGCGGGGCGGGGACCCCATGCTCTGGCAGCACCTGTTCTGGTTCTTCGGCCACCCGGAAGTCTACATCATCTTCATTCCCGCGACGGGCATGGTGTCGATGATCGTGCCGACCATGGCGCAGACGCCGCTCGTCGGCTACCGCCTGATCGTCATGGCCCTCATCGCCACCGGCTTTCTCTCCTTCGGCCTGTGGGTGCACCACATGTTCGCAACCGGCCTGCCGAAGATGTCCTTAAGCTTCTTCTCGGCGGCGAGCACGGCGGTGGCGGTGCCGAGCGGCATCCAGGTCTTCGCCTGGATCGCGACCATTGCCTCGGGACGCATGAAGCTGACGACACCCTCGCTCTTCATTCTGGGCTTTCTCTTCATCTTCACGCTCGGCGGCCTCACCGGCGTGATGGTTGCCATGGCGCCCTTCGACTGGCAGGCCCATGACAGCTATTTCATCGTGGCGCATCTGCATTACGTGCTGATCGGCGGCATGGTGTTTCCGCTGTTCGCGGCCTTCTATTACTGGGTCCCGGTGGCGAGCAAATACGCCCTGTCCGAGCGTCTCGGACGCTGGGTGTTCAGCCTCATGTTCCTCGGCGTGAACGTGACCTTCCTGCCGATGCACATCACCGGCCTCATCGGCATGCCCCGGCGAGTCTATACCTATCAGGTCGGCATGGGGTGGGATGCCCTGAACCTCATCTCCACCATCGGCGCGTTCATGATCGCGGCGGGCGTGGCGATCTTCATCTACGACATGATCCGCAGTTTCCGCGTCGCCGGTGAGGACAATGCGGGCAATGTGTGGAATGCGAGCACGCTCGAATGGCTGCCGAACGGCAACTACAACACCCGCAGCGTGCCCTTCGTCGTCAGCCGCGATCCGCTCTGGGATCAACCGAACCTGCCCGAGGACGTGAAGGAAGGGCGCTACTTTATGCCGGGAACCTCGACCGGCGGGCGCGAGGCGCTCGTCACCAGCCCCTTCGATGCCCGCCCGCAGTACATTCTGCAGATCCCCGGTCCCGGCTGGCAGCCGCTGCTCGCCGCCGTGTTCACCGCCGCCTTCTTCCTGCTGCTCACGGTGAAGATGATCATCACCTCCGCGATCTGCGGCGTGCTGGCCATCGGCTTCGTCATCTGGTGGCTGTGGGAGACCGATCCGGGTCCAGTTCGTCCCCCGGCCGATATCGGCGGCGGCTATGTGCTGCCGGTCTACGTGACGGGGCCGATGAATCATTCCTGGTGGGCGATGATCGTTCTCATGATCGTGTCCGGAATGGTGTTCACCTGTCTCGTCTTCTCCTATCTCTTCCTGTGGCTCGTGAACCCCGGCGCATGGCCTTCTCCCGGCACCGTCATTCCCGATTGGCTGTGGTCCGTCTTGTCGGCTGGCCTCTATGTGGCAAGCGCTGTTCTCATCGCTGTCGCCAGTCGCACCTTGAGAGGCGAGGACCGTCGTGCCCCGCGCGCGGTGCCGATCCTGATCGGGATCGCGCTCGTGCTCGTAGGTGGCGGATCGGCTGCGGATCTATGGGCGCAATGGCAGGCGGGCCTGAGCCCCTCGACCCATGCTTATGGAGCGGCGGTCTATGCGATTATCTCGCTTCAGATGTTCTTCGTCATGACCACCATCGTCATGGGGCTCTACACCATCGCCCGCTGGCTCACGAGCAAGCTCGACAGCATCCGCCGAACGACTTTCGATAACACCATGCTGTTCTGGTACTACACCGTAGGCCAGGGCCTGGTCGGCCTCGCTGTCGTCCACGGCTTCCCCCGGCTCACCGGAGGCGTCTAGCATGAGCGGATACCGGACAATCCAGGTCCTCCTGATGCTCGGCGGGCTTCTTGCCTGGGCGGTGCAGTTCACCGTGATCTACGCCGTGACCTCGACCCTCTGCGGCAGAGGGTGGGCGGATTCGACCTTGCTGGGTTTTCGCCTCATACCGGCGACGATCGTGGCGACCACCGCCCTCATGCTCGCCGCCACCGGCATTTTTCTTCTCATCTCGCTTCGCATCTACCGGCAGATGAGGGATCGGCCCGTCGCGCCGGCGGATCTCTTCATGAGTCAGGCGAGCGTTCTCATCAATGGCTTCTCACCCATCGTGCTGATCTGGCATGCGGTGCCGGCCTTCCTGCTTCCATCCTGCGCTTAAAGCCGAGAGGAAAGATCATGATCGACTGGCAGGAACTGTTTGTGCCGACCCATTCGATCTTGGATATCATTATTCGCGGCACGCTGACCTACATCATGCTGTTCCTGATTTTGAGGTTCTTTCTCAAGCGGCAATCGGGCGTGATCGGGATCGCGGACCTGCTTGTCATCGTTCTCATCGCGGATGCGGCGCAGAACGCCATGGCGAGCGAATACAAGTCCATTACCGAGGGCGGAATACTCGTTCTCACCATTGTGTTCTGGAATTACGCGGTCGACTGGCTCGGATACCGCTTCCCCGCTCTCCAGCGCTTGACGCGCCCGCCGCCGCTTCTGCTGATCAAGGACGGCGAGATGATCCTGCGAAACATGCGTCAGGAAATGATCACGACCGAGGAATTGAACAGCCAGCTTCGCCAGCAGGGCGTCGAGCACAGCTCGGAGGTCAAGCGAGCTTTCATTGAAGGCGATGGGCGGATCAGCATCATTCGGAAGGACAAGGGCGAGACGGGCTCAAACGATTCCGATACGAGGGGCGTGACCTGAGGCGGTCCGTGCCGACGGGTCTCAGGATGAGACGGCCGCGAAGAGCTGTCCCGCCTTCTCGGTGATCGCACCGCTAAGCCTCATGATCCACCTGAACCTGGCTCCGCATTCTGGAAAATGGGCTGAGAGTAGGAATTTGTGGTCATAGGCCGTCCAGCCTAATGGACGTCGCCGCTATTTTGCTTAGCTTACTTCGTAAGAGGTAGCTCGATTCGAAAGAAAAAAGCGCCTCGGGAATGAGGCGCTTTAAGGTGCGGCCATAGGGGCAAAATATAACGGCCGGACTTTGACCTTAGAGACTTTCTTCCTGGTTTCCGAGTCTTTGCCGCCAACTCAAAAGGTGTACTTCCTAAGAGTTGTGGCGACGGGTTTTTCCAGTTTCGGCCCTCAGGGGCCAACAAGTGTCCGTAGGGGCAATACGGGCCAAGGGCCGCGACCGGGATATCAGCAAGCCTGGCGCGGCCCTCTTAATTTTCAGCCTTCGAGCGTAGTCTGGCCGGGACGGTCGATCAGTTCCCAGTTTCCGAACAGGTCGATCTGCGCATGGCCTGGAAGGTCTTCTCCGAGATAAAGAAGAATCTCCACCCATGGCCGGCTGTGGGGGCGATGCGTGACTTTCGTCACTTGCCCGAAAAAGCCGGTGAGGGGGCAGCGGACGAAATCCCCGATCTCCGGAATGCGGCTTTCCTCACGCTCCAATTCTTCTTCCGCCGCCCGAAGCTGCACGCGCAGTGCTTCGATGCGAGCTTTCAACTCCTCGGCCCGCTTGGTGCAGGAATGACCTCCCGCCTCCTGTAGCTTCGGTGCCTGGGTCGAAGCTTCGCTCAGGCCGATCGTCGAAAGCGAAATCGCGCTCATCCAGAATCCTTTCGCCCGGCCTTATCGATGGGGTCGAATTGCTTGAACGGGCAGAGATTCAAAAACGTGGAGCAGCGACGAGAGTTCAACAAGATACCCTGAAGGAGAAATGGAACGCGGGATCGCACGCTTCGGTTGTCTGCATGAAGCAAAGCTTGAGTGCGTTCATCGGAGGTTGCATGCGCGGGTGTGTTCATGGAGTGAAATGGGCAGGATCTCTGGCGCTCGTCACCATGCTCGCCTTCGCCTCGGGGTCCATTGCGCAACCCGCTTCACCGCCCTTGCCGCCACCCCGTCCCGACATGTCGTCACCAGCCGACAAAGCGTCTGAGCCAAAAGAGGAAGAAAAGTCATCGGAGCCCGGTCCGGAAGCAGCTGCCTGCATCGAACGTCTGACAATGTCGGGCATGCGTTTCGAAAAGCGGCCGCCTGTGCGGGAGGACGAGTGCAAGATCGACAATGCCGTCCTCGTCTCGGGATTGCCGAATGATGTGCAACTATCGACGGGCTCGCTGATGGAGTGCTCGCTCGCGGAGGCGCTGACGCGCTGGTCGAACGATGTGGTGCTGCCGAAAGCGAAGGAGCATCTCGAGGCCGGGGTGAAGAAAATCTCGATCGGTACGTCATATCAGTGCCGCGACCAGCGCTCAGGCACCAAGCTCAGCGAACACGCCTTCGGCAATGCGGTGGATGTGATGGGCATCGAGTTCGACAAGCGTGCGCCGCTGACGATCAAAACGCATGATGAAGGCTCACCGGAAGAGGCTTTTCAGTCCGCGATCCGGAAAGAAGCATGCTCCATCTTCACGACCGTGCTCGGACCCGGCGCGGATGCCGACCATAGCGATCATCTCCACCTCGACATGAGAGGGCGCAAGGGCGACTACCGCATTTGCCAGTAAAGGCAGGGAACACGGAGGCTTCTCGCACTTTGTCATGCACCCCCGGCGACGGGATGAGTGTGCTGGAGTATCTGATGAAGCTGTTCGGTTATGTTGTTTTGAGTGTGGTGAGCCTGACGGGCGCAGCAGTCGCTTCCGATACATTGACGCTCGATGCGGTGAACTCCGCCGGTCCCTCGGAGAAAATCGGGAAGGGCGTTTCTCCAATTCTGATCAAGACCCAGGTTCTGCTCGACCGCGCGCGATTTTCGCCCGGCGTGATCGATGGGCACAACGGCGAGAACCTGCAGAATGCGATCAAGGCTTTCGAGAAGGTGAAGGACCTCACGGTCGATGGTGAGATCGACGATGAGTTCTGGTTGAAGCTGAACGAAGGCTCGTCCGATCCCGCATTGGTCGAGTATGAGATTTCCGAAGAGGATGTGAAGGGGCCGTTCACATCCATTCCCGACAAGATGGAAGATCAGGCGAAGCTCGATCGCTTGTCCTATTCGAGCCCCGAGGAGCTGCTCGCCGAGAAATTCCACATGGATGTGGATCTGCTGAATGAGTTGAATCCCGGCAAGGAATTCAATGCGGGCGAATCCATCGTCGTCGCCAATGTGATGCATGACCCTAAAGACGACGAGAAGGATAAGGAGAGGCTGGCGAAGATCGAAGTGGTCAAGAGCGGGAAAGTGCTGCGAGCATTGGACAAGGATGGCGCGATTATTGCCCTCTATCCGGCTTCCATCGGCAGCGAGGAGAAGCCTGCGCCTACGGGCAAGCATGAGGTGCGCGCCGTCGCCCCGAACCCGACCTACACCTACAATCCGGATTATGCCTTCAAGGGCGTGAAGGCGAAGGAGAAGTTCGTGATCAAGCCTGGGCCGAACAATCCCGTGGGCTCCACTTGGATCGACCTGTCCGTGGAAACCTTCGGCATCCACGGCACGCCGGAGCCGGAAAAAGTCGGCAAGGCCTATTCCAACGGATGCGTGCGCCTGACGAACTGGGATGTCGAGGCGCTCGCGAAGATGATCAAGAAGGGAATTCCGGTCGAGTTCCTGGAATAAGCTCCTCAGCCGTCGTTGGCCGAGTTCAGCTCGTCGGGCTTCATGCCTTCGTCCACTTCCGTGTCATGCATGCGAACGAGCCATTCCAGCTGCTCCTGAACGAAGCCGGGGTCGCTGTGGAAGCGCATGGCGCAGGCCACCAGGAAGATCGCGATTTCGGGGAGGTCATCGTCGCCCATATCCGGCATGACGAGCTCTAGCTCGGTCATGTTGCTTGCCGTCACGATGGCCGCTTCGTTCGGGGGGATGAAGGTGCCGGTGCTGTCCGGGGGAAGGGCCATGAGGTTGCTCTCTCCATTCAATGTGCGAGGGATGACATGTCTTCCGAAGTTCTATGGCGCTTCTGCCGGAGGTAAAGGAGCCCTCCGAGGCTTGAAAAGCAAAACCCCGCCGAGCAAGGCGCGGCGGGGCTGCGAGGTGTCAGGCCAGACCTTTTATGGATAGGTGCAGACGTAGCGCATGCCGTTCCTGGCCAGGAAAGTGCCCGTCACCGGATCGTAGGAACGGTACTTCCGGGCGCAATAGGCGGCGACTTCCGGGCTGACCGTTCCGGGAGGCGGCGGGGCCGCCGCTGCCTGGGGCTGGCTGGCGATGGCGCCTGCGATCAGCGCGCCGGCAGCAAGACCCGCAACGCCGGCGGCGACAGCAGCGCCGCCGTTGTCGCGGTAGTAGTAGCGGCGGCCGTAATAGGGGCGCGGACCATAGCCACGGCGGTAATAGTACTGAGCATAGGACTCATTGGGGTGAGCACGCTCCAGGGAGGGTAGCGTGCGATTCTCCAGCGGGTTTGCATCGGCAGGCACTGCCATTGCCAGGGTGGCGGCGGCAGCCATGCCAGCGACGAGTATGCGCATATGAAGCTCCAGAGTTGCGATTATGCAAAGACCTAGCCTAGGGTTTCAAGGCGCGCACTATAGCGTTGCCGGTCAAGCTTGCACATAGGTTTTCTTTCGGCCTTGATTGTTCTGCGACTTCCGTAGGGAAGTACTGGATTTTTGGAGCGAAATCATTCAAAAGTAAGTTGTTCTATTATAATCTCTCCCTCCGAGGGCACACATGCGCTGCGTCATGCTGCTTGGAATGCTGGCTCTGATGCTTGGTTTCGTGAGCCATGCCCACGCGGCTGAGCCCTTGCCCATGCCCAAGGGGCCGGTTCTGCTGACCGTGAGCGGCAAGATCGAGCAGACCAATGCGCCGGGGCAGGCCCGGTTCGACCGGGAGATGCTGGAGAGCTTGGGTCAGAAGGTCATCGAGACCGGCACTGCCTTCACCGATGGAACCTCCCGCTTCGAGGGAGTGCCCATGCGGGCAGTTCTTGAGCGAGTCGGCGCGAAGGGCAGGTCCATCAAGGCGACGGCGCTCAACAGCTATGAGACCATGATCCCCTGGGAGGATCTGAAATACGACATGATCCTGGCCATGCGGTCCAACGGGACGCTCATGACCGCCCGCGACAAGGGGCCGCTCTGGATCGTGTACCCGCGAGATGAGCATTCAGTGCTGAAGCACGAGGTCTATGATTCCCGTTGGGCCTGGCAGCTCAACAAGCTGCATGTCGAGTAATCATGAAGCTTAACCTCCAGAACCAAAAGGGTGGGATTCTGACGCTGGTGGCGATGGTGATCCTCGCCGGCTGTCTGGCCTATGCGGTTTCGCGTCTGTTCGATGTCGAGCGGGATCTTCGCAGCGAAGACACGCACACCAATCTCTGGCAGATCTCCCAGAGCCAGTTCGAAGCCGCGCTGATGGCCGAGAGCCTTGCCCGCGTGTCCGCCGGCGAGACCTTCGCCGATGAGGAGCAGGCGCCGGGCTTTCGCCTCACGATTCTGATCAGTCGCCTTTCGGTTCTGCTCGAAGGGGATCAGGCACGGGTCATCAACCGCATCGGCTCCCTGGGCGATCTCAAGCAGGCCTATCTGCAGGTGATCCTGACCGAGCCGCTTCTGCAAGGCACCATCGATCCACAGGAGGCTGCCCGGCTGCGCACCCAGATGCGCGATCTCTCCTATCTCCTGCGCGACATGGCCAACAAGGTCATGGTGATGAACCGGGAGGAGGGCGCCGCGAAGCGCTCGATGTATCTCAGCATCGTGTTCGAGAGCTTCGCCTTCGTGGTCGGCATCATCCTGAGTGCGGCCTTCCTGATCCTGCGGCTGTTCAAGGGGATTCAGGAGACGACCCAGGCAAGGCAGTTGCTGCGTCAGGAGCAGGAGCTTTCCGACCTCGTCATCAACAACATCAGCAACCAGGGCATCGTCATGTTCGACGAGACCTTGCAATGCCTGCTTTGGAATCCGGGCATGGAGGGAATGCTGACGGTCAAGGCCGACCAGGCCATCGGGCGCGGCCTTCAGGATCTCAACCCTCTGTTCGCGAAGCCCGATGTGGTCCGCTCTCTCAATCAGGCCATCGACGGAGCGAGTTCGATCTTCGAGGACGAGGCAATCGAAAGCGATGGGCAGGAGCGCTGCCTAGAAATCAACTGCTTCCCGGTTTCCATGGCGCAACGCAGGCTCGGCATCGCTTTCGTGCGCGACGTGACGGAGCATTGGCTGGCCCGAAAGCAGGCGGAACGCCAGAATTTCGACCTCGAGATCAAGATCCTTCAGCGGACGGCCGCCTTGCGTCAGGCGAAGCGCCGCCTGATCGCGGCCATCGAATCCGCCTCCGAGGGCTTTGCCGCGTTCGACTGGACGGGCAAGCTTCTCTTCGCCAACGAGCAGATCTGGGCCGCCGCTCCGGTGGCCCTGTGGTGCTGGGAGGAGATGAGCCTTCCGGTCTTCCTGCGCTGCTTCGCCATGTGCGAGGGCGCCGACACCCGGCTCCTGGCCGCCGAGCCGCCCTTCGAGGAGATCGAGATGGATCTCCTGGTCAAGAAAGACACCTGGGCGAGGCTGTCCGTCACCAAGGCGGACGGCGCGACGATCTTCGTGCGCCTGACCGATATCACGGCCTACAAGCAGGTCGCGAATGCGCTGCAATCCGCCCTCGAACGTGAACGCGAGACGACGAATGCCTACCGCAATTTCGTGTCCATGGTCTCGCACCAGTTCCGGACGCCTCTCGCCATCCTCGATTCGAGTGCTCAGCGCATCCTGAGACGCGGTCCGAATCTCACCCAGGACGAGCTGTCCTCGCGCGTGCAGAAGATCAGGAATGCCGGAAGCCGTCTGACGCGCCTTGTGGAAAGCGTTCTCAATGCCGCGAAGCTCGATGCCGGCCGGATCGAGCTGAACCCGGAGGATTGCAATCTCGTCAACCTCGTCATGGATATCAGCGAGCGCCAGAGCGAGCTGAATTCCCATGCGGACATTCGATTCCAGGTGCCGGATACGCCTGTGCGGGTCTATTGTGACAGCATGCTGATCGAGCAGGTTGTCATCAATCTTCTATCCAACGCGATCAAATATTCGGGCGAGCAACCCGTCGTGGAAATCAAGGTCTGGATGGACGGCGCCCGTGCCTATTGCTCCGTGCGAGATTGGGGAATCGGTATTCCCGCGGATGAACTTCCGAAGATCTTCGACCGATTCTATCGCGCACGGACGGCGTCCGGAATCGCAGGTACAGGCATCGGCCTGAACTTCGCGCAGAGAATTATGCATTTACACGGCGGCGATATTCAGGTTGAGAGTTTCGAGGCCGGAGGGTCTTTGTTTACGTTCGACTTGCCGCTATCCAATGTCGACCAAGCGCAGCAGGCTGCATGAGTGACCGAAAACAGATGAATGCTCAGAAAACAATTTTGTGTGTCGAAGACGAAGACGATCTGCGGACGGACATCGCCGAGGAGCTGGATGCGGCCGGCTATCGCGTTCTCCAGGCTTCGAACGGCTCTGACGCCCTGAGCCTGCTCGAGAACGAGCGTCCCGATCTCGTGCTCTGCGACATCACCATGCCGGGCCTCGGCGGCTATGACGTGCTCAAGGCTCTGCGCGAGCAGGGCGACATGGCGGACGTGCCGTTCATTTTCCTCACGGCGCTCGCCGAGCGGAACGATGTGCTCGTGGGCAAGCAAGCCGGCGCCGACGATTATCTCGTCAAGCCGATCGACTACGAGATTCTGCTGGCTACCATCTCCGCACGCTTAAATCAGGTCGCCCGCGTCCAGACGAGCGCGGTGAGCCGCGCCGAAGAAGCGTGGCAAGAGATCCTGAAGTCCTCCCGCGGCCGTACCGTGGAAGCGCTGTACAAGGCCACTTTCGCCTTCGACAGGTTCCTCGTCGGCGTCGTCATCGTCGATGAGAAGGGCTCCGTTCGCCTGATGAACAAGGAGGCCGAGCGCATCGTCGGCGAGAATGACGGACTCGGCGTGTTCCAGGGCATTCTGAAGGGCTCGGCATCGAAGCAGAACGCCAAGCTGCATCAGGCTATCGAGAAGGCATTCGAGGAAGAAGAGCTCGACGAAATCGTGTCCTTCCCCCGCAACTCCGGTGGACGCCCTTATCTCGTTCTGGTCCCCGGCCAGCGCTTTTCCGCCGATGCGCGGCCGGATGCGGTGGTGCTTCTCGTGATCGACACGGAACAGCGCACCAAGGTGTCCGGCGATACGCTCGTGCGGCTCTACAACCTCACGCCGTCCGAGACGCGCGTGGCCCTCATGCTGATCGATGGCAAGCGCCTCGACCAGATCGCCGAGGAACTGGAAGTGGCGCAGACGACCGTGGTTTTCCACTTGAAAAATCTTTTCCGAAAAACCGAGACGAATCGTCAGGCAGATCTCGTGCGCGTCCTGCTGTCGGTGCCGCTGAGGACGACCGGCGATTGAGCCGTTAAGATCTTGCTTACCATCGGCGGCGAAACAAGGTTCGGCCCAAGCGTTGCCACAATCTGTTTAGGTTCCAGACAGGTTTGCTTGGCTATGGTCACCGACAAGAAAGGGAGAACGGAAATCTCCCTCCTGTCATAGGTGACGATCCATGAAGGCCAACAAATTCTTCTCGGGGGCTGCCGCCGTAATGGTGCTCGCTTCCGGTCTGGCTGCCGCCCAGCCGGCTGCTGCCCGCGATCGCGGCATGTCTCCTGGAGCCGCCGCTGCCGTCGGCGTGCTGGGAGGCCTCGCTGTCGGCACCATCGTCGGTGCCACGGTTGCCCAGCAGCCTGCTTACGCGGCTCCGGCTCCCGTCTATGTCGCTCCCCCGCCGCCCCCTCCGCCGCGCCGCCGCGTCTATGTGGAAGAGGCGCCGGTCGTGTATGAGCGCCCGGTCCGCCGGGTTTACGTGGAGCGCTGCTCGACGGAACGCTACCGGGAGTGGGTTCCTGGGTGGGGCTGGGAATACCGCGACCGTCAGGTTTGCCGCTAAGGATTATGGAAGGCCCGTCTCAAGCGGGCCTTTTCTTTTGGGTAGTCGCAGAACCACGATTCCACTGTTGCGTTTATCGCTCGTGCCCTCACTGGGAGACCAGCCATGAACGAGACGCCGCGCAAGCTTGCAGCTTCGGATAAGCCCAACCCCGGCGATCAGGCCAAGCCTGGAACGCCCGGCACGGGCGAGAACATCTGCCCTGAATGCAAGGGCGCCGGCCGCATCGGCATGGCTGCTTGCCCGAACTGCGGCGGGACGGGAAAGATCGTCGAGGGAATCGGCGGCGCTTAGTTCTTGTCGGGCTTCGCCATCCAGCGAACAAGCGGCATCAGCGGCACGACCCAGATCAGGCCGAGCACGATATAGGCGACGGTCTGGAGCAGCTTGGGCGCTTGGGTGATGCGGCCCTCCGCGACGGCCATGGCGAAGAGGGCGTAGGTGAAGATGAAGACCAGCATCACCACCGTGCCGATCAGCTTGCGGATGCGCATGCCCATTTCATGATTCTCCCACGACGCCTGATCCCGGTGCGTCACTGCATTGATTGCCTCGATCCGGCATAGCCTCTATGTGACAGGCCATATCCCGGGTTCAAGCCCAAATCGATGATGAGGATGAGCATGGCTGTCGCAGCCTCCACCCAGGGCGTGCCGCTGGAGCGGCTGTCCCGAGTCCAGACCAACACCGCTGTCCGTATCTGGATCTATACTCTTGCGGCTCTGGTGGTGCTCATGGTTGCGGTCGGCGGCGCGACGCGGCTGACCGGCTCCGGCCTCTCCATCACCGAATGGAAACCGGTCACCGGCGCGATCCCGCCGCTCTCGGAACAGGCCTGGGTGGCCGAGTTCGAGAAATACCGGCAGATTTCGCAGTATGAGCTCGTCAATAAAGGCATGAGCCTGTCGGAGTTCAAGTTCATCTATGCCTGGGAATGGGGCCACAGGCAGCTCGGCCGCCTTCTCGGGCTCGTCTTCTTCCTGCCGCTGGTCTGGTTCTGGCTGCGGGGCAGGGTGAGCGGGCGCCTCGCGCTGACGCTCCTTGGGATCGGCGCGCTCGGGGGGCTTCAGGGCGCCATCGGCTGGATCATGGTGGCGTCTGGCCTCGAACCCGGCATGACGGCGGTGGCTCCCATCAAGCTGGCCCTGCACCTGACCGTCGCCAGCATCATCCTGGCCTGCCTCGTCTGGGTCGCCTCGGGCTTGAAGGATCGCTCGGCGGAGATACAGGAAACGCGGACAGGCTATGCGCCCCTCATCCTCGTCGGTCTCATCCTGGCGCAGATCGCGCTCGGCGGGCTCGTGGCAGGCTCGAAGGCCGGTCTGACCTACAACACATGGCCGCTCATGGATGGGCAATTCATTCCACCGGCATCCGCATTGTTCGTGGTGACGCCATGGATCGAGAACTTCGTCGACAACGTCGTACTCGTTCAGTTCAACCATCGCATGCTGGCTTATGCGCTCGTGGCTTATGCGCTCTGGCATGCATGGTCCATGCGCCGTCAGGCTTCCGCATCCGGCGCCTCTCGCCGGGCCACGGCCATGGCCGGGCTTGTCCTCGCGCAGATGATTCTAGGAATCGTGACGCTGCTGTTCGCGGTGCCGCTCTGGGCCGGGCTGGCCCATCAGATCTTTGCCATGGCGGTGCTTGCCATGGGCGTCGCGTATGCGCGCGTCAGCCGTGTCTGACGAACGAAAAGGGCGGCCCCGAGGGCCGCCCACGTTTAAGTCATTCCACGGGATTAGCGGATGACCTGGACAATGCGGCGGGAGCCGGGATCGACCAGAACCGGGGTGTCGTTCACGACCGTGTAGCGGTACTGGGTCACGCCGTATTCGGCCGGAACCTCATAGTATTCCACGCCGGAAGAGGGGAGCACCGCGCCGACGCGAACCTCTTCCTGATAACGGTAGGACGGCACGTCCTGGGTCACCACATACTGACGGAACCGCGGCTGAGCGTCGCCGGCAAGGCCGCCAACGATGGCGCCCGTCACGCCGCCGACAGCAGCGCCGATCGGGCCGCCGACGATGGCGCCGCCCACGGCACCGGTTGCAGCGCCTGCGGCCGCGCCGCCATTGCTCTGAGCGAAAGCGGCAGCCGGGACCAGAGTGGCCAGTACAGCGCCTGCGATGAGAATTTTCTTGGTCATTTGTCAGCTCCTAAAACCTGAAGTTCGGGAGCTTAACGGCCTTGCTTGAAGGTGGTTCCGTTAATGATAGACGGTTGCAAAATAAGGCTTTGAAGAATATTTACCTGGAGCCGTGAGCGTTGTTGAGCGTTGATCGACGGACTTCTTCCGCTTTGCTTCACAAGCCTCGAAACGCGGATTTCCCGCGTCAAGCTTGGGGATATTCACAGTGTGATACGAGCCGGAATTAGGAAATCAGTTTCTGTTCTGGTACAGATGAACAATATTAAGCTCGCATTACTGAAGCGCGGCGGGCTGTCGCAAATAAAGCTTATGAGGAGTTGGGCATGAATGTGCTGGTCTTTGCTTCGCGGAAGGGCGGTTCGGGTAAGAGCACGCTCGCTGCTCATCTCGCGAGCTATATCGCGAACCCGTCCCGTCGGACGTTGCTGATCGACAACGACCCGCAGGGCTCGCTGACGCTGTGGCACAAGATCCGCGGCCAGGAGCATCTGGGCATCCGGCACAACGTGCGCGACATCGGCGAGGCGATCAAGCAGGCCAAGCGCGACGGCTACGAATGGGTTCTCGTCGATACGCCTCCGAACAAGTCTCCCATCGTGGCCGATGCGATCAAGCAGGCCACCCTCGTGATCATCCCGACGCGCGCGAGCCTCTTCGACATCGCGGCGCTTCAGGACACGGTTCAGTTCGCCCGCGAGATGCGCAAGCCCTATGCTGCCGTGATCAACGCTGCTCCGGTCAAGCACGGCGACAAGGAAGACCCGGTCGTGGCCGATGCTCGTGGCGCGCTCAATGCGTTGCAGGTTCCCGTCTGGGCCGGTCAGATCACCCACCGCCCCGAGCTGACGCTCGCGCTCGCCACTGGCGAAGGCGCGATGGAGTACAAGCCGCATTCGCAGGGCGCCGAAGAGATCGGCCGCCTCTGGACGGCACTCGAGCGTTCGCTCAACGCCATCCACAACACCTACAAGAAGGCCGGCACACGCGCTGCGTGATCGAGGCCTTCATGAGTTCATGAAAAAGGGCGGCTCCATGCCGCCCTTTTTGTTTTGTTGATCATGTCTTCTCACGTCATCGCCGGCCTCGTGCCGGTGATCCCGCTCACTTGGAGCGCAGCGCTTTTTCAATCGGGATGGCCGGGACAAGCCCGGCCATGACATGGAAAAGTTCAGAGAGCTTAAGCCGCATCCAGCGCCTGATTGAGATCGTCGATCAGGTCCGGCACATCCTCCAGGCCGATCGAGAGACGCACGACTTCCGGGCCTGCCCCGGCCTGGGTCTTCTGCTCGTCGGTCAGCTGGCGGTGAGTGGTGGAAGCCGGGTGAATGATCAGCGAGCGGGTGTCGCCGATATTGGCAAGGTGCGAGAACAGCTTCAGGTTCGATACCAGCTTCACGCCCGCCTCGTAACCGCCCTTCAGGCCGAAGGTGAACACCGCGCCGGCGCCCTTTGGGCAGTATTGCTTGGCAAGGTTGTGGTAGCGGTCGGTGCGCAGGCCCGGATAGCTGACCCAGGACACCTTGTCATGGCCTTGCAGATGCTCGGCGACAGCGAGGGCGTTGTCCGAATGGCGCTGCATGCGCAGCGGCAGGGTCTCGATGCCGTTGAGCAGCAGGAAGGCGTTGAACGGCGAGAGCGCAGGGCCGAGATCGCGCAGGCCCAGCACGCGGCAGGCGATGGCGAAGCCGAAATTGCCGAAGGTCTCGCCCAGCACCATGCCGCCATATTCCGGGCGCGGCTTGGAGAGCATCGGATAACGGTCGTCACCGGCGAAGTTGAAGGAGCCGCCATCCACGATCAGGCCGCCGACGGAATTGCCATGACCGCCGAGAAATTTGGTGGCCGAATGAACGATGATGTCGGCGCCATGCTCGAAGGGACGGATCAGGTAGGGAGATGCCATCGTGTTGTCGACGATGAACGGAATGCGATGCTTCTTGGCAATAGCGGCAATCGCTTGAAGGTCGACGATCACGCCGCCCGGATTGGCGATGGACTCGACGAAGATCGCCTTGGTGCGCGGCGTGATAGCGGCTTCGAAGGACGACGGATCGTCCGAGTCGGCCCAGACGACGTTCCAGCCGAAGTTCTTGTAAGCGTGATTGAACTGATTGATCGACCCGCCATAGAGCTTCTTGGCTGCGATGAACTCATCGCCTGGCTGAAGCAGCGTGTGGAACGTCAGGAATTCAGCCGCGTGGCCGGAGGCGACAGCCAGAGCCGCAGTGCCGCCCTCAAGAGCCGCAACGCGCTCTTCCAGAACGGCGTTCGTCGGGTTGCCGATGCGGGAATAGATGTTTCCGAAAGCCTGCAGGCCGAACAGCGAGGCCGCATGATCCACGTCATCGAACACGAAGGACGTGGTCTGGTAGATCGGCGTCGCGCGAGCGCCGGTGGCGGCGTCAGGGGCTGCGCCCGCATGGATGGCAAGGGTATTGAAACCGGGCAGACGGTCGGACATTTCAGGCTTTCCTCTAGGGCTGCAGTCTTGTTCTCTATAAAGAACGAAACGTTCGTCGGGTCAAGGAAGACTTGAGTTCAATCCTGGACTTGCAAGCTTTGCGTTGCGTGTCATCCCCCGCGAGCTGGAGGCGAGGGAAGGGGATCCATAGCGCCGCGCCTGTAGGTGGATTCCCGTCCCCTCCGCTGCGCTTCGGCCGGGAATGACACTAGAGGTTACGACCGGTTCAGTCCGAGCTTCTGAAAGCCTTTGCCAGACAGCACGGGCTTCTTCGCGCTCAGCATGCGCGAGTTCACGCCCTGCCAGGAAATCTCACCGGAGAAGCGTCCGAATTCGATCTTCGGACAACGATTCATGACGACCTTGAGGCCCTTGGCCTCCGCCTTTGCCGCCGCTTCATCATTGCGCACGGAAAGCTGCATCCAGAGAACCTTCGGCAGGGGATCGAGAGCGAGGGCCTCGTCCGTGATCGGGCCGGCAGCTTCCGAATTGCGGAAGATCTCGACCATGTCGATGGGGCCGGGAACTTCGGCGAGAGAGGCGTACACCTTCTTGCCGAGGAGTTCGCTACCCGCCAGTTTCGGATTGACGGGTATGACGTCATAGCCCCGCTCCAGCAGGTATTTGACGACGATCCAACTGGGGCGGGCAGTATCCGCCGACGCGCCGACCAGAGCAATGGTCTTCACGGTGTTGAGGATGCCGCGGATGTATTCGTTCGGGTAATTGTCGTGATCCATGGGGGGAACGTATGGGATAGGGCAGGGCAGTTCAACGGGCTTTGCGCATCCATGGCATTCGACCATCAGCCGATCATGACGAAGGATGACCTCATCACCTTCCTCGACCGGGAGTTCCCGCAGATCAACATTGGCGGGCGAACCTATCACGTGGAAGAGATCGGTCCGCTCACGGCGCGGATGCGCATGGACTACCACGAGCGTCACCTCCGGCCCGGCGGAACGCTCTCCGGCCCCTCGATGATGGCTCTCGCCGATCTCGGCCTCTATGCCGTGATCCTCGCCCATATCGGCCCGGTGGCGCTTGCCGTCACCACGAGCCTCAACTTCAATTTCCTGAGAAAGCCCGAGCCGCGCGGGCTGATCGCCGAGTGCCGGCTCCTGAAGCTCGGCAAGCGCCTCGCGGTCGGGGAGGTCTCGATCTACTCCGAGGGCAGCGCCGACGTTGTCTGCCATGCGACCGGGACCTATTCGATCCCGGATCGCCGATAGGTCGGTTATTTCTTCTGAGCCGCGACCAGTGCATCGTCGATCTCCCGCGCGCGGTGCGCGGCGGGGCGGGAGGCGATCCGTTGCCAATAGGCCTCGAAGGCGGGGCGCTTTTCGAGGGAGCCGAACATCATGCCCCAGCCGATCTGCGAGCCGACATAAACATCGGCGGCGCTGAAGCGGTCGCCGGCGATGTATTCGGACTGCGTGACCGCATATTCCAGAGCGCTCACCACATCATCGACGTTGCCGTAGCCAACCATGCGCTGCCGCTCTTCCGGCACCGTGAAGCCGAGTGAGGCGTTGCTGAGTGCCGCCTCGACGGGACCTGCGGCGAAGAACATCCAGCGGTAATAGGGGCCGCGGCGGGCATCGCCGTGCGGCGGAGCAAGGCCCGCTTCCGGAAAGGCATCGGCCAGATAGGCACAGATGGCGGCGGTTTCTGTAACGACAGTACCCTTGTGAATGATCGTCGGCACCTTTCCCATGGGGTTGAAGGCCCTGTAGTCTGGGCTCTTCATGGTGGTGCCGAATTCCAGGATCTCTGTCTTGTAAGGCTGGTCGACCTCTTCGAGCATCCATCGGACGATCCGTCCGCGCGACATGGGATTTGTGTAGAAGATGAGATCGTCGGCCATCATCGGTCCTCATGAGCTAAAGGGAGGGTACGATAGCCTTGGCTGCAGAGTCGGGCAAATTGATGTGGTTTTATGATACCACATATACGGTATTTAGATACCATATAGATATAAGTCATTGATTTAATTGTGGTTACAGTGGTTTTTTGTGCCAACAATGTCTGTTGACATGTGATCATGTGAGCATGTAAACACCCTCTCACTCGCCGCCGCATTTCGCGGCGGTTTGTCGTTTTTCAGAACCTGAGCCCGATTGGGCTCTCAACGGGAACCAGCGCAATGAAGACTACGACTTCGCTGAAGCCCGCCGAGGTCGAGAAGAAGTGGGTTGTGATCGACGCAACGGGCCTCGTGGTAGGCCGCCTTGCTTCGGTCGTGGCTATGCGCCTGCGCGGCAAGCATAAGCCGAGCTACACGCCCCACGTCGACTGCGGCGACAATGTCATCGTCATCAACGCCGATAAGGTGGTGTTCACCGGCCGCAAGCGCGAGCAGAAGGTGTACTATCACCACACCGGCTATCCGGGTGGCATCAAGGAGCGCACCGCGCGCTTCATTCTCGAAGGCCGCTTCCCTGAGCGCGTCGTCGAGAAGGCTGTGGAGCGCATGCTCCCCCGCGGCCCGCTTTTCCGCCAGATCATGGGCAACCTGCGCGTCTACGGTGGCGCTGAGCATCCGCATACCGCTCAGCAACCGGAAGTGCTGGACGTCGGTTCCCTCAATGCCAAGAACGTGAGGGCCTAATCCATGGCGACCCTTCAGTCTCTCGCCGATCTGGGCACCAACACCCAGAACGCCGCTCCGGAAGCTCCGAAGCATGTCCAGAAGCTCGACTCCCTCGGTCGCGCTTACGCCACCGGCAAGCGTAAGGACGCTGTCGCCCGCGTGTGGATCAAGCCCGGTTCCGGCAAGATCGTCATCAACGACCGTCCGGTCGAGGTGTACTTCGCCCGTCCTGTGCTGCGCCTGATCCTGTCGCAGCCGCTGCAGATCGCTCAGCGCGACGGCCAGTACGACATCGTCGTGAACGTCAACGGCGGCGGCCTCTCCGGCCAGGCCGGTGCGGTTCGCCACGGCCTCGCCAAGGCGCTGACCTACTACGAGCCGGAGCTTCGCGGCCCGCTCAAGAAGGAAGGCTTCCTGACCCGCGACTCGCGCGTCGTCGAGCGCAAGAAGTACGGTAAGGCCAAGGCCCGCCGCAGCTTCCAGTTCTCGAAGCGCTAATCGCTTTCAGACTTGTTTTCGAGAAGGGCGGCCTTTGGCCGCCCTTTTTGTTTGTCCCTATGTTCGCGCTTGTTGACATTACGGGCCTGCAATTTCATACGAGTGGCATGAGGCAGAGTCTCTTCATCACCCGACGCCGAATGATCGCCGCCCCAGCGCGAGCGCGATGACGGCTGTCTGAAGCCCGACCGCGAGCCGCGCAGATTGCGCGGCTTTTTTGTTTTCTGCGAACTATATTGGCGTTATGCGGCTTGAAGCTTTCGACGCCCACAGGTGAACGGATCGACCATGACAACCATGACCCAGAACTCCTCGGCTCTCGGCCAGCAGACCAAGACCGTGTTCATCGACGGCGAGGCCGGCACCACGGGCCTCGGCATCCGCGAGCGCCTGAAGGATGTTTCGGACGTCACGATCCGCAGCATCGACCCCGAGCGCCGCAAGGACCCGGAGGCGAAGCGGGAAATCCTGGCCGATGTCGACCTCGTGGTGCTCTGCCTTCACGACGATGCCGCCCGCGAGACCGTGAGCCTCGTCGATGCCTTGAGCGGCAAGAGGCCGAAGATCCTCGATGCCAGCACCGCGCATCGCGTCGCGCCCGGCTGGGAATACGGTTTCTCGGAGCTGTCCTCGTCCCAGAGGCAGGCGGTCGCCACGGCGGATCGTGTCGCCAATCCCGGCTGCTACCCGACCGGCGCCATCGCGCTCCTGCGTCCGCTGGTGGATGCGGGGCTTGTCCCTACCGATTACCCGATCAGCGTGAACGCGGTCAGCGGCTATAGCGGCGGCGGGCGCTCCATGATCGAGGCCTATGAGGCCGGCACCGCGCCGTCCTTCGAGCTCTACGGCCTCGGCTTCGAGCACAAGCACGTGCCGGAATTGCAGAAATATACCGGCCTGACCCGCCGCCCGATCTTTATCCCCTCCGTCGGCAATTTCCGGCAGGGCATGCTGGTGAGCATCCCGCTGCATCTCGACATGCTGCCCGGCAAGCCGAAGGCCAAGGATCTCGAGAAGGCTCTGATGGACTGGTATCCCGGCGGCGGCCTCGTCAGCGTCGTGCCGACGATTTCCGAGGGCAAGAAGATCGAGCGCATTGAGCCCGAAGCTCTGAACGATACGGACCGCCTGGAACTCTTCGTGTTCCAGAACGACAGCTACAATCATGCGGTGCTGGTCGCCCGCCTCGACAATCTCGGCAAGGGAGCGTCGGGCGCCGCTGTGCAGAACATCCAGCTGATGCTGGGTCTGGCCTGACCACCGTCATGGCCGGGCTTGTCCCGGCCATCCACGCCTTCATTTCCAATACACAAACCTCATCCTGAGGAGCAGTGAAGCTGCGTCTCGAAGGATCGTCCAGTGCGCTCTGGAGCCTCCTTCGAGACGGTCGCTCCGCGACCTCCTCAGGATGAGGACAGTGCTGATCGGGGCGGTATCAAGACGTGGATGCCCGCAACAAGTGCGGGCATGACACCTCAGAAATCAGTGCCCCTTCCGCCCGTGGCTCGTATCCGGCGCGTTACCCTCGAAGGCCACGAAACGCTGGCGCTGCTCGCCGAGGCCTTCGATGCCGAGGCTCACCACATCGCCGGCCTTCAGATAGCGCGGGGGCTTCATGCCCATGCCGACGCCGGGCGGGGTGCCGGTGGTGATCACGTCGCCGGGCTCCAGGATCATGAAGTGCGAGACGTAGGACACGATCTGCGCCACGTTGAAGATCATCGTCTTCGTCGAGCCGGTCTGCATGCGCTCGCCGTTCACGTCGAGCCACATGGACAGGTTCTGCGGATCGGGAATCTCGTCCTTGGTCACGAGCCAGGGGCCGAGCGGGCCGAAGGTCGGGCAGCCTTTTCCCTTTGTCCAGGTGCCGCCGCGTTCCAGCTGAAACTCGCGCTCGGAGACGTCGTTGCAGACGCAATAGCCCGCCACGAAATCCATGGCCTCGTTTGCGCCTACATAGGAAGCGCGCTCGCCTATGACGATGGCGAGTTCAACCTCCCAATCCGTCTTCTGCGATCCGCGCGGGATGACCACATCGTCGGTTGGGCCGACGATACAGGACGGTGCCTTGTTGAAAATGATAGGCTCCGCCGGAATTGGCGCGCCGGTCTCTGCCGCGTGATCGGCGTAGTTCAGGCCGATGGCGATGAAGTTGCGGGTCTGGCCGACGCAAGGTCCGAGGCGCTGGCCTGCGGGGGCGAGGGGGAGCGTCGCCACGTCGAGGCCGCGCAGCCGGGAGAGGCTATCTGGCGAAAGGGCGGCGCCGACAATGTCCGGTACGATGCCGGAGAGATCCCTGATCTGCCCCTGCGAATCCACCAGTCCCGGCTTCTCGTGGCCTGCTTCCCCAAATCTCACCAGCTTCATAATGATTCCTCTCGTAACGGCATGTTTCTAATTGGCGCGAAGATGCCTGCCAACAATGCATGATCCTGCCCGAAATCTGTTGCGGTTTTGCCACGAGTTCACACAAATCGCGGGATCGCACCTATGCGGAAAGCGGAAAGCAAAATCCTCCGCGAGCCGGCTCAATACATTCGTTTACATCTAAACCAAATGCATTTTGTAGTAACTCTGGAACAATCCCATGCTCAATGACAGTATTCTCGAACAGACGCGGGACTGCTGTCGAACAGCTGGAGCCAGCAGGTGTGTTCAATGGGTGATTGCGGCGAAAAAGGAGCATTGGCACAGTGCTGCCTAACGCGGGATGCCCGCGACAATGGAAAATAAGGGTAGGAAGCTTTCATGAGCCGTCTCAACCGTCATTTGTCTCTCGCCGCCATCTCGTTTGCGGCTCTCATCGCTGCCCAGGGCGGCGCCCAGGCCGGCGCTTTCGGTCTTCGCGAACAGAGCACGACGGCGCAGGGCATGTCCTTCGCAGGTGCGGCCTCCGGCTCGGGTGACGTCTCCTCCATGTACTGGAACCCGGCGACGATGACGTTCCAGTTCGGCCTCCAGTTCGAGTCGCATATCGCCGCTGTGATCCCGCGCTCCGAGATCACGCCGACCTTCACGCTTCCGGCGGGCCTCGCCGCCCTGGGCGACTCTGGCGATATCGGCCTCGATGCGGTCGTGCCTTCCAGCTACATCAGCTACCAGATCAACGACCGCCTCTGGGTCGGTCTCGCCACCGGCGCGCCGTACGGGCTCGCGACGAAGCCCGACTACATCTGGGCTGGCCAGCTTTATGCCCGCACCACCTCGGTGTTCTCGCTCGAGGCGCAGCCCACCATCGCCTACAAGGTCAATGACTGGCTGTCCGTCGGTGCAGGCGTTCGCGCCCAGTACCTCAAGGTCCGCTACTTCTCGGCCATCGGCCCGTCGCCGCTGTTCCCGTCGCCGTTCGCTCCGAGCGCCGGCCTCGAGGGTGACAGCTGGGGCATCGGCTACTCGCTCGGCGCGACCCTGACGCCGGCTGCCGGCACCTCCATCGGTATCGGCTTCCGCTCCGCCGTCCAGCAGGATCTCGAAGGCGAGTTCCAGTATGCCGGCATTCCGATCAAGTCGCGCGTGGTTCTGCCTGAGTCCGTTTCGGTCGGCATCAGCCAGCAGGTCACGGACGCCTTCTCGCTGCACGGCACCGTCGAGTGGACGAACTGGAGCCGCCTCGGCTCGCCGCGCGTCTATAACGGCCTCACCGGTACGCTCCTGGCTTCCTCGCCGACGCTGCCGCTCGAATACAATGACGGCTGGTTCTTCTCGGTCGGCGGCGAGTACAAAATCAACCCGGCCTGGACCGTGCGCGCCGGTCTCGGTTACGAGCTTTCGCCGATCGACGTCGAGAATCGCAATCCGCGCCTGCCCGACTCCGACCGCGTGTGGCTCTCGCTCGGCGCCACCTACAACTGGAGCGATCAGCTCTCGTTCGACGTGGCCTACAGCCACCTGTTCACGGTCGGCAACACCGACATCGACATCCGCCCCGGCCATCCGAGCTTCCGCGGCGCCGTGTTCGCGGGCGATGTGGACGCGAGCGTCGACATCATCTCCGCGTCGGTCAAGTACCGCTGGGACAACCCGGCCAAGGCCATCCCGGCCCCGATCGTGCGCAAGTACTGATCCGTTCAGGATCGGATACGAAAAGGCCGGCGGTTTCGCCGGCCTTTTCTATTTGATTTCGGCTGACTGAACCTCTCCGTCATCGCCGGACTTGATCCGGGGTTCCACGCATTAAACCGCTTCAAGACGTGGATGGCCGGGACAAGCCCGGCCATGACGGTGAGGGTGTCACTGAGGTTGGGTGTCAGCTCTTCTTCAGCACATAAGTGCCCGGCGCATCGCAGAGCGTCTCAAGCTTGCCGCCTCCTGGCTCGCGCGCAGGAACCAATTTCGGAGCCTGCTTCTCGATCCAGGAGAACCAATAGGGCCACCACGACCCGGGATGTTCGGTCGCCTTGCTCGTCCATTCCTCCAGCGTCCCCTCGACCGGTCCGCCGGTCCAGAACTGGTACTTGGGCTTCGCCGGGGAATTCACGACACCCGCGATATGGCCCGAGCCCGCCAGCACGTAATCCACGGGGCCGCCGAAAGCCTGCGAGCCTTTGAACACGGACAGGGCTGGAGCAATATGGTCTTCCTTCGCCGCGAGGTTGAAGATCGGCGCCTTGATCTTCTTGAGATCGAGCTTCACGCCCGCGAGTTCCATTTCGCCCTTCGCGAGCTTATTCTCGAGATAGCAGTTGCGCAGATAGAAGGCGTGGTTCGCCGCCGGCATGCGAGTGGAGTCGGAATTCCAGTAGAGCAGGTCGAACGGGAAGGGTGTCTGACCCTTCATGTAGACGTTGACCACGTTTGACCAGATGAGATCGTTGGGCCGCAGCATATTGAAGGCATTGGCCATGCGCGAGCCTTCGAGATAGCCGCGCTTCTTCATGTCGGATTCGATCGAGCGGATCTGTTCCTCGTCCGCGAAAACCTTGAGATCGCCCGCATGAGTAAAATCCACCTGCGCGGTGAAGAAGGTCGCGCTGTCGATGCGCTTGTCGCGCTTGGCCGCCATATAGGCCATGGTGGTGGCGAGCAGGGTTCCTCCCACGCAGTAGCCGATGGCCGTCACCTTCTTCTCGCCGGTCGATTGCTCGATGGCGTCGAGCGCAGCAAAAATGCCGTCACGCATGTAATGCTCGAAGCCCATCTCCGCGTGCTGCGCTTCCGGGTTGACCCAGGATATGCAGAAGACGGTGAGGCCTTGCGAGACTGCCCAGCGGATGAAGCTCTTCTCCGGGTTGAGATCGAGAATGTAGAACTTGTTGATCCAGGGCGGGACGATGAGGAGAGGGCGCTTGAGCACCTTTTCCGTCGTCGGCGCATACTGAATGAGTTCGATCAGATCGTTGCGGAAGATCACCTTGCCGGGCGTCGCCGCGATGTTCACGCCGACCTTGAAGCCGGTGGGATCGGTCTGGCGGATTTTCAGCTCGCCGCCGCCCGCCTCGATATCCTCCGCGAGCATGGTCATGCCGCGCACGAGATTGGCGCCGTTCTCCTTGATCGTCTCGCGGATCAATTCGGGATTGGTCAGCAGGAAGTTGGAGGGCGAGAGGGCGCTGGAAATCTGCTTGAGATAGAATTGCGCCTTGTGCCGCGTCCGCTCGTCGAGCCCTTCCGCATCCTCGACGAGGTCTTCGGCCCAGCGTGAGGAAATGAGATAGGCCTGCTTCAAAAAGTCGAAGATCGGATTCTCGGACCATTCCGGGTCCTTGAAGCGGCCGTCCTTGGCTTCCGGCTCGGCCACGGGCTCGGCATCCTCGCCCTGAGCCCGCTTGAGGGTCGAAGCCCAAAGGGTGAAGAATTGCGTGCCGAGACGCGTCTGGGCCTCCATGGCCTTCTGAGGATCGGTCATCCAGGCTTCGGCCACCTTGCCCAAGGTCCTGATGGCTTCGGAGGCGTCATTCGAGACTTCGGGAGGGGTCTGCCGCTCCTCCAGGGGCTTGAGATAGGCGGCAGTGACCTTGGTCGCTCCTTCGATGAAGCGGGCCATGTTTCGAGAGAGCTCCTCGAAGTCCGGAGAGGAGCCGGGGGAAGAGGATTCGGTCTTCTCGCCACCATATGGCTTGTCCATAAGGCGATCTCCCTCTATGTCGCGGCATTGCTCAAGAGCAGTAGTTCGAGCATCTTAGCGTTCGATCTCTGACCTGTGCCAGAGACATCTTGGAATTCCCAGGTACTAAATATGCGTATCAACTCTCCGACAGTCTCCCGCGTTTCCGTTCTTCTGGCGATGGCCATGGCTGGCGTCAGCCTCACGGCCTGTGCGGGCGAGACGGTCCGCAACATTGCGACTTCCGTAGGCGGAGGGCCGGCGATAGCGCAGTCGCCGGATTTCGTGGCGAGTTCCCGCCCGCAATCCCTGGATTACATGCCCATCGGAACGCCCGTTCAGGGACGTCCGACGGCGGCCCGGACCGCCGAGGAGGTGAAGAAGGAGGAGGCCGAGCTCAATGCCCTGCGCGCCCGTAACGAGGCCGCCGGCGCCGCAGCCGCGCGCCTGGGAGGCACGCCCGCGCCGGAGCCGCTGCCCGTGCCGGTCAGAAGGCCGCAGACTTCGCAGTAGAACAAGAATTCCAATCGGACGCGGTAGAATCTATACAATTATTGCGATTCCGCTCGAAGGATTGAAACAATGTCTAACTTTTACCGTATCAAGCGCCTGCCGCCTTACGTCTTCGAGCAAGTGAACCGCATCAAGGCCGCCGCCCGCGCCAACGGCGCCGATATCATCGATCTAGGCATGGGGAACCCGGACCTTCAGGCCCCGCAGCATGTGATCGACAAGCTGGTCGAGACCGTGGGCAAGCCCCGCACCGACCGCTATTCCGCCTCGAAGGGCATCGGCGGCCTTCGCCGCGCCCAGGCCGGCTATTACGAGCGCCGCTTCGGCGTGAAGCTGAACCCCGATACGCAGGTGGTGGCGACGCTCGGCTCCAAGGAGGGCTTCGCCAATATGGCGCAGGCCATCACGGAGCCCGGCGACGTGATCCTTGTCCCCAATCCCAGCTATCCGATCCATGCCTTCGGCTTCCTGATGGCCGGCGGCGTGATCCGCTCCGTGCCCGCCGAGCCGACGCCCGATTTCTTCGTGGCCGCCGAAAAGGCCGTGATGCACTCGATCCCGAAGCCGGTGGCTCTGGTGGTCTGCTACCCGTCGAACCCGACGGCCTATGTGGCTTCCCTCGATTTCTATCGTGACCTCGTAGCCTTCGCGAAGAAGCACGAACTGATCCTGCTCTCAGACCTCGCTTATTCGGAAGTCTATTTCGACGACAAGAACCCGCCGCCGTCGATTCTCCAGGTGCCCGGCGCCATCGACGTGGCGGTGGAGTTCACCTCCATGTCCAAGACCTTCTCCATGGCGGGCTGGCGCATCGGTTTCGCGGTCGGCAACGAGCGGTTGCTGGCGGCGCTCGCCCGCGTGAAATCCTACCTCGATTACGGTGCCTTCACCCCGGTTCAGGTGGCTGCCACTGCAGCGCTCAACGGCCCTGATGACTGCATCCGCGAGATGCGCGCCACCTACAAGAAGCGCCGCGACGTGATGGTCGAGTCCTTCGAGAAAGCGGGCTGGTCGGTTCCGGCTCCGAGCGCCTCCATGTTCGCCTGGGTGCAGATTCCCGAGAAGTTCCGCCATATGGGCAGCCTGGAATTCTCCAAGCTGCTGGTCGAGAAGGCGGACGTGGCGGTGGCTCCCGGCATCGGCTTCGGCGAGCACGGCGACGACTATGTGCGCATCGCCCTCGTCGAGAACGAGCAGCGCATCCGCCAGGCCGCCCGCAACATCCGCAAGTTCTTCGACACAGCCGACCAGACGCTCCACAACGTGGTGCCGATGGCGCGTAGGGGGTGACCAAGAGGATAGGGCCCGCCATTCGGGCCATGCTTCTGGGAGGTTGGGTTGGTGCTGTGATGCAGACCGCGCCCGCATTTGCAACGCCAGCGCCGTTGCCAGCTCCGACTTACGAGGTTTTCTCCGAGAACGGTGCCTGCATGGCTCGCGCCGATTCTGAGAAGGGGCAGATCGCCGTTTTCAGGATTGATCCAAATGGCAGCGAACCGGTCTGGGCCTTGAATGGCTATGCGCGTGCCATGGTCATCAGTGACGACTGCCAGGGCCTCGTGATCAGTGCCGTTGGCGATGATTTTCTTTTCCTGGGGAAGGCCCTGCCGTCCAGCGAGGCCTTCACCCTTTACCGAGAGGGAAAGCGGGTCAGAACGGTCATCCTCAGTGATATCTATCCCGATCTGGAGATGATCACGCAGAAACATCAGGGGCAGTTTTGGGCCAACCGGCTGGCCTTGGTAGAGGGGCGGATCGCCGTTCAAACGGTCGAAGGCCGCACGGTGACCTTCGATCCTGTCACTGGCGCCAAGGTCGAATAAGCATATTTTGCTTCAAACATGCCGGCTTGCACGGGAGGAATGGACAGAGGCAGGGTGGCACCGTAAAAGGGCGCGACCTTTATCCCATGATCCATCCAAGGAGGCCGGGCGTGTCGCCTCAACCCCTTCGGATCGGCATTGCTGGCCTCGGTACGGTCGGCGCGTCGGTCATTCGCATTCTCGCTCGCCAGAACGAGGCTGTCGCCCAGCGGGGCGGGCGGCCGGTCGAGGTGGTGGCGGTGTCCGCCCGCGACAGGTCCAAGGACCGGGGCGTCGATCTTTCCGGCTGCACGTGGTTCGACAATCCGGTCGAGCTCGCCCGCTCGGCGGATGTGGATTGCGTTGTCGAGCTGGTCGGCGGCGCCGATGGCGCTGCGTTGGAGACGGTCCAGACGGCCCTCAATCACGGCAAGACGGTTGTGACCGCCAACAAGGCACTGCTTGCCAAGCATGGCCTCGCGCTGGCGAGACTCGCCGAATCCAAGGGCGTGTCGCTCGCCTTCGAGGCGTCGGTCGCCGGCGGCATTCCGATCATCAAGACCCTGCGCGAGGCGCTTCCCGCCAACCGGGTGTCGCGCCTCTACGGAATCCTCAACGGCACCTGCAACTACATCCTCTCCCGCATGGAGCTGGAAGGCATGACCTTCGCGGATTGCCTCGCTGATGCGCAGCGCCTCGGCTACGCGGAGGCCGACCCGACCTTCGACGTGGAAGGCTTCGACACCGCCCATAAGCTCGCGATCCTCACGAGCCTTGCCTTCGGCACCGAGATCGACGCCGAGGCGATCTACGTGGAAGGCATCTCCTCCATCACGCCGCTCGACCTGACCATGGCGAAGGAGCTGGGCTTTCGCATCAAGCTGCTCGGCGTCGCCGAGCGCACCGACACGGGCATCGAGCAGCGCGTACACCCGACCATGGTGCCGCGCACCTCGTCCATCGCTCAGGTGATGGGCGTGACAAACGCAGTGACCATCGATGCCGACGCCGTTCGCGAGCTGACGCTCATCGGTCCTGGTGCCGGCGGTGACGCGACCGCCTCCGCCGTCGTGGCCGACATCGCCGATGTCGCCGCCGGAACCGTGCAGCCGCTTTTCGGCCGCCCCGCCGAGCAGCTCGAAAAAGCCCAGCGCGCGCCCATGCAGCGCCATGAAGGTGGCTATTATGTGCGTCTGACCGTGCATGATCGTCCCGGCGTGGCCGCAGGCGTCGCGACGCGCATGGCGCAGGCGGATATCTCGCTTGAGAGCATCCTGCAGAAGCGGTCCGAGATCGCGGCGACGCAGGACCCGCATGGCCGTTCCGGCGCACCGGTGTCGCTCGTGCTCATCACCTATGCGGCGACGGAGGCATCCATCCGCTCGGCGCTCGAAAAGATCTCAGGGGATGGTCTTATCGCCGAGCCGCCCCAAGTCATCCGCATCGAACGCGATTAACATCTGCCGGGGGACCGAGGGTCCAGCCGGCCACCTTCAAAAAGGGAGACGACACGTCCATGTCGCAAGGCATTACCGTCCAACCGGGGCAAATCATCGAGCGCATCCTCACCTTGGAGCTCGTCCGAGTCACTGAACGCGCGGCGGTGGCCTCTGCCCGGCTGCGCGGACGCGGCAACGAGAAGGCCGCCGACCAGGCCGCCGTGGATGCCATGCGCCGTGAGTTGAACAAGCTCCAGATCGACGGCACCGTCGTGATCGGCGAGGGCGAGCGCGATGAGGCGCCCATGCTCTTCATCGGCGAGAAGGTGGGCAACAAGCAGGGGCCGAAGGTCGATATCGCCGTCGATCCGCTCGAGGGCACGACGCTCTGCGCCAAGGACATGCCGGGCTCCATCGCCGTGATGGCCATGGCTGAAGCCGGTACGCTGCTGGCCGCTCCGGACGTCTACATGCACAAGATCGCCATCGGCCCCGGCTATCCGACCGGCGTCGTCGATCTCGACGCGTCGCCCGAGGACAACATTCATGCTCTCGCCAAGGCGAAAGGTGTGAAGCCGAACGAGATCAACTGCCTCGTGCTCGACCGCCCGCGCCACGCCGAGCTGATCGCCGCGATCCGCAAGACGGGTGCCGGCGTTCGCCTCATCACCGACGGCGACGTGGCCGGCGTGATCTTCACCACGAAGCCGTCCGACACGGGCATCGACATGTATCTCGGCATCGGCGCCGCACCCGAGGGTGTGCTCGCGGCCGGCGCTCTGCGCTGCATCGGCGGCCAGATGCAGGGCCGTCTCATCCTCGATACGGAAGAGAAGCGCTCCCGCGCCCTGCAAATGGGCGTGACCGATCCCAACAAGAAATATGATGTGACAGACCTTGCCCGCGGCGACGTGATCGTGGCTGCCACCGGCGTGACCGATGGGGGGCTGCTGAAGGGCGTCCATTTCGGCAAGGACGTGATCACCACCGAGACTGTGGTCTACCGCTCCGCCACCGGCACCGTGCGCCGCATCTACGGCGAGCACCGCGAGTTGTCGAAGTTCCACCTCGACTAGTCATATCGAATTTTCGGGCTATTAATTCTGCGTCATGGCCGGGCTCGTCCCGGCCATCCACGTTTTAAGATGACGAGAAAGTCCCATGATCCAAATTCGTCCCTTCACTCCGGAAGATCGTCAGGCGTGGGAGCCTCTGTGGCAGGGCTATCTGGCCTTCTACAAGTCATCCGTTCCAGCCGAGGTCACGGATGTCACGTGGGCACGGCTCAACGATCCCACCGAGCCTATCCATGGGCTCGCCGCCGTCCTCGACGGCAGGATCGTGGGCATCGTCCATTACATCTATCACCGCTCCACCTGGACGACGGCGGACTACTGCTACCTTCAGGATCTCTTCACTTCGGAGGAGGCGCGGGGGCAGGGTGCCGGACGGGCCTTGATCGAAGCCGTTTATGAGAAGGCGAAGGCCCACGGCGCGGCTAGGGTCTACTGGCTGACCCATGAGACTAATACGACGGCTCAGTCTCTCTACGATAAGGTCGCGGAGAAAAGCGGATTCATTCAATATCGAAAGATGTTGGGCTGATCTGTCAGCCTCAGCTGCGCTCCGGCTGGGAATGACAATCTCCCACGTCATCACCGGCCTTGTGCCGGTGATCCCGATGCATAGAGCGCCGCGCTTTTCCGATCGGGATGGCCGGGACGAGCCCGGCTATGACGGAGGTGGGGTGTTTTGACCACATTTCGTGCTTAATAGAACCATTGTGACAGAATCAGCTCCTTTCCTTTTGCCGAAGCCTTTCCTGGGCGTGACCCAATCCGCCCTGGGGCGCACCTGGGTCGAGCGCTGCGATGCCTCGCAGAGCACGATTGCGCTTGCCATTGCTCAGACCCATGGCGTGCCCGATATCCTGGCCCGCGTGCTGGCTGGGAGAGGCGTGAGACTGCATGAGACGGAGGGCTTCCTGAACCCGCGCCTGCGGGATCTCATGCCCGATCCGCATGTGCTGACGGATATGGAGGCGGCGGCCTCGCGGCTTGCGGATTCGGTTCAGCGGAACGAGAAGGTCGCGATTTTCGGCGACTACGACGTGGACGGAGCATGCAGCGCCGCCCTCCTCGCAGAGTATCTGCGCGCCTGCGGCATCGCCTATGCCATCCATATCCCGGACCGGATCACCGAAGGCTACGGGCCGAACGTGGATGCCATCCGAGGCCTGAAGCAGCAGGGAGCCGACATTCTGGTGACGGTCGATTGCGGCACTGCCAGCATCGAACCCCTGGCCGAAGCAAAGCGCCTCGGCCTCGACCCCGTCGTCCTCGACCACCACCAGGCCCCCGAGCAGCTGCCCGAAGCGCTCGCCATCGTGAACCCGAACCGGCAGGACGATCTCTCCGGCCTCGGGCATCTCTGCGCGGCGGGTGTGGTGTTCCTGTTTCTCGTTGCCCTCAACCGAACCTTACGGTCGAGGGGCTTCTTCCAGGGGCGGCATGAGCCCGACCTGATGGGCAGCCTCGATCTGGTGGCTTTGGCGACGGTGGCGGATGTGGTGCCGTTGATCGGCCTCAATCGTGCCTTCGTGCGTCAGGGGCTCGCTATCATGAAAAACCGCCGCCGCGTCGGCCTGGCGGCCCTGCTCGACACCGCGGGCCTCGCCGGAGCACCGGAAGCTTGGCACCTCGGCTATCTCGTGGGGCCGCGCATCAATGCGGGCGGCCGCATCGGCGATGCCGCTCTCGGCTCGCGTCTGCTGCTGACGGAAGATCCGGTCCAGGCCGGGCAGATCGCAGCCGAGCTCGACCGTTTGAACCGGGAGCGTCAGGCCATCGAGGTGGTGGCTGTGGAGGAGGCCGAGGCGCAGGCTCTTCTGGCTTTGGAGCGCATGCCCGACCAGCCTGTCCTGGTGACGGCTTCGCCCGAATGGCATCCCGGCGTTGTCGGCCTCATCTCAGCTCGTACCAAGGAGCGCTTCCGCCGCCCGGCCTTCGCCTTCACGGTCAACCCGGACGGAACCGCCACCGGCTCGGGCCGGTCCGTGCCGGGCGTGGACCTTGGCCATGCGGTGCGCGCGGCGGTCGATGCCGGGCTCGCCATCAAGGGCGGCGGGCACACGATGGCGGCGGGCGTCACGATTCGGGCTGCCGATATGGAGCGGTTCCTCGCTTTCGTCATCGAAAGGCTGAACGATCCCGTCAGCGCCATGCGGCTCAACGACCAATTCGCCATCGATTCCACTCTCACCGCAGCGGGCGCCCAGCCGGGCCTCGTCGCCGCGCTGGAGCGGGCAGGGCCTTTTGGCTCGGGCCAGCCCGAGCCGGTCTTCGTTTTTCCACAGCACAGGTTGATCGAGGCCCGGGAGGTCGGCAGCGGCGGGCATATGCGCGTGAAGCTGCGGGCCGGTGACGGCAGCACCATCGGAGGAATCGCCTTCCGCGCAGCAGGGCAGCCGCTCGGAAACGTGCTCTCTCAAGGTATCGGCAACGCCTTGCACGTGGCCGGAACCCTGTCGATCGACCGTTGGGGCGGGCACGAAAAAGCCGAGCTTCGCATTATGGATGCCGCAAGGCCTGAATAATTGAATCTGACCCTTGCAGTACAAAGCGAACCCATCTATAGGTTCGCCCACTTCGGCGGCACCGCCCCGGAGTCAGCGCGCCCTTCGTCTATCGGTTAGGACATCTGCCTTTCACGCAGGAAAGAGGGGTTCGATTCCCCTAGGGCGCGCCACTTCCTTTCCCAGACAATTCCATGCCTGATCCGCCGCCTAGAGCATCGTGCGCAAAAGTGGAGCCGGTTTTGCGCGCGAACGATGCTCTGCCTCAGAAAGAAAGCATCGGATCGATCCAAAAAGTGCCAATCCACTTTTTGGTCCGATGCTGTAGCGCGGCGTCGTTTTGCCCGAATTTTCATGTGTATGACATGGGTCGATCATGGGATTGAAACCGTGCTCTGATACGGTTGTTTACCTGCAAGCCCTCTTCAAGAAGTCGAATGTCATGCCACGCTATTTCTTCAACATCCGGGACGGCTACGACGTCGACGAGGACGATGAGGGAATCGAGTTGCCGGATTTCGAGGCGGCACGCGCCGAAGCCCTGGCGACGGTCGAGGAACTCCGCGAGGAACTGGCCGACGCGGGCAATATCGAGCTGGAAATCCTTGACGAGACAGGCCGGCGCCTGCTGACGGTGCCTTTCTTCCGAGGCGGGCGAGGCGGAAAGCGTCGCTGAAGAATCAAAAAGGCCCGGCTTTAGACCGGGCCTTTGCAGTCTGACGGTAAGCGCCTGATCAGCACTCGGTCGTCTTCTTCGTCGTGGTATCGCCGAACTCGTCCGTCTTCTGCTTCGTCTCGGTGGTGCAGCCCAGGGTCGAGCCGGTCGTCACCGTCGTAGACGAAGTAGTGCTCGGCTCGCGCTTCTGCTCGATGGTGGTCGTGCTGCCGAGAATACCTTCTTCCTTCTTGATAGTCGTAGTCGTGTCCTGCGCGAAAGCTGCCGTGCTGAGAACCGAAGCAGCAAGTACGAAAGCCAGTTTCTTCATCACTTAACTCCTGAAACGCCGATGCCCAGAAAACGCCTTCCTTGGGAGAGGGTTCCTGCAAGGCTTCCCGTTCAGGAAATCTCAGCTTGCGCGGAGTGCCTGCCAAGCTACCGCGAAATCGCGTGCGTTACTGGCAACCTCATCCACCGACATGGAAGGCGTGAAGAGAGCCGAGCCGAGGCCGAAGCCATTGGCGCCGGCATCGACATAGGGCTTCATATTGTCGGGCTTGATGCCGCCGACGGGCAGCATGATCGTCTCTTTCGGCAGCACCGCACGCCATGCTTTTACGACGGCAGGGGGCGTAGCTTCGGCCGGGAATATCTTGATGGCATCGGCGCCCGCTTTGAGAGCGGCGAAGGCCTCCGTCGGCGTGGCGACGCCGGGGGTGCAGACGAGGCGCAACTCCTTGGCGCGCTTGATAACCTCCACATCCGCGTGAGGCATGACGATGAGCTTGCCGCCCATATCATGCACGCCGTTCACGAGATCGGGCTCCAGAACCGTGCCCGCCCCGATGAGCACGTCGTCCGGCATGGTCTTGGCCAGAATCTCGATGCTGCGGAACGGCTCCGGCGAGTTCAACGGGACTTCGATGATGCGAAAGCCTGCTTCCACGAGCGCATGGCCGACGGCTTCCGCATTCTCAGGCTTCAATCCCCTCAAAATCGCGATGAGGGGGAGATGGGTCATGTAATCGAGCAGCACGTGAGCACCCTTGCGCAATGGCATTCGTGTCGGGAGCTTAACGCGAAAACCGCTGGAATTATCCAGCGGTTTCCATTTGTTGTGACTAATTGGCATGCCGTGCGGGGGAACGCAGCTTCTCATGGGCGAGCTGCACCAGCTTCACGCGCTGCAGCTTGCCGCTCGTGGTTTTCTGCAGGGTGTGAGGCGGAACATCCAGCACGTGATCGACCGCAATGCTGAGCTTCTGGTTCAGGCGGTCGCGGATAGCCTGGCGCATGCGGTCCACATTGTCGGGCGCCTTCTGCGTGGTCTCGAAGAAGATCACGAGGTTCTCCGTGCCCTTGTCCGGATCGGAAAAACCGATGGCGCCGACCGCACCGGAGCGCACGCCTTCTACTTCGCCGGCCACCTGCTCAATCTCGTAGGGCGAGATGTTGGCGCCGGCGCGGATGATGAGGTCCTTGATGCGGCCCGTGATGAAGAGCCGGCCGTTATCCATGTAGCCGAGATCGCCCGTTTCCAGCCAGCCGTCGCGGATGTTGCTCGGCACAGGCTCCTTGAAGTAGCCGTGCACCACGCTGGGGCCGCGCATCTGAATCTGACCCTGATGCCGATCAGGGAGGGCATTGCCGTCGCTGTCCACGATCCGCGCTTCATGGCCATCGAGCGCCGGCCCGACGCAGGCTATGGGCCATGCATCGGGATCGGTCGCATCGATGGTCACGGCAACGCCTTGCGCAATGAGGCGCTGGCGCGAGACCGTATCGAAGGATACGACGTCGGATGGACGCGTGATCGAAGCGGCAACCGTGCATTCAGCAAGACCGTAGGCAGGGGCGAAAGCATTCTTCCTGAAGCCGTGAGGCGCGAAGCGGCTGGTGAAATGCTCGATGGTGCGGCTTTGAATGAACTCAGCCGCGTTGATGGCGCAACGAAGCGTCGAAAGGTCGAGGCCGCGCGTGCGATGCTCGGGGGCATGGGTTGCGACGAACTGATAGGCGAAGTTCGGCGCGGAGGTGACGGTGCCTTTGAAAGTGTGAATCGCCCAGAGCCAGCGCGCCGGATTCATGGTGAACAGGTTCGAGGGCATCAGCACCACGGGCATCCCCGCGACGAAACCCGACATGGTGAGCGCCACGAGCCCCATGTCGTGGTAAAGCGGGAGCCAGCTGACGACGATGTCCTCGTGGTTCCACTCACGCGCCGAGGCGAGGCCGCGCACGTTGTCGAGCAGGGTCCGGTTGTCGACGAGCAGTGCCTTCGGTTGCGAGGTGGTGCCGGAAGTGAATTGCAGGAAGGCGGGAGCCGTCTCGCTCGGCTCCGCGAAGGACGCTTCCATGATTTTCGGAAGCGCGTCGGCGGTGACGGCATTGCAGCCCGCAAGCCGCAGGACCTCACAGCAATCCTCTCGGGCAAGGATCAATTGTGCGCCTGCATAGCGAGCCCTCACGGCAAGGCGCTCCGCCCAATCAGCGGCATGCGCCCCAAGGCTCGGCGCCTCGACCACGCAGGGAATGAAGGAGCCGATCAGGCAGGCGAAGAACGCGGTCAGCAGAACCGGCGACGTCTCGTAAGCCAGGAGGACGACATCACCGCGATTGACGCCATGCGCGGTGAGGCGGCCCGCGAGCATGGTCGCTTCCTCGAGCAATGCGCCGTTGGAGATTTCGGTGATCGCATTGTGGGCTTCGATCACTTGAAAAGCGGTCCTGTCGGGCGCGATTGCGGCGCGCTGCTTCAGCACCTCGACGACGGTCTTCGGTTCCGAGGTCAGGGGAACGCCTGCCATGTTCGAAAGGTCAAAGGCAAGCTGTGCCTGCCCGAGAGGGAAGGTGTGAGCCTTGTACATTTTGGTATCCGTGATCGTTAGAAGCGGAGCAGGGCGCCTTCGAGCGTCAGGCCGGGGCCGAAGGCCAGCATGACGCCGAGCTCGCCCGGTTGCGGCTTGTCGTTCTCGATCAGGTGTTCCAGCACCAGCAGCACGGTGGCGGAGGCGCAATTGCCGTACTCGCTCAATACATGCCAGGTGGATTCGAGCTGACGATCGGTAATTTTCATCTTCTGCGCCACGAGGTCCACGATCTTCGGGCCGCCGGGATGGATCGCCCAATGCTTGATCTCGCTGGGATCGACCTTTGCGAAGCCGCAGAGCTCATCGATGAATTTCTCGATCAGACTTGCGATGACGAAGGGCACATAAGGAGAAAGCGTCATGCGCACGCCGTCATCGAGCACCGACAGGGTCATCATGTCGGAGGTTTCGAAGGATTGCAGCGTGTGCGTGGCGAGGATCTGCGGGCCGTGACCCGGCTCGCGCATCGCCATGGTGAAGGCGCCGACCGCATCGCCGAACAGGTTGTGCACGATGGCCTGCTCGCGCGTCGCTTCGGGGCGGAAATGCAGGCTGCTGAATTCAGCGCAGAGGCCGATGGTGACTTCGTCGGGCCGCGCGACGACGGAATCCATCGCCGTCTTGATGACGTTGAAGGCCGCGAAGCAGCCCATATGGCCGATATGCGTGCGGCGGACGCTTGGTTTGAGGCCGAAGCGCTTGGCGAGGAAGTAGTCCGGCGTCGGGCCGTAATAGCCCGTGCTGCTGGCCATGACGATGCTGCCGACATCCGCGCGCTGGACTGGGCGCAGCAGATCCTCGACGGCTTCTCCGGCGACCTCATCGACGATGCCGACATAGGCCTTCATGCGCTCGCCGATGCCACGCGTTTCCATGCCGATATCGACGGCAGGGTCCCAGGCGAGATGACGCTTGCGCACACGGGTGACGGTGCCGAGATCCCGCGCGTCGGGAAGCTCCGCATACCATTTGTCGAATGCATTATCCCACAAGGTGTCCTGATCGAAGGCCTGCTTGGGAACAGCGGAGGAGAGATTGATGAAGGTGGGGAGGGCGGTTGCGCTGCGCGGTTGCATCGAACTACTCCGCCGCCATCGGGATGAGCATATGAGCGACATATTGAACGACGCTGCCGATCGTGTCGCGTCCGCTCGAGCTGTTCTCGATGAACCAATCCTCAAGCGCGATTCCGGGATAGGCATCTTCGATGCCGGCGAAAAACTGCATGAGCTTCATGGAATCGAAGCTCAAATCCCGCGTCAGCGACATATCCATTTCAATATAAGTGACGCTGCCTTCAGATATCCATCTGCAAAGCGCGGCGACTTGGGCGGTAACGTCCGCCTCCAGGAAATTTGCCATCTTATGCCCCTTAGGTGACTTACGTTGAGTCACCTCATGAAGCTATAGTGTAGCGTTACGAAACGATATAATTTATGAATTGAAATTATGCAAAGTTACCTTTGGGAAAATGCAAAAGAATACTTCGGATATTGAATCAATGTTACATTTGGTAAATGGCGATTAGATCTCTTGACTAACACAACCTCTGATTACTTCGTGCAATCTTGGCTTCCGTTGTCAGGCGGACATGGAATTGCAACGCTCCCTCCTGGTAGGATAGAGACGCGCTAACCTTTGCCGGAGCCATCCTCAGCAGGGGGATCTTCGTTTGAGTACCATCATGAAGCCGCCTTCGAAGCTGCCGGGCCGGTCAGCCAAGACTTCCTTCGACCGGATCGACCTTTTGATCCTCGAAGCCCTGCGCCAGAATGCGCGCATCACGTATCAGGCTTTGTCAGAGCAGGTCGGCCTGTCACCGCGTCCATGTCTCGAGCGGGTGAAGCGGCTGGAACAGAAGGGCGTCATTCGCGGCTACACGGCCCTCGTGGAGCCTACAGCGCTCGGCCACGATATCATTGCGCTCGCCGGGATCAGCATGCGCGATCCGTCCACCGCCACGCGGCAGCGGCTGGAGCGGGCGTTCATGGCGCATCCTTGCGTGGTCGAGTTGCAGGTGGTGAACGGCGAGTACGACTACATCGCCCGCATCGTCGCGCCGACGCTCGCTGTCTACGAGGCCCTGACCGACGCTTTCCTTGCCGATACGGGCTTCGGCATCGGCCGCATCCACACGACCTTCGTCCTCAAGACGCTCAAGAGCTTCGACGGTTATCCGGTGCCCGACAGCGAGGATTGACGGCAAAAGCCGCTCTCACGACAGAAACGGCTGCGAGCGTTCCTGAATTCAGCCTCCATGACGATGGCGCCCTCATAAGCTTGTCTATGGAGGATCCCATGGACAGCATCGCGCTCGAAAAATCCGTCACTGCCGCCAACTACGATTCCCTTCCGGTCGTCCTGAGAGAGGCGAAGGGCGTCTGGGTTCATGACACCGAGGGCCGGCGCTATCTCGACATGATGAGCGCCTATTCGGCGGTCAGCCTCGGCCATTCTCATCCGCGCATCCTGAAAGCCATGATGGAGCAGGCCTCAAGGCTTGCCGTTACGAGCCGCGCTTATCACACGGAACTTCTGGGGCCGTTCCTCGAACGCCTCGTCGCGATCACGGGCCTCGACATGGCGCTGCCCATGAATACGGGCGCGGAAGCGGTCGAGACTGCCATCAAGGCCGCCCGGCGCTGGGGGTATCGCTCGAAGAAGATCGCCAGGGACCGGGCGGAAATCATCGTCGCCAACAACAATTTCCATGGCCGCACCACCACCATCGTCGGATTCTCATCGGACGAATCCTATCGCGACAGCTTCGGGCCGTTCGCCGGCGGCTTCAGGCTGGTGGATTTCGGCGTTGCGCAGGCCGTGGAGCGGGCTATTACGCCCAACACCTGCGCCGTGCTGATCGAGCCGATCCAGGGCGAGGCGGGCATCGTCGTGCCGCCGGAAGGCTACCTCAAGGAACTGCGCGCGATTTGCGACAGGCACAATGTACTGCTCATCCTGGACGAGGTGCAGTCCGGCCTCGGGCGGACGGGCCGCTGGTTCGCGCATCAGCATGAGGGCATCAAGCCGGACGGGCTCGTTCTCGGCAAGGCGCTCGGCGGCGGTGTCTATCCTGTCTCCGCCTTCGTCGGCACGCGCGCCCTGATGAGCGTGTTCGATCCCGGCTCCCACGGCTCCACCTTCGGCGGTAACCCGCTTGCCGCGCGGATCGGAATGGAGGCGCTCGCTGTTATCGAGGAAGAGCACCTTGTGGAGCGCAGCGCCGAAATGGGCAGCTATCTCCTCACCCGGCTGCGGGCCATGCGCAGCAACCTCGTGAAGGACGTGCGTGGGCGCGGCCTATGGGTGGGCGTCGAGGTGGATGCGAACGTGATTTCCGCCCGCGCGGTCTGCGATGCGCTTCTGAAGAACGGCGTGCTCTCCAAGGATACGCACGGCACCGTCCTGCGCTTCGCGCCGCCTCTCACCATCACACGCGACGAGATCGATTGGGGCATGGACCGCATCGAGCGGGTTTTCGCCCACGCCGTCCATTGAACGAGGAACCGACAAGAATGGCTCAGAATCTGAAGAAGACGAACCCGGCAACCCGCGCGCAGCGTCTTGAGGCCTACCAGCCGCTGTCGGGCATGGTGCTGCCGCGCTTCGCCGGCATCTCCACATTCATGCGGCTGCCCCACCTTTCGCCGACCCAGGCGCCTGGCGAAATCGACATCGCGATCCTCGGCATTCCGTTCGACGGCGCCACCACCAACCGTCCCGGCGCTCGCCTCGGCCCGCGCCAGGTGCGCGAGGCTTCATCCCTCATGCGCCTCGTCAATTACGGCACGCTCGTTGCGCCTTACGATCTCTGCGCCTGCGCGGATGTAGGCGATGTTCCGATCAATCCCATCGACGTCGTGGATACGCTTCGGCGCATCGAGGCCGAGGTGTCCTATCTCCATCAAGGCGGCGTCACGCCTCTCTCGATCGGCGGCGATCACATCATTTCCTATCCGATCCTGCGCGCGCTCGCGTCCAAGGGGCCGGTCGGCATGATCCATGTCGATGCGCATAGCGACACCGGCGACACCTTCTTCGGCGGGCAGAAGCTGACGCACGGCACTCCCTTCCGACGCGCCGTCGAGGATGGCGTGCTCGATCCGAAGCGCATGGTGCAGATCGGCATTCGCGGCACGATGTATTCCGCCGATGAGCGGCAATGGGCGCTCGATCAGGGCATTCGCATCATCGACATGGAAGAGGTGGCGGAGAAGGGCATTCCCTATGCCATCGCCGAGGCCCGCAGCGTGGTCGGCATGGAGCCGACCTATTTCACCTTCGACATCGATTCCATCGATCCGGCTTTCGCGCCTGGCACCGGCACGCCGGAGATCGGCGGCTTCACGAGCCGCGAGGCGCTGCAGCTCGTGCGCGGTTTCCGCCATCTCAACCTCATCGGCGCCGATATGGTTGAAGTCTCGCCGCCCCTCGACCAATCCGGCAACACCGCGCTGGTGGGCGCATCCATCGCCTTCGAGCTGCTGTGCCTTCTTGCTGAGGCGCGGTCCGAGCGCAGCAGCAAGGACGCGCAGCTCAGCGTCGTCTAAGATGGCGGGCGGCGCATGCATTGCTGCGCCGCTGCCGAAATCTGCCTGTCGTCCTCGGGCGATGCCTGATCCTTCATCAAGCGCTGCCAGAGGTCCCTCTGTGGCAGCGACTCCGTGATGCAGGAGCATACGGAAGGGCACATCGCCGGATTCCCGTTCTGCTGAAGGCAAATCTGCTGGCAGGCGGCGACGGGCACCGGGCCTGTCATCTGCGACACGCCATAAAGGATGCCGAGCAGGACCGGCTGGTGGATCAGGTAGATCGGCAGGCTCCTTCTCCCGGCCCATATGAGCGCCTTCGAGATGGGATTGTTCGATCTCCAACGGGCAAGCATCATCGTTTCCTGCCGTGACACGAGGATCTTGCCGATGGCGATACCGGTCAGAACCATGCCAAACCAGGGGAAGATCGGCACGTAGTCGTTCGTGACTGGATCGACGGCGCCGAGCCCCAGCCAGTCGAGATACTGCGCATCGAGGGCAGGGCTCGGGAAGAGCCATGGCGCGAGGATGCAGAAGGCGGCGGCGATCAGCGTGAGGGCAGGGTGCAGGCGCAGGAAAGGAAGCGCCAGCAGGCTCGACAAGGCGATGCAGTGCAGGATGCCGAAGAAGATGTAGCTCTGCGGAAAGGCGAAGAACGTCACCAACGTGACGGCGAGCGCCGCGCCGCCGATCTTCAGGATGCGCTTGAGAAACGCCAGCTTCCGGAACCCCTGGACGTGGGCCAGCGCAAGGCCGACACCCACCAGCAGCAGGAACGATCCCGCGATGCCGCGCGCGAACCAGCGCCATGCCGGCACTTGCAGGATGTTGGTCTCGATCAGCTTGTAGAAGCTCAGGTCCCAGCTGAAGTGGTAAACGACCATGGCGACGATCGCGAGGCCACGGGCGACATCGATGGCATCCCACCGCTGGGATGCGACCTGTCGGGCCTGGGCAGTTGCCTGGTACGCGTGACCCATGGCCTCTTGGGCTCGTGAGAAATCTGAAGTCACTCTTGTCACATCCTGTCCGCGCCGCAGGGCATTCTTGTCCCGGCCCACATGTCCTATATGGATGACATGACCGAGAACCTCGCCGCGTCAATCGCCACATTGCAGGAAATGATTCAAGAATCCCGCATCGTCGCCGGGTTCACCGGCGCGGGGATCTCGACGGAAAGCGGCGTGCCGGATTTCCGCTCTCCCAACAGTCCGTGGATGCGCAACAAGCCAATCCCTTTCGAGCATTTCGTGCAGAGCGCGGAGGCGCGACGCGAAGCATGGCGGCGCAAGTTCACGATGGACGATCTCTATCGCGATGCTCGGCCGAGCAGAGGACATGTGGGTCTAGCCTCCCTTGCCGCGTCCGGGCGCATGCCGGCGGTCATCACCCAGAACATCGACGGTCTGCACCAAGCCTCTGGCCTGTCTGATGATCAGGTGATTGAACTCCACGGCAACGGGACCTATGCCAAATGCCTGTCCTGCGGTCGAAGGCATGAGCTCGACTGGATCCGCGAACGGTTCGAGGCCGATGGTGAGCCGCCCGAATGCGTGGCCTGCGGTGGCGTCCTTAAATCCGCAACAATATCCTTCGGCCAGTCGATGCCCGAGCTGGAAATGCGCCGGGCGCAGAAGCTGATCGCCTCCTGCGACCTCTGCCTCGTCCTCGGATCATCCCTGGTGGTGTACCCGGCGGCGGCCTTTCCGGCCTTCGCCAAGGAGAACGGAGCGGCCCTGGTGATCGTCAACCGGGAGCCGACACCGCTCGATCCTGTTGCCGACCTTGTGATCCGTGCAGAAATTGGCACCGTGCTGTCCAGTTTTATCCCGTAGTTTCAATAACCTCGTCTTTTGCCGAAAATTTCATCGCTATCAAACGGCTCTTTCAGGCTTCCCCTGATTCAGGACGATGTTATCTTCTTCTTAAGAATCGGGTTCTTTGATTCGAGTTTGGGTTTCTGCATGACTGGCGATTTCGGCTCCAAGTCCTTCAATCTTCGAGAGGAAACCTCCTCTCTCGATCAGGGTCGCCGCGAGGTTGCCCAGCCTGTTCCGGATGAAAGCACGCTTGAACTCGTTCAGGTGAGCGGCCGGATCAAGTGGTTCGATGTGGCCAAAGGCTTCGGCTTCATCGTGCCCGACAACGGCGGCGCCGATGTGCTCCTCCATGTGACCTGCCTGCGCCGGGACGGCTACCAGGCCGCGAACGAGGGCGCTCGCATCGTCGTCGAGGCTGTCCAGCGTCCGCGCGGTCTCCAGGCCTTCCGCATCTTGTCGCTTGATGAGTCCACCGCCCTGCACCCGTCCGAGCTGCCGCTGCCACGCACTCATGTGCAGGTGGTGCCGACCAGCGGGCTGGAGCCTGCCGTCGTGAAGTGGTTCAACCGTCTGCGCGGCTTCGGTTTCCTCACACAGGGCGAGGACAAGCCGGATATCTTCGTGCACATGGAAACCCTTCGGCGCTACGGCATTGCCGAGCTGAAGCCCGGTGAGAAGGTCTATGTGCGCTTCGGCGACGGCTCGAAGGGCCTCATGGCGGCGGAGGTTCGCCTCGCCGAGATGAATCTGCCTCACTCCCACTGATGGGCTCAACCGTGCTGAAGTTTTCCCGGCTGGGCCTCCCGGTCATCGGTCTCGTCGTCATGCTGGCGGGGGCGGCCTATGCGCAGGCCCTCGAAGCTCTTTCCATCGTGACCCAGGGCGGCCAGCGCCAGAGCTTTCAGGTCGAGGTCGCGCGCAACGATGCGGACCGGGCGCAGGGCCTGATGTATCGCCGCTCCATGCCGGCGAACCAGGGCATGCTGTTCGATTTCGGCCGTGTCGAGCCGGTCTCCATGTGGATGCAGAACACCTATCTGCCCTTGGATATGCTCTTCGTCCGTCAGGACGGCACGATTGCCCGCATCGCCGCCAACACGGAACCTTTGTCGACCCGTACCATTCCCTCAGGCGAACCAGTACTGGCCGTCCTGGAGCTGAACGCCGGCACCGCGGCCCGCTTGGGGATCAAGGCCGGGGATAGGCTCGAGCATCCACTGTTCAAGCGGTAGAATTTCATCCGAAACTCCTGAAAGGCTGTCCCGCTTTTTCTTGGGCGTTAAGCTTCAGCTTCGGCCCGCCATTCCTCAAGCTGCGCTTCGATCGGTGGACTGGGGCCTAACGGGCAATCGCAGCGATTGCTTATAGCTGAAGTTCCATCAGCGACTCAGTAGCCCGCCTATAGCGGTCAAGGCGCTCGAGATCTCTCTCACTCGGAGTTTGAAGTCTGGTCAGGTCCATGTTGTCCTTGAGGTCAGCCAGCTTCACGACACGAGCGATTGGGTTTTTGCCGCATCTTGCGACGAACGACATGTAATCTTCAGACGGACGTCGTGTCAGGCAATCGAGAGCAGCTAGGACAGCGGCGCTAAACCCTTCCGCTGCTAGCCGCTCAGCGGGCCAGTCGGGGCAGTCCTCAATCACATCGTGAAGGACGCCAGCTATCGCCGCTTCCTTCCCGTCGCCGTCCCATAAGGCCATCATCACCCTTAAAGGGTGGAGAATATATGGGCTGCCGCCTTTATCGGTCTGCCCGGCATGCGCTTCGGCGGCTATGGCGATGGCGCGTTCCAATGTACTCACTCAAGGCATCCTTTATCTCTAGGGCAGGGTAGGGTGAGAAGGGGCGCCAACCTCAGTTCGAAGATGGCTCTCTCCTCTGCTTTGAAGGCGACAGCACCGTTCCAGAATTCGAGAGAAGGGCCATCGGCAAAGCGCAAAGGACGCCGCTTCCACGATATCATGTAACATAATTTCATGGTCTTCGATAGCTTCGAGGAACGCGCGAGCGAAAATCTCGCAGCCCTCGCAGCCGCAAGGGCTTGGAGCTCTTTCCTATCAGCACCATTGGTTTCGCCATCGCTGATGGCGCTTATGCTGCCACGAGAGGAGATCGAGTGCGAGCCGAGGATATCCGGGGCTTTTCCTGGTGCCGTCAGTCCCTATTATGGGGAGGGAATTCTTTAATAACCGAAATGCCGAAACCTTGGACTTGCCGAGGGGTTCTCAAATCGCTAGACAAACCAAGCCGTTGGAGATCACGGGGTGTAGCGCAGTCTGGTAGCGCATCTGCTTTGGGAGCAGAGGGTCGCGGGTTCAAATCCTGCCGCCCCGACCATCCACCGGTAAAGTCCTTGAGAGAGTGCCGAAATCGATGCCCGCACGGATCTATAAGCCCGCCAAGTCCGCAATGCAGTCCGGCATGGCCCGGACAAAGCAATGGCTTCTGGAATTCGAGCAGGACAAGCCCCGCGAGATCGAGCCGCTGATGGGCTGGACCAGCTCGGGCGACACCCGCCAGCAGCTGCGCCTGTGGTTCGACACCAAGGAAGAGGCCATGGCCTATGCCGAGCGCGAGGGCATTGCCTACCGGGTGGAGGAGCCGCACGAGGTGAAGCGGCGCACCATGTCCTACTCGGACAATTTCAAGTTCAATCGCGTCGGTCCCTGGACCCACTGATTTTCAGGCCGCGTCGGCTCGACGGCCCCTTAGCTCAGCTGGATAGAGCAACTGCCTTCTAAGCAGTAGGTCGCAGGTTCGAGCCCTGCAGGGGTCGCCATTTCCATCCGGCCGAGAGGCTGCAAAATTGAAGGCCATGGAGCAGGGATGTCCTCTCCATGGCCTTTATTGTTTGTGGCATGGGCGCGGCGAAACGCGTGTGATCCCTTATTCGGCCGCGGTAGCTGACGCCTTTGGTTCCGGCACAATGGCGGAGAGGGGCTCCGACGTGCCCTTTTTGAGCGTCTGCTCGCGAGCGAAGATGAACAGGCCTGCGCCGACGACGATGGCGATGCCGACGAGGGCCAGCGCGTCGGGCCATTCATCGAAGAACAGCGCGCCGATGGCGAGCGCCCAGAGGATCTGGCTGTACTGCGCGGCGCCGATGCGGTCCGCCGGGGCGTAAGTGGTGGCGACGATGAAGAGGGCCTGTGCCACGAAGGCCGTGGCGGCGAAGGCGAGCAATAGGATCCACTGGTTCAGGTTGGGCCAGGAAAAACCCGGGATCATCATGATGCCGGCGATGAGCGTCGTGCCGAGAAACACGCTGCCGATCAGCGCATAGCGCTTCTCGCTCGTGCCGATCATCCGCCCGATGATCACGCCGCCCGCCGCGCAGAGCGCGCCGGCAATGGCCGCGAGGTGACCGGGCAGGAACTCCTTGAAGCCAGGCCGGACAATGATGAGGACGCCGATAAAGGCCGCGCAAACCGCAAGCCCGCGTCGCCACCGCACCTTTTCCTTGAGCACGAAGATCGAGAGCACCGTGACGAGGCTCGGCATGAGAAAGAGCAACGCGAAGGCCTCGGCGAAAGGCAGGCTCGTGAAGGCCATGACGCTCAGAGGGGTCGTAATGGAGATGAAGAATACGCGCAGCGTCATGAGCCAAGGGCGCTTCCACCGCACCAGATCCTGAATCCTGTCGCCCGGCTTCATGAAGGCAGGGGCGAGAAATAGCGGAATGAGATAGCCGAAGAAGGTGATCTCGAAGGGATCGAGGTCATGCCCGATAGCCTTCACTACCGCGTCGCCCCAGGCGAAAACGGCAAAGGCGAGAAAAGCGAGGACAATGCCTTTGACCATTGGGGCGTCTCAATGAATTCGTTTTGTAATGATAACTTATAATCACATGGACCAACAAAGAGTCCGTGAGTGCGCCGGCATATACGGTTGAAGGGCGGGTCAGCGCGCCATAAGGCGAGGGCGGCGGCGCTCCACAACGACGACCTTGGGGCCGTCAGCCCGTTCGACGGCCGCGATCCGCTCCGGTCGGCGCGGCTGCGCGGCCGATTGCAGGACGACGGGACGAACTTCGTCCTCCGACATTCCCATGAGCTGGCAGGCGATCTCGATCTGACTTTCGATGTCGTCGGTCAGGCCCTGAGCCGCGATGATGGCCTCTTCCAAGGCCGGGGCGTCGACCCGCGTGACTCGGCGGCCCTGAGGGGCTGCCTTTTTCTTCGTTCCAAGCATTCCGCTTCTCCTGTGCACCCCCATAACGTATGAGCCTCAGGTTTGTGCAATGCACAAGCGAGACGGCAGGAATGCGCTGGGCGCAAGCTGTGGCTGCTCAGAGCCTCGCTGATGGGCGCATTCCCGGATACCGGCTGTGCATCGAACGTAAATGACGTTATCCGAGCAAACGAACGCGCATATGGGCGTTTTCAAGTCGTTTCACCTCTCTTAAGAGGTGTTGCGGCCACAACGTTCCCACATATTTTCGGAAAGGCGTCCCGGTGTTTACAGCCAAAATCCTCCTCCTGGGCTCGGGCGAACTCGGCAAGGAATTCGTGATCTCCGCGAAGCGCTACGGATGCCATGTGGTGGCCTGCGATTCCTACGCCGCAGCACCCGCCATGCAGGTGGCGGACGAGGCGGAGGTGTTCTCCATGCTCGATGCGGATGCCCTGCGGACGGCCATCGAGAAGCATAAGCCGGATTTCATCGTTCCGGAGATCGAGGCGATCCGGACGGAAGTGCTTCAGGAGTTCGAGGACAAGGGCTTCACGATCGTCCCTTCCGCCCGTGCGGCGTCTCTCACCATGAATCGGGACCGTATACGCGAGGTTGCCGCGACGGAGTTGGGGCTGCGCACGTCGAAATATCGCTATGCGGAGAGCCTGGAGGAGGTGAGGGCGGGAGCCGAGCACACGGGACTACCCTGCGTGATCAAGCCGGTCATGTCCTCCTCCGGAAAGGGGCAGAGCACGGTTCACTCCCAGGACGAGTTGGAGAAGGCCTGGGAATATGCGGTGGCCAATATGCGTGGCGACCGGCGCAAGGTGATCGTCGAGGAGTTCGTTGCTTTCGAATACGAAATCACGCTGCTCACCATCCGCGGCCGCGACGGCGTTTCCTATTGCGCGCCCATCGGGCACCGGCAGGAGCGCGGCGATTACCAGGAATCCTGGCAACCGACCCCGATGACCGACAAGCTCCTGACCGACGCGCAGGACATGGCGAAGAAGGTCGTCGACAATCTCGGGGGCTATGGAATTTTCGGCGTCGAGTTCTTCGTGACGAGGGACGAGGTGATCTTCTCGGAACTCTCGCCCCGGCCCCACGATACGGGGCTGGTGACCCTGCTGTCGCAGAACCTGTCGGAATTCGACCTGCATGCGCGCGCCGTTCTGGGCCTGCCGATCCCCGAGATCCGGCTGCACGGGCCGACCGCCTCTGCGGTCATCCTGGCGGATAGGGATTCCGATCGGTTCAGCATCGAAGGGCTCGCCGATGCGCTCGCGCTGGGCTCCGCCGATGGCGATGTGGAGGTCAGGCTGTTCGGCAAGCCGACGACACGCCCCTATCGACGCATGGGCGTGGCACTGGCATCGGGCCGGACGGAAGATGAAGCTCGGGCGAGGGCGCGTGAGGCCGCGTCACGTATCCGGATTCGGTACGAGGCCTGATCCGGGCAAGGCGCCAGATTCAGGATCATTGTCCTGCGTGACAGAGACGCCACACCATCGAAGTGATTAATCTATGTACATGGCCCCTCGTTCGACCTGTTCTAAATTAAAGGGAAGCTTGCTGCGGTAATCATTAAGGGGAGCTGGCGAAAGCCCGGCGCAAACCATTGAAATCCATCAACTTTGAGGCTCTGTTCAGTGCCTCTCCGAACCCTTATGTGCTGCTTAGCCCCACCCTCGAAATCATGGGCATGAACGAGGCCTACCTGCAGGTCACGATGAGGACGCGGGACGAGCTGGTCGGGCGCAACATGTTCGAGGCCTTCCCCAGCGATCCGAACTCCGACAGCTACAAGCAGCTCAAAGGCTCATTCCAGCGGGTGGTTCGAGAGAAGGTGACGGATCATCTGCCGATCATCGAATACGCGATTCCGATGCCGGACGGGCAGGGCTTCGACGAACGATATTGGAGCGCGACACATACTCCGCTTTTCGATGAAAAGGGGCAGTTGATCTCCATCCTTCAGCATACGGTGGACGTCACCGAACTCCATCGCCTGCGCATGCTGGCGAAATCGACAATTATTTCGTCCGGCCCGTCCGCTCTCATCGAGACAGATTTGTTCCGCCGCGCCAAGGCGGTGCAGGAGGTCAACCAGTCGCTGAACAAGGAGCGCCAGCACCTTCGCGAGCTGTTCGAGCAGGCGCCGGGCTTCATCGCGGCGCTGAGCGGGCCGGATCATGTCTTCACGCTTGCAAACGCGGCCTATCGCGCCGTGGTCGGGCGGTCCGAGCTCATCGGCAAGTCGGTTCGCGAGGCTCTGCCCGAGGTGGTGGAGCAGGGCTTCATCGAGCTTCTGGACAAGGTCTACACCAGCGGCGAGCCGTTCGTTGGACGGAGCGTCCGCATCCATATCAAGCAGAAGTCGCACGAGGAGCCCGAGGAGCATTTCCTCGACTTCATCTACCAGCCCATCTTCAATAACGACGGCTCCGTCTCCGGCATCTTCGTTCAAGGGCATGACGTCACCGAGCAGAAGCGGGCCGAGATCGCCCTGCGCGAGAGCGAGCAACGCTTCAAGCTCGTGGCCGAGAGCGCGCCCGTGATGCTCTGGATGGGAGATCAGACCGGACAATGCGTCTATCTCAACCGTATGCAGCGCGAATTCTGGGGCGTCGAGGAGGATCGCATCCAGGATTTCACGTGGGCATCCACGGTCCATCCCGACGACCTCGAAACGATGGCTGCTCCATTCGCCGAAGCCATGGAGAAACACGAACCGTTCACGGTGGAAGCGAGGTTTCGGCGGGCCGATGGCGAGTACCGGATCGTTCAGACCGACGCCCAGCCGCGTTTCGGGCCCTCAGGCGAATTTCTCGGCATGATCGGCGTCAACGTGGACATGACGGAAACGCGCAAGGTCGAGCAGGCCTTGAGGGAAAGCGAGGAGCGCTTCCGCGCGACCGCCAACTCCATCGAGCAGATGATCTGGGCAACGCGGCCCGACGGGTTCCACGATTACTATAATCAGCGATGGTACGAATATACCGGCGTGCCGGAAGGCTCGACCAACGGCGAAGAATGGAACGGCGTGTTCCATCCGGACGACCAGGAGCGGGCCTGGGAAATCTGGAAGCACTCACTCGAAACCGGTGAACCCTACCACATCGAATATCGCCTGCGGCACCGCTCGGGTCAGTATCGCTGGGTGCTGGGCCGCGCTCAGCCCGCCCGGGACGAGCAGGGGCGGATTACCCGCTGGTACGGCACCTGTACGGACATCCACGAGCTACGCCAGATGCAGGACGCTTTGCAGGAGAGCCGCGAGCAAGCGGTTCAATCCGAGGGAGAGACTCGCCGCCTCGCCGCCATCCTGTCCGAGCGGGTCTCGGAACTCGATGCCGCGAACGAGGAGATCCAGCGCTTCGCCTATATCGTGAGTCACGACCTTCGGGCGCCCCTGGTGAACGTGATGGGCTTCACGAGCGAGCTTGAAAGCGCCCAAGCCGAGTTGGAGCAATTCTACGCCCGGGTGAGCCAATCCCATCCCGAGCTGATCACGCCCAGCATCCGGGAGGTGGTCGAAAGCGATCTGACGGAGGCCATCGGATTCATCAGGTCATCGACTGTGAAGATGGACAAGCTGATCAACGCCATCCTGAAGCTCTCCCGCGAGGGGCGCCGCGTGCTGGCACCGGAATTGATCAGCATGGGGCAACTGCTCCAAGGCCAGCGGCGCAGCATGGAGCACCAGCTTCAGGAGCGGGGCGCCGAGCTCGTCATCGAGACCCTGCCGGATCTCGTCAGCGACCGTCTGGCCGTCGAGCAGGTCTTCGGCAATCTCATCGACAACGCGGTGAAATATTTGAACCCCGAACGGAAGGGCAGGATCACGATCCGTGGACAGGAGACCGCGGGTGGTGTCCGCTACGAGGTCGAGGATAACGGGCGTGGGATCGATCCGAAGGACTTCGAGCGGATCTTCGATTTGTTCCGGCGCTCGGGAGTCCAGGACCAGCAGGGCGAAGGAATTGGGCTTGCACATGTGCGCGCGCTCGTGCGAAGGCTCGGCGGCGCGATTTCCGTTTCCTCGCGGCTTGGCGAGGGCTCGACCTTCACGGTCGTCCTACCCAAATACATCAGCATGAGTTCAGAGGCCGCGTAGAATGCCGCATCAGCATCCTGTCACCATCATCATGATCGAGGACGACGAGGGCCATGCCCGTCTGATCGAGAAGAACATCCGTCGTGCCGGGGTGTGTAACGAAATCCGCGCCTTCGCCAACGGAACGGCGGCTCTTGAGCACCTGTTCAGCGACGGCGTTCGCAACGCCGGTCCCTTCCTGGTACTGCTCGACCTGAACCTGCCCGACATGAACGGCGTCGACATTCTGGCGAAGCTGAAGAGCGACGAGAACCTGAAGCGGGCGCCTGTGGTGGTGCTGACCACCACGGACGACCAGCGCGAGGTTCAGCGCTGCTACGATCTCGGCGCCAATGTCTACATCACAAAGCCGGTCGAGTATGAGTCATTCTCCCAGGCCATTCGGCAGCTCGGTCTTTTCCTTTCCGTCATCCAGGTTCCCGAAACGCTGTGAGCCAGCCTCAGCCCATCCGCCTTCTCTATATCGATGACGATGCCGGCCTCGGGCGGCTGGTGGAGCGCTCGCTCGCCCGCCACGGCTTCGAGGTCTCGCACGCGCTGAGCGGCGCCGAGGGCTTGGAACGGCTCTCGAAGCACGAATTCGATATCGTCGCCCTCGACCATTTCATGCCCGGCAAGGAAGGGCTCGAGGTTCTGGCGGACATTCAGGCGCTCGGCGATCCGCCACCTGTCGTCTATGTCACGGGCGCCGACGAAGGGCGTATCGCCGTTGCCGCGTTGAAGGCGGGAGCCGCCGATTATGTCATCAAGGATGTAGGCGGCGTATTCCTCGATCTGCTCCGTTCCGCCGCCGAACAGGCGCTGGAGGCGGCGAGGCTGCGGCGGGAGAAGGAAGAGGCGCAGCACGAGATGCGCCAGGCGCGTGAGCGGGCCGAGATGCTGCTGCGCGAGGTGAACCATCGCGTGGCCAACAGCCTTCAGCTTGTCGCATCCCTCGTCGCGATGCAGAAGCGCGCCATCACGCAGGATCCCATTGTTCAGGATACTCTGACGGAAACGCAGAGCCGCATCGCGGCCATCGCGCAGATCCATCGCCGTCTCTACACCTCGAACGATGTCCGCTTCGTTGAGATGGACACCTATCTCGAAGGTCTCGTCGAAGAACTGGAGGGCGCCATGCGCGCCGCCGGTCGCGAGCACAGGATTTCTCTCGTGGCCGAGGCGATCCCCATCCCGACAGACAAGGCGGTCTCCGTCGGCGTGATCGTGACGGAACTCGTCACGAACGCGTTCAAGTACGCTTATCCGGAGGGGGCTTCCGGCGATATCCGGGTCAAGCTGTCCTTGAGCGACGACAGGATCCTTCTGGCTGTCGAAGACGATGGCGTGGGCTGGAAGGGAACCGGCGAGGTTCAGGGAAGCGGGTTGGGCACCAAGATCGTCAAGGCGATGGCGGCGAATCTGAGATCGGCCATCGAGTTCGACCAGCACCACAAAGGCACCCGCGCGGTCTTTTCCTTCAGGGTTGAGTAGCCTGCAAGAACCGGACTGGCGGCGTCCTTCGTGAGCGGCCTGTTACTGCTCGTGTCCCTGTTCTTTCTTGTAGGCTGCGCTCGTCACTCGTGACTTGATGGCGCTTGCGATGATGTTCAGCTCCCGCTGAACGCGCTGCAATCGGGAGAGCAACTCGCCATCGCTCATCGTTGGAAGATTCTGAAGGCGTTCCTGGATAGGCGTTTCCGCGATGAACCTGCGTATTTCCTCGAGAGTCGTCGGCCCGATATTGGGAACGGTGAGCCATTGCGCATCCGAGATGCTGGCAACCTCCCGTATCGTCGGGCATCGCCCCTGAAATTCCGCGAGGATAGCTCCTCTGACACGGCCAGAGCATTTCTCGATTGGAAATGGATCATCCAAACCCATCTCGTTTCCTCGCATACTAACAGGGGACGCGTTTTCTGCCAGCACTTGGACCGTCTCCGATCTTGGCCATATCGACCTTTACATGCCTATCTGTTGCCTTCGGAAAAGAGCAGAGGTCATTACGGTGATTCAAGGCATGCGAATGGGGTAGTCAAAAGGGCTCACGATTTCGCGAGCCGGTTATGCTGCGCTGCGATAAGTCGATTGCGGCAAAATTTCCGCATATCCACAAGGATGATGTTCGATATTTCAATGCAGTCGGTCGCTGAATATTGGGAAAAACATGCCATTTCGGGCGCTGTTGCCATATATGTGGCCCAGAAATGGCGCGAATACGATATGATGAGGCGACAATACGTCCAGGAACCTATGCAACAGGCAGGAAATTCCACCTGCGCGGTCAATTGCTTATACCCCTTTTGCCCAGCTTGCTCATTGCCAAGCTGCCGCTTTTCTCGGCTCCCATGCGCATCAAGCGGCCTCGGCATGGCCGGCGCAGGTCGCGAAAGCCTCTCCATATGGATGGGAGTGTGAGGCCTTCTCTATGAAAAGGCGTTGAGGACGATGGATTTTTCCTGATTCGGTGCATTATTAGCCGGCAACCTGATTGCCGTGCCATTGCAACAGGATTAATCAGGACGTTTGTGCCGCCCTTAGTCTGCTAGAGGAATCGATGTCCGCGACCACCGTACTGATTCACCTGATGGGTGAGATTGCCCTGCTTCTATGGGGCATCAACATGGTCAATAGCGGTGTTCAGCGCGCGTTCGGCAGCGATCTGCGATGGATTCTCGGCGTCGGCCTTCGCACGCGTCTTCGCGCCTTCCTGGCAGGCGTCGGCGTCACGACGGTTCTGCAGAGCAGCACGGCGACCGCATTGATGGTCGCGTCCTTCACTGCGGGTGGCGCGGTGGACATGGTGCCGGCGCTGGCGGTAATGCTGGGCGCGAATGTGGGCACGACCCTTATCGTCCAGGTCCTGTCCTTCGACATCACCCTGATTTTCCCCTTCCTGATCTTCAGCGGGTACATCGCGTACAAGCGCGGTTCGTCGAGCCGCGTGAAGGACCTGGGGCGCGTCGCCATCGGCCTTGGCCTGATGCTGCTGTCGCTTCATCTTCTGGGCGAGACGATCCACCCGATCGAATCGTCGGAAGTGCTGAAGAACCTGCTTGCGGTCATTGCGCCGGATCCGCTGATTCTGGTGCTGCTTTCGGGCATCTTCGCCTGGATGGCGCATTCCAGCGTCGCGGCGATGCTGTTCATCATGTCGCTTGCCACGGCCGGCGTCATCGATCCGCATGCGGCGCTCGTCATGGTACTGGGCGCGAACCTCGGAAGTGCGGTCAACCCGATGCTGGAAGGCATGGGCGGCGACCCCGCGAAGTTCCGCGTGCCGTTCGGCAACCTCGCCATGCGCGTGATCGGCTGCGCGGTTGCGCTGCCGCTGATCGACCCCATGCTGAAATACATGGCGATGTTCGATCCCAATCCCGCGCGTCTGGCAGCGAACTTCCACACGATCTTCAATATCCTGATCGCTGCAGTCTTCATTCTGCCGCTGCCCTGGATCGCGACGTTGCTCCTGAAAATGTTTCCCGAGAAGATGCGGGCCTCCGATCCCGGCACGCCGCAATATCTCGACAAGGATGCGCTCGATACACCGTCCGTCGCGCTCTCCAACGCGGCGCGCGAAGTCTTGCGAATGGCGGACACCGTGGAGATCATGCTCCGCAGCTCGCAGGACCTATTCCGCGAGGACGATATCAGCCGTGTCGCGGAGGTCAGCCGCACGGACGATGTGGTGGACCGGCTCTACAGCGCCATCCGCCGTTATCTCAGCTCCATCAATCACGAGGCCTTGAGTGAGGCGGAAGCGAAGCGCCTGTCGGATATCCTGACCTTCGCCATCAACCTCGAACATATCGGCGACATCATCGACAAGAACCTGATGGAACTGGCCGCCAAGCGCATCAAGAACCACCTTCGCCTGCCGAAGGACAGCTTGGAGGATATCGTCAGCATGCACGCGAAACTGCTGGAGCATCTTCAGCTCGCCGCGTCCGTGCTCATGTTCCAGGACATCGGCTCGGCTCGCCGGCTCGTCTCCGAGAAGGAGCGCTTCCGCGATCTGGAGCGCGCCGTCACTCAGAAGCATCTGGAGCAGATTCGCTCTGGCAAGACGGTGGGCGATACCAGCGCATTGCAGCTCGACATCGTGCGCGATCTCAAGCGCATCGAGGCGCATATCGCCTCGACGGGCCATTCGCTTCTGGAGCAGAGCGGCGAGCTCAAGCCCAGCCGCCTAGTGACCTGACGGGCTGGTCCAGCCGTTCTCACGAAGCGACTTCCAATCGGCATAGCGCGGCGGGTGGGGTATTCCGATATCGCGGCGCAGATGTTCCGAGAGCTCGCCCGTATCAAGTGAGCCGGTGCTTCCGTGCGGAACAGTCGGATGGAGCCAGAGCTTCAGGCGCAGCCAAGCGCTCTCGATGCCGCCGGGGCGGCGAGATTCATCATATCTCATGACAGCCTACTGATTTTCTGAGCGGCGAGGGCTTCAGAGCCTTGCCTATGCGTATAATCTGCTCCTCCAGGCCCGCTTGACAAAGTGAAAGCCAGGAGGCTGGCATAAGGCAGCCTTATGGATCAGCCATGCCCAAACCACCGTCCAAACTGCCGCCCATGAGCGCCATCCGGGTTTTCGAAGCAGCCGCGCGCCATCAGAGCTTCACCCGCGCTGCCGAGGAACTGGGCATGACCCAGGCGGCGGTGAGCTACCAGATCAGGATGCTGGAAGATCGTGTTGGAGCACCCCTGTTCATTCGCATGCCGCGTCAGGTTCAGCTCACCGCGAAGGGGCATCAATTGGCACCGGCGGTGACCAGGGCTTTCGAAACTTTGCGCGCGGCCTTCGACGGAATCGAGGAGACGGTTCAATCCGTCATTTCGTTGACCACGTTGAGCACCTTCGCCTCGAATTGGCTTATTCCGCGACTCGGGCGCTTTCAGCAGCTCTTCCCGAACATCGCCGTGCAGGTTTCCGTTGGTCAGCAGGTGGTCGATCTCGTCCAAAGCGAGTTCGACATGGGCATTCGGAGCGGGTCGGGCGAATGGCCAGGCCTTGAGGGGCACCTGCTGTTCCCCAACAAGTTCACGCCCGTCTGCAGCCCTGAACTCATTCGGGGGCACACTTTGCGGGAGCCGCAAGACATCCTGAAGTTCCCGATCATCTCGCCGAACGATCCTTGGTGGCGCGACTGGTTCGCCACTGCCGGCATCCGCGATGTAGACCTGTCGCGTCGCCCGGATAATTCTCTGGGCGTTCAGCAGTTCGAAGGCATGGCGGCCATGGCGGGGCAGGGCTTTGCGCTCATCAACCCCAATTTCTTCCCGGCCGATCTCGCGGCAGGCCGTCTCGTCCAGCCTTTCGATCTTCTGGCTGCCACCGATAGTGGATATTGGCTGGTCTATCCGAAATCCCGCAGGCGCTCCGCGAAGATCCAGGCTTTCCGGGATTGGGTGCTGAGCGAAATCGCGGGCGATGCGGAAAAGGCCTTAGCGTCAGCCCAACGAAAAACCGGGGCCTTTGCCCCGGTCAAATAACGTTTCTATTCGGCAGCTTCCGCGTCCGCGGGCTTTGGCTTCAAATGCACGAGCATGTCGAGGAGCGCCCGGTCGTGCAGAACGACCATGCGCTCCTTCGGGTGCAGCCATGCGATCGCATCGTCGATGGTTTCCGCATCCACGAGCTTCGCCTCCGCCAGCGCACGTTCCGTCTCGATAACGCCGCGCTTGCGGGGGGCTGCCGGCGGCAGCATTTCGAGATGGCGCTCGCGCAGATTCGCGTCCGCGTAGATCGCCCGCAGGCTATCCGCATCGTCGTAGCCGAAAGCCGCGTTGCGGGCCTGAAGTTCATTCGCACGCACGGCGATGGCCGGAGGCTGCTTCTCTTCCGGCGTCATGAGGAGGCCAAGCCTCTTCAAGGCGAGGCCCGCGCCGAGCTGGCCGCTGAGCCAGGAGAGCGGAATTGCCAGCAGTAAGCCGATGATCGTGGGCGACATCCACAGGAACAGCGAGGTCGCGATCATGAACGCCGAGACGCCTGCCAGGATGCCCAGCACCGTGTGTGCCCGGTGACGGCGCACGATGTCATTGAAAGGAATCGAACCGTCGTCACGCCGCTGCGGCTGCCAGCCAGTGTCTCGGCCGAGCAGGATCTGGAAGACCGAGCCGGACTGGATGAGCATCAGGATCGGCGCCACGAGGGCCGAGAGGATAATCTCGATCAGGGAGGACAGGACAAGGCGGATGCCGCCGCCGGAGGCCCGCCGGTCGCGGCCCTTGATGAGCATCAGCAGCAGGCCGAAGACCTTCGGCGCCAGGAGGATGCCCATGGTCACGGCGAACAGGGCCAATGCTCGCTCGGGGTCGAAGCGCGGCCAGATCGGGTAGAGCCGGAAGTCGCGGGAGAAATATTCCGGGCGGATATACGTCGTCTGCAGGACCAGCGCGATACCGACGATCAGCTGGAACAGCCAGAAGGGCGACGCGAGATAGGACATGATGCCCGTCGCGAAATGCTGCCGCGTAGGCAGCTTGAACCCCTTGGCGTTGACCACGCGCATGTGCTGCAGGTTCCCTTGGCACCAGCGCCGGTCGCGGGCCGAGAGGTCGATGAGGGAGGGCGGACTCTCTTCATAGGAACCCCCGAGATCCGGCAGCATATAGACTGCCCATCCGGCACGGCGCATCAGGGCCGCCTCCACGAAATCGTGGCTGAGGATGTGGCCGCCGAACGGCGGCCTGCCCTTCAGATCGGGCAGGCCCGCATGGTCGGCGAAAGCCTTGGTGCGGATGATCGCATTGTGGCCCCAGTAATTGCCGTCCCGGCCCATCCAGACGGAAAGGCCCATGGCAATGACCGGCCCGGTCACGCGGGCGGCATATTGCTGGAGGCGTGCGAACAGGGTGTTGCGGTTGATGATGAGCGGCAGCGACTGGATGATGCCCGCATCCGGGTCCGCCTCCATGGCGTCGGCCAGGCGCACGATGCACTCGCCCGTCATGAGGCTGTCCGCATCGAGAACGAGCATGTGCTCGTAATGCCCGCCCCAGCGCGACACGAAATCCGCGATGTTGCCGGCCTTGCGGTGATAATTCTTGGCGCGATGGCGGTAATAGAACCGCGCGTTCGGCCCCAGGCGCTCCCTTAGGGCGAGGAAGGCGCGCTCCTCGGCTACCCAGGCGTCGGGGTTCGTAGTGTCGGAGAGGATGAAATAGTCGAAATGCTGGCCGAGGCCGGTCGCCTCGACCGATTCATGGATGGCTTCCAGCGCCGCATAGGTCCGGTCGGTCTGCTCGTTATAGACCGGCATGACGATGGCCGTGCGCTCCTTGAGCGAGGTCGGCAGCGGGCCCGTATGGCGGGAGGGGCGCAGCAGGGCGAAGAAGCCGAGCAGGGCGCTCGTGAAGGCCACCGCGATCCAGGAAAAGTTGACCGTGAACAGCGCGACCAGCACCCACTGGAGGATCGTGGTGCGGCTGACCGACACGACCTGGTACATCTCGTAGGTGCCATAGGCGGTCAGCAGCAATCCGCCGCCGAACACGAACAGTCTGGCAAGATACATCCCCAGCTTGGGGTGGTCCCGAAGCGGCTTACGCTCTTCCGATGCCGACCAGCGCCGGAGCGACTGGGTCGGCATGTTCAGGTGCTTTTCGGGAGGCATGACGGAATCGGGCCGCCCGAGGGGAGCCACGTTCTGTTTCGAGTCTGGGCCTATGGTGTCCAACGATAAAGCCATGTCTCGCTAATAGGTTTTCCGCCTGCTTCAAGAATGAGACGCATCTCAACAGCGTTTTCGTTGCCCGGGTCAAGCTCGAAAGCGACGCGCACCGTCTTTCGTTCCGGATATGGCAAAAGTTTGAGGTTCTGGAACGTTCCCGGTCCAACGGTCAGGACGGATTTAAGGTCCTTGGGCCAATTGTCACCCAGCATGTCCCCTGAAAAATCGACCGTGAACTTCCTGCGGCGTCCGGCGGAGCCACGGCCCACGCGGATTCCGGAGACGGTAGCGAGCGGCGGGCGCTCCGGCGAGTTCCAGCCCCAGTACTGCCGATAGGCGAAAGCCACCTCGGAGCCGGCGGCCATGGGGGCTTTAGGACGCCAATAGGCAAGAATGTTGTCGTTGATCTCGGCATCCGTCGGAATTTCGAGAAGCTGGACGCTGCCCTGGCCCCAATCGCTCAGCGGCTCGATCCAAAGGCTCGGACGGCGCTCGAAGCGCTGGTCGTCGTCCTGGAAGGCTTCGTAAGAGCGTTCGCGCTGGAGCAGGCCGAAGCCTTTCGGCGAGTTGTCCACGAAGGCCGAGATCTGCAGCGTCTCGGGATTGTGAAGGGAGCGCCAGAGCCATTCGCCCTGGCCGTTCAGCATTTGAAGGCCGGACGATTCGTAAACGGCGGGGCGGATGTCGTCCGCCGTGCGGCGGTCGTTCGGGCCGTAGAAATAGGTGGAGGCGATGGCGCCGAGACCCACGTGATCAAGGTTGACGCGCGGGAAGAGCGTGGTTTCCACGTCGATGATTGTCATGTCGCCCGGACGGAATGTCATCCGCACGGCGCCGGTCGTGGACTCGGAATCGAGGACGCCGTGAACCGTGATGCTGTTGCCGCCGATGCTCGGCCGCTCGATCCAGAAAGCGCGGAAGACCGGGAATTCTTCGCCCTTAGCGTCCGCCGGCTTGAGGGTTAGCGCGCGGCTGATCGCGCCGTAATTCTGGCCGCGAGCGAGCGCGCGGAAGAAGGTCGCGCCTTGAATGATCGCGAAATCGAAGGCCTGTGCGTCACCCTGTTGCGAGATCAGGCGGAAACCTGAAAAGCCGATATCGCCGAGATTGTTGGGAACGTTTATGCCGCCGAAATTGAATTGGGCCGGGTCATAACCCACCCGGCGCACATTGCCGTCTTCCACCAGATACAGATCGACCGCATTGCTGAACACGAAGCCGCGATGCAGCGGTTCGACCGCGATCCCGCGCCCCTCGCCCTGCCAGATCGGCTGGCGGAGGGACTTGATTGTGACGTACTGGTCGTAATTCAGGTTCGCGAAAGCATCCGGCAGGTCATTCGCAGGGGCGGCGAAGGGACGCTTGGAGAGCTGGCGCGCGATATCGACCACCACGGAGGCGTCGAAGCGCTGCTTGTCGCCGATACGGGCAAAGGGGGAAGGCGGGGGCGTCTGGCCCCAGACGGCAGGCGCGTATGCGAGCCCGGCGATCGAAACGCCGATATAGGCCAGCATATCGCGCCGGCGGGGATGGGAAGGGCGCGTGGGCCCCTGCGAATCCGGCACTGCGATACTCTTGTGTGAACGTGGCTCTTCAGCCAGAAAATCGGGAAGACTCATGTTTTATCGTGGATCACGAGTATGAAGTAAACGAGGCAGTTTCAATTCATACTCTTTGTTCATGAAAAGATTGCCGAATTGTCACTTCTGATCTAGCTCCACACCTGAAAACGCGACCGGATTGTAACCTGATGACATCAAGCGCCTCCCTCACGACTTCGCCGGCGAGATCCTGCCTTGCCATCGTCCTCGCCGCTGGGGAAGGCACCCGGATGAAGTCGGACAAGCCCAAGGTGCTCCATCAGATCGCCAACCGCTCGCTGCTCGGACACGTCCTTGCCGTCGTTACGGAAGCCGGCGCCACGCAGGTCGCCGTCGTCGTCGGTCCCGATCGCGAGGATTCCGAAGCGGAGGTCCGCAAGACCCTGCCCGAGGCCCGCACCTTCGTTCAGCGCGAGCGCCTTGGGACGGCGCATGCGGTCCTGAGCGCGCGGGAATCGCTGGCGGCCAAGCCGGACGACGTCCTCGTCGCCTATGCCGATACGCCCCTCGTGAAGCCCTCCACCTTCGCCGCCCTGAGGGCGCCGCTGGCCGACGGGGCCGCCGTCGTCGTCATGGCGTTCGAGGCCAAGGATCCGACGGGTTATGGCCGTCTGCTCACGTCAGGGGGCGAGGTTCTCGCGATCCGCGAGCACCGGGACGCCAGCGATGAAGAGCGGAAGATTACCCTCTGCAATGGAGGGCTGATGGCGATCGAGGGGGAAGTAGCCCTCACGCTGCTCGACAAGGTCGACAACAAGAATGCCAAGGGCGAATTCTACCTGACGGACATCGTCGAAGTCGCGCGCAGCCTCGGCTTGAAGACGGCGGTTACCGTCGTGCCCGAGGTGGAGATTCACGGCGTCAACGACCGCGCCCAGCTCGCCGCCGCAGAGCGGATGATCCAGGATCGTCTGCGTGACGAAGCGATGGCCTCCGGCGTTACCCTTGTCGCGCCCGAAACAGTGTTTTTCAGCCATGACACGAAGCTCGGTCGGGACGTGATCGTGGAACCCAACGTGGTCTTCGGCCCCGGCGTCATTGTGGAATCGGGCGTGGTGATTCACAGCTTCAGCCATCTGGAAGGCACGCATGTCGCGGCGGGAGCGGCCATCGGACCCTACGCGCGTCTGCGTCCGGGCGCTGTCATCGGCCCGAAGGCGAAAGTCGGCAATTTCGTCGAGATCAAGAACACGGATCTGGGCGCTGGCGCCAAGGTCAATCACCTGACCTATCTGGGCGATGCCGCCATCGGAGCCGAGACCAATATTGGCGCTGGCACCATCACCTGCAATTATGACGGCTTCGGCAAGTATCGCACGCAGATCGGGGAGGGCGCCTTCATCGGCTCCAACTCCTCGCTCGTCGCGCCGCTGACCATCGGAAACGGCGCTTTCGTCGGCTCGGGATCGGTCGTCACCGAGAACATCCCGGACAACGCGCTGGCGCTCGGGCGCGGCCGTCAGGTCACCAAGGAAGGATGGGCTGCCGAATTCCGCGCCAAGGCCAAGGCCGCGAAAAGCAAGTAAGCAAGGAAATAATACTGCGTGTCATAAAGAGTCACGCAAGTTGATTCCAGTCCGGCCGGCTGCGCCTATATGGGAACGTTGAGCTTGGCATGGCTCGCAATGGAGGCCTCTCGGCATGTGCGGAATTGTTGGTATCGTCGGAAACGCGCCGGTTGCGCCTCAGATCGTCGAGGCGCTGAAGCGGCTCGAATACCGGGGCTATGATTCCGCAGGCGTCGCCACCCTCGAGGAAGGCATCCTCGACCGCCGCCGGGCCGAGGGAAAGCTGCGCAACCTTGAGGAGAAACTCTCGCAATCGCCGCTCTCGGGCACCATCGGCATCGGCCATACCCGCTGGGCGACCCATGGAAAGCCTAACGAGACAAACGCCCATCCCCATGCCACCGACAGGCTAGCCGTCGTCCATAACGGCATCATCGAGAATTTTCGTGAGTTGAAGGCCGGTCTCGAGGCCAAGGGCATCCGCTTCGAGACGGAGACGGATACGGAAGTCGTGGCGCAGCTCGTGACTTACGAGATGCGCCAGGGGCGTCCGCCGGTCGAAGCCGTGGCCGTGAGCCTGCCGCGCCTGCGCGGCGCGTTCGCTCTCGGCTTCCTGTTCTCCGGCGAGGACGATCTGCTGATCGGCGCCCGTCACGGCGCGCCGCTCGCCATCGGCTATGGACACGGCGAGATGTATCTCGGCTCGGATGCGCTGGCGCTCGCCCCCTTCACCGACGAGATCGCCTATCTCGAAGACGGCGACTGGGCGATCCTGCGCCGCAAGGGCATCGACATTCGCGATGCCTCAGGCGCAATGGTAACGCGACAGCGCCACAAGATCCCTGCCGGCTCCTTCATGGCCGACAAGGGCAATTACCGCCACTTCATGGCGAAGGAAATCCACGAGCAGCCGGAAGTCGTGGGCCGCACGCTGGCCCATTACGTGAACTTCACCGCCGAGCGCGTGGAGCTGCCGTTCGCGCTGCCGTTCGATTTCAAAGACCTGAAGCGTCTGTCGATCTCCGCCTGCGGCACGGCCTATCTCGCCGGTCTCGTTTCGAAATACTGGTTCGAACGGCTTGCGCGCATTCCGGTCGAGATCGATGTGGCGTCCGAGTTCCGCTATCGCGAAGCGCCGCTCGAACCGGGCAGCCTCGCGCTGTTCGTCTCGCAATCAGGCGAGACGGCGGACACGCTCGCGTCGCTGCGTTATGCGAGCGCCGAGCAGCAGCACACGATGTCCGTCGTCAACGTGCCGACCTCCACCATGGCGCGAGAAAGCGGCGTGGTTGCTCAGACTCTGGCGGGTGTCGAAATCGGCGTCGCATCCACAAAGGCCTTCACCTGCCAGCTCGCGGTTCTCCTGTCGCTCGCCATCGCCGCGGGCCGTGCCCGCGGAGCCCTGAGCGTCGAGGATGAGAAAGAGCTGGTCGATGCATTGATCGCCATTCCGAGCCAGATGGCCGAAGCGATCAAGCGCGAGCCACAGATCGAGGTACTGGCGCGCGAGCTCTCGAAGGCGAAGGATGTTCTCTACCTCGGTCGGGGAACATCCTATCCGCTCGCCATGGAAGGCGCGCTGAAGCTCAAGGAAATCTCCTACATCCATGCCGAAGGCTACGCGGCCGGCGAGCTGAAGCATGGTCCCATCGCGCTCATCGATGAGACGATGCCGGTCATCGTCATCGCTCCTTTCGACAACATCTTTGAGAAGACCGTCTCGAATATGCAGGAAGTCGCCGCGCGCGGCGGGCGCATCGTCCTGATCACCGACGAGAAGGGCGCTTTGGAGACGGGCCTCGACACCATGGCGACCATCGTGATGCCGAGCGTTCACCCCATCGTCGCGCCTATCGTGAATGCGGTGCCGATCCAGCTGCTCGCCTATCACACGGCAGTCTTCATGGGTAAGGACGTGGACCAGCCACGCAATCTGGCGAAATCCGTGACGGTGGAGTGAGCTTAATCCGCGCAGACATCTCGGACGGCGGCAGCCGATCCGGAATCGTTGTCGGAATGAGGCGCTGTTTTCCCTCTCCCTTGTGGGGAGGGTCAGGGTGGGGGTGTGAGCACCGGACATTTATAGGTGATCGCTGCCACCCCCACCTCCAACTCCTCCCCACAAGGGGAGGAGGGCCGGTCAGTGCTTCATCAGCTATAGTTGAAGTGTCGCATTGATACATTGACGCTGGCGTGCGGCCTTGTTTAATCCGCCGCAGGGATGGGGAGTTTGCGATGGACGAGAGCCCGGAAGTCATTTGCGAGAAGCGCGGCGAAGCGGGCCTGATCACGCTCAACCGTCCGCGCGCCCTCAATGCCCTCACCCTGAACATGGTCCGCGAGATGCGCCGCGCTCTCGATGCCTGGGCGGATGATCCTTCCATCACGCGTATCATCGTGCGAGGCGCCGGCGACAAGGCCTTCTGCGCCGGTGGTGATATCCGGCGGCTGACGGAGGCGCTCAAGGCAGGAGAACGCGAGGAGGCGCTGGCCTTCTGGCGCGAGGAGTATCAGCTCAACATCCGCATCAAGCGCTACCCAAAACCGTATATCTCCCTCATCGACGGCATCGTCATGGGCGGCGGGGTCGGAGTTTCCCTGCACGGCTCGCACCGGGTGGCGGGGGATCGCTATCTCTTCGCCATGCCCGAAGTCGGCATCGGCTTCTTCCCCGACGTGGGGGCGACCTATGCCCTGCCGCGCCTGCCGGGGGAGGCCGGCATGTATCTCGCGCTGACAGGGGATCGGGTAAAGCGGGCCGATGCGGTGATGCTGGGGCTCGCCACCCATTCCGTCGCCAGTGAGAGCATGGATGCGCTCGAGCAGGAGCTGGCTTCCGGCACTCCCGTCGAGGCCGCCCTGGCGAAGGTTGCCGCCGATCCCGGTCCGGCTCCGCTGGCCGCCCACCGCGACATCATCGACACCTGCTTCTCAGGCTCAAGCGTGGCAGACGTGTTCCACCGTCTCGACGGGGCGGCTGCAAAAGGCTCGGAATTCGCGGCCAGGACGGTCGCAGGGATGCGCGCCAAATCGCCGACAAGCATGAGCATCGCTTTCGAGCAGGTGCGCCGTGGCGCCTCCCTCGATTTCGAGGATGCCATGAAGACCGAGTTTCGCATCGTCTCACGGATCGGGGAGGGGCGGGACTTCTTCGAGGGCGTCCGCGCCGTCCTGATCGACAAGGACAACCAGCCCCGCTGGCAGCCTGCCTCCCTGGAGGAAATACGGCGCGAAACAATCGAGCACCATTTCGCCAGCCTGGGCGATAACGACCTGGAGATTGCCTGATGGCAAAGAATGCCGGCCAGTCTGCCCATGAGGCACCCAGGGATTACCTGACCGACCGCATCGAGGAGCGCCCGTCGTCCCAATCCTCCATGCGCTGGGCTTCGCTGCTGACTTGGTTCATGCGTATCCTCTCGATCATCTGGGTCATGAAGGGCCTGAGCTCCTGGGCCATCATCCTCGGCGTCTGGACGCCCATCGGCCAGTTCGAGGTCCGTTCCACGGGCTATCAGGCCACCATCATCTACTTCGCCCTGATCGACCTCATAGCGGCCGTCGGCCTCTGGATGGCGAGCACCTGGGGCGGGATCATGTGGCTGCTGGCCGTCATGAGCCACCTGATTCTGGCAGCATTCTTTCCTGGTATCGTCTCCAGCGGAATCTTGACCATCGCCTTTTTCTTGACCCTGATCGCCGTCTACCTGGCAGTGTCCTGGCTGGCGGCGCAGGAAGAGTAGCAGGGCAAGCCTTTAAGAGGATTTTCGGAGGTATGGCTTCAGGCTTAGCTTCTTTGCCGGCGCCAATCGGCACAAGACCCTCACAAAGAAGTGTATCCTCGGGACAACACTCCAATATTACATTGGAGTGCAAGGCGTTTTCCAGGGGCGACAGAGCCGGCAAGGAAGATTTTGCCATAAAACGGCCCCGATGTTCCTCGTTTTCGATACCGTTCCTTAATCCTATCCCGGCACTTTCCCGGGAGCGGAGGCAGTCCAGGACCACCATCCGCTGTTTCCGTTATCGACCACTCTAACGAGAAGAGCCTGCGCTCATGTTGTCCCGCCGTGCCCTCCTGACAGGATCGCTTGCCCTTGTGTTCACGCCGGCCACCGTTGCCCTGGCACAGACCCAGGCCGAGTGGTCGCAGAATTACGAGGCTGTCTCGCGCACCCGTGTGCAGCGCACCTCGACCCCCATGCTCTCGGCCGAGTCGCTCGCCGCGACCGAGCAGATGATCGAGTATTACCGCAACATCGCTGCCCGCGGCGGATGGGGAACCGTTCAGGGCGTGCAGGGTCTGCGCGTCGGTTCCAAGAGCCCGGCCGTGATGGCCTTGCGCCAGCGCCTGATCATCTCCGGAGACCTCGATCCGAATGCGGGCGAGTCGCCGATCTACGATTCCTATGTCGAGGCCGGCGTTCGCCGATTCCAGGCCCGCCATGGCATCAGCTCCACCGGCACCATGACGGCCCCGACCGTCACCGCCATGAACGTGCCGGTCGACATGCGTATCCGTCAGCTTGAGATCAACGTGAGCCGCCTGCGCAGCCTCGTCGGTTCCGGCCTGCCCAACCGCTATGCGGTCGCCAACATCCCCGCCGCTCTCGTCGAGACGGTGGAAGGCGGCATGGTCCATACCCGCCACGCCGCCGGCGTGGGCAAGGCCGACCGTCAGTCGCCGCTGCTGAACTCGAAGATCGTCGAGGTCAACTTCAACCCGTTCTGGACAGCTCCCGCCTCCGTGGTGAAGAAGGACCTGATCCCGAAGATGCAGAAGGAGCCGAACTACCTCGCCGAGAACCGCATCCGCATCTTCAACGCGGCCGGCCAGGAGGTTCCTTCCAGCCAGATCAACTGGTTCTCGGACGAGGCGACCCGCTACCGCTTCCGTCAGGATCCCGGCGGCGACCTCAACTCCATGGGCTTCGTCCGCATCAACATCCCGAACCAGCACGGCGTCTATATGCACGACACGCCCTCCAAGGGCATCTTCGGCGACGATTTCCGCTTCGTCTCCTCGGGCTGCATCCGCATCCAGAACGTGCGCGACTACATCGAATGGCTGCTGAAGGACACTCCCGGCTGGAGCCGCGAGCAGATCGACGCCACCTTCAAGTCGGGTGAGCGCATCGATGCCCGCCTCGCGACCGCTGTTCCGATCCACTGGATCTATATGACCGCTTGGGCGACCCCGGATGGCCTCGTGCAGTTCCGCGACGATATCTACAACAAGGACGGCCTCGGCAACGCGATCCCGGTCGCCAGCCGCGAGCCGACCGAGCCGGACCAGGAAATGTTCCTCCAGAACTAAGGCTCCATGCCTGGACTATGACAGCCCGCCCATTCGGCGGGCTGTTGCTTTTCAAAAGGCAGGTGGCGACATCTTAGCTGGGTTGGCGGGTTCCATCTGCCCATGATAAAGGCCAAGGCCATCCGGAACTGAGCGCCAGTCAGGTGGGGCTCACAGCAAGGCGAGAACGACCATGAGCGCGAGCGAAGCAAGAAACCATCTCTCCAACAGCTTTTTCTCGGCCAGCCTCGCCGACAGCGATCCCGAGATCGCCCGCGCCATCGGGCTCGAGCTTGGCCGCCAGCGCGACGAGATCGAGCTGATCGCCTCGGAGAACATCGTCTCCCGCGCCGTCCTGGAAGCCCAGGGCTCGGTGATGACCAACAAGTACGCGGAAGGCTATCCGGGCCGCCGCTACTATGGCGGCTGCCAATTCGTGGACATGGCCGAGGAGCTCGCCATCGACCGCGCCAAGCGCCTGTTCGACTGCAAGTTCGCCAACGTGCAGCCCAATTCCGGCTCTCAGGCCAACCAGGCCGTGTTCATGGCTCTCATGAAACCCGGTGACACCTTCATGGGCCTCGATCTCGCCTGCGGCGGCCACCTGACCCACGGCTCGCCGGTCAACATGTCCGGCAAGTGGTTCAACGTGGTGAGCTACAAGGTCCGCGAGAGCGACCAGATCATCGACATGGATGAGGTGGCGGAACTCGCCCGCGCCCACAAGCCGAAGGTGATCGTAGCCGGCGGCTCGGCCTATTCCCGCTTCTGGGACTTCGCCCGCTTCCGCGAGATCGCGGACGAGGTCGGCGCCTTCTTCATGGTCGATATCGCCCACTTCGCCGGTCTGGTAGCGGGCGGCGCGCATCCGTCGCCGTTCCCCCATGCCCATGTGGTCACCACGACCACCCACAAGACCCTGCGCGGCCCTCGCGGCGGCATGATCCTCACCAATGACGAGGACATCGCCAAGAAGGTCAATTCCGCGATCTTCCCCGGCCTCCAGGGTGGCCCGCTCATGCACGTGATCGCCGCCAAGGCCGTGGCCTTCGGCGAGGCGCTGCGCCCCGAGTTCAAGCTCTATGCCCGCGCCGTGGTAGAGAACGCCAAGGTGCTGGCCGATACGATGCTCGCCAACGGCTACGCCATCGTCGCCGGCGGCACGGACAACCACCTGATGCTGGTCGACCTGCGCCCGAAGAAGCTCACCGGCAAGGCCGCCGAGGCGGCTCTCGGACGCGCCCACATCACCTGCAACAAGAACGGCGTGCCCTTCGATCCCGAGAAGCCGATGGTCACCTCCGGCATCCGTCTCGGCACCCCCGCCGCCACCTCGCGCGGCTTCGGCGTGGCCGAGTTCAAGAAGGTCGGCGAGCTGATCGTCGAAACCCTCGACGGGTTGGCGAAGAACGGCGACGAGGCGAATGCCTCGGTCGAGGAATCGGTGAAGGCCCGTGTCCACGAGCTGACCCGCCGCTTCCCGATCTACGCCTAAACTTCGAGCCCTTCGATGCGCTGTCCCTATTGCGGGAGTCTCGACACTCAGGTGAAGGACTCCCGGCCCACGGACGATTCCTCGTCCATCCGCCGCCGCCGAATCTGCCCGGATTGCGGCGGTCGCTTCACGACCTTCGAGCGCGTGCAGCTGCGCGAGCTCACGGTGGTGAAGCGTTCGGGACGGCGTGTGCCTTTCGACCGTGACAAGCTCCAGCAATCGGTGGACGTGGCCCTGCGCAAGCGCTCGGTCGATCCCGACCGGGTGGAGCGCATGATCAACGGCATCGTGCGGCAGCTCGAGAGCATGGGCGAAGGCGATGTGCCGAGCGAGACCGTGGGCGAGCTCGTGATGGAAGGCCTGAAAGGCCTCGACGACGTGGCCTATGTGCGCTTCGCTTCCGTCTACAAGAACTTCCGCGAAGCCAAGGACTTCGAGGAGATCCTTGAGAAGCTGGCCGAGGAGCCGGAGCCGGAGCAGCCTCCGCGCCTGAAGAAAAAACCCGTGCAGTCCGAGTGATGAGCGGCGACCGGACACAGCGGGACGAACGCTTCATGCGCCTCGCCATCGCCCTGGGCGAGCGCAATTTGGGGCTCACCTGGCCGAACCCTTCCGTCGGGTCAGTCGTCGTGGATGAGAGCGGCGATGCCCCTGTCATCATCGCGCAGGGAGCAACCCAACCGGGTGGACGCCCCCATGCGGAGCGTGTTGCCCTGGCGGACGCTGGTGAGCGGGCACGGGGTGCAACCCTTTATGTCTCGCTCGAGCCATGCTCCCACCACGGCAAGACGCCGCCTTGCGCGGAAGGCGTGATCGAGGCCGGCATCAAACGGGTCGTCTCCGCCATCGAAGACCCGGATTCACGCGTCGCCGGACACGGCCATGATCTCCTGCGTTCCGTCGGGATCGAAGTGGTGACGGGTTGCCTGCAACCGCTCGCACGCCGCGCCCATCGCGGTCACATCATGCGCGTGACGAAAGGGCGGCCCTCGGTCACGGTAAAGCTGGCGCGTACCACGGAAGGACTGGCCGGCTCTCGCCAGGGACCGCGCCTGATGATCACGGGCGAAACCGCCAACCGGAAAGTCCACCTGATGCGCGCCCATGCGGATGCCATCATGGTGGGCGTCGGCACGGTGGTGGCGGACGATCCGCTGCTGAATGTTCGCCTGCCGGGATTGGAAAGCCGCACGCCTATCCGGATCGTGATCGATTCCCGCCTGCGCACGCCGGTTTGTGCGCATATCGTGACAGGGGCTCGGGATATTCCGACCTGGATCATCACGACCGTCGAAGCTCCTGTCGAGAATGAAAAAGCTCTCGTCGCGCAAGGTGTCGAAGTTCTGCGGGTTTCGTCCGACACCAGCGGGCGCGTTTCGATGCCGGATTCTTTGACGCTGCTCGGAACACGCGGACTGACACGCATTTTCTGCGAAGGGGGCCCCGATCTTGCGGATGCCCTGGCGCAAGCCGACCTCATCGACGAACTCGTCCTCGTCACGGGCCGCTCCGGGCGAGGGCAGGGCGATGTTCCGGCGCTCGGCCTTGCGCTGCAGGACCGCATGGATGCTTTGAATCTTTACGCCGACGAGCAGGTCGGCTCCGATCTTTTCATGTTCTGGGAGAGGCCCTGATGTTCACCGGCATTGTCACCGATATCGGCGAGGTCGTATCGGCTGAAGGCGCGCAGGGCACCCTGAAGCGCCTGCGCATTCACTCGGCCTACGATCCGGCCACCATCGCGCTCGGCGCTTCCATCGCCTGTGGCGGGCCGTGCCTCACTGTCGTGGCCGTGGGCGTGCGCGAGGGCGGCTGCTGGTTCGACGTGGATGCCGCCGCCGAAACCCTGGAGCGTACAACTGTCGGAGAATGGCAGGCGGGCACGCGCATCAATCTGGAGCGCTCCCTCAAGATCGGCGATGAGCTTGGCGGCCACATCGTCACGGGCCATGTGGATGGCCTCGCCACCATCGTGGCTCGCGAGGCGATCACTGCCGGCGACAATCCCTGGGGCCCCACCGCCCGTTTCACCCTCAAGGCACCGGCAGCGTTGGCGCCCTACATCGCCGAAAAGGGCTCCGTCTGCCTCGACGGAACGTCGCTTACCGTGAATTCCGTCAACGACGACATGTTCTCGGTTCTCATCATCCCCCATACCCTTGCGGTGACGACCTGGGGAGACCGGAAGGTGGGCGACAAGCTCAACCTGGAAGTCGATCTCATGGCCCGCTACGCCGCACGCCTTGCGGACGCCCGCCGGGCGGGGTAGGGAACGCCTAACATTTTCACCGTTGTCGGACCGCCGCTCTCCTCAGCACAGGGCGGATGTTTCAGACTGGTTTTTGAGAGTCATCCATGGTCTCGCATTCCGCCAAGCCGCAAGCTGCCCGCCCGCCTGTTCCAGGCGCCCGTATCCTCGTCGTCGAGGCGCGGTTCTATGACGACATCGCCGATGAGCTTCTGCGCGGCGTGCAGGGGGCAGTCGAAGCGGCGCAGGCCAGCATGGACGTGCTGACTCTCGATGGGGCTCTGGAAATCCCCGCCACCGTCGCCATTGCGCTCGATGCCGCCGAGAAGGCGGGAAAGCCCTATGATGCCGTCGTCGCTCTGGGCTGCGTGATCCGTGGCGAGACGGGGCATTATGACATCGTTGCAGGCGAGAGTGCCCGCGCGCTCATGGACCTGTCGGTCGCCCGCAAGATCCCGCTCGCCAACGGCATCCTGACCGTCGAGAATGAGAAGCAGGCGTGGACCCGGGCCAGCGTGAATGAATTGAATAAGGGCGCGGGAGCGGTGGAAGCCGCGCTTGCCGTTCTTCGCATCAAACGCAAGCTGGAGGCCTGACCATGACGAAGCCTGCTGAGCGCTCGGCCGCTCGCCTTGCTGCCGTCCAGGCTCTCTATCAGATGGACGTGTCGGGAAAGAGCGTGATCGACGCCCTGGCGGAATTCGAAGCCTTCTGGATCGGCCGCGAGGTCGAGGGTATCGAGTTCAAGCCGTCCGACATCGAGTTCTTTCGCAATGTCATTTCAGGCGTCGTCGAGAACCAGCGTCCGATCGACGTGAAGATCGACAAGGCCCTCTCGGAAGGATGGCCCCTGCGCCGCATCGAGGCGGTCCTCCGCGCCATCCTCCGCGCTGGCGGCTATGAGCTCATGTACCGCAAGGACGTGCCGGCCCGCGTCGTCATCACCGAATATGTCGATGTGACCCACGGCTTCTACGGTGAGGACGAGCCCGGCCTCGTGAATGCCGTGCTCGACAATCTCGCCCGCGATGTGCGCCCCGGCGAGCTGGAGAAGAAGGCCGCGGGGCAGGGCAAGCGGTAAGCTGCTCATGGCCTGGATCTTCGTCTAATGGCCTCTCCCGAACGCCCGAGCGAAGACAACCTGATCGCGCGCTATTTCGCGCCGATTGCCGGTGAGGGCGGGCTTGGTCTGAAAGACGACGCCGCCTGCCTGACACCGAACCCGGGGCATGATCTGGTTCTCACCGCCGATGCCCTGGTGGAGACGGTTCATTTCCTGGCTGATGATCCACCTGCATCCATCGCCCGGAAAGCCTTGGGCGTTAATGTGTCGGACTTGGCGGCGAAGGGCGCGGAGCCCTTAGGTTTTCTTCTGACATTGGCGCTTCCTGAAACCTGGACCGAGGCCTGGCTTTCCGAATTCGCCGCCGGGCTCGGCGAAGCGGCGTGCGATTTCGGTTGTCCGCTTCTCGGCGGCGATACGGTGAAGGCGAAAGATGGTTTGACCCTCTCCGTCACCGCGATCGGACAAGTCCCGACCGGGCGCATGGTCCGCCGGACGAATGCGCTGGAGGGCGATGTCATCTGTGTCAGCGGCACCATCGGCGATGCGGCTCTGGGCCTGATCTTTCGCCGCAATCCGGCGTGGGCCGCCAGCCTGTCCGCAGAGGAAGGGGCGCATCTCACGGACCGCTTGCTGCATCCCCGTCCGCGGCATCGCCTGGCAACGGCACTGCGCGATCACGCCAATGCGGCGATGGATGTGTCGGATGGACTTGCCGGCGATCTCGCCAAGATGATGCGCGCATCGGGGGTGAGCGCTGAAGTGGACCTGGACAAGGTTCCGCTCTCCCAGGCCGCGCGTCGGGCCATCGGTGCCGATCCGGCTTTGCTCGATGCGGCGGTGACTGGTGGAGACGACTATGAAATTCTCTGCACTGTGGCGCCAAAGAACCTCGACATGCTGATCGAACAGGCAGATAGCGTGGGCATCACATTATCCGCTATCGGCCGCGTTGTTGCAGGGCATGAACTGCCGGTCTTTCGGATGTACGATCACGAAAGACGCTACCATGCAGGCTCATACTCCCATTTCTGACGCGCTCGCCAAGCGCAACGCTCTGATTCTCGCATTGGCGACGGCCCTCGGCGGGTCGAGCCCTGCCATCGTCGTGTCCCTGGGTGGTCTGGTGGGCCAGAACCTTGCGGAGAACAAGGAACTGGCGACGCTGCCGGTGAGCCTGTTCAATCTAGGGCTCGCGCTCGGCACGATTCCGGCCGCGATGGTCATGCGACGGGTCGGGCGGCGTGCCGGTTATATTCTGGGCACGGGAATCGGCATGACGGGCGGCTGCCTTGCGGCCTTCGGCATCGCCTCCTGGAGCTTCGTGCTGTTCTGCCTCGGCGCCATGATCGTGGGCATGTACGGATCCTACAACCAGAGCTATCGATTCGCGGCGACGGACGCGGCCTCCGACGCCTTCAAGCCTCGTGCCATCGCCTGGGTGATGACCGGCGGTCTGGCCGCCGGCATCATCGGGCCTCAGACGATCATATGGTTCAGGGACGCCATTCAGACTGCGCCCTTCGCCGGAGCATTCCTCGGCCAGGCCGCTCTCGCCCTCATGTCCATGGTCGTGGTGTCCTTCCTGCGGCCAGCGCCGGTCAGCGTCGCTCAGAAGGCTGAGGGAGGCCGGCCGCTGGGCGAGATCGTGCGCCAGCCCCGGTTCATCGTGGCGGTGACGGCGGGGCTGGTGTCTTATGGTCTCATGAGCTTCCTGATGACCGCGGCACCCCTCGCGATGATCGGGTGCGGCCATTCGGTCGGCGTGGCGGCCTTGGGGATTCAGTGGCACATCCTTGCCATGTACGGCCCGAGCTTCTTTACCGGGCGCTTGATCGGGCGCTTCGGCAAGGTGCCGGTGACGGCGACGGGGCTCGTCCTGATCGGGCTGTCGGCCGCTATCGGGCTTTCGGGCATCGAGATCGCGCATTTCTGGGCGACCCTGATCATGCTCGGCATTGGCTGGAACTTCGGCTTCATCGGCGCGACGTCCATGGTGACCGATTGCTACCGCCCCGAGGAACGCACGAAAGTGCAGGCCGCGAACGACTTTCTTGTCTTCGGCGCGACGGCGACGGCCTCCTTCTCGTCGGGCTCGCTCCTGAACACCGGAGGCTGGGATACGGTGAACTGGATGGTCTTCCCGCCGGTCGTGATTGCCCTGGTTCTGCTCGCCTGGCAGCATCGGTCGAAGTCCGCCGTACCCGCATAAAGTATTAAGGCCTTCCTGTGGGTTTACTGCGAAGTATCGTTGCGAACCGCTTCCTTTTTTGCCACCAAATATGAACTTCGCTGGGGGTAGGGGCCGTTCTAGGCCGATAAACAGGCCTTGAAGAGCGGCATTCTGCTTTCCCATAACAAGGATGGCATGATGGAACTGACCCTAATTATTGTGGGCGGTCTGCTCTCGATCGCGTATGGCCTGTGGGCCATCAGCGATGTGATGAAGCGGGACGCCGGTTCGCAGCGCATGCAGGAGATTGCGGGCGCTGTCGCTGAAGGCGCCAAGGCTTATCTCCGCCGACAATACTTGACGATCGGCATCGTCGGCGTCGTCCTGTTCGTCATCATTGCCTATCTCCTCGGCCTGCGTGTCGCGTTCGGCTTCGCCATCGGCGCGATTCTCTCGGGCCTCGCTGGCTTCATCGGCATGAACGTCTCCGTCCGCGCCAATGTGCGCACGGCGCAGGCGGCCACACAGTCCCTCGGCGGCGGCCTCGACGTCGCCTTCAAGGCGGGTGCGGTCACCGGCATGCTGGTCGCCGGCCTCGCGCTTCTGGGCGTCGCCATCTACTACGGCTACCTCACCAAGATCGTCGGCCTGAACCCGGCGGACCGCGTGGTCATCGACAGCCTCGTAGCCCTCGGCTTCGGCGCCTCGCTGATCTCGATCTTCGCCCGTCTCGGCGGTGGCATCTTCACCAAGGGCGCCGACGTGGGCGGCGATCTCGTGGGCAAGGTGGAAGCCGGCATACCGGAGGATGATCCGCGCAATCCCGCCACCATCGCCGACAACGTGGGCGACAATGTCGGCGACTGCGCCGGCATGGCCGCCGACCTGTTCGAGA
>JAYSGD010000009.1:0-198781 GCA_041913065.1 Microvirga sp. | reverse complement strand
ATCCCAAGGCCCCTTCCGGACAACCACTCAGTGGCCGCCGTCGATGAAGGTGTATGTACCGAAGCTCGTTCCTGGCGTCAACAACAATTTTGAAGTTTTTCGTCAGTTTCGAATTTCGCCCGAAAGTCCTCAGTATTCAGACAAAGCTTCACTGTTCGCGGAAATGAAATCATTTCTACGTTTACTTGACTTCAAGGCCCTATACGCGCCTGAAGACTTTCAATTTCCGTCAGAGGAACCGTGGATACGTACCATTGACTGGCACTGCCCGGCTCGTGGCGTCGATCAGGACTTTGGAGATCCCGATCTGACCTGGCGTGTGAATGGTGCCCGGAAAGGGGGCCGTTCAGTCCAAGGTCTGTGACATGAAGCCTGCCTGGATATGAAATCCGGCGGGGCTGCGGATATGTCGATTAGCCAGCGCTTTGTCAACACCCTTCGGGGACGTGCGATGTGTTTTTTGGCCGACCTGGGGATGGTTGCTTAAGGATAGGTTAAGGAACCGGGGTCTCCATCGCTTGGAATATCGCTATGTGGAGCGGGATGGAGGCAGGCCCTTACCTGGAGCTGTCGCCACGGTTGCCCGTGTTTCCCTGATCTCCCCGGCCGCCCGAGCTTTGCGATAGAGGCCGGCACTCCCCTTCGACACGGCGCTCCCCAACCATGCATTGTCTTTCCCTGGGGCCAGGCTCCGCCAGGGCAGTTCCGAACCCGGCGAGCAGCAACACGGCGATCGCGGCCTCAAGCATCTTGGTCATGAAGGTCTCTTGCGTTCTGCTGGCTCTATCGCCTGACGCGCAAGGGCCCGCATGGTTTCCGCAAACGCTTACACATTTTCGAGAAGGCCCCTCCCCAACGATAGCCGGCAGCCTGACCGAACAGGCTCTGCCCCGGCGACGCAGCGGAAAGATCTTGGTGCTTTAGGGATGGGATGGAGCGGGCGATGGGAATCGAACCCACGACATTCAGCTTGGGAAGCTGACGTTCTACCTCTGAACTACGCCCGCGTAGAGCTGACCATATCGACCTTGGCGGCCGTTCCGCAAGGGGGTCAGCGGAAGTGCTTGGAGAGCTTCAGCCCTTGAGCCTGATAATTCGAGCCTGCGCCGGAGCCGTAGAGCACCTGCGGACGCTCCGCCATGCGCTCATAAACGAGACGGCCGACGATCTGCCCATCCTCAAGGATAAAGGGTACGTCGCGGGAGCGGACTTCGAGGACCGCGCGGGCCCCCTCCCCTCCTGCACCGGCATGACCGAAGCCAGGATCGAAGAAGCCGGCGTAATGGACACGGAACTCGCCCACGAGCGGGTCGAAAGGCACCATTTCGGCGGCATAATCCGGCGGCACATGCACCGCCTCCTTGGAGGCCAGGATATAGAACTGTCCCGGATCGAGGATCAGGGTCCGGCTCGCATCGGCGTAGAGGGGCTCCCAGAAATCCGCGACCCGGCAGGAGCCCGGCTTGTCCACGTCGACCAGGCCCGTATGACGCTTGGCCCGGTAGCCGATGAGATTGTCGGCGCCGAACCCCGCAAGGTCCACGCTCACGGCCACGCCGTCCTGGATCGAAGGCTCGGCGGAAGTCACCACGCGTTCGCGCTGGTGCAGGGCCTGGAGCTCGGCATCGCTGAGGCGCACCTCCCCTTTCCTGAGGCGGAGCTGGGAGAGGCGGGTGCCGGTTCGAACCAGAACGGGGAAGGTGCGCGGCGAAATCTCGGCATAGAGCGGACCGTTATAGCCGGCGCCGATGGTATCGAATTCCTGGCTGCGGTCGGTGATGACGCGGGTGAACACGTCGATACGGCCCGTGGAGCTTTTGGGATTGGCCGCGGCCGAAAGGTCGCCCGGCAGGGAGAGACCTTCTTGAATCTCGGCAATATAGACGCTGCCCGTCTCGAGGATCGCGCCGGCGGAGAGGTCGATCTCGTGGAAGCTCAGCTGGTTGAGGCGATCCTGAACCGTATGACCCCGACCGGGCAGGAAGCTGGCGCGAACCCGATAGGCCCGGCGGCCCAGCCGCAGGTCGAGGCTCGCCGGCTGCACCTGATCGGAGGCGAAGGGCGTCTGCGGTTTGATCACGCCCGCTTCCGCGAGGCGCATGATGGCATCAGCCGATTGGATCCCGTCCTTCAACGCAACCATGTCTGTCTTTCGAGGGCGAAGGCCCTCATTCGAGTTCTTGAGCCTGACTGTATCTCTAGGAGATCTTACCGGAATTTCAAAGTGCGAGCTTCGGAGGTTTCCCCTTCATCGAGCATGGTCTCCCCTGCTCTCGATTGACGGGACCTTCAGGCGGCCTTACCACGTCAGGATCGCATTTCATGACCGGCTTCAAGGGACCACTCATGTACAAGGCCGTAACCCGCGGCATCAGCGTGACGGTGACACCCCGCTACTTGCCCGAGGAATCCTCTCCGGAAAACAACCGTTATTTCTTCGCCTATACGGTGGAGATCATCAATACGAGTCTGGAGCGGGTTCAACTGCGCTCGCGGTATTGGCGGATCATGGACGAGCAGGGGCGCCTGCAGGAAGTGCGCGGTGCCGGCGTGGTGGGAGAGGAGCCTGTCTTAGGTCCCGGCGAGAGCTACAGCTACACGAGCGGCTGCCCTCTGACGACGCCGAGCGGCACCATGCAGGGAAGCTATGTCATGGAAACCAGCACCGGCGAGACCTTCGACGCCGAGATCCCTGCCTTCTCGCTCGATATGCCGACCGGCAGGAAAGTCATTCACTAGAACATCGGACGCAAAAGTGGATCCGGTTTTGCGCGCGAACGATGCTCCCATTCAAAGAGAAAGCATCGGATCGGCCCAATAAGCGCAGATCCGCTTTTTGGTCCGATGCTGTACCGCATCAACGGACGCGACCATCCGCAGATGAGAAAAAGGCCAGCGGGAGAACCCGCTGGCCTTGGGCGTCAAATGATGAAGAAGTCTTTCTCGGATATCTTCTTGATGTTCTTGTCCAGGATCGCGATCTGGATGGCGGCTTTGCGCCCCGTGCCATCCTCATCGTAGAGCAGGACACCCTTCTTCTTGTTGTAGATGATGCGGTCGTTCGCATCATGGGCTTTCGTGCCGACCCAAAAGGCCGCCTTGGACAGCTTCGCGGGCTTCATCTCGCTGCCCTTGTTCCCCAGTTTCTTGAAGATAGCGTTCTCCAGATAGATGGAATCGTCCTTCACGTTGAAGCCGACGATCTTGTCGATGTTCTGGTTCTTCTTTTTGGCGACAGTGGAATTGAACACGAAGATGTCCGCTCCCTCGCCGCCATCCAGCGTATCGGCGCCTAGGCCGCCGACGAGACGATCAGCGCCGAGATCGCCAAAGATCATGTCCGTGCCGTCGCGGCCTTCGAGCGTATCGTTGCCCGAGCCACCGTTGATGGTATTGGCGCCGGCATTGCCGATGATCGTGTCGTTCATGTTGGCGCCGCCCAGCGTCAACGCAGCGGTGCCGTCCATCGCCTGCAGCACTTCCACCTGGGTGTTGTTGCCGAGCGATGCGCTGAAGGATGCGATGATGGTATCGCGCCCGCCACCAAACTCCTCGACGATCACGTCGTTGGGCGTCATGTAATAGACGTCGTCGCCCTTGCCGCCGATCATCCAGTCGATGCCCGCGCCGCCATCGATGGTGTCGCCGCCGTCGCCACCCTTCAGCGTATCATCGTGCGCGCCGCCATCGAGCCGGCCGGCGCCGGAGATGTCGTAGCGGATGATCTCGATATTCGCGAGCTTCGAGTGATCGTAGCTCTTGCTGGACAGGATCACCGAATCCGTGCCCTCACCCGCCGCTTCGACGACCACATCGTTGAGGCTGCGGATATAATAAAGATCATCGCCCTTCCCGCCCTGGAGACGTTCGCCGGCACCGCCGGGAGCACCGCCGCCATCAAGCGTATCGCTGCCCACTCCGCCGATCAGGGTGTTGACGAGATGGTTGCCGGTGAGCCTCACGCCCGTCGTGACGGTCGCTCCGACTTCGATCCGCTCGATGCCGACAGTGTCGGACAACTTGAACTCTGAGGTGTAGATGATGGCCCTGTCATTGCCGCCGCTCGCGGCGGTGGTTTCGACGATCACGTCATTGATGTTGTCGATGAGGTAGATGTCGTCACCAGTTCCGCCATCAAGCCTGTCGCTGCCCGTGCCGCCGTCGAGGATGTCGTTGCCGTTCCCACCTCTGAGGTCGTCCTCCTCAGAGCCGCCCTCCAGGGTATCATTGCCCTCGCCGCCCTTGAGAATGTCATTTCCGCCATGGCCCATGAGCTTGTCATGCCCGCCGAGGCCATCCATGTCGTCGACTCCGCCGGTACCGACATTCTCCTCATCGGCATCCGTGCCCACCCAGACGACCGGGGGTGTGAAGACCTCCGACATGAAATGGAAGCCGCGGCTATCGCTTTGCGTCCAGCTCACCACGAAACTTCCGTTCGCCAGAGCAATGATGCTGGGCTTTGTCTGATCGCCTGCAGTGCTTGTTCCCACGAAAACCGGATCTGTAACTGTCAGGCCGTCTGCAGAACAGGACATCACATAAACATCCTTGCTGCCGGCAACATCCATTGTCACCGCAACCGCATACCCGTTGTTCGATAACTTCGTGACGGATGCCTCAAGGATCGAACCCGATGCGGGCTTTCTGAAATCCACCGAAAATCCTGCCGGATTTCCCGCCTCGGTGAAGGCCTCAAGATGGATGATGCGTTCGTCGGGTGTCGCACCAATAGCTTCCCAAGCCGCAACAAAATCGCCGCTGGGCAGAGCCGTTACAGATGGAGCAACATCTGTAATTCCTGGAATCGTCACCAGAACCTTTTGAGAGATAATCCCGCCACTTCCAAGCACATAAGCCGTAATCGTGGTCTCCCCGTCGGCCTCCGTGCTTTGGAGAGCGATGTACCTGCCGTTCGGCAAGACCGCTTCAGCGACACGCGGATCGGTGGGGCCATCGTGGATATTTATAATCTCACTAGTAAAGTCCGGCCCCTTCCAGGCACTCCCGAATAAGTGCCCTTCTGCCGTACCGTCATCATCTTGATCCCAGTCCCCACCGTACAGAACAGAGAACCCGCCATCATCTAATGCATACAGTTTCGGGCCATACTCGGCTTCCGTTTCTTCAAATCCCAAATCGACTGTAATGCTGGGAGCAAAATCATCAGCAGCAAGGACACGGCCTTTAACCTTGCTATCCTCCACCCAGGCTACAACAATGCGGCCATCGTTTACCTGGACTGCGCTGACGTCGGAATAGACCGTCGAGCCAGTGACGACTGTGAACTGCGCGCCCTTTTTGGTGCCATCGGCATTGAAGACTTGCCCAAAAACGGCCCCGCCCTCGGGGCTCAAGGCTCCCCACACTGCAAGGTAGGTGCCGTCAGCAAGCTCGGTCAGGCTTCCATTATCGGCTACAGCGCTGAAATTCTCGGTCTTGGACAAGCTGGTCATCAATAGCCCCGTATTGTTATGATGTAATGTGTATTTTCTGAGACCCTATTGGGACGGGCAGCCTAAATCAAGATGATCCCGGCCCGTGATTTCCCACCTCTCGTTTGCCATCCTTCCCCTCACCCTTTAGATCGTGAGAAGTGGAATAACCCGAGGCTTTAGATGTCCCCCCAAGGTCAGCGACTGACCCCACTCGAGATGCTGGCGAAGCTGGTTTCGTTCGACACGGAAACTGCGAAATCGAATTTGGCCCTCGTTGCCTTCGTCGAGGATTATCTCAAGAGCTGGAACGTGCCTTATATCCGCGTGCCGAACGCCACCGGCGACAAGGCGGCGCTTTACGCCACCATCGGGCCGCAGGACAAAGGCGGCGTCGTTCTCTCAGGTCATACTGACGTTGTGCCTGTGACGGGCCAGAACTGGACCTCGGACCCGTTCACGCTTCGCGTCGAGAACGGACGCGCCTATGGGCGCGGCGCGGTCGACATGAAGGCGTTCGATGCACTGGCGCTCGCGCTGATCCCTGAATTCCAGGCCGCGAACCTGAAAACGCCGATCCACATCCTCCTGTCCTATGACGAGGAGACGACCTGCCTCGGCGTCGTCGACACGATCCGCAAGCTCGGTCACGAATTGCCCCTGCCGATCGCAGCCATCGTGGGAGAGCCGACGATGCTGGAGGTGGTGGATGCTCACAAAAGCGTCGTCACCTTCACGACGACGGTGCATGGGTCGGAAGCCCATTCCTCCAAGCCCTATCTCGGCGCAAGCGCCGTGATGACGGCGGCGGAGTTGATCACCGAGCTCAATCGCATCAGTGATGAGATGATCGAGCGCGGCGACACATCGGGCCGCTTCGACCCACCCTATACGACGGTGCATGTGGGCGTGATCTCCGGCGGCACGGCGCGCAATATCATCTCGAAATCGTGCAAATTCGACTGGGAGTTCCGTGGCCTTCCAAGCCAGGACCCGCAGGAAATCCCCGACAGGCTCGCGCGTTTCGCCGAAGAGGCGGCGTTGAAGCGGCTCAACCGCTTCGGCGATTTCGGCAGGATCGAGACCGAGCTGCATGTGCACGTGCCGGGCCTCGCGCCCGACCCTGGTTCGTTTGCCGAAACGCTTGCGTTGCGTCTCGCGGGCAAGAACCGCACGCAGACGGTGCCGTTCGGAACGGAGGCAGGTCATTTTCAGGCAGCGGGCATTCCCACTGTCGTGTGCGGGCCGGGCTCCATCGATCAGGCGCATCAGGCGGATGAGTTCATCACGCTCGATCAGCTTGAAGCCGGTGCGGCCTTCATGCGTCGGTTGGCGGCGACCTGCGCGAATTCATGAAGCCACGCCGTCATGGCCGCACTTGTTGCGGCCATCCACGCCTTCCCACGCCGGCCCGAAGCAAAGGCGTGGATGCCCGGCACAAGGCCGGGCATGACGACGGGAGAGAGCTGAAAGTGAATTAAGATTCCGACTTCGCGATCTCGGCTTCCACATCTGCTGGATCGAGATCGTAGAAACGCGAGCAGAATTCACAGGTGATGCCGATACGGCCGTTGTCGCCCACCATGTCGCGGCGGTCCTCAGCCGAGAACCGGCGCATCATGCCCATGATGCGTTCATGAGAGCAGGTGCATTCCTCATGCACATTCTGCCCCTCGAACACGCGCACGCCGCGCTCGTGGAAGAGGCGATAGAGCAGACGCTCGCTGGACACGGTGGGGTCGATGAGTTCGTGATCCTCGACGGTCCCAATCAGAGACTTGGCCTCGACCCAGGCATCATCCTCGGACGGCGCGAGAAGATCGTTTGAGGCGTGCCCTTCCGGGATATCTCCGGGATCGAGATCGGCTTGGCGCAGGCGCTCGGGTGACGAGGGCAGGAACTGGATCATCAGGCCGCCGGCGCGATACGTGTGGCGACCGTTCTCGAACTGCTCGGCGACAGCGAGGCGAACCTGTGTCGGGATCTGCTCGGACTGACGGAAATACTGATGCGCCGCTTCCTCGAAGCCTTGTCCTTCGAGCGCGACGACGCCCTGATAGCGGCTGCGATCCGTGCCCTGGTCGATGGTCATGGCCAGATAGCCGTTGCCGAGCAGGCCGCCTGTGCTGGGCGTCGCAGCGCCAAGTGCTTCGAGCTTTTCCTTGTCGAAGCGAGCCGTGGCGCGAAGCTTGTCCGGCGCGTTGAAATCCACCACCACCATGTCGATGATGCCGTCGGTCTTCGTCTGAAGCTGGAAGCGGCCCTCCAGCTTCAACGATGCGCCGAGCATAGCCGTCAGAGCGGCGGCTTCGCCGATCACGCGAGCGACGATATCGGGATAGCCGTGACGGGCCAGGATTGTGTCGATGGAGGGGCCGAGACGCACGACGCGTCCGCGCACGTCGAGAGGCTCGACCGCGAACGGCAGGATGATGTCGTCATGTCCCTCGAACGAAGCTGAACTCATGCGTTTGCTGCTCCAAGGCACCACGCGAGGATGCCCTTTTGTGCATGAAGCCGGTTCTCGGCCTCATCGAAGACCACCGATTGCGGACCGTCCATGATCTCGTCCGTCACCTCCTCGCCGCGATGCGCGGGAAGGCAGTGCATGAACACGGCATCCTTGGCGGCCACGCCCATCAGGCGGCTGTTGACCTGATAGGGCTTCAGCAGGTTGTGACGGCGAAACTCGTCGTCATCGCCCATGGACACCCAGCAATCCGTCACGACGGCGTCGGCACCCTCGGCCGCCTCGAAGGCATCGGTCGTCACGGAAATCTCCGCGCCCTCCTGCTTTGCCCAGGACAAAAGCTCGGGACGGGGAGCAAGTTCCGGCGGCGCGGCGATCTTGAGGGCGAATTCCAGGCGTGCTGCGGCGTGAACCCAGGAGGCCAGCACGTTGTTGGAATCACCCACCCAAGCCACCGTGCGGCCCTTGATGGAGCCGTTATGCTCTTCGAACGTCATCACATCCGCCATGATCTGGCAGGGATGGGTGGACTTGGTCAGGCCGTTGATCACCGGGATCGAGGCATACTGGGCCAACTCCGTCACCATGGCATGATCGAGCGTGCGGATCATGATGGCATCGACATAGCGCGACAGCACGCGCGCCGTGTCGGCGATGCTCTCGCCGCGGCCGAGCTGCATTTCCTTGCCGGTGAGCATCAGCGTCTCGCCGCCGAGCTCGCGCATGCCCACGTCGAAGGAGACGCGGGTACGGGTGGAAGGCTTATCGAAAACCATGGCGAGCGTCTTGCCCTCGAGCGGACGCTCCTTCTGACGTTCACCCCGGCGGCGCTTGGCCTTGATGTCGGAGCCGATCTTCAGGATGTGGCGGATCTCATCGCCTGAAAAGCCGCTGAGATCGAGGAAGTGACGGGTACTCATTGGGCTGCTCCGGACTGAGCTTTCGTGTTCAGCTCAGCTTCAATGGATGCGCAGGCGGCATCCATGCGGTTGAAGGCTTCGGTGATATCGGCGTCATCGATGATCAGCGGCGGCAGAAGGCGGACCACATTGTCGCCCGCGCCGATGGCGAGGAGCTTGTGGTTGCGGGCAGCCGCGATGAACTCCGTGTTGGGAACGACGGTGCGCAGGCCCATCATGAGGCCAAGCCCCCTCACCTCCGAAATGACGGCGGGGTGGCGATCCTTCAACTCGGCCATGCGCTGCTTCAGGAGAAGGCCCATGCGCTCCACATGCTGCAGGAAGCCGGGCTCCAGGATCACGTCGAGAACAGCGTTGCCCACGGCCATGGCGAGCGGATTGCCGCCGAAGGTGGTGCCGTGGGTGCCGACCGTCATGCCCTTCGCGGCCTCGGCCGTCGCCAGGCATGCGCCGAGCGGGAAGCCGCCGCCGATGCCCTTGGCCACCGACATGATGTCCGGCGTGACGCCGGTCCATTCATAGGCGAACAACTTGCCCGTGCGCCCGACGCCGGTCTGCACCTCATCGAAGATGAGCAGAAGGCCATGCTGGTCGCACAAAGCGCGCAGCTCGCGTAAGTAAGCATTCGAGGCCGTCCTGATGCCGCTCTCGCCCTGGATCGGCTCGATCAAGAGGGCTGCCGTCTCGGGGACGATGGCGGCCTTCAGGGCATCGAGATCGTCGAAAGGCACCTGATCGAAGCCTTCGACCTTGGGGCCGAAGCCCTCCAGATACTTCGCTTGGCCGCCGGCTGCGATGGTGCCGAGGGTGCGGCCATGGAAGGCCCCCTCGAAGGTGATGATGCGGAAGCGCTCGGGGTTGCCGTTCACATAATGATAGCGGCGGGCCATCTTCACGGCCGCCTCGTTGGCCTCGGCGCCGGAATTGGAGAAGAACACCACATCGGCGAAGGTGTTCTCCACAAGCCGCCGGGCCAGGCGCTCGCCCTCCGGGATCTGGAACAAATTGGAGGTATGCCAGACTTTTGAGGCTTGCTCCGTCAGAGCCTTCACCAGGTGCGGATGGGCATGGCCCAACGCGTTCACGGCGATGCCGGCTCCGAAATCGAGATATCGCTGCCCGTCTCGGCCATAGAGCCAGGGGCCCTCTCCCTTCTCGAAGGATAGTTCGGCGCGCGCATAGGTGGGCAGCAATGGCGATGTCACGGGGCTTCTCCGCCTCATTAGAGACCCAAAGTCGCACCCGAAGAGGCCGACCGGGCCCAAAAAAGAAAGCGCCGCCCAAGCGGGGCGGCACGGAGGGGATTCTAACGAGGCGCGAGACCCTGTCAATTCAAGAGAAATGATCTGATTGATCACTGGGAATTTTTCCGTAAGGAGAGTTCCCTGGGGAAAACGACAGGGGGTGTTCAGGGACTCTTGCGCCCGAGTCCACCCATCCTGTAACTTCAGGGCAGTCGAGTACATCATTCGTGCGGCGGCTTTCACCCTCAGGAGTGACCCTCACAACGCGGTTGGACACCAAAATCTGTCCGCGAGGTATGGGGGATTCTGAGTTCGGAGAGGCTGCCAGCGATGGAGGCAAGTTTAAAAATGACAGATGCGGGTGCAACTTGGACCGATGAGCGGGTCGAGCTTCTCAAGAAGCTCTGGACCGATGGCCTGAGCGCGAGCCAGATTGCCGCCGAGCTCGGCAACGTGACCCGCAATGCCGTCATCGGCAAGGTTCATCGCCTCGGCCTCTCGGGCCGCCCGAAGGACGTGAAGGCCGCTTCCGCGACCCCGCGCGTCCGCAAGGCGACCCGCACGCCCAGCGCCCCTGCTCCCATCGCGCCGCAGGCCCACAACAACGTGGTGATCGCCCCCATCCCGCTTCAGCCCGTGCGGCCGGAGCCGGTCGATATGGGCGATGACGACGTGGCCATCCCCATGTCCGAGCGCGTGACGATCATGGACCTGCGTGAATCCATGTGCCGCTGGCCCATGGGCGATCCCACGAAGCCGGAATTCCGTTTCTGCGGCGCCCGGTCCATCACGGGCTTGCCCTATTGCACGCACCACGCCCGCATCGCCTACCAGCCGGTGGCCGACCGCAAGCGTGAGCGCAAGCTCGCCCGCGCTTAAAGCAACAAAGCATCCAAGCAAAAGGCCCGCCGATCATCTCGGCGGGCCTTTTCGTTTGATCAGGCGCTCGTATCCAAAGCCTGATCCGAGCGGGCGAAGGTCTCGTCGAAGGAGTAGCCTGCCCCTCGCACGGTACGGATCGGGTCGGGACTCTTCGGCAGATTGATCGCCTTGCGCAGGCGGCCAACGTGGACGTCAACCGTGCGCTCGTCGATATAGACATCGTGTCCCCACACCGCATTGAGCAGATGCTCGCGGGAAAAGACGCGACCGGGGCTCTGCATGAGGAATTCGAGCAGCTTGAATTCCGTAGGCCCCAAATGCAGGTCCTTGCCACTACGGCGGACGCGATGGGTCTCGCGGTCGAGCTCCATGTCGCCGGCCCGCAGCAGCGTCGCGATATGCGCAGGCTTCGTGCGGCGCAGGAGCGCGCGGACGCGGGCCAGCAGTTCGGGAACCGAGAACGGCTTGACGATATAATCGTCCGCGCCGGTGGCGAGGCCACGGATGCGGTCGCCCTCCTCACCCCGCGCCGTCAGCATGATGACGGGGAGACGTTCGGTCTCGGGCCGCACGCGGATGCGGCGGCACAGCTCGATGCCGGACAGGCCCGGGAGCATCCAGTCGAGAAGCACGATATCCGGCACCTGCTCGCGCAGGCGGATCTCGGCTTCGTCGCCGCGGGCAACACTGTCGACCTCATAACCTTCGGATTCGAGATTGTAACGCAGGAGAAGCGTCAAGGGCTCTTCGTCCTCGACGATCAGTACGCGAGGTCCCATGCTCAGACTCCCACCTCGGTCGAGGCATCGATGGAACGGTCGTTCTTGGGCCGGTCGATGGCCAAGGTTTCTCCAGTGACGAGATAGTGCACCGTCTCGGCAATGTTGGTGGTGTGGTCGCCGATGCGCTCGATGTTCTTGGCGCAGAACAGGAGATGCGTGCAGAAGGAAATGTTGCGCGGATCTTCCATCATGTAAGTCAGAAGCTCGCGGAAGAGCGAGGTGTAGAGCGCATCGATCGCGCCGTCCCGCTTCCACACGTCAAGGGCACGCACCGTGTCCTGCTGGGCGTAAGCGTCGAGCACGTCCTTGAGCTGGGCGAGCACGAGATCGCTCATGTGCTGAAGGCCGAGAACGATCTTCTGCGGCTGAAAATCGACGCCGATGGCCAGCGCCCGCTTGGCGATGTTCTTGGCGAGATCGCCGATCCGCTCCACGTCGCCGGAGACGCGGATGGCGGAGATCGTCTCGCGCAGGTCAACCGCGAGAGGCTGGCGACGGGCGATGGTGAGGATCGCGTTCTCCTCCACTTCGCGCTGGAGGATGTCGAGACGCTTGTCGGCGGCGATGACCGTCTGCGCCAGCGGTGTGTCGTGGCGCACGAGGGCCTGTATCGCATCGACGAGCATCTTCTCGGCGATGCCGCCCATCTCGGAGATGCGCCGACGGAGGGCCTGCAGGTCGTTGTCGTAGGAAGTGACGATATGCTCCGACATCGGAGGTCTCCCTTGAGAAGCTTCGATCAGCCGAAGCGGCCCGTGATGTAGTCCTGAGTCTGTTTCTTGGTGGGGTTCATGAACATCTTCGTCGTATCCCCGAACTCGATGAGCTCGCCCAGATACATGAAGGCCGTGAACTGCGAGATGCGCGCGGCCTGCTGCATGTTGTGGGTGACGATGACGATGGTGAACTCGGAACGGAGCTGCTCGATCAGCTCCTCGATCTTTCCGGTCGAAATGGGATCGAGCGCGGAGGTCGGCTCGTCGAGCAGGATCACTTCGGGGCGCTGCGCGATGGTGCGCGCGATGCACAGGCGCTGCTGCTGGCCGCCGGACAGGCCCATGCCGGACTGGCGCAGCTTGTCCTTCACCTCGTCCCAGAGCGCCGCCTTGCGCAAAGCTCCCTCAACGCGGTTGTCGAGTTCGGCCTTCGGCAGCTTCTCGTAGAGACGGATGCCGAACGCGATATTGTCGTAGATCGACATGGGGAACGGCGTCGGCTTCTGGAACACCATGCCGACGCGGGCGCGCAGCTCGTTCACGTCGATGGAGGGCGAAAGCACGTTCTGCCCGTCGAGCAGGATCTGCCCTTCCGCGCGCTGTTCCGGGTAGAGGCTGTAGATGCGGTTGAAGGTGCGCAGAAGCGTGGACTTTCCGCAACCGGACGGGCCGATGAGGGCCGTCACCTGCCGGTCATGGAAGTCGAGGGCGATATCCTTCAGGCTGCGGAAATCCCCGTAGTAGAAATTCAGGTCGCGCACGGCGATGCGAACGGGTGCGCTCGTATCGGCCACCGCAGCATTTCCGATGGCGTGGCTCGCATTCACGGCAATCGTGCTCATCGGACTTTATCCTTCTTAAAGAGCAGGCGCGCGACGATGGACAGCGCCAGAATCGACAAGGTGATGATGAGGGCACCGGCCCAGGCCAGCTCGCGCCAGTTCTGATAAGGCGCGAGGGCAAACTGATAGATGGTCACCGGCAGGTTCGAGACGCCGCCCATGAGGGTGGGGCTGAACCAGAAATTATTGTTGAGCGCGGTAAACAGCAGCGGCGCGGTCTCACCAGCAATGCGGGCGGTTGCCAGAATGACGCCGGTGACCATGCCTGCGCGCGCCGCCTTCCAGCTGATCTTGACGATCACCGTGGACATGGGCGCGCCGAGCGCGGCGCCTGCTTCCCGCAAGGAACCCGGCACGAGACGCAGCATGTCTTCCGTCGAGCGCACGATCACGGGGACCGCGATGATGGCAAGCGCGACACCACCGGCCCAGCCCGAATAGCCGCCCATGGGCTGCACCATGAGCATGTAGACGAAAAGGCCGATGAGAATGCTCGGAGCGGCGAGCAGGATGTCGTTGACGAAGCGGATGATCATGGCGAGAACGGAATTCTTGCCGTACTCGGCGAGGTAAGTACCGGCCAGCACGCCGATGGGCGTTGCCACGACGATGCCGAGAACCGTCAGGATCAAGCTGCCGACGATGGCGTTGGCGATGCCGCCGCCTTCCGTGCCCGGGCCGGGCGTCGTCTCGGTGAAGACTGCGGGCGAGAGACCGCCGACGCCTTCGACGATCAGCATCAGAAGGATCCAGCCGAGCACGAATGCGCCGAGGCCCGTGAACAAGGTGCAGGTGATCTTCAGCACGCGATCCGCAATGTGGCGGCTGCGGCGCACGCGGCCCCAAGGAGCCGGTGCGGTCGCCAATGCTGCGGGATGGGGAAGAGCGATATCCATCATCAATCTCTCTAGTGGGTCTTCACGCGAGCGATCAGGAGGCGCGCAAGGGCGAGGACAATGAAGGTCACGATGAAGAGCACGCAGCCGAGCGCAAGCAGCGCGCTCATCTGCATGCCGGCGGCCTCATTGAACTCGTTGGCGATACGCGAGGCGATCGTCGAGCTCGGATCGAAGAGCGAAAGCGACAGGCGGTTCGCATTGCCGATCACGAAGGTGACAGCCATCGTCTCGCCGAGGGCGCGGCCGAGACCGAGCATGACGGCGCCGATGATGCTGACGCCGGCCTGCGGCAGAAGCACGTAGCGCACGACTTCCCAGGTGGTGCAGCCTATGCCATAGGCGCTCTCGCGCAGCACGGTCGGGATCTGGTCGAGAATGTCGCGGGTGATCGAGGCGATGAAGGGGATGATCATGATCGCCAGGATGATGCCCGCCGTCAGCATGCCGACACCGGAGGGCACGCGGGCATAAAGGATCGTGCCGAGGATCGGCATTCCCTCGACGATGTTGGACAGCGGGATTTGCACGTATTGGGCGAAGAGCGGCGCGAAGACGAAAAGGCCCCACATGCCGTAGATGATGCTGGGAACCGCCGCCAGAAGCTCGATCACCGTCGAGACCGGGCGGCGCAGCCAGGCCGGGCAAAGCTGCGTGAGGAAGATCGCGATGCCGATGGAGATCGGGACGCCGATCACGAGGGCGATGAGCGCGGAGGTCAGCGTGCCGGAAATGGCGACCCAGGCGCCATACTGATCGAGCCCGACATTCCACACGCTCGATGTCAGAAACCCGAAACCGAATTCGCTGAAGGCGGGCCAGCCGCCGTAGAGCATGGAGCCGATAATGCCAGCAAGGACGGCAAGGACGATCAGGGCGGAGCCGTAAGATGCCCAGCGAAAACCCTGATCGAAAGCCGGAGAGGAGCGTCGGCGGACAGCCTGCATGTTCGATATGGTCATTTTATCAGACATGCCAGCCATCCGCCTTCACTCCTTCAATGACAACTCTTGAGAGCCGTCAGTCTTACATGTTGAAGACAGCCTTGCCCGAGCCGTCCTTGATGTCCTTCGCCCAGGTGGCGCGGATCTGCTCGACGACGTTGTCCGGCAGGGGGACGTAGTCCAGATCGGAGGCGAGCTTGTCGCCGTTCTTGTAGGCCCAGTCGAAGAACTTCAGAACCTCGGCCATCTGCTCGGGCTTCTCGGCGGTCTTGTAGACCAGGATGAAGGTGGGGTTCGTGATCGGCCAGGCGTCATCGCCGGGCTGGTTGGTCAGCGAAATGCCGAAGCCGGGAGCCGACGTCCAGTTGGCATTGGCGGCAGCGGCCTGGAACGACTTCATCTCAGGCTGCGGATACTTGCCGGCCTGGTTCTGGATCAGGGTGTGCGGGATGTTGTTCTGCTTGGCGTAGGCATACTCGACATAGCCGATCGAGTTCGGAACCTGCTTGACCGTCGCGGCGACGCCTTCGTTACCCTTGCCGCCCTGGCCGATGGGCCAGCTGATGGTGGTGTTGGCGCCGAGCTCGGTCTTCCAAGCTTCGGAAACCTGCGACAGGTAAGTGGTGAACACGCTGGTCGTGCCCGAGGAGTCGGAGCGGTAGACCGGGGTGATGTTGGCGTTCGGCAGGTTCACGCCAGGGTTCAGCTGGGCGATCTTGGCATCGTTCCACTTGGCGATCTTGCCGTGGAAGATATCGGCGAGCACCTGGCCCGTCAGCTTGATCTGTCCGGCCTGGATGCCCTGGATGTTCACGACGGGAACGACCGCGCCCATCACGGTCGGGAACTGGAGAAGGCCGTTCTTGTCGAGATCGGCGCCCTTCATCGGGGCGTCGGTCGCGCCGAAATCGACGGTCTTGGCCTGGATCTGCTTGATGCCGCCGCCGGAACCGATGGACTGGTAGTTCATGCCGTTGCCGGTCTCTTTCTTGTAGGCTTCAGCCCACTTCGAATAGACCGGGAAGGGGAAAGTCGCGCCTGCGCCGGTGATGTCAGCAGCGGACGCCGTGGTAAAGCTAGCGACGGCAAGGCCGGCCGCGAGGGCGAAGGACATGATCTTCACGGTAAATCTCCCTGTTCATTCAAGCGCGGCCGATGGTTCACAAACCCGTCCAAGCCGCGCGATGGGACAGCTAGGCCCGGCGCATGTCGCCTCTACGACAGTTGGATGACAATTAAATGACACCCCGAAGGATCCCTTTGAAGGGCTTCGGAATTTACCGTGTCATTTGCCTGTAGGCGCCTCGGGAAGCGTGACGGTGAAGCGCGCGCCCTGGCCCGGTTCGCTCGCGATGTCGAGATGGCCGCGATGCCGGTTGACGATATGCTTGACGATAGCGAGGCCCAGGCCCGTGCCGCCCTTGTCCCGGCTCTGCACCACATCCACCCGGTAGAACCGCTCCGTCAGGCGCGGCAAGTGTTCCGGCGCGATGCCGGGGCCGTAATCCTGCACGGACAGGACCACTTGGCCTCCTCCCTGCCCTGTTTCGGATGGGACGCTCTCAACAGTCACATCGACGGCTCCGCCGCTCTCTCCGTATTTCACGCCGTTCTCGATCAGGTTTTCGAGAACGCGGAGAAGCTCGTCGCGGTCGCCGAGCACGTGGATCGGCTCGGAGGGGATGGTCGCGCGGATCGTGACGCCCCGCTCCTTCGCCATGGGCGCGTGCGTCTCCACCATCTGCCGCGCTAGGGCCACGAGATCGACCGGCTGCGTGGGCAGGAGGTGGGCACGCATCTCGATGCGTGACAGGGAGAGCAGATCGTCGATGAGGCGCTTCATGCGCTGGGCCTGCACGCGCATGATCTCCAGGAATCGCTCCTGCGCCTTGGGATCGTTGCGCGCCGGGCCCTGGATGGTCTCGATGAAGCCGAGGAGCGAGGCGAGCGGCGTGCGCAGCTCATGGCTGGCATTGGCCACGAAATCCGCCCGCATGACCTCCAGACGCCGGGCGGAGGTCAGATCGCGGAAGAACAGGACAACACCGGACTGGACGCCGATGCTCACTGTGTCGCCCTGCAAGGGGCCGATATGGACCTCGAAGGTGCGCTCGGTCGGGATACGCTCGGAATACTCGATCTTCAGGGGCGCACCGGTCTCCAGCACCTCCTCGATGCCGTCGAGCACGTCGGGGCTGCGCAGAGCGAAAGAGAGCGGGTGGCCCGTCTTGAGGCCCGGCAGGAGGGTGTGGGCGGCCCGGTTGGCCTCGACCACGAGGGAGCGCCTGTCCACGAGGATCACGGGGTCGGGAATATGGGCCAACAGGGCTTCGGCGATGCCGCTGCGCGTGGCCGCCGCCGACTTGATCTGACGTTCCGGGCTCAGTTGCCGCCGCGTTCCGCCCAAGGCCGCGCTGATCGCGATGGCCGCCACCGCCGCGAGCACGAGCCAGACATCGCCATAGCCCCGCAGCAGCGCGACCAGGAACACCAGCAGGATCGCCAGAAACGCCCCACGCAGAGTAGCCCGGCGCACGGAGTCCGTGGCGGGGGCGCCGTTAGGCAGGTTCTCTTCGGGAGCGCTCATGGAAAGCCTCGGAGGGGTCGCGGCTTTATCTAAGGCCCGAAATCCCAAGAGTCATCTCCTGCCACGCTTGGTCAGGCAGGCTCCTCATCCGGCTTGAAGGAGTTTCGGGACGCACGAATGCGGTTGCGGACCTCGTAGCCGCCGAGGAAGGCCAGCGCGACTACGAAGGGCACGAGGTAATAGCAAAGACGATAGAGCAGCAGCGCGCCGAGCACCGGCTCCCGGGGATAGCTCGACAGGGCCAGCAGGATGGTGGCCTCGAAGACGCCGAGCCCGCCTGGTGCATGGCTCGCCACGCCCAGCATGACGGCGAAGATATAGACCGCCAGGAAGGTCTCGAAGCTGAGATTGTGCCCGCCCGGTAGGAGGATGAAGAGAACGGCTGAGCCCGCGCATACGTCGGCTGCCCCGATCAGCATCTGAACCAGGGACAGGCGGAAGCCCGGCAGTTCCAGCTTCCAGCCCTGGATCTTGACCGCCCTGCGCTTGATCGAAACCCAGACGAGGTATCCGACGACCAGAACCGCCGCACCGAGGCCGACGAGCTGGTTCATCCAGATATGAGTGTAGTAGACGAGGCTCGCGAGCTCGTCAGCCTTGCGGATCAAGCTCCAGCCCAGAACGAGGGCCATGCCCAGCCAGAAGGTCACGCCCGTGATGACCGTCAGACTCGCCACCCGCCCGGGGCTGACACCTCGGGGGGAATAGATCCAGTAACGCACCGTGCCCGCCGTGAGCAGCGGGAAGCCCAAGGTGAAGCTGACCGCGTAGCTTGTGAAGGAGGCCAGGGCCGTCGTGCGGTAGGGAACCTGGAGCTTGAGCTGACGTAACGCTATGGCGTCATAGCAGGTCAGCAGGCTATAGCTGATGATCGTGAACAGGACGGCAAGGCCGATCTGGCGCAGGCTTGCGGCCGTGAAGGCTGATTTCAGCTCATACACATCGATTTCGGAGACGATGTGCCAGAGCACGACGAGGGACGCGCTGAACAGAATGAGGCTCGCCGCCATGCCGATCCAGGCGAAGCGCCGGGAGCGGCGCTCCTTGGGATGAAGGGCTTCGGCCGATGCCATGTCGGGCGGAGCAACCGGCTGGGGGCTCATATCGTTCATGCAAAAATCAATCAGCCTCGGCGTGACAGGGGGCGCTTCCTGGGTCGAAGGCCGTCCTGCATCTATGTGCTCGTGGCGCAGATCGCCAGACGCGAGCGGCTTCTTAATCGGTTCCCCTCCCCGGGGCTACTCTTTCGGGTCGAAAATCCTAAGTGGAGAGGGATTTCGATTGTCAGCACCGAAAAGGGCCACAAGAATGGTGTTTGCTTGGTGTAAAACGGGCAACCGACGCGGCCAGGGGAGTTCGAGTGACCTTCAATGAAACGGAAAACCGGTTCGCGGTTCTCGCAGAATCCCTCCCGCAGCTCGTCTGGTCGACCCGCCCCGACGGCACCATCGACTACGTGAACCGCCGCTGGCAGGAATTCACAGGCGTTTCAATCGAGCGGTTTCTTGGCGAGGGCTGGCAGGCCGTGGTCCATCCGGAGGATCTGCCCCGGGTTATGGAGAAATGGTTGCAGGCGACGGTCGCAGGCGCACCGTATGAGGACGAATTCAGGGTCAAAAGCGCAGCCGGGGAATATGAGTGGGTGCTCAGCCGTGCCATGCCCACACACGCCCCTTCGGGCATGATCGAGCGCTGGTTCGGTACGAGTACCAACATCGATGCGCAGAAAAAGGCCGAGGAGGCCGTGCGCAGCCTCGAGACGCAATATCGCCTCGCCTTGGAGGCCGCCAATCTCGGCACCTGGCAGATCGACCTGGAAACGGGCGGGATCACCTGGGACGAGGGATGCTGCGCCCTGCACCACCTCCCGCAGGAAGGCCTTTACAGCACGACCCTTCAGGAAGCCTATGCCAACGTTCATCCGGATGACCGCGAGCGGGTCCAAGGTTGCATCGAGCGTGCGTGCAGGCCCGACGGCGATGGCCATTATGAATGCGAATACCGTGCCAATCTGGTCGATGGGCAATTGCGCTGGTTCCGCTCGGTCGGGCAGACCGCCTTCGTTCAGGAGGGGAACGAGCGTCGCGCCATCCGGTTGTCGGGTGTTCTCGGGGACATCACGGACCGCCAGAAGACGGATGAAGCGCAGCAGCTCCTGACGCGGGAGCTCAACCATCGGGTCAAAAACCTGTTCGCCATCGCCAACGGCATGGTGTCCATGACCGCACGCACGGCGAAGGACCCGAAGGAAATGGCGAACGCCCTTCGCGGCCGCCTGGGAGCCTTGTCGCGCGCGCATGAACTGGTCCAGCCGGCAGCGGCCCATCACGGCGTAGGCTCCGAAGTCGACCTCGGGCGATTGTGCGAAGCCGTGATCGAGCCCTACCGTCAGGGAGACCAGAGCAGGATCGACATTGAAGGCCCAAGTGTGGCCGTAGGCTCCAACGCCACCACGAGCCTGGCGCTCGTTCTGCACGAACTGGCGACCAATGCCGGCAAGTACGGCTGCCTTTCGCAATCGGAGGGGCACCTGTCGCTTCGCTGGACCCTCCACGACGATATGGTCGATTTCCTGTGGATCGAGACGGGCGGCCCGATCATCGAGGGCGAACCCGAATTCGAGGGCTTCGGCAGCCAGCTTTCACAGAGAAGCATTGCCGGGCAGTTGGGCGGGACGCTGGAGAGGGAATGGCTGGTGGAAGGTTTGCGCGTGCACATGACCTTGCCTCTGAGCCGCTTGACCGGCTAACGGCAATCGACATCGAACGCCTGAGGAACAAGCGCTCATGACGATCTACCGCACTGCCCTCGTTCTGGGCGGCGCCCGTTCGGGCAAGAGCCGCCTGGCGCTGCAATGGGCGCAAGACGCCGCCGCATCGCGCATTCTCATCGCAACGGCGCAGGCCTACGACGACGAGATGCGCGTGCGCATCGCGCTTCATCAGGAAGAGCGTGACGAAACATGGCAAACGGTGGAAGCGCCACTGGACTTGGCGCAGGCTATCGGGACGCATGCAGCGCCGGGGAAAGTGGTTCTGGTGGATTGCCTGACGCTCTGGCTGTCGAACATCCTGCTCGCCGAACGCGACGTGAAACGTGAAGCGGATGCGCTCGCTGACGCGGTCAGAAACCCGAAAGGGCCTCTGATCCTCGTCTCGAACGAAGTCGGCCACGGCATCGTGCCGGCGACGCCTTTGGGCCGCGCGTTCCGCGATGAGCAGGGGCGCCTCAATCAGCTTATCGCGCAGGCCTGCGAGGCTGTGGCGTTCGTGGCGGCGGGATGTCCGGTGCTGCTCAAGCCATCACCGCCCCTGAACCTGCAACTCGGGTAAAGCGAGCGTCAGCGCACCTTCGCGCGGATCTCCGACGCAAGCGCGTCGATGGCTGCGGGCGTGGAAGGGCCGTCGCAGATCGTCAGCTTGCTTTGAAGAACGAGGCGGCGCTCCGGTGGTATGGCGCGCACGAGCGCGGGATGAACGAACAGCGCCGTGCCGTTATCGACCATGCGCCCGGCGGCTTCATCGACGAGAAGAAAATCAGGCGGCGCGGTGACGATGGTCTCCAACCGCGCCATTCCGCCATGGGGAAGGCCGAGCGCTTCATGATGCGGCGTGAGGCCCATGTGAGCCAGAAGTTCGTGCATGGGCGAGGTCGCGGGCAGCACCCACCCTCCCCGGTCATAGATCAGAACGCTGGCCTTCGTTTTCACGATCCCCCTCGTGCGCTCCAGTGCGGCATCGATATCCTTCACGAGGGCTTCGCCCCGCTCCGGGTGCCCGACTGCCTGTGAAATGGCGCGGATCTGGTCCCGTCCCTCCGCGAAGCTCGTCCAGGAACCGAAGGCGAGCACGTTGAGGCCCTGGCGTTGCAACAGCGCGGCCTGGTTCTGCCGGGTGTAAGTGCCGGTGAGAACGAGGTCGGCCCCGCTGAACAGGATCGTCTCGGCCCGGCCGTCATTGACGGGCAGTCCCGCGGCCTGCTCCGCCATGAAGGAGATCGAGGCATCGCGCGCGAGCGGGCTCAATGAGGCGATCTGCCCGTGGTCGGCGAGCGCCAGCAGCATCTGGTCGGTACACAGGTTGAGCGACACGATGCGCCGAGGCCGCTCTTGAGCCTGTGCCGCAACGGTAGACAGAAGGGATGCGACGCCGAGCATCAACATCCATCTGAAAAACCGGCCAAAGCGCAGTTGCGGCATGAGGAACAAGCCCGTAAGAGAGTTTCCGACGTTGGTGCCTCGACCATCGAGGTGAAACGGGAACACGGTGCGGATTCTGTCCTATTCCGTGGCTGCCCCCGCAACTGTAAGCGGCGAGCGGCGATCCTTCATGCCACTGAATCTTTGAGCGCGAAAGCTCAAGAGAATTTGGGAAGGCGGATCGCTTCGCGATGACCCGCAAGCCAGGAGACCGGCCGGCGTTGAAGACGCAACCCATTTTGCTCGCCGGCGGGGCGAGCAGGAGGTCTCCATGACTCTGCCTTCACGCCGCGTGCTTGCGGCATCCGTCTCGTTTTGCGCCCTCTCCTTCGGCGCAGCTTACGCACAGTCCGTCAATCAGGCTCCGCCCGTTCCCGATTTCGTGGTCACGGCCACGCGCTCTCCCCTTGCGATCACGCAGGCCGGCAGCGCGATCTCGGTGATCACCAGCGAGGAGATCGAGAAGGAATCCATCAAGACGCCTGCCGAGGTCCTGCGCCGCGTCCCCGGCGTCACCGTCGTGGAAACGGGCGGTCCCGGCGCCACGACCACGGTGCGCATCCGGGGCGCGGAAGCCGGTCAGACCCTCGTTCTCATCGACGGCATCCGCGTGAACGATCCGTCATCGGATTCCGGTGAGTTCGACTTCTCGAACCTTGCGGCGGTCGATATCGAGCGCATCGAGGTTCTGCGCGGTCCGCAATCGGCGCTTTACGGCTCCGATGCCATGGGCGGCGTCATCAACATCATCACCCGCAAAGGCAAAGGCGCGCCGCGCATCAGCGTCGGCGTGGAAGGCGGAAGCTATGCCACCAAGGCCGGACGCGCAGCGATCTCCGGCAGCAACGGCGCCGTGTCCTACGCTTTCTCGACGACCGGCTTCGATACCGCAGGCTTCTCGCGCTATGGCTATCGGATCGGCCGCATCGAGGATGCGCTCTCTTCCCCGCTCGAACCTGACAACGCAAAGCGCATGGGCGCGGCCGGGCGCGTGACGATAGCGATCTCGCCCGATGTGGAATTCGAAGTCGGCGGCTACGCGAGCTTCAACAAGGCTCAGATCGACAACAGCTCATCATCGTTCGAATTCCTGCCGGATGCGCCCTCGCGGACGCAGCAGCGCTTCTACGAAGGCCATACGCGCCTGACCGCCAATGCCTTCGACGGAATGCTGAAGAACACGTTTCTCGTATCCGGCAGCCGCACGGATCGCGATTACCGTCTCATCGGTTCCTACGGTCTGCCGAGCCTCTACTGGGACGATTACGGATATCAGGGCAATCGCCTTTCCGCGGAGTATCAAGGTGACCTGAAGCTCGGCGCCTTCGGCCTTCTCACCTTCGGCGCGAAGGCGGAGCAGGAGCAGCTCATCTCCACGACGCGCAATGTGCTGCCCATTGAAACCCCTGAAAGCGAAACGGTGGATGCCACGCAGAATACCCGCTCGCTCTACGCGCTGCACCAGTTCAGCCTGTTCGAGAACCTGCACCTCTCGTTCGGCGGCCGTCTCGATGCGATCGAGGACGGCGATACCTTCGGCACGTGGCGCGGAACCGCCGCCTACGAATTCGTCGAGACCGGCACGAAGCTGCGCGCGAGCCTGGGCACCGGCGCTAAGGCCCCTACCCTCTATCAGAAGTTCGACCCCTTCTCGGGAACCGCGGATCTCGAATCCGAGCGTTCTATCGGATTCGATGTGGGCGTGGATCAGCGGCTCGCGGATGATCGCGTGCTGCTCTCGGCCACGTTCTTCGCCAACCGGTTCCGCAACCTCATCGGTTACGGCGTCGCGGATACATGCCGTCCCGAGCAGACCTATGGCTGCTTCATCAACGTGAACCGGGCCCGCACCAGCGGCGTGGAACTGTCTGCCGATGTGCAGGTCATCCCCTCATGGCTGAACATCAAGGCGAGCTACACGCATCTGGAAGCCTTCGATGAGGAGACCGACCTGCGCCTCGCCCGCCGCCCGCGCGATCAGGGGCGCCTCGGCTTCGCCATGACGCCGATCCAGGGCCTGTCCATCGAGCCGTCCGTGGTGTTCGCGGGAAGCCGTTTCTCGTCGCCGGGCGAACTCTACGAGCTTGCGCCTTATGCGCGGCTCGACGTCTATGCCGATTACAAGATCAACGACACCTTCAGCATATACGCCCGCGCGGAGAACCTGACCGACGCGCGCTACCAGGAGGTTTATGATTACGGGACGGCCGGCCGCTCCTTCTATGCCGGACTGCGCGCCACCTGGTAAGCGCGGCTGAAAGACTGGACCATCAAGAGCCAGATGCTCGAGCATCTGGCTCTTTCCTTGAATGCATCCTGCCCCTATCTCGCCACATTACGTAACGGAACGTATTGTTTGAGCGCAAAAGCTCATCAATAAGTTTTATTCCGTTGCGGCAAGTTGCCCCTGTAGAAGTTGCGTAGAATTGTCGCGTTTTTCCCTAAATTCGAAGGAAATTCGCTTGAATTCCTCTTTACGTAAGTGGGTGGCGGATTGCCGCACCATGGAACCAATTCTTACGGAAAGGCCAAGCTGACCTATTCTGGACATATGAAGTTAGGACATACTCCCATTCGTCAATGAAGAAGACTGCAAGCTTGCCTCAAACAAGAAAGCGGTCGTTTCAGGGGGTTACACCGAATGCAGGTTGCTCTGACAGCGCCGATGGGCGCGTGCCAGTCATCGATTTCGTGTTGTGAAAACACCGTTACTTCAGGCCTTAACGCGCAAACAGCGCAGCTCGGCCGAGCATCCGCTCAAACGAAGCGGTCGATACTTGATATTATTTCGAGCGGCATAGGTGCCTGCTTCGTCCTGGCCCTCGTCTCAGGCGCCGCCCAGGCGCTCACGCTTCAGCCGCATCCGACGGGCACCTTCGATCCGAAGGCGCCTGTCGAGCACCGGACAGGCACTGACGACCCGCTCGAGACCATCACTCCGGCCGAGCCGGTCGAGTTCCTGACCTACGACAAGCTCCTGGAGCAGTTCGTCGTCTCACTCCCCGTCACCAAGCCGCCCGCAGCGGAGGGGGACGCGGATGACGAGATCGACGTGACGCCCACGGAATACATGGAGTTCGAGGAGATGCGCGTGCCGGTCTGGATCGTCGACACGATCCTGCGCGCGTCGCAGCTCACCGAGGCCGACCCCGTCTACATGATGGCGCTCGCAGACAAGGAATCGAGCTTCCTGCCGGGCAACAAGGCCTCGACCTCCTCCGCCGTCGGCCTGTTCCAATTCATCTCGAGCACGTGGCTGGAAGCCGTTCGCTCCTTTGGCCCCAAGCACGGCCTGATCATGGAGGCGCAAGCGATCGAAGGACCACAGGGCAAGCTTTCCGTCGCGGACGACGTCAAGCGCGAGCACATCCTCGGCCTGCGCCGCAACCCTTACATCTCGGCGCTGATGGCGGCGGAGATGATGCAGCGGGACAAGGATAAGATCGAGAAGCGTCTCGGGCGCAAGCTCAGCCGCTCCGAGTTCTATCTGTCCCACTTCTTCGGCGTGGACAGCGCGAGCAGGTTCATCGCTCTTGTGGACGACACGCCCAAGAAGAGCGCGAAAAGCGCGTTTCCAGCGGCGGCGCGTTCCAACAAGTCGCTGTTCTTCGCCAAGAACGGCAAGAAGACCCGCCAGCTCAGCGTGTCCGAGGTATACAGCAAGATCGACGACATGATCGACAAGCGTCTCAACCGCTACGAGGATGTGTCCTCGCGGGTGACGGCGGACGCCACGTTCTGATCAGCGCCGGCCTCCGTGCGGGAGGTCGCGACGCCGGCGGCCGAACTGGTCGGCGCCACTTCGACGAAGCCACCCTTCGCGGGCGGGCGCTGGACTTGAAGAATGCGCGCGGCGATGAAGGCCGCGAGTCCCAGCGACGCAACGGCCGCGTAGATGAACAGCCCTTGCGGCCCAAGCAGCTCCATGGCGACGGCGCCCAGCAGCGGCCCGATGGTCACGCCGACGGCCCAGGAGAACAGCAGGGTCCCGATGGTCGAGATGATGCGGCCCGGATCGACGATGTCGCAGGCATGCGCCACGCAAATCGAATAGATGCAGAGCGCCAGCCCTCCCCAGGCAGCGAAGAGCCAGATCACCATCGTCTGAGCGCTCAGGTAACTGGCCACAAGGATGGCGAGAGACACGACGCTCGTGCCGGCGGCAAGGCTCGCGATGACGATGCGCCTGTCCGCCCTGTCGGAAAGCCAGCCGAGCGGCCATTGCATCACGAGACTGCCGCCCTGAAGGGCGACGAGAAGCGCAGCCGCGATTTCCTGGCTCAAGCCGATGCTCACACCGAAAACCGGCGTGATGGCAATGACGGGACCGTTGACGAGCCCGACGACGAAAGACCCCACCACAGCTGAAGGCGCCGCCGCGAACAGGCCGCGCACATCGATCCTGACGCCCTGTGGCGGTGGCGGCTCCTTGGTTGTCGTGGCTGCGATCGGAAGCAGGGACAGGATCAATCCCGCGCTGACCGCCATGAACAGCCCGTCCGTCCTGATATCGCCAAGCCCGATACCGAGCGGCGAGATCATCAACGTCACTTTCGTGCAGATCATGTAGATCGAGAGAATGCGCCCGCGATGGCTCGAAGTCGCCCGGGCGCTGATCCAGCCATCAGTCAGCGTGAAGATGCAGGCGAACGTCACGCCGGTGAGGCCACGCAGGATCATCCAGGCTCCGGTGGAATGCGCCTGCGTCATCGCAAGAACGACCACGGAAGCCACGGCGGCAAGGCTCGCGAAAGCGCGGATATGGCCCACATGGCGGATGAAAGCCGGGGCGATGAAGCAGCCCGTCGAGAAGCCCAGTCCATAAGCCGCGGCAACAAGACCAATGGCGGTAATGGAAAGGCCTTCGGCTTGCATCCGCAACGGCATCAGGGCCTGCAGAAGTCCGTTGCCGGCTTGGAGCAGGGTGGTTGCGGCCGTGACCGACCAGATCAAAACGAGGGAGGAATTCACGGTTCACACAGGGATGGTGAAGCGGCAAGCGCAGGGTCCGCCAGATTGATGGCAGGCCAAGCTTAAGATCAAGTGCTTAAATATGCGAAGGCGGGGCTTCATGTGTCCGGCGCAGGGCTGCGCCGGACCGACTGATCACAGGAAGGCCTTACGGATGCGCGTGATCCTTGGGAAAGCTCGCGAACAGATAAAAGCCGTTAAAACGCACGCCCGTCATGGCGGCTTGCCTGTCGAAACCGAGCGGCGTCTCGCGATTGTCGACCCGACCGCTGAACTTCCAGAGCGGCTCAACGACGAAGGATGGAACTGAACGCTCCTCCGGAACCGCGCAGACGAGACCGTCTTGGTTGGTGCTTCGGAATAAGTTGTAAGCGTACATACCCTCCTCCATCCTCGTCTTTCTCCGTGCCACGAATCGATCATTACAGCCAAAGAGTGACAGGAGTGTGATATTGCAGCGCAATAAATTCCTCTTCTCGAGAAGCTTTGTTGCCCCGTTCGACCTTTCCCGATATCCGCAGGGTTGAAGAGGAAATCTCATGCGTATCATCGTCATCGGACAACAGGGCCAGGTCGCTCGCGCGCTGGCGGAGCGCGCATCGGCTCATGGAGCGACAAGCGTCCTGCTGGGCCGCCCCAAGCTCGATCTCGCGGACCCTTCCGGGATCGAGGACATCCTGCGCGAGACCGGCGGCGATCTCATCGTAAATGCGGCGGCCTATACGGCCGTCGATCAGGCCGAGAAGGAGCCGGAACTGGCGCAGGCCATCAACGGCATCGGCCCCGGCGTCGTCGCGGGCGCCGCTGCCGCCATGGGGATCCCCGTCATCCATATCTCGACCGACTACGTGTTCGACGGAACCCTTGACCGTCCCTACCGCGAGAGCGATCCCGTCAACCCGCTCGGGGTTTACGGCACCTCGAAGCTGCTAGGCGAGCAAGCCGTGGCCGCCGAGGCGGAGGATCACGTGATCCTGCGGACTGCCTGGGTCTACAGCCCCTTCGGCAAGAATTTCGTTAAGACCATGCTGCGCCTGGGGGCAGAGCGCGAGGAGATCGGCGTCGTCGCGGATCAGGTCGGATCCCCCACAAGCGCCCTCGACATCGCGGACGGCATCTTCAGCGTCGGGCGAAAACTACTGGAGAACCCTAAGGAGAGCAGCCTGCGCGGCCTTTTTCATATGGCAGGATCGGGTACCGCCAGCTGGGCCGAGTTCGCCACGGAAATCTTCGCGGATTCTTCACGGCTCGGCGGACCCACCGCAAAGGTTCGTCCGATCGCGACAGCCGATTATCCCACGCCGGCCAAGCGGCCCTCCAATTCGCGTCTGGACTGCACGAAGCTGAGGGATGCCCATGGCATCACCCTTCCGCCATGGCAAAAATCCCTGTCGGAGTGCGTGGAGAGGCTACTCCAGGACGCTGGCCGAGCTTAAGGGGTTTTCTCCATACAAAACGATTGTTCTTTTTAAAGAACAATCTTAGAGTAACCTCATGACATCGCCACACGACCCGAACTATCGCCTCGAAACCCTTCTCGTCCATGAAGGGCAGATCCGCACGCCCTTCGGCGAAACCTCGGAAGCGCTCTTCCTGACCCAGGGCTTCGTCTATGAGAGCGCGGAAAGCGCGGAGCGCCGCTTCCTCAACGAGGAGGCCGGGTACAGCTACAGCCGCTATTCCAACCCGACCATCGACATGTTCGAGCAGCGCATCGGTGCTCTTGAAGGCGCGGAGACCGCCCGTGCCACGGCGAGCGGCATGGCGGCGGTGACGGCTGCCATGGTGTCCCAGGTTCAGGCGGGCGATCATGTGGTGGCGGCGCGCGGCCTGTTCGGTTCCTGCCGCTGGGTGGTTGAGGATCTGCTGCCCCGGTTCGGTGTCGCCTGCACCCTCGTGGACGGCTTGGACCTGAAGGCCTGGCGCGATGCCGTGCGGCCGGAAACGAAAGCCTTCCTGTTGGAAACGCCCTCCAACCCAAGCCTTCAGATCATCGACATCGCCGGCGTTGCCGCCATAGCCCACGAGGCCGGTGCGACGCTCACCGTCGACAACGTCTTCGCCACTCCCCTCTTCCAGAAGCCGCTCGCACTGGGCGCGGATTGCGTGGTGTACTCGGCGACCAAGCATATCGACGGACAGGGCCGATGTCTCGGCGGCGTCATCCTGGGCTCGACGGAGTTCATCGAGACCAAGGTGCAGCAATTCCTGCGCATGACCGGCCCCTCGATCTCGCCATTTAATGCCTGGGTGCTTCTGAAAGGGCTGGAAACCCTGTCCTTGCGCGTCGAACGGCAGACGGCCAATGCCGGTTTCCTGGCCGACGCCCTTCATGACCATCCCAGGCTTCAGAACCTGATCTATCCTGGACGCCCCGACCATCCGCAGGCGGACCTGATCAGGAAACAGATGACCGGCGCCTCCACCATGATCGCGCTTGAGGTTCGGGGCGGGAAGGAAGCAGCGTTCCGCTTCATGAATGCCTTGAAGCTGATCCGCATCTCGAACAACCTCGGCGATGCCAAGAGCCTCGTCACGCACCCCGCGACGACGACCCATCAGCGTTTCACTCCGGAGCTGCGCGCGGAAATGGCGATCTCGGACGGTCTCGTGCGCCTGTCGATCGGCCTGGAGCATCAGGAAGATCTGCTTGCCGATCTCGTTGCTGCCCTTAAGCATGCCTGACTGACGGCTTCATGCCCGGGAAATCCGGGTTAGCCCTCAACACTTCTGCGTGAGAACCGAGTCCTCGGCCGGCTCTTGCAAGCAAAGTTGCGGCTCCTGCCAAGTAAAGAAGCCCTCTCCCGGCGTATCCCTTAGACCTTAGGTGGGCGGCACTTGAATTTCATGACGAAGTGCCGCAGCATTCTTTAGGGAATAACGCGCCCGTTCAGAAAAAAGCGCGGTCCTTCACAACAATCAGGGGGTGAGGGAGGAAAGCATGAAGAAAGGCAAGTCCCCGGAGGGCACACCTTCGGGATCGTCCAAGCATTCCCGTCGTCATTTCCTGCAGGTCGCCGGTCTCGGCACTGCCGCTACGATTGCCGCTCCACAGGTTTCGCGAGCGCAAACGGCCACCTGGAAGTTCCAGTCAACCTGGCCCAATCGCGACATCTTCCACGAGTTCTGCAACGACTTCGCCAAACGCGTGAACGACATGTCGGGCGGGCGTCTCAAGATCGACGTTCTCGCCTCCGGCGCCGTCGTCCCTGCCTTCCAGCTTCAGGACGCGGTGCATGCCGGCATCCTCGACGGCGGTCATGGCGTGGCGGCCTATTGGTACGGCAAGAACAAGGCCTATGCCCTGTTCGGCACCGGCCCGTCCTTCGGCTGGAACGCCAACTCGTTCCTGGCCTGGATGAATTACGGCGGCGGCTACGATCTCTACAATGAACTGCAGAACCAGATCCTCAAGCTCAACCTCGTCGGCTTCCTGTCGGGACCGATGCCGGCCCAGCCTCTCGGCTGGTTCAAGAGCGAGGTGACATCGGCGGATGCGTTCAAGGGACTGAAGTACCGCACGGTGGGTCTTGCCGCCGACCTCAACCGCCAATTGGGTGCCGCCGTCACCATTCTCGCCGGTGGCGAGATCGTGCCCGCGCTCGAACGCGGCGTGATCGACGGAGCGGAATTCAACAATCCCTCCTCCGATCTGGTGCTCGGCTTCCCAGACGTCTCGAAGAACCTGATGCTCCAGAGCTATCACCAATCCGGCGAGACCTTCGAGCTGATCTTCAACAAGACCAAGTACGACGCGCTGCCCGCCGAGTTGAAAGCCATCATCAAGTACGCAGCCGAGGCGGAATCCGCCGACATGTCCTGGAAGGCTCTGGATCGCTACTCGAAAGATCTGGAGGTCATCAAGAGCCGCGGCGTCTCCGTGAAGAAGACGCCGGATGCCGTGCTGAAAGCGCAGCTCGAGGCATGGGACAAGGTGATCGAGGAATTCTCGAAGGACCCGTTCTTCAAGAAGGTCATCGACAGCCAGAAGGCTTGGGTGCAGCGCACCTATGCCTACGAGCGCCTGAACGAGCCTTCGCGCGATATGGCCTATGACCACTTCTACAAGACGCTCTAAGGCGTCTCGCGCCGGAGGTCTTTGATGCACGAGGATGGCGCGGGCCGCGCCATCCTCAACTCATGTCCCGACGAATGACCCCGAAGGTCTCTCCGCATGCGTTTCGTCTATCTCATCGACCGCATCAACACGTTCATCGGCAAGACGGTGAGTTGGGCGATCCTCGTTCTCACCTTCGCCGTCTGTTACGAGGTCTTCTCCCGCTACGTGCTGCGCGCCCCCACCGAATGGGCCTTCGACGCAAGCTACATGCTCTACGGGCTTCTCTTCATGGTAGCGGGACCCTATACGCTGGCCCGCAACAGCCATGTGAGAGGCGACTTCCTCTATCGCAGCTGGCCACCGCGCCGACAGGCGGGCCTCGATCTCGTTCTGTATTTCCTCTTCTTCTTTCCCGGCATTCTCGCTCTCGTCTATGCCGGCATCCCGTTCACGGAAATGTCCTGGATGATGAACGAGCATTCCATGAACTCGCCGAACGGACCGCCGATCTACCCGTTCAAGGCGCTCATTCCCATTGTCGGCGTGCTCATGGCCGTGCAGGGCATGGCGGAGGTCGTTCGCTGCATCGAATGCCTGCGCCGGGGCGAGTGGCCGCCGCGCCTTCACGACGTCGAAGAAACAGAAAAACTCATTCTCGAAAAAGCCGAGCAAGAAGGCATTAAGGAAGGAAGCATCTGATGCTGGCGTCGTGGGGGCTGGGAAATCCTGAACTGGGCGTGTTGATGCTCGGCCTGTTCATCGTATTCATCATGTTCGGCTTTCCCATCGCCTTCACGCTGATGGCGCTGGGCTTCGGCTTCGGCTACATGGCCATGGGCGACATCGTGTTCGCGCTTGTGGTGCAGCGCGCCTATTCCGCGATGACGAACGATACGCTCGTCGCCATCCCGCTCTTCGTCTTCATGGGCTATGTGATCGAGCGCGCGAATATTCTCGACCGATTGTTCCACTCCATTCAAGTCGCGGTGGGCGGAGTTCCCGGCTCGCTCGCAGTCGCCACGCTTCTCACCTGCGCCCTGTTCGCAACGGCAACCGGCATTGTCGGCGCCGTCGTAACACTCATGGGACTTCTCGCCTTCCCCGCCATGTTGCGAGCAGGCTATGACACCCGACTCGCATCGGGCGTGATCTGCGCCGGCGGATGTCTCGGCATTCTTATCCCACCCAGCGTCATGCTCATTCTCTACGGAGCGACGGCTGGCGTTTCGGTGCCCAAGCTTTATGCCGGCGCCCTCTTCCCCGGCCTTATGCTGGCCAGCCTCTACATGCTCTACGTGATCATCCGCTGCGCCATCAACCCAAGCCTCGCGCCCAAGCTTCCGGAAGAGCAGCGAAGAGTTCCACTCATCAAAGTATTCTGGTCCCTGGCGACTTCGTTCTTCCCCTTGGCAATTCTCATCCTATCCGTTCTCGGCGCCATCTTCTTCGGCATTGCGACGCCGACGGAAGCCGCTGCCGTTGGTGCGTTGGGCAGCCTTCTCCTTGCCATGGCTTATCGCTCGCTCACCTTCGGCAAGCTGAAGGAATCCGTCATCCTTACGGCGCGCACTTCGGCCATGGTGTGCTGGCTCTTCGTGGGCTCCTTCATCTTCTCGTCCATCTTCGCCTTTCTCGGCGGGCACCAGCCCATCGAAAACCTCGTCGCATACCTGAACCTCTCGCCCTTCTGGTTCCTGATCCTGACACAGGCCATCATCTTCGTGCTCGGGTGGCCGCTTGAATGGACTGAGATCGTGGTGATCTTCGTCCCGATCTTCCTGCCGCTTCTCGACAATTTCGGCATCGATCCGATCTTCTTCGGCGTCCTGATCGCGCTCAACATTCAGACGTCGTTCCTGTCGCCGCCGGTGGCGATGGCACCGTTCTACCTGAAGGGCATTGCGCCGCCGCATGTGTCGATAAACGAGATCTTCGCGGGTGTGTTGCCTTTCCTGTTCCTCGTGATCGTGGCCATGGCGATGTTCTACATCTTCCCGCAGCTTGGCCTCTGGCTGCCCACCTATCTGTACGGCTAGAGCTGTTTCCATTGGCATGGAATCAGCTCTCTCCTTTGCTGTGCCGCATTTTTTGACGGTGAACCGGATCCACTTCACCGAAAAATGCTCTAAGCCTACTTTCGGCTATAAACGGGCACGCCGTTAACCGGAACACGGCGTGCCTCTTCACGTTGGCCCCCAGACATTTTGGAATAGGAGGCTGTCATGAAGTGCCAATTCTGCCATCTGGACGTCGACAATCCCTGCCGGAGCACCGAGCAAATGGAGGAGCGGGCCGCGGATCATGTGGAACGCTGCGAACACGCGTTGCACGACGGCCAAGACATGGGCGCCGGGTCCTCTCGCGGCGACAAGTGACTTGACGTGATTTTCTGGAGTGAAGTCATGGGCGGGAAGCGCAATGGCGATGACAAGGGATTGGCGGAGCAGAGCCTCGGCACAAGCAATGTGCCGCCGACCGATGCCAATCCGCACCGGCAAGATCAAGGCAACGGTTCATCCAGCGGCCGGCAATTGAACGAGAACGATCAACGCAAAGGCCCTGAAGAAGCCGGCAACAAGGAAACGTAAGTTTCTGAAACGATTTGCCCAACTTCTGACCTGTTAAGGATACAAGCGGCCCGCTCACGCGGGCCGCTTCGCTTTTCGAATCTCAGAGATTTACGTAATAGTATATCGTTGTAAATTTCTTCATCCCGAAGAGTTGGCAGTGTGATTTTACTCACAGATCGGACAATGCCAGTGTGATTGAAGCGAAAACGAACACGCCGCAAAGGTTGTATTTGAGGAGGAAATCCATGTCAGCGTCCGCTCTCAGCTTCAGGCTTGCCGTTCTCTGTGTCATCGCCGGGATGGGAATGGGGATCGGCATGGCCGCGTCACAAGACCATTCCCTCATGCCCGCACACGCACATCTCAACCTGCTCGGTTGGGTGTCACTGTTTCTGTTCGGGATCTATTACGAGCGGCGCCCTGCGCTCGACACCAGCCGCCTTGCCAGGGTCCAAGTCTATCTCTGGACCATCGGCACCGTGATCCTGACCATTGCCGTCGGCGCTCTTCATCTCGGCTATGATGGCTTCGATCCGATTGCCGGCATCTCCTCCATCGTGGTTCTCGCCGCCATGCTGCTCTTCGCGTACTTCGTCTTCCGCCCTGCCCACTCGGCAACGCCAGAGCCCTCCGTGCGGATGACGCCGGCGGAATGATCTCTGGAGCAGCAATAAAAAGCCCCGCCATGAAGGCGGGGCTCGCTTTGAAATATTGGTCTTAGGATCAATTGCGAAGAGCAATAAATAAAAAATTCTGCTGAACGAATTACGCAACCATCAGCATCAACGGGCGACCCGAGCCGAAAAATGGATGGGAACCCGCTTGTGTGCGGCAGCCTCAGCGTGCGCCGAGACCGCCATTAGCAAGGTGTGGAACTAGATCACGATGAAGTCGGCAGCGGTGAGCGCCGCCTTGTTCTCGATCACGGCGAAGATTTTCGCCGCACGAGAACCTGAACCATCGGAATCGTAGGACAGAGCGCCGGTGGTCTTGTTGTAGACGATGTAGTCATTCGCATCGCCGGCCTTCTCGCCGACCTCGAAGAAACTCGACGACAGCTTGCCGGTCTTCGTCAGCTTGCTGAAGATCTTGTTTTCCAGACGGATCGAATCGTCGGCTACGTTGAAGTCGGTGATGTAATCGACATCCCGGCCGATGGCGGTATCGAAGACGAAAGCATCTTCCTGCGTGCCGCCCGTCAGCACATCGCTGCCGGCCTTGCCCCACAGCACGTCACGGCCCGCATTGCCCTTGAGCCATTCGTTGCCGGAAGCACCCTTCACATAGTTGTTGCTGTTCGACCCTTCGATCGTCTTCGTCGTTACGGGCCGGCTAGACGAATCGGGCGTCGTCGGCGTTGTCGGCACGGGATCGACCGGGATCGGCGCCGGATCAATCGGCGTGGTCGGGATGGGCTCTGCCGGCACCGGATTTGTAGGCGTCGGGGTTGATCCGTTGTGGTTGAACGTCAGGGCGTAGAACGACGTTTGGCCGTAGCCGGAACCGTTAGTCTCGTTCGCGCCGAGATAGGCGCCCGCCTTGAAATAAAAGCTGTCCGATTGCCACACGCTATTGATGGTCGTGTGCGAATGGTAGACTTTGCCGTCGGCATAGATATCGACGTCGAGCACATTGCCCTTGGCGCTGATCGTATACGAGAACTTCTCGTTCAGCGACACATCGGGAGCGGAACCGTCATCCGCCTTGAAGTTGAAGGTGTGCTCCTTGTTGTCGGAGCCCGAAAGATCATTGGCGAAATAGAGCTTATTGTCATGCCAGTAGAGGCGCACCAGTTCGTCGTCCTCGCCGTGAATCTGGCCGACCACAATCTTCTTGCCCTGGCCGTTGCGCATTGGCGCAGCATCGACTTCGAGCGTTGCGCTCATGAAGCCGCCCGTGGAGAGTTTCCACGCCGCTTTCGCTGTGCCGTTCATTTCGCGCAGCTCAGAGCGGGCATAGGATGAACCGCTTGTCGTGGCGCCGTCAACGGCAGCATAGAACACCATGGCACCGTCAGGAGCAGTATAGAAATACTTGCTGTTCTGGTAGCCGTTGAGGTCCTTGACCTCGATGGCTGTGCCGCTGGTCTTGCCCGAGGAATCGACCGGGAGAGTGAGTTTCCAATTGGTCAGGTCAAAGTTGCCGCTGGGCGCGACATTAGCTTTCAAAGTCATGATTTTGCCCCAAGCACCCATCGAGACCCTTGATCGGGTCTTCTCAAGCGCTTCCATTATTTGTTTGAACTAATGCTATTCAGAACGACAGTTATATACGCAACATAAATGTAGAAAACTTAGAGAACGTCAAATCTTTGCACAAGAGTACTTTAGTTCGACCGAGCTTATCGCTCGTTGTGTTGAGAACCCTTTTCGATTCCGAATAGGGCGAAATCGTGGCGAATATGATTTATTGTTATATTCCGACTTTCTTACCTTTGCTCTCACCGTCTATTCCCCCTACAAACAGAGAGTTAACTTAAACAATTCAGGAAAATCGTCACAGACACTCAAACTCCTCTACGTAATTTGATATGGGCCCATCAAACATCTGTCCTTCCAAGTCCTCCTGGCAGCGTCCTGCTTCAGGATTCGAAGAAAGAACGCCCGCAGTATCGCCGCGCTGGAATATCTCCCTAGATGTTCTGGAAAGTTCCGTGGTTCTGGCCCACCTCATCTTCAGACACTGCGTCAGTCCGCTCTTTGGAGCATTGGGCGTATGTGAAGAACGGTTGAGGTCAGCTTGAGCACCGGGCAACAAATCAGCGCAAAAGGAAAGGATGCGCCGTGAAGACTCTCCTCTTGAGACAGCAGGCGGAGCATGTCGTCGTTCTGCGAAAGCTGGAAAGCATCGCAGACCTGACCGACGAAGATAAACAGGCAATCCTCGATCTGCCCGTCAACATCAGGATCATCGAGGCGGACACCGATATCGTACGAGACGGCGACAGCCCTTCCGATTGCTGCATGATCCTTGACGGCTTCACCGGCCGCTACAAACTCCTTCCCGACGGCAAACGGCAGATCACGGGCTTCTATATCCCAGGCGACATACCCGATCTTCAAAGCCTCTTGCTGCGCACCCTGGACAATAACCTCGGCACGTTCGTGAGAACGCGTGTCGCGATGATCCCTCATCAGATCCTGCGCAATCTGTTTCGGAGTCGCCCGAGGCTCGCCGAAATCTTCTGGCGAGACAGCCTCATCGAAGGGGCGATATTCCGCGAATGGATGGTGGGTCTCGGGCGCCGATCCGGCTACCAACGCATGGCCCATCTGCTGTGCGAACTGCAGATGCGCCTGCGTGCCGTTGGGATTGCCGAGGAACATGGATATGACTTGCCGTTGACGCAGAATGAAATCGGCGACGCCCTCGGTTTATCGACAGTGCACGTGAACCGTATTCTCCAGGAACTCAGGAGCGACGGCCTGATCGTCCTGCGCGGCGGCGCGCTCAACATTCTCGACTGGGAGGGCCTCAAGGAAGCCGCCGAGTTCGATCTCAGCTATCTTCATTTGGACAGCGATCATTTGGCCAAGCAGGCATAAGTTAAATCTACATTCAGCGTTTATTTTTCCGCTGCTGTTTGACTCATGCGTCTCCAGATTCTCCGATCGGGGACCGATGATGACCAATCCAAAGCTTTACGAGTTCATCCCCGTCCAATTGCTTTCCAGACATGCCGGAACTCGGCCAGGTATTCAGATACAGTTGCCTTCGGGACTGGATCGATGTGACGAATGGCATTTGCCCGTTCGATGATCTCATTCGGCAGCTATAACAGTTGGATGATCTCCGGATCGCCGGATTCGTGCTTGGCCTTCTCGCGCCATTGGATATTGGCATTCAAACGATTGAGATCTGCACCCCATTCCTCTCGGCGAAGCGTCGCAAGCTGCTAGGCCGACGCAGCCAGCCCCCCGAGACATCATCTCCCTCGACACGTCACTATAATCCATTCTTGTGACGGCCTAGCCTGCGAGGACGCAGGCACGACGTTTTGCCTCGGCCGCAGTCAAAAGGCCAAGCCTGATCCAGAATGGAGCAGCACCGAAACGGTCAATGAAACGTTGAGGGGATGTGATTTTGAAGACGTACCCTGAGGTCTCTGCCAGAAGTATCGCGGCAGTGTAGAATCCTGTGTGGGACGCAGGGTTCTCAGAAACAAAATGTAGCGGCTTCAAAGCCTCGGCCTTGGCGCTCCCTAGGGGACTCGAACCCCTGTTTTCGCCGTGAGAGGGCGACGTCCTAGACCGCTAGACGAAGGGAGCTAGCAAGGTGGAGGCCGCTCGTATAACCACCCTTGTGAATCGCATCAAGTCCTTTCGCCGAAAAAAGCGAAAGACTCCGCTGAAATGAGGACATTGTGGACGCATCGACCCAGCAGGAATGGATTCTGGACGAGGGATTACCGGCGGAGCGGCTGGATCGTGTGCTTGCCCGGCTCCAGGGCGACCTGTCGCGAAGCCGCTTGCAGGCGCTCATCAAGGAAGGTCAGGTGACCATCGATGGGGCTCCCGTTCTCGATCCCGGCCGCAAGGTCGGCGGCGGGGCGCGGATCGGGCTGGTCGTGCCGCCACCGGTCGCGGCGGAGCCCCTCGGCGAGGCGATGGACCTCGTGATCGTCTATGAGGACGACGACGTGATCGTCATCGACAAGCCGCCTGGGCTGGTGGTTCATCCCGCGGCGGGACATGATTCAGGCACCCTCGTCAACGCGCTCATCGCCCATTGCGGCGAGAGCCTTTCGGGAATCGGCGGCGTCAAGCGCCCCGGCATTGTGCACCGCCTCGACAAGGATACCTCCGGCCTGCTGGTCGTCGCCAAGAACGATCTGGCGCACCAAGGCCTTGCGGAGCAGTTCGCCGATCACGGACGGACCGGCCCGCTCGAGCGCAGCTATCTCGCACTCGTCTGGGGGGTGCCTGAGCGGCGGCGGGGCACGGTAGAGGCGGCGCTGGCGCGCAGTCAGCACAACCGGGAGAAGATCGCCATCGTTTCGGACGAGAACGAGCGTGGACGCTATGCGATCACGCATTACCAGTTGCTCGAAACCCTGCCGCCAGCCGCTCCCATAGCGAGCCTTGTCCAATGCGAGTTGGAGACCGGCCGCACGCACCAGATCCGCGTGCACATGGCGCATATCGGCCATCCGCTCCTTGGGGATCTCACCTACGGCTCAGGTTTCAAGACCAAGGCCAATCGCCTGACGACGGCACAACAGGAGGCCCTGCGCAATCTCGGACGGCAGGCTTTGCATGCAGCTATCCTAGGCTTCGAACACCCGAGAACAGGCCAGTTTTTGCGGTTCGAGAGTCCCCTCCCCCCCGATATGGCGGCACTGCTGGAGGCGCTTCGGCACTGAGATCAAGCGGCATTGCGTCGCAAAATCCGGCCGCGATGGCACCCTTGCGAGTCTCGTGCGTTCACCACGTCTTGAAGCCTGACGCCTCTATTCGGACACGGTCGAACCGCTTATATAAAGAAGTTGGGCGGTCGGCCATTGTGGGGGCCGCCTCAGGCTTGCCTCACATAAGAGGGAGCCAAAGGAGGAGAAATATGGCTACAGCGCTTCCGGTGCTTGCCAATGAAGGGGGCTTGTCCCGCTATCTCGACGAAATTCGTCGCTTCCCCATGCTTGAGCCGCATGAGGAATACATGCTCGCCAAGAGCTGGCGTGAGCATGGAGACAGGGACGCAGCCCATAAGCTCGTAACATCCCATCTGCGTCTCGTCGCTAAGATCGCGATGGGCTACCGCGGCTATGGCCTGCCGATCGGCGAGGTGGTTTCCGAAGGCAATGTCGGCCTCATGCAGGCCGTCAAGCGCTTCGAGCCCGACAAGGGCTTCCGCCTTGCCACATATGCCATGTGGTGGATCAAGGCGGCGATTCAAGAGTACATCCTGCGTTCCTGGTCCCTCGTGAAGATGGGCACCACAGCGAACCAGAAGAAGCTCTTCTTCAACCTGCGCAAGGCCAAGGGCCGGATCTCCGCCTTTGAGGAAGGCGATCTGCGCCCGGATCAGGTGAAGCAGATCGCGACCCAACTCGGCGTGACCGAGCAGGACGTGGTGGACATGAACCGCCGTCTCGGCGGCGACGCTTCGCTCAACGCGCCTCTGCGCGATGAAGGCGAAGGCGGCGGCGAGTGGCAGGACTGGCTCGTGGACAGCGGCCAGAGCCAGGAGCAGGTGCTCGTGGAGGAGGAGGAAGGCCAGAACAGGCTGACCGCCCTGCGCACGGCTCTCTCCGTGCTCAATCCGCGCGAGCGACGCATCTTCGAGGCGCGCCGCCTGTCGGACGATCCGATCACGTTGGAAGAGCTTTCCACCGAGTTCGGCGTATCCCGCGAGCGCGTTCGCCAGATCGAGGTCCGCGCTTTCGAAAAGATTCAGGAGGCGGTGAAGAAAAACCTCACCCAGATCGAGACTTCCTCCGCGGAAGCCTCGGCCTGAGCATTGCCGATTTTATGAAAAAAAGCCGCGCTGTGATGCGCGGCTTTTTTATTGCCCTATACGGCGGACTTTACTGCCATTGCGTGAAGGCGCTGTTCAGAACCTGCTCGCCCGTGGCGCCCTTCTCGAAGCTCAGGATCGCGCGCTGTCCCGAGGCCATGCGCACCGGCAGGTCGATCCAGTTCCGACGCACGAACAACTCGGTGTTGCGCTCCATGTCGCCCTGAAGGTTCGACAGGCCGATCAGGAACAGGTTCTCGCGCACCGGAACCGGCAGGCCGGCGACCGGCGTGCCGCGCGCGGCTTCCTCGTTCTTGAGCTGCAGCAGACCCACATCGCGAATCACGCGGCCGGTATCGCCGTTGCGGGTGGTGAAGGTCAGCTCCACGGTATGGGAAGCAGGCAGCGTCGTATCGAGATTGCGGCGCATCACCATTTTCATGGTCAATCCCGCATCGGGGATCTCGATATTGGCGGTGACCGCCTTTTCGAGAGCCTGCCCCTGGCCGGGGTTCACATCCTCGAGCCGCCAGGTGACGCGTCCCACCTGGGCCTTCGGGGTCTGCGGGTTCGTCGCGTCCTCTTCGTAGAAGACGGCACGCTGCACCGCGCCGATCGCCTGACCGGCGTTTTGATTGGCCGTGGGAGCCTGCGGGGCGGCAGGACCGCCGACACGCTCCTCGATCTTCGCCGTCTCCGAATTGGGCTGGGGCTGGGCCGTCTCCGCAACGGGCTCGGTCGGCACCGGCGGATCAGACTGGCTCTGCCACCAGGCAAGGCCTGCGATGGCGAGGATGACGAGGCCGATAGCGGATCCGAGGAGGATGGAGCGCATCCTGCCCTGCCGACCCTGATGCAGGGCGGGGTGAGGACGGGTATCGACCTTCGGCCGGGCCTGACCCTGATCGGCATAGGCCGGCTCCTCGGGCTCAGGCTCGGGCGTTCCGTCCTGGGAGGGCGCCCTGAGGCCGTGAGGCAAGGAAGCCTGTGGCTTCTGCTCTCCCGCCAGCATGCTGGCGAAGGCATCGGGGTCGAACCCCGCCGGCGGCGGGGCATAATCGGCCTCGACCCGCGTGATCGCCTCGTCGAGGGACGCGCATTCCTGCTGAATGTCCTCTTCGGACAGGGGCGGGGTGAGCGAACGCAATTGGGCGACCAGAGCCGTGCGGGCGCGCTCGTAAACGGCGCGCCGCGTTGCCGGATTCTGTTCGGTCAAGCCTTCGACGGCTCGTGCAATAAGAGGGTAATAATCTGCCATTTCCCTCTCGAAATGGACCTTAAGACGCCCCGCCGTCAACCCTCAAAGGGGTTCTTCATGAGGATTGTGTCGTCACGCTCCGGCGATGTGGACAGCACGGCCACCGGCGCGCCGATGAGTTCCTCGATGCGGCGGACATATTTGACGGCCTGTGCCGGAAGGTCGGCCCACGAGCGCGCCCCTGCGGTTGAACCGCTCCAGCCTTCGAACTCCTCGTAGATCGGCTCCACCCTGCCTTGCGCGCCCTGGCTCGCCGGGAAGTAGTCGATCGTCTCGCCATCGAGCTTGTAGCCGACGCCGATCTTGATGGTCTCGAAGCCGTCGAGGATATCGAGCTTGGTGAGCGCGATGCCGTCGATGCCGGAGGTACGCACGGTCTGGCGCACGAGGGTGGCGTCGAACCAGCCGCAGCGGCGCTTGCGGCCCGTGACCACGCCGAATTCCTTGCCCTTCTGGCCGATCAGCTCGCCGGTCTCGTCGAACAATTCGGTCGGGAACGGGCCTTCGCCGACGCGGGTGGTGTAGGCCTTGGCGATGCCGAGCACGTAGCCGACGGCGCCGGGGCCGAGGCCCGAACCGGTCGCCGCCTGTCCCGCCACCGTGTTGGAGGAGGTGACGAAGGGATAGGTGCCGTGATCGACGTCGAGCAGCGCGCCCTGCGCGCCTTCGAACAGGATGCGCTTGCCGGCGCGACGCTCTTCATCGAGGAGCCGCCACACGGCATCCATGTAGGGCAGCACCTGCGGAGCGACGGAGGCCAGCTCCTCGTAGATGTCCTCGGGCTTGAACTCGTCGAGGCCGAAACCGCGGCGCAGCGCGTTGTGGTGCGTGAGCAGGCGGTCGATCTTGTCGCGCAGCGACGAGAGGTCGGCGAGGTCCATCAGGCGGATCGCGCGGCGGCCGGCCTTGTCCTCATAGGCGGGGCCGATGCCGCGCTTGGTGGTGCCGATCTTCGTGCCGGCGCTGCCGCTCTCGCGCAGCGCATCGAGCTCACGGTGGATGGACAGGATCAGCGTGGCGTTCTCGGCGACGCGCAGGTTGTCGCGGGAGATCGCGACGCCCTGCTCGGTCAGGCGGGTCACCTCGGCCGCGAGCGCATGCGGATCAAGCACGACGCCGTTGCCGATGACGGAGAGCTTGTTCGGGCGCACCACGCCGGAGGGCAGCAGCGAGAGCTTGTAGACCTTGTCGCCGATCACGAGGGTATGGCCGGCATTGTGCCCGCCCTGGAACCGCACGACCACGTCCGCCTGTTCGGACAGCCAGTCGACGATCTTGCCCTTGCCCTCGTCGCCCCACTGGGCGCCCACGACAACCACGTTCGCCATCGCTTAAAGCCTCACAATAAAAAACCCCGGCGCAAGGCCAGGGTTTGGGTTGGGTAAAAACCTTGCAAACCCTCTTCGTGGATCATGCGCCTCAGGTCAAGCCGGAATGAGCCTTGTCCCATGCATCGTGTCTCGCCGCTTTGAGGGATACGCGCAGTCTCGCCCCTTCAGGCGACGGAATAAAGGCAAGCAGGAACGGCCTCTCGGTCGGCAGGCATTGCCTTCCAGTGTCATTCCCGGCTGGAGCAGGGGAAGGACATCCAGAGCGCCGAGCGGGGGGTGGATCCCCTTCCCTGGCTGACGCTCGCCGGCGATGACACGGGGCGCTTTCAAAGAGCAAGCGGGAGCATCCTCGCGGCGTGTTTCGCCCGAGGTTTTCTGGTCGAGGGGGCGCGAGGAGGCGTCCGGCTCGGCTAGTGTGAGTGAAGAACCCGACGGCTCCCCGCGCACGGCTTTTTTAGGCGGACCGGCGCGACATGGCCCCAGCTCTGCCCAAGGCGGACACCGTCTTGATACGGGCGGCCTTGGACCAGAGCGGAGCCCAGCCTCTCGCCGGGGCCTCCCGTCACGGGGGATTGCGTCATCCTCCGCACGGGACCGTGCCCGATCCCACAAACACGACGCCTCGCGAGAGCGCCCCTCGGTGGATCAGGCCAAGCCACACATAGCCAAGCTTAGGCATATTGTCAAGAACAAATACAGAACATAACGTTGCGGTGCATAGGCTCGACGTTATTCCCTCCCCCTTGCGGGGAGGGCCAGGGCGGGGGTGGTCCGACCGGGTGAGAGCGTGATGTATCTGGCGCGGGAACCCTCTCCCCCACGGATCTCGGATGTTGCCGAGATCCGCTTATGCTTGCGCAAGTCAGGAACACCTGACTTGCGATGGGGAGGGTTGGAGAGGGGGTGCGGCGACGAACTCCCAGAACGTGGCGCCAACACCCCCACCCTCGCCCTCCCCACAAGGGGGAGGGAATACCGTCGGTGCGTTTGATCGGGCGGTGCCGGTTCGGCATCCGCATGCCCTCACCCCTGCCCCTCTCCCGCACGGGAGAGGGGATGCTCGTAGGACTCGTCGTGCTGACTGGACACAGCGAAGCACACTGACTTTCCGCCCCCACCCCTCCCAGCAAATGGGACGGAACGAACGTGCCTCATCCCCTACCCGATCCCGGATCTTCGCTGCGCTTCGTCCAGGATGCGTGAATGCCAAAATACGGGTGGCGTACCTCTTTTGGCATATGCATCGGGAGACCAGTCTTACGCGTTTCTTGAACTAGGCAGCCTGTCGCAGCTGGGCGGAGCGCGGCGCCCCCAGCATCCCGGGCCGGTCACACGAAAGGGATCGACTATGAGAAGCCTTATTCTCGTCTTGGCTCTTGCGGCCACTCCCGCAGTTGCACAACCAGAGCGCGTTACGCTGCGGAGCCTTCACGTCCTTTGCTCGGCTGAAGCCACGGCAAACCGCTTGAATGAATTGCGCGCCAACAACGGCGCTTGGACCGCTCAGGTCAAATCGGAAACTGCCCAGAAGAACTGCACGATCTTGCCGGCGGCTACGAACGTGTGGGTGGAAAGCCGTTCCGGGGCGCTGACATGTGTCAAAGGCGATGACATACCCAGGTGCGGATGGACCGTGCTGAATGCGAGTTGATTGCTTCGCAGACCGAATGAGGGTGCATCCATCACCCTCACGTCCTCTGTTGGGGTGAAGCTCACACCATCCGGTATCGCAGCCGGAGGTGAGCAATTGGTGCGGACAAGAATTTAGATCAGATGCTTTGAACCCTGAGAGCTGATGCCACGCTATTTCTTCGATACCGATAACGGGAAGCATCTCTTCGTAGACTTCGATGGCATCGAGTTCGAAGATTTTGCGGCGGCCAGAGACGCGGCACAGAAAACTCTGCCTGACATGGCGAGGGAACCGTTGAACAGATGGCCCCGTCATCACCTGCCTTGTGTCGGCAGTCCCGATCCTTGAAGCAGAGAACGCGCTGCATCACGGCGTTCCCCATCAAATGATAAAGAATTCATCATGCTTCATAGTGAGGTGCTTGGGCAGCTTGGCGAATGCGATTGCCTTCGCTTTCCCGGAGCCGTCCTTGTCGTAGGACAGGATGCCGGTCTGGTCGTAGCGCTGCTGGTAGAGGTTGTAATAGAAGCCGCTCCCATCGTCTTGCGACCATACGGCGACCCAGCCGCCATCCGGGAGGGCAGTGAGAACACTGCCCCCACCCTGAGGAACCTTCGTTTCCGTTCCGACCCCGTAGAGCGTCTGTGCCATGGCTGATCCTTCCGGCAACTGCCCCCGGCGGCAGGAGATAAGGCCAAGCTGCAGGATCAGACTATAGACGATACTTTATATCAATTACAAACTAGACCCCTCACCTCCGTCCCCGCACGCTCTTCTCCACCTTCACCCGCTGCTCGATGAAGTTGCGGATTTCGCGGGTGCGGCGGGCGGTGTCGAGGATTTCGGCGTCGACGCCGTGGCGCCAGGCGACGTCGAAGCGGGACGGCTCCCGGTCGAGGGTAGTGAGATCGTCCGCGTAGGCATGCACCTCTTCCGGCGTGCGGCAGAAGCCCTCGCGGATCATCAGCTCCGTGCGCAGGCGCATGATGACTGCGAGTTCCGCGAGGCTGAATTCCGGGTGGTACTGCACGCCCCAGAACGTGCCGCCGTCCTGGCGGATCTCCGCGGCCTGGACGGCTGAGACCGGATTGGTGGCGATGATTGTGGCGTCCTTCGGCAGAACCGTCACCATGTCGAGATGGATCGCCGGCGCGTCATAGACCTCAGGGCGGCCTTCCAGCATGGGATGGCCCCTGCCCTCTTCCGTGCGGCGCAGGCGGCGGGCGAAGCCCACCTCGCGGCCGAGCGGGTTCTTCTGCACGTCGCCATCCGCCGCCACCGCCGCGACCTGGAGGCCCCAGCAGGACCCGAAGGACGGCGTGCGCGAGGCATAGATCGCCCGCATCAGGTCGATCTGGCACATGATCTCGGGCGTGCGGTCATAGATGCTGAGATGCGAGCCGGTGAGCACGATGCCGTCATAGGATTCGAGGCCAGCGGCATCCGGCAGGTTCGCGCCTTCATCAGCCGGAAAGGCGATGTCGCAGACCGCATCCCGCTCGGCGCCCTGAATCACGTCTGCATAGGACTCGGACAACATTCGTCCATAGGCGGCCTTGTGGGCCTCCCTTGCGCCACGCGTATTGCCCTCAACCACCAGAAACCGTAAGGCCATAGACGTCACACGCCTCCTTTTTGCGCTGGTTTAACGAAACCGCGCCCGGCGGCAAGCGCAATTGCATCGTTCAGCCAAGCGGATCACGCATGCCTGGGCGGCGCGTCTGGGGATCGGTTCGTTCCATGAAATTCCTGCAACCGCTCGGGCAAGCCTTCTGGAGCCAGGCCTATCTGCTCTTGGTGCTCACCGCCCTGATGTGGGGCGGCAACGCGGTCGCGGGCCGGCTGGCCGTGGGCCATGTCTCCCCCATGATCCTGACCTGCATGCGCTGGGTGATCGTGGTCGCGGTAACCCTGCCGCTCGTCGGCCGCCAGACGCTCGCGGAGTGGCCGAAGATCAAGCAGCACTGGCGCTACATCGTCCTCATGGGCGCGTTCGGCTTCACGGCCTTCAACGCCCTGTTCTACGCGGCCGCACATTATACCACCGCCGTGAACCTCACCATCTTCCAGGGCTCGATTCCGGTGCTCGTGCTGCTCGGCTCCGTGCTGTTCTTCCAGACCCGCGTGGTTCCGCTGCAGATCATTGGAATGATCGTGACGATCGCGGGCGTCGTGCTGATCTCCGTGAAGGCGGATCTCGGCATCCTCAAGACCCTGGCGCTCAATTTCGGCGACGTGCTCACCCTCATCGCCTGCGTGCTCTATGCGGCCTACACGCTCGGCCTGCGCCGCCGCCCGGCCCTCCCGGCCCTCGTGTTTTTCGCAGGGCTCGCCTTCGTGGCTTTCGTCAGCTCCGTGCCCCTGCTCATCATGGAGGTGATCAACGGAACCGCGCGTTGGCCCGACATGCAGGGCTGGCTCGTGCTGCTCTATGCGGGCCTCATGCCCTCGCTCATGTCGCAGCTTTTCTTCATGCGCGGCGTCGAGCTGATCGGCCCGGCGCGCGCGGGCATCTTCGTCAATCTCGTGCCGGTCTTCGGCGCATTGCTCGCGGTGGTTCTGCTCGGCGAGACGTTCGCGTTCTATCACGGGCTGGGCTTAGCCCTCGTGCTCGGCGGCATCTGGCTCGCGGAGCAGCGGCGGCGTTAAACTTTTCCACCGTCATGGCCGGGCTTGTCCCGGCCATCCACGTCTTTGAACCACCACGTCGCAGAAGGCGTGGATGCCCGCAACAAGTGCGGGCATGACGGCGGTGAGTTGCTTTCGAGAACTAATCCGCGAACACGACCGTCTTGCGGCCGTTGAGCAGGATGCGGTCTTCCAGGTGATACCGCACGGCGCGCGCGAGAACGCGGCGTTCGATATCGCGGCCCTTGCGCACGAGATCATCGGCCGTGTCGCGATGCGTGATGGATTCCACGTCCTGCGCGATGATCGGGCCTTCGTCGAGATCGGACGTCACGTAATGCGCCGTCGCGCCGATCAGCTTCACGCCGCGCGCATGAGCCTGGTGATAGGGCTTCGCGCCCTTGAAGCTGGGCAGGAACGAGTGGTGAATGTTGATGCAGCGGCCAGCGAGCTTCGCGGCCAATCCGTCGGAGAGCACCTGCATGTAGCGCGCGAGCACCACGAGGTCCGCCTTCGCGTCGCGGATGATCTCCCAGACGCGTCCCTCCTGTTCCAGCTTCGTGTCCTTCGTGACCGGCAGGTAGTGGAACGGCACGTCGCCGAGATCCACATGGCTGTAGGTCTCGACAGGATGATTGGCGATGACGCCGACGGGCTCGAAATCCAGCTCGTCGATGCGCCAGCGGTAGAGCAGATCGGCGAGGCAGTGATCGAATTTCGACACCAGCAGCATGACCCGCTGCTTGCGACCCTGATCGCTCATGGCCCATGTCATGCCGAAGCGCCCGGCCAGCGGCGCGAAGCCGCCTTTGAGCGCTTCGATGTCGCTTTCCCCTTCAACGGGGTTGAACACGACACGCATGAAGAAGCGATCCGTCTGCGTGTCGTCGTATTGCTGCGCGTCGAGAATGTTGAGGCCCGCATCCGACAGATGGCTCGCCACCGCCGCCACGATGCCGGGACGGTTCGCGCAGGCGAGCGTCAGGATGAAGCGCTGCGAGATAGTCATGGCCATGATGCGGTCCTCAAGCTCTCTTGCTTATGCATCTTCTTTATCGGCGAACCGGCGACCACTTCGCCGGAAGATGCATTTAGAAACGAACGGCGCGGGCGCGCTTGACCTGCGGGATCTCCTCGATCCGGCGCAGGAGTTCATCGCTGACCGGCTGATCGACGGAGACGAAGCAGATCGCGTCGCCGCCGGGCTTGTCGCGGCCCAGCGCGAAGGTCGCCACGTTCACGCCGGACTCGCCGAGCAGCGTGCCGAAGCGGCCGATGAAGCCGGGCTTGTCGTCGTTGCGCACATAGATCATGTGCGGCGCGAACTCCGCGTCCACCATGATGTCGCGGATCTCGGTGACGCGCGGCTTGCCGTCCTGGAACACGGTGCCCCCCGCGTGCCGCGACATGTCGTCGGCATCGACGATAATGCGGATGAAGCTTTCGTAATCGCGCGCCGCGCTCTCACGCTTTACTTCTTCCACCGTGATGCCGCGCTCACGCGCCACGAGCGGCGCCGACACCATGTTGATGTCCTGCAGGAAGGGACGCAGAACGCCCGTCACCGCGGCCGAGGTGAGCGCGCGGGTGTTCATGTCGGCCACAGTTCCCTCGTACTCGATGCGGATGCCCTTGATGGAGGCCTCCGTGAGCTGACCGAGGAAGGAGCCGAGCTTTTCGGCAAGCGCCACGAAAGGCTTCAGGCGCGGCGCTTCTTCCGCCGTGATCGACGGGAAGTTCACTGCATTCTGGATCGCGCCTTGCAGCAGGTAATCCGACATCTGCTCGGCAACTTGCAGCGCCACGTTCTCCTGCGCTTCAGTCGTCGCGGCGCCCAGATGCGGCGTGCAGACCACGTTGGGATGGCCGAAGAGCGGGTTCGCGGTCGCCGGCTCTTCCACGAACACGTCGAAGGCAGCACCTGCCACATGGCCGGAATCGAGCGCGGCGCGCAGCGCCACCTCATCGACGAGACCCCCGCGGGCGCAGTTGATGATGCGCACGCCCTTCTTGGTCTTGGCGATGTTCTCGGCGGAGAGCACGTTCTTCGTCTTCTCCGTCATCGGCACGTGCAGCGTGATGATGTCGGCGCGGCGCAGGAGATCATCGAGCTCCACCTTCTCGACGCCGAGTTCGAGCGCGCGCTCCGGCGACAGGAAGGGGTCGTAGGCGATGACCTTCATGCGCAGCCCGATGCCGCGATCGGCCACGATGGAGCCGATATTGCCGCAGCCGATGACGCCGAGCACCTTGCCCGTGAGCTCGACGCCCATGAAGCGGTTCTTCTCCCACTTGCCGGCCTGCGTCGACGCATCGGCCTGCGGGATCTGGCGCGCGAGCGCGAACATCATCGCAATCGCATGTTCCGCCGTGGTGATCGAATTGCCGAAGGGCGTGTTCATGACGATGATGCCCTTCGCGGTCGCGGCGGGAATCTCGACATTGTCCACGCCGATGCCGGCGCGGCCGATGACCTTCAGATTGGTGGCCTGTTCAAGAATCTTCGCCGTCACCTTGGTGGCGGAGCGGATTGCGAGGCCGTCGTAATTGCCGATGATGGCAGCAAGCTTTTCCTTGTCCTTGCCGAGATCGGGCTGGAAATCCACCTCGATGCCGCGATCCTTGAAGATCTGCACGGCGGCGGGGGAGAGAGCGTCGGAAATGAGTACGCGGGGAGCGGGCATGGTGCACCTGTTGTTTGCCGTTGCCCCACCCTCCCCTTGAGGGGGAGGGTCGGCTCGAAGAGCCGGGGTGGGGTGAACGGCGCAGTCGGTTTGATTGAGCTGTGCGTTTTGTCCGAGGGCAGATGGCCAAGGGCAGCGCTTCCACCCCACCCCGCCGCCCTACGGGCGTCGACCCTCCCCCTCAAGGGGAGGGTAAAAGAACGTCAAGCCGCTTTCGCGAGCTTCGCCTTTTCCTGCGCGAAGGCCCAGTCGAGCCAGGGCTTCAGGGCTTCGAGATCGGATTGCTCCACGGTCGCGCCGCACCAGATGCGAAGGCCGGGAGGCGCATCGCGATAGGCGCCGATGTCGAGGGCCACGCCCTCCTTGTCGAGCGCGGAGGTGATGCCCTTGGCGACCTGCGCCACGGCCTCGGGGCCTTTCGTCACCACATCCGGGTCGGCGATGACGAGGCACACGCTGGTGTTGGAAGCGGTGGACGGCTCTTTCGCGAGGTTCGCGATCCACGGGGTCTTCGCGACCCAATCGAGGATGACCTTGGCGTTGGCATCGGCCTTGGCGACGAGCGCGTTGAGGCCGCCTATGGACTTCGCCCATTCGAGCGCGTCGATGTAATCCTCGACCGCGAGCATGGACGGGGTGTTGATGGTCTCGCCCTCGAAGATGCCCTCGATGAGCTTGCCGCCCTTCGTCATGCGGAAGATCTTCGGCAGCGGCCATGCGGGCTTGTAGGTTTCGAGACGTTCCACCGCGCGCGGCGAGAGGATGAGCATGCCGTGAGCGGCTTCGCCGCCCAGAACCTTCTGCCAGGAGAAGGTGACGACATCGAGCTTGGAGAAGTCGAGCTTCTGCGCGAAGGCGGCGGAGGTGGCGTCGCAGATGGTCAGGCCTTCGCGGTCGGCGGCGATCCAATCCGCATTCGGCACGCGCACGCCGGAGGTGGTGCCGTTCCAGGTGAAGACCACGTCGCGGTTTTTCGTATCGACCTGATTAAGATCGGGCAGCTCGCCGTAAGGTGCGTTGATCACGCGGGCGTCGGCAAGCTTGAGCTGCTTCACGACATCCGTCACCCAACCTTCGCCGAAGCTCTCCCAGGCCAGCATATCGACAGGGCGCGCGCCCAGCATCGACCACAGCACCATCTCGACGGCGCCGGTATCGGAGGCGGGCACGATGCCGATGCGGTAGTCGGCCGGCACGTCCAGAACCTCGCGGGTCAGGTCGATGGCAAGCTTCAGGCGTGCCTTGCCGAGCTTCGCGCGGTGCGAGCGGCCGAGGCTGTCGGTCTTGAGGTTTTGCAGAGACCATCCGGGGCGCTTGGCGCAGGGGCCGGACGAAAAGAAAGGCGCGCGAGGACGCGCGTTGGGCAGGTCTGTCATGTTAATCCATCCTTACAGATGGGCGCCTCTCGGTGGGGAGAGGTGTCCCGCCGACCGGTATGGCGGAAGTGCCGCCCATGGTCAAGGCAATTGCCGCAAGGTTAAGCAGAAGAAAAAGCATCGAGATTACGAAATCGTAATACAAAACATCGTGCTTGCTGCGTTATAGTCGTAAGGCCTGACCTTTGGTGTGTTAGGTTCTCACCACATCTGAGTGATTTAAAAAGACTTCGAAAGTTCAAGGAGCGAGCATGCGTGTGTCCGGTCAACTCGCGGTCATCGCCTTGCTGGGGGCAGCAGGCTTTGGCGGCTGGTACGCCTATCAGGGCGGCTATCTGGCCAATCTGCCCGTGATCGGCGCCCCCGGAAGCCAGACCTCCGGGCAGGCTGGCGCGCAGCGCGGACGCGGGCCCAGCGGCCCCGCAACGGTCGAGGTCGATACGGTGAAGACCGGGCGGATCGTCGAGGTTCGGGAATCGGTCGGCACGGTCCGTGCCTATGAGTCCATTACCGTGACCGCCAAGGTTGCCGGCATCGTGAGCGAAATCGGCTTCAATGAAGGCCAGCAGGTCAAGGCCGGCGACATGCTGGTGCAGTTCGACGCCGCCGAGCGCCGCGCCGAGATCGAGCAGGCCATCGCCGAAGCCAGCCGCGCCCAGGCGCTCCGCAACGAAGTCGCCATCAAGCTGGAGCGCGCCCAGGCCCTGAACCGGACCGGCGCCGGCACGGGCGCCCAGGTCGATGACCTGACGGCTCAGATGAAGTCGCTCGAAGGCTCCATCGCCTCCGCCCAAGCCCAGCGCAAGGCGGCGGAAGCCCGTCTCGAAGACCTGATCATCCGCGCGCCCTTCCACGGCCGCGTCGGCACCCGCTCCGTCTCGCTCGGTGCTTATGTGGCTCCCGGCACGCGCATCACCTCGCTCGACGATCTCTCGAAAATCCGCCTCGATTTCGCGGTGCCGGAAAATCTCCTGGGCCGCCTCAAGCCGGGCCAGGCAGTCAACGCCACCTCGGCGGCTTACCGCGACCGCACCTTCAAGGGCACCGTCGCGACCATCGATCCCCGCGTGGACCAGACAACCCGCGCCGCGCGCCTGACGGCCGAGTTCGAGAATGCCGACGAGGCCCTGAAGCCCGGCATGTTCCTGTCCGTCGCGCTCGAAGTCTCCACCAGGGACGACGCGGTCGTGGTGCCTGAAGAGGCCATCGTCAGCGAGGGCCTGCGCCACATCGTGTATCCGGTGAAGGACAACAAGGTGGAGCGTCGCGTCATCAGCATCGGCCAGCGCCAGGGCGGCAAGGTCGAGGTCGTGGAAGGCCTGAAGGCCGGCGAGACCATCGTGGTGCTCGGCGTCCAGCGCGTGCGTCCCGGCGCCGAGGTGATCGCCCGCCCGCTGGGCTCGGGTCCCGCGCAGGAGGGCGTCCCCGCCGCCAACAACAGGCAACAGCCGTCGCGAAGTTCGCTGAACGTGCCGCAGGCCATCGGCAGCGCGCAGGCCGCCGAGGCGAAGTAAATTATTGCGTGTCATTCTCGGCCGGAGCGCAGCGGAGGGGAAGGGAATCCATAGCGTCGCGCTTGACCGTGGATCCCCTTCCCTCGCTTCGCTTGGCCTGAGGATGACACCGTGACTACCAAGATCTGATTTAATCGGAACGACCAGAGCCATGCAGGTTTCAGACCTCTTCATCCGCCGTCCCGTCTTCGCCGTCGTGGTCAGCCTGCTGCTGATCGTAGGCGGCCTTGCCGCGCTCATGAACCTGCCGGTTCGCGAATATCCGCAGGTCGACCGCCCGGTCGTGTCGGTCTCCACCGTCTATCGCGGCGCTTCCAACGAGGTGATCGAAAGCCGCGTGACGGAGATCATCGAAGGCGCCATCGCCGGCATCGAAGGCATCCGCCAGATCCGGTCTCAAAGCGAAAACGACCGCTCGTCGGTCTCAATCGAGTTCGAAGTCTCCCGCGAGCCTGAAGCCGCGACATCGGACGTGCGCGATGCAGTCTCCCGCGTCACGGGGCGCCTGCCGGACGGCGCCGACACGCCGGTGGTGCGCAAAGTGGATGCGAACGCCTCGGCCATCATGTGGGTGGGCGTGACCTCCACTACCCTCGATGCGCTCGAACTCAGCGACTTCATCAAGCGCGTCTATGTGGACCGCCTGTCCACGGTGCCGGGCGTCGCCAATGTCTACTTGAGCGGCGAGCGCCGTTTCGCCATGCGTATCTGGGTCGACCGCCCTGCGCTCGCGGCCCGTGGCCTCACGGTGCAGGATCTCGAAGCCGCCATCAAGCGCCAGAACGTCGAGCTTCCCGGCGGGCGTATCGAATCCAGCCAGCGCGAATTCACCGTCAAGACGGATTCCCGCCTCGCCACGCCCGATCAGTTCCGGCAGGTGATCGTCACCAACAAGAACGGCTATCTGGTGCGCCTCGGCGAAGTGGCACAGGTCGAAGTCGGCCCCGAGGACACGCGCTTCGAGTTCTATCAATCAGGCGAGACCGCCATCGGCATGGGCATCGTGCGCCAGTCCACCGCCAACACGCTGTCCGTCGTCGATGGCGTGCGAAAGGAGCTGGAGGAGTTGAAGAGCGCGTTGCCGCCGGGCACCGTTGCGGAAGTCGCTTATGACGAGAGCCAGTTCATCCGCGCGTCCATCAACGGCGTGCTCAAGACGCTGCTGGAAGGCGTTGCGCTCGTCATCCTCGTCATCCTCGTCTTCCTGCGCGACTGGCGCTCCACCATCGTCGCCCTGGTGGCGATTCCGGTGTCGATCATCGCGGCCTTCATGGTCATGGCGTTCTTCGGCGCGTCCATCAACGTTCTGACCCTGCTCGCCATCGTGCTCGCCATCGGCATCGTCGTGGACGATGCGATCGTGGAAATCGAGAACGTGCATCGCCGCATCGAGGAAGGGCAGCCGCCGCTGCTCGCTTCCTTCGACGGCGCGCGCGAGATCGGCTTCGCGGTGATCGCGACGACGGCCACGCTCATGGCCGTGTTCGTGCCGCTCGCCTTCATGACCGGCAATACCGGCAAGCTCTTCCGCGAATTCGGCATCACGCTCGCCGCCGCCATCTTCTTCTCCGGCGTCGTGGCGCGCACGCTCACGCCCATGATGTGCTCCAAGCTCATGGTGCCGGCCCATGGCCGCATCCAGCGCATGACCGAGCCGGTCTTCGAGAAGATGAACAACGGCTACCGCTGGCTGCTCTCGCGGGCGCTGCGCATTCCGTTCGTCATTCTCGCCGCTGGCTTCCTGGTGTCGCTCTCGGCCTACGGCCTGTTCCAGGCCCTGCCGAAGGAATTCGCTCCGACGGAAGATCGCGGCGCGATCATCGTTCGCCTTCAGGCGCCCGAAGGCGCCAGCCTCGACTACACCCGCGACCGGGTGAAGGAAGTGGAGAAGGCCCTTCAGCCCCTGCAGGAGCAGGGCCTCGTCGCCTCCATGCTGAGCCAGGTCGCGCCGGGCTTCGCACGCCCCTCCCCCGTCAACGAGGGCATCGTGATCGTGCGCCTCGTTCCGTGGGAGGAGCGCACGCAGAGCCAGCAGGACATCGTGCGCCAGATGACGCCGAAGGTCTCGAACTTCCCCGGCGCGCGCGCCTCTGTGGTGAACCCGCCGGCCTTCGGCGGCGCGGGCGGCTTCGGCCAGCCGATCCAGTTCGTGCTCGGCGGGCCCGATTACGACACGATCCGCGGCTGGCGCGACATCGTCATGCAGAAGGCTCAGGAGACGGGCAAGTTCGTCAACCTGGACTCCAACTACCGCGAGTCGCAGCCCGATATCCGCGTGCAGATCGACCGCCAGCGCGCCGCCGATCTCGGCGTCTCGGTGGAGGATATCGGCAACACTCTCGAGCTGATGTTCGGCGAGACGGAAGTCTCGACCTTCGTCAGCCGCGGCGACGAATATCCGGTGATCATGCGCGCCCGCGCGCAGGACCGCGCATCGCCCAACGATCTCACCAACACCTTCGTGCGCGCCGCCAACGGCGAGCTCGTTCCACTCTCCTCCTTCGTCTCTCTCACGGAATCCGCCGCGCCGCAGGCCCTGAACCGGTTCGACCGCCTTCGCTCCATCACGATCCAATCCGGCCTCGCGCCGGGCGTCTCCATCGGCGAAGGCCTGGAGATCCTCCAGCAGATCGTGCGCGACAACCTGCCGGCGGAGGTGCGCATCGGCTATAACGGCCAGTCGAAGGACTTCCTCGACTCCACCGGCGCGATCTACATGACCTTCGCCATGGCGCTGCTCGTGGTGTTCCTGGTGCTGGCGGCGCAGTTCGAAAGCTGGATCAACCCGTTCATCATCATGCTCACCGTGCCTCTCGCGGTGACGGGCGGATTGCTGGCTTTGTTCATGACCGGGCAGACGCTCAACATCTACAGCCAGATCGGCATGATCCTTCTCATCGGCTTGATGACGAAGAACGGCATCCTGATCGTCGAGTTCTCTAACCAGCTGCGCGAGCGCGGATACTCCGTGCACGACGCGGTGCTTGAAGCCTCGGTGATGCGGCTGCGTCCGATCCTCATGACATCCATCGCCATGATCGGCGGCGCGATCCCGCTCGCCTGGTCCACAGGTGCCGGCGCCGAAGCGCGCAACGCCATCGGCTCGGTGATCGTGGGCGGCGTCACCGTCTCCACCATGCTGACCATGCTGGTGGTGCCGTCGATCTACCTGCTCATCGGCGGCTACACCAAGCCCGCAACCTATGTGGGCGACATGCTCGCCAAGCTGCGCGCCGAGACCGGCCAGGTCCCTCACGGCGAGGACATCCGTCCACCGGTGCATCCGGCGGAGTAATCGACGCAAACAAAAACCCCGGCATCACTGCCGGGGTTTTCGTTTGACGACACTTCTTACTCAGTTTTCAACCTACTGACCTCATCCTGAGGAGCCACGCAGTGGCGTCTCGAAGGATAGTCCAGAGATTGCTGGAGACGCCCTCGTCCTTCGAGACAGTCGCTCCGCGACTTCCTCAGGATGAGGGCTATGGGGTGGCGGCGAAAAATAAATGGCCGGGGCATGCCCGGCCATAGAAGAAAACTAAAGTTCTTTCACAGTGCCTTCACGCCGCCGCCTTCGACGCGGCCTGCGTCACAGCATCGACCACGTCGTCCACCACCTGCGTGACGAGATCGGCGTTGTCGCCCTCGCCCATCACGCGGATCACCGGCTCGGTGCCGGAGGGGCGGATGACGAGGCGGCCCGAGGCGCCGAGCTTTTCGCGTCCCGCCTCGATCGCCTTGATGACGGTTGCTTCCTGCAGGGGCTTGCCGGATTTGTAGCGCACGTTCTTGAGGATCTGCGGCAGCGGCTCGAAGCAATGGCAGACTTCCGACACGGTCTTGCCCATGCTCTTCACGACGGCGAGGAGCTGGAGCGCCGCCACGAGGCCGTCGCCGGTCGTCGTGTAGTCGGACATGATGATATGGCCCGATTGCTCGCCGCCGAGATTGTAGCCGTGGGCGCGCATGTGCTCGAGCACGTAGCGGTCGCCGACCGCCGTGCGCACGAGGTTGAGGCCCATGTCGCTTAAGTAGCGCTCGAGGCCGAGATTGGACATGATCGTCGCAACGATGCCGGGCTGCGCGAGGCGCCCGTCTTCCTTCCACGAGCGCGCGACGACGCCCATGAGCTGGTCGCCATCGACCTTCTGGCCCTTCTCGTCCACGATCAGCACGCGGTCCGCATCGCCGTCGAGCGCGATGCCCACATCGGCGCGCAGCTCGCGCACCTTGTGGATCAGCGCGTCGGGAGCGGTGGAGCCGACCTCGTGGTTGATGTTGAAGCCGTTGGGCTCCACGCCGATGCTCACCACTTCCGCGCCGAGTTCCCAAAGAGCCTCGGGCGCGACCTTGTAGCCAGCGCCGTTGGCGCAATCGAGCACGACGCGCATGCCTTCCAGATCGATCTGGCGCGGCAAGGTGCGCTTGGCGAACTCGATATAGCGGGCATGGACGCTCTCGATGCGCTTGGCGCGGCCGAGCGCGGCGGAGCCGGCGAGGCGCGGCGAGAGATCGCCGTCGATGAGCGCCTCGATCGCCATTTCCACTTCGTCGTTGAGCTTGAACCCGTCGGGCCCGAACAGCTTGATGCCGTTGTCCTCGTAGGGGTTGTGCGAGGCGGAGATCATGACGCCGAGATCGCAGCGCATGGAGCGGGTGAGCATGGCGACCGCAGGCGTCGGCATGGGGCCGAGGAGCAGCACGTCCATACCCACCGAGGTGAAGCCCGCAACCAGCGCGTTCTCGATCATGTAGCCGGACAGGCGCGTGTCCTTGCCGATGACCACCCGGTGGCGATAGTCGCCGCCCTGCTGGAACATGAGGCCGGCGGCCTGCCCGACCTTCATGGCGAGGTCCGGCGTGATGACGCCGTTGGCCCGGCCACGGATGCCATCGGTCCCGAAGTATTTCCGCATGGGTTTAATCTCCCCATTCCCTTGCGCCAGTTTGCGCTTTGCTTTTGTCAAAGCAACCTCTTCCATCAGGGTCAAGACTTCGGGCCGGTTCTGCTCATCACAAGAGATAAGCGATTATTACAGAGCGCCGAGCCGACTGCTGAAAAGGAAAGCTAGAAGCTTCGGGTAAATAAAAAAGAACGCTCGCTTCTCAGCGAGCGTTCTGGGTTCTTCGCAAGCGGCAGGCTATTAAGCCTGCGGCTGGGGCTCCATCCCTCCATCGCTCTCGCGAGGACGGCCGGGTCGCGTGGTCGGCACGGCGGAGCCGCGGGCCGGGGTCACCGGATCGCCGCCCGCATCGCGCACCGGCGGCTGGCCGTCGAGCAGCTTACGGATTTCGTCGCCGGTCAGGGTCTCGTACTCGAGGAGGCCACGGGCCAGGGCTTCGAGCTCATGCTCCTTCTCGGTGAGAATGCGGCGGGCATCGTTGAGGCCGCCTTCCACCAGACGGCGGACTTCCGAGTCGATCTTCTGGGCGGTCGCCTCGGAGACGTTCTGCTGGCGGCCCATCTGCATGCCGAGGAACACCTCGTCCTGGTTCTCGCCGTAAGCGACGGTGCCGAGTTCGGGCGAGAAGCCCCACTTGGTCACCATCATACGGGCAAGGCGGGTCGCCTGCTCGATGTCCGACTGCGCGCCCGAGGTGACCTTCTCCTTGCCGAAGATCATCTCCTCGGCGATGCGGCCGCCCATCATGATGGCGAGGCGCGAGGTCATCTGCTCGTAGCTCATCGACAGTTTGTCGCGCTCCGGCAGCTGCATCACCATGCCCAGCGCGCGGCCGCGCGGGATGATGGTGGCCTTGTGCACCGGGTCGGTGGCCGGAACGTTGAGGGCAACCACCGCGTGGCCGGCCTCGTGATAGGCGGTCAGGCGCTTCTCGTCGTCCGTCATAACGAGGGTGCGGCGCTCCGCGCCCATCATCACCTTGTCCTTGGCGTCTTCGAACTCGCGCATCGTCACGATGCGCTTGCCGCGACGGGCAGCGAGCAGTGCCGCCTCGTTGACGAGGTTCATGAGGTCCGCGCCGGAGAAGCCGGGCGTGCCGCGGGCAATGACCTTCAGGTCCACATCGGGAGCGAGCGGAACCTTGCGCACGTGAACGCGCAGGATCTTCTCGCGGCCGGTGACATCCGGGTTCGGCACTACGATCTGACGGTCGAAGCGGCCCGGACGCAGCAGCGCCGGATCGAGAACGTCGGGACGGTTGGTCGCGGCAATGATGATGATGCCCTCGTTGGCCTCGAAGCCGTCCATCTCCACGAGGAGCTGGTTGAGGGTCTGCTCGCGCTCATCGTTGCCGCCGCCGAGGCCGGCGCCACGATGACGGCCGACCGCGTCGATCTCGTCGATGAAGATGATGCAGGGCGCGTTCTTCTTCGCCTGCTCGAACATGTCGCGCACGCGGGAAGCACCGACGCCGACGAACATCTCGACGAAGTCCGAACCGGAAATGGTGAAGAACGGCACGTTGGCTTCGCCTGCCACCGCGCGGGCGGTCAGGGTCTTACCGGTGCCGGGAGGGCCGACGAGCAACACACCGCGCGGAATGCGGCCGCCGAGTCGCTGGAACTTCTGCGGATCGCGAAGGAATTCCACGACCTCCTGCAGGTCCTCCTTGGCCTCGTCGATGCCGGCCACGTCCTCGAAGGTCACGCGGCCATGGGCCTCGGTGAGCAGCTTCGCCTTGGACTTGCCGAACCCCATGGCGCGGCCAGCCCCGTTCTGCATCTGGCGCGACAGGAACACCCAGGCGCCGATGAACAGCGCGATGGGCAGGATGTTCATGAGGACCGCGATGAACCAGGGGGTGGAATCGGACTGCGGACGGGCGGTGATCTGCACGCCTTTCTGCTGCAACTTCGTGACCAAGCTCGGATCGTAAGGCGCATAGGTCGTGAAGGTGCGGCCGTCCGTATAGGTGCCGCTGATCTCGGGACCGGAAATGACGACGCTAGTGATGCGTCCGGCATCCGCCTCGGTGAGAAGCTGGCTATAGGCAATGTCGCTGCCGCCGCCCCGCTGGCCCGGGCTCTGGAAGAGGGTCACGAGCGCCAGCACCAGGAGGAAGATGACAACCCACAAGGCGAAGTTGCGGAAATTTGAATTCATTTGATCAGGTTCTGCCCCAGAGGGAGATGAAGCACGGGAAAAGGGAAAGATCTCCCCGCACGGCTAAACTCAATGTAGGCACACGAAATCCCCTTGCCAAGGGAATGAGGCACACATGGGGCATCATCCGGGAGGATTGGCTAAGAGAATTGGCTAACGACCGCGTGAGCGGGGCGGTTCCTGGCTCAAGGCAAGGCGTCCGGTGCGGTCGAGCGTGATCAGAGCACCCGCGAGGGTCATCCTCAAGCTCTCCCCTGCCCGAACGGCATTGCGAAGGCGCTCGGTGCCGCTTTCGAGGCGGGCCAGACGGGCATTGTCCAGAGGCAGCCCGATCCGCTCCAGCGCCTGGGCGAGAATGCGAAGGGCGATTTCGAAGGGTTCACGGGCGAGGCAGGCGGCATCGAAGGAGAAAGCGGCCTCATCATGCTGAGGGCTTGCCTCGGCCAACGCCTCCCGCGCCTTCATCTCCAGCGCCGCCTCGGCCCGGGCCACCCGTTGGGCAAGGCGCGAGAGGCGGTCGGCGGTGAGGCCTTCCTCGGCGAGAAGCGGCAGCAGCCTGCGCCAACGAACCCGCGCGAAGCGCTCGTTGGCGTTGGAGGGGTCCGTGATGTAGGGCCAGCCGTTCTCACGGCAGAGTTCCAGAAGCGCCGCCTTCGGCAGGTCGAGAAGCGGCCTTGCGTGGCAGATCCCCTCCCGGTCGCGCTCCCGGCGCATGCCGGCGAGACCTTTCAGGCCGGAGCCTCGGGTGAGGCGCATCATGATGGTCTCGGCCTGATCGTCCTGGGTATGGGCCGTCAGGAGATGGGAGGCTCCCTCATCCTTGGCGCATTGGAAGAGCAGGCGATAGCGCGCCTCGCGGGCGGCCTCCTGCAAGCCGGCCTGCGGCTTTTCGCCCGCCCAGTCGAGGATGCGATGGGCGAAGCCGAGCTTGGCGGCCTCCCCGCTCACGAACGCCGCCTCTTCGGCGGCCTCGGGACGCAGGCCGTGATCCACGGTGGCGATGAGGATCGGCGGGCGGGCGGGAATATCCCACCGGGCCAGCAGATGCATGAGGGCGATGGAATCCGGCCCACCCGAGACGGCTGCCACGATGCCCTTGGCATTCTGCAAATGGACAAAAAGATGCCCCGGGTCGGTATCCGGGGCCGAATCGGCAGGGGATGAAGGAGCGGCCACCGGGCGGGTGCTCGACTTCAAGCCGTCAGCTGCACTTGTTGCGCTTCTGCTCGCGCTCGGAGCCCTGGCGCACATTGGCGGAGGCCTGCGGGTATTTGCGGTCGAGCTCGGCGAAGACGGCGCAGGCGCGGTCGCGGGCGCCCATGCCGGTGAGGGCCATGCCGAGGCGCAGCAGCGCGTCGGGAGCCTTCGCGGCATCGGGATGGTCGGACGACACGTTCAGGAATTGCTCCGCGGCCTCGCGGTGACGGCCACGCTGGAGATAGGTCTCTCCGAGCCAGAAGGTGGCCTCGGGCACCAGACGGTCGCGGGGATTCGATTGCAGGAAGCGGCGGAAGCCCATCTCGGCCTGATCGTATTGCTTCTGGCTGAAGGACGCATAGGCCGCGTCGAAATCCGCGCGGGGATTGGTGACGCTGGTCGCGGCGACGCTCGGCGCCGAGCGCGGAGCCGGTCCGCCTTGCAGGGGCAGCGCGCCCTGCGGGATCGGCATGGCCGAATGTCCGCCGACAGGAGCCTCGGCGAATTCATCCTGCTCTATCAGCTCACCGATGCCGCCGACTTGGTGACCGGGAGCATCCATGGCCTCCCCCTCCTCCATGGCGAGGGGCGCGGAGGGCGGCGTCGCACCCAGCGGGCGCGGAGCGCCCGGGGCGTTGGGATCCTGCGAGGGATCGAACAGGTCGCTGCGCCGCTGGGGAGTGGTCTGGGGCTGCGCCTGCGGCTGGGCCGGGCGGGAGGGCGTCGTCGAAGGGCGCGAGCCGCCGCGGCCGGAATTCTCCTGGAAGCGGAATTCCACATCCTCCTGGAACTTCCGGACCTGGTCCTTCAGCTGGCGGTTCTCAAACTGAAGCTGCTCGATCTGGCCCGACAACTGCCGCATCTGGCTCTCCAGCCGGTTGATGCGGACGATAGCGTCGGCGGCATCCTGCGCAGCGGCAGGAGCAGCCAGAGCGAAAGCCAAGGCGAAAAAGACGAATAGGCGTCGAAACATGCTGGATACCGTAAGAGGCCTCATAGGACGGTGCCGATAACACAAAAGCGCCGCCACGGCGATAATGTGGCGGCGCTTCCAAGTGTCACGAAACTGTGCTCGGGAAATCAGGCCCCGGCGCCGCCGCCGAGAACCGTGACCGCGCGGCGATTCTGCGACCAGCAGGAGATGTCGTTGCAGACCGCGACCGGACGCTCCTTGCCGTAGGACACCACGCGGAAGCGCGAGGCATTGATGCCGCGCGACACGAGGTAGTCGCGCACGTTCTGGGCGCGGCGGGCCGAAAGCGAGAAGTTGTACTCGCGGGTGCCGCGCTCGTCCGCATGGCCTTCGATGATGAAGGTGTAGTTCGGATAGCGGTTCAGCCATTGAGCCTGCTTGTCGAGGGTCGCGATGGCGGTGGGGTTGAGATCGGTCTGGTCGGTCTCGAAGAACACGCGGTCGCCGACATTGACGACGAAGTCCTGGGCGCTGCCAGGCGTGGCGGCGCCGCCGGCGCCGAAGCCGGACCCATCGGCCATGCCATCTTTATTGGACGAACAGGCCGCGGCGCCCAGGGCGAGCACCATAGCGGCGGCGAATTTGACGGCGCGCAGCGTCATCATGGCAATACTCCTTACACATACGTTTGCCGAACGTTGTGGTTTTTATATCGGGAGGATGGTTAAGGGAGGGTTCCGTCAACCTTAAGAGACGATGCCGGATCAGGGCCAATTATGGCCAAGTTGTGGAAGTTTGCGTTAAGGTAAATCAAAGGTGAACGGGTGTCGCCGGGAGGAAACTCTTCGCATTAACCAGAAATCCCATGGTTTTCCTGGGGTTCAGGGCCCGGACGCGCCGGCGGTAAGCCGATAAGATTTTTTGCTTAGGCTCGTGCTTGCCCACAGGCACCCTCAGATGCCCCCCTCTGGCGATCCGGCGCCACGGTCCTACCTCTCCAACGAGGTCCACGAATCTTGGCAGCAACCTGACGCCTTATGCCCTGCTCATGCGTTGAACGGTCATGAATCTCCTCACGAACCAGCCGGCCCCCTCTATTTTGCCCTATCGCGCCGCCTTGGACGACCTGCGCATGGAGCGCGCTTTCGCGCGCATCGCCGACAGCGACCTGCGTTTGGGGAACACCGTCACCCTGCTCCGCGATTCGAGGGAAAACTATCCGGCCTGGATCGAGGCGATCCGGTCCGCCGAGCGGGTCGTGCATTTCGAGAACTTCATCATCGCCGATGACGAGACCGGGCGGCACTTTGCCGAAGTGCTCATGGAGCGGGCACAGGCAGGCGTGAAGGTGCGCGTGCTCTATGACTGGCTCGGCTCCTCCTTCCGCGCCCTGCCGCCGTTCTGGCGGCGCATGCGCGAAGCCGGCGTCCAGGCGCGGGTGTTCAACCCGCCCCGCCTGACCGACCCGTTCTGGATCCGGCGCAACCATCGCAAGCTGATCACGGTGGATGGGCGCATCGGCTTCGTCTCGGGCCTGTGCGTTTCCGACAGCTGGGTCGGCGGCAAGGCGTCCGAGCCGTGGCGCGACACGGGTATCTCTCTCGAAGGCCCCGTGGTCGCCGACCTGGACACCGCCTTCGCCGAGAGCTGGGCGCTCTCGGGCATGAAGCCCATTCCGAAATCCGAGCTGCCTGAAGCCGAGGGGATCGCACCCAGCGGCACCATGGCGGTGCGGCTGATCAGCGGCGAGCCGGGCATGCTGCGCACCTATCGCGTGGACCAGTTCATCGCAGCCACCGCCCAGCGCAATCTCTGGCTCACGGACGCCTATTTCGTGGCTACCACATCCTATGTGCAGGCGTTGGGCGAAGCCGCGCGCGACGGCGTGGACGTCCGCATCCTCGTGCCGGGATCGAGCGACGTGCCGGCGCTCCAGCCCGTGGTGCGCGCGGGCTATCGTTCGCTCATCGAGGCGGGCATCCGCGTCTACGAGTGGAACGGCTCCATGCTCCACGCGAAGACTGCCGTGGTGGATGGGCGCTGGGCACGGGTGGGCTCCACCAATCTCAATATCGCGAGTTGGGCCACCAACTGGGAACTCGACGTGGTGGTGGAGGACAACACCTTCGCCGGGGCCATGGAGGCGATGTATCTGGAGGATCTCGCCAACGCCACGGAGATCGTCCCCGGCTGGCAATCGAGACGGCGTCAGGCAAAGAACATGCGCTCCAAGCGCGGCCACCGCTTCAAGCGCGGCGGCGTGCGCCGCCTCGCCGCCGGCGCGCTTGCCCTGTCGAGCAGCATCGGCAAGGCCATGGGCTCGCGCTCGCTCACGGCGACCGAGGCGAGCAGCATCGCCATCATCGGCTTCGTGATGCTGACGCTGGCGGTGCTGATCACGGTGTTTCCGGTGCTCGTCATCTCGCCCATCGTCATCGGCCTCGTCTGGTTCGGGCTTGCGCTCCTCATCCGTGCCTTCCGCCTGAAGCGGCGCGTGCGCCTGCGCCGCCGCAAGCTTCAGCTGCGGCGACGGCTGCACAAGAACAGGGAAAGCGAAGCTACCTCCGGCGAGTAGTGGACATTCCGAGAAGCACTTCTACTTGCGTCGGTGCCATCATCATCGAAGCCCGAACCCAAGGAGACGACCATGGCCACCGGCACTTCGAGTCCTTCCTTCGGCACCCCTGACCGCATCGAGGCAATGAGCGCGCTTCTCGCGCAGAACTGGTGGGCCGTGGCGCTTCGCGGCGTGTTCGCCATCCTCTTCGCGCTGATCGCCTTCTTCTGGCCCGGCGCGACGCTTCTGTCCTTTGCGATCTTCTTCTCCGCCTACATGCTCGTGGACGGCGTGTTCAGCATCGTCTCCGGCATCCGCGCCGCATCCCACCATCAGCGTTGGGGGCTCATGATCCTGGGCGGCATCCTCAACATCCTGGTCGGCATCATCGCCTTCCTCATGCCGGGCCTGACCATCGTGTTCTTCGTCACGCTGCTCGCGGTCTGGTCGCTCATCTCCGGCATCCTGATGATCGTCGCCGCCTTCAAGCTGAACCCGGAATACGGGCGTGGCTGGCTCGTCCTCAGCGGCATCGTGTCGGCGCTGTTCGGCGTGGCGCTCTTGATCGCGCCGCTCGTGGGCGCGGTGGTGCTCACCTGGTGGCTCGGCGCCTATGCCCTGATCTTCGGCATCGCGCTCGTCGTGCTCGCCTTCAAGCTGCGCAGCCACAAGGACGACTTCGTGAGCGGCGCTTCGCTGCAGGCTTGATGGCAGCTTCTTCCCTCTCTCGTCATGGCCGGGCTTGTCCCGGCCATCCCGATTGGAAAAGCACTGCGCTCGACATTATCGGGATCACCGGCACAAGGCCGGTGATGACGTGAGAGAGTTGGGAAACGCAACGAAAAAGGGGCGCCGTGAAGCGCCCCTTTCTAATTCTTACTGTTTCGCCTCGCTGAGCAGCGGAGACCATGTCGGGTCCGATGCGAAGGACGGGGTCGGCACGGGCTGTTCCACGCGGCCGGTAATGTCCACCATGTAGAGCTTGCCGCCCGACTGTCCGCCGGGATCGCGGAAGAAGATGATGTACTGGCCGTTCGGCGCCCAGACGGGGCTCTCGTTGTGGAAGCCTTCCGTCAGGATGCGCTCGCCCGATCCGTCCGGCTTCATGATGCCGATGGCGAAGCCGCCCGAATGCTGCTTCGTGAACGCGATGTAGTCGCCACGCGGCGACCACGCCGGCTGCGAATAGGAGCCGTCGCCGAACGAGATGCGCGTCTGGTTCGAGCCGTCGGCACCCATCACGTAAAGCTGCTGCTTGCCGCCGCGGTCGCTTTCGAACACGATCTGCGAACCGTCCGGCGAGAAGGACGGCGAGGTGTCGATGGCGCCCGTGGAAGTAAGGCGCGTGGTGGCCTGGGACCCTAAGTTCATCATGAAGATGTTTGCGTTGCCGCCCTGCTGAAGGCTCATGACGATGCGCTGTCCGTCAGGCCCGAAGCGCGGAGACGACGTCATGTCGGGGAAGTTGCCGACGACCTGGCGCGAGCCGGTTTCGAGATTGATCACCTGCACGCGCGGCTGCTGGCCTTCCGTCTGCGACATGAAGGCGATTTCCTGCGTCACCGGCGAATAGCGCGGCGCAACGACCGTGTTCTCTCCTTGAGTCAGGTAGCGCACATTCGCGCCGTCCTGATCCATGATCGCGAGACGCTTGCGGCGGTTCTCCTTCGGCCCGGATTCATCCACGAAGACGATGCGCGTATCGAAGAAGCCGCCGAAGCCCGTGATCTTGGTGTAGACCGCATCCGAGATGATGTGGCCGACGCGGCGCCAGAAATTGGCGTCCGTCACGTATTGCTGGCCTGTCAGCTGCTGGCCGGTTTCGATGTCCCACAAGCGGAATTCCGCACGCAGGCGGCCGGAAGGATCGCGCGAGACGCGGCCGGTGACGAGAGCCTGCGCACCCGCCATCTTCCAGGCATCGAAACGCGGAGCCGAGTCGAACGAAGGACGCTCCGGGAAGCGGGCCTTGTCGAGCGGCGCGAAATAGCCAGACCGCTGCAGGTTGTTGCCGATGATGCCCGACACGCGCTGACCGAGATCGCCCTCACCGGAGAAATCGGCGATGGCGATCGGCATCGGCTGGAACTGACCGCCGGGGCCGACGCGGAACGACAGCTGCGCATGCGCAGCCGGAGCCAAAGCCGCCATCGGAACGATGACGGCCAGGGCAACGAGAAGACGGGAGACGAGGCGAGTGATCATAGGTGTCATATCTCAAGCATGATGGGCTTTAAGATCAGGAAACATCGAAGCCGACGTTCAGGTGTTTCCAATCGTTGAAGTACGGAGCGTAAGACGCGGGAATCTTGTAGGGAGCGCAGCGCCGCACGGCGCGAAGAGCCGCATCGGCCACTGCTCGATCCGTCGAAGACGAACCGGCCGAAGCGATGCTCGGCTGAGAGGCAAGAGAACCGTCCGCGCTGAGCCTGATGTCGAGAACAGGCGGCGTCACGTCACCGCCCGAGGCGCTGATCGGCACCGTGTAGCATTGGCGCATCTGATCCTGCAGAAGGCCGATGAGGCCATCGCGCATGCTCGGGTTGAGTTTCGGGGAATTGCCGGTTGCGGTGCCGAGGGATGCGGTCTTCTGCACCTCCGATCCGGTCGCGCCGCTGGACTGGCTCTTTTCCTTGTTGTCGAGGAACTGCTTCAGGTCGCCCATGTCGAGCTTCTTGGCGAGCTGAGCTTCCTTGCGCGCCTTGGCTTCCGCTTCAGCCTTGGCCTTCGCTTCCGCAACCTTCTTGGCTTCGGCCTCTGCCTTGGCTTTCGCTTCTGCCTCAGCCTTCGCTTTAGCCTTTGCCTCGGCGACACGCTTGGCCTCTGCCTCCGCTTCGGCTTTCGCCTTCGCTTCGGCGCGGGCCTTGGCTTCCGCTTCGGCCTTCGCCTGCTCGGCGGCCTTGGCTTTCTCGATGGCTTCGGCTTCCGCCTTTTCGACGGCGAGACGCTCCGCCTCGGCTTTCGCTTCAGCCTGAGCCTTCGCCTCGGCGGCAGCCTTTGCGGCGGCTTCGGCCTTGGCCTGCTCGGCCGCCTTCGCGGCAGCGGCGGCTTCAGCGGCAGCGGCTTCCTCGGCGACCTTCATGTCCTCAGGACGCTTGGGCGGTGCAGGCGTGTCGCGCTTTTCCTCGCCGGCTTCGCGCAGCTCGGCCTTGTCCGCCACGCGGTCGGCGCGGGGTTTCTGGTCCTGCGTCACTTCCTTGGCGGTCTTCTCGCCCTTGGTGATCTGCGAGAACTGGTTGTCGGTGATGATCTCGACAGGGATGCCTTCCTGCGCCTCGGGGAATTCGGCGGCAGACGAAAGCCCGGCCATGGCAGCAACAAGCAGCGCCGCATGCGCGACGCCCGAGACCCAATAGCCCGGTTCCGAGGGGTTGAAATAATCCTTCAACGCCACTTGTCACTCACCCCTTGTTCTTATCCGCTCAGTTCTGGTCCACCTCGGTCACGAGCGCGACGCGCTTGTAACCGGCGGTGGTGACGATGGACATCACTTGGGCGACGCGGCCGTAATCGACTCGTTTGTCGCCCCGCACGAAAATACGCTCGTCGAAGCCCGACTTCGCCACTTCGGCGAGCTTGCCGACGATGGCCTCGTCCGTCAGTTCGGACTCGCCTAGGAAAACCTGGCCCGTCTGCTTGATGGACAGGGTCACCGGCGTCGCATCGGAGTTCAGCGGCGCGGCCTTGGTCTGCGGCAGATCGAGCGGCACGCCCGCCGTCATCATGGGTGCAGCCACCATGAAGATGATGAGCAGCACCAGCATGACGTCGATGAACGGCGTCATGTTGATTTCGTTGATCGCGCCGCCGCGCCGCCCGCGCCTGCGGCGGCGTCCGCCTCCTGCCGCGCCTGCCATCATTGCCATGGCTTACCCTCTCCCTCTCAGGCCGCCTTCGACGTATGCGCGATGCGCTCGTCGATCTGGCGGGAAAGGATGGCGGAGAACTCGTCGGCGAAGCCTTCGAGACGCGATTGCAGCTTGCCCACTTCGGCCTGGAGCTTGTTGTAGGCGAGCACCGCCGGGATGGCCGCGAACAGGCCGATGGCGGTGGCGAACAAGGCCTCCGCGATGCCCGGCGCGACGACCGCGAGGCTGGTGTTCTTGGAGGCGGCGATCGAGGTGAACGAGTTCATGATGCCGATCACGGTGCCGAACAGGCCGATATAGGGGCCGGCCGAGCCGATGGAGGCGAGGATCATGAGGCGCGAGTCGAGACGCTCCACCTCGCGCTGGATGGTGACGTCGAGCACCTTGTCGATGCGCTGCGGCAGGCTCTGGAACGAGCGGCCCGAGCCCTCGAACGAGCGCTTCCACTCGCGCATGGCCGAGACGAACACGGCGGCGAGGCCCGTGGCCGGGCGGTTCTGGAGCGAGCGGTAAAGCTCCTCCAGCGACTGGCCGGACCAGAACACATCCTCGAACCGGTTCATGGCGCGCTTGGTGCGTGCGTAGAGCAGCGTCTTGTCGATGATGATGGCCCAGCACCAGATGGACGCCGCCATCAGGCCCAGCATCACGAGCTTGACGATGAAATGGGCCTGCCAGAACAGGCCAAAGAAGGACAGGTCATGCGCCACTGGGGCAGCCTGGGCCACATCGGCCGGATTCATGTGTCACACCCTCGCTCTTCGAGCCGCCTTGAGGGAGCCCCAAGGCACACCGCATTCGGTTTAGGAAAATTGTGTTTCTTATCCCTGCTCGTTCGCCCTTGAATCTGTCGAAAATAAGGGCGCAGGTCCCAACGCCTCGGATCGTCCTAAACCGTTGTCTTTTAAGCACAGAGTAAGGTTAAGGCTTGGTTTAAAAGGAGCTTTCCGGCCTGGAATAACGGGTGATCACCTAGGGGCACGGTTGTCATAGGCTCCAAATGAGGGCCTTATGTCGCCCCTTATTCCTCGCAAAAAACGTCGGGCCGCGACCTCGAGCCTTGCCAAGCTTGCAACCCTGCCCAGCGTCGTTCGTGCAACTTGATCCGGAATGACGATGACGTCCGATACCAAACCCACCGAGATCGTGGGACGCCAGCTCGACGCCTACAACGCCCACGATATCGACGCCTTCATGGCCTGCTGGGCCGACGACGCGCAGTATTTTTCCTTCCCGGACACCCTGCTCGCCCAAGGCGCGCAGCAGATCCGCGAGCGCCATCTCGCCCGCTTCCAGGAGCCGAACCTCCACGGCAAGCTCATCGGCCGCATGGCCGTCGGCAACATGGTCGTGGATCAGGAGATCGTGACCCGCACCTTCCCGGACGGCACGGGCACCGTCGAGGTGATCGCGATCTACGAGGTCGAGGGCGGGCTGATCCGGCAGGCCTGGTTCAAGATGGGAGCGTCGGTGCTGGACGGGGCGGGTTGACACCCACTCAGGTCATCACCGGCCTTGTGCCGGTGATCCCGATGCTTTCAAGCGTCGCGCTTTTCCAATCGGGATGGCCGCAACAAGTGCGGCCATGACGTAAAGGGAATCCCCCTCTATTCCTCACCACCTGAAAGCGCCGCACGAAGATTGTCGGGAATGCGCACCGCGCGCCCGTCGCGCACGGCGGCGACCATCACATCGGCACGCACCAGCACGTCGTTTCCTCGACGCACCTCCTGCGACAACGTCATCGACGCGCCGCGCATTTCCTTCGGCTTCGTCACCACGGTGAGCACATCGTCCATGACCGCGCCGCCGAGGAAGTCGATATTCATCTTGCGCACGACGAAGGCGAGACCGCCCATCTCGGCATGAAGATCCGACTGCGCCACCTCGACCGCCCGCAGGATTTCCGTGCGCCCGCGCTCCATGAAGCGCAGATAGCTCGCGTGATAGACCCGCGCGGAAAAATCCGTGTCCTCGTAGTAGACGCGGATCGGCAGAACATGCGCGCCGTCCTGCATCGAGCCGGAAAGATGAGGGTAAGTGTGATCCATCGGAGTCTCTTCTATGGGGCAACAACGATGTCGTATCGGTTTTCGACGCGGGGCATCTCAAAACCGATGCTTACACTATCGTGCCCGGTCCAATTCTTCGGAGCGACATACACATATTGCCAGCGTGCGCGCTTGGGATCGTGCTTGTTGTGCAGTTCATGGATCAAGCGGCCATACTGGCCTTTGTAAGCCGACTTCTTCTCGCCGGATAGAAACCGTGGATCGGTTTTCCCGTCGCCGCTGATGACGCATCTCCCGCCTGGCTTGATGCGGACCTTGAAGACGGCTGTCGTTTCGGTTGTCTGCGCCGGATCATGCGTGATCGTGCAGGCCCGACCGAGCGACGGCAGTAACAGAACGAGCCCAATGCAGAGGCGGATCAGCCCGTGGCGGAGATGATCGCTCATACCCATTGAGCGGTCCGCACCAAGAGCCTGAGGGATGAGGTCACGCACCACTCCCCACTCAAGGGGGAGGTTGTGGCGGCGTGCTTGTCACTCATCCCCATCCCCGTTGAACAGCCCGAACTGCGCGGTGTTCTCGCGTGTCGGTTCTGCGATGCCGAGATGCTTGAAGGCATGCGGCGTGAGGATGCGGCCGCGCGGGGTGCGCTGCACGAAGCCCTTCTGGATGAGATAGGGCTCGATGATGTCCTCGATGGCGTCGCGCGGCTCGGAGAGCGCCGCCGCGATGGTCTCGATACCGACCGGGCCGCCGCCGAAGGATGTGGCGATCATGGTGAGATATTTGCGGTCCATGAGGTCGAGGCCGATGGGGTCCACGTCGAGCAGGCGCAGCGAACGGTCGGCGAGATCGCGGGACACGATCTGCACGCCCTCGACGATGGCGAAGTCGCGCACGCGGCGCAGCAGGCGGCCCGCGATGCGCGGCGTGCCGCGCGCGCGGCGGGCGATCTCGTTCGCGCCCTCGTCGCTCATGTTGAGGCCGAGCACGCGGGCGCCGCGCCGGACGATCAGCTCCAGCTCGTCGATGGTGTAGAATTCCAGACGGATCGGAATGCCGAAGCGGTCGCGCAGCGGCGTCGTCAGCAAACCTGCGCGGGTGGTGGCGCCGACGAGCGTGAATTTCGGCAGCTCGATCTTCACCGAGCGCGCGGCGGGGCCTTCGCCGATGATGAGGTCGAGCTGGTAATCCTCCATGGCCGGATAGAGGATTTCCTCGACCGCCGGGTTGAGGCGGTGGATCTCGTCGATGAAGAGCACGTCGCGCTCTTCGAGGTTCGTCAGCTGCGCCGCCAGATCGCCCGCCTTGGCGATGACGGGGCCGGAGGTGGAGCGGAAGTTCACGCCGAGCTCGCGCGCCACGATCTGCGCCAGCGTGGTCTTGCCGAGACCGGGAGGCCCAACGAAGAGCACGTGGTCGAGCGCATCGTTGCGCGCCTTGGCGGCATCAATGAAGACCTGCAGGTTCGCCCGCGCGGCCTTCTGCCCCGTAAAATCGTCGAGCGAGAGCGGCCGGATCGACGCTTCGGTGTCGTCCTCGCGCTTTTCAGGGCTGAGCAGGCGGCGGGAATCGGTCAAAGAGGCTTACCTTCCAAAGGCTTCATATAGGCGGCGAGACACTAATACGCCATTCTTAACAGGATCAAAACAGGAACGCTGATGGTTCACGGCGATGGCCTCAGCCGATTGGCACAGCCTCGGCTCAGATACCAGCAGATGAAGGTCGGGAAGAGGCAGATGAGGATGTAGATTAGCGTCCCGAAGTTGAAGAACTCCCCCGGACTGCGCCCCACCAAAGGCATAACTGAAAAAGTGAACAAGATGCCAATGACAATCCCCGTAAGCCCGACCCAAAGTAGCTCAGGCTTGGCCTTTCTGATCTGAAGAATCCGAATGGCGGATGCAGCAAGAAGAGCCGGCAGCAGGCCAAGGCCATAAGAGACTGGCACCCCAATCATCAACGTGTCCAAGACGACATCCGTTCGAAGGCCTCCGCTTAAGCTCCAGCTTGTAACAAGGAGCACAAGAAAGCCGAGGGGCGGTCCTAGAAGAGTGAAGATGAGCCAGTGCATCGGCTTACCGCGCCAATTCCCTCAATCCCAGCCGGATCAGCGTCTTCGCCTCGGCCTCGTCGCCGGCTTGCTTCATGGCGGCGGCCACCGCTGCGGAGGCTTGGACCTGCGGGTAGCCGAGATTGACGAGCGCCGAGATGGCGTCTGCCACGGGCGCGGGCGCCGTTCTGTCGTCCACCGCGTCGGTGAGGCGGATGAGGGCGGGATCGACGGAGGCGAAGGCCGGGGCCTTGTCCTTGAGCTCGGAGACGATGCGTTGCGCCAGCTTGGGGCCGACGCCAGGGGCGCGGCCAACGGAAGCCTTGTCGCCCGTGGCGATGGCGGTCGCGACGCTGCCGGGGTCGAGTACGGAGAGGATGCCGAGCGCCACCTTGGAGCCCACGCCCTGCACGCTCTGGAGCAGGCGGAACCACTCGCGCTCCTGATCGGACTTGAAGCCGAACAGACGGATCATGTCCTCGCGCACATGGGTCTCGATGGACAGCACCGCCGCTTCCCCGGTGGGCGGCAGGTTCTGGAGCGTGCGGGAGGAGCAGTGGACCACGTAGCCGACCCCATGCACGTCGAGGATCACGAAATCCTCGCCATAGGAATCCACCACGCCTTTGAGTTTGCCGATCACGTTCGTCTCTGCTCCTGCCTCCCTCCCCCTTGCGGGGAGGGATTGAGGGTGGGCGTCGTAAAGTCAGAGCGCTTCGCTTCATCCAGAGAATGAAGCGGCGATTACAGCACCAGACTCAACGATCGCTCACCCAGTCGTTCGACCCCCCACCCCTGCCCCTCCCAGCAAGGGGGAGGGAAAAAGAGGGAGCCGTATCCTGCTCGCGATCCCGGATCGGCTCTCGCCGTCCGGGATGACGTTGTGGCTATGTAACAAATTAAAAGCTCGCCGCCAAAGCGCGGGCCTTGCGGTGGTGCGCGTGGGCGATGGCGATGGCGAGGGCGTCCGCCGCGTCGGCCTTCTTGAAGTCGGCCTTGGGCAGCAGGATCTTCACCATGGCCTGGACCTGGTCCTTGTCGGCATGGCCGACGCCCACCACGGTCTTCTTCACCTGGTTGGCGCCGTATTCGGCCACCGGCAGGTTGTGGAGGGCGGGCACCAGCAAGGACATGGCGCGGGCCTGGCCGAGCTTGAGGGTCGCCTGCGCGTCCTTGTTGACGAAGGTCTCTTCCACCGAGACCTCATCCGGCGTCCAGGTGCGGATGACCTCCGTGATGCGGTCGTGGAGCTGCTTGAGGCGCAGCGCCAGATCGAGATCGCCGTCCGAGGTCACGACCCCGCAGGCCACAAAGGAGAGCTTCGTCCCCTCGACGGTGATGACGCCCCAGCCCGTGTTGCGCAGGCCGGGGTCGAGGCCGAGGATGCGGACGCGTTCGGTCACTTCAAGTTCTCCACCGTCATGACGGACATCCAAGCCTTTGCTTCCAACACAGCCTCATCCTGAGGAGGTCACGCAGTGACCGTCTCGAAGGACGAGGCGTCTCCAGTACTCTCTGGACCCTCCTTCGAGACGCCGCTTACAGCGGCTCCTCAGGATGAGGGCAGAGATTGTGGTGACGAAGACGTGGATACCCGGGACAAGCCCGGGCATGACGCCTCACCAAGGATTACCCGGCCATCTTCTGCATGAGCGCGTCGGACAGCTCGAAGTTGCCGTAGACGCTCTGCACGTCGTCATGCTCTTCCAGCGATTCCATGAGCTTCATGAGCTTCTCGCCGGTCTCGTCATCGACGGCGACGGGGGTCTGCGGCTTCCAGACCAGCTTGGACGCTTTCGGCTCGCCGAACTTGTCTTCGAGCGCTTTGGTCACCTCGTTGAGCGTGGTCTGCTCGCAATAGACCTCGTGGCCGTTCTCGGAGGACACCACGTCGTCGGCGCCCGCCTCGATGGCGGCTTCCAGCATGGTGTCGGCATCCGTGACCTCGGCGCCGAACTCGATATAGCCCACCCGGTCGAACATGAAGGACACCGCGCCTGTCTCGGCGAGGTTGCCGCCGCTCTTGGTGAAGTAGGAGCGGATGTCGGAGGCCGTGCGGTTGCGGTTGTCGGTCATCGCCTCGACGATGATGGCGGCGCCGCCGGGGCCGTAGCCCTCGTAGCGGATCTCGTCGTAGTTCTCGCCCTCGCCGCCCGACGCCTTGTTGATGGCGCGCTGGATGTTGTCCTTGGGCATGTTCTCGGCGCGGGCCGCCAGAATGGCGGCGCGCAGGCGCGGGTTCATGTTGGGATCGGGCAGGCCCATCTTGGCCGCCACGGTGATTTCGCGGGCGAGCTTGGAGAACACCTTGGACCGCACCGCGTCCACCTTGCCCTTGCGGTGCATGATATTCTTGAACTGTGAATGTCCGGCCATCGGGGCCTCCGAATATGCGGCCGAAGACAGCTTGGGAAGCCAAGCGCCCGTCAGGCCGAGGAAGTTGACGATGCAGGCTTATAAGGCGGCGAAGGGCTTCAGGCCAAGCCCTTTGCTACACTCTTCCTTAAAACCCGAGCTTCCTTAAAACCCTAGCCAGCCCGGCACGTTGTGAATGGCTGCCAGGATGAGGTGATACGAGGCGCCGAGCACCGTCACCGTATAGGCCAGGCCAGCGAGGCCGATGAGATAGCCCAAGATCAGCAGGTAGCCATCCTCCTCCATCACCGCGATGGAGGCGATGACGAGGGCGATGGAGGGCGGGAAATTGGTGCCGGGGAAGGGAATGAGCACCGACAGGGCCACCAGGAAGGCGAAAAGCCCAACCATCCGGTCGCCCAGGGGACCGAACAGCTGCGGCACGCGCGGCTTGCACCAGCTCTCCAGCTTCTGGAGCCTCGGTTCTGCGACGTCGATCAGACGCTTGAACTTGGCCACGGACACGGTCCGCCGCAGGATGAAGCCGGGCAGCCAGGGCCGCTTGTGGCCCAGCATCATCTGAATGCCGAAAATCAGGACCGGCGTGCCGACGATGCCGGCGACGCCCGGCGGGGCCGGCACGCAATTGGGCAGGGAGAACAGGATCAGCACGAAGCCGAAGGCGCGCTCGCCGAAGGCGTCGATGATCTCTCCGATGGAAATCGTCTCCCCCTTGGCCTCTTCGATGACCGCGCGCAGGACCAGGGAAGCACTTTGATGCTCATGCGCGTGATGAAACTCGCTCTCTTCGCGGTAGCTGCGCTTCGCGGCGCGGGCCGGCTCTGTCTTGACGTCCACCTTGGTCCTCCGTGGCGCAAAGATGGGGACGATACTGGCCAAGGTAAAGGGAGGGAGCCAAACCGCTTCCGCACGTCATCACCGGCCTTGTGCCGGTGATCCCGATGGCTTGAAGCGCCGCACCTTTCGGATCGTGATGGCCGGGACAAGCCCGGCCATGACGGAGATGGGCGTGATTAGTCCCAGAACCGGGGCCAGGTTTCTTCCAGGTTCGGCCCCAGCCGAACCGCCGCGACCCGCACGGCCAAGCCTGTCCGGTCATCGGTCTCGACCGCGATGCCGGAGAGCGTGCCTTCGCCGAGGCCGGGCTCCATGCGGGGGCCTGGGGTCTTCTGGAGGAAGCGGCGGATCGATTCCTCCTTCTGCATGCCGAGAACCGTATCGTAATCGCCGCACATGCCCGCATCCGACATATAGGCCGTGCCGCCGGGGAGCACCCGATGGTCGGCGGTGGGCACATGGGTGTGGGTGCCGACCACGAGGCTGGCGCGGCCGTCGAGATAATGGCCCATGGCCTCCTTCTCGCTCGTCGCCTCCGCATGCACGTCCACGATGATGGCATCGGCCACCTGCCCCAAGGGGCAATCCTCAAGCGCCTGATCGACCGCGGCAAAGGGATCGTCGAGCGGGTCCATGTAGAGGCGGCCCATCACGTTCACCACCAGCACCCGGTGCCCCGAGCGGGTATCGATGAGGTTCGCGCCGCGACCCGGCGTCCCGGGCGGGTAGTTCACGGGGCGCAGCAGCCGGGGCTGGCGCTCGATGAAGACAAGCGTCTCCCGCTGGTCCCAGGAATGGTTGCCGAGCGTGATGGCGTCGGCGCCGGCGTTCAGGACCTCGTCGCAGATCGCCTCGTTGATGCCGAAGCCGCCGGCCGCGTTCTCGCCGTTGATGACCACGCAGTCGAGGTTCCAGCGCTCGCGCAATCCCGGCAGCCGTTCGATCACTGCATTGCGGCCGGCGCGGCCGACGATGTCGCCGAGGAAGAGGAGGCGCATGGTTGTCCTTATAGAGGCTTCGTCCGAATAAGCTCGGTTTCCGTGATCACAACATCGAGCAGGCGGTCATGATCCTCGACCGGGACCTGCTCGATCTCCTGAACCGCATATGCGAGACCGATGGTCAAGACCGGATGCTGCGCTTCGAGCGCCGCGATAGCCCGGTCGAAATGCCCCTTGCCGTAGCCGATGCGCCCTCCCCTGCGGTCGAAGGCGGCGAGAGGCACGATGAGGCATTTCGGGAAAACCTCAGGCGCGTCGGGGCCGGGCTCGCGCACGCCGAAGCCGCCTTTGATGAGCACGTCGCCGGGCTGCCAGAGGCGCCAGCTGAGATGGGGATGCAAAATTTGTGAGAGCGCCACATCCTGCCCGCGCGCCAGCAGCGCCTCCATGAGGGGGCGCGGATCGACCTCGCTGCGGATGGGCCAGTAGCCGCCGACGGGAGTGATTTCGGACAGGTCGGCAAGATCGAGGGCCCGGGCGGTGATGGCCTGGGCCGCCTGCTCGCGGAACGCCTTGTCGAGCCCGTCGCGGCGGGCGAGCGCTTCCTGGCGAAGCTGTTCCTTCAAGGCGGCAGGTTCTTGAGAAGGGGAAGAGGAATGCATGGAGTGCGGAGCCACAAAAGCCGTCGGAGAAGCGATCCCGGGAACCTACAAAGTAGGTGGGCGCCGTATGTTCCGGTCCACGGACCGGGCAGGGACAGCTCCCGTTGGGATCGATAAGGCCCCGGGGAATATGAACTCCTAACGCGCCCCGCAGCCCCGCATTCCCTATGTAGGGATTGGAGCGCTTAAGGGGAAGGGGAAAATTCGGCAGTCGGCGAAGTTTGCAAGGCGGCTCGCAAACACCCTCGCCTACCCCCAAAGAGTTACGTATCCGCCTCCGTTTTCTTACGGATGCCCGAATCTTGCGGCTTATGGGAGCCTTCCCCGGAGGAAAACGCCAATCGTTATAAGGGAGGGATTACGGCATTGAACAAGCTTGAGCCTTTCAACGCCCGCGAGAGCCACAGCGCGGTCCATACGCCGAGCATCGCTTCCATGATGCGCGAGGTGCTGCATCTTCTGGGCAACATCGATTTCGAACATGAAATGCAATTGGCAAAACTCGAGAACAGCACCACGGACGAGGAGCTGAAGAACCATATCGTGAAGAAGATCAGGGCCGCTCACAGGGAGCGGCGCGAACCTTATCTCGAACTCCTCGTCACCCTCCGCCAGCGCCAGCAGCGGCTCTCGCTGGATCACTGATTCCAAGAGATGCCGGTAATCTCCTAACGTCATCACCGGCCTTGCGCCGGTGATCCCGAATAGACCGGTTCAGCGGCTCACCGCGTCGAGTGAAAGTGATTTTTATGTCCTGTACCCAAACCGGCCTGAGGGGGTTTTCGTCCCTGTGAAGGAAACATGAACCCGCCGGGACCCACGCCATGCACAAGAGCTTTGCCGCCGCCGTGATCGCGCTGCTCTCGCTCACTGCTGCCGCCTGCCAGACCATCGATTATCCACTTCAGAATACCGAGCGACCCGACGATTGAAGACGGCGAAAATCGCGTCACAGAAATCGGGTGTCGCCCTTGGCGCAACGCCACTAGAGTGTTCCGCAACGAAGGATCACGACCATGCTCGACACCTTGCGCGACATCACCATCGAACCCGGACATCTCACCCTTCCTGATGAACCCCAGGCCGATTACGAGCGCGTGCGCCGGATCATCGCCTACATCTCCGAGCGCTGGCGCGAGCAGCCTTCGCTGGAGGCCATCGCCGACCATGTGGGGCTCTCCACCACCCATGTGCACCATCTCTTCCGCCGCTGGTCGGGCCTATCGCCCAAGGCCTTCCTGCAGGCGATTACCCTCGACAATGCCAAAGCGCTGCTCGCCGATTCCGCCAGCGTGCTCGACGCCACCTACGAGCTCGGGCTCTCGGGCCCTGCCCGGCTGCACGACCTGTTCGTCACCCACGAGGCCATGACGCCGGGCGACTACAAGGCCGGCGGCTCGGGCCTCACCATGCGCTACGGCTTCCACCCCTCCCCCTTCGGCGAGGCCATCCTGATCGTGACGGAGCGGGGACTCGCCGGCCTCGGCTTCGTGGATGACGGCGACAGGCAGGCCGCCCTTGCCGACATGACCCGGCGCTGGCCCAAGGCGCAGTATGTGGAGGATGATGCCGCCGTGGCGCCCGTTGCCCGGCGCATCTTCAGCCCCTCCCAATGGCAGGCGGAGCAGCCCCTGCGGGTGGTGCTGATCGGCACCGATTTCGAGGTGCGGGTCTGGCAGACCCTGCTGCGCATTCCCCGCGACAAGGCCACCACCTATTCCGACATCGCCCGTCATATCGGCAACCCGGCCGCCTGCCGGGCGGTCGGCGCGGCGGTGGGCAAGAACCCCATCTCCTTCGTGGTCCCCTGCCACCGGGTCCTCGGCCGCTCGGGGGCCCTCACGGGCTACCACTGGGGCCTCACGCGCAAGCAGGCGATTCTGGGTTGGGAGGCGGGAAGAGGCTTGGGCGGGAGCGAGGCTTAAGGCTTCACAGACGCAGCGTCTGTTATGAAAGGCGCCGCGTTCAGGGTTCCGTCCAGGAGCCCGAGGCCGATGGCGAGATAGGCCAGGAGGGCACAGGGCAGGCCGAAGCCGAGCAGGAATTTCCAGACGCTTCCCCGTTCGAGCGACTGCACGAACTTGATGATGTCGTGAAGGGCGAAGCCCGCCAGCAGGGCGACGAGGACCGCCACGATGATATCATCCATAGCGTTCCTCCCGGCTTGAGCGATTCATCAAAAGACACGTTATCTTATATCAAATGATAAGTTGGTGCCAAATGGCACCTGAGCCGCTTCCTCCTATTGCAGCCCTGCAACAGGGCCCGCCCCTGACGAAATGCGGCCAAGAACGGCTCATGACCGACTTGCACCCACCAAAACCCCTTCTTATATCAGCGCCAGCATGGGACGCCTCGAACGAGGAGTGCCTGTGAAGTCATCAACATGTAAGCCATGGGCCGGGCCGCTTCGGGGCTCGGCGGTCTGCTTGAAAGTGAGGGATCCCGCCATGGGTAAGGTCATTGGTATCGACCTCGGCACCACCAATTCCTGCGTCGCAGTCATGGAAGGCTCGACGCCCAAAGTTATCGAAAACTCGGAAGGCACCCGGACGACTCCGTCCATCGTGGCCTTCACGGACGAAGGCGAGCGCCTCGTCGGCCAGCCGGCCAAGCGCCAGGCGGTCACGAACCCGTCGCGCACGTTCTTCGCCATCAAGCGCCTGATCGGGCGCACCTTCGACGACCCCATGACCAAGAAGGACATGGGCCTCGTTCCGTATCACATCGTGAAGGGCGGCAATAACGACGCCTGGGTGGAAGCCGACGGCAAGACCTACTCGCCTTCGCAGATCTCCGCCTTCACGCTCCAGAAGATGAAGGAAACCGCGGAGGCCCATCTGGGCCAGCCGGTGACGCAGGCCGTCATCACGGTTCCCGCCTACTTCAACGACGCCCAGCGTCAGGCCACCAAGGACGCCGGCAAGATCGCCGGCCTCGAGGTTCTGCGCATCATCAACGAGCCGACCGCTGCGGCCCTGGCCTACGGCCTGGACAAGAAGCAGTCCGGCATGATCGCGGTCTACGACCTCGGCGGCGGCACGTTCGACGTGTCCGTGCTCGAGATCGGCGACGGCGTGTTCGAGGTGAAGTCCACCAACGGCGATACCTTCCTCGGCGGTGAAGACTTCGACATGCGCCTCGTCGAATACCTCGCGGCCGAGTTCAAGAAGGAGCAGGGCATCGACCTGACCAAGGACAAGCTCGCCCTTCAGCGCCTGAAGGAAGCCGCCGAAAAGGCCAAGATCGAGCTGTCCTCGGCCTCGCAGACCGAGATCAACCTGCCCTACATCACGGCGGATGCCTCCGGCCCGAAGCACCTTGCCCTCAAGCTCTCGCGCGCCAAGTTCGAGCAGCTCGTGGACGATCTCGTGCAGAAGACCATCGAGCCCTGCCGCAAGGCCCTCAAGGACGCCGGCATCAACCCCGGCGACATCGACGAGGTGGTCCTGGTCGGCGGCATGACCCGCATGCCGAAGATCCAGGAAGTGGTGAAGCAGTTCTTCGGCAAGGAGCCCCACAAGGGCGTGAACCCGGATGAGGTCGTGGCCATCGGCGCAGCGATCCAGGCGGGCGTGCTCCAGGGCGACGTGAAGGACGTTCTGCTTCTCGACGTGACCCCGCTCTCGCTCGGCATCGAAACGCTCGGCGGCGTGTTCACCCGCCTGATCGAGCGCAACACCACGATCCCGACGAAGAAGAGCCAGGTGTTCTCCACCGCGGAGGACAACCAGAACGCGGTGACCATCCGCGTCTTCCAGGGCGAGCGCGAAATGGCGGCGGACAACAAGCTGCTTGGCCAGTTCGACCTCGTGGGCATTCCGCCCGCACCGCGCGGCGTGCCGCAGATCGAGGTGACCTTCGACATCGACGCGAACGGCATCGTGAACGTCACGGCGAAGGACAAGGCCACGGCCAAGGAGCACCAGATCCGCATCCAGGCTTCCGGCGGTCTGTCGGATGCCGACATCGAGAAGATGGTGAAGGACGCTGAGGCTCACGCCGAGGAAGACAAGAAGCGCCGTGAGGTCGTCGAGGCGAAGAACCAGGGCGAGAGCCTCGTTCACGCCACCGAGAAGTCGCTGTCGGAATACGGGGACAAGGTCTCCGAATCCGACAAGCAGGGCATCACGACCGCCATCGACGCGCTGCGTCAGGCTCTCGCCGGCGAGGACGCCGAGGTCATCAAGGCCCGCACGACGGACCTGATGCAGGCTTCCATGAAGCTGGGCGAGGCCATGTACGCCGCTCAGCAGGGTGGCGGCGAAGGCGGCGAGCAGCCCGAGGGCGAAGCCGCCCAGAAGGACGACGTCATCGACGCCGACTTCCAGGAAGTCGACGAAGACGACAAGAAGAAGCGCGCTTAAAGGAATGAGCGCATTCTAGAAATTCGGCACCCGGCATGTGACTGCCGGGTGCCGTTTTCATGATAAGAGCTTTGCAACAACAATGACCGATCAACCGATCCAAAGCCGCAAGGCACGCACCGGAACAAGGGGCGCCTTGAGCCGCATCGAGCGCCAGGTTCGGATTGACAACACGACGGAGCGTTCGAACGCTCCGAGGGGCGCCTGACATGTCCAAGCGCGATTACTACGAAGTCCTCGGCGTCGCGAAGACCGCCACCGATGCGGAGATGAAATCCGCCTTCCGGAAGCTAGCGATGCAGTATCACCCGGATCGCAATCCGGGCGACCACGAGGCCGAGGTCAAGTTCAAGGAACTCAACGAGGCCTACCAGACCCTCTCCGACGGGCAGAAGCGCGCGGCCTATGACCGCTACGGCCATGCGGCCTTCGCCAATGGCGGCGCGGGCGGAGCGGGCTTCAACGGCGATTTCTCCGATTTCATGTCGGACATCTTCGAGAATTTCTTCGGCGACGCGGGCGGACGAGGCCGAGGCCGTTCGGGCGGCGGTCGCGAGCGCGGCGCGGACATGCGCTACAATCTCGAGATCACGCTCGACGAGGCCTTCCACGGCAAGACCGCAGAACTGAAGATCCCCACCTCCATCACCTGTGAGGCCTGCTCAGGCTCCGGCGCGAAGCCGGGCTCGAAGCCCAAGACCTGCCCCACCTGCGGCGGCGCCGGCCGCGTGCGGGCGACGCAAGGCTTTTTCTCCATCGAGCGCACCTGCCCGAACTGCCACGGGCGCGGCGAGGTGATCGACGATCCCTGCGGCTCCTGCGGCGGCGCGGGCCGCGTGACGCGCGAGCGCACGCTCTCCGTCAACATCCCGGCAGGCGTCGAGGACGGCACGCGCATCCGCCTTGCGGGCGAAGGCGAGGCCGGGCTTCGCGGCGGACCTGCGGGCGATCTCTATATCTTCCTGTCCTTGAAGCCTCACCCGTTCTACCAGCGGGATGGGGCCGACCTGTTCTGCCGCGTGCCGATCTCCATGGTGACGGCGGCGATCGGCGGCGAGCTCAACGTGCCCACCATCGGCGGCTCGGAAGCCCTGGTGAAGGTGCCCGAGGGCACCCAGACCGGCAAGCAGTTCCGCCTGCGCGGCAAGGGCATGCCGGTGCTCCGCTCGCGGGATGTGGGCGACCTCTACATCCAGGTTGTTGTGGAAACACCGCAGAAGCTCACCAAGCGCCAGCGCGAGCTTCTGGAAGAGTTCGACAAGGAATGCTCCAAGGAAAACCATCCTGAAAGCTCCGGTTTCTTCTCACGCTTCCGGGAATTTCTCGATGGCCTGAGCGGATCAAGTTAACTTGACGGTCGTTTCCTTAAAGCCTTAAGAAGCCATTGTGATCCGCCCGCTTGAGGGGTCTGCCCAGTGCATCAGTCGTTTCAACGGCCTACGACACGGAAACTCCCCTTCAAGAAGGACCGCTTTCAGGACGAGGCCCGCTTCCTCCGTTCCTGGCTCGAGCGGCCGCTTGTCGTCGGAGCGGTGACCCCTTCAGGCAAGATTCTCGCACGGACCATGGCGTCCTATGTGGATCCCCGCATTCCGGGGCCGGTGGTCGAACTAGGCCCCGGCACCGGCCCGGTGACCGATGCCCTGATCCGGCGCGGCATCGAGCAGGAACGCCTGGTGCTGGTCGAGTTCAACCCCGAATTCTGCCAACTCCTGAAGCGCCGTTTCCCGAAGGCGACGATCATCCAGGGTGATGCCTACGATCTCCAGGAAACCCTCTCCGGCATCCTGAAGGAGCCTGCGGCCGCCACCGTGTCGAGCCTGCCGCTCTTCACCAAGCCCATGGATCAGCGCCTGGACCTGCTCGAAGCCGCTCAAGGCATGATGCATCCGGACGCGCCCTTCATCCAGTTCACCTATGCCGTGGTGCCGCCGATCCCGGCACGCTCCAAAGATTACAAGGCCAAGGCCTCCAACCGCATCTGGCGCAATCTCCCCCCGGCCCGCGTGTGGGTCTACAGCAAGGTCAAGCATCCATGAGCAACGCAATGTCTCCTTCGACGAGTCCCGTTTCAGGAGGAGATATTCGCGATAGGCTCATCATCGGTCTCGACGTTCCAAGCGTCGAGGAAGCCCGCTCCATCGTGTCGCGCATCGGCGATGCGGGCACCTTCTACAAGATCGGCTACCAGCTCGGTTACGCGGGCGGCTTCGAGTTCGCGCGCGAGCTGATCGGCCAGGGCAAGAAAGTCTTCCTCGATCTCAAGCTCCATGACATCGGCAACACGGTGGAGGAAGGCGTTCGCTCCATCGCGCGCATGGGCGTGACATTTCTCACCGTGCATGCCTATCCGCAGACCATGCGCGCCGCCGTTGCCGGCAAAGCCGGTTCGGACTTGAAGATTCTCGCCGTCACCGTGCTTACATCCTACGACGACAACGATCTCGTCGATGCAGGCTACGCGCCCGTCGCAGCAGCGGAGCTCGTCGCCAAGCGTGCCGAGCAGGCGCGCGACATCGGCATCGACGGCATCGTCTGCGCAGCGACGGAAGCTCAAGCCGTGCGCACTATCGTCGGCCGCAACCGCCTCATCGTGACGCCGGGCATCCGCCCTGCTGGCTCCGATGCGGGAGACCAGAAGCGCGTCGTCACGCCTGCCGAGGGCATTCGTCTCGGCGCCAATCATCTCGTCGTCGGTCGCCCCATCGTGAAGGCCGCAGACCCCAAAGCTGCTGCGGAAGCCATCGTGCGCGAGATCGCCGAATCCTGATCCGTTCCAGAAGCAGGCTGCTATGGAACTGAGCTTTCTTCTCCTCCTCGTGGGGAGGGTGTACGGACTTGAGACATCCCTGACAGGTGTTCGAAGAGATGCCTGACACTTCCGGAGTTTATCCGGGGAGGTCGGGATGGTTCGGCAAGACAGGTCGGTGACGGCTCAACGCGGGGAGTTCTATCGTCCTGGCGCGGATGGAGAGGGCGAAAGTCTCCCAGCTGTGCCGGCGCTTTGGGATCAGCCGTCAGACCGGCCATCTGTGGCTCGGGCAGCATCAGGCCGGCGCCCCGCTCGAGGATCGCTCGCGACGCCCGGGATGGCGGTTGTCAAATCGCGCACATACGAATGATGTGGACACGCCGCCCCGCGCCCTCGACCCTTCGTTAAAAGCAACATAGTTACCGACCTCCCTTTCAAGGAGGTCGAACAGCATGTTGAGTTTCATCCCCAAGTCGGTTCAGTGGTTTCTGGGCCTCATCATCGTCGCGGCGCTCGGCTACGGCCTTTGGCTTTGGACCACGTCCATGGGGCGGGACCGCCTGATCGATGTCGCGAAGGTGCAGAACCTCTGCAAGTCGGTGGAATGCGCTGAGGGCATTGCGGAGGTCTCTTCGCTGCTGGGCCAAAAATACGATGTTGCCCCTTCCCTGGTGCAGTGGTGCGTCGGAGTCGATAAATGGGCCGGCACGCGGGCGCGGAAGATGGAATGGCTGAAGGCCATCGTCGTCTCGGGCATGTACCTGCCCTGCCCCAGCATGAGCGAAGGGCGCTGATCCCCGAAAGCCGGAATGAAGGGCCGCCGATGCGGCCCTATTCCTCCAGCGCCGTGGCCGGGGCGTTGAGATTGCGGGCCAACCGCTCGATCCGCTCGGCGGCCTTGTGAATGCCTTCGGCGAGCCGCGCCTCGATGGCGTGGCTGCGCTCGTCGCCGGTGGACGATTTCAGTCCCGCGAGCTCCGCCTCCAACAGCGCCACACGCCGCTTCGCCTCGTGCAATTCATCGGCTTGAGTGATCGCCGCCATGACGTGGAGGCGCAGGTCGCCGATCTCGCCGAAGGCCCGGCGCATGTCCTCGATCCTGGCGTCATAGGAGGCGGCAAGGCCTTCCAGATGCCGCTCCTCGCCCTCAGTGCAGGCGATGCGGTAGGTTTGGCCGGCGATGGTGACAGTGACGTGGGACATCCGTCAGGCGTCCTCACGCTCGAGGCGGCCCGCCTGGGCCAGCACGCTCTGGACCGCGATGATCGCGAGCTGCACGCGACGGCTCACATCGTCGGTGGCCACCTCGAAACGCTGGAGGCGCGTGAGCGCGCCGTCGAGTTCCTCGGCGAGACGGGAGCGGTCGTCCTGCATGAGCTGGAGCTCGGTTTCCAGGCCGCCTTTGCGCCGGTCGGAATCGAGACGACGGGAGACCGAGGCTTCGAGCAGGCCCAAAGCCCCATCGAGCCGTTTGAACGCGTCGTCGAGAATGGACGTCATCACCCCTCCAGGAATCGGCCTGAGACTAGCGCATCGCGCAGAAAAGTGGACCCGGTTTTACGCCTGATCTGAAAAAGGCGGCGCCTGGAGCATAAGGGGATTACGCCCCGTGAGCCTTTGACTCGTCACCCTCGCGTGTTAAGGAGCCCACGCCTTTTCCAGACAGACAGCCCGCTCAGGGCCCCAAGACTTGTGGATCACGCCGTGCTCAAGACCGTCTCCGCCGATCGTGTCACCCATTCCGATCTGGCGAACGCCGTGCGCGTCCTCGCCATGGATGCAGTGGAAACCGCCAAATCCGGCCATCCGGGCCTGCCCATGGGCGCCGCCGACATCGCCACGGTGCTCTTCACCAAGTTCCTGAAATATGATGCCGCCGACCCGAAATGGCCGGATCGCGACCGCTTCATCCTCTCGGCCGGCCACGGCTCGATGCTGCTTTACGCGCTCCTTCATCTGACGGGCGTCGAGGGCATGACCATCGACGAGCTGAAGAACTTCCGCAAGCTCGACTCGAAGACCCCGGGCCACCCCGAAAACTTCATGACCCCCGGCGTCGAGACCACCACCGGTCCGCTGGGCCAGGGCATCGCCACGGCGGTCGGCTTCGCGCTCGCCGAGCGCATGCTCAACGCCGAATACGGCAGCGATCTCGTCGATCACTTCACTTACGTGCTCGCCTCCGACGGCGACTTGATGGAAGGCATCAGCCAGGAGGCGATCGCGCTCGCGGGCCACCTGAAGCTCAACCGCATGATCGTCCTGTGGGACGACAATGATATCTCCATCGACGGCCCGCTCTCGATCTCCGACTCGGTCGATCAGATCAAGCGCTTCCAGGCCTGCGGCTGGAATGCCGTGCGCGTGGACGGCCATGACGAGAAGGCGATCCAGCGCGCCATTTCCCGCGCCCAGAAGTCGGACAAGCCGACCCTGATCGCGTGCAAGACCACCATCGGCTATGGTGCTCCGAAGAAGGCCGGCACCTCCAAGGCCCACGGCGAGCCGCTCGGCGCCGAGGAACTGGCCGGCGCCAAGGCATCTTACGGCTGGAGCCACGAGCCCTTCGTGATCCCGGACAATATCCGTGACGCCTGGGCGAAGGCCGGCAAGAAGGGCCGCCGCCTGCGCAAGGCCTGGGAAGACCGCCTGAAGGCCCTGCCCGCCGACAAGCGAGGCGAGTTCGAGCGCCGCGCGAAGGGCGTGCGTCCGCAGGGCCTCGCTGACGCCGTCGCCAAGCTGAAGGACAAGCTCGTCGCGGAGCCGCAGAACGTCGCCACCCGCAAGGCCAGCGAGATCGCGCTCGAAGTCCTCACCGAGGCCGTGCCGGAGCTGGTGCTGGGCTCGGCGGACCTGACGCCCTCGAACAACACCAAGACCAAGAACCTGACCGCCATCTCGCCTGGCAACTTTGCTGGCCGTTACATCCATTACGGCATCCGCGAGCACGGCATGGCGGCGGCCATGAACGGCATCGCGCTCCACGGTGGCTATGTTCCCGCCGGCGCGACCTTCCTGGTCTTCACGGATTACGCCCGTCCCGCCATGCGCATCGCGGCGCTTGCCGGCATCCCGGCGGTCTATGTCATGACCCACGACTCCATCGGCCTGGGTGAGGACGGCCCGACCCACCAGCCGGTGGAGCACCTTGCCGCCCTTCGCTCCATGCCGAAGATGCGCGTATTCCGCCCGGCGGACGCCATCGAGACGGCGGAAGCCTGGCAGATGGCTCTCGAAAACACCGAGGGCCCGACGACGCTGGCGCTTACCCGCCAGAATATGCCGCAGGTCCGCAAGGAAGGCGGCGCGAAGAACCTCTCCGCGACCGGCGCCTACGAGCTGTCGCCCGCCCAGGGGAAGGCCCGCGCCACGATCTTCGCTTCGGGCTCCGAGGTCGAGATCGCGCTCGCGGCCCAGAAGCTGCTCGCCGAGAAGAACTTCGACGCCCGCGTGGTTTCCGTGCCCTCCCTCGACCTGTTCCTGGCTCAGCCCGAGAAGGTGCGCCAGGAAATCATCGGCGATGCGCCGATCAAGGTCGCGGTGGAAGCCGCCGTCCGCTTCGGCTGGGATTCGGTCATCGGGCCGGATGGAATTTTCGTCGGCATGCATGGGTTTGGCGCGAGCGCGCCCTACAAGGACCTCTACAAGCATTTCGGCATCACGCCCGAGGCAGTGGCGGAAAAAGTCCTTCGGACGCATAATCTGTAAGACGGTTACGAACACACGCCTCATCTAAAAGGGAGCTAAGACTATGACGGTGAAGGTCGCGATCAACGGTTTCGGTCGCATCGGACGCAATATCCTCCGTGGCATCGTGGAAAGCGGCCGCACGGATATCGAGGTGGTTGCCATCAACGATCTCGGTCCGGTCGAGACGAACGCTCACCTGCTCCGCTTCGACTCCGTCCATGGCCGCTTCCCGGCCGACGTGCAGGTCGAGGGCGAGTTCCTGGTCATCAACGGCAAGAAGATCCGCGTCACGGCGATCAAGGACCCGGCGACCCTGCCGCACCGCGAGCTCGGCGTCGACATCGCCATGGAATGCACGGGCATCTTCACCTCGAAGGAGAAGGCCTCCGCGCATCTCACCGCCGGCGCCAAGCGCGTCATCGTCTCGGCTCCTGCCGATGGCGCTGACCTCACGGTCGTCTACGGCGTGAACCACGACAAGCTGACGAAGGACCACATGGTCATCTCGAACGCTTCCTGCACCACGAACTGCCTCGCCCCCGTGGCGAAGGTGCTTCAGGATGCGGTGGGCATCGAGAAGGGCTTCATGACCACGATCCACTCGTACACCAACGACCAGCCGACGCTCGACCAGATGCACAAGGATCTGTACCGCGCCCGCGCTGCCGCCCTCAACATGATCCCGACCTCGACCGGCGCCGCCAAGGCCGTCGGCCTCGTGCTGCCGGAACTGAACGGCAAGCTCGACGGCTCGTCGATCCGCGTTCCGACCCCGAACGTCTCCGTGGTCGATTTCAAGTTCGTGGCCAAGAAGAACACCTCGGTGCAGGAGATCAACGACGCCATCAAGGCTGCGGCCAACGGCCCGCTGAAGGGCATCCTCGGCGTCACCGACCAGCCGAACGTCTCCTCGGACTTCAACCACGATCCGCATTCCTCGGTCTTCCACCTGGATCAGACCAAGGTGATGGAAGGCAACTTCGTGCGCGTGCTGTCCTGGTACGACAACGAGTGGGGCTTCTCGAACCGCATGGCGGACACCGCCGTCGCCTTCGCGAAGCTCATCTAAGAGAGGCCGCTTCAATGACCGCCTTCCGCACGCTCGACCAGGCCGACGTCAAGGGAAAACGCGTTCTCGTCCGGGTGGACCTCAATGTCCCCATGGATAACGGCAAGGTGACGGACGCGACGCGCATCGAGCGCGTCCTTCCCACCATCCGCGAGATCGCGGACAAGGGCGGAAAGGTCATCCTTCTCGCCCATTTCGGACGCCCGAAAGGACGCGATCCGAAGGAATCCCTGAAGCCGGTCGCGGAAGCGGTCTCGAAGCATCTCGGAAAAAACGTGGCCTTCGCCGATGACTGCATCGGCGAAGCCGCATCCAGCGCCGTTTCTTCGTTGAAGGACGGCGACATTCTTCTTCTCGAAAACACCCGCTTCCATGCGGGCGAGGAGAAGAACGATCCGGCTTTCGTGAAGGAGCTCGCGAAGCTCGGCGATCTCTATGTGAACGACGCCTTCTCCGCCGCGCATCGCGCGCACGCCTCCACCGAGGGTCTCGCCCGCGTGCTTCCCGGTTATGCCGGACGCACCATGCAGGCGGAGCTCGACGCGCTCACCAAGGGCCTGGAAGCGCCTAAGCGTCCCGTCGTCGCCATCGTCGGCGGCGCGAAGGTTTCATCGAAAATCGACCTGCTCGAAAACCTCGTGACCAAGGTCGATGCCCTCGTCATCGGCGGCGGCATGGCCAACACCTTCGTGCATGCCACGGGCCTCGGCGTCGGCAAGTCGCTCGCCGAGAAGGATCTCGCGGCGACCGCCATGCGCATCATCGAGAAGGCGCGTGAATCCAACTGCGCGATCATCCTGCCCGTGGACGGCGTCTGCGCCTACGAGTTCAAGGCTGGTGCCCATAACCGCACCTACGGCATCGACGCGATCCCCGAGGATCAGATGATCCTCGATGTCGGCTCGCAATCGGTCGAGCGCATCAACTCCGCGATCAACGATGCGGCGACGGTGGTGTGGAACGGCCCGCTCGGCGCCTTCGAGATCGCGCCCTTCGACCAGGGCACGGTTGCGGCGGCTCGCCACGCCGCTCAGCGCACCAAGGAAGGCAAGCTCGTCTCGGTCGCCGGCGGCGGCGATACGGTTGCGGCGCTCAACCACGCTGGCGTTGCCGAGAACTTTACCTATGTATCCACTGCAGGCGGCGCTTTCCTCGAATGGCTCGAAGGCAAGGCGCTGCCGGGCGTGGAAGCTCTGAGGGCCTGAAGACCGTGCGGGGTGAGCAGTCACCCCGCCAAGCCATCGTGGCGCTGAGGATCGCTTAAGCCGCGGTTCAGCTTCAAAGCCTTTTATACGTTTCAAGACCAACACGGAGAGGACGAGATGGCCCGCATCACCATGAGGCAGCTTCTGGATCACGCAGCCGAGCAAGGCTATGGCGTGCCTGCCTTCAACATCAACAACATGGAACAGGCGCTCGCGATCATGGCGGCAGCCAATGAGGTTGATGCGCCGGTGATCATCCAGGCGAGCCGCGGCGCGCGCTCCTATGCCAACGACGTCATGCTCAAGCACATGATGGATGCGGTCACCGAGATCTACCCGCATATCCCGGTCTGCGTGCACCTCGATCACGGCAACGAGCCCTCCACCTGCATGACCGCCATCCAGGCCGGCTTCACCTCGGTGATGATGGACGGCTCGCTGAAGGCCGACGGCAAGACCCCGGGCGACTGGGACTACAATGTCGGCGTCACCAGGAAGGTGGTCGAGATGGCCCATCTCGGCGGCATCTCGGTGGAAGGCGAGCTCGGCGTTCTGGGCTCTCTCGAAACCGGTGAGGGCGAGGCCGAGGACGGCCACGGCGCGGAGGGCAAGCTCTCCCACGACCAGCTGCTGACGAACCCCGACGAGGCCGTGAAGTTCGTGGCCGAGACGAAGGTGGACGCGCTCGCCATCGCCATGGGCACCTCGCACGGCGCCTACAAGTTCACCCGCAAGCCCGACGGCGCGATCCTCGCGATGAACATCATCGAGGAGATCCACCAGAAGCTGCCGAACACCCACCTCGTGATGCACGGCTCCTCGTCGGTCCCGCAGGATCTGCAGGACATCATCAACCAGTATGGCGGCCAGATGAAGCCGACCTGGGGCGTGCCGGTGGAAGAGATCCAGCGCGGCATCAAGCACGGCGTGCGCAAGATCAACATCGACACCGACAACCGCATGGCGATGACCGGCCAGATCCGCAAGATCCTGACCGAGAACCCCGGCGAGTTCGACCCGCGCAAGTATCTCAAGCCCGCCATGGAAGCGATGTCCAAGCTCTGCAAGCAGCGCCTGCAAGAGTTCAACACCGCCGGCCAGGCCTCGAAGATCAAGCGCGTCTACACCCTGGCTGAGATGGCCAAGCGCTATGCTTCCGGAGAGCTCGACCCGACCATCGGCGGCAAGCGTCAGGCGGCTGAGTAAATCGCATCACGCCTTCTTCTCTCCCCCTTGCGGGGAGGGATTGAGGGTGGGGGTCGTAAAGTCAGAGCCCTGCGCTGATTCAGAAAACGCGACAGCCATACAATGTCATGGCCGGCCTTGTGCCGGCCATCCCGATCGGAAGAGCGCGGCGTTTCAATCAATCGGGATCACCGGCACAAGGCCGGTGATGACGGTGAGAAAGCTGGTTCCATCGATCACCCGGTCGCACCACCCCCACCCTAGCCCTCCCCGCAAGGGGGAGGGTACAAGGGCGGCGCTTTGCGACCAGCCTTTTGCCTCAATCATCACCGACAAGCGGGGCCTCGCAAGATGGCCCCGTTTTCGTTATGGGGATGACAGTGTTTTCTTTTTCGTGATCCGTGAACCATGGCCGAGTCCGCCGCCCGCCTCTATCTCATCACCCCTCTCCTCGAGGATGCCTCGTTCGCTCCGAAGCTCTCGGAAGCCTGCAAGGGCGGCGCTGTCGCGGCCGTTCTCCTGCGGCTGGGCGCCGGGGACGAGCGCGGCCTGACCAATCTGGTGAAGGCGCTGGCCCCTGCGGTGCAGGAGCACGGCACCGCCCTGATCGTGACCGCCGAGGGCAATGCGGACCTCGCCAACATCGCCGCCCGTGGCGGCGCCGACGGCATCCATGTGAGCGCCACCGACCCACGCGAGGTGCGCGAGCTGCGCGAGCGCCTGAAATCCGAGCGCGCCATCGGCGTCGGTGCCATCCGCACCAAGGACGACGCCATGACGCTGGGCGAGGCCGGGGTCGATTACCTGCTCTTCGGCGAGCCTCGCGCTGACGGCTCACTCCCCTCTCTGGAAAGCGTGGTGGAGCGTGCCGCCTGGTGGGCCGAGATCTTCGAGACGCCCTGCGTGGCCTATGCCCCGACCATGGAAGCCGTGGAGCCTCTGGCGGCGACGGGGGCCGAGTTCATAGCCATCGGCGATGCCGTATGGTCGCACCCGCAAGGCCCGGCGGCGGCCGTGAAGGCGGCTTCTGAAATCCTCGAACGGCAGGAGGCCTCGCGCTGATGCGGCTGCTCCCGGCTCTCGGCGGCCTGCTGCTGGCCGCCTCCATCACCTGCGCGCAGGCGGCGGAGCCCGATCTCGCCTATGGCGCCTATCAGCGCGGCCTCTACCAGACGGCTTTCCGCGAGGCGAACCTGCGCCTGGAGAAGAACAAGAACGACGCCGCCGCCATGACCCTGCTGGGCGAGCTCTACAACCAGGGCCTCGGCGTCGCGGCAGACGCGAAGAAGGCTGCCGAATGGTATCAGCTGGCGGCTCGCCTCGGTAACCCTCACGCCCTCGGCGCGCTGGGCCTGATGGCTCTCGATGGGCGCGGCATCGCCAAAAACCCGGTCCAGGGTAAGACCTGGCTGGAACAGGCCGCCGCCAAGGGGAACGCCGTCGCCGCCCACAACCTCGCCCTGCTGCTGCTCACCAGCGGGTCCGATATGGACACGGAGCAGGCCATCTCCCTGCTGCGTCAGGCTTCCAACGCGGAAATCCCGGACGCGCAACATGCGCTGGGCGTGCTCTATCTCCAAGGCCGTGGCGTCGCCAAGGACGCCTCGGAAGCCGCCCGCCTCTTCGAGCGCGCCGCCAGGAACGGCAGCTCTGTGGGCGAGGTGGAATACGCCATCCTGCTCTTCAACGGCGAGGGCGTCACGGCATCCGAATCCCAGGCCGCCCGCTATTTCCGCCGCGCCGCCGCCAAGGGCAGCGCCATCGCCCAGAACCGTCTCGCCCGCCTGCTCGTGGCCGGACGCGGCGTGCCCGCCAACAAGGTCGATGCCGCCGCCTGGCATATCCTTGCCGCCGCGCAAGGTCTCGCCGACCCGTGGCTCGACAATGCGCTGAAGGAGCTTTCCGCCGACGACCGCAAACGCGCCGAGAAGCTCGCCGCCGAGCGTCTGGGGATGCGGTGAGCGAAGGCGCGCTCTTCCCTCCCCCTTGCGGGGAGGGATCGAGGGTGGGGGTCGGAAGGTCAGAACAATGCGCTCATCCAGGGACCGCAAACAGTTCTACCATCATCCCCTCCCCGAGTGGGGAGAGGATGAGCGTCAGCCTCCCGAAGCGCTCACCCGGTCGCACCACCCCCACCCTAACCCTCCCCGCAAGGGGGAGGGAATAAGCGCGGTGTCCCCGGAACGATCGCCAAACCTGAGGGGAAGACTTGCATGGAACCGCCCTTACCGCGATCAATTTAGCTTCAGCCCACTTTATCCCACGCTTGACGCCAACCCTCCCGTGGTCCATCGACCACATTCCCGTTGAATTCGCTCTTTGCCAGGACTTAGCCCAATGATCCGCTCGCCCCTCATGACCGTCATGACCGATGCCGTGATGAAGGCGTCACGCTCCCTCAAGCGCGATTTCGGCGAGGTGGAGAACCTGCAGGTCTCGCGCAAAGGCCCCGGCGACTTCGTGTCCGCCGCCGACCGCAAGGCCGAGAAGATCCTGCGCGAGGCGCTGGAGAAGGCCCGCCCCGGCTACGGCTTCGTCATGGAGGAGCAGGGCGTCGTCGAAGGCACGGATACCAGCAACCGCTGGCATATCGACCCGCTCGACGGCACCACGAACTTCCTGCACGGCCTGCCGCAATTCGCCATTTCCGTCGGCCTCGAGCGCGACGGCCAGATCGTGGCCGGCGTGATCTACGATCCCGCCAAGGACGAGCTGTTCATCGCCGAGAAGGGCAAGGGCGCCTATCTCAATAACCGCCGCATCCGCGTGTCGGGCCGCGAGGACGTGCCCGATGCGGTGGTGGCCTGCGGCCTGCCCCATATCGGCAAGGGCGATCACGGCCTCTTCATGCGCGAATGCGTGTCCGTGATGGCCAATGTGGGCGGCATGCGCCGCTTCGGCGCGGCGGCCCTCGACCTCGCCTATGTGGCCTGCGGCCGCCTCGACGCCTATTGGGAACGCGGCCTGAACACCTGGGACATGGCGGCGGGCATCCTCATGGTGCGCGAGGCCGGCGGCTACGTCTCCGACGCGGACGGCACCCCCAACCCCATGGCGACGGGCTCCATCGCCTGCGGCAACGAGGTCATGCAGCGCGAGCTGCTCAAGCTGCTGAAAAAGGCCAAGGGCTGATCGAAAGCCCCATATTCCTGTTCGTGCCTGCATCAGGGCCGATGGTCGTGCTTGATCCCTCAGGCCGGGACGGTTCTAATGCGACCGTCCCGAAGCACGAAGACGCAGGATAACAATGGCGGACCAACCCCTTACCCCTCCGCGGATCTACCTGATCCGCATGGCGGTCTTTCTGGTTTTGGCGGGGTTCATCGCCTTCATCCTCTATCGTCAGATCCTGGAGGCTTTCCAGGCCAATCCCGGCCTGAACGCCCTGATCCTGAGCGTGATGTTCATCGGCATCGCGCTCGCCATCCGCCAGGTTTGGCGGCTTTTCCCCGAGGTGCGCTGGGTCAATACCCTGCGCCAGACCGAGGAAGGGCTGGTCGCTCCCTCGCCGCCCGTGCTGCTCGCGCCCATGGCCGCCTTCATCGGCAACCGGTCGGGCCAGGCGCTCTCCGTCGCCGCCACCCGCTCGCTGCTCGATTCGGTAGGCGCGCGGCTCGACGAAGGCCGCGAGATCCTGCGCTACATGGCGGGCCTTCTGGTTTTCCTCGGCCTCCTCGGCACGTTCTGGGGCCTTATCGACACCGTGGGTTCGGTGGGCCGCATCATCGGCTCCTTGAGAACCGGGCAGGACACCGCCGTTCTCTTCGACGAGCTGAAGACTTCCCTCGCAGGTCCTCTCCAGGGCATGGGCCTGGCCTTCTCGGCCTCGCTTTTCGGCCTCGCCGGCTCCCTGGTCCTCGGCTTCCTCGACCTCCAGGCCGGTCAGGCGCAGAATCGTTTCTACACGGAACTCGAGGATTGGCTGGCGACCTCCACCATGGATACGCCCGCCGACACCTCCTTGCGCTCCAGCAGCACCCCGCACGATCTGACGGTGGCGCTCAACCGTCTCACCGCCGCCGTGAACGACGGCGCGGGCGGACGCGCGGCGACGCAGGCCATGGCGAACCTCGCCGAGGGCGTGCAGGGCCTCGTGCAGCACATGCGGGCCGAGCAGCAGATGATCCGCGACTGGGTGGAGGCGCAGGCCACCCGCGAGAAGGAGCTGAAGCAGGTGCTCGACCGCATCTCCCGTGAAAGGCTGCCCTGATGCCGGTCTCCAGCTCAGGCGGGCGCAGGCGCGGGCGCGGCGGCCAGATCAATTACTGGCCGGGCTTCGTGGATGCCCTGTCCACGCTGCTGCTCGCCATCATCTTCCTGATCTCGGTCTTCACCGTCGGCCAGTTCTTCCTGTCCCGCGAGCTGTCGGGCCGCGATACGGTGCTGGACCGGCTGAACCGGCAGATCGCCGAACTGACCGATCTCCTCTCCCTCGAACGCTCGGGCCGCCGCACGCTGGAGGACAATCTCGCCTCACTCACGACCACGCTGCGCGCCAATGAGGCCGAGCGGGCGCGGCTTCAGGGATTGCTGGAATCGGGCGGCGCGGCAGAGGCCCAGGCCGGTGAGCTCTCCACGGCTCTCGAAGCCGAGAAGCAGGCGACGGGCCGGGCGCTGAGCCAGGTCGAGATCCTCAACCAGCAGATCGCCGCCATGCGCCGCCAGCTCGCGGCGCTGGAAGAAGCGCTGTCGGCCTCCGAGAACCGGGACAAGGAAAGCCAGGCCCGCATCGCCGATCTCGGCAGCCGCCTCAACGTGGCGCTTGCTCAAAGAGTGCAGGAACTGGCTCGCTACCGCTCCGACTTCTTCGGGCGCTTGAGGCAGATCCTCGGCAACCGGCAGGACGTGCGCATCGTGGGCGACCGTTTCGTGTTCCAGTCGGAAGTGCTGTTCCCCGCGGGCCAGGCCTTCCTTCGGCCCGAGGCCTCGGGCGAGCTCGACCGCATCGCCAGCGCTCTCGTGGAACTCGAGAAGCAGGTTCCGCCGGATATTCCCTGGGTGATCCGCGTGGACGGCCATACCGACCAGCGCCCCATCAATACCCCGCAATTCCCCTCGAACTGGGCGCTCTCCTCGGCGCGCGCCATCGCGATGGTGCAGGCGCTCATCGCCCGTGGCGTCCAGCCCCAGCACCTCGTGGCCGCAGGCTTCGGCGAGTTCCAGCCGCTCGACACCGGCACGACGGAAGAGGCTTATGCGCGTAACCGGCGCATCGAGCTGAAGCTGACGGAGCGGTAGCTCCGAAAGTTCGGGCAAGGCACCGCGCGTGTTCCCTCCCCCTTGCGGCGAGGGTTAGGGTGGGGGTGGTACGACTGGGTGAGAGCTTCATCCAGCGGAGACGCTTTCTCACCTCTCCTTGAGGGAGAGGTCGACGCGCGTCAGCGCGGCGGGTGAGGGGTTACAGGTCTATCCGGAAAGGGCGGTGCCCCTCACCCTCGCTGCGCTCGACCTCTCCCCACCGGGGAGAGGTGAAACTGGTAGAACCGCCAGTATTTTCTGGATGCAGCAAAGCGCTTTGACTTTGCGACCTCCACCCTGCCCCTCCCCGCAAGGGGGAGGGAAGCGAGCGCCAGACCTTAATTTGCCTTCCGATGCTCAAGTATCCTTCCCCAGCGCCCTGGCGACGTCCTTCACCTGGACGCCGACGCGCCTGACGGTGGCGAGCAACTCCTTGCGCGGCACGTTCCAGCGGTCGGACCAATAGCGCAGGTCCCAGTCCTCATAGGCGTTGATGTGGGGCGAATCCTGAGGGTGCCGCCGCGAGCAAGCCGCCATCCCAACCTCCCTGTTGGATGAGCCCGGTCTTGCGCCGGTTCTCCCGCCAACAGGACAATCGAGATTCGGTTCCCTGAAAAGTACCTATTCGGCAGCGATGGTGTGCTCTTCCGAAGCAGTGAACTGGAGCCGCGCCAGCCTTGCATAGAGACCGCCCTCGGCGAGCAGGGTCTCGTGGGTGCCCTCCTCGACGATCAGGCCCTTGTCCATGACCAGGATGCGATCGGCGGAGCGGACCGTCGCGAGGCGATGGGCGATGACGAGCGTGGTGCGCCCCTCCATGAGGCGGTCGAGGGCTTCCTGCACCTTGCGCTCGCTCTCCGCATCGAGCGCCGAGGTCGCCTCGTCGAGAAGCAGAATCGGCGCGTCCTTCAGGATCGCGCGGGCAATGGCGAGGCGCTGACGCTGGCCGCCCGAGAGCGTGACCCCGCGCTCGCCGATGAGGGTGCCATAGCCCTGCGGCAAGGCCTGGATGAACCCGTCGGCGGAGGCGAGCTCCGCCGCGCGGCGCACCTCGTCCTCGCCGGCCTCCGGGCGACCGTAGCGGATGTTGTCGAGAACGCTCGCGGCGAAGATCGTCGGTTCCTGCGGCACCAGGGCCATGCGGGCGCGAAGGGCGGCGGGGTCGGCCTCGGTGACCGGCACCCCATCGACCCGGATCGTGCCGCTTTGCGGATCGTAGAAGCGCAGCAGCAGCTGGAGGATCGTGCTCTTGCCCGCGCCCGATGGCCCGACGATCGCGACCCGCTCGCCCGACGCCACGGAAAAGCTCAGGCCATGGACGGCGCGCTGCTCGGCGCGGGTCGGATAGGCGAAATGCACGTCCTGGAAGGCCACGGTGCCGGGGGACGGCTCGGGCAGAGGTTTCGGGTTCCTGGGTGCCTCGATGGCGGGCTTGGCCTCCAGGATTTCGCCCAGGCGCTCGGCGGCGCCCGCAGCCTGCGCCAATTCGCCGTAGACCTCGGAGAGCTGGCCCAGCGAGCTTGCGGCAAAGACCGCGTAGAGCACGAATTGCGACAGCCGCCCGCCGGTCATGGCGCCGGCGAGCACATCCTGCGCGCCGTACCAGAGAACGCCGACGACGCTCGCCGAGACCATGAAGATGCCGGCGCCCGTCAGGAACGCCCGCATGGTGGTGGAAAGCCGGGCGGCGCCGAAGGCTTCCTCGGCCGCCGAGGAAAAGCGGGAAGCGGTGAGCTTTTCCATGCCGAAGGCCTGCATGGTCCTGACCGCGCCGACGGCCTCCGCCGCATAGGCCGAGGCTTCGGCGAGCCGATCCTGCGCGGCCCGCGAGCGCCGCCGCACCGCCCGCCCCGACAGGACGAGGGGCAGCACGATCACCGGGATGGCGAGAAGTACCAGGGCCGAGAGCTTGGGGCTCGTGATGATCATGAGCGTCACCGCGCCCAGGAACAGGAAGAGGTTGCGCAGCGCGATGGAGATGCTGACACCGAAGGCCGCCTTGACCTGGGTGGTGTCGGCGGTGAGCCGGGACACAATCTCCCCGCTGCGGGTCTGGTCGAAGAAGGCCGGATCGAGGGACGTCAGATGCCGGAACACGGCGGAGCGCAGATCCGCCACCACCCGCTCGCCCAAGGTGATGACGAGGTAGTAGCGCAGGGCGCTCGACACCGCGAGCACGGCCACCACTACGAGCAGCAGGATGAAATAGGCGTTGATGTAGGTCCGCCCCGCGTCCGTGAAGCCGAAATCCACCACCCGGCGCACGGCCACCGGCACCACGAGCGTGGCGGCGGAAGCCATGGTCAGAGCCGCAAGCGCCCCCGCGATCCGGCCCTTGTAAGCGAGGCCGTAGGGAATGAGCGGCTTCAGGGCGCCGAGAGCGGCCTTGGGACGGGATTGGGCAGACGGCAGATCGGCCATGACATCCTTCGTTTCAGGAATTCACTGATAAGAGCCGTTTCCTATGGCACGGAAAACAGCCCTTTTCTTTGAGATGCCGCAATTTTTGACGATGAACCGGATCACTTCGCCGAAAAATGCTCCAAGGCCGTTTAACACCTTTGCCCCGGCTTGTTTCAAGGTTCTAAGTGAGGTATAGGCGCGCATTCACCAATTCAGGCTCGATCTTACGCTGCGGGCTGACCAGATGTGGCTGGCCGCAAGAAGGACTATGGCAATGGCGCGCAAAGAAACCGATCATCCCGACTACCACTTCATCAAAGTGGTCATGACCAACGGCACCGAGTACACCACCCGCTCGACCTACGGCAAAGAGGGCGACACCCTCAACCTCGACATCGACCCCAACACCCACCCGGCCTGGACCGGCGGTTCGCAGCAGCTGCTCGACCGCGGCGGCCGCGTGTCGCGCTTCACCTCGCGCTTCGGCAACCTGGGCGCCAAGAAGTAATCCGGCTTTCGCTGGACGCTTCATCAGGAATGCGAAAAGCCCCGCTCACGCGGGGCTTTTTCTTTTGGTTCGGACTGTTGCGCGGTTTCTCCCTCCCCCTTGCGGGGAGGGTCGGGGTGGGGGTCGGAAAGTCAGAGCGCTCACATGATCAAGTGAGTGTCGGAGCCGCTACAGCGACCACCTCTCTTGAGGGAGAGGTGAACAGCGCCAGACTTCCAAAACTCTCACCCGGTCGAACCACCCCCACCCTAGCCCTCCCCGCAAGGGGGAGGGAACAACGGCGGTGTTTCCGAAAAAAGGCTTGAAAGACCTACTCCGCCGGCGCAAATGCCCGCTGGAGCATGCCGAGCTGAGCCGCAACCGGGTTCACGCCCTGCGGGCGCGGCGCAGCTTCCGTCTCCGACAGAAGCCGTTCGAGATGCAGGATGCGGGCGTGGAGGCGGGTGGCGAGGCCGATCAGCTCGCGCAGGCGGGCCGGAAGGGCCTCGTATTCGCGGATCGTGGTGGTGGTCTCGTGGGAGTTGAGGCGCACGCGGGCTTTCTCGGCGTGGGCCTGGTCGGGGGTGATCTCCCCTTCCGCCAGGGCTCGCTGGAGCAGGAGCCAGGAGGCGATCTGCATGAGGCGCGTGGTCAGGCGCATGCTCTCGCTGGCGTAAGCCACGCTCTCCTCACGGGGCAGCCGGCGGGATTCCTCGCGGCCCGCGCCGTCGAGATAGGCCGCCGTCTCCTCGATCAGCTCCATGCCCTCCTGGAACAGGGCCTTGAAGGCCTCCGATCCCACGAAGTTCTGGCCGAAGCGCACCGGATCGACATCAAGTTTGACCACGTCGGGCTCGTGCAAGAGTCCGTCTCCCAAGGAATTGGTCCGGCCTCATGCGCCGGAAAGGTTCGATATGGGAGGGAGTATAGAACGCGCCGGCAAAGGATGCCTCGGTAACCTCTTCTTAAGGTTAAGCCGGCTGACCGATGGAACCTTACCTCAAAAAGCGAGCCGCCAAAGCGGCTCGAGTCTTACAGGGATGCATCGAACAAGAGTGGGAGGAAGACCACCCTCATATCCGGTGGGAGAACCGGACGCCTTCATGAAGCGCCCGAATTCCTTAAAGAGCCGTTAACCCTGACCGAGCTTGAAGAAGGCGCTGGCGGCCGCGAGGGAGCTTTCCTTAGAGGCCTTCGCCTCCTTCAGGCGGGCGATCTCCCGCTCCAGCGTCGCAACGCGCTCGTCGAGCTCGTCGACGGACAGCATCGACAGGTCCTGGCCGATCTGGTGCCCGGTGATCATCGGGCGGGGCTCGTCGGCGAAGGGATCGAAGGCCATGGCATTCTCCTCCTCGGATTGATTTGCCTTCAATACTTAGTCCGGCATGCACGCCTTGCCAACTTTGCCCTATATGGGCGGAGCTTGACCAAAGGAGGGAAAAATGACGCCGATTCCAAGCTCGATGCGCGCGGTGATTGCCGAGGGAAGCGGCGGACCTGAGGTCCTGAAGCTGGTCGAGCGGCCCGTGCCCCAGCCCGGCGAGGGCGAAATCCTGGTCAGGATCAGGGCGGCAGGCATCAACCGCCCCGACGTGGCTCAAAGGCAGGGCACCTATCCGCCGCCTCCCGGCGCCTCGGACATTCTGGGCCTCGAACTCGCGGGCGAGGTCGTGGCGCTGGGGCCGAATGCGACGCGCTTCAAGGAAGGCGACAGGGTGATGGCTCTCGTGGCGAGCGGGGCCTACGCGGAATATGCCGCCGTCCACGAGACGAACGCCCTCCCCGTCCCCGCCGGCCTCTCCTGGGAGGAAGCAGGCGCCGTGCCGGAAACCTATTTCACCGTCTGGACCAACGTGTTCGAGCGCGGCGGCCTGAAAGCCGGGGAAACCCTCCTGCTCCATGGCGGCACCTCCGGCATCGGCACCACCGCGATCCAGCTTGCCAAGGCTTTCGGGGCCAAGGTGATCGCGACCGCAGGCTCGGCCGACAAATGCGCCGCATGCACCCGGCTCGGCGCTGACGTCGCGGTGAACTACCGCGAGCAGGATTTCGTCGCCGCCGTGAAGGAAGCGACCGGAGGCCGGGGCGCCGACATGATCCTCGACATGGTGGGCGGCGACTACATTCCCCGCAACCACGAGGCCGCCGCCCAGGATGGCCGGATTGTCCAGATCGCCTTCCTCAAGGGAAGCAAGGTCGAGCTGGATTTCCGTCGCCTCATGCTCAAGCGCCTGACCCATACGGGTTCGACCCTGCGTTCCCGCACGGTGCTGGAGAAGGCCATGATTGCCCAGGCTCTGGAAGCCAAGGTGCTGCCGTTGCTGGCAAAGGGCCTCTGCAAGCCCGTGATGGATTCGACCTTCGCCTTCGAGGACGTGGCCAAGGCCCATGCCCGCATGGATGGGGGCGAGCATATCGGGAAGATAGTTTTGCGTTTCTAATGCGCGGGAGGCTCTAAAAGCGCTGGCTTATAAAGCGCCAACGCGCCCTCCTCCCCCTTGTGGGGAGGAGTTGGAGGTGGGGGTGGCGGCAATAGCCTGTCCAGTCCGCCGCCAACACCCCCACCCTGGCCCTCCCCACAAGGGGGAGGGGAACTACCGGCCACCTTCATTGGCCGAACCCTAAAGTCAGGAACGACTTGCGCGTCCCATGCGTAAAAGTTTGCAACATCGCCCCGCGCTCCCTATAATCATCTCGTTTCCCTCACAATGTGAGACGAGATGCTCCGGGCCCACCGGTTCGGAGCGCGAGAGAGTTTTGCCGTGCGGCGCCGATGTCCGGTGCCCGGCTCGAAGGAGGTTCGCCCCATGTCCCAGGGACCGCTGATGCCGAAGGCGACGGCCGTTTGGCTCGTCGAGAATACATCGCTGTCGTTCGACCAGATCGCCGACTTCTGCAAGCTTCACCCGCTCGAGGTGAAGGGCATCGCGGACGGTGAAGTCGCCGCCGGCATCAAGGGCCTCGACCCGGTCACCACCGGCCAGCTGACCCGCGACGAGATCGAGAAGGCGCAAGCCGACACGAAGCACCGCCTGCGCCTCGCCGAGTCCCGCGTGAAGCTGCCCGAGCAGAAGCGCGTCAAGAAGGGCCCGCGCTACACCCCCGTGTCGCGCCGCCACGACCGCCCGAACGCGATCCTCTGGCTCGTCCGCAACCATCCGGAGCTGAAGGACGCGCAGATCATGCGCCTCGTCGGCACCACCAAGACCACGATTCAGCAGGTCCGCGACCGCACCCACTGGAACTCCGCGAGCCTCTCGCCCATGGACCCGGTCACGCTCGGCCTCTGCTCGCAGATCGACCTGGACTTCGAGGTGCAGCGCGCCGCCAAGGACCGTCCGCAGGTGGAACCGCACGAGCAGGGCGGCACCCTGATCCCGGCCGAGATCACCACCGCTCCCGAGCCGGAGCGCGACGAGCCCTTCGCCGACATGAGCCGCCCGAAGCCGAAGGAAGAAGAGAGCATCGACGTCAACTCCGTCTTCGCCAAGCTCAAGCAGCTCAAGCGCTCCGACGAAGACGAGGAGTAAGAATGACGAAAGGCCCGGATCGCTCCGGGCCTTTTCATTTGGGGTTTGGAAGGTGTCATCCCGGACGGCGAAGCCGATCCGGGGTCGCTTTCATTGCACAGCACCGCGCGTATTCCCTCCCCCTTGCGGGGAGGGCTAGGGTGGGGGTGGTGTGACCGGGTGAATGATCAAACCAGCCCGCTCTTAGGTCATCACCGGCCTTGTGCCGGTGATCCCGATGGATTGAAACGCCGCGCTCTTCCGATCGGGATGGCCGGCACAAGGCCGGCCATGACATTGTATGGCTGTCGCGTTTTCTGAATCAGCGCAGGGCTCTGACTTTACGACCCCCACCCTCAATCCCTCCCCGCAAGGGGGAGGGAAGAGCCCATGCCACCTCCTGCGCACGATCCCGGATCTGCGCTTCGTTGAGAATGATCGCGTGTTGGGCTCCAATCAGGTTGCCAATCCCCTGCCCTTCAGCGCATCGCCGATCTCCTCCAGGATCGCGGGGTCGTCGATGGTGGCGGGCATGCTCCATTGGTCGCCGTCGGCGATCTTCTTCATGGTGCCGCGCAGGATCTTGCCCGAGCGTGTTTTCGGCAGGCGCGGCACGGTGATGGCGAGCTTGAAGGCGGCGACGGGGCCGATCTTCTCGCGCACGAGGCCGATCAGCTCCTTCTCGATCTCGTCGGCTGTCTGCGCGACGCCGGATTTCAGCACCACGAAACCGCAGGGCACCTCGCCTTTCAGCGCATCCTTCACGCCGATCACCGCGCATTCGGCGACCGCCGGATGGGAGGCGAGAACTTCCTCCATGCCGCCGGTCGAGAGACGATGGCCGGCGACGTTGATGATGTCGTCCGTGCGACCCATCACCCACACGTAACCGTCCTCGTCGATGTAGCCCGCATCCGACGTATTGTAGTAGCCGGGATAGGTGGAGAGGTACGATTCCTTGAAGCGCTGATCCGCGTGCCAGAGCGTCGGCAGCGCGCCGGGCGGCAATGGCAGCTTGATCACGATGGTGCCCATCGTGCCCCGAGATACGGGCTTTCCGCCTTCATCCAGCACATCGAGCGCATAGCCCGGCAGCGGCACGGTAGGCGAGCCGTGCTTGATCGGCAGCTTTTCGATTCCGAGCGGATTGCCGACCACGGGCCAGCCCGTTTCCGTCTGCCACCAATGGTCGATCACGGGCACGTTCAGGATGTCCTCGGCCCATTTGACCGTATCGGGATCGGCGCGCTCGCCCGCGAGGAACAGCGCGCGGAATGCGGACATGTCGTAGCCGTCGAGCAGCTTCGCCTGCGGGTCTTCCTTCTTGATCGCGCGAAACGCGGTGGGCGCGGTGAACAGCGTCACGACGCCGTGTTCGGCGATCACGCGCCAATAGGCGCCCGCATCCGGCGTGCCCACGGGCTTGCCTTCATAGAGAATCGCGGTGCAGCCGTGCAGCAGCGGGCCGTAGACGATGTAGGAATGGCCGACGACCCAGCCCACATCGGACGCGGCCCAGAACACCTCGCCGGGCTCCACGCCGAAGAAATGATCCATCGACCATTTGAGCGCGACCATGTAGCCGCCATTGTCGCGCACGACGCCTTTCGGCTTGCCCGTCGTGCCTGACGTGTAGAGCACGTAGAGCGGATCGGTCGCGGCCACCGGCACGCAATCCGCCCTGCGGTTCGCGGCTTTCGCGTTGGCGATCTCCTGCGACCAGTCGCGATCGCGGCCTTCGGTCAGCGCGCACGATAGCTGCGGGCGCTGATGCACGAGGCAGAATTCCGGCTTGTACGAAGAGAGTTCGATCGCGCCGTCGAGCAGCGGCTTGTAGGGCACGACCTTCGCGCCTTCGATGCCGCAGGATGCGGAGAGGATCGCTTTCGGTTTCGCATCGTCGATGCGCGTCGCGAGTTCCTTCGCGGCGAAACCGCCGAACACGACGGAATGAATCGCGCCGATGCGCGCGCAGGCGAGCATCGCGAACACCGCTTCCGGGATCATCGGCATGTAGATGATGACGCGGTCGCCTTTCGTGACGCCCATGTCCTGCAACACGGCGGCGAGCGTCGCCACCTCGTCCTGCATTTCGGCGTAGGTGATCGCGCGCTTCGAATTCGTGACGGGGCTGTCGTAGATGATTGCGGCTTGTTCGCCGCGCGTCGGCACATGGCGGTCCACCGCATTGTAGCAGGTGTTGCACAGCGCGCCCGTGAACCAGCCGCCATAGGCGCCTTCGGCCGGCTCGAAGATCTTGTCGGCGGGCTTGTACCAGTCGATGGCCTCGGCGGCCTTCGCCCAGAACGCCTCCGGATCGGCCTTCCAGCGCTCATAGACCTCGCGATAACGGCTCTGGGTTGATGGCATGGCGCTCCCCCATTGTTGTCACTGCATGGGACTTCATCGGGAACTTGTGGTAGCAGGCGGACGGGCTGCGGTCAGCGGCGACTTTCGGCCACTCGACTTTTGGCCACCCTCGGAACTTTCCATGATCACCGATCCGCTTTTCTATGCCGCCGCCATTCCAGCCGTCACGCTGCTGGGCTTAGGGAAAGGCGGCCTTGCGGGTCTCGGGCTTCTGTCCCTTCCACTCATGGCGCTGGTCGTCTCGCCCGTGCAGGCCGCCGCCATCACCCTGCCGATCCTGATCGTGCAGGACGTGGTCTCCGTCTGGGCCTATCGCTACACCTGGGACATGCGCAACGTGGTGCTGCTGGTGCTCGGCGGCCTGTCGGGCGTGATCACCGGCTATCTTCTGGCCGCCAAGGTCTCCGATGCGGCCATTGCACTGGCGGTGGGCATCATTTCGGTGGCCTTCGCCATCCGCAGGCTCGTGTTGGAGCGCGGCTCCGTACCGCCCGATCCCGTGCCCGGCTCCACCCCGCGGGGTCTCTTCTGGGGCTGGGTGACGGGCTTTACCAGCATGATCGCCCATGCGGGCGGGCCGCCCTTCCAGATCTACGTGATGCCGCAGAAGCTGCCGCGTGACGTGTTCGTCGGCACAGGCTCCATCCTGTTTGCCATCATCAACTGGATCAAGGTGCCGCCCTATCTCGCGCTCGGCCAATTCACGATGGAGAATATGAGCACTGCTGCGGCCCTGGTTCCGGTCGCCATCGCATCTACCTGGGCGGGCGTGCTGCTGGTGCGGCGCGTCTCGGGACAGCGCTTCTACACGGTGGTCTATGTGCTGCTGATCTTCGTCGGCGCCAAGCTGATCTACGATGGAGCGCGGGCGCTGATATAAGGCCGTCCGGAATGGAAAAGCCGCCGCTCCCTTAGGAAACGACGGCTTTCCTTGGGAATCCTTGATGTGCCGGGGCTAGTGCATCCCCGTATCGGAACTTCTCAGTCGCGTAATCTCATCCTTAAGCTGCAATTTTCTCCGTTTCAGTTGCGCCAGCCTCATGTCATCCATCGACGGTTTGTTGAGAGTATCCTGGATCTCCCGTTCGAGAGCCCGGTGCTTACGCTCGAGTTCCGTCAGATGATTCTGCAGCGGCATGTCAGTTCCTCCTGTTGGTTTGCTGACCCGGATAATGTGACCGCCGGAGTGTGGCGAGTCGAGGGCAAAGCCGGCAAAATTACGCAAGAATAGATGCTGCATTGCGGGATCATCCCCTTGCCCTCAATAGGCCCCAAGAGCATAATCCGGCCCCTTCCGCACGGCCTGACAAATCCGTGCTCTCTGGATAACTCTCAATGACCGAACAGGCCGAACTGGAAACGCAACTGGCCCGCCTCAAGCAGGAGCATCGCGACCTCGACATGGCGATCGATGCCCTCGAGAGCATGATCGCCGGCGACCAGCTGCAGGTTCAGCGCTTGAAGAAGCGCAAGCTCGTCCTGAAGGACCAGATCATCCGGATCGAGGACCAGCTCACCCCCGACATCATCGCGTGAACGGGCGCGAGTTCTGAAGGCAAAGCTTGCCTGTAGAGGGCTGCTTCGTTATGTCCGCCTCATCCCTTGGCGCGAAAGCCGGAGCACATCATGGCGCAAGCCCCCGTTGCCATCATCATGGGCAGTCAGTCGGACTGGGCCACCATGCGCCACGCCGCCGAGACCCTGGATGCGCTCGGCATCGCCTATGACGCCCGCATCGTCTCCGCACACCGCACGCCGGACCGCCTCGTGGCCTTCGCCAAGGGCGCCAAGGCCGAAGGTTTCCAGGTGGTCATCGCAGGCGCGGGCGGCGCCGCTCATCTGCCGGGCATGGCCGCCGCCATGACCCCCCTCCCCGTTTTCGGCGTGCCGGTGGAATCGAAGGCCCTGTCCGGCCAGGACAGCCTGCTCTCCATCGTGCAGATGCCCGCCGGCATTCCGGTTGGCACGCTCGCCATCGGCAAGGCCGGCGCCGTGAACGCGGCCCTTCTCTCCGCCGCAGTCCTCGCCCTGCACGACCCCGCCCTGGCCGAGCGCCTCGATGCCTGGCGCAAGCGCCAGAGCGACAGCGTGGCCGAGCGCCCCTCCGACGAAGGCTGACACCATGATCCGTCCCGGCTCCACCATCGGCATCCTCGGCGGCGGACAGCTGGGCCGCATGATGGCCATGGCCGCCGCTGAGCTTGGCCTGCGTGTGCATATCTATGCGCCCGAGGAGAACAGCCCCGCCTTTGATGTCGCCGCCGATGTCACCGTGGCTCCCTATGAGGACGAGGCTGCCCTGGTGCGTTTCGCCAAATCCGTGGACGTGGTGACTTATGAATTCGAGAATGTGCCGAGCGAAACCGCCGCCACGTTGAGCGCCCACACCCTGCTCGCGCCGAATGCGCAGGCTTTGGCCGTCTCGCAGGACCGCTTCCTGGAAAAGAGCTTCGTCTCCGGCCTCGGCATTCCGGTGGCGCCCTTCGCCGCCTTTGCCGACGAGGCCGAGCTGAGGGCCGCCCTGGAACGCATCGGCGCCCCCGCCGTGCTCAAGACCCGGCGCTTCGGCTATGACGGCAAGGGCCAGGTCATGATACGCCCCGGCAACGACCCGGTCGCCGCCTGGGACGAGGTGGGGCGCGCCTCATCGATTCTCGAAGGCTTCGTGCCCTTCGAGCGCGAGGTCTCCGTGGTGGCGGCCCGCACCGCCTCCGGGGATTTCGCGGCCTATGATCTTTGCGCCAACGAGCACCGCCATCACATCCTCGACGTGACGCGGGTGCCGGCCGGCGTGTCCTTCAAGACCGAGAACGAGGCCTTCGCGATCGCCAAATCCATCGCGGAAGCCCTGGATTATGTCGGCGTGCTGGCGGTCGAGCTCTTCCTCGTCACGGAAGGCGGCGAGCGCCTGGTGGTGAACGAGATCGCCCCAAGGGTGCACAATTCCGGCCACTGGACCCTCGGCGGGGCCGTGACCTCGCAGTTCGAGCAGCATATCCGCGCCGTCTGCGGCTGGCCCCTGGGGCAAACCGCTCGCCTCGGCCGGGTGGAGATGAAGAACCTGATCGGCCACGATGTGGACGCCTGGGAGCAGATTCTCGCCGAGCCTGGCGCCCACCTGCACCTCTACGGCAAGGCCGAGGCCAGGGCTGGCCGCAAGATGGGCCATGTGACCAGGGTTTTCCCGGAAAACCGGTGAACCTTTCCAAAGGAGAGGCGTTATTATTCTCGCGTGGCGATTTTGTCGGAAGCAACCCTGGACAGGCAAGGCTTCTTCTGATATCGACGCCAGCCAGTATTGAGGTGCGCATGACGCGCCTCGTTTGCTTTTACCACAATCGAAACGGTTCAAAATTTACGAGGAATTCGCGTGCAGGTTCTTGTCCGGGATAACAACGTCGATCAGGCGCTCCGCGCTCTCAAGAAGAAGATGCAGCGTGAGGGCATCTTCCGCGAGATGAAGCTTCGCGGCCACTACGAGAAGCCCTCTGAGAAGAAGGCTCGCGAGAAGGCTGAGGCCGTTCGCCGCGCCCGAAAGCTGATCCGCAAGCGCATGCAGCGCGAAGGCCTCCTGCCTTCGAAGCCGCGCCCAACGACCCGCTAAGATCTTCAAGCAGGCCTGAAAAGGCTAGCCCGTCGATTGTGAACCAGCGCCTCCTGCGCAAGCAGGGGCGCTGTTTGCATGTCTGGGTCTATGCTCAAGGCTCTGGAGCCGATCATCTTTTTCTGTTCCGGCTGCCTTTCTGTTGCCGTGTTTCACGGCTGTTAAGGATTTTCCGTCAATATGGTTACTCCAGTACGTTGAGTAAGAATTTGGAGACGAAGGTGCTCGCCCCATCCATTCGCCGTTTTGCGCCCCTGAGCCGGACCCTTGCCGCCGTTAGCCTCGTGACCCTTGGCCTTGCCGCCTGCAGCACCACCGGCGGCGGGACGTCCCAGCGGATCGCCGTGGTGGAAGAGGACACTCAAGGAACGAGCCAGGTGAACATCGCGTCTCTGTCGGACGTGATCTCGCGCAATCCGAACGACCCGAGCGCCTACAACACCCGTGGCGCGGCGTATGCCCGCGTGGGCCGCTACAGCGACGCGACCGCCGACTTCACCAAGGCGATCCAGCTCGATCCCAACTACGCCCCGGCCTATACCAACCGCGCCCTGGCGCTGCGCCAGACGAATCGGAACGATCAGGCGCTGGCGGATTTCAGCCGCGCGATCCAGGCCGACCCGAATTACGGCCCCGCCTATATCGGCCGCGCCAACCTGCTGCGCGCCCAGAACAACTTCCAGGAAGCCCTGAACGACCTGAACATGGCGACCCGCCTGCTGCCCGAATCGGCCGAGGCGCTGCACTCGCGCGGCCTGCTCTACCAGCGCCAGAACATGCACCCGCAGGCGATTCTCGACTTCGATGCCACCATCGACCGCAACCCCTTCGTGGCGGCCCCCTACGCCGCCCGCGGCCAGAGCCTCGTGGCGACGAACCAGTACGACAAGGCCATCGAGGACTTCAACGCGGCGCTGAACGTCGACAACCGGGACGCCAATTCCTGGGCATGGCGCGGCGTGGCCCTGGAGCGCAAGGGCGACCGCCAGGGCGCCGTCGAGAGCTATTCCCGCGCTCTCGCCCTCGACTCGTCGAACACGGTGGCCCGCCAGGGCAGCTCACGCCTCCAGGGCGGCGTGGCAGGCCTGTTCCGCTGATCCATTCGCAAGAGGTCGCGGCATGAAGCCCGCCGCTCCTCGCCTACGAGAGATCGCTGACATCGCAAAACTTCTCGAAGCGCATGCAGAGCTGCATGCGCTTCTTTTGCATGTCGAGAGCCTCGATCTGTCGGACGGCTGGATCGGCGCAGGCTTCATCCGCAACGCTGTTTGGGACACGCTCCATGGCCGTCCCATCGACGCATCGAGCCTCAACGATGTGGATGTGATCCATCTCGATCCCGCCGATCCCTGCGAAGAGCGCGATATGATTCTTGAGAGCAGGCTCAGGGGCCTCGCGCCGGATGTGAACTGGCAGGTGCGAAACCAGGCGCGGATGCATCTGCGCAACGGCGATGTCCCTTACCGGACCATATCCGACGCCATTGCCCACTGGCCCGAGACAGCGACCGCCATTGCGGCAAGAACGATACACGGCAAAGTCGAAGTGATCGCGCCCTACGGCATCACAGACCTGATCGCGCTCGTCGTAAAGCCGACACCGGCTTTCGCCCATAAAATGGAAATCTATCGCGAGCGGCTTCAATCCAAAGATTGGGCGGCTCGATGGCCCAACCTCAGCTTCTGCGACGTCGTCGGAGATCCTGCGTCATAGTTCTTTCTTCAGGATCGTCACATAAGGCTCGAAGCCGAAGGCGCGATAGGTGCGCTCGGCGCGCTCGTTGGCGACAAGGGCTCCGATGACGAGACGCTTGTGGCCCGCCTCGCGGGTCAGGCGCTCGGCTTCCACGAGAAGCTTCTGGCCGATCCCCTGCCCCCGATATTCCTCATCGACAATCAGGTCCGTGACCGTGCCGTGCTGGCGCACATCGTCGGTGACATAGGCCGCATCCTGATCGAGCGAGAAGCCCATCGCGGCCACGACGACGCTGCCGATTTCCGCCAGCACGATCCGCCCCCCGCGCCGCGACAGGCGGGTCATCAGGTCATCGTAATAGGCATTGGCCGCGCCGTAATCCCGACGCCGGTCGCCGGTCAGATCCGCCTCGAACAGGTTGAGGCGATGAATCAGCTCGACGACCGTGTTGCGGTCGCGCGGCTGGGCTGTGCGCAGGGTGATGGCAGACATGGAATGGTCCGGAACACAAACGATGCTTTGTTAGATCAGCTTTTACCGGCCTCGTCATGCCCCGTCACCATGCCGTCATGCCCGGGCTTGTCCCGGGTATCCATGCCTTGAGCCGGCTAAGGCGTGGATGGCCGCAACAAGTGCGGCCATGACGATGATGCAATTGAAAAGGCCCGGCTTTCAGCCGGGCCTTTCATCGATCACAAGACAGATCAGATGTTCTTCAGGATGTCGTCCACGACCTTCTTGGCATCGCCGAAGAGCATCATCGTGTTGTCGCGGAAGAACAGCTCGTTCTCGACGCCTGCATAGCCCGAGCCCATTCCGCGCTTGATGAAGAGCACGGTCTTGGCGCGCTCGACGTCGAGGATCGGCATGCCGAAGATCGGCGAGGCGGGATCGGTCTTGGCGGCCGGGTTCGTGACGTCGTTGGCGCCGATCACGAAGGCCACGTCGGCCTGCGCGAACTCGCTGTTGATGTCTTCCAACTCGAACACCTCGTCGTAAGGCACGTTGGCTTCCGCGAGCAGCACGTTCATGTGACCGGGCATGCGGCCCGCCACCGGGTGAATGGCATATTTCACTTCCACGCCCTCGGCCTTCAGCTCGTCGGCCATTTCGCGAAGCGCGTGCTGCGCCTGGGCGACCGCCATGCCGTAGCCCGGCACGATGATGACCTTGGCGGCGTTCTTCATGATGTAGGCCGCGTCATCCGCCGAGCCCTGCTTGACCGGGCGCGTCTCGACCGCACCGCTTGCCGCCGCGGCGGTGTCGCCGCCGAAGCCGCCGAGGATGACGGAGATGAAGGAACGGTTCATGCCCTTGCACATGATGTAGGACAGGATCGCACCGGACGAGCCCACCAGCGCGCCGGTGATGATGAGCGCGAGGTTGCCGAGCGTGAAGCCGATGCCGGCAGCGGCCCAACCCGAGTAGGAGTTCAGCATCGACACCACGACGGGCATGTCCGCGCCGCCGATGGGAATGATGAGCGTGACGCCGAGCACGAATGACACCAGCACGATGAGCCAGAAGACCGTATGGCTTTCCGTGCGGATGAAGGTGACGAGCAGCACCAGCAGCAGCACGCCCAGAGCGATGTTGATGAGGTGACGGCCCGCCAGCAGAATCGGCTTGCCGGACATGCGTCCGTCGAGCTTCAGGAACGCGATGACCGAGCCCGTGAACGTGATGGCGCCGATGGCGACGCCGAGGCCCATCTCGAAGAGCGAGCCGCCATGGATCGTGCCCGGCGCGCCGATGCCGAAGGCCTGCGGCGCGTAGAGCGCGCCTGCCGCCACGAGAACCGCCGCGAGACCGACCAGCGAGTGGAAGGCCGCGACCAGCTGCGGCATGGCCGTCATGGGAACGCGCTTGGCGATGACCGCGCCGATGACGCCGCCGATCACGATACCCCAGAAGGCCAGGAACCAACCGCCGAAGCCGCTGGGCGGGGACACGAACAGGGTCGTGACGATGGCAATCCCCATGCCCACCATGCCGTACAGGTTGCCCTGCCGGGAGGTGGTGGGATGCGAGAGGCCGCGCAGCGCCAGGATGAACAAGACGCCGGAGACAAGATAAAGGAGCGAGGCAAGGTTAGCCGACATGGCCTCAACCCTTCTTACGGTACATGGCGAGCATGCGCTGGGTCACCAGGAAGCCGCCGAAAATGTTGATGCTGGCGAGGATGAGGCCGATGAAGCCGAGCGCGCGCGCCCAGATGGGCCCGTCGCCGAAGCTGTCGGCCACATTCACGCCGACCGCGAGCAGCGCGCCGACCACGATCACCGACGAGATCGCGTTGGTCACCGACATGAGCGGCGTGTGCAGCGCCGGCGTCACCTGCCAGACCACGTAATAGCCGACGAAGATCGCCAGCACGAAGATGGCGAGGCGGAAGACCGTGGGGTCCACCGCGCCATGGGTGACGGTGGAAACGGCGGCGCCGGCGGCGGCGGCCACCTGGTCGGCCAGGGCCTGCGCGGTATCGGCCGCGCGCTGGGCAGCCTCGGCTGCCGCGCGGGCCTGCTCGACGGCCTGTTCGGGCGTGAGTGTCGCCATGATGGTCCCCCTAGATTTAAGCGGTCGGCTGGAATGCGGAATGGACGATCGCGCCGTCCCGGGTCAGGCAGGTCGCCTTCACGAGCTCGTCGTCCCATTTCACGGAAAGCGCCTTGCTCTCCTTGTCGATCAGCGTCTCCACGAAGGCATAGAGGTTCTTCGCGTAGAGGCTCGATGCCGTCGCGGCGAGGCGTCCGGGCATGTTGAGGTGGCCGATGATCCTGACGCCGTTATGGGTGGCGATCTTGCCGGGCTTGGAGACCTCGCAATTGCCGCCGCGCTCCACTGCCAGATCGACGATCACGGAGCCCGGCTTCATGGATTCCACCATGGCCTTCGAGATGAGCTTCGGAGCCGGGCGGCCGGGGATGAGCGCCGTGGTGATGACGATATCCTGCTTGGCGATGTGGGAGGCCACGAGCTCGGCCTGCTTGGCCTTGTACTCCGCCGACATTTCCTTGGCGTAGCCGCCGGCGGTCTCGGCCTGCTTGAACTCCTCGTCCTCGACGGCGACGAACTTGGCGCCAAGGCTCTCCACCTGCTCCTTGGCGGCGGGGCGCACGTCGGTGGCGGTCACGATCGCGCCGAGGCGGCGGGCCGTGGCGACGGCCTGAAGACCCGCGACGCCAGCGCCCATGATGAAGACGCGGGCCGCAGGCACGGTGCCGGCGGCGGTCATCATCATCGGCATGGCGCGGCCGTATTCGGCGGTGGCATCCACCACGGCGCGATAGCCGGCGAGGTTGGCCTGGGAGGACAGCACGTCCATCACCTGCGCGCGGGTGATGCGAGGCATCAGCTCCATGGAGAAGGCCGCGACCTGGGCATCGGCGAGGGCTTTGAGGGCCGCATCCTGGCCGTAGGGGTCCATGATGCCGATGACGAGCGCGCCGGGCTTCACGCCCTCGAGCTCGCCCGCAGCCGGACGGCGGACCTTGAGGACGACATCCGCACCTTGAAGGGCCTCGGCAGCATTGGCGGCGATGGAGGCGCCGGCAGCCTCGAATTCCGCATCGGGAATGCCGGCCTTCGCGCCCGCACCGGCCTGAACGGCCACATCGGCGCCGAGAGCTTTGTATTTCTTGATCGTCTCAGGCGTGGCGGCGACGCGCGTCTCCACGGCATCGGTTTCGGATAAAACGGCAATCCGCATGCTTCCCCCCTGCGAACGATTTTATTTCAGACAAACAAAAAGCCCTGAAACAGGGCTTTTTGAAAAGAGAGCGAATTAGAAGAAGATCAGCGCCAGCAGCAGCAGCACGCCGACTGCCGCCGGGGCCCTGACCCCGATGGAGGGCGACATGGCCCCGACTCCGCCCGCGACCAGCGAGAGGATGACACCCATGATGGAGGTCAGCCAGGCATGCTTGATTCCGCCGACTGCCAGAGCCAGCACGAAGCAGATGACGACGGCGGTGCCGATCTCGGCAAACCGCACGAATCCGGTATAGGTCACCTCATGGGCGGGGCCGTCCATATCCGGACTGTAACCCCCATGCGGCGCATGTTTTGTATCGGCCATGATTCACGCCCTGTAGCTTAGATTGTTAATTGCTGCGTTTAACGCATGCGGTGAGGCGCCGCAATCTTTCGCGACACTTCGTTGGAAACTTTGTGAACGCGGCAAAGCGTTATTTTATCCCAAGAAACTCCCGCCATTGCGGCAGGCAAATCGTTTTGTAATCGTATTTCTCCACCGCGATCTGGCGCGCCGCGCGGGCCATCTCGGCGGACTTCTCCTTTTCTTCCAGTGTTTCGCGCACTCGCTCGGCGAGCGCCTTCTCGTCGAAGAACGGGAACAGGCGGCCGTTCACCCCATCGGTGATGATCTCGCGAACCGGGGCCGTATCCGAGGCCACGATCCGGCATTCCAGCGCCATGGACTCGATGGAGGACCAGGACAGCACGAAGGGATACGTCATGTAGATATGGGCCGAGGAAACCTGGAGCACCTTCACGAAATGCTCGTAAGGCAGGTTGCCGAGGAAATGCACGCGCGACCAGTCCACGGGCCGCTCGATCTTGGAGCGGAACACGTCGAGCCACGCCTGGCCTTCGGGAGCCGAGCCGGAATAGCTGGTGCCCTTGCCGCCGATGATCGCCACCTGCAGCTCGGGATCGATATCGAGGAGATAGGGCAGGCTGCGCAGGACGATGTGCGCGCCGCGCATCGGCTCGATATTGCGGGTCACATAGGTGACTACGGGCTTGTCTCGGGTGAGCTTCGTGCCCTTGTCGTTGAGCTGGAGCTTGATGTTGGGATTCGGCTTGAGGAAATCGGTATCGATGCCGTCGTGGATGACCTCGATCCGGTCCCGCAGATAGGTCGGGAACGTATCGCGCTGGTAGTGAGTGGGAGCCACCGCCACATCGGCGGAATCGAGAGCGCCGAGCTGCATGGAGTTCTTGATGCGCAGGCGCCAGATCACCTCTTCATTGGTGACCGGGAATTCCGGATCGAAATCGAGATCCTGGCCCTTGGCGGCGTAATAATATTCGAAATAGGCCACGTGCTTGGCCTTGGGCCACACGTCCTTGAGGAACAGGTTCTCGCCCCAACCCGTGTTGACGACCACCACATCGGGCTCGAAACCCTGGTTCGCAAGCTCGCGGGCCTTGTGGGCCACGCCATAGGCACGGCGCAGGCGCGGGATCACCGGGGAATAGCGGTTGGTCCATTTCGGGTCTTCCGGTCCCGGGACGGCGTCGTAGGAAAAATATTTCACGCCGGGGATCTTCGATTCGCGCAGCATTCCCAGAGCAACGACCTCGTGGCCCTCTGCCACGAATGTCTGCGCCAGACGCAGGAACTGGCCCGGAAAGTTCTGGTGAACGAAGACGATTTTCATTTTTGGTTGCCCCCTTAACCTACCGTAAGCCCTTAAAGCCGAACGACAGGAAATGCAACCTCATTACATGAGAGAGGGTAAACCGGACGCTACCAGCGCTTCCTTCTGGCGCTGGGCCAGGGCATCGAGGGAGAACCGGTCGATTTCGGCCTCGAAAAGCTGATGGTAGTTCAGCTCGGCCTTCAGGTGCAGGAACACCGCGCCGAGACCGACCGCCGCCCGGTCCATGAACACGAACTCGCGCGGAACCGTGACCGGCCCCTTCTCCTTGAGCGCCTTGTGCACCTCGAAGGCCTGACGGCGGCCGTATTCCCCGGGCTTCACTCCATCGGCGACGGTCCGCACCCGGTCGTCGAGGAGCGGCGCATAGATGAAGCGCGCCCAGATGTTGAGGATGTCGATCAGCTCGTTCGAAAGGTTCTTGAAGCCCCAGGTCTCATAGGCATGGACGATGCGGGCGCGATCGTCCGTTTGCAGGCCGCGATAGAGATCGACCACGCCGCCGACGAAGCGCGGATGGAAGATGCGGATGCAGCCGTAATCGAGCAGGTTGATGCCTCGCGCCTCTCCGCCTTCGGAGAAGACGGTGTAGTTGCCCAGATGCGGATCGCCATGGATCACCGCCGCATGGCTGAAGGGGTGCCACCAGGCCTTGAACATGGCAATGGCCAGCCGATTGCGGATTTCCACAGGGCTCTCGGTGAATTGCAGGATCTTCTCGCCGTCGAGCCATTGCAGGGACAACAGCCGCTTGGTGGAGAGTTCCGGATGCACATTTGGCACGCGCACCTCGTCCACATCGCTCAAGGCCCGCGCATAGAGCGCCGCGTGCTTCGCCTCGCGCTCGTAGTCGAGTTCCTCGCGCACGCGCTCGCCGATTTCCTTGGAGATCTCGCGGGTGTCGATGGCGGGGTCCATGCGGCGATGGAGGGCGAAGACGAATTCGAGCTGCTTGAGGTCCGCCTCGACCGCGGATTGCATGTCCGGATATTGCAGCTTGCAGGCAAGCCGCTCGCCGTCCTTCGTCGTGGCGCGGTGCACCTGGCCGAGCGATGCCGCCGCAGCCGGATTGAGATCGAACGAGCCGAAGCGGCCCTGCCATTGGGGACCTAGCTCCGCCTGCATGCGCCGCTTCACGAACGCCGCGCCCATGGGCGGCGCTTCGCTCTGAAGCTTCTGCAATTCGGAGGCGTATTCCGGCGGGATGAGATCGGGAATGGTGGCGAGAAGCTGCGCCACCTTCATGATCGGACCTTTCAGGCCGCCCAGAGCCTGCGCGAGCACAGCCGCGTTCGAGGCATCCGCTCCCTCGCGCCCGAACAGGCGCGAGCCCGCCATGCGCGCGGCGACGCCGCCCATATTGGCGCCCACGCGGGCATAGCGCGCCGCGCGGGCGGAGAAGCGGTTAGCCTCGTTGTCTGCCATCAGGCTGTCTTTTCCATTGCCTCGAGTTCGCCGATCAGCCGCTCGATCATCGACAGGCCGATCTGCCAGAAGGCCGGATCGCGCGCATCGAGGCCGAAGGGCGCGAGAAGTTCGCCATAAGGTTTGGAGCCGCCGGCCGAGAGAAGCGCGAAATAGCGGTCCACGAAGCCCTCGTTGGCCGTCTCGTACTTGCCGTACAGCGAGTTCACGAGGCAATCGCCGAAGGCATAGGCATAGACGTAGAACGGCGAATGGATGAAGTGCGGGATATAGGTCCAGAAGGTCTCGTAACCCGCGCCCAGACGGATCGACGGACCAAGGCTCTCGTCCTGCACGGACATCCAGAGTTCGCACAGCTTGTCGGCGGTGAGCTCGCCGTTGCGGCGCTCCAGGTGCACCTTCCGCTCGAAGGAATAGAACGCGATCTGGCGCACGACCGTGTTGAGCATGTCCTCGACTTTGGCCGCCAGCATCGCCTTGCGCTGCACCGGGTTCGTGGTCTGGTCGAGCAGGCGGCGGAAGGTGAGCATTTCGCCGAACACGCTTGCCGTTTCGGCGAGCGTCAGCGGCGTCGGCGCCATGAGCGCGCCGTTGGGCGCGGCGAGAACCTGATGCACGCCATGGCCGAGTTCGTGGGCGAGCGTCATCACATCACGCGGTTTGCCCTGATAGTTGAGCAGCACATAGGGATGCGCGGACGGCACGGTCGGATGCGCGAAGGCGCCGGGAGCCTTGCCGGGGCGCGTCGGCGCATCGATCCAGCTTTCATCGAAGAAGCGCTGCGCGATGTCGGCCATCTTCGGCGAGAAGGCGGAATAGGCGGAGAGCACCGTGTCGCGCGCCTCGTTCCACGGAATCGTGCGCTGCTCCACTTTCGGCAGCGGCGCGTTGCGGTCCCAATGGTCGAGCTTGTCCTTGCCGAACCACTTGGCCTTCAGCGCGTAGTAGCGATGCGACAGGCGCGGATAAGCCTCGCGCACGGCGGAGACCAGCGCCTCCACCACTTCGCGCTCGACGCGGTTGGCCAGATGCCGGGAATCCGCCACGTCCTCGAAGCCGCGCCAGCGGTCGGAGATTTCCTTGTCCTTGGCGAGCGTGTTGGTGATGAGCGTGAAAGTGCGCAGATTATCGCGGAAGGTTTTCGCCAGCGCGTCGGAAGCATCCTTGCGCACTGTCTCGTCCGTGTCCTGCAGCTTGTTGAGCGTCGGCTCGATGGGCAGTTCCTCGCCGCGCACGTTGAAGCGCAAGGAAGCGATGGTCTCATCGAACAGGCGGTTCCAGGCGGAGCGGCCCGTCACCGATTTTTCATGGAAGAGCTGCTCGATCCTGTCATCGAGCTGGAAGGGCTTGTCCTTGCGCAGATCCTCGATCCACGGCTTGTAGTGGGACAGAGGCGCCTGAGACACCGCCTTGTCCAGCACCGCATCGTCGATGCGATTGAGTTCCAACCCGAAGAACAGAAGCTCGGTAGAGGCGGTCGTCAGGCGCTCCTGCGTGTCGCCATAGAACTTCGCTCGGATCGGATCGGTGGTGTCGCCGGAATACACGAGGCCCGCATAGGACATGATGCGGCCCAGCACATCCTCCAGCGCCTCATAGCGCTTGATGACGTCGGTCAGGGCCTCGGGCCCCTTCTCGCCCCGCACCATGGCGTCGAGCTTGCCGCGATAGGCCTCCGCGAAGGCCTTGCACTCCCCCTCCGCCCAAGCGAGGTCGCGCTTGAAGGCATCGCTGTCCATGCCCGGATAGAGATGGGACAGGTTCCATTCGGGAAGCATGCCGAGATCGACCTGGGCGGCGCCGGTAGTGGATGTCTGGTGCAAGGGAGAGGCTTTCATAAGAGACAAGGTACGGACCATGACCGGGAACGGGGTTCGGGGCAAGAATGCAACACATATTGGCTGCAACCGGCCCTGGATCAACCCGGCGAGCATCGGACCCAAAAGTGGATTCTGCACTTTTGGGATCCATCCGATGCTCCTTTTAAAGCAGCACATCGTTCAGCGCGGAAAACCGGAACCACTTTTCGCTAGCGCGGCCTGCGGGTCCGCACGATGTGCCAAGTGACGATAGGGTGAAGGAAAGTTTTCCTCATTAATAGGCGGTTTACCCTTATCGCCCAGCATCGCCGGAACGATTCTCTTTATTCTGCAGCCTGATGCCCCTTTCCCGCTTCTTTTCCGACGACATCCGCACCCTCCGGCAGGGTGCGGCGGGCTTCGTCGCGGGCTCCGAGCGGGAGAAGATGGCCCGGCTGGCGGATCGAGCCTCTCGCTCCCCCCTGCCCGTCCTGATCGAAAGCGAGCCCGGCAGCGGCGCGAAGGCGCTGGCGAAAGCCATTCATGAGAGCGGCGACCGCAAGGCCCGCTCCTTCGTCAGCTTCCAGGCGGAAGATGCGCTAGCCCGCGCCGATGCGGAAACGGGCTTCCTCAAGGCCGTGAGGGAGGCAAACGGCGGCACTCTCTTCATCGAGAATGCCGGGCACCTGACCGTTGGGGCTCAGAGCAGGCTGATGGACCTCCTCTCCCAGAGCGACGCCCCGTCGCGGACGAGGCGGCTCGATATACGCATCATCGCATCCGCGGGGTTCGACATCGCCGACCGCGTGCGGGCGTGTCATGTCAGGGAAGACCTCTATTACCGCCTCCAGGCTCTGCCCATCGCCATCCGCCCCCTCCGCGCGCAGCGCGAGGACATCACGGATTGGGCGCGGCTCTTCGCGGAACGCTTCGCGGCCGATGAGGGCAAGCGGATCAGGGGATTGTCGTCGGATGCGTCCGCGCTTCTCACCCGCTACGACTGGCCGGGCAATCTCCGCCAGCTGGAAAACGCCGTCTACCGCGCGGTGATCCTCGCCGACGGCACCTCGCTCACGCCCGGCGAATTCCCGCAGATCGCGGCGCATGTGGAGGGCTTCCGCGTGGAGGTGCCGCCCGTGCCGATGGCGCGCGCGCTGGCGCCGATCCGCGTGCCGGAGGAGACCTCGCGCCCCGATCCGCATGCTCTCTCCCTGCTGCGCGACGGCGGAGACATGCTCACGTTGGCGGAGCTCGAGGAACGCGCAATCCGCTTCGCCCTCGTCCATTATCAGGGACATCTCTCCGCCATCTCGCGCCATCTCGGCATCGGCCGCTCGACCCTTTACCGAAAATTGAAAGAACTTGGCCTAAGCGATGCAGCCGCATGACGCCTTCGTGCGTTAAGCGTAGCAGGGGTGTGCCTGCACACTGCCAAAAATTATTTGAGACCGGAGGGTTGCGTATCCTCCCCCATTGCGATGAGGAGCACGGTCATGCGTGATTTGCGCAAGACGACGATATGGCTGGGCCTGTTGGGATCCGTCTCGTTTTCATCTCTCTCGGCAATGGCGGAGACCGGCACCAGCGTATCGCCGGATGCGCCTGCGCCCATCGTCGCGGCAGTTCCCGCGGAACCCTTTTTCGATGACGTGGCCATCCCGGTGACGGAGCCCGCACCGGTCACTTTCGACACGGTCGAGACGAAGCCCGAGCCCGCCATCGACGTGCCGATGCCCGATGCCGCTCCCGTGACGGCGCTGATGCAGCAGGACGTGCTGCGCATGATGACGGAGGGCCTGCTCGCGGACGACGCCGCCATGCGCCAGATGCGTCTTTCCAAGAAGGAACGCGAATCCCTTTCCGCCTATTATGCGCAGGCCGAGCGGCCTCTCGCCTGGGTGCAGGACGGCGCCTGGACGCCCGCCGCGCGGGCCGTCGTCGAGCGCCTGAAGGCTGCGGACGAGGATGGGCTCGTTCCCGCCGATTATCCCCTGCCAGATTTCGCGCTGCGCAAGGATGCTCCCTCCCGGCAATGGGCCGAAGCCGATCTGAAGCTCTCCGCGGCGGTGGTACGCTATGCCCGCGACGCCCGCGGCGGGCGCATCGAGCCGACCCGCCTCTCCGCATTGGCCACGCCGAAACTCGAACTGCCCGAGGCCGGCGATGTGCTGGCGAAGGTGAGCGTCGCGAAGGACGCGGATGCCATGCTCGCCGCCTACAACCCGCCACACGCGGGCTATCGCGCCTTGAAGGAGCGTTTGGCCAGACTTCGCGACAGCCACCCATCGCAGCCGAGCGTGCGTCTGCCGAAAGGCCCCATCCTTCGCGTGGGCATGAAGGATCCGCGCGTGCCTCTCATCCGCGCGCGCTTCAACCTGACGAAGGATGCCAACGAGACCGTCTATGACGAGCGCGTGGCCTCCGCCGTCGCGGCCTTCCAGAAGGAGAAGGGCCTGCCGACGAACGGCGTTCTCAACGCTCAGACGGTCGCCGCTCTCTCCGGCCCGTCCGTCGCCGTGCGCGAGGCCGAGCTGATCGCCAACATGGAGCGCTGGCGCTGGCTCCCGCAGGATCTTGGTGCCCGCCACATCATGGTGAATGTGCCGGAATTCCGCCTGCAATTCCTCGACAACGGCAGGACCGTCCACCAGACCCGCGTGATCGTCGGCAAGGAGAACTCGCAGACGCCGATCTTCTCCGAGACGATGAAATATCTCGTTGTGAATCCGTCCTGGACGATTCCGCCGTCGATCATGAAGAAGGAGATCCTGCCCGGGCTCGCGCAGGATCCCTATTACGCGGCGCGCCGGGGCTACAAGGTCATCCGCCGGGGCAACACGATCTCCGTGCAGCAGCCGCCGGGCGAGCGCAATGCGCTGGGCTACGTGAAGTTCATGTTCCCCAACAACCATGCCGTCTATCTGCACGACACGCCGAACCGCAATCTCTTCTCCGCCTCCAAGCGCGCGCTCAGCCATGGCTGCGTGCGAGTCGACAAGCCCTTCGAGCTGGCGGACGAGATCTTCAGCAACGATACCAAGTGGACGGGCAAGAAGCTGCGCGGCCTTATCGGCAAGGGCGAGCGCTATGTGCATCTCTCCCAGCCGCTGCCGGTGCACCTCGCCTACTTTACCCTCGCGGTCGATGAGAAGGGCGAGCTGAAATCCTTCAACGATCTCTACGGCCTCGACCGCAAGGTGCGCGCCGCCCTGAACCTCGCCAACTGAATCTTGTCCAAAAGCGGCCATTCGCGCCGCTTTTTCGCCTCCGACTTAACCGGAAGGTAACCGTCTTCGGCAAAGATCCTTTCACTATAAAGGTTCTGCCGCGCTCCGCCGCGGTGCGTAGCGTACAAGACGAGTATCACAGTGAGAGTATTGCGTTCGGACCGCCGACTGGGCCGCTTCGGCATCGGCCTCTTGGCTTTTCTCGCCCTCATGGCCGGCGGCATGCGCGGGACGCAGGATGCCATCGCCAACGGCGATACGCGCACGCTGACCTTCTACCACAACAACACCAAAGAGACGCTGACCGTCACCTTCCGGCGTAACGGCCAGTACGATTCAGGTGCTCTTCAGCAGCTCAACTGGTTCCTGCGCGACTGGCGCCGGGCCGAGTCGACGCGGATGGACCCGCGCCTGTTCGACACGGTGTGGGAGGTCTATCGCGAGGTCGGATCGAGCGCACCGGTGCGCGTGAACTCGGCCTATCGCTCGCCCCAGACGAACTCCATGCTGCGCCGCCGCTCCAGCGCGGTCGCCAAGAACAGCCAGCACATGCAGGGCAAGGCCCTGGACTTCTATCTGCCCGACGTGTCCGCCGACCGCCTGCGCGCCATCGGCATGCGGTTGCAGCGCGGCGGCGTCGGCTATTATCCCAATGCCTACACGCCTTTCGTCCATCTCGACGTGGGCAGCGTGCGCGCCTGGCCGCGCATGACACGCGATCAGCTTTCCCGCATCTTCCCCGACGGACGCACCGTGCATATCCCGTCAGACGGACGCCCCCTGCCCGGCTACGAGCTGGCGCGCGCGGACGTGCTTGCCGCCGGCGGCACGGTTGCGGGCTATTCGGCCTATGCGGATGCCGACGAGGCGATTGCCGCGCAGCCGCGCCGCAAGAGCTTCTGGGCCACCCTGTTCGGCGGCAGCGACGAGGACGAGGATATCGAGGAAATCCGCACCGCATCGCGGCCCAGCCGGACGATCATGGCCTCTCGCGGTGGCTCCGGCGGCTATTATGCGGACGATGCCAACGCCTCGCCCACCGCTGTTCTGCAGCAATACGAGAACCGCAACGCGCCGACACCGAGGCAGGCTCCGGTTGCCTTGGCGCAGGCGCGGCCCGATCCGGCTCCTTCGCCGACCGTGGTGGCCGCCATGGCCCCGGCCCTGCGCGAGGAGATTTCGGTTCCGCAATCGGCCCCTCTCCCGCCGACCCGCATCAACGGCGCGCCAGGCACGGTCAACACGCCATCCGGTCCGACGCTCGCCTGGCAGCAGGGGCCTGAAGGCCAGGCGGCGAACGGCTCGGATCTGTCCATCGGCAAGGATGCCTTCGCGCCGATTCCACCTCGCAGGCCCGATGCGCCTGAAGAGCTGATCCCGACCACGGCGTTGGCCTATGCGCCGCTGCCCCCGGCCCGGCCCGATTCGCTTGCCGCGACGAACCCGATCCCGGTGCTCGCCGAGCTGCGCGGCTCGACGGATGCGAATGTGGGCCCGGTTCCGCTGCCGCCGCCCCGGCCCGACATGCGCCCCATCGCCGTGGCCTCCGCGGCTCCGGTCGAGATCCCAGTGGTCACGGGTTCCACGCCGCGCAGCCTGCCCAAGGACACCAAGGCGAAGCCCACGCCCGTCGAGCAAAAGCCATCCGCTCCGAAGAAGCCATCGACGGCGCTCAGCGCCCTCATGTCGGCGGAGCCCAGCCTGCACATGGGCTTCTCCAACAAGCCCATCGGGGACCTGGCGACCAACAAGTTCACAGGCCCGGCGGTCAAGCCGCTGCCGGTGGTGCGGTAAAACGAAAAGGCGGGGCATCGACCCCGCCTTTTTCTATGGATGCGTTCATGTCATGGCCGGGCTTGTACCGGCAATCCCGATTGGAAAGGCTTTGCGCTTCAATGGATCGGGATCACCGGCACGAGGCCGGTGATGACGTGGGAGGCTGTCACCATGGGTGTCATTCCCGGCCGGAGCGCAGCGGAGGGGAAGGGAGTCCATCGCGCCGCACGTGTGGGTGGATCCCCTTCCCTCGCTAGCGCTCGCCGGGGATGACACCGAGCCCACCGATGTCATTACTCCCTCCGCGCCGCCTCATGTCCCGCACCTACCGAAGAGTGATCGTCCGCCCCATCCCGCGGGTCTACCCTGTGCAGGATTGGAGAACTTCATGGACGATGATGACGAGGAACTGGCGCTGGGCGATCCTGCGCCGTTCCCCTCGCCGGTGGACGACGATCTTTCGCAGGCGCTCGACTGGATCGGGCTGTCGGCCTCGCTCGGCATGATCGCAGCGGCCATCGCGCTGGCGGCATGAATTGCACGCAAAGAAAAAGGCCCGCAGCGCGAGGCAACGGGCCTTTTGAAAACCTGTCGTAACGTCAGACGCCTCAGACCATCCCGAGAGCCTGCATGTAGAGTTCGAGGATCGCTTCCTCTTCCTGGCGCTCGGCGTAGTCGCGCTTGCGCAGGGAAACGATCTTGCGGAGGACCTTGGTGTCGAAGCCGTTGCCCTTGGCCTCGGCATAGACGTCCTTGATGTCGCCCGCGATGCCGGCCTTTTCCTCCTCGAGACGCTCGATGCGCTCGATGAAGGCCTTCAGCTGGTCGGCTGCGACGGATTCGGTGTTGAAAGCTGCGTCATCCATGAATGAAGCCCCTGGTTGATACTGGCATTGGCGCCAGTGTTACGTTCGATTTGGTTGAAGCGGGTTTAATGCCTCGGCTTCGATTCCTCAAAATTCTTCAGCTGCGACGCAGTCGCCTCCGTCTGGTGACGCTCCTTCCACTCCTCGTAGGGCATGCCATAGACATGCTCGCGGCTCTCGTCCTTCGACATCGCGACGCCACGCTCGTCCGCCGCTTCTTTCAGCCAGTTGGACAGGCAGTTGCGGCAGAACCCTGCGAGATTCATCAGGTCGATATTCTGCACGTCCCCTCGCTCGCGCAGATGCTCGATGAGCCTGCGGAAGGCTGCGGCTTCCAGTTCGGTTCGGGTCGCGGCGTCCAAATCCTTCACGGTCTTCTCCTCAATGCTGGCGCAGGCGCTCCCGCGTGCGGGTTCCGAAAGCCGTGGGCACGCGCAGGTCTCCTTGAGCGGCAAGAGGCTTGAGAAGCCTGGCGAAGCGCTCCGCCCATTCCTCCGCGCCCTCGTCCGAGGCGATGAGATCCTGCCGGATCTCGATCAGCGCATTGGCGAGGCCCCGGATCGTGGCGTGGCGGTCGATGGTGTCCCCGGCGAGCGCCCCATCATAGGGCTCGTTGTCGCCCACGACGAGTCCTTCCTCCCCCATCAAGCCATCAAGCAACGGCTTGGCGAAACGGTCGTCCGCATCCCAGAGAATGCCGACGTGCCAGGGCCTGGGCCAGCCGCGCCAGACAGGCGTGTAGCTGTGGACCGTCACGATCACCGGCGGGTGGCCCGCCGCCATCGCCCTGTGAATCGCCTCCGAGATGGCGGCGTCATAGGGATCGTAGAAGCGGGCGATTCGCCGCTGCACCTCGGCCTCGTCCACCCGGGCGTTGCCCGGCACCACGGCGCCGTCCGACAGGCGCATCACCAGGGTCGGATCGTCGCGCCCGCGATTGGGGTCGATGACAAGGCGGGAGAAGCGGGTAAGGAGCGCGGGCGCCCCCAATCGCTTCGCGAGAGAGCGGGTGACCGCCGCCGCACCGATATCGTAGGCGATGTGGCGCTGGAACTGGCTCTCCGGCAAGCCGAGATCGCCTAAGTCAGGCGGCACCGCGTTCGAGGCATGATCGCACAGGAGAAGGATGCCGGATTCGACGGCCCCTTCGATGATTTCGACGGGGCAAAGCTCAAGAGAGAGATCGGCGGCGCTCTCAAGCGCGAGGGAGGCGGACATGGCGGAAATCGAAGAACTTGAGCTTGAGTGGAAATGCAGGGTTGAAAGGATGGCTTAACCTGCCCTACCAGACGTGACAACGCGACCAACCGCGCAACATTCCTGCGAAAGCCATATGTCCTCATCATCCACAACCGCACGTGTCGATTCCGGCTTCGCATCGGCCTTCACGGCGCTGTGCCTCGGCGCGGTCGCCATGGGCATCTCTCCGATCTTCGTGAGATTCGCGCTTGCGGATGTGGGCCCCTTCGCCAGCGCCTTCTGGCGCGTGGCCCTCTGCCTGCCGCTCCTCTACGCCTGGATGCGTCTCGAGGAAGCGAGGGCGCCAAAGGATAAGCCGAGGGTGCGCTTCGCCAAGGCGAATGTTCTGGCGGGCGTCGTCTTCGCGGGGGATCTTTTCTTCTGGCACCTGTCGATTCGCGACACGACGGTGGCCAACGCCACCTTCTTCGCCACCACCGCCCCGCTCTTCGTGGTGCTGATCACCTGGCTCGTCCTCAAGCAGCGGGTTTCCCGCGGCACGATCATCGGCCTTGCCTGCTGCCTTGCGGGCGGCGCGGCCCTGATCGGGGAAAGCCTCCAGATCGGCACGTCCCGCCTCCAGGGCGATCTCTTCGGCATCTGCACGGCCTTCTTCTTCGGCCTCTATTTCATCGCCGTCGGCAAGGCGCGTGAGAAGGCGGGCGCGGCCCGCGTCACCTTCGAGGCCACCGTCGTGACGGCTGTGATCCTGCTCATCGTCGCCCTTGTGCTCGATCCGCGCGTGATGCCGCACACCCTGCAGGGCGTCGCGGCGCTCGTCGCCATGTCCCTCATCAGCCATGCGGGCGGGCAAGGCCTTCTCGCCATCGCCCTGGGGCGGCTGCCCGCCGTCTTCTCGTCCCTCGTGATCTTCCTGGAAGCGGTGGCCGCGGCGCTCTTCGGCTGGCTCATCCTGAGCGAGGCTCTCTCGCCCGTTCAGGCGCTGGGCGGAGCCTTGATCCTCCTTGGCATCTGGGCCGCCCGGCCCCGCCCCGATGCAGCGCCGAAAGCGCACTGAATTCCCCCTCCAAACGAAGAGCAAAACACCGCCAAAAGCCTTTAACGGTGCGGCAGTTTGGATTTTTAGCAGGCTAAATGTCGAAAACCCTGCTGTTTTGGCTTGATGCGCTTTCACTTCTGGCCGACAACGATTCGACATAGTTTCCGACGCATTGTGCGATTTCATTCCTGACAGATTGACTGAATCGACATCCATGAATGCCTCTTCCCTCACACCGGTTTCCCGCTGGCGGCGGAGCTTTGCGCTGGCCGGGCTCATGGCAGGCTCGCTGTTTCTGATGGCCTCGCCTGCGCATGCGGACCTGCGCCTGTGCAACATGACGTCGAGCCGCGTGGGCATCGCGCTCGGCTACCGCGACGCGCAGGGGTGGGTGACGGAAGGCTGGTGGAACCTGAATGCGCGCGGCTGCGAGACCCTGCTGAAAGGTCAGCTCGGCGGCCGCTTCTACTACATCTACGCGATCGACTACGACCGGGGCGGCGAATGGAGCGGACGCTCCTTCATGTGCACGCGCGAGCGGGAGTTCACGATCCGCGGCACGGAGGATTGCCTCGCGAGAGGCTTTGATCGCAGCGGCTTCTTCGAAGTCGATACCGGTGAACAAAAAAGCTGGACCATCCAGCTCACAGAAACGAACCGCCCTGGGGGGGCACAACCATGAGACGCTCAAGGCGCACAAAAATCCTCGCAACGCTGGGTCCGGCTTCCGAATCCCAGGAAATGATCGAGAAGCTGTTCAAGGCCGGCGCCGACGTGTTCCGCCTGAACATGAGCCACCTGCAGCGCGAAAAGCTGAAGGAGCGCGTGGCGATCATCCGTGCGGTGGAAGCCAAGTTCAAGCGCCCCATCGCCATCCTGGCCGACCTGCAGGGACCGAAGCTGCGCGTGGGCACGTTCAGCGGCGACAGCGCCGTGCTGGAGCAGGGCCAGACCTTCACGCTGGATGCGGACAAGATGCCCGGCGACGTGAACCGTGTTCACCTGCCCCATCCGGAAATCCTGTCCTCTCTCGAACCCGGCCATACGGTTCTCATCGACGACGGCAAGCTGCGTCTTCGCGTGAAGAGCGTGAAGGAAGGCTCCGCCACGACCGTCGTGGAAGTCGCCGGCAAGATCTCGAACCGCAAGGGCGTGAGCCTGCCGGATACGACGATCCCCGTCGCCGCCATGACGGACAAGGACCGCTCGGACCTCGAAGCAGCCCTCGATGCGGGCGTCGACTGGATCGCCCTCTCCTTCGTGCAGCGTCCCGAGGACGTGGCCGAGGTGAAGAAGGTGGCGCGCGGCCGCGCCCTCGTCATGTCGAAGCTCGAAAAGCCGCAGGCCATCACGCGCCTCGACGAGATCATGGAGATCTCCGACGCGGTGATGGTGGCCCGCGGCGATCTCGGCGTGGAAATGCCGCTCGAGAAAGTGCCCGGCATCCAGAAGCGCATCGTCCGCGCCGCCCGCCGCCTCGGCAAGCCGGTGGTGGTGGCAACCCAGATGCTCGAATCCATGATCACCTCGCCGGTGCCGACACGCGCGGAAGTCTCCGACGTGGCGACCGCCGTTTATGACGGCGCGGATGCGGTGATGCTCTCGGCCGAGAGCGCGTCGGGCGATTATCCCATCGAAGCGGTTTCCACCATGAGCCGCATCGCGGAAGAGGTGGAGCAGGACCAGAACTACTGGTCGATCATGCGCACGCTCAACACCGAGCCGGAAGCGACCGGTTCGGACGCCATCGCCGCCGGCGCGCACCAGATCGCCGACACGCTGAACCTCAAGACCATCGCGGCCTGGACATTCTCGGGCTCGACCGCGTTCCGCATCGCCCGCGAGCGCCCGAACTCCACCGTGATCGCGCTCACGCCGAGCCAGGACACGGCGCGTCGCCTTGCTCTCGTGTGGGGCGTGCATTCCATCCGCACCAAGGATGCGAGCGACATGGACGACATGGCGTTCCGCGCCGGCAAGTTCGCCGTGCGCGAGGGCCATTCCCACATCGGCGACCGCATCATCATCGTGGCCGGCGTCCCCTTCGGCACGCCTGGCGCCACCAACATGGTGCGTATCGCTTTCATCAATCAGGAACACGCTGCGAAGGCTTGAGGCTGGAGCGCTTCTTCCCTCCCCGCAAGGGGGAGGGAAGAAGCGCGGCGCGCGATGCGCCAGCCCCTCAGGATAGGGTTTGCGCTTGCAAAACCGGCGAGACAATCTCTTCCGCCAATCCCTCGATAGCTGCCAGAACCGTGCCGCCGTCCGCATATTGCGGCATGTGACCGATGCCCGGCATCAGGATCAGACGCGCCCCAGGCACCGCATGCGCGAAGGCCTGGCTGTGCAGATCGGTCCAGACGATCTCGTCGCGATCACCCGCCACGACCACAACCGGCACATCGATGTCGCTGTAGCGCGGGCTCAACTTGGCGACCCCATCATACATGACGGCGAAGTCCTGCATGTTGGCCTCATAGGCCCGAGGCCGGAAGGCTAGCGGAATGAAGCCCTTGCGCACGATTCCGGGCGGGGCCGGCTGCGGGTAAAAGGTCTTCCGCTTCATCCACGGTCGCAGCACGAGCGTGATGGGAAGCGCGAGGCTGCGCATCATCAACCAGCCTGCCCACGAATCGATAAGACGCTTGAACCACCCCATCGTGCCGCCGGGCCAGGGCGTGGTGATGCCGGCGAGAACCAGAATGGCGCCCGTCACATCGCGATGATCGAGCGCGAAATGCGGCACGATGGTGCCTGACCACGAATGCCCGACCACGACGGCGTTGCGCACATCGAGATTGCGCAGGGCTTCGGCGATAAGCGCCGCCTGCCGCGCGGGCTCGGCTTCTTTTAAGCCCGGCTTGCGCTCGCTCCAGCCATGACCCGGCCTGTCGAAAGCAAGGACCCGATGGCGCTTCGCCAGATGCCAGCCGAGACCCAGCATGGATTCGACGAGGTTCGAGGATGCGCCATGCAGGAGAACGATGGTGCCGCGCGGCTCAGATTCCGGCTTCGCTTCCCGGTAATGCAACCGGCATCCATCGACGGAAATGAACTGCCCGGTCGGCGGATAACGGCGTGCGATGATCCAGCCGTGGACATGGGTGAAGATTGCCCCGGCCAGGACAATCAGCAGTAAGGTCGCCAGGACACCAAGGACAGCACTCATCAGGATTGAATATCAGAGATCCTGCCCGTCCACATCGTAGCGAAGGCGATCCACGAGGGTTTTGACCGTCGAGAGCTGCGGGTTGAGCTTGAGCACCCGGCGATAGGATTCCAGCGCGCGGGCCTTGTCGTCCGAGGCCATGAAGATATGGCCGAGGCCGGTCCAGGCGTTGAAATGGCGCGGCTCGATCTTGAGGGCGCGGTGCAGGTCGGCCATGGCGCCGACGGGATCGTCGATCTGATAGAACACGGTCGCGCGCCGATACCAGGCTTCGGCCCAGTTCGGCTGAAGCGTGACCACGCGGTCGAGCAGCTCGATGGCGAGCGGGTAATCCTTCTTGGCGAAGGCTTCCGCGGCGCGGCTAAGGAGGAGATCGGCCGTATCGGAGCCGGAGCGCTGGAAGCGCCGCTCGATCAGTGACGTGATGCCCTCGGCCTCCGGCTCGGTCTGGGCCTTGGCCAGCCGGTCGAACAGATCGTCGATGGTGGTGGGGCGCGGACGGGGCGGAGTTGCGCGCTCTTTCGGAGGCTCACTCGGGCGTGCGCTCTCCTGCGCACCCACGGGGTACGCGGCCAAGCTCAGCGATGCGATCAACAGGGACGCAAAAAAGCGCATGCCGGGATTGTAGGATCCCGGCATGCGCGGTCAATTCATAAAAGCGTGCGCGGCGTTGCCGCAGCGGGCTCTTGGGGTCGCATCGTCCTGTCGGGGAACCGGTGTCCACTTCCCCGGACGATGCACTTAGCCCTGACGAGCCTTGTAGCGCTTCTGGGTCTTGTTGATGATGTAGACCCGGCCCTTGCGACGAACCAGCTGGTTGTCGCGGTGACGGCCGCGGATCGACTTCAACGAGTTACGGATCTTCATATCCGGTCTCCTGCGGCCCTTCGGGAAGGCCGGAAAAAGAAAATGGTGGGCGCGGCTGGGATCGAACCAGCGACCCCTACGATGTCAACGTAGTGCTCTCCCGCTGAGCTACGCGCCCGGGAAACGGTGATTTTTGACGTCCCGCTTCGGCTGTGGGAGGCGATATACCCACAAGTGGGCATATGCGCAAGTCATGTTGAGCAACCTTTTTAGGCTGCCATCATTTTATCGACCTCGGTCACCAGATCGCGCAGGTGGAAGGGCTTGGAAAGCACCTTCGCATCCTTCGGAGCCTGTGAATCCGGGTTCAGGGCCACGGCGGCGAAGCCGGTGATGAACATGACCTTGATGTCCGGGTCGAGCTCGGTGGCCTTGCGGGCCAGCTCGATGCCGTCCATCTCCGGCATGACGATATCCGTCAGCAGAAGCTCGAAAGGCTCCTCCCTCAGGCGATTATAGGCGGAAAGCCCGTTGTCGAACGGGGCCACTTCATAGCCTGCGTTCTCCAGCGCCTTCACCAGAAAGCGCCTCATGTCGTTGTCGTCTTCAGCGAGAAGAATCTTCATCGGCTGCCAAGCCCCGAATCGTGGCGAATAAGGATGTCTCCCTTTCATGAGCCCAATTGGGTAAATAACCCGTGAAAGAACGACGCGGCCTAGTAACGATGACACGGCCCAGTAACGATATTGTCGTGGACAGAACGCGGCGCTGCCTTACACTAACCGGACGATTTATTTTCCAGCGTAGCCATTGTTCCGATGCGGCCTGCCATCGTCGATGAGTTCGACCCCCCATTCATTCTGACCGAGCCCGAAGGGCAGACGATTCCGTTCGTCTTCAACGCTCCCCATGCCGGCGCGATCTATCCCGCATCCTTCCTGGCGGCCTCGAGGCTCGACCCGATGGCCCTGCGCCGGTCCGAGGATGCCTTCGTGGACGAGCTGTTCTCCGCGGTTCCAGATCTCGGCGCTCCTCTGTTGGCGGCGCGCTTCCCGAGGGCCTATCTCGACCTGAATCGGGAGCCCTATGAGCTGGATTCCCGCATGTTCGACGGGCGGCTGCCGCCTTTCGCCAATACCCGCTCCATGCGGGTGGCGGGTGGCCTCGGCACCATTCCGCGCATCGTGGCCGACGGGCAGGAGATCTATCAGGCGCGTCTTCCCGTGGACGAGGCGCTCCACCGGATCGAATGGCTCTACAAGCCCTACCACCGCACCCTGCGCCAACTGGTGCGCCGCACGGCCGAGAGCTTCGGCCAGGCGGTCCTGATCGACTGCCATTCCATGCCATCCTCCAGCGTCAGCCGCGACGACGGCACCAAGGCCGATATCGTGCTGGGAGACCGCTACGGCACCTCCTGCGCCACCCTTCTCATCGATCTCGTGGAAGCGGCCCTGAGGGGCCGGGGCTATACGGTGGTCCGGAACAAGCCCTATGCGGGCGGCTTCATCACCGAGCATTACGGCGAGCCGGCGCTCGGCCGCCATGCCCTGCAGATCGAGATCAACCGGGCGCTCTACATGGATGAGCGTGCGATGCAAAAGAAACCGGGCTTCGGCGCTCTCTCCGCCGACCTGTCCATCGCCTTCGCCCAGGTCATCTCGGACCTGGAAGGCGAGTTCACGATCCGGCCCATCGCGGCCGAGTAAGCTCTTAGGAAGACAGCCCTAAAAAGAAAAAAGGCCGCTGAAAGCGGCCCGAAGTTTAGGGAGGAAACGCCCAAGAAGGGCTGCGATGCGGCGACGCCAATCGCCATATCGCAGTGCAATAATTGCTTCGCGCTGCACAAATTGCAAGAGAAATCGATGCGTCCGGTTATGCTATGGGCGCATGCCTGCTCGGATGCAGATCGATAGCCCGCGTATAGATGACGAGGCTGAGCAACAGCCACGCCGCCAGGGCTCCGAAAACGAGCTGATAGTTGATGGCCGAATAGGCCCCCTGCCCGTCGCGCCCGGCGAGGTCGATCAGAATTCCGGTGACGCTCTGCGACAGGAAGGCCCCACCCATGGTGCCGATATTCATGAGCGTGATGCCCCGGCCCATGATCTCGGCCGGAAAGAGCGACTTGCCGTGGGCCATGAGAATGGGCGTGTAGGCGACGCAGAAGCCGAACAGCGCGAACCAGACGGTGGCTCCGGTCAGGCCGAGGGGCAGCACGATGAGGCCGATCAACAGGAGAACGGTCGCCGACCCTGCCAGCAGCACGAGCTGCTTGTAGCTGCCCCAGTGACGGTCCAGGGCGCCCCAGGCCAGAAGTCCGGCAATCTGCGCACAGACCGCGATCAAGAGAATGCCCCCCCGGGTCTCCAGGTCGGCCCCATGCACATCCTTCAGCCAAGGTCCGCCCCACAGGCCGATGACGGAGGCGAAGCAGCCATAGGTGGTCAGATGCACGAAGAAGACCGGCCAGAAGGAGCGCACCTTCAGCGCCCGAGAGACCCCTCGGAAGGCATCGGGCAGATTCTCCCGCCCTTCGTCCATGGCCCGATCCTTCGGGATGGCCCAGATGAGCATGACTGCGATGACGGCGGTGAGCCCGGCGACGGCCAGGAACGACTCCCGCCACCCCAGATAGGCGGCGGACAGGGCGAGCGGGGCGGTAGCGGAGAGCGTGCCGAGATTAGCAAGGCTCATATGCAGGCTGGCGAGCCCTGCGAACTTCAGGGGTGTGAAACGCCGCGCGAAAATCACCAGGGGCGCCATGAGAAAGGTCGAGCAGCCGAGCCCCATGAGGGCGCGGGTCGCAATGAGGGTTGAAGCCGAAGGCGCGAGCGCGAACAGGATCGTCGAGACGACCGTCAGCGCGGCGGTGACCAGCATGGTGTTCTTCGGCCCATAGCGGTCGATGGCGATTCCCACGGGAATCTGCACAGCCGCGAAGGCGAAGAAGAAGGCGCTCGACAAAAGCCCGGTCTGCGTCGCCGAAAGAGACAGCTCTCGGGCGAGATCGTTGGCGATGACGCCGATGGAATTGCGCAGGAACTGGCTGATCGCATAGATCGCCGCCAGGGCCCCGACGAGAAAGAGGGCCGTCTCCTGACGGGTCGGCGCCGCCTTGATGCCGGTATCCATAATACGCCCCGAAACAATGTTAGTCTCTTGCCGCTTCTAGCATGATTGATAAAAGCGAGAGAACAACGGGCAATTGCAGCCCATGAACAGACATAGAGGAATCCGCGCGTCATGGGGCTCATCGACTTTACGCATTTCGTCAACGAGCTCGCGACCTCGTCCGGCCAGGCGATCCTGCCCTTCTTCCGCACAGCCATAGCGACCGAGGACAAGTCCCGAGGCGGCGCCTTCGATCCCGTGACGGAGGCCGATAGGGCCGGTGAGGTGGCGATCCGCCATCTCATCAAGCGCAGCTTCCCGACGCATGGCATCGTCGGTGAGGAGTTCGGGTCGGAGAACGCGGATGCGGAGTACGTCTGGGTGCTCGACCCCATCGACGGCACGCGCGCCTTCATCGCGGGGCTTCCCACCTGGGGCACCCTGATCGGCCTGACCCATAAGGGCCGTCCCGTCTTCGGCATGATGCACCAGCCCTTCACGGGAGAGCGCTTCTTCGGCGATTGCGGCAGCGCGACCTATCGCGGCCCCGGCGGCGAGCGCAAGCTGATGACACGCCGCTGCGCCTCCCTGAAGGACGCGGTGATCTCCACCACGAGCCCGAAGCTTTTCGCGGGCGACGAGCTGCGCGCCTATGATCGCGTGGAGAGCGTGGCGCGCCTCGCCCGCTACGGCTGCGACTGCTACGCCTATTGCATGCTTGCCGCCGGCCATATCGACATCGTCGTGGAATCGGGTCTCAAGCCCTACGACATCGCGGCGCTCGTGCCGATCATCGAGGGCGCCGGCGGCATCGTCACCACCTGGGACGGCGGCTCACCCGCTGAAGGAGGGCGCATCGTGGCTGCTGGCGACCGTCGCGTCCACGCCGCCGCCGTCGAGCTTCTCAGCCGATAGTCCAAGCCTTTCCAGATCCGGCTTCTTCTCGAAGACCGGATCGGGCGTGCCGGGAATGAAGGTATCGAACGCTGCCCAGAACTGATCGCGGATGTCGTCGCGCTCCATGAGGATTTCGTGGCGCGCGCCCGGGATCACGATGGCATGGCCCGCCTTCAGCCGCGCCGCGAAACGCTCGGTCGCCGGCGTCGAGCAGATCGGATCGTCGCCCGCGGCGACGATGAGCGTGGGCAGGCGGATTTTCAGCGCGTAGTTCGGCGCGGTGAAGCACTTCATGAAGCGCAGGGCGGAATCGATCCAGGCCACCGTCGGCGCGCCGATGGCGCCGGGGCCGATGGCCGTCGCCGCATCGGCGTTGCGGGCATAGCGCACCGGATCGGTGGTGAGGCGGTTGCCCTTGAACGGCATGGTGGAGATCGACGTCTCGCCGCCGCCGGGCACGAACATCCTGCCGAGACCGAGAAGCCGCAGAACGCGAGCAAGCAATTTAGCGCTGGCCGTGCGCCTGATGAGCGCGAGCCCGATCATGGGTGTGGTGGTCACGAGGCGGCGGAAAGGCAGCCAGCTCTCATAAGCCGCGTTGAGCGCGATCGCTCCGCCCATGGAATGCGCCAGCGCGAAATGCGGCTCCGGCATGAGCGGCATCAGGATCTGGTCGCGCACGGCCTCGATGTCATGGCGGTAATCGGCGAAGCGGCGCACATGGCCTTTACGCGGGTTCTTCACCTGGCGGCCGGAAAGCCCCTGCCCGCGCCAGTCGAAGGTTACGACGGCGAAGCCGCGCTTCAGGAGATCGCTCACCGTCTCGAAGTATTTTTCGATGAACTCCGCCCGGCCGTGCAGCACGCAGACCGTGCCCTTCGGCTGATCGGTCTCAGGCATCCAATAGGCGACGCGCAAGGCGATCCCGTCGGCGGTGGTGATGCTGGTCAGCACCGGATCGCCGGGCACGGGATTGTCGGGAGTCGGGAAGAATTCCACGGGCAGGTCTCTGAGCAAGTCGAATGGTCACGCTTTTGCCCTCATATATAGGGCGCGCACGGCTCGATAAGCGAGCCCCTTGCGGACAACCCGCTCTATTCCCACATCAAATCAGTGCCGGCCATGACGGCGGCACGCTTATCCGGATCCAGCCTATGACAGGTGGATCCTTCGATAAATGCATGTTGCTTCTAGGAGAATATGCCATGCGACAGTTCGATCTTTCACCCCTTTACCGCAACACGGTCGGTTTCGACCGCCTGTTCTCGATGCTCGACCAGATGGTCAGCGTCGACGCGGCCCCGAGCTACCCGCCCTACAACATCGAGCGCACCGGCGAGAATGCGTACCGCATCTCCATCGCGGTCGCCGGCTTCACCGATCAGGACCTGACCATCGAGGTCAAGGAAAACACCCTCTCCGTGCGCGGCGAGCGCAGGCCCTCCGACGAGCGCAAGGCTGAAGTGCTCCATCAGGGCATCGCGGCGCGCAGCTTCGACCGGCGCTTCCAGCTGGCCGACGGCGTGCAGGTTGTGGGTGCCGCCCTCGAGAACGGCCTGCTCCACCTCGATCTCGTGCGCGAGATCCCCGAGGCCAAGAAGCCGAAGCTCATCCCGATTTCCTCCAATGGCGCTCGGTCGGCCATCGAGGCCCAGAAGGCTGCGTAACGCCTTCTTACACACCCCAAACGAAGAGCGCCCCGGTTCGTCCGGGGCGCTTTTTTGTTTTTGAAACCTGGTCCTAGATATCCCGCCGGGGCTGGAGGTGTACCCCGTTGGTAAAACGGTCTCGTGAAAGGAGACATCGCGGGAGAATGCGGCAGGGTTAGGGCAGAAACCTATTCCGCCGCCTGCCGGGCGAGCGCCATGCTCGCAAGCTCGATCACTTTCCCGATATCTTCCTCGCGGCTGGCGAAGGAGAGGACCAGACGGACCAGATGCTCGTCCGGCCCGACCTGCTCGTCCTTCGGCAGGCTCAGCACCGTCCAGGGATGGTAGAGCACGCCCGCTTCCTTCAACGCCTTGTCCACGGCGGTCGGGATGATCGCGAAGACCTCGTTGGCCTCGGTCGGCCAGGCCATGCGCACGCCGGGAAGCTGCGAGAGATTATCCGAGAGGGTCTTCGCCAGGCGGTTGGCATGGCGCGCATTGGCGTACCAGTGGTCGTCCGCGAAATAACCCTCGAACTGCGCGGAGATCAGGCGACCCTTGGAGACGATCTGCCCGGCGCGCTTGGCGCGGTAATCCATGGCTTCCGCCAGCTCGGGCTTGAAGACCACGATGGCCTCGGCCATGAGGCAGCCGTTCTTGGTGCCGCCGAAGGAGAGGATGTCCACGCCCTGCTTCCAGGTCATCTCGGCAGGGGTGCAGCCAAGCGCCACGAGAGCATTCGTGAAGCGCGCCCCATCCATGTGCAGGGTCAGGCCATGCTCGCGGCAGACAGCGCTCAAGGCCGCGATTTCCTCGAGGGTGTAGACCGTGCCGCATTCCGTTACCTGCGAGATCGACAGGGCTTTCGGCGGCATCTGCTTCACGGCTTTCGGCAACCCGCGCAGATAGGCCGAGACATCACCGGCACCAAGCTTGGCCCCGACACCGGGAAGGCCGGCGAGCTTCGCCCCATGCATGAAGAATTCCGGCGCGCCGCATTCATCGTCGATCACATGCGCTTCATGATGGCAGACGCACAGACCGTAGGGCGGCACGGCGGAGGCAAGGGCGAGCGCATTGGCGGCCGTGCCCGTGGTGACGAAGAAGACCGACACCTCGCGCTCGAAGATTTCGTTGAAGCGGGCCTTCACCCGTTTGGTGATTTCGTCCGCCCCATAGGCGGCCATGGCCCCGGCATTGGCGCTGGCCAGGGCCTGCATCACCTGAGGGCTTGCCCCGACGATATTGTCGCTCGCGAAGTTCATATCCTGCTCCTTGCCGGCGCAACCCGCCTCAACAGGGCCGACATGTCAAGATCATTGACCCATCGGAGAAGGGTTTCGTTTGGACTATCCAAAAATTGCTTTTGTTACATTCCGAGTCGGCGACTTGTAACTTTTGTCTAAAATCTTTCCAAAGCCTCTTGTGCCCTGCAGCGATCTCTGGCAACTTGCCTTCATTAGGACAGCGATGCTGTCCCTTTTGGGGTGCCCCGCACCCCTTTTTCGTCCCTGAGGTCTTCTTGATGCTTCGCCTGACGCGAACGAAACGAGATACCACGAAAACCGCCCGCAAAACGTGGGCGGAACGGGCGACTCTGGGCTGAAGACAGCCCAAAGGTGCCCGCGAGGTGCGGGCTCCCCTGCCGGACCCAAGCCTCGAAACCCCAAGAAGCGGTGGGCACCCGGACGATCCTCATCATCCGGCGGCCCGAAAACCGCCTTGAAGCGACTAGAATAGTGTTCGGATGTAAGGATCTGCCCCATGAGCGACGTGCCGATGAAGAGCCTGGAAACCCAAGTCCCAAGCCGCAGCGCCGCCAAAACGGATAAGGTCAGGTTCGTTCGCGATCCCGGCCTGCCGGCACCTCAGGGCCTTTACGATCCGTCCAACGAGCAGGATTCCTGCGGCGTCGGCTTCATCGCCGACATGAAGAACCGCAAGACCCACGCCATCGTCGAGCAGGGCCTGTCGATCCTGGAAAATCTCGACCATCGCGGCGCGGTGGGCGCGGACCCGAAGATGGGCGACGGCTGCGGCATCCTCGTCCAGATCCCGCACAAGTTCTTCGCGGCCGAATGCGCCAAGGTCGGCATCTGGCTGCCCGAGGAAGGCCAGTACGGCGTGGGTCACCTGTTCATGCCGCGCGACCGGGAAGGCTTCGACCTTGTCGTGGAGCTCGTCACCAAGGCGATCACCGATGAAGGCCTTCAGGTCCTCGGCTGGCGCGAAGTGCCGGTCGATTCCAGCGATCTCGGCGAGAGCGTGAAGGCCACCGAGCCGCAGCACCGCCAGATCTTCATCGGCAAGGGCAAGGGCATGGACGACCAGGAGACGTTCGAGCGTCGCCTGTTCCTCGCCCGCAAAGTGATTTCCAACGCCGTCTACGACATGAAGGACGAGCGCACCGCCGGCTATTACCCGGTGAGCCTCTCCTCCCGCACCATCGTCTACAAGGGCATGGTGCTGGTCACGCAGCTGCGCGACTATTACCTCGACCTTCAGGACGAGCGCTTCGAGAGCGCCATCGCCCTCGTGCACCAGCGCTTCGCCACCAATACCTTCCCCACCTGGCAGCTCGCGCATCCCTACCGCATGGTTGCTCACAACGGCGAGATCAACACGCTGCGCGGCAACGTGAACTGGATGGCGGCGCGCCAGGCCTCGGTCGATTCCGAACTCTTCGGCAACGACATCTCGAAGATCTGGCCGATCTCCTACGAGGGCCAGTCCGACACCGCCTGCTTCGACAACGCGCTCGAATTTCTCGTGCGCGGCGGCTACTCGCTGTCGCACGCGATGATGATGCTGATCCCGGAAGCATGGGCCGGCAACCCGCTCATGAACGATGACCGCCGCGCGTTCTATGAATATCACGCCGCCCTCATGGAGCCGTGGGACGGCCCCGCCGCCGTGTGCTTCACCGACGGCAAGCAGATCGGCGCGACGCTCGACCGCAACGGCCTTCGCCCCGCGCGCTATCTCGTCACCGATGACGGCCTCGTGGTGCTTGCCTCCGAGATGGGCGTTCTGCCGATTCCGGAAGAGAAGATCGTCGAGAAGTGGCGCCTCCAGCCGGGCAAGATGCTGCTCATCGATCTGGAGGAAGGCCGCATCATCTCCGACGACGAGATCAAGCAGCAGCTCTCCAACGCCCATCCCTACAAGGACTGGCTGAAGCGCACGCAGATCGTGCTCGAAGACCTGAAGCCCGTGCAGGCCAGAGAGTCGCGCACCGACGTGTCGCTGCTCGACCGCCAACAGGCCTTCGGCTACACGACGGAAGACCTGAAGCTGCTCATGCAGCCCATGGCCGTGACCGGCCAGGAGGCCGTCGGCTCCATGGGATCGGACACGCCGATCTCCGCGCTCTCCGACAAGTCGAAGCTGCTCTACACCTATTTCAAGCAGAACTTCGCGCAGGTGACGAACCCGCCGATCGATCCGATCCGCGAGGAGCTCGTCATGAGCCTCGTGTCGTTCATCGGCCCGCGCCCGAACATTCTCGATCTGGAGGGCACCTCGCGCCGCAAGCGCCTTGAGGTGCGCCAGCCGATCCTCACCAACGAAGACCTGGAGAAGATCCGCTGCATCGGGCATTTCGAGGATCGCTTCGACACGAAGACCCTCGACATCACCTATGATGCCGAGCTCGGCGCATCCGCCCTCGACGGCGCCCTCGACCGCCTCTGCGACCGCGCTGAAGCAGCGGTTCACGGCGGCTACAACATCATCATCCTCACCGACCGCATGGTGGGGCCGGACCGCATTCCGATCCCGGCGCTGCTCGCCACCGCCGCCGTGCACAACTACCTGATCCGTAAAGGGCTACGCACCTCGGTCGGCCTCGTCGTCGAATCCGGCGAGCCGCGCGAGATTCATCACTTCGCCTGCCTTGCGGGCTACGGCGCGGAAGCGATCAACCCCTATCTCGCCTTCGAGACCATCGCCGACATGCTCAAGAACGGCGAACTGCCGGAAGAGGTGGACGCGGATGAGGCGGTGAAGCGCTACATCAAGTCCATCGGCAAGGGCCTGTTGAAGGTCATGTCCAAGATGGGCATCTCCACCTATCAGTCCTATTGCGGCGCGCAGATCTTCGACGCGGTCGGTCTCAAGACCGACTTCGTGTCGCGCGATTTCTTCGGCACCGCCACCACCATCGAAGGCATCGGCATGGAGGAGGTCGCGGAAGAAACCGTGCGCCGTCACCGCGATGCGTTCGGCGATGCTCCGATCTACCGCAGCGCGCTCGATGTCGGCGGCGAATACGCCTTCCGCCAGCGAGGCGAGGTGCACGCCTGGAACCCGGACACGGTGGCGACGCTCCAGCACGCGGTGCGCCTCAACGCGCAGGAGCGCTACCGCGAATATGCCCGCCTCGTGAACGAGCAGGACAACGAGCTGAAGACCATTCGCGGCCTCTTCCGCATCAAGACGGCTGACGAGAACGGACGCGCGCCTGTGGAATTGAGCGAGGTCGAGCCCGCGCAGGAGATCGTGAAGCGCTTCTCCACCGGCGCCATGTCCTTCGGCTCGATTTCGAAGGAAGCGCACGAGACGCTGGCGCTCGCCATGAACGCCATCGGCGGCAAGTCCAACACCGGCGAAGGCGGCGAGGAGCCGGAGCGCTTCCGTCCTCTCGCGGACGGACGCTCCAAGCGCTCCGCCATCAAGCAGGTGGCGTCCGGCCGTTTCGGCGTGACGACGGAATATCTCGTCAACGCGGACATGATGCAGATCAAGGTGGCGCAGGGCGCGAAGCCCGGCGAAGGCGGCCAGCTGCCCGGCCACAAGGTCAACGCGACGATCGCCCGCGTGCGTCACTCGACGCCGGGCGTGGGCCTCATCTCCCCGCCGCCGCACCACGACATCTACTCCATCGAAGATCTCGCGCAGCTGATCTTCGATCTGAAGAACGTGAACCCCTCCGCCGACGTGTCGGTGAAGCTCGTCGCAGAAGTCGGAGTCGGCACAGTGGCTGCCGGCGTTGCCAAGGCACGCGCCGATCACATCACGATCTCGGGCTTCGAGGGCGGCACGGGTGCTTCACCCCTCACCTCCCTCAAGCATGCGGGCTCGCCGTGGGAAATCGGCCTCGCCGAGACGCAGCAGACGCTGGTTCTCAACCGCCTGCGCGGCCGTGTTGCGCTTCAGGCCGACGGGGGTCTCCGCACCGGCCGGGACGTGGTGATCGCAGCGCTTCTCGGCGCGGACGAATACGGGTTCTCGACCGCGCCGCTGATCGCGGCAGGCTGCATCATGATGCGCAAGTGTCATCTGAACACCTGCCCCGTCGGCGTCGCCACGCAGGACCCCGTTCTTCGCAAGCGCTTCAAGGGCCTGCCCGAGCACGTCATCAACTACTTCTTCTTCGTCGCCGAGGAAGTGCGCGAGCTGATGGCCGAGATGGGCTTTACCACCATCGACGAGATGATTGGCCAGTCGGACCTTCTCGACAAGAACGCGGCCATCGATCACTGGAAGGCGAAGGGCCTCGACTTCACGAAGCTCTTCCACAAGCCGAACGTGCCTGCCGAAGTGGCGATCCGTCATCAGGAGCGTCAGGTTCACCCCATCGCGAATGTGCTCGACCGCGAGTTCATCGCGCAGGCTGGGCCTGCCCTGGAGAACGGACAGGCCGTCACCATCGAGGCGACGATCCGCAGCTCCGACCGCACGGCGGGCGCGATGCTCTCCGGCGAAGTGGCGAAGCGCTACGGCCATGAGGGCCTGCCCGACGACACGATCACCGTGAAGCTGAAGGGCACTGCAGGCCAGAGCTTCGGCGCATGGTTGGCTGCCGGCGTCACCGTCGAACTCGAAGGTGTTGCGAACGACTATGTCGGCAAGGGCCTCTCTGGCGGCAAGCTCATCATCAAGCCGTCGCCGAAGACGAAAGCGGCGCCTGAGCGTTCGATCATCGTCGGTAACACGGTGATGTATGGCGCCATCGCGGGTGAGGCTTACTTCCGTGGCGTCGCGGGCGAGCGTTTCGCCGTGCGCAACTCCGGCGCCATCGCGGTCGTCGAAGGCACGGGCGATCACGGCTGCGAATACATGACCGGCGGCCTCGTGGTCGTGCTGGGACAAACCGGACGCAACTTCGCGGCGGGCATGTCGGGCGGCATCGCCTACGTGCTCGACGAGGATGGCACGTTCTCCAAGCGCTGCAACCTGTCCATGGTCGATCTCGAACCCGTCGAGGAGGAAGAGGACCTGATGCGTCGCCTCCACCACCACGGCGGCGATCTGGAGACCAAGGGACGCATCGACATCATGGCCAACATGTCCGGCCCCGATGAAGAGCGCCTGATGCAGCTCATCACCAATCACCACACCTATACGGGCTCGGCCCGCGCGAAGGAGATCCTCGACAACTGGGCGACCTTCCGCACCAAGTTCGTGAAGGTGATGCCGGTTGAATATCGTCGCGCGCTCCAGGAGATGGATCGTCTCCGGAACCTGCAGGCGGCGGAATAAGGATTAAAGGGGCATACGATGGGTAAGGTCACAGGCTTTCTCGAATACGACCGCCAGGAGCAGAAGTATCAGCTCGCCGGCGAGCGCGTGCGCCACTTCCGCGAGTTCACGCTGCCGCTCGACGACAACGACCTGAAGAAGCAGGCGGGGCGCTGCATGGATTGCGGCATCCCCTTCTGCCACGGGCCGACAGGCTGCCCGGTGCATAACCAGATTCCGGATTGGAACGATCTGGTCTGGCAGAACGACTGGGAGGAGGCTGCCGCCAACCTCCACACCACCAACAACTTCCCCGAGTTCACGGGCCGCATCTGCCCCGCGCCGTGTGAGGAAGCCTGCACGCTCAACCTCGAAAACCAGCCGGTGGCGATCAAGACCATCGAGCAGGCCATCGCCGACAAGGCGTGGGAGATGGGCTTCATCAAGCCGGAGCCCGCGGGCTTCTCCACCGGCAAGCGCGTCGCCGTGATCGGCTCAGGCCCTGCGGGCATGGCTGCCGCGCAGCAGCTCGCGCGCGCCGGCCATGACGTGCATGTGTTCGAGCGTCAGGCGCGTCCCGGCGGCCTGCTGCGCTACGGCATTCCCGACTTCAAGATGGAGAAGTACCACATCGACCGCCGCGTGAAGCAGATGGAAGCCGAAGGCGTCGTCTTCCATTGCGGCGTCAACATCGGCGTGGACCGCAGCTTCGCTTCGCTCCACAACGAGTTCGACGCGGTGTTGTTTGCAGGCGGCGCGGAAGATCCGCGCAACCCGAACCTGCCGGGTCAAGACCTGAAGGGCGTGCATTACGCGATGCCCTATCTCACTCAGTCGAACCAGCGCGTCGGCGGTGAGGAAGTGACGATGGAGACGATCCTGGCAAACGGCAAGCACGTCGTCGTCATCGGCGGCGGCGACACGGCCTCCGACTGCGTCGGCACCGCGTTCCGCCAGGGCGCGCTCTCCGTGACGCAGCTCGACATTCGCCCCCGTCCGCCGGAGCGGGAGGACAAGCTGACCGTATGGCCGTACTGGCCGACGAAGATGCGCACCTCGTCTTCGCAGGCCGAAGGCGCGGAGCGTGAGTTCCAAGCGGCGACGCTCGGCATCGTCGGCAAGAACGGCAAGGCCGTCGGCGTGCAATGCGCCCGCGTGGACGAGAAGCGCCAGCCGATCGAAGGCAGCGAGTTCATCCTCAAGGCCGACCTCGTCTTCATCGCCATCGGCTTCGCGGGATCGGTGAAGGAAGGTCTGCTGGAGCAATCCGGCGTCGACATGGACCGTCGCGGCAACGTGGTCGCCGACGACAGGAACTACAAGACGTCGAGCGAGAAGGTGTTCGTCGCAGGCGACATGCGTCGTGGCCAGTCGCTTGTGGTCTGGGCTATCCGCGAAGGCCGTCAGGCCGCGCGCTCCATCGACACCTTCCTGATGGGTGAGAGCACGCTGCCGGTGTAACGAGCAATCCGGCGAGCAAAAGGCCCCTACACTGTCATGGCCGGCCTTGTGCCGGCCATCCCGATCCGAAGTGCACCGCGTTTCAAATCATTGGGATCACCGGCACACGGCCGGTGATGACGTGGGAGATTGTCATTCCTCAGTGTCATTCCCGGCCGGAGCGCAGCGGAGGGGAAGGGAATCCATAGCGCAACGCTTGACAGTGGATACCCTTCCCTCGCTGACGCTCGCCGGGGACGACACTGAGCCTTGCAGGATTAAACCACACCGGCGCTACGACCCCGGCCAGCGATAATCGTCCGCACGGCCCGGGCGCGAATTCGGCGCGATGCCGGTGCGCAATGCGCGCTGCACGGGATAGGCGTGATCACCCGTGAGCTTCGGCGGCGCGGAGACCAGGGTTCCGCCCGGCGTCACATCCTGCTTGGTGAGCGGCAGCACGGGGCCGATCAGCGGCTTCACCGGCAGGGAGACCGGAGCGGCCGCATCCGGCGGCGCAGGCAGGGCAGCCTCAATGGAGATGGGCTGTCCGTCGACGGGCACTGCCGCGACGGACGTACCGTCCTTCACCGCATCCAGAATTTTCTTGATCTCCACATCGGCGAAATGCGCGATCTTGCGGGCGCCCGCGCTGGTGAAGGACACGCCGTCGCTAGTGCGCAGACGTGCGGGCTCACCGTCCACGTCGGGTCCGTTGGTGGTGTAGCGGTTCTCGTCATCCACGAAGCCCGGCCAGATATCCACGTAAGTGCCGCCATTGCGCTGCACGCTCTCGCGGTAGATCTCGTTCATGGCGACGAGATCCTCGGATTGCTGGCTGTTCTTCATGGGCGGCAGGCCGATCCACACCACGGGAATATTGCGCTCCTGGAAGCTGCGCATGATGTCGTCGATGCGGCGGGTATAGACGTCCTTCCAGCGGTCGGAGAGCAGGTCCACGCTGTCGTCGCCGTCCTTCAGCGCCTGCCGGTCGCTCAGGCCCAGCATGACGACGGCCAGCGTCGCCTTCTGGCCGGAATCGAAGGTGCTCTTGATGAAGTTCGGCCATTCCGCCGGGTCGCTGCGCACGAGGTTGCTGCCGCCGCGCGTCTTGGCAACGACGGCCACGTCCTGGTTGTCCGAGAACATGGCATCCAAGCCCTGTCGGGCGTAATCGGCAAGCGAATCGCCGAACACCACCACATGGGTCGTGGGATTGACCTTCGGCTTCTCGGGCTTCGCCACCACCGCTGCCGGGGGAGGTGCAGTCCTCTTAGGCCTTGCCACCGGCTGGCGGGCGGGCGGCGGAGGCTCGTCGGGAACGCCGAACAGACGGCGCAGGCTGAAGCCCTGCCGGGGCTGGGCCGGCTGGACCAGCTTGCCCGGATAATAGCCGGGCGGATAGGCCCGGGGGTTCGGGCGTCCCGCCGGCTGCTGCTGTTGCTGCTGCGGATAGTAATATTGCGCCCACGCGACCGGGCCGCCGCTGACGACGATCAGCGCGCTCAGGGCGAGCATACGAAGGATCGGCACCATGCGCATCGGCGGCTCCTTTCGTTCCGGGCAGCCTCAATATAGCGCTATACCGGAACCTCGTCAGCGGGCCGCGCGCAATTCGCGCAAGACCGCGTAATCGGCGTAGCCATCCGGGATCAAGCCGCGCTTGAGCTGGAAGTTCCGCACCGCCTCGCGGGTCTTGGAGCCAAACTTGCCGTCCGTGGTGCCCTCATAGAAGCCGAGGCCGGCGAGGCGCTGCTGCAGCTCCTCGCGCTCGTTCTTGTCCATCATGGGCTGGTCCTTGGGCCATGCGCCCTGGATCGGCAGGCCACCCATCAGGCGATCGCCCAGATGCGCCACGCCCATGGCATAGGCATCGGACGAGTTGTAGGTCTTGATCACGTCGTAGTTCCTGGTGACCAGGAAGGCCGGGCCATTCGCGCCGCCCGGCAGGAACAGGGTGGCCTCGCCGCCGCGCGGCATGGCTTTGCCGTCGGCGCGGCGCACGCCCACATGCTGCCATTGCGGGAAGGTGCCGCTCAAATACCGGAAGTCGAAGCCCTTAGGCAGCTTGACCTCGAAGCCCCAGGGCAGCCCCGGCTCCCAGCCCTGCTGGCGCAGGTAATTGGCCGTGGAGGCCATGGCGTCGGGCACCGAGCCCCAGATGTCGCGCACGCCGTCCCGGTTGCCGTCGACCGCATATTTCATGAAGCTCGAGGGCATGAACTGGGTCTGGCCCATGGCGCCGGCCCAGGAGCCGAGCATCTTGTTCCGGTCCACATGCTCCTCCTCCAGGATCTGGAGGGCGACGAGCAGTTCCTGCTTGAAGAAGTCATCCCGGTAGCCCGTATAGGCCAGGGTCGAGAGCGCCCGGATCGCGTAGATCGAGCCGGTGAAGCTGCCGAAATTGGTTTCCATGCCCCAGACGCCCAGCACCACTGAACCCGGAACGCCATAGGTCCGCTCGACCATGGCGAGGGTCTTGGACCATTCGGACGCCATCTGCTGGCCGCGCTGGAGACGCTGGGCCGAGATGGAGCCGTTGATGTATTCCCAGATCGGGCGGACGAACTCGGACTGTTTCTTGGTCAGCGCGATGATCTTCGGATCGGGCTGAACGCCCCGGAAGGCCTCGTCGAAAGTGGCGCGGGACACGCCCCTCGCCTTGGCGGCAGGCCAGAGGTTCTGCACGAAGCGCTGGAAGCCGGCATCTTGGGCACGTGCTTCCGGGATCGCCCCATTCAGGCCGATGGTAAGGGTCAGACCAAGAAAGAGTGCGCCACACAGGCGGCGCACCACACGGATCTGCTGATGCATGGGGTCGCTCATGGTTAGGGACTGTCTCGTCCCGCCATTGCGACATTAAGAGAGTTAATTCCCGGTTGATAGACCGCCTTTATGCGGCTTTCCGCTCCACCAGAACCCGCTCCCAACGCAGGGCCTGCTCCACGATTTCCTCGAGATTGTCGTGAACCGGCTCCCAGCCGAGCGCCCTGATTCGGTCAACCGCCGCCACCAGCCGGGCCGGATCGCCAGCGCGGCGGGAGCTCAAGCGAACCTCGAAATCGGTGCCCGACACTCGTCTGACGGTGTCCACGACCTCCAGCACCGAAGCCCCGTGGCCGTAGCCGCAATTCATGACCGTGCAGGCCCCACCAGCGCGCAGATAGCGCAGGGCCACGAGATGGGCGCGGGCGAGATCGTTGACCTGGACGTAGTCGCGCACGCAGGTGCCGTCCGGCGTCTCGTAATCGGTGCCGAACACGTCGAGATGGGGCCGCTGCCCGAGCGCCGCCTGGGCCGCCACCTTGATGAGGTGCGTCGCCTGGGGCGTCGATTGCCCGGAGCGCCCCTTCGGATCGGCGCCCGCCACGTTGAAATAGCGCAGGATCGCGTAGCGCAGGCCGTGGGCGACCTCCGCATCCTGCAGCATCCACTCGCTCATGAGCTTGCTGCGCCCGTAAGGGTTGATGGGCGAGAGCGGCATGTCCTCGGTGAGCAGCGGCACTTGCAGGTTGCCGTAGACGGCGGCGGTGGAGGAGAAGACGAAGTTCTTCACGCCGGACTTCACCGCCGTTTCGATGAGCGCCCGGGTTTTGACCGTGTTGTTGAAATAATAGCCGAGCGGATCGGTGACCGATTCCGGCACCACGATGCGGGCAGCGTAATGCAGAATGCTGTCGATGCCGTGCTCCTCGATGACCTGCGTCATGAGGGCCTGATCGCCCACATCGCCCGCGACGAAGGTGGCCTCCGGCGGCACGGCCCAGCGGAAGCCGGTGGAGAGGTTGTCGAGCACCACCACCTGTTCCCCGGCATCGAGCAGCTCCAGCACCATATGGCTGCCGATATAACCCGCGCCGCCCGTCACCAGCACTGTCATGAAAATCTCCTCAAAACCGCCTATCTTGGGGGCTTAACCAAAACGCTTCAGGTTCAATTCAGGTCCAGGGCGCCAGAAACGAAGTAACAACGATGCAACCTAAGGCAATATCGGGCGTTATGGGAGGCCGAAGCTTGACCGTGAGCGGTTTCCTTTTCCTTGTTTTGCCTTAGACTCCTCACGTTCCCTCCCTGCCCCAATATGGCTTACTCAATGAAGCGCATTCGCAAAGCAGTCCTTCCCGTTGCCGGTCTCGGCACCCGTTTCCTTCCCGCCACCAAGGCCGTGCCGAAGGAGATGATGTGCGTCGTGGACCGCCCCGTGGTTCAGCATGTGGTGGACGAGGCGCGCGCCGCCGGAATCGAACAGTTCATCTTCGTCACCGGCCGCAACAAGGCTGTAATCGAGGACCATTTCGACATCGCCTATGAACTCAACCGCACGCTGGAAAGCCGCGGCAAGACGAAGGAGCTGGAGCTCCTCGCCAAGGACCAGCCGAAGGCCGGCCAGACCAGCTTCACCCGCCAGCAGGAGCCGCTCGGCCTCGGCCATGCGGTGTGGTGCGCCCGCGAGCTCGTGGGCGACGAGCCCTTCGCCGTCATTCTCCCCGACATGCTGAGCCGCGGCTCCATGGAGCAGATGATCGCGGCCTACGACAAGCATGGCGGCAACATCATCGCCGTGGAGGAAGTGCCGGAGGACCAGACGCACCAGTACGGCATCGTCTCGGTGGGCCAGGAATTCGGCCAGACCTTCGAGATCACCGGCATGGTGGAGAAGCCGCCGAAGGGCACCGCACCGTCCAACTACATCATCTCCGGCCGCTACATTCTCCAGCCCGAGATCTTCGACCTGCTCTCCACCCAGGAGCGCGGCGCGGGCAACGAGATCCAGCTCACCGACTCGATGATCCGCCTGATGAAGGACCAGCAGTTCTTCGGCATGAAGTACGAGGGCAAGACCTACGATACGGGCTCGAAGATCGGCTTCCTCATGGCGAACGTCGCCTACGCCCTGGAGCGCGAGGAGCTCTCCGCCGACTTCCGCAAGGAACTCGAGGCGCTGCTGCGCCAAAAGTAACCGAGCCAACAGGGTTACTCATGGCCGCCCGCTTGTGGTAAAGGGCGGCCATGGCACTCGCAAAACCGACTTCCGAACCGTCCGATTCCGCCGTCGCCTCGGCGCTCCGCACGCTTGCGACGGAGCGGGAGGGCCTGTCCATCCTCATGGACTCCATCGGCAACGGGCTCGGCGCTCCCTTCACCGCCGCGATCGAGAAGATCGCCGCCGCCAAGGGCCGCGTCATCGTGACCGGCATGGGCAAGTCCGGCCATGTGGGCCGCAAGATCGTCGCAACGCTTGCCTCCACAGGCACCCCTGCCCATTACGTGCATCCGGCCGAAGCCAGCCATGGCGATCTCGGCATGGTGCAGGCCGAGGACGTGATTCTCGCCCTGTCCTGGTCCGGCGAGACGGCGGAGCTTGCGGACATCATCGGCTATGCCAAGCGCTTCCGCGTACCGCTCATCGCCTTCACGTCGAACGGGGATTCGACGCTCGGCCAGGCCGCCGATATCTGCCTGACGTTGCCGAAGGCCAAGGAAGCCTGCCCCAACGGGCTCGCGCCTACCACATCCACCACGATTCAGCTCGCCTTGGGCGACGCGCTGGCGGTGGCGCTTCTGGAGAAGCGCGGCTTCACGGCGGAGCATTTCCGGGTGTTCCATCCGGGCGGCAAGCTCGGCGCGCGCCTCAAGCTGGTGCGCGACATCATGCACAAGGACGAGCGCCTGCCGATCGTCGGCATCGACGCCCGCATGGACGCAGCCATCGAGGAGATCGGCCGCAAGGGCTTCGGTTCGGTGATCGTGGTCAACACGGATGGCACGCTCGCCGGCATCGTCACGGACGGCGATTTGCGCCGTAACCTTCGCCCCGATCTCGGCACGCTTCCCGTCACCGCGATCATGACTCGCACGCCGCGCACCATCGCGCCGGATGCCCTCGTGGCGACGGCTCTCGAAATCGAGGAAACAGCGCGGATCACCGCGCTGATCGTGGTCGACAACAACAAGCCGGTGGGACTGGTCCACTACCTCGACCTGCTGCGGGCTGGCGCTGCTTAAGCAGCCTCAGACGATCAGGAAATCGCTCAGCACCAGCTTTGCCTTGTTGGACAAGGTCGCGACGTGAACCTGCGCCTCGGCTCCGGTTCCGTCCGGATCGTAATAAAGCTTGCCGCTGGCCTTGTGATAGATGACCCGATCGTCAGCATCGGCCGCGCTGGAACCAAGCCGGAATGCGGCGGCTTTCAGCTTTCCCGTGGAGCCGATCTCCGTGAAGACCGATTGGCTGAACCGGAACGTGTCGTCCTTCGACGAGAAGTCCTTGATGATGTCGAGATCGGCAGCGGTCGGCATGACCGCGAAGACGAAGGCATCTTTGCCCTTCCCGCCGGTCAGCGTGTTGCGGCCAGCGCCGCCAGCCAGCTTGTCGTTGCCGTCGTTGCCGTTGATCTTGTCATTCCCGTCGCCGCCGTTGACCTTATCCGACCCCTTGCCGCCGAGATAGGTATCGTTGCCGCCGGCAAGATCGACCGTGCCGTAGATCGAGCCCTTGCGGGTATCGAGGTAATTGTTGCTGTCACTCATGGTGATGTTGCCGTACATCTTACCGCCATTGGTAAAACGGCCGACATTCAAAGTCATAGCCATGTCACGTTCCTTGACTGGGAAACTGCAAATTCGTGCAGCCTGGATGCTCCCAGGCCACGAAACGACATGGTATTACGTTATATATTCCTGTCTTTCTACGTTAAATTGTCCGGCTCATCGAACATCGTGTCGCACCCTGCTCAGGGATCGTCCACCACGAGCGTCGTGCCTTCGACGCGAACGACACGCACCTTCGCCCCGGCAAATCTGTCCGCGCCGGTGACGCGCCAGGAGCTGTCATCCACGCGGATGCGCCCCTCTCCATCCTTGATCGGCGTTTCGAGTGTGAACACGCGCCCCACGAGAGCCTGGCCGCGCTGATTGAGAGGAGACGATTGCACCTCCGGCTGCGCGCCTGAGCGCGTGATCCAACGCCCCAGCACCACCGCCGCCACCGAGAGCAGAGCGAAGACGAGGGAGGCGGCCTGCCAAGAGAGGCCGAGCAGCGCATCGAGCAATCCCGTGGCAAGCGCCGCAAGGCCGAGCCAGAGGAAGAAGATGCCCGGCGCCAGGAGTTCGACTCCGATCAGAAGCAGGCCGAGGATGATCCAGGCCCAGGCGCCGAAGCTCGCGAATGCATCGGCGATCATGACCGCTCCGATCCGCCCGTGACCTTGGGAACGGTGCGGGCGGGACGGGCCGTAGCGCTACCCTCCCCGCCGAACACGGATTTGGTCAGCTCCGCGATGCCGCCGAGCGTGCCGGCAAGACCGGCGGCCTCGATCGGCACGATCACGACCTTCTGGTTCGGTGCGGTGGCGAGGCTGCGGATGGCGTCGATGTATTTTTCCGCAACGATGAAGTTGGCGGCGGCGAGATCGCCGCGCGTGATCGCATCGCTCACCATGGAGGTCGCTTTCGCCTCGGCCTCGGCGAGACGCTCGCGCGCCTCGGCATCGCGGAACGCCGCTTCCTTGCGGCCTTCCGCAGAGAGAATCTGCGACTGCTTCTCGCCTTCCGCGCGCAGGATCTCGGCCTGCCGCAATCCTTCCGCTTCCAGCACGGCGGCGCGCTTCTCGCGCTCGGCCTTCATCTGCCGCGCCATGGCGCCGGCCAGATCCTGCGGCGGCAGGATGTCCTTGATCTCGACGCGCGTGACCTTCGCTCCCCACGGAGAAGCGGCGGCATCCATGACGCGCAGCAGACGCTCGTTGATCTCGTCGCGATGGGAAAGAAGCTGGTCGAGATCCATGGAGCCGACCACCGTGCGGATGTTGGTCATGGTCAGCACCAGAAGCGCCTGGCTCAGATCCGACACCTCATACGAAGCACGGGCCGGATCGAGCACCTGATAGAACGCGGCGGCATCGATGGTGACGCCCGCATTGTCGCGGGTGAACGCCTCCTGGCTCGGAATGTCGAGCACCTGCTCCATGACATTCACGCGCTTCCCGATCTGGTCGATATACGGAACGATGAGGCCAAGGCCCGGCGTGAGCGTGCGCGAGTAGCGCCCGAAGCGCTCCACCGTATAGGCATAGCCCTGCGGCACCGTTCTCACGCCCATGGCGATCGTCACCACGACGATGAGGACGAGGACGATGACGAAGATGTCGAAGCCGCTGAAACCGCTAAAAGCACCAAACTGCATTCGTTTCCCCAGGCAACGGAGTTGCAAGGAGGCCAAGCTATCCCAAAGCGGCGATGCCGCCTAGGTCGGCAATCCTGATTTCAACGGGGAGGTGGCGACTTGCTTTCACGTCATCACCGGCCTTGTGCCGGTGATCCCGATAATGCTGAGCGGTGCGCTTTTCAGATCGGGATGGCCGGGACGAGCCCGGCCATGACGAGAGTGAAACGGCAGTGTTCCTGCCTCAGATCCAGCCCTGCAGCTCGCGCTCGACGATGTGGTTGATCACGCGCATGCCGTCGTCGCTGTCGTTCAGGCACGGCAGATAAGCGAATTCCTCGCCGCCGTTGTGCATGAAGATCTCGCGGTTCTCGCCGTCGAGTTCTTCCAGCGTCTCGAGGCAATCGGCGGAGAAGCCGGGGGCGACGATGGCCATGCGCTTCACGCCGCTTTTCGCCAGCGCCTCCACGGTCTTGTCCGTGTAGGGCTGGAGCCATTCGTCCTTGCCGAAACGGGACTGGAAGGTCAGGCGGAACTTGTCCGCCGGCCAGCCGAAGGCATCGCGCATGAGGCGCCATGTCTTCACGCATTGGCAGTAATAGGGATCCCCTTTGAGCAGGTATTCCTTCGGCACGCCGTGGAAGGAGACGAGGATCACTTCCGGCTCGAAGGTGAGCTTGGCGAGGTCGCGCTTCATGGAGGCGACCACGGATTCGATATAGACCGGATCGTCGTGATAGGGCGGCGAGACGCGAACAGACGGCTGCCAACGCATGTCCATGAGGGCGCGGAAGGCCTGATCGCAGGCGGTGGCGGAGGTCGCCGCCGCATATTGCGGATAGAGCGGAACCAGCAGAATCCGGTCGCAGCCCTGGTCGAGCAGCGCCTGAATGCGCTCGCGCACCTCCGGCTTGCCGTAGCGCATGGCCCAATCGACGGTGATCCTGTCGCCCGCGACGGCCTTCAGATGGGCGGCCACCTTCTCCGCCTGGCTGCGGGTGATGGTCTTGAGCGGACCCTCGTCGCGCTCGTTGTTCCAGATCGAGGCGTAGTCGCGCCCCTTCGGCCCGGGACGCTTGGTGAGGATGATGAGGTTGAGAATCGGCCACCACAGGAGGCGCGGCGTCTCGATCACCCGGCGGTCGGACAGGAACTCCTTGAGGTAGCGGCGCATCGGCCAGTAGCTTGTGCCCTCGGGCGTGCCCAGGTTGAGAAGAAGCACGCCGATCCGGCCCGACCGGACGGGCGGATGATCCACCGGGCGCGCCATCTGGCTCAATTCCGCTACGCTCACTCGCTCATTCATCGAAAGGACCCTTGGGAAGAAACCTTGGCCGCGAAGCCCGGCTTGGGCTCCGCACATTGGATTTGGTCTAGATAGTGGCTTTTGCACCGTGACGCCAACGGGACAAAGCATCACTTCCGTATTTTACCGGAGAGGCGCCTGTCACACCGGGGGGCTGAGGCTGGCGGTCGCCTTGATGGGCGCATCGATGGAGACGCGCAGGCCGGACGGATCGTAATCCACGTTGACCTGGGCATTGAGCTGGGTCGTGAGAACCCGGTGCAGGAGGCGGGAGCCGAAGCCCTGCCGGCCGGGCTGCGCCACGCGGGGACCGCCGCGCTCCACCCAGGACAGGGACAGGCGCCGGTCCTCGCCCTCGCCATTCTCGCTCCACATGACGGAGACCTTGCCGGTGCGAACGGACAACGCGCCGTATTTCGCGGCATTGGTCGTCAGCTCGTGGACGGCCATGCCGATGGGAACGGCGATCTCGGAGGGAAGCTTCACGTCCGGCCCCTCCAGCTCGATCCGCTCGCCCTTCGCATCGTTGTAGGGGATGAGTTCCTTCTCCAGGATCTCGCGCAAGGACGCCGTCTGCCACAGGGCTTCGGTCAGCAGGGAATGGGTGTTGGCGAGCGAAATGATGCGCCCGACGAACGCCTTGTAGAATTCCTCGATGCTCGATGTGGAGCGCGCGGTCGCGCCGACCACCGCCTGCACGGTCGCGAGCGTGTTCTTCACCCGGTGATGCAGTTCGCGGATCAGGAAGGATTGCTGGTTCTGCGCCTGCCTGCGCTCCTCGATCTCGTACTGCGCCTCCTGATAGAGACGCCCGTTCTCGAGGGCGATGGCCGCCTGCGCGGCAAGGCCCGTCACAAGGCGCTCGGCTCGCTCGGTGAAGGCTGCGGCCCTTTCATGAGCGAAAAGAAGCACGCCGTTGATCTTGCCCGTCCGAGAGGAAACCGGAACCGCGAGCAGGCTGCGGATGCGCGGGCGGTCCTCGGACAGGCTTTCCTCGTTCAGGTATTGCCTGCGATCGGGATCCGCCGCGATGTCGTCGATCCGGATCGTATGGCCGTCTTCGAACACCGCTTCGCAGATCCGGTCCACGGCAAGATCGGAGAAAGCGGCCTGCCCTCCCCCTTGCGCATAATGCCCATAATGCACGCCGGGCCTGCCGCCCTCGTTGGGGGAGACGGAATCCGCACCCGAAAAGAAGACGCCCGTCTGCGCGCCCGTGAGCAGGACTGCGGCCTCGACCACATTCTCGACGATGCGCTCGATATCGAGTTCGGCGGCGAGTGCCTGGCCGGTCCGGTTGAGCACTTCGAGCGCCGCCGTCTCCGCTTTGAGCTCGCCGGTGCGCAGGGAAACCTCGCGCTGAAGCAGGGCCTCGGTGGCGGCCTGCTCATGGAACTGCTGATAGGCCAGGGAGGTCAGCGCCAGAAGCGCCACGAGGGCGATGAGCGCGAAGGCGCCGTAGAGCCGCATCTGGACAGTCCAGGGACCCCAATAGGCATCCTCCGGCATGCTCACATTGATGTAGAGCGGCATTTCCTCGACGCGGTGATAGGCGCCCATCCGCTCCTGGTTCCCGCTCATGAACACATAGGAACCGGACAAGGCGTTTCTCGCCACCGCCTGATCGAAAGCGGCCTTGTCGATGGGAAGGAACGTCAATCCATCCTTGGGCGGCGGATATTGCGCGATAACCCGCGCGTCCGAGCTCCTGAGCAGCGTGATCCGCGTGCCCTTCGGGATCCGCAGCTTGCCCCAGTAATCGTTGAAGTAGGACTGAGCCACCGTCACGGAGGCGCTGCCCCCCAACGTATTGTTCGGCCCCTCGATCCGACGCGTCGCCAGGAAGCTCGGATCCTTCGTGAGCGTCCCGACCATCGGATCGCCGATGACGAGGCCCTGACCGGAGCGGGCCTGGACGGCGAACGCCTCACGCTCGGCCGCGCTGACATTCGGCGTGGGGAACGCCACGGATGCCAGGCGCAGCTTGCCGGTCGCATCGCTGAGCCAGACATTGCTGACATAAGGCAGCGCATCTCTCACGGAGCGCAGCTGCTGCCAGAGATCCTGGGAGGATTGGACCTCATCCCAGCTCATCCCCGCGATGAGATCTATGGTCTGCTTGAGGGTGAGGTCCGTCACCTCGAGGATGCGCGCCGTATGGTCCGCCAGGAAATAGGCGTGGCTCGCGATATCCTCCTGATTGCGCTCGATGAGACGCTTGCGCTGTTCCCAGGCGATATAGCCGAAGGTGAGGAGAATGAAGGCGACGCCGAACAGGCCCATGACCAGCGTCATGCGCCCGCGCGAAAGGGAACGGCGGCGCTTCCGGGTCAGGGTCGGCGATTCTAATCGGGTCGGGGCCTGCAATGACACTTCGCTTCAATGCCGGGTTTTTGGCCGGGATTCGGTCTGAGCGGCCAACATGGCACAGGCTCGCCGAGAGATGGAGAGGGTTTTTACCGTCAAAAAGAATGACGCCGGGGCCTGAAAGGTCCCGGCGTCCTGAATTTAGCGCAGAATCAGCGAAGAACGACGCGTCCTTCGACCTTCGGGGCAACCTTGCCGGCTTTGGCGATGTAGTCGATCACCTGGCTCGCCATGAGCTGGCTGGCCGACACGTCGATGAGCGACTTGCCCTGCGTGAGGGCGCGATAGCCGTCGCCGCCGCGGGCCATGAAGTCGTTGGTGGCCAGCTTATAGGTCTTGGCCGGATCGAGCGGCTCGCCGTTGATCTTGACCGACGTCACGCGGCTGCCCACCGGCGCCTTCAGGTCCACCTCGGCGTTGATGCCGGAGACCTGCGGGAAGCGGCCGCCGAGCTCACGCACCTGGCTGACGCCGTTCTCGAGAGCGGCCTAGATATGCTCGCCCTTGATTTCGAGCAGCACCGTGGTGTTGCCGAAGGGCATTTCCGCCAAGATGTTGCGGCGGGTCAGCTTCTGGCCGGCCTCGTACTGCTTGTCGGCACGCAGGCCGCCGCCATTGGTGATGGCCACATCGGCGCCGACGGCGGCTTTCAAGGCATCGGCCACGAGGTTGCCCATGGCGGCCTCGCCTCCGCGCACCGTGGCGCGGCGGCTGTCGAGCGGGGTCTCGGTCACGCCGATCTCCACGTCGAGCTCCTTGGACAGCTTGTCCTCGTAGCCCTTCACGACCGCCTCGATTTCCGGATCGGGCTTCACGTTCGCGGTGTCAACGATGCGGAAGTTCGGGTGCCAGGAAACCGTGGTCTTGCCGTCCTTCGTCGCCTTCGTCACCGCAAGCTCGGTGACGGTGACGTAATTGGCCTGGGACTCGGATTCGGTGAGCGCCACCTTGCCGTCATAGAAGGCGAGCAGGTGCTCGTCATGGCCGCCGATGATCACGTCAACGCCGGCGGAGCGGGCGACGATCATGTCCACTTCGAGCGGGGTATGGGCGATGGCGACGACGATGTCGGCGCCCTTCTCGCGCAGTTCCTTCGACTTGGCGCGGGCCGTGTCGATGGTGGAGGAGAACTTGATGGTGCCGGGGCTCGACGCGATGGGCGTATCCTCGGTGGTCAGGCCGAAGAAGCCGATCTTGACGCCCTGCACCTCGACCATCTTGTCGGGCTTGGTGTTGGCGGGCAGGCCGTTGCCGTCGACGATATTGGTGGCCAGCACGTCGAACTTCGCCTCGGCCATGCGGGCCCGGAAGGCATCGTCGCCGAGGTCGAATTCGTGGTTGCCCGGCGCCATCGCATCGACGCCCATGCGGTTCAAGATGTCGATGACATGCGCGCCCTTGTCGAAGCCCGACATGAGCGAGGGCGAGATCGTGTCGCCGGCATGGATGAAGAAGGCATTGCCCTTCGCCTTCTCTTCCTTGACCACCGTCGCCAGCTTGGCGAAGCCGCCGCGGCCCTTCTCCGGGCTCATGCGATCGATGTCGTTGGTCTGGACGAAGCGGATCGTCACCGCCTCCTGAGCCAGGGCCGTGCCTGACAGAAGCACGGACATTCCGAGAAGACCGGCGCGCAGCGCGGCGGAGGGTCGGCATTTAAGCATCGTCAAAGGTCCTTGATAGCGAGCGGGCTCAGATTAGCCACACGGAGCCTAGACCGGCAACGTGTCACAAAGGCAACAATCTGTCGATATTCCCACAGCTCAGCTTAATGGCACCGAGTGATGTCTTTTGCGGCGGCTGCGACTAGAAGGGAGGCCAACATTTCCGATGCTCTCTGCATCTGACCCAAAGGCACCTTTTCCATGACCGGCCCTATCGCCCAAGCCCTGGCGGATTTCCGCAAAGAGAAGAACGCCGCCGGCTGGATCGGGCTTCCCTTCTTTCAGGACGGCAGCGCGGAAGCGGTGGCGGCAAAAGTCGATGCGATCACCGCCTCGGGCGGCGAGGTCCTGCCGCCGCCGGAAGCCGTGTTCACGAGCATGCGGCTGACGCCTCTCGACAAGGTCAAGGTGGTGGTGCTGGGCCAGGATCCCTATCCGACGCCGGGCGATTCCCACGGCCTCGCCTTCTCCTATCGCGGCGCAAGGCGGCTGCCGGCATCCTTGCGTACGATCCTGGCCGAGATGGCGGATGATCTGGGCTATCCCATGCCGAAATCCGGCGACCTGTCGAAATGGGCGAAGCAGGGCGTTCTGCTCATCAACACCGCGCTCACCGTCGAGGCGGGAAAGTCCGGCGCTCATATGAAGTTCGGATGGTCGCACCTGGTGGATCAGGCCGTGAGCACGATCTCCGCCCGGCAGCCCGCCGTCGTGTTCCTGCTCTGGGGCGGGCCTGCCCGCAAGCGGGCAGTATTGGTGGATCAGTCAAAGCATCTGGTGATCGAATCGGGCCACCCCTCCCCGCTCAACCGGCTCAACGACTTTCGCAAGACACGGCCCTTCAGCCGCGCCAATGCGTGGCTTTCCGAGAAGGGCCTTGAGCCGGTAGATTGGCGTCTCGACGCTTAAAGAATCTTGCCCCGCCCAAGCATTCGGGGTTAGGTCTCCCGCATCGGAAACGGCGCTCCCGCAGGCCAGATGCCGCGTGCGCCTGGAGGTCAGCATGACGGAATCACTGTTTGGACGCGTCGAAGCCTTTGCGGGCGATCCCATCCTGTCGCTCAACGACAGCTTCAAGGCCGATCCCCGCACCGAGAAGGTCAATCTCAGCATCGGCGTCTACACCGACGAGAAGGGACGCCTCCCGGCGCTGGGCTCCGTGCGCGCGGCCTACGAGCGCATCGGCTTTGCCGAGCGCCCCTATCTGCCCATGGACGGCCATGCCGGTTATCGCGAGGGCGTGCAGAAGCTGGTCTTCGGCGACAAGCACCCGGCCCGCACCGAGAAGCGCATCGCCACGATCCAGACCATCGGCGGCACGGGCGCTGTCGGCATCGCGGCGGATTTCCTCGCCAAGCACACGCCGGGCCGCACGGTTCTCGTCAGCGATCCGACCTGGGAGAACCACCACGGCCTGTTCCAGCGCGCAGGCTTCAGGACGACGACCTATCCCTATTGGAACAAGGCCACCAAATCCGTCGATTTCGACGGCATGGTGAAGGCGCTGGAGGCAGCGGAATCCGGTTCCATCGTGATCCTGCAACCCGTCTGCCACAATCCGACCGGCGTCGATCTCGACGAGAAGCAGCAGGCGGCGGTGACCGACGTGCTCGTCGCCAAGGGCCATATCGTGGTGTTCGACATGGCCTATCAAGGCTTCGGCGAAAGCCTGGAAGCCGATGCCGCCTTCGTGCGCCGCTATGCGGAGCGCGCGAGCTGCCTCGTGGCGAATTCCTTCTCCAAGAACTTCTCGCTCTACGGCGAGCGCGTCGGTGGCTTGAGCGTCGTGTGCCGTGATGCGGACGAGGCCGAGCGCGTGCTGGGCCAGCTGAAGCTCGCCGTGCGCCGCAGCTATTCGAGCCCGCCGATGACGGGCGGCCTCCTCGTCGCCACCGTCCTCGGAAACGAGGACTTGCGCGCGCAGTGGACACGCGAAGTCGATGAGATGCGAATCCGCATGGATTCCGTGCGCAAGCTCCTTGCCGAGGAGATCCGTAAAATCTCCAACGAGGTCGATGTGAGCTTCCTCACCAGCCAGCGCGGCATGTTCAGCTATACGGGCCTCACCGTCGAGCAAGTCCGCGCCATGCGGGAACGGGACGGCGTGTATCTCGTGGAATCGGGCCGCATGTGCGTGGCCGGCCTCAACGAGGAGAACGCTCCGAAGGTGGCGAAGAGCTTCGTGGACGTGAGCCAGCGATAAGACAAGCGGTCATCCCGGGGCTGCGCAGCAGAACCCGGGATCGTTTGCAGGGCGGCGACACACCCTATGTCATTCCGGGCTGCGCAGCGGAGCCCGGAACCCAGACTCACCGTGGGTGCAGGAGAAGGCTGTTCGGGTCGGTGTGCCTTCTCTTGTGCCGTCGTGGTTATGGGTTCCGGGCTCCGCTGCGCGGCCCCGGAATGACAGAGGTGTTCTGCTCGCGATCCCGGATCGGCTTCGCCGTCCGGGATGACACTTGTTTAAGGCTCACTCCGCCGCGATCGGCAGCGTCGGTTGCGGCTCGGCTTGGAACTTGGCGAGAAGATCCGCCTCTTCCTTCTTCGCAACGCCCAGGTTCCGCTCCTTGATATGGCCGAAGCCGCGGATTTTCTGCGGAATGTTGGCGAGCCCGACCGCAAGCGCGTGATTATCGGCATTGAGCTTTCCGACGATTTCTCCGATGCGGTCCTCGAACTCGCGGATGAGACTGCGCTCGGTGCGCCGCTCATGGGTATAGCCGAAAACGTCGAGCGGCGTGCCGCGCAAGCTCTTGAACTTCGCGAGCACACGGAAGGCCTTCATCATCCACGGGCCGAAGCTCATCTTCTTCGGCAAGCCGGTGACCGGATCCTTCTTCGCGAGCAGCGGCGGTGCGAGGTGGAACTCGTAACGCAGGTTCTCGCCCTCGAAGGTGGACGCAACCTGACGCTCGAAATGGCCGTCCGTGTAGAGACGCGCCACCTCGTACTCGTCCTTGTAGGCCATGAGCTTGAAGAGCGAGCGCGCCACCGCATCGGTAAGAGCGGTCGAGCCCGGAACGGCCCTCGCCTCCGCCTCGCGCACGCGCTCGACATGAGCGCGGTAGCGCTGGCCGTAACGCTTGTTCTGGTACGCGGTGAGGAAAGCCACGCGCCGTTCGATCACCTCGTCCAGCGTCTCGGAGATCTTCAGCTCGTCATTCGGCGCTTTCAGCGTGTTCATCATCGCCGCGACGACGCCGGGCTCCGCAGCTGCGCGGCGGCCCCAGGTGAAGGCGGAGAGGTTCATCTTCACCGCTTCGCCGTTGAGCTCGATGGCCTTCTCGATGGCGGCACCCGAGAGCGGCACGCGGCCGGCCTGATAGGCATAGCCCAGCATGAACATGTTGGCCGCGATCGAATTGCCGAGAAGCGCGGTGGCGATCGCGGTCGCATCCACGAAGTGGGCGCCCTCCGTACCCGCAGCGCTCTTGATCGCGCGCTTCAGGCGCCCGGTGGGCAGCGAGAAATCCGCATTGCGGGTGAACTCGCCGGGCATGACCTCGGCGGTGTTCACCACGAGCGCGGTCTTCCCTTCCTTCACGGCGGCCAGCACCTTCTTGGTGCCCGTCACCACGAGATCGCAGCCGAGCACGAGATGCGCGGATTCCGCGCTCACGCGGATGGCGTGGATGTCGTCCTGATGGTTGGCGAGGCGCACATGGCTGTAGACCGCGCCGCCCTTCTGCGCGAGGCCGGCCATGTCGATCATGCCCATGCCCTTGCCTTCGAGATGGGCCGCCATGCCGAGGATCGCGCCGATGGTCACGACGCCCGTGCCGCCCACGCCCGTCACGATGACGTTGAAGGTGCGGTCAATGGCGGGGATCGCCGGATCAGGCAGCTGCCTGAAGGTCACGCCATCTGTCGAGAGCATTTCCGGCACCGCCTTCTTCACCTTGGCGCCATGCACCGTGACGAAGGACGGGCAGAAGCCCTTCACGCAGGAGAAGTCCTTGTTGCAGTTCGACTGGTCGATCTGGCGCTTGCGGCCGAACTCGGTCTGCACCGGCTGCACGGCCACGCAGTTCGACTGCACGGAGCAATCGCCGCAGGCCTCGCAGACGAGATCGTTGATGATGACGCGCTTGTCCGGATCGGGATAATCGCCGCGCTTGCGGCGCCGGCGCTTCTCGGAGGCGCAGGTCTGATCGTAGATCATCACCGACACGCCGGAGACCTGCGCCAGATCACGCTGCACGGCGTCGAGCTCATCGCGGTGATGGATCGACATGCCTGCTGGCCAGCGCGTTTCCTTCGGGTATTTGTGCGGCTCGTCGGTGACGAGCGCGATGCGTTCCACGCCCTCCTCGCGCACCTGCCGCGCGATCATGTCGACCGTGAGGCTGCCCTCATGCGGCTGCCCGCCGGTCATGGCGACCGCATCGTTGAAGAGGATCTTGTAGGTGACGTTGGTCTTGGTGTGGATCGACCAGCGCAGCGCCAGAATGCCGGAATGGTTGTAGGTGCCGTCGCCGAGATTCTGGAACACGTGGCCGCGATTGGAGAACGGCGCCTCGCCGATCCAGTTGGCACCCTCGCCGCCCATCTGCGTGAAGCCGTCGGTGGAGCGGTCCATCCACTGCACCATGTAGTGGCAGCCGATGCCCGCATAGGCGCGCATGCCCTCCGGAACCTTGGTGGACGAGTTGTGCGGGCAGCCGGAGCAGAAATGCGGCACGCGGGTCGCCACATCGTTTGTGGTCTTCAGCACGTCCTGCGCATGGCGAAGCCGCGCCACGCGGCCGCGCAGATCATCGTTGTTGTGGTAGGCGAGCAGGCGTTCGCCGATCACGATGGCGATGTCGTTGGGATCGAGCGCGCCCTTGACGGGGAAAAGCCAGTTGCCGGCCTCGTCCTTCTTGCCGATGCAGAGCGGCTGGTTGGCGGTGCCGTAAAGCTCCTCGCGCAGCTGCACTTCGATGAGAGAGCGCTTCTCCTCGACGACGATAACCTTGTCGAGGCCTTGCGCGAATTCGAGAAGCTCGGCTTGAGAGAGCGGCCAGGGGCACGCGACCTTGTAGAGGCGAAGGCCCATGTCGTTCGCCTTCACCTCGTCGAGACCGAGTTCGTCGAGCGCCTGGCGCACGTCGAGATAAGACTTGCCGACCGTGATGATGCCGATCTTCGGTGTCCGTCCACCCGAGAGCACGATGCGGTTGAGGTTGTTGGCGCGGACAAACGCCAGCATCGCATCGCGCTTGTAATCCTGAAGCCGCGCTTCCTGATCGAGCACGCCGTCGCGGTTGCGGATGTTGAGCCCGCCCGGCGGCATGATGAAATCATCGGGCCTGATGATTTTCACGCGGTCTAGTGAACCATCGACGGAAGCGGTGGACTCGATGTTGTCCTTCACGCACTTGAATGCCACCCATGTGCCGCAGAAGCGGCTCATGGCGTAGCCGTAGAGGCCGTAATCGAGAATTTCCTGAACGCCTGCCGGGTTCAGGATCGGGATCATCACATCGACGAAATGGAATTCGGACTGGTGCGCGACGGTGGAGGATTCCGCCGTGTGGTCGTCGCCCATGAGCGCGAGCACGCCGCCGTGCCTGGAGGAGCCCGCCATGTTGGCGTGGCGGAACACGTCGCCGGAGCGGTCGACGCCTGGTCCCTTGCCGTACCAGAGGCCGAACACGCCATCGTACTTGCCGTCGCCGCGAATCTCGGCCTGCTGCGAGCCCCACACGGCGGTGGCCGCCAGTTCCTCGTTGAGGCCCGGCTGAAACACGATGTTGGATGGCTCGAGCCACTTCCGGGCGCGCCAAAGGTTCTGGTCGAGGCCGCCGATGGGGGAACCGCGATAGCCGGAGACGAAGCCTGCCGTATTGAGGCCCGCCAGCCTGTCGCGCTCGCGCTGCATGAGCAGCATGCGGATGACGGCCTGGGTGCCGGTGATGAAAACGTGATCCTTCGAGAGATCGTACTTGTCGTCCAGCGTAACGCTACGAAGCGCCACATGACCGTCGGCCATGCCGTTCCTCCTTGGAGCCCAAGCTCGCCGCCGGATTTTCCCGGTTCTTACTGGCTTTGAAATTATGTCAGTAATGCTGACATAACTGCCTGAGGCCGTCAATCAAGCGATTCTAAAGGTGAGCCTTTGTTTTGCCTCCATTAACCATGATCCCTCATGATCCAGGTTCTTTCGAGGCTTCCGGCTCCCGACGGAAGCGCAGCCATTGAAGTCGATGATGTCACGCCGCCCGGGTCTTACATTCTGCCTTGCCGCCCTCCTGACGGGCGCCGCTTTGCCGGCCTCGGCCCATCCGCATGTCTGGGTCACCGCCAAGGCGGAGATCGTCTTCGGGCCAGACAAGAAGGTGACAGGCATCCGCCACCACTGGACGTTCGACGAGGCCTATACGGCCTATGTGACGCAAGGCCTGGACAAGGACGGTGACGGCAAGCTCTCGCCCGAAGAGCTTCAGGAACTCGCCGACGAGAACGCGGGCTCGCTGGAGGAGTTCGAGTACTTCACCACCCTGAAGGCGCGCGGAAAGCCCCAGACCTTCGACCCGCCGCGCGAGGCGCGCATGGTCATGGACAAGACCCAGGTCACCATGTCCTTCCTGCTGCCCCTCAAGGCGCCCGTGGCCTCCGCCGGCCCGGTCGCGATAGAGATCGAGGACCCGACCCTGTTCGTTTATTTCAGCCTGTCTGACGGCCAGTCCTCCGTCAGCCTCGCGGGCGCCCCCGAGGGCTGCCTGACCACCATCGCCAAGGCCAAGGCGCTCGACGCCACCATGCAGCAGATCCTGCAGGATGAAGGCGCGCTCCAGGCGCAGCCCGGAAACTTCGGCGTGGAATATTCCAACAAGGCCATCATCGCATGTCCGTAGGTTCGCAGCCCCTCGCCCTCCCCGCTCATGCGCAGGGTCGTCTCTGGCGCAGGCTCGGGCTGATGGTTGCGGCCATTGCGATCATCGCCGGGCTCATGGCCCTGCTCGGCCTGTGGATCGGCCCGATCAGCAAGCCAGCGCCCCGCAGCCCGTTCGGCATGGGGCTTCGCGAGGCTGCACCTGCGGGCGATATCGGGGCCTGGATCCTCTCCGTGCAATCGGGCTTCTATGCCAGCCTTCAGGCAGGCGTGCGCGGCCTGAAGGAAAGCGGCGATGCTTTCTGGTCGCTGCTGCTCGTCGGCTTCGCCTATGGGGTGTTTCACGCCGCCGGACCCGGACACGGCAAGGGTGTGATCTCCGCCTATCTGGTCGCGGATGAAAAGGCTTTGCGCAAAGGCCTGCTGCTCAGCCTTGCCGCTGCCCTGGTGCAGGCCGCTGTTGCCATTCTCATCGTCGGCACGGTGAGCCTCGCGCTGCGCGCCACCGCCTCCACCATGAACAAGCTGGCGATGAACGTGGAACTCGTGAGCTTTATCGCGGTCGCCCTGCTCGGCCTCGTGATCGCATGGCGCAAGGCCGGCAAGGTGCTCGGTGTTCTGGCGCTCTCCCGCAATCCTTTCGCCTCCGTGCAGGAGGAAGGCTGCGATCACGTTCACATGCCGCCGCCCGAGGAACTGAGCCGACTCACCCGCTGGCGCGACATGGCGGGCGTGGCGCTGGCCGCCGGCATCCGGCCCTGCGCCGGGGCGCTGATCGTCCTCGTCTTCTCCCTCTCGCAAGGGCTGTTCGCGGCAGGCATCGCGGCAACCTTCGCCATGGCGCTCGGCACCGCGCTGACCACCAGCGCCATCGCGGCGCTCGCGGTCTTCTTCAAGGCCATGGCCTTGCGCATCGCCGGCGGGCGCGGAGCCTCGGGCGCCATCGCCATCGCGGCGCTTGAACTTCTCGCCGCCGCCTTCGTGTTCGTGCTGGGAGCAAGCCTGCTCTACGGCTTAATGCGCTAAAGTCCCAACGCCTCGCCATCCGAGCGCGGATCGTGCACCGCCTCGACGCGCCCGTTGCGCGGGTGCCGGACAAGCATGCCCGCATGGCCCATCACATCGGCATAGGGCTTGCCCAGCTCCTCGACGGGATGGCCATAACTTGAAAGGATCCGCAGGAGGCTGGGATCGAACCGGTCCTCCACCTTCAAGGTCGCGGAAGGCGCCCCCCAGCTTTTGCCGAAGAGCCAGCGCGGCGCATCCACGGCATCCGCGAGGCCCATGCCGAAATCGGCATAGCGCGTGAAGATCTGGGCGAGGATCTGCGGCTGCCCCTCACCGCCCATGGTGCCGAAGGAGAGCACGCGTCCATCGTTGAACACGGCCATGGCGGGGTTGAGGGTGTGGAAGGGCTTGCGGCCCGGCTCCAATGCCCGGATGCTTTTCGGATCGAGCAAGAAGCTCAGGCCCCGGTTGTGCCAGTGGATACCGGTGGAGGGCAGCACGCAGCCGGACCCGAAGGCCCAATAGACGGATTGAATATAGGAGACCGCCAACCCGTCCTTGTCGATGCAGCCCATCCAGATCGTATCGCCTTCAACTGAGCGCGCCGGATAGGGACCCGCGCGGCGGGATTCGATCATCGCCGCCTCGCGCTCGAACACCCTGGACGTGAGGAACGATGCAGGGTCGTCGGTGAGGTCGCGGGGATCGGCGACGACCTTGTCCCTGATCGTGAAGGCCCTCTTCGCCGCCTCGATCAGCCCATGGTGATGCTCGGGCGTCTCGCCACGCTTGACGCCGAGGCGCTGGAAGATGCCGAGGAGCAAGAGGGTCGCAAGGCCCTGGCTCGGCGGCGGCAGGTTGTAGATTGTCGAATGCTCGAGCCCGACGGAGAGCGGCTTCACCACGCGGGCCTGATAGGCCTCGAGGTCCTTGCGGGTGATGGGCGCGCCGATCCGCTCCAGATCGGCTGCGATCTCGCGACCCACATCGCCGCGATAGAAATCCCGCAGGCCCGCATGGGAGAGCTGTTCAAGGGTTTCGGCGAGCCTGGGCGCACGGCGGGTCTCGCCGGCAGGCGGAAGATTTCCGTCTTTCAGGAAAGCTTCCGCAAAGCCGGGTGCGGAGAACAGCGCCTCCTGCTCCAGCATCGCATTGCGTCCCTCGGCCGCGCCGACGGCATAGCCCTCGCGGGCGAGGCGGATCGCATCAGTGAGCAGCATGTCGCGCGGCAACTGCCCGCCGAGCGCCCTGGCGAGTTCGAGGGCAAGCCCCCAGCCGCTCACCGCTCCGGCGACGGTCACGGCGGCGTCCGGCCCGCGTGGCGGGACGGCATCGTATTGCTTGTCCCGGTAACGCTTGATCGTCGCCAGGGACCCGGCAGGCCCCGAGGCATCGAGGGCGTGCACGCGCCCCTTCGGCTCCCGCACCAGCCAGAAACCGTCTCCGCCGAGGCCGTTCATGTGCGGATAGACGACCGCCATGGTGGCCGCCATGGCCACCATGGCCTCCACCGCATTGCCGCCGGACGCCAGGATCATCTGGCCGGTCTCGGCGGCGAGCCTGTGGGGAGCCGCTACCGCGGCAGTGGAAAAAACAGGTGTTTCGGGCATTCTTTATGATCGATGCGACTGAATGTGATTTCGGCCAACCTTGCACCGGAGGGGGCGTTTAGGGTAGTTCCTTCCGGAAGATAATGGAGTAACCGAACCGTGGCTCAGGCGAAAAGCACCAACTGGCGCAACCTCATCACCGTGATCAGCATCATGATCCTGGTCGGGGCCGAGGTGTTCGGCGTGGCGATTTCGGCCGGCTGGGCGATTGCCGGCCTGCTCGAACTCGGCGACATCGTCGGCTATGCCCTCATGGGCCTCTTCAGCCTGCTCGCGATTTACTTCCTCGTGAACCTGTGGCGCCGCTGCGTCGCGGTGGAGCCCCTGGCTCAGTAAGTCTTCAGCGGCTCTCGCCACACACCTTCATCGTGATGGGGTCGGCATCCGCCGGCACATAGGCCTCCATGGGCCGGCATTGCCCCGCGATGCACACCCGCCAATCAGCCGTCGCGCCCGAGCGGCGCATGACCACCTCGGTTTGCGGCGGCACCTTCGGCTTCCAGGCGTAGAACCCATTCACGAGCCTCGCCTCCGGCGGCGGCTCCATGCCGGCGCCCGAGCCCTTGATCCGCGCTTCGACGATTTCAAGACCGGCGGGCGTCGCGCGCCAATCCTCCTCCCATGCGATCTTCTCGACCGAATGCGTCCAGGCCAAGGTCATCGCGCCCACTATGAGCGGCGCGACGACCTTGCCGGCGACGAGGCAGATCATGAGCGCGTCGGCATCGCAGGGGCCGCGCGGCGCGCGCGCCAGATGTGGGAGCCGATCACCAGCACGGCGAGCACGAAGCCGACCTGATCGGTGAGCGGAAGCGCGAGCACGAGGAAGGCCGCCGCGACGGCCGCCGCGATGCGCTCCCATGCGGGCATCTTCGCGCTCAGGTATCCGACGGAGGCCGCGCCCCAGAGCATGACCGCAAGGGCGGCCTTGAGCACCATATAGGCGACGTCCGCCCAATAGGCCGCACCTTCCAGGCCCGGCACCGGCTGCATCATCAGCGCCGGATCGTAAACCGCCATGTAGGGAATGACGAAACCGGGAAGCGCGATGCGCAAGGCCTGGAAGCCGATCTTGAAACCCGACGCCTTGGCGATGGGCGCCGCCGCGAAGGCAGCGAGCGCCACCGGCGGCGTGAGATCCGCCATGATGCCGAAATAGAACACGAACATGTGCGAGACGATGAGCGGCACGCCGAGCGTCAGCAGCGCGGGCGCGGCGAGCGACGAGGTGATGATGTAGTTCGGGATCGTCGGGATGCCCATGCCGAGGATGAGGCTCACGATCATGGTGAGCACCAGCGACATGATGAGCGAGTCGCGCCCGATGGACACCACCCAATTGCCGAAGATCGTGCCGATGCCGGTGAGCGTCATCGTGCCGATGACGATGCCGACGACGGCGCAGGCGAGACCGACCGGCAGCGCCTGGCGCGCGCCGTCAGCCAGCGCATCACGGCAGGCTTCCAGCGTCTCCGTTCCGCCCCGCGCGAACAGGTTCATGAGCACGAGCAGCGCGACGAGCCCGAGAACGAGGGTCACGCCGAGCCAGAGGAATGCCGCGGCGACGAGGCCCAGGCCGACCCAGAACACCAAGCGCACCGTCTCGCTCACGAGGCCCATGGCAAGAGCGCTTGCGAGGATGAGCACGACCGTGAGCGCCAGACCGATGGAGCCCGCGAAGAGCGGCGTGTAGCCGGAGAAGAGCAGGTAGACCAGAACCGCGAGCGGCAGGATGAGATACCACTTGTCCTTCAAGGCGCGCGCGGCGCTCGGCAGTTCCGAGCGCGCGATCCCGAGCAGTCCGGCCCGGCCTGCTTCGAGATGCACGGCGAGGAAGGCGGAGGCGTAATAGAGAACGGCCGGAATGATCGCTGCCTTCACGATCTCGACGTAAGGCACGTCGATGGTCTCGGCCATGATGAACGCGACCGCGCCCATGACCGGCGGCATGATCTGGCCGCCCATGGAAGCGGTGGCTTCAACGCCGCCCGCGAATTCCGGCTTGTAGCCGAAGCGTTTCATGAGCGGGATCGTGAACTGGCCCGTGGACACCACGTTCGCGACGCCCGAGCCCGAGATGGTGCCCATGAGCGCGGAGGAGAACACGGCAACCTTCGCGGGGCCGCCCTTGGCGCCGCCGAACAGGCCCATCGCCACGTCGGTGAAAAGCTGGATCATGCCCGCGCGCTCGAGGAATGCGCCGAACAGGATGAACAGGAAGATGTAGGTGGCGGACACGAGGGTCGGCGTTGCGTAGAGACCTTCCGTGCCGAAGGACATGTGCTCGATCACCTGCTCGAGCGAGTAGCCGCGATGATCGAAAGGCGCGGGCAGGTAATTGCCGAACAGGCAATAGGCGAGAAAGAGGCCGGCGACGATGGGAAGCGCCGGGCCCATGACGCGCCACACCAGATAGAACAGGATGGCGATGGCGGAGATGCCGACAACGAGATCGGCCTGGGTCACCTCACCGGCGCGGATCACCAGCTCCTCGTACAGTGCCCAGTGATAGAGGCCGATGCCGAAGCCGAAGAGGCCGACGAGCCAGCCGATCGTCACCGTCGCGGGGCTACGCGCCTTGTGGTTGGCAAGCATCGCGCCCGCCACGAGGCAGAGGAAGCCCACGTGCAGGGCGCGCACGACCTGGCTCGGCAGGCTGCCGGGAAATTTGGCGATGAGCGCATAAACCACGGCGAGGCAGACGAGCGCCAGCAGGCCGTTGATCACGTCGCGTCCCTTGAGACGCAGGAAGACCAGCCATCCGGCCCAGGCGACGAACGCGGCGCCGATCAGATAAAAGGCGGAAATATTGGCAAAGAGCGGACGGTCGAGAGGAATGCCGAAGGCCGTGACGATCTGGAAAGCCGAGAAAGCCACCGCGATCCAGAACAGAAGATTGCCGAGGATGCCCTGGCCGAAATTCTCCGGCAGGCCATGTTCCGGATTGGCGGGTGTGGACGGCTGCTCGAGCGTCGCAATCTCTGGCGCATTCATGCCGTGGCTCATGGCGCAGCATCTCCTGAAAAATTTATTGTTCTTGTCATGCGAAAGCCGGAGCAGTTCACCTGCCCCGGCTTCAATGTAAATCGTTCGAAGGGATTAGGAGCCCTTCTTCACGCCCTTCTCGTCGAAGTAGCGCTGCGCGCCCGGATGCATGGGCACCGGCATGCCGGAGAGAGCGCTTTCGAGCTTGATGTCCTTCGCGGCGGCATGCGCGGCCGCGAGATCGGGCAGGCTCTCATAGATCGCCTTGGTCATCTGGTAGACGGTCTCGTCCTTCACGCCGGAATGGGTGACGAGATAGTTCACCACGGCAGCCGTCGGCACCGGCGCGGTCTGGCCTTCATAGGTGCCTGCCGGGATCGTGGCCGCGATGTAGGGCGTGCCGACCTTGGTCACGATGTCGGTCGGGATTTCCACCACGACGATCGGCACGGAGGTAGCGAGATCGCGGATCGAGGACACGCCGAGGCCGGCCGATTGCAGGGTGGCATCGAGCTGGCGGTTCTTCATGAGCTCGACGGATTCGCCGAAGGGCAGATACTCGACCTTGCCGAGATCCTTGTAGGACAGGCCTGCACCCTGAAGGATCGCACGGGCGTTGAGCTCGGTGCCGGATTTCGGCGCGCCGACGGACAGGCGCTTGCCCTTCAGGTCGGCCAGCGACTTGATGCCGGATTCCTTGGTGGCCACGATCTGAATGTAGTTGGGGTAGATGGCGGTGACGCCGCGCAGCTTGTCCTGCTTGGACTTGAAGCCGGCCTCCTCGTCGCCTGCCCAGCCCATGGCCAGGCTGTCGCCGAGGGTGAAGCCGATCTCGCCCTTGCCCTGCTGGAGAAGGGTGAGGTTCTCTACCGAGGCCTTGGTGGCCTGGACCGAGGGACGCGATCCCTGGACCTTTTCCGTGAACACCTTGGAGAGCGCCACACCCAGCGGGTAATAGACACCAGATGTGCCGCCGGTCAGGACATTGATGAAGTCCTGCGCCTGGGCCGGAACGCTGGCGCCTGCAAGCGCAAGAGCGGTCGCAGCGCCCATGAGGCGGCGCATGATGGATCTTTTCATAAGCGTACTCCCTAAATTTCGGCAGCACTGTTGCACTGCCTGTGTGTGGCCTTAGTTTTGGCTGCTGACGAAGTTTTCTCAAGAGGCTAAGAGGGACTTAATCCTGCCACCTTGGTCGGTAGGGGTCGGCTCTTCCACAGATAAACGATGCGTTCCGCCATGTTCAACCGTCGCCAGTTTCTCCAAACCGCCACCGCCACGGCCGCCCTCGCGGCCCAGGGCTTCTCCGTTTCGGCTCTGGCGCAGCAAGGGCTGAAGATGGGCGCGTCCGAGCCGTTCTCGTTCGAAAACCTGAGGAAGCAGGCGGAGGCCATGTCCCGCCAGGCCTATGTGGCGCCGCCCAGCCCCGCGCCGGACGTGCTCTACCAGATCGACTACGACGCCCACGGCAAGATCAGGTTCAGGACGGACCTCGCCCTGTGGGCCAACGGCCCCAGCGAGTTCCCGGTCACCTTCTTCCACATGGGCCGTTTCTTCCAGAAGCCGGTGCGGATGCATGTGGTCGAGGGAGGCCAGGCCCGCGAGATCATCTACGACACGCAGTATTTCGACATGCCGGCGGATTCGCCGGCGCGGAAGCTGCCGGACAATTCCGGCTTTGCCGGCTTCCGATTCCAGGAGGCGAGAGGCGGCAAGCTCGACTGGCGGAAGAACGATTGGGTCGCCTTCCTCGGCGCTTCCTATTTCCGCGCCATCGGCGAGCTGTTCCAATACGGCCTTTCGGCCCGTGGCCTCGCGGTGGACGTGGCCGTTCACGGGGTGAACGAGGAGTTTCCCGATTTCACCCATGTCTATTTCGAGACCCCGAAAGCAGGCTCCGACACGGTCACGGTCTATGCCCTGCTCGACGGCCCCAGCGTGGCCGGAGCCTACCGCTTCGAGATGAAGCGCGCAGCCTCCGTGATCATGGATCTCGATACCGCCCTCTATCTCCGCAAGGACGTGGCGCGGCTGGGCATCGCGCCGCTGACCTCCATGTACTGGTACTCGGAGAAGGCCAAGACCACCGCGATCGACTGGCGTCCCGAAATCCACGATTCGGACGGCCTCGCCATGTGGACCGGCGCGGGCGAGCGCATCTGGCGCCCGCTCAACAACCCGCCCCGCATCATCACCTCGGCCTTCGGCGACGACAATCCGCGCGGTTTCGGCCTGCTCCAGCGCGACCGCAACTTCGACCACTACCTCGACGGCGTCTATTACGACCGCCGCCCCTCGCTCTGGATCGAACCGCAGGGCAGCTGGGGCAAGGGCTCCATCCAGCTCGTGGAGATTCCCACCGACGACGAGATCCACGACAACATCGTGGTCATGTGGGTGCCCGCCGATCCGGCTCGCGCCGGTCAGGCGCTCGAATTCCGCTACCGCATGCATTGGTCGGACGTGGAGCCCTACCCCACCCCGCTCGCCCGGGTCGTCGCCACCCGCTTCGGCAATGGCGGACAGGCCGGCACGGCGCGTCCCAAGGGCGTGCGCAAGTTCATGGTGGAGTTCATCGGCGAGCCGCTCACCAAGCTGCCGAGCGGCGTGATCCCCAAGCCCGTGCTCTCCGCCTCGCGGGGCGAGTTCACCAACATCCTCACCGAGGCCGTGCCCAACAACGTTCCCGGCCACTGGCGCACCCAGTTCGACCTGACGGTGACCGGCACCGAGCCCGTGGAGATGCGCTGCTACCTGCGCAACGAGAACGAGGTGTTGAGCGAGACCTGGCTCTACCAGTACCACCCGACGTTCTGAGGCTGGCCGACAAAGCGCGCCGTTGTTCCCTCCCCCTTGCGGGTAGGGAACGCACGCAGCGTGAGTCCCTTGCAGGAACCCTGGAATTGGACTTGTAAACCATAGCTTTGAAGGGTGCGTATAAAATACTATACGCCTCTGGAAATCGTGCTCGATCCGGTCTATGTGTGTGGCATGTCGCACAGCCACAGCCACGACCATCATGGCCATCAGCACGGTCACGGACACCATGCTCATGAGCACCCTGCCCATGGGCACCATCCCCATGAGCACGGCCCTCTTGCTGCCGCTCCCACCTTCTCGCTGCTTCGCCTCTCGGTCTGGCAGCGTCTGGCGGGCGCTGCGCTGCTGCTGAGCGTGCTGTGGCTGATGATTCTCCGGGTGATGGGGTAGATCATGGCCGCACCCTCCACTGCCATCCGTTTCGATGAAGTCACTCTCGGCTATGGCCGCAGGCCAGCCGTGCATCACCTGGACGGGGAAATCCCGGCCGGCAGCCTGATCGCGGTCGTCGGCCCCAACGGGGCGGGCAAATCGACCCTGCTCAAGGGCGTCGTCGGCACCCTGAAGCCGCTCGAGGGCCAGATCCGGCTGAACGGCCCCTCCTCCGAGATCGCCTATCTGCCCCAGGCGGCGGAGATCGACCGGTCCTTCCCGCTCTCCGTCTATGACCTCGTGGCCATGGGCCTCTGGTCCCGCTCGGGACTCTTCGGCGGCATCTCGGCGAAGGACCGCGCGAAGATCGAGACGGCGCTTGCGGCGGTCGGCCTCATCGGTTTCGAGCGCCGGCCCATCTCCACCTTGTCCGGCGGCCAGATGCAGCGCGCGCTCTTCGCGCGGCTTCTGCTGCAGGATGCGCCGGTGATCCTGCTCGACGAGCCCTTCACCGCCATCGACGCCAAGACCACCGCCGATCTGCTCGATCTCGTGCGCCGCTGGCACGACGAATCCCGCACGGTCGTCGCGGTGCTGCACGATCTCGACATGGTCCGGCGCGTGTTTCCGAAGACCCTGCTCATCGCCCGCGAGCCCGTTGCCTGGGGCGAGACGCTCGATGTGCTGAGCGCCGAGAACCTCCTCAAAGCCCGTCGCATGGTCGAGGCGCATGATCCGCATGCGCATGTCTGCCAGCGCAGCGCCGCATAAAGACCGATCCGTGCTCGACCTTCTCTACACTCCCTTCTCCGAATTCGAGTTCATGCAGCGCGCGCTCGTGGGCGTGATCGCGATTGCGCTGGGCGGCGGCCCCGTCGGCGTGTTCCTGATGCTGCGCCGCATGAGCCTGACGGGCGATGCCATGGCGCACGCCATCCTTCCCGGCGCCGCCGTGGGCTATCTGCTCGCAGGGTTGTCGCTTCCCGCCATGACCTTCGGCGGATTGGCGGCCGGCGTCATCGTCGCCATGGCGGCGGGCCTCGTCTCGCGCTTCACGGCGCTGAAGGAAGACGCATCGCTCGCGGCCTTCTACCTGCTGTCGCTGGCGCTCGGCGTCACCATCGTATCCTTGCGCGGCTCGAACGTGGATCTGCTGCACGTGCTCTTCGGCACCGTGCTGGCGCTCGACGACAACACGCTGCTGCTGCTCGCCTCCATTTCGACACTGACGGTGCTGGCGTTGGCTGCGCTCTACCGCCCGCTCGTTCTCGAATGCGTGGACCCGATCTTCCTGCGCTCGGTGAGTCGCTCGGGCACGCCGACGCACCTCATCTTCCTCGGCCTCGTGGTGATGAATCTCGTCGGCGGCTTCCATGCGCTCGGCACGCTGCTGGCCGTCGGCATGATGATGCTGCCCGCGACCGCCGCGCGTTTCTGGACGAACGACATCACCATGATGATGATCGTCTCGGTTTTCATCGGCATCATCTCAGGGATTGCGGGACTTCTGCTCTCCTTCCATGTGGAACTGCCCGCGGGCCCCGCGATCATTCTCTCCGCCGGCATCGTCTACGTGGCGTCGCTGCTGGTCGGCCGCGAAGGCGGGATCTTATGGCTCGCATGGCCGGGCAAGCATCTCGAAGCTTAATAACGACATAAGGATCTCATCATGCTGACGAGAAGAATCGCCCTGGCTCTGCTTGCGGGTTCCCTGGCGCTGGGCTCATCGCTCGTGCCCGCCTTGGCCCAGGCTCCCGAAAAGATGAAGGTCGTGGCGACCTTCTCGATCCTCGGCGACCTCGTGCGCAACGTGGGCGGCGACCGCGTCGAGGTGACAAGCCTCGTCGGCCCCAACGGCGACGGGCATGTCTATTCGCCCACGCCCGCCGATGCGCGTCGGCTGACCGAATCGAAGATCGTCTTCTCCAACGGTCTCAAGTTCGAGGGCTGGATCGACCGTCTCGTCAAATCCTCCGGCACCAAGGCTACCCGGGTCGAAGTCTCCAAGGGCATCAAGCCGCTCGAAGAGGAAGGGCACGGTCATGGTCATGGGCACAGCCATGGCAGCCTCGACCCCCATGCCTGGCAGAGCATCGGCAATGCCAAGATCTACGTGGCCAACATCCGTGACGCCCTGATCGCCGCCGATGCCTCCGGCAAGGCTGCCTTTGATGCCAACGCCTCCGCCTATCTCGCCAAGCTCGACGCGCTCGAGGCCGAACTCAAGGACCTCGTCGCCAGGATCCCGCAGGAGCGGCGCCGGATCATCACCTCCCACGACGCGTTCCGATATTTCGAGGCGGCCTACGGCATCGATTTCGTCTCGCCCCAGGGCGTCTCCACCGAAGCCGAGGCCTCGGCCAAGGACGTGGCCCGCATCATCCAGCAGATCAAGCGCGAGAAGATTTCCGCCGTCTTCGTGGAGAATGTTTCGGATACCCGCCTGATGGAGCGCATCGCCAAGGAAACCGGCGCCCGGATCGGCGAGCGGATCTATTCCGACGCGCTCTCCGACGAGAACGGCCCCGCCGGCACTTACATTGACATGATGAGACACAATATAAGAGCTTTCAGCGCGGCCCTGTCGAGCTGACCTCTTTCTACCCTCCCCTTGAGGGGGAGGGTCGCGAGCAGAGCGAGCGGGGTGGGGTGGAACCACCACGTTCTGAAGCGTCGCGCTGCCACCCCACCTCGGCCTTACAGGCCGATCCTCCCCCTCAAGGGGAGGATGAACGTTGCGGACCATCCGATGACCGACAAGATCCCCGTTACCGTTCTCACCGGCTATCTCGGCGCCGGCAAGACCACCCTGCTCAACCGCATCCTCACCGAGCCGCACGGCAAGAAATACGCCGTGATCGTGAACGAGTTCGGTGAGATCGGCATCGACAACGAGCTCGTCGTCGGCGCGGACGAGGAAGTGTTCGAGATGAACAACGGCTGCATCTGCTGCACCGTGCGTGGCGACCTGATCCGCATTCTCGACGGGCTGATGAAGCGCAAGGGCAAGTTCGACGCCATCATCGTCGAGACCACGGGCCTTGCCGACCCCGCCCCCGTCGCGCAGACCTTCTTCATGGATCAGGACGTGTCCGATGCCGCGCGCCTCGACGCGGTGGTGACGGTGGCCGATGCCAAGTGGCTCTCCGACCGCCTGAAGGATGCGCCCGAGGCCAAGAACCAGATTGCGTTTGCCGACGTGATCATCTTGAACAAGATCGACCTCGTGAACGAGGAAGAGCTGAAGGAAGTCGAGGCGCGCATCCGCGCCATCAATCCTTATGCGAAGATCCATCGCACGCAGAACGCGGCCATCCCGATCTCCGAGGTGCTCGACCGCAAGGCCTTCGATCTCGACCGCATCATCGAGCTGGAGCCCGACTTCCTCGAGGAAGGCCATCACCATCATCACGACGAGGAGATGCAGTCCGTCTCCGTGAAGATCGACGGCGAGGTGGACCCGGAAAAGTTCATGCCGTGGATTTCGAACCTCACCCAGGTCGAAGGCCCGAACATCCTGCGCTGCAAGGGCATCGTCGCCTTCCCGAACGAGCCGAAGCGCTTCGTGTTCCAAGGCGTGCACATGATCCTCGACGGCGACGTGCAGGGCGAATGGAAGCCGGGCGAGAAGCACACTTCCAAGGTGGTCTTCATCGGCCGCGACCTGAACGAGAAGGCGATCCGCGAGGGTTTTCTGGCCTGCGCGGCTTGAACGGCTATCTCACAATCTCTGTCCTCATCCTGAGGAGCCACGTAGTGGCGTCTCGAAGGATCGTCCAGCGATCTCTGGAGGCGCCCTCGTCCTTCGAGACGCCGCTTTCAGCGGCCCTCAGGATGAGGGCTTGGGGGAGCGCCTCCTATGGAGCGAATCCGGCCTTCGTCATGCAGTGCTGGACATAGACCTTGCGGGTTTCAGACACCTGTGACCGCCATTCGCTGGATATGTTGCGGCCGTTTCGGTAGATCAGCCGTGCCTCTTTCTGGCAGGTCGCCTTCTGAGCGTCCCGTTGAGGCTCGGTTCCTTCCGTCGTCTGCGCAGAGGCCTGCATCGGTCCGAATGCCGTCATGACAAAAGCAAGCGCCAGCAAAATCCGCATTCCTCAACTCCTCCAGATCAATGACCATATGATGGGATGCCTGTCCCCGCGCCATGACCCAGAAGGCGTACCGCCTTCGGGCAATGCGCCCCTCTGATAGGAGTTCGCGCCTTGCCTTGCATCCCCCGAACCATGCTATGGGGAGCCACCTTTGAGGGGATCGCCCGATGAATCCTGAAACTGCTCCGTCCTTGACCCAGAACATCGCGCCCATCGATGCCGGCGCCCATGTGACCGCCCTCGGCTGGCTGAAGGGCACCGCCGCCTTCGGCCTCGCGGATGGCGGCGTGCTGCTGGCAAAGGATGGCGAGACCCATCGCGTGGAGGTTCATGCCGATGCCGGCATCCTGGTCGGCGCGAGCGACGGCGAGCGTTTCGTGACCGGCGGCGACGATGGCCGCGTGGCGGTGACCGGCGCCGATGGCTCCACAAAGACCCTGGCCGAGACCAAGGGCGCCTGGATCGACGCGCTGGCGATCAATGCGGGCGGAGCCTTCGCCTATGCCGCCGGCAAGCGCGTGTTCTCCCGAGACGACCGGGGCAAGGAGAAGACCCTCGAAGTGCCCTCCACCGCGCGCGGCCTCGCCTTCGCGCCCAAGGGCTACCGCCTCGCCATTTCCCACTACAATGGCGCGACCCTGTGGTTTCCGAACACCGAGGCCAAGCCCGAAGCCCTCGACTGGAAGGGCTCGCATATCGACGTGACCTGGTCGCCGGATGCGCGCTTCGTGGTCACCTCCATGCAGGAGAACGCGCTGCACGGCTGGCGCCTGATCCCGGACAAGGGCCATATGCGCATGAGCGGCTACCCGTCGAAGACGCGCTCCTTCTCGTGGTCGCATGACGGCAAATGGCTCGCCACCTCCGGCGCGGACGCCGCGATCATCTGGCCCTTCGAATCGAAGGAAGGCCCCATGGGCAAGGCGCCGCGCGAATGCGGCGTTCGCCCGGCCAAGGTGAGCCGCGTGGCTTTCCACCCCAACACCCTCGTGCTCGCCGTGGCCTACGAGGACGGCTGCATCCTGCTGATCCGCCTGAACGACGCCTCGGAGCTTCTGGTGCGCCCTGCCGTGAAGGGCAGCGGCGTCACGGCCATGGCCTGGGACAAGGGCGGCAAGCACCTCGCCTTCGGCTGCGAGGACGGTCAGGCCGGCATCCTGACCCTGCCCACATGAGGTCGCCCGTGGCCCTGTTCGGCGGTTTTTTGAGAGGAACCTTCGGCCTGCCCAAGCCCGACCGGGAAGCGGTCGAGCGCGTGAAGGAACTGGCGCGCATGGCTCTCCAGGCGGCACCAGAAACGGCTTTCGCCGTCAACGAGATCGTCTGCAACGATCCCGGCTGCCCGGGCCTGGAAACGGTGATCCTGGTCATGGAGCCGGGACAGAAGACGCGTGCCCTCAAGGTGCAGAAGACACTGGATGAGATAACGGAACAAGACATCCGCGAGGCGCTTGACCTCTGAGCATCGGACCCAAAAGTGGATTTGCACTTTTGGGATCAATCCGATGCTCACTTTTTGAGTGGTGCATCATTTGAGCGAAAAACCGGAGCCACTTTTTCACTGACGTGACCCTTCGGGTCGCACGATGCGCTGAGGAGGTCACCCGTGTCACGAATCGTCCGAATCATCGCTTTCGGTCTCGGCATCTTCGGCGGCATCGTCGCCTCGCAGGGGCCGGAATATTCGCAGCAATACCGCCAGCGCCTCGGCGGAGCGATCGACGAACTCCAGCAGGTGATCGCGCGCTTCGATGCGGATGCCGGCGCCAATAACGAGACACAGGATACGGCCATCGCGCGGCTGCGCTCCAACCCCGACGATCTCGTGAGCCGCCAAGGCGTGGCGATGCAGGCCAATGTGGAACGACTCGAACGTTTGCAGACCCACCGCGAAGCGATGATGGAGGCAGGCCCCTTCGCCCGCGTCTCCCTCATGCTGCGCGACGGCGATCAGGACGTAATGGAAGCCGCCTACCGCGATTTCGAGCCCGCCGTGCCGGTAACGGAAGAAGGCCTTCTTTCCACGGCCATCGGTTTCACCCTCGTGTGGGGCGGCACTCTGCTGCTTGCGGGTTTCTTACGCAGTTTCCGGCGTCGTCCGCGTCGGGTGGTGAACACCATCAAAGAGCCTGATTACCCATAGCCCTTATCCTGAGAGTCTGGCCCATCAAGCGCCGCGGGTGTTCCCTCCCCCTTGCGGCGAGGGCCAGGGTGGGGTTGGTCTGACCGGGTGAGAGAGCAGACCAGCTTTCTCCATGTCATCACCGGCCTTGTGCCGGTGATCCCGATGGGTCTGGAGCACCGCGCTTTTCGCATCGGGATGGCCGGGACAAGCCCGGCCATGACGCGGTAAGACTGTCGTGATCACGGGAAAAGGCGAAGCGCTCTGACTTTGCGACTCCCACCCTAACCCTCGCCGCAAGGGAGAGGGAAGCACGCGCCACATCCTTTATGGGCCAGCCTCTCAGAATGAGGTCGGTGCATGAGGATTACGCGCCTAAGCCTCGCGCTCCGGCTTTCCGGAAAGCACCACGTAAAACCCCAAACCATCACCGGCAGGCACCGTTTGCAGACGTTCGATCCAGCCGCGCTTCTTGGCTTCCAGCAGCGCCTTGCCGATGGGCTGGAACAGCGTCTCGCCGCCGCCTTCCGGCGGCGGGTCCAGGCGCACGGCGACGGACTTCGCTTGCGCGAAGCGGCTCCGTTCGAGCATGTCCTGAAGCGACAAGGCTGCCTGCTCGCGGGTCGCACCGCGCAGGTCGAGAACAGCCTCGGCATCGACGACACCGAGACCGCCGCGCAGCTTGTCGGCGTAGAATTCCTCGAAGTGAGGCATTGCAATCACTCCATCCGTCATGCCCGGACTTGTTACGGGTCTTCACGTCTTCAAAGACGCTGTCGGTCCCGAGACGTGGATGGCCGGGCCAATCCCCGGATCAAGTCCGGGGACGGCCAGGACGTGTACGATCAGCGCACCAGAATGTTCCGGAACTGCCACGGATCGGAGGTGTCGATATCCTCTGGGAAGAAGCCGGGACGATCGTCGAGCGGCGTCCAATCCGTGTAGTAGCCCTTTACCGGTCCGAGATAGGGCATCTGCACTTCGAGGCAGCGCTGGAAGTCGATGTCGTCGGCTTCCACGATGCCCGCATTCGGATTCTCCAGCGCCCACACCATGCCCGCGAGCACGGCGGAGCTCACCTGAAGGCCGGTGGCGTTCTGATAGGGCGCGAGCTTGCGGGTTTCCTCGATGGAGAGCTGCGAACCGTACCAATAGGCGTTCTTGCCATGGCCGTAGAGCAGCACGCCAAGCTCGTCGATGCCGTCGACGATCTCGTTCTCGGTGAGGATGTGCTGCTTGCCCTGATACTTGCCGGCCGCGCCGAACATCTCGTGCATCGACAGCACGGCGTCGTTCGCCGGATGGTAGGCATAGTGGCATGTCGGGCGGTAGGTGACCTTCTCGCCCTCGCGGACGGTGAAGTAATCCGCGATCGAGATCGCCTCGTTGTGCGTGACGAGGAAGCCGTATTGCGGGCCGGGCGTCGGGCACCAGGAGCGCACGCGCGTATTCGCGCCGGGCTGGAGCAGGTAGATCGCCGCGCCGCAGCCCTTGTCGTGCGTGCGGGCGTTCTCCGGCATCCATGTCTCGTGCGTGCCCCAGCCGAGTTCAGCCGGTTGCAGGCCTTCCGAGACGAAGCCGTCAACCGACCAGGTATTCACGAACACGCCCATGGGCTTCGGGTTCTCCGCGCGCTGCGTATCGCGCTCGGCGATGTGGATGCCCTTCACGCCGACTTTGCTCATGAGAGCGGCCCATTCCTCGCGGGACTTCGGCACTTCGACGTTCAGACCGGTGTCCTTGGCGACGTTGAGCAGCGCCTGCTTCACGAACCAGGACACCATGCCGGGATTGGCGCCGCAGCAATTCACGGCCGTGGGGCCGCCGGGGTTCTCACGGCGCGCGTCGAGGATGTTCTCGCGCAGCATGTAGTTGGTGCGGGCTTCGGGACCTGCGTTCTTGTCGAAATAGAAGCCGGCCCAGGGCTCGGCCACGGTGTCGATGTAGAGCGCGCCGAGTTCGCGGGCGAGTTCCATGATATCGCGGGAGGACGTGTCCACCGACAGGTTCACGCAGAAGCCCTGTCCGCCGCCTTCCGTCAGCAGAGGCGTGAGGATCTCGCGGTAGTTCTCGCGGGTCAGGCCCTCGTTGATCAGCGTGATGCCGCGCACGTCGAGCATGGAGCGGTCGGTGTCGACGGGATCGATGACCGTGAAGCGGTTCTTGTCGAACTCAAAGTGCCGCTCGATCAGGGGCAGCATGCCTTTGCCGATCGAACCAAAGCCGATCATGACGATCGGGCCGGTGATGCGGCCATGAACGGGCCAAGTGGTCATCGATATTTCTCCTTCGTGGAAGCCTGCGATTGGCAGAGATGTCTCCGGGTTGGACAATTCCGGGCGCATCTAGGATTGCGAAGCCCTCGGGGTCAATGCCTGGCCGCGTTTGCCTCGCTCAAGCGCCAATTTCCCTGCGGATGGCGAAGGCCACAAGACGAGTTGCGACTCTGGTATGTCCATTTGGGGCCTCGACATTGTGAAACAAGGCTTCATGATGCGCCTTCCTTAAGCATCGCCCGACTCGAAGACCGATGAAATTCCATGCACTTCTCATGCGCCACGGGCGCGTGATCGGCCTAGGCTTCGCCCTGACATTCCTGTCATCCTTCGGGCAGACCTTCTTCATCTCCCTGTCGGGGCCGGATATCCGCGATGCCTTCGGGCTCACGAACGGCTCTTTCGGCTCGATCTACTCCATCGCCACCCTGTCCTCGGGCCTCCTGATGATCTGGGTGGGCAGCATGGTCGACCGGGTCAACATCCGCCTTTACGCCACCATCGCCCTCGTCGGCCTCGCCTGCGCCGCGGTGAGCCTGTCCTTCGCGCCCAACGTGCTCGGACTGGGTTTGAGCCTGTTCGCCTTGCGGCTCTTCGGCCAGGGCATGCTGAGCCATGCCGGCGTCATGAGCACGGCGCGCCTGCATGAAGGCGTGCGCGGCCGCGCGCTCGGCGTGGCGGCCCTCGGCTTTCCGGCGGGCGAGGCCACGCTGCCGGGCATCGCGCTCCTGCTCATTGCAGGCTTCGGATGGACGGGCACCTGGCGCATCGCCGCGCTCATTCTCGTGACGGCCCTGTGCATCGGCTGGCTTCTCGGATTCCTGCTGCAGCGAAAGGATCCCGATCTTCCGGGAACCACGCGTATCAAGGCCTCGGGCGAACCGGGTCCGTCATCGTTCGAGATCGTGAAGGATTGGCGCTTTCTCGCGCTCGTGCCGACCATGATCGGCTATCCCGCCATCATGACCGCGTACTTCTTCCATCAACGGTACATCGCCGAGGTGAAAGGCTGGTCGCTGGAACTGCTCGCGAGCAGCATCACCACTTTCGCCCTCGTCTCCGTCGTCGTCGCCATGAGCGCGGGCAGCTTCGTCGACCGCTTCGGCGCGGTGCGCCTCAGCCATTTCTATCTCGCGGGGATGACGGCGGCTTCCATCTGTCTCGCGACGATCGAGCATCCGTTCCTGCCGCTCCTGTTCTTCGGATTGATCGGCCTCACGTCGGGCTGCACCAACGTGGTGATCGCAGCGGTGCTGGCCGAGTTGTTCGGCACGACGCATCTGGGAAAGATCCGCGCCATTGCAGGCGCGATGATGGTCGTCGCCTCCGCCGCAACGCCCGGCGCCATCGGCTTGCTGATCGATGCGGGAGTCAGTTTGGAAACGATCGTGTTGGGCTTCGCCGCCTACATGATTCTGGCAGCGGGAGTGACCTTCGTGCTGCCGAACCCGAGAGCGCAAAGAGGGCTCTCGGGTTTCTGAACAGACGCGTTAAGCCGCCGGACGAAAGCCGCCGAGCGCACCCTGAGACGCAGCAGCGACGAGCGCCGCGAGATCCGGCTTCTCCTCGAAAGCACCGGTAGCCGCAACGAGGCCGCGCGTGTTGTCGAGGTAGCCGTTCTCGAGCTCCAACGCCAGGAAGCGCTCGCGCTCGTAGGGACCGGGCAACCAGAGCGCGCAGGTTTTCTCGGTCGAGAAGCCGAAGCGCTCGTAGTAGGGCGCATCGCCCACCAGCAGCACGGCCTTGTGGCCGAGATCGGCTGCGCGCTTGAGCGACTCGCGCATGAGCTTGCCGCCGAGGCCGAGGCTCTGAAGCGACGGATCGACGGCGAGCGGGCCGAGCATCAGCGCCGGACGGTTCGGACCGGCGCAGACGTGCCACAGGCGCACCGTGCCGACGATCTCGTCGTTCTGCTCGATCACCAGCGACAAGCCGTCGGCCGCCTTGCGGCCTTCGCGCAAGCGTTCGCAGGTCTTCTGGAATCGGGCAGGCCCGAAGCAGGCATCGAGAAGCGCTTCGCGCGCTTCGACATCGTGGAAGGATTCTTCGCGAATCGTGATCATGGCCGTGGCCTCCCAGGACTCGTGGGGTGAGCGACAGCCCTCGCACCAGCACGAACATCGCGCCGGCCGTCCGGGACAACTTCTTCAGGGTTGGTGCCTGCCTCATTTCACGAGGCAGGCGGGACGTGATCAGATCACGTAGGACTTCAGCGGCGGGAAGCCGTTGAACGCGACCGCCGAGTAGGTGGTCGTGTAGGCGCCCGTGCCTTCGATCAGCACCTTGTCGCCGATCTCCAGCGAGACGGGGAGCATGTAGGGCTCCTTCTCGTAGAGAACGTCGGCGGAGTCGCAGGTCGGACCGGCCAGCACGCACGGAACCATGCGGTCGCCGTCGCGCTCGCTGCGGATCGGGTAGCGGATCGACTCGTCCATCGTCTCGGCGAGACCGCCGAACTTGCCGATGTCGAGATAGACCCAGCGCACCTCGTCCTCCTCGCGGCTCTTCTTCGAGACGAGAACGACCTCGGCCTCGATGATGCCCGCGTTGCCGACCATGCCGCGACCCGGCTCGATGATCGTCTCCGGAAGGCGGTTGCCGAAGTGCTTCGACAGCGCGCGGAAGATCGACTCGCCGTAGGCTTTCACCTGAGGCACCGACTTCAGGTACTTAGTCGGGAAGCCGCCGCCGAGGTTGACCATCGACAGGTGGATGCCGCGATGCGCACATTCACGGAAGATCGCGGAAGCAGAGCCGAGAGCCTGATCCCAGGCTTCCGTGTTGCGCTGCTGCGAACCCACGTGGAACGACACGCCGTAGGCTTCCAGGCCCTGACGGACCGCATGCTCGAGCACGTCCACCGCCATCTCCGGCACGCAGCCGAACTTGCGGGAGAGCGGCCACTCGGCGCCGGCGCCGTCGCACAGGATGCGGCAGAACACCTTCACGTCCGAGGCAGCAACACCGGCAACGGCGGCGGCGCGGGCGATCTTCTCGACCTCGACTTCGCAGTCGACCGCATAGAGGCGAACGCCAAGCTCAAGCGCGCGAGCGATGTCGCGCTCCTTCTTGATCGTGTTGCCGAAGGAGATGCGGTCGGGCGTCGCGCCGGCATCCAGCGCAAGCTGGATCTCGACCACGGACGCCGTGTCGAAGCACGAGCCGAGCTCGGCCAGGAGCTTCAGCACCTGCGGCTCCGGATTGGCCTTCACGGCGTAGAAGACACGCGTGTCGGGGAGCGCACGGGCAAACTTGGAGTAATTTTCGCGCACGACTTCGAGGTCGACGACCACGCACGGGCCGTCCTCACGTCGGTTACGCAGGAATTCGCGAATACGCTCAGTCATGGCGCTCTCCCCACCACAGGTTCAATGGAGGTCTTGTCCAGCCTCCGGATTGAAATCTGAACGGTCAGAAACTTCTGCCGTCCGGCGTCAGCGAGGGAAGATGCATCCCGCTTCGTGCGATGGAGACACGCGTAGCGGCGATGGGCTCTTCACCCGACGATGCTGCCGTGGATTGGATGGGGAATTCCCGTCCGCACGCCTGGCAATGATAAACAAGCCTCTTCGGTGTTGACCTTTGGAGGGCCAACGAGACCAAAAAAGCCCGTTCGTCGTTGCTTTAAGTCGCGTCCCCCGTTGAGAACGAGGTGCGCCGGTTTTCGCCTCCGGCTGCCGGTTAGGGGTAGTCGAGAGCTAGGATGCTCTCGGGCGGCTGTCCGGCCTCTTGTCCGGATGCCCACCAACCGACACACGACCACAGGCACGTGCGAAATTGGGCAAGAGTGAAATAAGGGCATTCGCCCCCGATCACAATAGCTATTCGGGGTATCGGGGACATTTTTTTAACCCTGTCCCCGCCTGTGTCTTGCCCGCATCACCATTCAGCCTCCATTAAGCGGAACAGGTCCACGGGATGAGGGTTGACGCCCATATTCCGGCCTCAGCCAAGCTCGCATTTATTCCTCAGAAAGAATCGTTTCGCAGCCATGATGCATCTGTCCCGCCGACGCCTCCTGCAAAGCCTGCTTGCCGCCACCGCTCTGCCGGCCTGGGCGCAGCAGGCTCACGCGCAGCAGCAGAACGGTGTGCCGACGCCCAACCCGTTCCGATTCGAGGATGTGGTGCGCCGCGCGCGGGAATTGTCGGCGGCTCCGTTCGATCCCGTGCCCACGCAATTGCCGGAGCCCCTGAACCGGCTCAGCTTCGACGATTACCGGGACATCCGCTTCCGCACGGATAAAGCCCTGCTTGCCTCGGGCAACGGGCCGTTCCGCATGCAGCTCTTCCACCTCGGCTTCCTTTATCAGCGGCCGGTGACGGTCAACATCATCCGCGACGGCGTGCCGACGCCCGTGCCCTATCAGCGCGAGCTGTTCGATTACGGCCGCAACAAGATCGAGCGACCGCTGCCGGTGAATCTCGGCTTTGCGGGCTTCCGCCTGCATCATCCGCTCAACAACCCGAAGGTGTTCGACGAGCTGATCGCCTTCCTCGGCGCGAGCTATTTCCGCTTCCTCGGCCAGGGCCAGAAATACGGCCTCTCGGCCCGTGGCCTCGCCCTCAACGTGGAAGGCGGGGAGATGGAGGAGTTTCCGCATTTCCGCGAGTTCTGGATCGAGATGCCCAAGCCCGAGGACGACCGGGCCACGATCTTCGCCCTGCTCGACAGCCCCTCCGTCACCGGCGCCTATCGCTTCGTGATCTATCCGTCCAAGGAAACGACGCTCAACGTCACGGCCACGCTGTTCCCGCGCCAGCGTCTCGAGAATGTGGGCGTGGCTCCCCTCACCTCCATGTATTTCGGTGGCGAGAACGACCGGAAGCCCACGGACGATTACCGCCAGGAGGTTCACGACTCCGACGGGCTGCTGATGCAGTCGGGACACGGCGAATGGATCTGGCGGCCCTTACGCAACCCGGGCCGCAAGGCGATCTCGTCCTTCAGCGACAACAACCCGCGCGGCTTCGGCCTCATGCAGCGCGACCGGGTGTTCGAAAATTATCAGGACCTGGAAGCCAACTATCATCAGCGCCCCGGCTACTGGGTGGAGCCCATCGGCGAGTGGGGCGAGGGCTTCGTGGAGCTGGTGGAACTGCCGACACCGGACGAGACTCACGACAACATCGTGGCCTATTGGCAGCCGGCGCGCGCTTACGAGCCGGGCCAGGAGGTCACCCTCTCCTACCGCCTGCGGGCCGCGGGCGCCATCGGCGCGATGCATCCCGGCGGCAAGGCGATCAACACCTTCCAGGCGCCGCCCCGCGCCAGCGGCTCGAACGCGCCCAGCGATCCCACGCACCGGCGCTTCATCATCGATTTCGCCGGCGGCAACCTGCCTTATTACTTCAGCGCGCCGGATCAGGTGCAGCTCGTGCCGTCCACCTCAGCCGGCCAGATCACCAACACTTTCCTCATGCCCAACGATCACACCGGCGGCTTCCGCGCCGCCATCGACGTGAAGCTGGAGGCGGGCCAGTCCACCGACCTGCGCGCCTTCCTGAAGGCCGGGAACCGGACGCTGACGGAAACCTGGACCTATCCCTGGTCGGTGGAGTGATTCTGACGTTTCCAACGTCCTTGTCGGGCTTGTCCCGGCTATCCCGAACTGAAAGGCGCGGCGTCTCAATCCATCGAGATCACCGGCACAAGGCCGATGATGACGGGAGGAGGCGCCCGCTCTATGGCGCCATTTCGGACGGCGCAGCCGATCCGGGATCGGATGCATGATGAAGCGCATGTTCCCTCCCCCTTGCGGGGAGGGTTAGGGTGAGGGTCGCAAAGTCAGAGCACGATGCGCAATCCAGTTTGCACAACAGCCCTACGCGTCATAAGCCCTACGCGTTATGGCCGGACTTGATCCGGCCATCCACGTCTTTGGCCGGTGGAAGGCGTGGATCCCGGACCAAGTCCGGGGATGACGGAGAGAACTGGACAAGACTCTCACCCGGTCGGACACCCCCACCCTGGCCCTCCCCGCAAGGGGGAGGGAACAAGCGGGCGAAACGTTATGTTCTTTATTTGTTCTTGACAATATGCCTAAGCTTGGCTATGTGTGGCTGAGCCTGATCCACCGAGGGGCGCTCTCGCGAGGCGTCGTGTTTGTGGGATCGGGCACGGTCCCGTGCGGAGGATGACGCAATCCCCCGTGACGGGAGGCCCCGGCGAGAGGCTGGGCTCCGCTCTGGTCCAAGGCCGCCCGTATCAAGACGGTGTCCGCCTTGGGCAGAGCTGGGGCCATGTCGCGCCGGTCCGCCTAAAAAAGCCGTGCGCGGGGAGCCGTCGGGTTCTTCACTCACACTAGCCGAGCCGGACGCCTCCTCGCGCCCCCTCGACCTCAAACCCTCGGGCGACAATCGCCGCGAGGACATTCCCACATGTTCGACACCACCCTCCTCCCGGCCGACTTCATACTGCGACCTTGCCAAGTAAGCCTGAACCGCGCAGAAGCTCTGCCTCGGGAGCAGGCGCCGCGCCTGCCGGTAGCGAGAGGTGAACGATGAAGCTGAGCGCTTGGTTGGCCGGCTTTCTGGCAACATGCCTTTGCGGAGCCGCTGCGGCGCAGCAGCCTTTGCGCGAGGTGACCTTCGGCACCAACTGGCTCGCTCAAGGAGAGCATGGCGGCTACTACCAGGCGCTCGCCGACGGCACTTACGAGAAGTACGGCCTGAAGGTGACCATCGTTCCCGGCGGGCCGCGCGCCAACAACCGCATGCTCATGAGCGTCGGCAAGCTCGACTTCTACATGGGCGGCAGCCTGATCCAGGCCTTGTCGGCGGTCGAGAAGAACATTCCCACGCTCGTCGTCGCGGCGCATTTTCAGAAGGAACCGCAGGTTCTCCTCAGCCATCCGGGCCAGGGCCTCGACACCTTCGCCGATCTGAAGAAGTCGAACGACATTCTCCTGTCGAAGGACGGGTTTGCCACCTTCTATCAGTGGATGAAGGTCGAGTTCGGCTTCAAGGACGAGCAGATGAAGCCTTACGGGTTCAACCCGGCGCCGTTCATCGCCAACAAGCAAGCCGTGCAGCAGGGCTATGCGACCTCGGAGCCGCTCGTGATCGAGAAGGCCGCCGGCTTCAAGCCCAATGTGTTCCTGCTCGCCGATCACGGCTTCAACACCTATTCGACCACGGTCGAAACACGCCGCGAGATCGTGGAGAAGGATCCCGATCTGGTGCAGCGCTTCGTCGACGCCTCCACCATTGGCTGGTACAATTATCTCTATAGTGACAATGCGGGCGCGATCGCGCTCATCAAGCGCGACAACCCGGAGATGACGGACGAGCTCCTCGCCTATTCGCGCGAGAAAATGAAGGAATACGGCATCGTCGATTCAGGCGATGCGTTGAAGCTCGGCATCGGCGCCATGTCGGATGCGCGCATGAAGGACTTCTTCGAGAAGATGGTGAAGGCCGGACTCTTCAAGGCCGACCTCGATTACACGAAGGCATACACGCTGCAATTCGTGAACAAGGGCGTCGGGCTCGAGCTGAGGAAGCAATAAGGATCGCGCCTTGTGCAGCGCTGCACGTCCCATGGCTGAGCATGCTTCCACGCTCGTGTCGCTCCACGGCGTCTCGAAGGCATTCGCCAATGGCGTGACGGCGCTCGATGATCTCACTCTCGCTATACGCGCTGGAGATTTCCTCTCTCTCTTAGGCCCGTCGGGCTGCGGGAAATCGACGGTGCTTCGCCTCATCGCAGGTCTTGCCGATCCGACATCGGGCAGCATCGCATGGCCCGGCTCCTCGCAATCCGATCATCGCGGCGAAATCGGTTTCGTCTTCCAGGAACCGACCCTGATGCCCTGGGCCAACGTGGCCGACAATGTGTGGCTGCCCTTGCGCCTGCGCGGTGTCTCGCGGCGCGACGCGCGGGAGCGGATTGCGGAATGCCTGTCCCTCGTTGGCTTGCAGGATTTCGCGAAGGCCTATCCGCGTGAACTTTCCGGCGGCATGAAGATGCGCGTGTCGATTGCCCGCGCACTGATCGTAAAGCCGAAACTGCTGTTGATGGACGAGCCGTTCGCGGCTCTCGACGAGATCACGCGCTTCAAGCTGAACGAGGATCTTCTCGAATTGCAGAACACGCTCCGCTGCACCATCGTGTTCGTGACCCATTCCGTTTACGAGAGCACCTATCTCTCGAACCGCATCGCCATCATGTCACCGCGTCCCGGCCGCATCGTTGTGGAGATCGCGGGCGAGCCGCAGCGCATCCGTGGCGAAGGGTTCAGGACCAGCCTGCGCTACGCCGAACTCTGCCGCGATGTTTCCCATGCGCTCATGACGGCGATGGGTCAGGAGGATCCAAGATGATCCTCACGCGCAATTCGCTCCGGATCGTCCTGCCGATCGCTGTCATTCTGCTGGCCGTCGCAGCATGGGAAGCCGCCGTGCGGCTTCAGGATATTCCACCCTACATCCTGCCAGCACCGAGCCTGATCGCCGCAACGATGTGGAGCGACCGGGCGCTCCTGTCCGCATCGCTTCTCGTGACGCTGGAGACCACGCTCATAGCGCTTGCGCTCGCGGTGATCGGCGGCGTGGCGCTTGCCGTTACTCTAAGCCTCTCACGCGTCGTCGAATATTCGCTCTATCCTTTCGCCGTCGTGCTGCAGGTGACGCCCGTCATCGCCATCGCGCCGCTGCTTCTCATCTACATGCGGCAGGACCTGGCGGTGCTGGCCTGCGCCTGGCTCGTCGCCTTCTTTCCCATGCTGTCCAACACCATGCTAGGCCTGCAATCCGTCGACAGGAATCTTTTGGAGCTGTTTCAGCTCTATGGAGCCCCCGCCCGCCAGGATCGAATCGCCCGCCTTCAGTCGCGCCTGAAGGCGCTTTGGTATCTGCGCCGCCCTGCCGCCCTGCCCGCTTTTCTGACGGGTTTGCGGATCGCAGGCGGCCTGTCCCTCGTCGGCGCCGTGGTGGCGGAAATGGCGGCAGGTTCCGCTGGGGCAGGATCAGGCCTTGCCTATCGGATCATCGAAAGCCAGTACCGTCTCAATATCCCCCGTCTTTTCGCAGCCCTTGTCCTCTTGGCAGGTTTGGGCGTTACTCTATTTCTCTGCTTAAGTGCCCTCACGCAGCTTCTTTTGCGCCGTTGGCATGAAAGCGCTGTGTCTCGAAGCACCTGATCGGCATCCCGCCTGTGGGTTTCTCGAATTCCAATGGCTTGTCATCGAAACGTCATGAGTTCTGCTCATGGTGCTGTACGGTCGCTCACAATGGGGGAAGACATGGACAAGGACATCGTGCATCCGGGCATCAAGAGCGTCGGCTGGGCCTTGGTCCAAACCTCGCGCCTCCACCGCAGCCGCACGGGCGACAAGCTTTCGGAGCTGGGTCTCTTCGCAGGCCAGGAGCAGGTTCTCCAAGCCCTCGCAAGCTCCGGCCCCATGACCATGGGCGACCTCGCCGCCATCCTGCGCGTGCGCCCGCCGACAGCATCGAAGACGGTCTCCCGCCTCTCCAGCCTGAAGCTGGTCGAGCGTCACACGGAGCCGGGCGATGCGCGCGTCGTGCGCGTGAAGCTTACCAAGGAAGGCAAGCGCAAGGCTGCCGCCATCGACGCTATCTGGGACGAGGTCGAGGCGGAACTCCTCGCAGGCTTCGACAACAAGGACCGCAAGCGCCTCCGCAAGCTGCTGCGCAAGGCCGCCAAGAATCTTGCCGGTCTCACGGGCGCCGACCAGTCCGGCTTCGAGGCCGACGACGACCTGGAAGACCTCGGAAGTGAAGAGCCTCAACTGGCCGCAACGGCCTGAAGCCGCAGTCCAAAACTCTTTGTTTGCGGAAGCGCGGACTCCATCGCATCCGGCGTGGACTTGCTCTATCGTGACGGCACGAGTCAGCAGGACCTGAACCTTTTGCCATGAGCGATGAGCCGATCAGCAGCCTTCCCGGCATAGGCCCCGTCACGCAGGGCTGGCTGGAAGAGGTTGGCATCCGCACGGTGCCGGATCTCAAAGCCATCGGCTCCGTCGAGGCCTATCGCCGCCTCAAATTCATGCTCCCCCGTCGGGTCGGCCTCAATGCCCTTTATGGGTTGGAGGCCGCATTGCGCGGTTGCCATTGGCTCGATCTGCCCCAGGATGTGAAGACGGCCCTGCAGCAGGAGGCCAAGGCAGTCGATGCCGCCTTTCGCCGAGGCCCCACATCGCGCTGCACGATTGTCTGACGACGAGAGAAGGAAGCACATGAGCAAAGTCGATATCCTCATGACCGCCCCGATGATGCCCGTTACCATCGAAGCCCTCGACAAGGCGTTCAATCTTCACAAGCTGTGGGAGCAGGCGGATCCCGAAAGCTTTCTGCGCGACATCGGCCCGCGCATACGCGGAGTAGCCACCAGCACGCTCTATGGACGCGTGGGTCGCGCATTGTTCGAGCCCTTACCCAATCTCGAAATCGTATCGAGCTTCGGCGTCGGCTACGACAATGTGGATGTGGCGGAGGCGGCAAGCCGCAATATCATCGTCACCAACACGCCGGACGTGCTCAACGACGAGGTCGCCGATCTCACCCTCGGACTTCTCCTCGCAACCCTGCGCAAGATTCCCCAGGCCGATCGCTACCTGCGCGACGGCCATTGGTTGAAGGCCCCGTTCCCGCTCTCGCCCACGCTGCGCGGCCGCAAGGTCGGCATCGTGGGACTTGGACGCATCGGCAAAGCCATCGCGAAGCGCCTCGAAGGCTTCGGCGTGAGCATCGCCTATCACGGGCGCAACCGGCAGGCGGATGTCGCTTACGCCTATCATCCGACGCTTCTGGGCATGGCCGAGGATTGCGACGTCCTCATCGCCATCACCCCGGGCGGCGCGGCGACGCAGAATCTCATCAATGCCGATATTCTCAAGGCGCTCGGCCCGAACGGCGTGCTCATCAACGTGGCGCGCGGCAGCGTCGTGGATGAGCAGGCGCTTATCGACGCCCTGCAATCCGGAACGATCCTGGCGGCAGGCCTCGATGTCTATCCGGATGAGCCTCGCGTCCGGCAGGAACTGATCGATATGGAGCAGGTCGTCCTCCTGCCTCACATCGCCTCCGCTTCCGTCCACACCCGCAACGCCATGAGCCAGCTGGTCGCCGACAATCTGCTGTCGTGGTTCGAAGGCAAGGGGCCGCTCACGCCCGTGCAGGAGACGCCATACCTGCGTGCCTAGAGCATCGGACCCAAAAGTGGATATCTACTTTTGGGACACATCCGATGCTTTCTCTTTGAAGGGAAGCATCGTTCGCGAGCAAAACCGGGACCACTTTTGCGCACGTCTCTCTAAAGCGCGAACCCGCCATCGACCAGATGAATCTGCCCGGTCGTGTAGCTCGCTTCATCGGATGCGAGATATACGGCAAGCGCGGCCACCTCTTCCGGCGTTCCGAGACGTCCCATCGGCTGACGGTCGACGAAGGCCTGGCGCACGGCTTCGACGCTTTGTCCTGAACTCGTAGCCTGCGCGGCAATGCGCTCGTCGAGCGATGGCGATTGCACGGTGCCCGGACAGATGGCGTTCGCGCGTATGCCGCGCCGGATGAAATCAGCGGCTACCGCTTTCGTGAGCCCGATCACCGCCGCCTTCGTCGCGCCATAGGCATAGCGGTTCGGGATACCGCGCACGGACGACGCGCCGGAGGCAATATTGACGATGGAGCCACGGCGCCTGTCCAGCATGCCGGGCAGTACCGCCTTGATCGTGCGGTGCATGGACTTCACGTTGAGGTCGAACGAGAAATCCCAATCCGCATCGGAGCAGTCGAGAATGCTGCCATGATGAACATAGCCCGCCGCGTTGACGAGCACGTCGAGTGGTCCGGCCTCCGCGACGAGCGATGCGACATCCTCGCTTGAGAGAACATCGAGCCTACGACACTCCGATCCCTCAAGCCCTTGCAGCTTCGCTTCATCGAGATCCGTCGCCCAGACCGTTGCGCCCTCACGCAGGAAGGCCTCTGCGATGGCACGGCCAATGCCCTGCCCCGCAGCCGTCACGAGCGCCGTCTTGCCTTTGAGCCGATCCACCATGGCTGTTCCGTGCTAGTGATTGTCGCGCGGCACGCCGAAAGCCTGCGCGACCTTCTGGTATTTCACGGCAGGCTTGAGCGTCATGCCCTCCGAGAGCTGATCGACCATCGAGCGCTGGATCTCCTGCCACGGAGTCTGGCTTGCCGGATAGGCATAACCGCCGCGCGCTTCGAGATCAGCGCGCCGCTTCTGCAACTCTTCCGCGGAAAGCAGGATATCGGCACTGCGCTTGTTGAGATCGATGCGGATGCGGTCACCTGACTGCAGCAGCGCAAGTCCGCCGCCCACCGCAGCTTCAGGCGATGCGTTGAGGATCGACGGCGTGCCCGACGTGCCAGACTGACGTCCGTCACCGATGCACGGCAAAGATAGTACGCCGCGGCGGATGAGAGCGCCTGGCGGCTGCATGTTCACAACCTCAGCCGCACCCGGATAACCGATGGGGCCAGCACCGCGCATGATGAGGATCGTGTGCTCGTCGATGTCGAGTGACGGATCGTCGATGCGGTGATGGTAATCCTCCGGCCCGTCGAACACGACGACGCGGCCCTCGAACGCATTCGGATCGTTGGGATTGTTGAGATAGCGCTCCTGGAATTCCTGGCTGATCACGCTCGTCTTCATGATCGCGGAATCGAACAGCGTGCCCTTCAGGTTCAGGAAGCCCGCCTTCTCCTTCAACGGATTGTCGTAGGAGCGGATCACGTCGTGATCCCAGGTGAACTTGCCCTTGCAGTTCTCGCCGATGGTGGTGCCGGTGCAAGTGATGGCGTCCTCGTGAATCTTGCCCGCTCCGATCAGCTCGGCCATCACGGCAGGCAGGCCGCCCGCGCGGAAATATTCCTCTCCGAGATATTCGCCCGCCGGCTGCACATTGACCAACAGCGGGATCTCGAAGCCGATGCGCTCCCAATCGTCGCAATCGAGCGGAACACCGATATGCTTGGCGATGGCGTTGATGTGGATCGGCGCATTCGTGGAGCCGCCGATGGCCGCGTTGGCGACGATCACGTTCTCGAACGCCTCGCGGGTCATGATGTCGGAAGGCTTCAGATCCTCCCACACCATGTCCACGATGCGCAGGCCCGTCTCATAAGCCATCTGGCCACGCTCGCGGTAGGGTGCCGGAACGGCGGCTGAACCCGGCAGCGACATGCCGAGCGCTTCGGCGAGCGCGTTCATGGTCGAGGCCGTGCCCATGGTGTTGCAATGGCCGACCGACGGTGCGCTCGATCCCACGATATCCATGAACTGCTGATAATCGATATCGCCCGCGGCATGGCGCTCACGCGCCTTCCACACGATGGTGCCGGAGCCCGTGCGCTCGCCATGGTGCCAGCCGTTGAGCATGGGGCCGACATTGAGCGAGATCGCGGGGATATTCACGGTTGCCGCCGCCATGAGGCAGGCAGGCATCGTCTTGTCGCAGCCCGTCAGCAGCACGACGCCGTCGAGCGGATAGCCGTAAAGCACTTCCACCAGGGAGAGATACGCGAGGTTGCGATCAAGGCAGGCGGTGGGCCGCTTGCCGGTCTCCTGGATGGGATGGCACGGAAACTCGAAAGCGATGCCACCCGCCGCCGTGATGCCGTCGCGCACGCGCTTGGCGAGCTCGAGATGATGCCGGTTGCAAGGGGAGAGATCCGAGCCGGTCTGGGCGATGCCGATGATCGGCTTCTTGCCTTGCAGTTCCTTGCTCGTCAGGCCGAAGTTCAGGTAGCGCTCCAGGTAGAGCGCCGTCATGCCCGGGTTATCCGGGTTGTCGAACCAGAGCCGCGAGCGGAGCTGATCGGGGGTGAGGCGGTGAGGCTTTCCAGCCATTCTGTGCTCCTCTTGAATCCTCAAGGCCTACCGGCCTTTATCCGGGTCGGGACAGGGCCTGCAAACCGGTACGGGCAGAGACCGTTCCTGTATCGACCATCCTTCTGCAGCACTCGAAAGCGAAACGCGGTCTCGCGCAAGCCGACTTTCGAATAAATCATACAAATACATCTGTAATTTTGTTTCGAAATGAGCTTCCGGCTATGTTCGCATGAACTTGAAAGCAGTTTTGTCCGGAATGCTCAAACAGACATTTTTCTTCGCTCTTGCGTCGCTCATTGCCGCCCCAGCCCTGGCCAATACATGCCCGGATGCCAAGACTGCCAAACACGGCTTCGTTCTGGAGCGGCAGGGCACCCGGGCCGAAGTCCGGCATGCTTCCGACCATTTCGTCCACGTCACGAACCTGTATCCGGGCGGGAAGAAGCAGGATGTCGTCTACTACAAGGGTCTGCTCCCTGTCAGTCGCTTCGACGAGACAACGCAGAGCATCTCGATTCCGGTCTCAGAGCTGAGAACCATTTTTCCGCTCGCTCTCAAGGCTCGCAAGGCCGTGACCTACGCCCCCGCCACGCCATACAAGGTAGGCGCCCTGGTCTCTCTGGAACTGACAGTCACCGGTTTGGAAGAGATCGAGCTTGGGTCGTGCACCTACGAGGTCTATGTCGTCCACAACCGTTATCTGAACGCAGATGGCAAGACGACTTCGGAGCATACGGATCTCTATTCGCCCGATCTCGGCTTTCTCATCGGCAAGCGCTACCATGAGAAAAACGGCGCGCACACGCTCGTGAAGTATCAGAGCATCAAGCCGCTCGGGCGCACACCCTTCTAAGCGCTCAACTCAAGGAATCCGCCGTATCGTCGATCTGGCGGCGGGTGTCGGGATCAAGATCGAGCGCTCCCGCCAGCTGATTGAGGAATTCGCGCTCCTGAATCGTATCAGGATCGATGGCGATGCGAGCGGCGGCATAGACTTGAGCCGCCTTTTCCGGATCGTTGACGATGCCCGCGAGCTCTTCGACGTCTGCGGGAGAAGCCATTTCGGTATCGAGCCAGCGACTCGAATCCGGATCGATGCCGGCTTCATTCAACCCCTTTACGATTCGGGCTCGCTCGGTCTCGTCGATACGGCCATCGGCGGAGGCTGCCGCGACCATGGTTTTAAGGAATAGGAGCGCATCATCCTCAGTCTGCGAAATGGGATGGAAACGCGACTGCTCGGGTGGGCTCAAGGCTTCGCCCGCCGCTTCGCCAGTCATGGCTGCCACGGCTCCGTGCGGCCCGCTGACTTCCTTGCCACCCTGCCGACTCTGGTAAGCCCTGTAGGCAAGTCCACCGATCACCGCGAGGCCACCCAGCTTCACGAGGTTGCCCGTCATCTTGCCCTTCTTGCGCCCCCTGAACAAAAGCCCTGCCAGCCCGACAAGCGCAGCCTGAGTCAGGCCGGGGTGTTGGGCCGCAAGGTCCTTGGCCTTCTGCAGCAACTGCTCAGGCGACTGGCCGCTCAGTTGGCGAACATTCTGCTCGAGCTGCTCACGCATGCCCGGCTGGCTGCCTCCCGTCCTAGTGTCCGCAGTCTCCGGTCGCTCCTGAGGATGATCGGGGCGAGAGACAGCGCCAACGAATGCATCCAACAACTTTCGGTAATCGACCATAAATTCCTCCTGTGACCTGCGGGCTGGCAAGTACACAACGGAGGGGCCCGGGAATAGTTCAGGTTTGATCGCGCAGGCCCGCGGCTTGAGAAGCAAGACGCTTCACGGCGGCCATATCACCGGACTTGAGCGCATCGGCCGGAGTGACCCAGGTGCCGCCGACGCAGAGGACATTCGGGAGCGCCAAGTAGGATCCGGCATTGGTGGCGTCGATGCCGCCGGTTGGGCAAAAGGAGAGCTGCGGCAGAGGTCCTTGAACACCCTTCAGCCAAGCGGTTCCACCGGAAGCCGCAGCTGGGAAGAACTTCAGGATCTGAAAACCCAAACCTGAAAGCGCCATTGCTTCCGACACCGTCGCGCAGCCCGGCATCACCGGTATCGGTGATGCGCTCAACGCCTCGGCAAGCTTTGGGGGAGTTCCCGGGGTCACGATGAACTTGGCGCCGGCATCGGCAACCTCACCGATCTGGCTGGCATGAAGGACAGTGCCTGCAGCCACGATAGCATCGGGAACTGCCTTGGCGATGGCGTTGATCGCATCGAGCGCGGCGGGCGTCCGCAAGGTAACCTCGATGACGAACAATTCGGATTCGACGAGAGCCTGCGCGAGATCGATGCTCATGCGCGCATCGTTGATGGTGACGACGGGGACGACTGGCGAGCGGCTCACATAATCCCGCAGGGCGGATGTATGGGCTGCTGTCATCATGCTTTCTCCTCGCCTCGCTTTTCGAGCCTTCGCTATCTTAGGAGGAGCCTTCGACGATATCCATGGCTTTATTCTCAAGCCGATTCATGAACCGATGTGCAAAGTCGGCGCAGGATCTCCAAGGTTTCATACATTTCCGGTGAAGGCAGCAACGGCCGACGCAGGCACATCTTCTCATATCTACCTCCGGCTTTATGCGGCAATGGATACCTGAGCCTTCTTGTTATCTCCGGA